>NZ_JBTOLK010000001.1:1339978-1617242 GCF_054551755.1 Rathayibacter sp. CAU 1779
GTCGTGAGGGCGCCCACACGCGCGAGGAGCAGTGCGAGCGGCACGCCCAGCAGCAGGCAGAGGGCCGTGGCGACGAGTCCGGTGATCACCGAGAGCTGCAACGCGTCCAGTGCCTGCGGCGAGGTGATGTCCGCCCAGAGCGTCGACCATTCGACGTGACCGACCAGGGCCGCCAGCGGCAGCGTGAGGAACGCGAGACCGATGATCGCCGGTATCGCCAGGAGCGGCGGCGCGTAGCCGCGGCGGTTCATGGCTTCTGGAATCCGAACGACGCCAGGATCTTCAGCCCCTCGGATCCGGTGATGAACGAGACGAACGCCTTCGCCGCTGTCGGGTTCGGAGCATCCTTGAGCACCACGATCGGGTAGGAGTTGATCACCTTGTCGGCGCCGGCCGGCACGATGGTCTTCACCTTGTCGGTCGTTGCCGCATCCGTCACGTAGACGAGACCCGCGTCGGCCTCACCGCTCTCCACCTTGGTGAGCACGGCTGTCACGTTCTGCTCCTGGCTCACCGGCGTGACCTTCACGTTCTCGTTGTCGAGCAGGGTCTGGGCGGCGGATCCGCAGGGCACGGCTGGCGCGCAGAGCACGACCTTGAGACTCGGGTCCGCCAGGTCGCTCAGCGACTTCACGTTGCCCGGGTTGTCCTTCGGGGTGACGATGACGAGGGCGTTGCGGGCGAAGATCGACGGATCGGATGCCAGCCCCGGGTCCGTCACCTTCGCCATGTTCGCCTCGTCGGCCGACGCGAAGACGTCGACCTTCGCGCCGCCGAGGATCTGCGTGGCCAGGGTGCTGGATCCGTCGTAGTTCGCGGTGACGTGCACGTCGGGGTGCGCCTTCTCGAACTCCGCGGCCGCCTTGTCGAACGCGCCCTGCAGGGATGCCGCAGCCGAGACCGTGACGTCGCCGCTGAGGGTGTCGGTCGTCGAGCTGGCCGTCGCCGTGGACGTGTCGGCGGCACCCGAGGTTCCTGAGCACCCGGCCAGCAGAAGGGCCACGGATGCGGTGGCGGCGAGGAGAAGGGGCAGGCGGCGCATGTCGTTCCTCCGGGAGGGGTTCGGTGGTGCTCGTGGTGGTCGGGGGTGGTGCGGCCGGGTCAGGTGCCCGGCACCTCGACGATGACGTTCGTGGCCTTCACGACGGCGACGGCGAGCGAACCGACCTCGAGGCCGAGGTCGCGGACGGCTTCGGTGCTCATCAGTGAGACGACACGGTGCGGTCCTGCCTGGATGTCGACCTGCGCCATGACCTCGTCCGCGATGACGCGCGTGACGATCCCGGTGAAGCGGTTGCGAGCGCTGGAGAGCACGTCGGTGGGGTCGTCCGCCGCGCGGGCGAGCTCGACGGCCCGCTGGGCGAGCGCGTCACCCGGGATCTCGGTGGGCGTGGCATCCGTCACTTCAAGCGCACCCTGCTCCACCCAGCGACGCACGGTGTCGTCGCTCACGCCGAGAAGTCGCGCGGCCTGCGCGATCTTGTAGCTTGCGGGCATGTGGTCACCGTATCACCGCGACTGCGGTTGTTTCAGGCCCATAGATCCGCAGTTGCGGAGCAATGGTCGACGGGCGTACCGCGTCCGGCGTGCTGCCATGCTGAGGTGATGAGCACTGCGGATCCGGATGCGCCCTCTCGCGGCGCGATCCTCCTCGCCGGCGGTCGCGCCTCCCGCATGGCCGGCATCGACAAGCCGTCCCTGAAGGTGGCGGGACGGTCGTTGCTGGACGCGGCAGTCGCTGCCGTGGCAGCAGTCGGATGCGGCACCGTGGTGATCGTGGGTCCGCGTCCTGGCGATGGGACGGCGCTCGACCCGGACCGTGCAGAACCTGGAGCTGCGGATTCCGGTGGCGCGGAACCTGCAGGCGCGGAACCTGGTGGCGCGCCGACGACCGGTCGTGAGGTTGCGATCGAGTGGCGTCGCGAGGATCCGCCGTTTTCAGGCCCGGCGGCGGCGATCGTCACGGCGCTGGCACCGCCGGATCCGCATCCGGTCCCGGAGTGGACCTTCGTGCTCGCCTGCGACCTTCCGCGCGTGGACCAGGCGGTGGCGCGGCTGGATCGGGAGCTGAGTGCCCTGCCATCCGACGCCGACGGCGCCTGCCTCGCGGATTCCACCGGCCGTGCGCAATGGCTCACGGGCGTCTACCGAACGTCTGCCCTGAGGGCAGCGGCATCCGCTCTCCCGGATGCCGGGCGTGACCAGTCCGTTCGCGCCCTGCTCGCCGGGCTCGCGGTCACGGCGATCGGGGACGACGCCCACGTCGCCGACGACATCGACACCTGGGACGACTACGAGCGCTTCACCGGCGACGGGGAACGAGGATGACGGCCGCGCTGAGCACGAGCAACGGCAGCACGCAGACGGCGGCGATCGCGTAGCCGTTCTCTGCCGGGAACACACTGCCGTGCGAGGTCGCCATCGCGAGCAGCAGGCCGGCGAGGGCGCTTCCGATGCTGAATCCGACGCTGCGCACGATCTGGTTGATCGACAGCACGCTCGCCGTCTCTGTCGCCGGTGTGCCGGCCAGCACGAGCCCCGGCATGGTCGCGGAGACCCCGCCCACCCCGAAGCCGAGCACCGCCATGGCGGTGAGCGTCGCGATGAGTGACCACGGAACGGCCGCGAAGACGATCGCGGCGATGGCGACGAAGGCGGCATGGATCACGAACGTCCACCTCGCGGTCGCGAGGCGCGTCATCCAGGGCGTCAGCCTGCCGGCGATGAATCCGAACACGGAGAACGGAATGAGCGCGGCCCCAGCGGCGAGACCGGAGAGCGCGAATCCGTAGCCGGCCGCCTGCGGCGTCTGCACGAAGCGCGTGAGAAGCGAGAACAGGAGGTACATGCCGACGCCCGAGGTGAGCATCGCGGCGTTGGCACTGAGCAATCCGCCGTGCGCGAAAAGTCGCACGTCGACGAGCGGAGCCGACGAGCGCAGCTCCACCACCACCCAGACGGCCAGCGCGATACCTGCGACGACGAGGACGGATGCCCCGACCAACGGCATCCTCCACACCGACGGCTGCGCCACGCAGAGCAGAAGGCCGAGCGTGCCAAGGCCGAGGAGCACGGCGCCGCCGACGTCGATGCGGATGCCCGCACGTGGCGCATCCCGCGGGATCGCGCGCCAGGCGATGACGACTCCGGCGAGTGAGATGAGGAAGCCGAGCCCATAGGCGGCGCGGAGCCCTGCGTACTGATCGACCAGTCCCATGAGCGGGTAGGCGACGCCGATGCCGACGGTTCCGGCGACGGAGATGGTCGCGATCGTGGAGCGAGCGCGTTCCGCCGGCAGGTTGTCGCGCGCAACGCTCATCAGCAGGGCCAGCGCACCGAGGCCGAGGCCTTGCAGCGCGCGGCCGGCCAGCAGCGTCCCGAATGAGAAGCCTCCCGGTGGGAGCGGCACCGCCGTGAGGAGGCCGCCGAGCGCGACGAGTCCGAGCGTGACGAGCACCGTGGCACGGCGGTGGGGGCCGGTGCCGAGACGGCCGAGCACCGGTGCGGCGATCGCCCCGGAGAACAGCGTGACGGTGAGCGTCCACTGCGCGGCATCCAGGGGGACGTCGAGATGGAGGGCGACGGAGGTGATGAGCGGTGCGCCGACTCCGCCGATGACGGCGCCGAGGAAGGCGATCGTGACGAGAGCCGCGCCCAGTCGGTGCGCCGGGCCGGCGGTCGGCGACGTGCTCACCTGTTCGTCTCGGCGGTGATGTGGTCGAACAGTCCCGGCTTGACGAGCGTGCGGATGCCGTCGGCCCACGGTTCGTCGATCGCCGCGACGTCGACGGCTGCTCCCGCGTTCAGCAGCATGCCGAACGCGAGGAATGACTTGACGGTGACGGCGTCGAGACCGGTCGTGTCGGCGACGACCTGCCACATGCGGGCGAGCCGTTCGCGCACGACGGCCTGCACCTCTGGATCGCCGCACGCGGCGAAGCCCTGCAGTTGGAGAAGAAGTGCCGTGCGGTCGGCGAGAAGGTCGTAGTACTGAGCGCCCATGCGCGCGAGGCTCTCTGTGCCCGTCAGTCCGTCGCCGGCCAGCAGCATGCCGTCGCTGACCCTGTCGAACGCCGCGGTCACGAGTTCGAGGAACAGTGCCTTCTTGGTGCCGAACATGCGGAACACGTACGCCTGGGTGATGTCCGCCTCGCGAGCGATCGTCTCAACGGACGCGCCGGAGAGCCCGCGTTCCGCGAACTCACGTGCCGCGATCTCCAGAACCTGTGCCCGCCGGGCATCTCCGCGCATCCGCTCCGCCATGATGGTTATGTTACTGATTAGTGACTAGTAACAAAATGACCGTACGTGGTCGTCAGCTCTTCGGTCGAGCGCAGCATGGACGAGCCGAAAATGACATGCTCGAACGACACGCTCAATGACGACGAGAGGATGCCCGTGCCCACCTCATCCGGCCGGTCCACCGAAGCCCACGCGACAGTGACAGACGGCGACGACGATGCGAGAGCAGCGTTCTGGCGCACGAGCACCGCGGAGGCGGAGGGTGTGGATCCGGCGGGGATCCGCGCCCTCATCGACGCCTACGACGCGGATCCCGCGATCGATCCGCATGCGCTGATCGTTGTGCGGCATGGCGCGGTGATCGCCTCCGCCCAGTGGGCGCCGTACGCCACGACGCGCCCGCAGCTCGTGTACTCGCTGAGTAAGAGCTTCACGAGCACGGCGGCGGGATTCGCCGCCGCGGAGGGTCTTCTCGACCTGGACACCCCTGCCGTCGACTACTTCCCGGAGTATGCCGACAGCGTCGCGCCGGAGAGCAGGCGCATCCTGGTGCGGCATCTCGCCTCGATGGCGACCGGCCACCTGCAGGACATGATCGTGTCGTTCTGGCAGGACCGCGAGCATCCGATCCGCCAGTTCTTCGCCACCCCGCCGGAGCGCGAGCCGGGCACGGTGTTCACCTACAACCAGCTTGCCACCTACACCCTCGGCGTGATCGTGCAGCGTCGCTCGGGCCAGCGCCTCACCGACTACCTGCGGCCGCGGCTCTTCGAACCGCTCGGGATCCCGCAGCTCGGCTGGCAGCAGCAGCCGGCGGATGTCGAGCTCGGCTTCTCCGGACTCTTCGCACCGCCCGAGGCGGTCGCGAAGCTCGGCCGGCTCTACCTGGACGGCGGCGTGTGGGACGGCCGCCGCCTGCTGCCGGAGTGGTGGGTGAAGGAGGCGACGAGCCTGCAGGTCGCGAATGCGACGCCGGGCGATCCGCTCGCGCCGGAGTCCGACTGGGCGCAGGGCTACGGCTTCCAGTTCTGGATGTCCCGCAACGGGTTCCGCGGCGACGGGGCATTCGGCCAGTTCTGCCTCGTGCTGCCCGAGCAGGATGCCGTGGTCGCCATCACCGCGCAGGTGCACGACATGCAGCACGAGCTGAACCTGGTGTGGGAGCACCTGCTGCCCGCGTTCCACGACGAGCCGCTCGTACCTCGGCCGGACGGCGGAGAGGCGTTGCTCGGTCTCGAGCGGAGCATCCCCTTCCCTGCGGATCTCCGGCCGTTCGCGCAGCTGGACGCCTCGGCGGCTGGTGAGTACCGCGCGGTCGGCGACCCGGAGGATCCCGACGGATATCCGCAGCTGACGCGCGTCGTGCTGCAGCGCGACGGCGCCGGTGACGGCGGCGGCACTGCCGCCGAGAGCTGGACCGTCACGTTGCACGAGGATCCCGCCGACGAGACCGCAGCCGATGCCCCGCACCAGCCGGTGGCGCCCGACGCCGTCTCCGACGACGCAGCCCGAGCGAACGCGCAGGGATGGGTCGCCGCCGTGTCGGTGCCGTCGACGTCGTCCACGCCGACGGACACCGTCGGCGGTCGGGTGGGCGACGGCTCCTGGGCGGTCACCGAGGGCGGGGCGTCGGGGACGCTCGAGGTTCCGATCGCGGCGAGGGGAGGCATCCTCGATGCGGATGCCGTTGCCACCCCGCGCATCGACATCGCATTCATCGACACCCCGCACCGCCTCACGCTGACGTTCGACACGGATGCCCGCACGGTCACGCCGCAGTGGACCTCCCGGGCGCTCGGCTTCGCCGGCGCCTACCAGCTGCGTGCGGTGCGCCCGGGGGAGTCGTTCGTCGTCGAACGCTGAGCGGCCCGCAACCCTAGCCCGCCATCCGCAGCCCGCAGCCCGCCATCCGCAACCCGTAGCCCGCCGCGCGCTGCGTCGCGAAAATCGGAGTGATCGCGCTCTCGCAACGAATACCGGAGGAAACCTTCGGTATTCGTTGCGAGCTCCGGTTCTCGGAGCAAGGGCCGCGTCGCGACCTGAACAAAAGAAGGCGGTGTGGTGCGGTGCGCCCGGGGAGTCGTTCGTCGTCGAACGCTGAGCGCACCCGCCCTCAGTACCGTTCGAGCTCGCAATCGTCGGAGCGCACTCGACACCCGGCGCGACTCAACCCACGGTGGGCACGTGCTCGGTGTCGGGCGGGCGCACGCCGCCGTCGCTGGAGACCTTGCGCAGCGCCAACGCGATCACCGGGAAGAGCAGCACCGACAGCATCCCCGCGCCGACGAGCGCGCTCGCCGTCCCGGACGACAGTTCGTGCTGTTCGATGCCGATGTTCGTCACCGCGACGATGATGGGCAGACCGGTGGCGGTGAACAGCGTCAGGGCCGCCCGATCCTTGCCGGTCGCGCCCTTGGGTGAGGCGATGAGTCCGGGAAGGCCCCGCACGACGAGCAGGAGCACCAGGAAGATCGGCAGCAGGATGAGTGCTCGGGTGTCGGCGAGCAGCCCGCGCAGGTCGAAAGTGATCCCGGTCGTGAGGAAGAACACCGGGACGATGACGCCGAACGCGACCGCCTCGAGCTTGCCCTCGATCTGCTCCGACGCCTCCTGGCGGGCACCGGAGAGCAGTACCCGGGTGAGGATGCCGGCGGCGAACGCTCCGAGAAGCATGTCGAGTCCCAGCGCGATGCTGAGCCCGACGAGTCCCGCGATGATGGCCACCGCGAACCGCACGACGAACTGGCCGCTGGTGTGCATGGTCGCGGTCACCAGTCGGTGGAACCGCTCGTGCGTTCCGAGGGATGCCAGCCACACCCCGAGTCCCGCGATGATGACGAATCCGATGAGCACGAGCGCTCCGGCCAGCGGTGTGCGCCCGGAGAGGAAGAGCGAGATCGCCACGAGCGGCCCGAACTCGCCGATGGCTCCGACCGCCGTGACCGCGAGTCCGAACGGAGTTCGCAGCTCTCCGGCGTCGCGAAGGAGCGGCATCAGCGTGCCGAGCGCCGTGGAGCACAGAGCGATGCCGACGTAGATCCCCGCGATCGGCGAGGGTGCGAGCAGGATGCCGAGGGCCAGTCCGCCTGCGAGCGAGATCAGCCATCCGATGATCGCCCGGTTCAGCGGTCGTCCCTTGATGGTCGCGAAATCGATCTCGTTGCCGGCCATGAAGAAGAGGAACGCGAGGCCGAAGTTGGAGACGGTGGTGAGGGCATCCGATTTCGGGATCCAGCCCAGCACGCTCGGCCCGGCAAGGATGCCGAGCACGATTTCGAACACGACCAGGGGTATTTTCGCGACCCGGCCGACGAGTGCCGACAGGATCGGCGCGAGAAGTGCCAGCGCGGGAATGAGCACGATGGGCGCGATGCGGGCATCCATGTGGCGATGGTATGGCCACCCTGGTGGGGTGATCTCACCCCAGTCGGATGGGGTCGAGGGTGGCGCGAATCCGCTGGTCAGAGGCACGATGGCAGAGAGACGACGGTTCGGCCTGCCCTCGGATCGTCGGCATCGGGGGGTGCGCACGTGCGACTGCGTTCGTGGACAATGCGGGTGGCGACGATCGTCGGAGTCGTCGCCCTGACGCTCAGCGGAGCCTTGATCGGGGCGACGCCGGCGGCCGCAGCCGATCCCGACGCGGCGTTCCAGATCACCAAACAAGTGGTCGGAACGCAGACCACCTTTCAACCGGGCGACACGTTCCAATACCGGATCACCGTGTCGTGCAGTTCGACCACGGTCGGTGGCTGCATCAACGCCAACATCGCTGACGAGTTGCCGGCTCCCCTCGTGCTCAACCCCAACGCCAGCCCGCAGGTCACTGCGTCGCTCTCGTCCGGCGGCCCGGTGAGCGTCACCTATGCGGGATCGACCGGCTTCGTCGTGACGCCAACGGAGGGCTGGACCTACAACGGAACGCCGGAGACCGGCATGATCGCCGGCAATCAGGTCATCATCACGGTCTCCGCCCAGGTACCGACCGACGTTCCGGGCACGTACAACGGCGAGACCATCACGAACACCGCAACGGCGAACGCCGACAACGCGCCGAGCAAGAACGGGACGGCGGATATCACGCTGAACGTGCCAACGACGCTCGTCGCCGACATGAGCAAGAACGCGTCGGTCAGCACGATCCCGGCGGTGCCGGGGCGACCGGTCGACTGGACGCTGACGCCGAGCAACCAGTCCAACCAGAACGTCGACACGATCGTGGTGCAGGATCCCGTCGACCCCGCCAGCCCGCCAACCAACCTCCAGTACATCGACTTCACCGGAGCGCCGGACATCACACCTCCGCCGACCACGACGAGCACCGACATCGAGTACCTCGTGAACGGCACATGGACCAGCACCCCGCCCGTGCCGCCGGACATGCCCGAGGGCATCCGCGTCACCTTCCACGGCACGTACGCGCCTGGCGCATCAGGCAAGGTCGTCATCCACTCGACCACCAACGACCAGGTCACGACCATCCCCGAGGGCACGTCGGTCACGATCCACAACGACGCCAGCACCATCGTGCAGAAGAACGGAGAGTCCAGCGACCCGGCGACCGACACCGCAGACGTGACCATGTCTGCGAACGCGCCCGACGTGTCCATCACCAAGTCCTTCGACGACACGACCCTGCTGTCGGGGCAATCGGCCACGGCCGATGTCAAGGCGACCGTCGGGGAGCAGGATGTCGAGTCCCTGACGATCAACGAGCCCACGTCGGGTCAGCCGGGGTTCAGCGAGCAGGGCCTGACCTTCACCGGATTCGGAAGCGATCTCACGTGGCCGGTGGCGGCCACCGAGGCGACGATCACCTACACCTACACCGACTGCGCATCCACGACGGATTCGACGACGACGGTGAACACGCTTCCGGATCCGCAATCGGGATGCACAGTCGACGGGTTCAGTGTGACCTACGAGTCCCCGGGCACCGACGGCATCCAGTCGGGCACGTACGCGCAGATCCCGATCGAGGTCACGGCAAACCGGGTCGTCACGGTGAAGTCGAGCACGAACTTCGTCGACACCTCGGTCACGAACAGCGAAGACCAGACGGGTACGGCAGACACGAAGGCCGATTTCACCATCTCGCCGCTGACCGTCAACACCGAGGTGACGAAGAAGATCACGCCGTCCCAGATCTACGGCGTCCCGGGAACAACGGCCACGATCTCGCTCACCGGCAAGGTGTCGGACGACTCATCGGTGGGCTCGAACACCCTCGTCATCTCCGACCCGAACAATCCGGGCACGGACACGACCGGGTTCTGGAACCAGTTCACGGCCGACAACGTGCAGACGGACATCCCCAACTGCTCCACCCTCACGGTGAACTACTGGTCCGTCTCGCAGGGAAAGTACGTGACCTTCCCCGGTGCCGAGGGCATCGAAGGCCCGGTGCAGAACTACACGTACACGGTTCCGGCCGATCTGAAGTCCGACATCGGCGGAATCCAATTCGTGTTCCTGCCGAGCACGGCGGACGGGTGCGCCGACACGCTCCCGCCCGGATTCAACGTGACCCCGACCATCGGCGTCGAGACGACGCAGACGAACGACACTCCGGTCACCGTCGACAACAGCGTGTGCAGCAAGGTCGCAAACCCGAACGCCGTGCGCTCGCCGCAGACGGACTGCGCGGACGCGAGCATCGACATCATTCCGATCAACGGCGGCGGCACCGGACCGCAGTTCGTGGACAAGGCGTGGACCCAGGACACCGTGCCAGCACTCTCCGGCGAGGACCGCACCACGCGGATCGGATGGTCGACCTCCGGCCTGAACCTCAAGTCGATGGCGATCAACGACCCGGCATCCCTCGGCGAGCTGACCGACGTCTCCACCAGCGTCTTCGACGCCTGGAACCTCAAGCAGATCGCGCCGATCACGACGGCCGATGACCCGCAGATCGCGCAGGACGTGATCAGCGAGGTCAGCCTGTACGAGAACGGCGCGTGGGTCGACATCACGGCTCAGGCCTGCTCGAGCGGGTGCACGGGCCAGTTCGGCGGCTACACCCTCAGCGGGTCTCAGCAGCAGGAGGCAACGGGCCTGCGGTTCGTCTATTCGGAGCGGACGGCCGGAGCGGGCATCGGGTCGTCGTACGACTTCTCACGTCCCTTGAACCTGGTGTGGACGCTTCGTGACACGCTTCGCAGCGACCCAACCCAGTACGTGCTCGGCACCGAGCACACCTACACGTACAACACCGGCGATCCGGGCGTCGTGAACAACACGGTGCAGGGCGACGGCACGCTCCAGGACGACAGCGTGTACACCTCGCAGGCGAACGACACGATCACGATCACGGACTCGCCGGTGAACGTCGAGCTCTCCAAGTCGTTCGATCAGACCGACCTCGGTCTGCCACAGGAGGGAACGGACCAGTCCGACTATCCGCTCATCTCGTCCACGATGACGGGCATCAACAACACGGCGGGGAAGATCTCGTCGATGGTCATCTCCGATCCGTCCGCGAGCCAAGCGGCGCCGACCGTCTTCGACACGTTGAACCTCTACTCGATCGACACGGTCACCCCGCCTCCCGGCGCCACGGCGGACGACACGACCGTCACGCTGACCGGCGGCACCTCCGCGGGCACGTACACGCTCGCCGACGCTCAGGCGTTGTCGCCGACGGACCTGGCGACGGTGACAGGCATCGAGGTGTCCTTCGGCACCCCGGACGGCGCGCCGATCATCAACGCGGCGGCCCAGGGCGTCGTGGGGCTCACCTGGCAGCTGCGGTCGACCTATCGTTCGTCGGAGCTGCCGATGCAGCCGACGAACGGCAACGCCGTCGAGAACGACGCCCACGTTCAGGTGGACAGCCCCGACCGCATCCCGTGCACCGACCCGCCGAGCGGGTTCTGCAGCTCCGGTGAGGCGGATGCCGACGCGTCGTTCAACATCGTCGAGGCGAACTACACCGTCGCGACCCAGAAGTCGATCGACCCGCCGACCATGACCGAGGACGTCACGCCCCCGAACTACACCTCGACGCTGGTGTCGCAGCCGAACGGGAACGCACGCACGATCCTCATGACGACGACGGATGACACGCCGACGTTCTGGAACACGATGGACTACACGGGAGCGTCGATCGCGGTGCCGGCCCCGGTGAACGACGTGCGGATGGATGTGCTCACGGACGATCCGGCGAACGGCAAGACGATCACGTGGGCCGTCGTCGCCGGCCAGCTCGTGGCATCCTGCAACGGAACGGTCGTCACGCAGACCTCCGCGTGCTGGACGACGGGCGACTGGGTGTCGTCCACCGGGACCGTCACGTTCGGCCTGCCGACCGGCGTGTCCGCCTCGCAGGTCGTCGGGGTGCGCTTCGAGGCGCGGGAGCTCGTGGACGGCACGCCCGTGCAGTGGGAGCGGCCGTACAACCCGAAGCTCAGCTATTCGCTGAACACAACGCGGCGGGAGTTCACGCGCAGCGATCCGAGCCTGCTGGTCGGCACGGACCGGCCCGACCTGCAGCCGAACCCCGGCGAGACCCAGCTCGGGGTCATCACCAATACCGTGCGCTCGCACGGCGACGCCCAGTTCGGTCCGGGACAGACCTTCACCGACGACTCGTCGGCCACCGCGACGACTCTCGTGCAGCACCTGGTGAACTCGATCAAGGTGACCAAGACCCGAGGGTCGGCCGGTCTGCTGGATGCGAACGGTTCGATCCCGTATGTCTTCACCGTCACGAACACGGGCCAATGGGACATGACAGGGCTGACGGTCACCGACCAGATCACGCCGCTCGTCGGGAACCCGGCCCAGTCGCCGGTGATCGAGCCGACACCGCCCGCCTACACATTCACGCTCATGGGACCGAACGGCGAGATCGGCGACACGACGGGCTTCTCAGCCCATCTCGACGAGTCGACAGGGATCATCACCGTGACGACTCCCGACGACTTCGTCTTCCTGCACGGGTGGACGCTGACCGTGGGCGCTCCGTTGCTGTTCCGCCCCGGCCTCGATCCGGACACGGTCATCCACAATACGGTGACAGCGACGTCTGATCGCCTCTTCGAGACCTGTCAGTCGACGACGACGGACATGGTGCCGAATCCGGACACGAACAACGTGGCGGAGTGCGCGGCCGACACGACCGTCGCTCCGGCAGCCAGCTCCGTCGTCTCGATGAAAAAGTGGGTCAAGGGCGACAGCGCGGGGGACCCCGCCGATCCGAGCCAGGACGACCTCGGCGTGCTCAACGTCGCAGGCACCGGCGCCGACGAGTGCAGCACGCCCACGGACGACTTCTACAGCTATCCGTGCGCACCGATCACCCGACCGGGCGGCAACGAGACCTGGAGACTCGACTTCACCAATTCGGGCAATGCGAACGCCCGCGTGATCGCCGCCGTGGACACGTTGCCTGCGGTGGGCGACCAGGGCGTGATCGTGCCGGGAAGCCGTGGGTCGCAGTTCGCGACCACGCTGGTCGGAAGTGTCGAGGCGAATCTCGATCCTCTGGCGACGCTGACCGCGTACTACTCGACGCAGGTGCTCAGCCAGGATTGCAACGAGAACGCGATCAGGGTGTACACCGATCAGACGTCGGCGGATCCGGCGTGCGACTTCGGCTGGACGGCGTTCGACTCCAACACCCCGGAGTCGGAGCTCGCCGCGGCGCGCAGCGTCGAGTTCGTCGTGACCTATCCGGATACCCCGCTCGGCTCCGGGCTGCGTCCTGGCTCGACGCTCTCGATCACCTTCGACACGCGCACGCCGTCGGTCCTTCCCAAGGAGTCGGCGGTGCCGTCGGGCGAGCCGATCGCGTACAACTCCTTCGCGGGCGCGTCTCGCACGGTCGCGACGGTATCCCAGCCGGAGCATGGAGAACTCCCGGCCGAGCCGCAGCGCGTCGCCGTCGCCACGGCGACCGGACAGCTGCAGATGGTGAAGGAGGTCGACGCGCCCGACTTCGCCGGCGACGTCACTCTGCCGACCTCGTATCCGATGCTGGTCACCTGCACGTCGAATGGGCAGGCCGTCGACCTGGTGTTCGCCGACGGCAGCGACGCGAGCCGCCCCAGTGTGCCGTCGGACGGCACCGTGTTCGTCTACGACAACACGACGGGACCGGTGAACCTGCCGCTCTTCGCGAGTTGCACGGTCGTCGAGGATCCGGCGATTCCCGGTGACACCGCGACCGTGACTCCGACCACGCCGCTGACCGCTGACCGCGACATCAGCACGAACGACCAGGTGGATCATCCGTACGTCGGCACTCCGGATGAGGCGCGTTTCACCATCACGAATACCTTCACAGCCGGCGGCTTCACCGTGACCAAGGCCGTCGACAACGGTGGTGCGGAGAACCAGGACGGCGATGCGATCGTCTACGACCAGGCGTTCACGTTCACGGCGTCCTGCACGTATCTGGGCCAGGAGGCCGTGCCGGCCGGCGACCAGACCTTCACCCTGCACGATGGCGACTCCAAGGCGTTCACCGGCATCCCGACCGGAGCAGAGTGCACCGTGACAGAGACGGACGACGGTGGAGCCGGATCCACAGACATCACACTGACGACGGGAGGCGACACCTCGACCACCACAGGATCCTCGACTCAGTTCACGGTCGGCGAGGGTGACGCCACGATCACGACGGCCGCGTTCACCAACCGCATGACGGTCGGCTCGGTGAGCATCACGAAGGTCATCACCGGATCGGGTGCCGCAGATTACGGGCAGGGACCCTTCACGTTCCACACCACGTGCACGCTGGACGGTGCCGACCCGAACACCGTCTACGACGAGACGTTCCAGCTGTCCCCGCCGGATGACCTCACCAAGACGATCGACAACCTGCCGACAGGAGCATCCTGCACCACCGAGGAGACGGACTTCGCCGGCGCACAGACGCACAACGTGACTCCGGAGTCAGTCACCGTCGGTGACGGCGACACGCAGGCCTTCACGGCCACGAACGACTTCCAGACCGGTGCGCTGGACATCCACAAGGTGGTCGACGGCGACGGCGCGGCCACGTGGGGTCAAGGGCCGTTCGAGGTGAGCGTGGCGTGCATGTACAACGGTTCACCGGTCAGCATTCCCGGCGGCGCCACCCGCGAACTGTCGTCGGCGGGCAACTGGGAGGCGTCATACGATCCGCTCCCGATCGGTGCGGTCTGCGACATCTCCGAGACCGACGACCAAGGGGCGACGAGCACCACGATCACGGATGCCGACGGCAACACGGTCAGCGAGGTGACGATCACCGATCAGACGACACCGCTGCAGCTCACGGTGACGAACACGTTCGACGTGGGCAGCATCCAGGTCGACAAAGTCATCGCCGGCGCCTCAGGCGGACTCCACGAAGGTGACACCTTCCAGATTCTCGCCACCTGCACGTATCAGGGAGAGACGATCGATGTTCCAGGCGGCGCAGCGCGTCAGCTCACCGTGGGTACGCCGGTGGTCTACGACGACCTTCCGATCGGAACGGTCTGCAGCATCGAGGAGACGGACGACTCCGGTGCCGTCGCCTCGATCGTGGTCCCACAGAGCGTGACCGTCACGTCGAACGGGACCGACGACACCGTGCAGGTGCGCGTGATCAACGCCTACACGGTCGGCGGATTCACCGTCACGAAGACGGTCGATTCGGATGCAGTGGACCGCAACGGCGATCCGCTCGTGTACGACCAGGAGTTCACGTTCAGCGCGTCCTGCACCTACAACGGCGTGTCCACCCTGGACACGACGTTCAGCATCACGGATGGCGGGTCGCAGTCCTTCTCTGATCTGCCCACGGATTCGGCATGCACCGTGACGGAAACCGACGATGGCGGTGCCGGTTCGACCGACATCACCCTCAACCAGACCGGCCAACCGCCGGTCAGCTCGTCCGGCGACAGCGTGCAGTTCGCGATCGGGGTCCGCATCATCTCCGTCACGACCGTCGCGTTCACGAACACCATGACGGCGGGATCGCTGGATCTGCTGAAAGTCGTCGACGGCGCCGGGGCCGCCACCTGGGGTGCCGGACCGTTCACGCTGCATGTCCTGTGCACCTATTCGGGAGCGGATCCGAACATCGTCTACTCGAACGACGTGGTGCTCGGCGGTGACGATCCGCTCGAGACCACGATCGACGGGGTGCCGACGGGCGCCATATGCATCGTCACCGAACCGGATGCTGCCGGCGCTCAGAACACCGTGATCGATCCGCACGTCGTGACGATCGGCGACGAGGATACGGTCAGCGTCACCGTCACGAACACGTTCACGATCGGTCAGATCGTCGTCTCCAAGAAGGTGGACGGGCCGGGTGCGTCTGAGCACCAGAACGACACGTTCGGTGTGCACTTGGCGTGCACCTGGAACGAGGATCCGATCGCCATACCGGGTGGTGCGGACCGCTCGCTGACGGTGGCGGACCCCGTCACGTACTCCGACCTGCCGGTAGGCGCCGAGTGCGTCGTGAGTGAGACGGACACCGGTGGCGCCCTCCAGGTGGAGATGACCCCGGCGACAGAGGGCAACGTGCAGACGGCATCCGTCACGGTCGGGGACGGCACGGACGTGCAGGTGGTCGTGACCAATTCGTTTGACCCGTCGCCCGGACTGTCGGACACGGGTTCCAGCGTCGTGCCGGCACTGATCACCGCAATCGGCATGCTGGTCGCCGGTCTCGGGATCGCGCTCGCGGGCATCCTGCGCCGGCGCCGCAAGGCCTGAGGTTGGCCCGTCCCCGAAAGCGCACGAGTGCGGCCGCGAGAGTGCACGAATCCGGCCGCGAGAGTCCCCCGATGATGGCGGAGCGCACGCTGCAGCCGAGAACTCAAGGTTGCGCGAGTGCGGATTCCGCTTCTGAAGGCGCACACTCGTCTCCGTTCACCCCCGTGGGGCGATAAGAGGGAGCAATTCCTGTACGTGACGCGGCGATCGGCTTACCGTGACGACGACTCACGATGTCCAGGGGAGGAACGATGTCGAAGAAGTTCAATGGCACGATCAAGCTCGATGTTCGAGATTCGGTCGCCGACTGGGCGCCGTACGAGCAGTCGCGTGCCAGGGACGGCGCGCCGAACGTGCTCGTCATTCTGTACGACGACACCGGCATGGCGTCATGGTCGCCGTATGGCGGTCGCATCAACATGCCGACGCTCGATCGGCTTGCGAAGAACGGGCTGACCTACACGCAGTGGCACACGACTGCTCTGTGCTCGCCGACCCGCTCCACATTCCTCACCGGCCGCAACCATCACGCCAACGGCATGGGCAACATCATGGAAGGCACCAACGGCTTCCCGGGCTTCTCAGGGCAGATCCCGGAGGAGTGCGCGACGATCGGGCAGATCCTCCAGAAGAACGGCTACTCGACGTTCTGGATCGGCAAGGACCACAACGTTCCGGAGCAGGACGTCTCGACCGGCGGCAGCAAGGAGCAATGGCCGCTCTCGCAGGGCTTCGATCGCTTCTACGGTTTCCTCGGCGGCGAGACGAACAACTGGTACCCCGACCTCGTGGAGGACAACCACTTCATCGAGCCGCCCTACTCGCCGGAAGACGGCTACCACCTCTCGAAGGACCTCGCGGATCAGACGATCAGGCTGCTGCGTGACCAGAACGCCTCGAATCCGTCGAAGCCTTGGTACACGTGGTTCTGTCCAGGGGCGAACCATGCGCCGCACCACGCGCCCAAGGAGTACATCGACAAGTACAAGGGCGTGTTCGACGACGGTTACGACGCCTACCGCACGTGGGTGCTCGCGCGCATGATCGAGAGGGGCATCCTGCCAGAGGGCACGGCGCTCACGCCGTTCAACCCGATGCCGGAGGACGAGGCCAACCCCGCCGACTACGTCAAGCCGTGGGAATCGCTCTCGGACGACGAGAAGCGGCTGTTCAGCCGTATGGCCGAGGTTTTCGCGGGATTCAGCGAGTACACGGATGTGCAGATCGGCCGCATCATCGACTACCTGGAGGAGACGGGTCAGCTCGACAACACGCTCATCTTCTATTGCGCAGACAACGGGGCGTCTGGCGAGGGATCGCCGGACGGCTCGGTCAACGAGAACAAGTTCTTCAACGGGTTCCCTGATGACCTCAAGGAGAACCTCGACAAGATCGGCGTGCTGGGCGGCCCCGAGACGTACAACCACTACCCGACGGGGTGGGCGGCTTCGTTCTCGACGCCGTTCCAGATGTTCAAGCGCTACTCGCAGTTCTCCGGCGGCACGTGCGATCCGATGATCATCCATTGGCCGGCAGGGATCAAGGCCACAGGCGAGATCCGGCATCAGTACCACCACTCGACCGACATCGTCGCGACCGTGCTCGATGTCGTCGGCATCGAGATGCCGACGACGTTCCGTGGTGTCGAGCAGCGCCCGCTCGACGGTGTCTCCATGCGGTACTCGTTCGATGCGGAGCCCGACGGCCCGACGCAGAAGAAGGTTCAGTACTTCGCCATGCTCGGCACTCGTGGCATCTGGAAGGACGGCTGGAAGGCGGCCGCCATCCATGCCCCGCTCACCGGCCACGGTCGCTTCGACGAGGACCGGTGGGAGTTGTACCACGTCGATGTGGACCGCTCCGAGTCCAAGGATCTTGCGGCGGAGCATCCGGAGAAGCTCAAGGAGCTCATCGATGCCTGGTTCGAAGAGGCGGAGAAGAACCACGTTCTGCCGCTCGATGATCGGTCGGCGCGCGACCAGTTGACGATCGAACGTCCGCAGGATGAGCCGCCGCGAACACGGTACGTCTACTTTCCCGACACCACGGCGGTTTCCGAAAGCATCGCGGTCAATGTTCGCGGTCGATCGTTCAAGATCATCGCGGATGTCGTGCTCGAGGAGGACGCTCAGGGCGTCCTGTTCGCGCACGGATCACGCTTCGGCGGCCATTCGCTGTTCATCAAGGACGGCAAGCTCACCTACGTGTACAACTTCCTCGGCATCCCGCCAGAGCAGACGTACACCTCCGAGGCGCTGGCGCCCGGAGCGCACGCACTCGGCGTCGAGTTCATCAGGGAGAGCACGGGTGAGCACGGCGAGTCCGTCGGCACGTGCAAGCTCTACGTCGACGACACAGTCGTCGCGGAGGGGCCGATGCGCGCCCAGATCGGCAAGTTCACGCTCGCAGGCGACGGTCTGTGCATCGGCTACGACAGCGGCGACGCCGTCAGCAGCCAGTACTCCGACGGCTTCCCGTTCACCGGTGGCAGACTGCTCGGCGTAGGCGTCGACGTCAGCGGCGAACAGTACCTCGACCTCGAGCTCGAGGCGCTGGCCGCACTCGCCCGCGAGTAGCGCTCCGCTCCACGCACCGTGCTGCGTGCAGCGCAGCGGATGCCCGGGTCGCGCAGACCCGGGCATCCTGCGTTGCGGCGGGTGCCCGACCCTGCCTCCGCGTTCCGCTGCCCCGTTCCGCTGCCCCGTTCCGCTGTCCCGTTGCGTCGGGAGGTCGGGCGGTCGGCGGCGTGAAGGGACGGCGGAGCGCGGAGAGAGGCACCGGCTGTGCGAGGCCCCTCCGTTCCGCTGTCCCGTTGTGTCGGGTGCTCGCGTGTAAGGCGGCGTGAAGGGACAGCGGAGCGGTGAGTTACCGAGCGGGGACGCGATCAGGGCGAATAGGCGCGGAGGAAGGCGTCGACAGTCGAGGTCACGTGCGCATCGATCTGCGCGCGCGTGGGCCGCTCGCCGCCGAGCAGCGCGCGGTCCTGGAACGAGGCGGTCAGCGCGTACGTCAGCTGTGTCGATGCCTCCATCGCATCGGGAGTGCTCAGCTCGCCCGCCTCGGTCATGCGTTTCAGGTGGGCGGCGACGAGTGCGACCGTGGAGGCAGGCCCGCGTCGCCAGAATTCCGCCACCTGTCGCGGGAACGCGGATGCCTGTGCCACCGCCAGCCGACGCAGGCTCAGCACCTCGGGCCGCAGCACTCCATCGACCACCGAGGTGCCGAGGGCGATGAAGCGCTCGCGCGCCGTTCCGTCGCCCGCCAGGCCGTCGGCCGCACGGGCGAGGATCGCGGCCGACTCGGTCGTGACCGTCTCGAGCAGCGTGGTGAGCAAGGCATCCTTGTCGGAGAAATTGCTGTACACCGTGGCCTTGGAGACCCCTGCGGCGCTCGCGATCGCCTCGATCGTGGTGGCGGCGAACCCGTCGCGGAGGAACAGCTCACGAGCCGCCTCGAGGATCTCCGAGGACTTCCGTTGTCGCATGCGGCACGCCCCAAAACCGATCTGCGGGCAGGTGTCCGAGTCAGACGAATGCTCGAACCGCTCTTGACCGTCCGTCGACCCGAGCCTACCATCAAACTAAACCGAAACGAGCAGTTTAGTTTGATCACCGTCTCGTCACCGAATGCAGGCGGCCGTCGTATCGGGCCGAAGACCGACGAGAGAAGTCCGACGGTCGCGGAGCGAAGGCCGATGAGCGAAGGGCAAAGACATGTCGTCGACATCGAACAGCACGTCCGCGCGGGGCGCCGAGTCGACCGGGAACGCGGTGCGGATCGACTGCACGCCGGAGGCGCGGATCACCAAGTCCCTGCTCGGGTACGGCGTGATCGTCGGTCCGTTCTACGTGCTCGCATCCGTCATCCAGGGACTACTGACGCCCGGGTTCGACTTCGCGAGAGACAGCTGGAGCGTCCTCTCGCTCGGACCGGCCGGATGGGTTCACATCACCGTCTTCGTGCTCACCGGACTGATGCTGATCGCCGCAGCGATCGGCATCCACCGCCACCTTGCGACCGGCCCGGCGCGCACCGCGTGGGCATATCTTATGGGGTACGGCATCCTGCTGGTCGGTGCCGGAGCCTTCCTGCCGGATGCGACGGGCGACGCTCTCACGTGGCACGGCGCCCTGCACCTGTTGTGCGGCGGCCTCGGATTCATCGCCTTCGCGGTGTGGGCGTTCCTCACCGCCCGCAGGCTTGCCGCACGCTCGCGTGCACTGTCCGCGCTCAGCGTGGCGGCCGGCGTCTTCCTGCTCGTCGGCTTCGTGCTCGTCGCCGTCGGTGCCGGGTCGATCGTCGCGAACCTCGTGTTCACGCTGGCGGTCGTCGTGTCGTGGGCGTGGCTGTGCATCGTCTCCGTGGTCTTCTACCGAGAAGCAGCCATCGAGGGACGCATCGAGGTGCCGGTCGGGTGACAGTCCGCCGGCGCGTCTCTCCTTCGTGAGGTCGCACTGCAGAAATGGCTCCACACCGACGGCTGTGGAGCCATTTCTGCAGTGCGAGTCACTGCACGACCGGCGTCAGGTCAGGGGCGCAGGAACTCGCGGATGCCGCCGGCCAGCGCTGCGGCGTCAGCATCGTGTCCCTGACCGGGGAGCACCTCGAAGGCGCCGTTTCGCGCGGCGTCCGCCACGCTGCGAGCCCCGTACTGCATCATGTCCGGGCTGGCACCGCCCGCCAGCGCCAGCACGGGAGCCGTGATGTCCGCGACGAGGTCCGTGGGGATCCTGCTGTCGCCCATCACGGCGTCGTCGTAGGCGAGCGTCGGCGCGATGCCTGCCATGCCCTGCCACGCAGGCGACTGCTGCATGCCCGCGATCGCCTGCTCGGGCATCCCGACGCGTCCGAGGAACAGTGCGACGGCACGGTCGCGATCGCCCGCGGCCAGAGCCGCCCCGAGCGCCTCGGTGTAGGCGTGAGCCCCAGCGGCGAGCGGTTCCGGCATGAACGGCGGCTCGTAGACGACGACAGCGCGGATGCGATCCCCGAGTCGCGCGGCTGCTCGCAGCGCCAACGCTGCACCCGACGACACGCCGACCAGGGCCGGCGCGGCGCACGTCGTTCCCGTGGAGTCCAGCAGAGCGTCGAGCAGCGAGTCGAGGTCGTCGAGCTCGCGGTCGACGTGGTACGGCGCCGTGTCGCCGCTCTCACCGCGGCCGCGGCGGTCGTACATGAGCACGGTGAAGTCATCGCTGAGCTGAGTGCAGAGCGGACGCATCGGTCCCGAATCCCTGAAGCACATCGCGCCGTCGATCAGGATCACGCCGGGTCCGTCGCCGTGCACGTCGTAGGCGATGGCCGTTCCGTCGGCGGAACGCACAGCAGTGAGTGAGGTCTCGGACATCCTTCGTTCCTTTCGTGGGGAATCGACTCGTGAGCGATCCGGTCAGTCCTCGACGGACAGCAGCTCCGTCAGCTGGTGGAGAGCGGCGGTGAAGCCCGCTTCGACGCCGTTCGCGACAGCTTTGTCGCGATCCAGCGGCGAGACGAACACCAGCCGAACATCAAGGCGGGTGCCGTCGGGATCGGGAGTCAGTGTGAGCGTGCCGACGGAGGCGGGACGGTCGTGCACGACGCGACCGTCGGCATCCGATCCGGTCTCCGCGTAGACGATGCGGGCATCGGGAACGATCTCGCGGTACACCGCGCGGCTCCAGTGCTGCGTGCCATCGCTCGATGCGAGCCGGTAGTGCCAGACGCCGCCGACCCTGAAGTCGACGCTGCACTCCACCACGCGGCAGTTCGGCGGTCCCCACCAGCGCATGAGGTGCTCGCGCTCGGAGAGCGCCCGGAAGACCGTCGGCACGTTCGCCGGCAGCACGCGAGACAGACGGATGCCGGCGGCATCCCGCTGCTCGATCGTCGCCTTCGTGTTCATGCGGGCTGCTCCTCGCCGCTCTGTTCCTCACCGCTCAGGGCGTCGCTCGTCCCGTTGCGGCTCGCTGCTGTCGGATCCTCGCTGCCCAGACTCGCCAGGTAGTCGCTCAGGTTGTCGAGGCTGCCGGACCACAGGCTCTCGTAGCGAGACGCCCACTCGTGGAGGTCCTGGAACCCGGCGGGCTCCAGCCGACAGAGTCGACGCTGTGCGTCGCGCCGGCGCGAGATGAGGCCGGCGTTCTCGAGCACGGTCAGGTGCTTGGACATGGCGGGGGTCGCAACGCCCAGGCGGGCCGCGAGCGCTCCGACCGTGGTCTCGTCGCTCTGCAGCGCTTCAACGATCCGGCGGCGGGTGGGATCCGCGAGCGCTGAGAAGACCGCCCCGATGCCGGAGTCGTCTCGCGCGGCACTTTTTCCTTTCACGGAAATTTCCACATGAGGAAAATACGTCGGATTCCCGGTGAAGTCAAGCGGTGCTGCGGGCCGGTGGCTCGGACGCGTCGAGGTGCATCAGCGCTGAACCTCCCTGGTGTCCCCGCTCTCGAGCCGGTGGTGACTTACTCTCGATGCATGCGCCGTGGTCCCGAGAGCGGTGCGTCGGCCGGCGGGGACGCCCGCTACACGCCGCCGCAGCAGTTGCGCGTGGCCGCGCGCGGCCGGGTGATGTCGGCCATTGCCGCGAGCGTGGCCGACCACCGCGTGACGATCGTCACCGCCCCGAGCGGCATGGGCAAGTCCGTCGCCGTGTCCCAGTGGGCTGCGACGTCGCGGATGCCCGTTGCCTGGCTCTCCCTGACCCGTCACGACGCGGACGCGCAGCGGCTCTCCGTGGGAGTCGTGATGGCGCTGCGGAAGGCGGCAGCGGCATCCGATGATCCGAGGCTGGAGGGACTCCTCGACGTCGCGCCGGAATCCCGTGACTCCGGCGCGCTCTATCACGCGGTGTGCGATGCGCTCGCGGATGCCGAACATCCCATCGCCCTCGTGATCGACGATCTGCATCGAGCGGGGGATGCCGCCCAGGCCAGCTTGATCGGGAGCCTCGTCGAGCTCGCGCCCCTCTCGCTGCGTCTCATCCTCGTCGGCAGGGAAGAGGATCGGCTGCCGCTGGACAGGCTGTTGCTCGGCGGAGAGGCTGCGGTCATCCGGTCCGACGTGCTGCGCATGACGGCCGAGGAGGCGTTGGATGCGGCCGCGCTGTTCGACCTTTCGCTCACGCTCGACGACTCCGAGCGGCTCGTGGATGCCGTCGACGGATGGGCGGCCGCCGTTCGGCTGGCGCTCGTGTCAGGCACGGCATCCAGGCAGGGCTCGCGGACGGTGCGCCAGGGTAATCTGCCTCAGCTCACCGAGTACATCGCGGATGAGATCCTGGGTGCTCTGCCCGACGAGCTGCGCGAGTTCGTGCTGGATGCGACGACCACCTCCGTTCTGGACGAGCCGCTGGCGGAAGCTCTCACCGGCCGAGAGGACGCAGGGGCGCTCCTCGAGGAGTGCGTGCGCCGCGGCCTGTTCCTCGACCGGTTCGGCGAGGGCGAGGGCGTGGTCTACCGCTGGCACTCCGTGTTCGCCGCGCGATGCAGGGCGATCCTCCGGCGCGCGGCAAGGGCGCGGGCCCGGCGGCTGCACCGGGCGGCGGCAGCGTTCCTCGCGGCGACGGATCCGTTGCGCTCCATCGACCACTCGGTGGCGGCCGCGGATCCGGAGACCGCCGTGCAGACCCTGCGCGACGGATGGGTGGCGCTCCTGCTCGGCCCCAACGGAGACGCGCTGGATCACGCCTGCGCGGCACTGCCGGAGCCGTGGGCGTCCGATCCCGAGGTCCTGGTCATCAGGGCATGCGCCGTGGACGTCGGCGGCAACCGCGCTGAGGGCCAGCGGATGTTCCGACACGCGCTGTCCCGCGTGAACGCCCTGGCCAAGCCGGAGCGCGACGCCGCGCTCCGCACGGCCGACGTGGCGGGCCTGTTCCTCTACGACGACTTCGGGGAACTCGGCGAGGCGGGCCGTCGTGTGCGGGCCGACCTCACCACGCATCCGCCGTCGAACCGGCTCGCCTACGCGGCGAAGCTGCTCATGCTCGGCACGACCATGGTCTACCGGCGCACCGACATGGATGCCGGCGTCGAGGTGCTGAGCGCCGCGGAGGCGACGGCGCGCGAGCTCGGCGAGGCGACGATTCAGCGCAGGGCGGGAGCCCTGCACGCGTACATGCTCGCGTTCCGGGGAGATTTCGCCGAGTCAGAACGAGTACTGGCACAGCTGGACATCGAGGAGCAGGCGAGCACCGCGTGGCAGGTGTATCTCGGAGGTCCGGAGAACTCGGCGCGCGCGTGGATGGCCTTCTGGCGCAACGACCTCGACGACGCTCGGCGTCGCTTCCGGCGTGAGATCGACTCGGGTGCAGGGCCGACATCGTTCGCAGGCATCGCCAGGCACTACCTGGCCTTCATCGCCGCCGCGGTCGGCGACCGCAAGGAGCGAGCGGATGCGGCGGAGCTGCTCCGTGCACTTCCTGACACCGAGGTGCACGGCCTGCCCTGGCCCGCCTACCGCATGCTCTCGGCGGCGAAGCTCGCCGCGGCGGACGGACGAACGGATCGCGCGGCCGCGATCGCCAGGCGATTCGAGCACATCACGTATATCCCGGCAGCCGGGGTCATCCTTGCCGAGCTGGTGCGACAGGTGATCGGGGGTGCGGAGGCCGTCGCGCTCCTCGGCCAGTTGCGCGAGACCGGTCGCGCGCCGTACATCAGGGCATCGGCTCTGGTGACGCTCGCCCTCGTTCAGCGCGACGACGGCAACACCGAGGACGCCCACGAGCTGTTCGAGCGCGCGCTGGACCTCGCTGCACCGCTCGGCGTGGCTCGGCCCTTCGCCGACGACCGGCCGGAGCTTCGAGCCATGCTGCGCGAACACGGTGCGTGGGGAACGAGGCACGCCGCGTTCATCGCGAGCCTGTCTGCGCCGCGACGTGCGGCATCCGCTCTCTCGGATCGTGAACGGGAAGTCTTCGGCTATCTGCGCACCGACATGCGGATCGCGGAGATCGCGGAGCAGCTCGGCGTCTCGGCCAACACGGTGAAGACGCACACCAGGATGATCTACCGCAAACTCGGAGTCACGAACCGTAGGGAGGCGATCCGGGCTCTCTCGTGAGCGGTGCGACCCCCTGAAGCCTCGGCGTGCGATCCGTGTGCCCTAGATCGCATCGGATCCGTCGTGGTCGAGAAGAGCCTGGTGATCCCGGTCGAGCTGCACGCCCACAACGCCGGCGACGTCGTTCAGAGCGGATCCGCGGAGACGTTCCGTGTGCAGCAGGTGACCGCCGCCGTCAGCGGCAGCCTGGCCGATGCGACGCATCCAGGAGTGCTCGACGAGGAGGACGAGTGCCGACTGGTCGGGCGCCAGCTCCGCTGCGAGACGCTCGAGGTCGCGGGATCCGGTGAGCCCCTCGGCCGTGGCGTCGAGCGAGGCCACGCCGTCGTCGTCGCCGATGCGCTCGAGTCCTGTGACGGTGAGAGCGCCATGCGTCTCACGGGTCACGATGGCGGCGTCGAGGAGCGACACGACGCCCTCCATCAACGTCTCGACGATCGCCCACGCGAGTTCCTCCGGCACCGTCCGCCCGGGAAGCGCGATGACGCAGAACTCGCCTGGACCGTACTGCGATGTCGTCATGCCGCCCCCGCCGTGCCGACCCGATCACACGATGACCTCGTTGTAACGCGGTTCGCAGGGCGGCGGCTGGACCGGTCACCCCGCGGGGGTTATCCGCGCGGTCGCCACCGTGAACGGTCACACTGCGACAAGCGGGAATCCTGGAGGCGAAGTGACCCGAACACTCGGCCGCCAGGATTCCCTTTGTGCGCTCCCGGGAACGCACCGTCTCGCCTCTCCTCCAGGCAGAACCTGTTGTCGAGAGTGCTGGATGCCACATCCGGGAACACGACCAATCTACCGCACTTCGTGTACCCCCTTCTGGGGTCGTTGACGTTCCGGCCGAACGGTGAGTGACGAAATGCGCCGCGATCAGGTGTTCACCTGGATCAGGCGATGAGGTTGCGACTGCCGGATCACCGCGACGAGTTCGGTGCCGTGATCGAACCCGGTGCAGAGATCAGCGGTACGAATCCTCGGCGACGAGCGAGCGCGAGTCGCCTTCCCGAACGTCCGGCGCTCGCTCGTCGCGTTCCAGCTCGACGCGCAGACGGATCCTCGCCGTTCGCACCTTCCGCAGCCGCGGCAGCAGAGCCCTGGCCAGGGACCCCGCCTTGGCGGCTGCCGTCGACGAGCTCGGCGCGGCCACCACGACCATCGCGCCGATCACGTGTGCGGCACGATCGGTGTGCACGCTCGTCACGCCGTCCGAAGCCTGGAGGAGGGGGACGAGCTGACGGCGGAGCATCCGGAACTCGGGCCGCGAAAAGTCCGTTGCGCTGAATTCGATCGCTGCTGCGTAGTCGGGCATGCCGGCCATGCTGTGCATTCGGCTTCGGAACGACCTGTGTCGAGACTGTGACGCGCTTCTGACTTGGGCGGCTCACGGTCGCGCGTAGCGCCGGGTGAAGGCGCCGAGCAGACGGCCGGGCACCGTGACAGGCGGGGCCGAGCGGATGGCGTGCACCGTGGCATCCAGCTCGTCCGGTGCGAAGTAGCCCTCGAAGCGGTACGCGCGCACGCGCTCCACGATGTCGTCGGCGGTGAGCTCCGGATGGAACTGCGTCGCGTAGAGATTGGTCTTGATGCGGAACGCCTGCACCGGACAGGTCGTCCCGGTGGCGAGAAGCGTTGCGTCGACCGGCAACGCGGTCACGGCCTCCTTGTGCCCGACCCAGGCGAGGAACGGCGACGGGATGCCGTCGAACAGGGGATCGCGGATGCCGGCTTCCGTGAGCGACACCTCGACGGCGTCGACCTCCTCGCCGTACGTGCGATCGATGACGGCTCCTTCGTGCACGCCGAGTGTCCCGACGCCGTAGCAGGCGCCGAAGAACGGGACGTCGGAGGCGACCACGCGATCAAGCAGTTCGGACATCTCGGATTCGACGCGGACCTGCGTCTCGCTCTTCGTGCTCTGCAGGTCGCTGGCATTGAACGGGCTGCCGCCGACGAGCACGCCGGAATAGTCGTCGAGATCGAGCTCGGGCATCGGGTCGCGCTCCAGGCGGATACGCACCAGCTCCTGCGCGGCGAGCCCGCCGAACGTGCGAAATGCCTCGTACTCCGCGTCGGCGATCGGGTCGTCGAAACGGGTGGCGATCAGTACGAACGGGCGCACGTCATCCAGCGTGGCACGGATGAGCGCGACGCGGTACGAGCGAGCGCGACGCGGTATGGATCTGCGGGCGCGTCTTAGCGGTCGTACGCCTCACGCAGCAGCTGGGACAGCACATGCGTGCCGAGCGCGTGCATGCGCGGGTTGTCGTCCGACGCGGTGGCGAGCGCCGTGCCGATGCAGAGCGCCCAGCCGCGGGCGCGAAGCCAGGTGGCGGCGTCCGTCGCGCCCGAATCGGGGTCGGATGCGTCGGCCACCACCGCACGGAACACCTCGCGTGCCTCCGGACGGAACGTGAGCCAGGCTGTCGCGAGGTCGGTCGCGGGATCCCCGGCCGTGAGATCCCCGAAGTCGATGACGGCGGCCAGTCCGCCTCGATCATCGAGCAGGAGGTTTCCGGGATGCAGGTCGCCGTGCAGCCAGATCGGCACGCCGTGCCAGCGCGCTGCGCTCAGCGACTCCTCCCACAGCTCGCCGAGCGCGGTGATGTCCCACAGGCGCTGCAGCTCCCAGAGGCGTTCGCGCATGGCGCGATCGCGGGAGGCCAGCGGGATGCCGCGCACCGGATTGAGCGGCACGTCCGGATGCAGCATCCCGTCGGGCGTATGCGGCGCGGGGGTGTGCAGTGCCGCCACGAAGCGGGCCAGGGGAACCGCGAGGGACGTGCGTTCGGATGCCGTGGCATCCGCTCCGTCCATGCCTTCGACCCAGCGCACCACGCTCCACGGCCAACGGAACAGTCTGCTGGGCGTCCCGACTCTCACCGGCACGGGAACCTGCACCGGCAGGCCGGCCGCGAGGAAGGGCAGCCAGCGCTGCTCGTGCGCGATGAGGTGGGCGGCGACGTCGCGGCGCGGCATACGCACGGCGAGCCCGTCGCCGAGCCGGAAGACGGCGTTGTCCCAGCCGCTGGCCACCTGGCGGAGCTCGCCGGTCAGGTCGGGATGCTGCTCGGCGAGCAGCGCTCGCACGAGGCCTTCGTCGACGTGGATGTCAGCTGCGGGGGTCTGCATGGCCGTCCCAGGTTAGCCAACGCGCCCCGGCTTGCAAGAACCCTCCGTCCCCGCTCGGTCGTCCGGTATGTCGACTCGAGGAGTCCTCACACGATCACGTCGCGAGTTCTAAGCTGGCGACACCCGACGCCGAGCGTTGACCGCTCGACGGCTTCGTCCCGTTGGGAGAGATGCATGCCCGGTGAAGCCCCGTCTTCCGATCGTCAGCCGCACACGCGTTCAGCGCTGATCACCGGAGGGTCACGAGGGGTCGGCTCTCGGTTGGCCGCTCTGCTCGCCGCGGACGGCGTCGACGTCACCGTCACCTATCGACGCTCTCAGGCGGCGGCGGAGAACGTGGTGGCGGGCATCAAGGCGGCAGGCGGCAGCGCGAGGGCGGTGCGGCTCGAGCTGGAATCGACCGACGACATCGAGGCGCTCTTCGCCGATGGCGCGACCTTCGACTGCCTCGTGGCGAACGCCGCGGCCTCGGCGTTCAAACCGATCGAACGGCTCTCGGCGTCGAACCTGGAACGCTCGTGGGAGACGAACGTGCGGTCGTTCGTGCTGCTGGCGCAGCATGCCGTCTCGCGGATGCCACGTGGCGGCCGCATCGTCGCCGTCACCAGTTACGGTGCGAGCCGGGCGTTCCCGGCGTACGGCGCCATCGGCGCGGACAAGGCGGCGATGGAATCCTGGGTGCGGCACATGGCCGCGGAGTTCGGGGAGCGCGGCATCACGGTGAACGCCGTCAACGGCGGACTCTTCGACACGGACTCGTTCCGGCACTACTACGCGGATCCCGCCCTGCCGGATCCGGAGACCATGGCGGCACGCGTGCCGCTCGGCCGGATCGGCACCCCGGACGACCTGGCGCACGCGGTGCGCTTCCTGCTCTCGCCGGAAGCCGGATACATCACGGGCCAGACCCTGGTGGTGGACGGTGGCCTCACGATCGTCGCCCCGCCCTACTGGTCCGAGGTGCGCGCGGCGCAGCGCGACCAGGCAACGCCGAGCGACCAGACGGAGCTGGACAATCAGACAGAGCCGAACAATCAGACGGAAAAGAGGCAACGATGACCGACGAGGCTCGCCGCGGCAACACCGACTACGACCCGAGTGAACTGCGGCGCGTGTTCGAGAACCACTTCACCTGGGCGGCCGCGTTCGAACGCAACACGCATCGCTACGCGTCACGACCGGCGCTCACCGATCCGCCATCGGGACGATCCTGGACCTACGAGGAGCTCGGCGCCGTGACCGGCCGGCTGGTCGAGGGACTCCGCTCCCTGGGCGTCGGGGTCGGCGACATCGTGGGCTACCAGCTCATGAACGTGCCCGAGTTCGCGTTCCTCTACATCGCGGCGCAGGGGCTTCGAGCCGTGAGCTCGCCGATGAACTTCCGGCTCGCCCCAGGCGAGACCGCTCACATCCTCGACCAGTCGAAGCCGGCCGTGTTCGTGTACGACGCTGCGGATGCCGCGAACGTCGCCTCTGCGCTCCAGCTCGCGACGCACAGCCCGCGCATCCTGGCGGCGGTCGGTCAGGGCGACCTGCTGCCGGGCGCCGTGCCGTTCGAGGACCTGCTCGCGGATGCCGCGCCGAGCTTCCGCGCTCCCGCCGATGCCAGCACGTGGGACGAGACGTCTCGCCTGTACACATCCGGAACGACCGGCATGCCGAAAGCAGTCCCACTGACGAGTCTCAACGAGGTGCTCACCGCGCACGACGTGATCATGCACTTCCCGCTCTCGCCCAGCGACAAGACCATGAACATGTCGCCGTGGTTCCACCGCGGCGGCAACTACTGCGCCGGTCCGAACACGGCGTTCTTCGTCGGCGCCGAAGTGGTGACGCTGCCGCGCTTCGATCCGCAGGTGGTGCTGGACAGCATCCAGGCACACCGGCTCACCTACGTGATCGGTGCTCCGACCAACCTCGAGCGACTCGCGGATGCCCAGGAAGCTCATCCGCGCGACCTCGGCTCCCTGCACGGCATCGTGACCATGGGAGCGCCGCTCGACCGGGCGGCCGCCCTCCGGTACCAGCGTGTGCTGACGCCGCGCATCGCGAACGGATACGGCACGACGGAGGCGTTCTGGAACACCTACCTGCGGCCGGATGACCTCCCGGACGCGGCCGGTGCTGCCGGCCGTGCCTGCCTCGACGACGACGTCGCCGTCGTGAAGGTGCAGCCGGATCGCATCTCGTCGCCGGACGAGCACGCGAAGAAGGACGGGCAGGAGATCGGCGAGGTCATCATGCGCTCGGTGAAGAGCGGCTACGCCTACCTCGGCAATCCTGACGAACAGGCGGAGAAGTTCCGGCACGGCTGGGTGTATCCGGGCGACCTCGCGACCTGGGACGAGAACGAGATCGTCACGATCGTGGGACGCAAGGACGACATGATCATCTCCGGCGGGGAGAACGTGCATCCGGTGCAGGTCGAGGAGGTGCTCGCCGGACACGAGGGCGTCGCGGACTCGATCGTCGTCGGTCTCCCCGACCAGCAGTGGGGCGAGGTCGTCGTGGCCTACGTGCAACCACGGGAAGGCGCACTCTCGGATGCCGCAGCAGCAGCCCGCGAACTGGATGCGTACCTGCGCGCGAGCGTCGCGCTCGCCGACTACAAGCGTCCGCGTCGATACACGTTCGTCTCAGAGCTGCCCTATACCGCCACGGGCAAGAAGCAGCACTTCAAGCTCAGGGAGCAGGCGCCGCAGGACGCCGCAGACGGACGATTCGTGACGCCGTAGGGCCTCGCCCGCCCGCCGATCGAGCAGGTGGAGGCACCGCCCGGTCGAGCTGCATGCCGCTGGTCGAGCTGCATACCGCCGGTTGAGCTTGTCGAAACCAGCATCCCGATCGTCTGGTCGGGCTGGTTTCGACAAGCTCACCCAGTGGTGCGGCTCGCTCCCCGACGGCACGGCTGTCGCGTCGCTGTACGACGCGACAGAACCGGGCGTCGTGGCCGCAGGCTCGGCAGCGCCGAGGCAGCTCAGCTGGCCGGGACGAGAACGCCGTCGACGGTGCGCGGCAGGTGCCAGGGGTTGGCGTTCTGGAGTGCTGGCGGTAGCGCGGCATCCGGCACGTCCTGGTAGGCGACGGGGCGCAGGAAGCGTCCGATGGATGCTGTGCCCACCGACGTGAAGTGGGGTGCCGTGGTTGCGGGGTACGGTCCGCCGTGCTGTTGTGCGTAGGTGACGGAGACGCCGGTCGGCCAGCCGTTGAACAGCACGCGGCCGGCCTTGTCGGCGAGGACGGTGATCAGCGCTGCGGCATCCGCATCGTCGTCGGCGCCCTGGACGGTCGCGGTGAGCTGGCCCTCCAGTGCGTGCGCGACGGCGACCGCCTGCTTGGGCGAGTCGTAGCGCACCACGAGTGCTGCCGGGCCGAAGTGCTCCTCGAGGAGCTCGTGCGGGTGGGCGAGGAGGGCTGCGGCATCCGTGCCGTACACCGTCGGAGTCGGCACGTCGGCGCGAGCCGGGTCACCGGCAAGCAGTTCCACGTCGTCGCGCTCGTCGAGCGTGCCGAGTCCGGTGAAGAAGCCGTCGCTGATCGAGGCGGCCAGCATCGGACCGCCGGAGGTTTCGTGCACGGCGGCCGCGACGAGGTTCTCGAGTCCGGCGCCGGCGGGTACCAGCAGCACGCCCGGCTTGGTGCAGAACTGGCCGACGCCGAGGGTCATGGATGACGCGAAACCGGTGGCGATGGCATCCGCTCGCTCGCTCGCTGCCGCCGCGGTCACGAAGACCGGGTTGACGCTGCCGAGCTCACCGTAGAACGGGATCGGCGTCGGACGCGACGCGGCCAGATCGAACAGCGCGCGTCCGCCGTGCAGCGAACCCGTGAACGTGGCAACGGTGAGATCCGGATGCAGCACCAGGTCCCGTCCGGTCTGCCGCCCCTCGACGAGGGCGAACGTGCCGTCGGGGGCTCCGGATGCGCGCAGCGCGTCCCCGACATGACGCGCGACGGCGTGCGACAGTTCGATGTGCGCGGAGTGCGCCTTCACAATGACCGGGCATCCGGCAGCGAGTGCCGCCGCCGTGTCGCCACCGGCGACGGAGAACGCGAACGGGAAGTTGCTCGCGGCGAAGACAGCGGCAGGACCGAGGGGCCGCAGCACCCGCCGCAGATCCGGACGCGGTCCCATGCCCCAGCTCGGGTCTGCATGGTCGATGGTCGCCTCGAGATAGGCGCCGCGCTCGAGCTGCTCGGCGAAGAGGCGCAGCTGGAACGTGGTGCGCACCAACTCACCGGTTAGCCGCTGCTCCAGCAGGTGGCTCTCACGCATCGCCAGCGGGACGAGCGTGCCGGCGTCAGCGTCGAGCGCGTCCGCGATCGCGCGCAACCAGCCGGCACGTTCGCGCGGCGTCGTCGCCGCAAGCACCGGAGCAGCCTTCACGGCTGCGGCCATCACAGCGTCCAGCTCGGTATTCGCCGGCGCCTCAGCGTTCACCGGCACCTCGGACGTGGTGTCGCTCATCGGATCTCCTTCGAAGGGTTCGTCTCGGTCTTCGTCACGACGTCATCGCCGTCCCAAGGCACACCATGGTTGCCAGGGAGAAAACGTTTGCTGGTGCCATTGTCTCGTACAAGTCGGAGCCACGGCGTACGTTCCCGCGGCACGAATGCCCGACACGCCGGCGTGTGGCCCCGACACGCCGGCATCAGGCCATGAGTGCCGCAGAAGCATACGCACTGTCAACAGTCAGCGGCCGACGCTGATCACCGGGTTGGTGAGCGTTCCGATGCCGTCGACGCCGATCGTCACGACGTCGCCGGGTGTCAGCGTGAAGTCCGCTCCGGGCACGATCCCTGTGCCCGTCAGAACGATCGTGCCGTCCGGGAAATCGAGGCCGCGGAAGAGCCAGTCGGCGAGGTCGGGCAGGGTGCGGGCCATGGCATCCGTCGAAGTGGTGCCCTCGAACACTGTCGCGCCCTCGCGCTCGATCGTCAGCGAGATGCCGAACGGCGGCGCGGCGAGCCACGCCGGCACGATCTCGGGGCCCAGCGCACACGAGGCCGTGTACACCTTGGCCTGCGGCAGGTAGAGCAGGTTCTCGCCCTCGATCGAGCGGCTGCTGGCGTCGTTGCCCGGCACGAATCCGAAGATGTCCCCGGAGGCGTCGAGCACGATGCCGAGTTCGGGTTCGGGCACGTCCCATCCGGAGTCGGTCCTCACGCCGACGGGCTCGCCCGGTCCCACGACGCGTCTGCCGGTCGCCTTGAAGAACAGCTCGGGACGCTTCGCGACGTACACGCGGTCGTAGGGCGAGCCATCCGTCGCCTCCTCGATGCGTCCGTCGCGGCTGCGCAGGTACGTGACGCCGGCCGCCCACACCTCGTGCTCGGGGTCGACGGGGGCGAGCACTGCGTCGACGCGGATGCCGTCACCTGCGGCATCCACGCGCGCTTTTTCCACGAGACCCCTGGCTTCGTCCCTCGGCAGGCGCAGCAGCTCGGCGAGCGTCACGCCGAGAGGCGAATACACGTCACCGGATCGGACGGCCCAGAGCACGTCGCCGCCGCTGCGAACCCGAGCGAGTCCCAGCGGTGCACGGTTCGTGTCGTCGTGCGCGGTGTCGGTCACGATGTGGTCCTTTCTGCTGTTGCTGTTGCTGTTGCTGTTGCTGTTGCTGCTGTTGCTGGTCGTCAATGCGACTCCCGTGTCACGACGGAGCCGCTGGATCCGGTGAGGAAGTCCAGGTCGGCCCCGGTGTCTGCACCCTGTACGTGGTCGATGTAGAGCTTCTGCCAACCGCGGTCGGCGTGGGCGAACGATCCCGTCTCGCGGAACGGCGGCTTGCGTGCCTCGAGTTCCTCATCGCTGACTTCCACCTCGATGCGCCGATTCGGCACGTCGAGCGAGATGATGTCGCCGTCGCGCACGAGAGCCAGCGTGCCACCTGCCGCGGCCTCAGGCGCGACGTGCAGCACAACGGTCCCGTACGCCGTGCCAGACATCCGTCCGTCGCAGACGCGCACCATGTCGCGCACGCCCTGCTTGAGCAGCTTCGGGGGCAACGGCAGGTTGGCCACCTCGGGCATTCCCGGGTACCCCTTGGGGCCGCATCCGCGCAGCACGAGCACCGAGTCGGCGTCGACGTCGAGATCCGGATCGTCGATGCGCGAATGGAAGTCCTCGATCGAGTCGAACACGACGGCCTTGCCGCGGTGCACGAGGAGCCCGGGGGATGCCGCTGCGGGCTTGATGATGGCGCCGCGCGTGGCGAGGTTGCCGCGGAGCACGGCGATGCCCGCGTCGTCCTGCAACGGATCTTCGCGCAGCGAGATCACGTCGCGATCCCACACCGGATGGTCGCCCAGGAAGTCGGTCAGCGGCGCACCCATCACGGTCTGAGCGGCCGGATCGAGCAGATCCTTCACCTGGTCGAAGACGGCGAGAACGCCGCCGGCGCGGAAGAGGTCCTCCATGAGGTACTCACCTGCGGGCTGCAGGTTGACCAAAAGCGGGACGTTGGCGCCGATGCGGTCGAAGTCGTCGAGCGTGAGGTCGATGCCGAGACGTCCCGCGATGGCGAGCAGGTGGACGACGGCGTTGGTGGATCCGCCGATCGCGGCGAGCGCGACGATCGCGTTGTGGAACGACTCCTTCGTGATCACCGTCGAGATGGTGCGCTGCTCGGCCACGAGCTCGACCGCGAGGCGGCCCGTGGCGTGGGAAGCCTCGAGAAGCCGCGCATCCGCTGCCGGAGTGCCGGACAGGCCGGGGATGGTCATGCCGAGCGCCTCGGCCATGATGCCCATGGTCGACGCGGTGCCCATGGTGTTGCAGTGGCCCTTCGAGCGGATCATCGAGGTCTCGGACTTCTCGAACTCGGCCTCGCTGAGCGTGCCGGCGCGCACCTCTTCGCTGAGCTGCCACACACCGGTGCCGCAGCCCATGAGCTCGCCGCGGAAGTGCCCGTTGAGCATCGGGCCGCCGGGCACGACGACCGCCGGAATGTCGACGGATGCCGCACCCATCAGCAGCGCGGGGATCGTCTTGTCGCACCCGCCGAGCAGCACGACGGCATCCACCGGATTCGCACGCAGCATCTCCTCGACCTGCATCGCGGCGAGGTTGCGCCAGAGCATGGCCGTGGGCTTGACAAGGGTCTCGCCGAGGCCCATCACGGGGATCTCGAGCGGGATGCCGCCCGCCTCGTACACGCCGTTCTTCACGTACTGCGCGACCTCGTTGAGGTGCATGTTGCACGGCACCAGATCGCCGGCCGTGTTCGCGATGGCGATCTGCGGTCGCTTGCCGTCGAAGGCATCCGTTGGGATGCCGCGCCGCATCCATGCGCGATGGATGTAGGGATCGCGGCCTTCGCCGCCGTACCAGTCCTGGCTGCGCAGGGTCATTCACGGGCTCCTTTGCTCGAGTCGGGGTTCATGGCGGTGCTCATGCTCGTGCACGTGCTGCCGAGCCGCGGGTGGTGGTCCGCGGCGGCATCGGACTCCAGTCTGCCCAATTTGTTCGCACTTCGCGCAATTTAGTCGGTCCGAGAAGCCGGCCGAGCCTGTCGAGACTGGACGAGAGCTGGGGAAGGTCTTAGGAGTCGCAGAGGAAACGTCCACCGTTCATAGCAAGTGCATGGAGCAGGCAAAGAGCTTTCGCGAGAGTGCGAGGTGCACTGAAGTCATCGATCGAGACGGGACGGACATCGACCCGACGTGGTCATCGGCTGTCGCGGTCACCGACCCCGAATGGATGTAGGACTCATGCACAACGACACGATCAAGCGCCGCACGATCGGCTGGATCACCGCCGCCGTGGCGGCATCCGCGGTGTTCGCGGTCGCGGGAACAGCGGCCAGCGCCGTGGCCGTCACCGACATCGCGTCCGCCTTCGCGAAGTCGGCGGCGACGCAGTCCGCGCCTGAGCGCGCCGGGTACAGCGGCAACGGCTGGAACGGCTGGAACGGCAGCAGCGGCAGCAGCGGCAGCGGCGGCAGTCAGAACGACGGCAGCCAGGGCTCGAGCTCGAGCGGCTCCACCTCAGCGACGACCGGCGAGTCGAAGGGCGTCGTCGTCATCGACACGACGCTCTCGTATGAAGGGGCGGAGGCCGCAGGCACCGGCATCGTTCTGACGAGCTCCGGGGAGATCCTCACGAACAACCACGTGGTCGAGGGCTCCACGAGCATCTCCGTGACAGTGGTCTCCACCGGCAAGACGTACAACGCGAGCGTGGTGGGGACGGATGCCACAGACGACGTCGCCGTGCTGCAACTGAGCGGCGCATCCGGACTCGCGACTGCGACGCTCGACTCCGGATCCGTGTCCGTCGGCGACGACGTGACGGCCGTCGGCAATGCCGGCGGAACCGGGACGCTCACCGCTGCCGACGGCACCGTGACCGGCACGGACAAGTCGATCACGACGCAGGCGGAGGGGGTCGTGGCATCCGAATCCCTGAGCGGCCTCATCGAGACGGATGCCGGCATCCAGGCCGGCGACTCCGGCGGTCCGCTCCTCGACGCGCAGGGCGAGGTCGTCGGCATCGACACGGCCGCATCCGCGAGCTCGTCGGTGTCGGACGGCTACGCGATCCCGATCGGGAACGCGATCGACATCGCGAAGCACATCGAAGCGGGCGAGGCCGGCTCGGCGATCACCATCGGGCTGCCGGCGTTCCTGGGCGTCGAGGTGACATCGGACTCCTCCGACTACGGCTATTCCGGCTCGCAGGGATTCCAGGGCAGCCAGGGCTACCTCGGTGGGCAGGGTTCCTCCGGATCCCAGGGCGACCCCGGAACACAGGGCGCCTCGCAGACCGGCGCTGTGGTGGGTGGTGTCATCGACGGCACTCCCGCGGCGACCGCGGGCATTGCCGCCGGCGACACCATCACGGCCGTGAACGGCACGACGATCGGATCCTCCAGCGACCTGACGACGGCCCTCGGTCAGTTCCACCCCGGCGACTCCGTCTCCGTCACGTGGACGGACTCGGCAGGCACGTCGCACACCGCGACGGTGACGCTGGCTTCCGGACCCGCCGCGTAGGCCAGGCGTCGTTCACGGTCCAGCGGTGCAGGTTCGGCTGCGCCCCACGTTTCGTCGACGCGCAGCCGACCTGTCTCAGGTCTGACAGACCGGGCAGTACCAGGTGTCGCGGAGCTCGAGGTCGGTACGGCCGAGCTGCAGGTGGCGGATGAGCGTGCCGCAGCGGCGGCACGGCATCCCCTCGCGACGGTGCACGTACGACGTGCGTCCTCTGCGGGTCTCGCCCGTGGTGGAGCGGATGACGCGATCCTTGTTCGCCACGATCATGCGGTGGGCGAGGGTGACAGCCTTCGGGACGTCGACGTCGTGCACGGGGCGGGTGGGCAGTATCCCACGCACGAAGCAGACCTCGTTGACGTACTCGTTGCCGAGCCCGGCGAGGTTGCGTTGGTCGAGGAGGGCGACGGCGATGGGGAGATCCGGATGTTCGCGGAGGCGCCGCACCGCCTCCCGCTCGTCCCAGTCGGGTCCGAGCAGGTCGGGGCCGAGGTGGCCGACGGCATCCGCTTCGCGAGCGGTCGGCAGAACCTCCAGCACGCCGAGGTCGAATCCGACCACCTGGACTTCCGCCGTGGCGAGCACCGCGCGGGCCTGGAGGGCCGGACGCCGCCACGGTTGTCCTGGCGCATAGACGCGCCACTCGCCCTCCATCTTGAGGTGACTGTGGATGGTGCTCAGGCCGATCCGCATCAGGATGTGCTTGCCGCGGCTGATGACCTCATGCACCTGCTGGCCGGTGAGGTCGACGGTCGCGAAGGCGGGCACGCGCAGATCGCAGTGCGTCAGCATCCGCCCGGCGAGGACATCGTTCAGCATGCGCGCCTGCCGGTAGACGGTGTCGCCCTCAGGCACGGCCCACCCCGATCGGCGTGCGGCTCCGGAGGTGAAGCCTGCCGCACCGGCTGGCCGAGGGGCGACACGACAACCGGAGGAAACGCGGTTTCGCTTCGAATACCGGAGGATTCCTGCGGCATTCGTTGCATGCTCCGGATTTCGCCCGCACACGGACGCGTTCAGGGGAGCTCACGAGCGGAGCCTCAAGCCGCGTGGCGTCGGCATGAAGCCGGCGGCCGTGAGCGCCTCGCCGAACGGCGTGCCCAACACGAACTCGCCGCCGACGGTCTCGATGGTCAGAGTCGAGATGCGGCCGCGGTGGATCGCGTCGGCGAGGGCGCGCGTCGCCGGCCACATCACCTCGGGATCGTGGTCGAACAACAGCGTCGTCTTGCCGCCGCGCTCCACGTACAGGGCGAGCGCGCCGTCGACCATCACGACGATGGCACCCGCCTTGCGTCCAGGGCGGTGTCCCGTGGCGGAAACGGCCGAGCCCGCGGCGGAGGTCGTCGGCCACGGCAGCGCAGCACCGTACGGATTCGCCGGATCCGTCGCCGCCAGCGCGACGGCCTGTCGCGGCGGCTCGAGCGTGGAGTCCAGGGTGAACGTGCGCAGGCGATCCACGGTCGCGCTCGTGGCGAACTGCGCGGCGCCCAAGGTCTCGACGAAGTATCCGCGACGGGCGCGTCCTGACTCCTCGAATCCGCTGAGCACGCGGTAGGCGAGCGCGAAGCCGCCCGGCTGGTTCTCGGCCATGACGGACCCTCGCGTGACGACGCCGTAGCGGTCGAGCAGCGTCTCGGCTGCGGCTTTCGCCCGCACCGTGGCATCCGATTCGGCGTTCGACAGCGGGAGCGGCAGGATCGACCAGCGGCCGGCCGTCGTGGGCGGACCGGAGCGGACGGATGCCGCGCGCAGCCCGTCCGCGAACGTCGGACGCGCGTAGGCGCGCGGCATCCGCATCCTGGCCCTCGGCGTCGCTCGTTGCGGCTTGTGCGCACCGCGACCTCCGGTGAGAGCGCGGAGCGGTGCGAACGTGTCGTTCGTGACGAGCCCGGCCCAGACGAGGTCCCAGAGGGCGGTTGCGAGCGCGTCGTCCTCGAGCGAGCCCACGGCATCCGCGAGCTGACGGAAGAAGAATGCGCCGCCGGCACCGAGCGCTGACAGCACCTCGCGCTGCAGCTCGTCTGTCGAGTGCTCGGGCGGCGCGATCATCGTCAGCGGCGCGCTGTCGGCGAGGTGCAGGCTCACCCAGCCATCGTTCCCCGGCAGCGATCCGCTGCCGCTCCACAGCACTTCGCCGCTCGCCGTCAGCTCGTCGAGCATCGCCGGCTGGTAGTCGGCGATGCGCGACGGCAGGATCAGGCTCTCCCATGCCGACGCGGGAATACGCGTGCCGGCGAGCTGCTCGACCACGGATGCCACGGCATCCACGCCGCGCAAGGTGCCTCCCACGTGCTGCCAGTCGGGCAGGAATCGGGCGAACGCCTTCGGCTCGACGGGCTCGACCTCGTGCCGAAGCGCGGCGAGGGACATGCGGCGGATGCGCCGCAGCACCTCGGAGTCGCACCATTCCGTGCCGGCGGCGTTGGGCCGGAACTCGCCCTCGGTGATGCGTCGGTCCTGGGCGAGCCGGCGGAGCGTGTCGTGGGCAACAGCGGATCCGAGTCCGAAGCGGGAAGCCGCGTCGGTCACCGTGAACGGACCGTGCGTGCGCGCATAACGGCCGAGCAGATCGCCGAGCGGATCGGCGACCGGTTCGACGAAGGCCGTCGGCACGCCGATGGGCAGCGGGACGCCGAGCGCGTCGCGCAACCGCGCAGCATCCTCGATCGCCGCGTACTGCTCGGCGCCGGCGATGATGACGCGCAGCGCGCGCTTGGCGGAGACGAGCTCGTCGAGCGCGCTGGAGCTAGGAGCAGAGGCCATTTCTGGCCCCTGCCGTGACGCCAGCGCCGACCGCCGTCCCGGCGGTCGGTTGCCGCCGGGAGCGACCGCATCAGGCGGCCGGTCCTCCTCCGCGTCATCTCCAGCCGCTTCGTACCCTGCCGCGTCCGCGTCGGAATCCGCAGCGACGCGTTCGAGCGACCACCGCTCGGCGACCTCGTCGACGGTGAGCGGGCCGAGCAGGCGGAGCAGATCGGCGACGCCCTCCAGTCCGAACATCCGCCGCTCCGGCGTCAGGCGTTGCACCTCGCGCTCGATGCGTTCGATGACCGCCGGATCGAGCAGCTCGCGCAGTTCGGCGCGTCCGAGGAGCTCGGACAGCAACGAGGCATCGACCGAGAGCGCGGCGGCCCGTCGCTCGGCGAGCGGGGTGTCGCCCTCGTACATGAACGAAGCGACATATCCGAAGAGCAACGACCGGGCGAAGGGCGACGCCTCTTCGGTGGCGACCTCCACGATCCGGATGTCCCGCGCGGCGATCCGTGTCGCGATCCGTCGCAGCGATGGCAGGTCGTAGACGTCCTGCAGGCACTCGCGCATGGTCTCGAGGATGATCGGGAACTGCGGATGCTTGCGCGCGACATCCAGCAGCTGCGCCGATTTCTGGCGCTGCTGCCACAGCGGCGCCCGCTTGCCCGGGTTGTACTTGGGAAGCAGCAGGGCTCGTGCCGCGCACTCGCGGAAGCGCGAGGCGAAGAGGGCGGATCCGCCGACCTCCTCCGTCACGAGCTGCTCCAGCTCGTCGGCCTCGAAGATGAACAGGTCGGCGCCAGGGGGCTCGGTCTCGGCATCGGGGATGCGGACCACGATGCCGTCGTCGCTGGCGATGCTGGATCCGTCGAGTCCGAGCCGTTCCTGGATCCTGGCCTGTACCGCGAGCGCCCACGGCGCGTGCACCTGCATGCCGTATGGGGAATGCAACACGATGCGCCAGTCGCCGAGCTCGTCGCGGAAGCGTTCGGCGACGAGCGTACGATCCGTCGGAAGGTGTCCCGTGGCCTTCCTCTGGTCGTCGAGGTACGCGAGGAGGTTGCCGGTTGCGAACTCGTCGAGACCGGCGTTCGCGGCGCGGGCACGGGCATCCGCCTCCTTCGCCGAGGAGATCTCGCGCACGAAGCCGCCGACCGCCTCGCCCAGCTCGGCGGGTCTGCCGATGCCGTCGCCCTTCCAGAACGGGAGGCGCCCTGGCTCGCCGAACGCCGGCGAGACGAGCACTCGGTCGTGGGTGATCTCCTGGATGCGCCAGCTCGTCGCGCCGAGCGCGAACACGTCGCCGACCCGTGACTCGTAGACCATCTCTTCGTCGAGCTCGCCGACGCGGCGTCCGCCCTTTGCCGGGTCGGTCTCGTCGGTGGTCCCGACCATGAACACGCCGAACAGGCCGCGATCGGGGATCGTGCCGCCGCTCGTCACCGCGAGGCGCTGCGCGCCTGGGCGCCCGGTGAGGATGCCGCGGTCGCGATCCCACACCACCCGCGGTCGCAACTCGGCGAACTCGTCGCTCGGATACCGTCCCGCGACGAGGTCCAGCGTCGCGTCGAACGCGCTGCGCGGCAACGTCGCGAACGGTGCGCTGCGACGCACGGTGTCGAACCATCCGTCGACGTCGAGCGGATCCAGTGCGGCGGCTGCCACCGTCTGCTGCGCCAGGATGTCGAGCGGATTCGCCGGCACCTTCAGCTCCTCGATGAGCCCGGCGATCATCCGCTCGCTCGCCACCGCCGAATTGACCAGGTCGGAGCGGTGCTTGGGGAAGAGGACCCCCTTGGACACCTCCCCCACCTGGTGCCCTGCCCGTCCGACGCGCTGGAGTCCGCTCGCGACGGATGGCGGCGCCTCCACCTGCACGACGAGGTCAACTTCGCCCATGTCGATGCCGAGCTCGAGGCTGCTGGTGGCGACAACGCAGCGGAGGCGTCCGCTCTTCAGGTCGTCCTCGATGACGGCGCGTTGTTCCTTGCTGACGGACCCGTGGTGGGCGCGAGCCAGGATGCCGGCGTCGTCGTCGGCATCGCTCCCCGACGTCCACTCGTTCGGGCGCCTGCGTTCGTCGACGGTGGCGTTCGACCAGTGCGCAGACGGATCCGTGCCCGCGCGGCTGCCGCGGCGGTCGCCTCGTGTCTGGCCCGATCCGCCCATCAGCTCGGCGGGCGCCCGGCGGGTACGGCGCATGCCGGCGGTCGAGCTTGGGGCTACGACGGCCGTGCCGTTGGGGGGCGAAACCAGCCCGATGGGAAGCCCAGCAGAGCTGATTTCGACGGGCTGGGCCAGCGGCACGTCCGGTTCGCGTTCCGCGGTATCGACGAGGCGCTCCTGATAGATCTCGTTCATGCGGGCCGTGAGGCGTTCCGCGAGGCGCCGCGAGTTCGCGAACACGATCGAGGACCTGTGCTCGAGCACGCGGTCGACGATCGCCTCTTCGACGTGCGGCCAGATCGAGCCGCCTTGCGGCGCCTGGTCGTCTTCGTGCGCAGCGGGACTGACAGCGCGCATATCCTCGACCGGGACGACCACCCTGAGGTCGAACCGCTTCTGCGACGGCGGCGAGACGATCGTGACCGGATTCCGGCCGCCGAGGAATCGTGCCACCTCCTCCGGCGGCCGGACCGTCGCCGACAGCCCAACGCGCTGGGCGGGTTTCGGGAGCATGGCATCGAGCCGCTCGAGCGAAACCGCGAGGTGGGCGCCGCGCTTCGTCGCCGCCACCGCGTGCACCTCGTCCACGATGACCGTCTGCACGTCGGCGAGCGTCTCGCGCGCCTGCGAGGTGAGCATGAGGAACAGCGACTCGGGAGTCGTGATCAGGATGTCGGGCGGATGCGAGAGCAACGCGCGACGATCCGAGGCAGGCGTGTCACCGCTGCGAACTCCGACCGTCACGTGCGGCGGCTCGACGCCGAGCCGCTTCGCGGTCTGGGTGATGCCGACGAGCGGAGATCGCAGGTTGCGCTCCACATCGACGCCCAGGGCCTTCAGGGGAGAGATGTACAGGACGCGGGTACCGCGCTTTTCCGGGCGGCCCCTCGACCCTTCGGCACGCTCAGGACGACGCTCGGTTCGCTCCCTCAGGGAGCTCGAATCTGTATGCATCAGCCGGTCGATCGCCCAGAGGAACGACGCGAGCGTCTTGCCCGAGCCCGTCGGGGCGACGACCAGCGTGTGTTCGCCGCGGGAGATGGCATCCCACGCACCGAGCTGTGCAGACGTGGGCGCGTCGAACGCCCCCTCGAACCACGCACGCGTGGCAGGGGAGAAGCGCTCGAGCACGTCGCCCATCGACAAATCTCAACACATGCGCCCGACACTCGCCCCGTCGGGCGGGCATCCCGACGGCCCAGCATCATGGTGGGTTGGTATCACGACCGGTCCGCATCGCGTCTGCCCGTCCACGTGCTCGCGTGGGTGAGCGGACCCATCGGCGACGGATGGTCAGGTGGGCCCCGCGCACCGGGCCCGATGTCGGCGCCGGGGGCTAGCGTCGGCACATGCACACGTTTCTGATTCCGGGACTCTGGCTCGACGCATCCTCGTGGGATGCCATCAACCCCGCCCTCGAGGCGGCGGGCCATCACACGCATCCGCTGACCTTGCCGGGCCTGGAATCGGATGCCGCCGACCGCTCGCACATCACCCTCGACTCCCACATCGACTACGTGACGCATCTCATCGACGAGGTGCCGGCCGACGAGAAGGTCGCGCTCGTCGCACACAGCGGGGGTGCACTCGTCGCGTACGGTGCGATCGATCGGCGTGCGGATCGCGTCGACCGCGTCGTGTATGTGGACAGCTGGCCGGGCGGTGAGGGATCCATCGTGAACGACGAGGTCCCGCACGACGACGTCGACATGCCGTTCCCCGGATGGGACGCCTTCGAGGAGGCCGACATTCGCGACATCACGCCAGAGCTCGGTGAGGAGATCGCCGCGCACACGCATCCGTCGCCGTCTCACGCGGCCATCGATCCGCTCCATCTCACCGACGAACGACGGCTCGAGGTCCCGGCCACCATCGTGATCTCGACGATGCCGGCTGAGCAGATGCAGGAGTTCCTCGACCAGGGCGCGGCGTGGCTCGGCGACACCGGACGACTGTCGTCGTTGCACGTCGTCGATCTGCCCACCGGGCACTGGCCGCAGTACACGAAGCCGGGCGAGCTGAGCGAGCTCGTGGTGGAGGCGCTGGGCGACTGAGCTCGTCGACGCCGCGACCCTGAAGCGGGGAGGGCGCGAGTGGTCGCTGTCCTGCGAAGTGCCGCCGACCCGAGCAGTGTGCGAATGGGCCGTCGGCGCTGTCGGAATCCGTGAGAGCATGATAACAATTAAAAGTACTTTAATGCTCTAAAATCGGGAGACTCGGCGTGAACGACCCATCGGCTGCGGCACGCAGCATCCGCCTGGCCGACAGCTCCGCCGTGCTGATCGACATGCTCGAGCCGAGGACCGACGCGGTCGCCACCCGCCGCGTGCTCAAGGCACCCGGGTTCCGTCTCGTGCGGATCACGCTCGACGCCGGCCAGACGATGCGGGAGCACGAAGCAGCCGTGCCGATCCTGATCCAGGTGATCTCGGGCTCCGTCGACATCGACGTCGACGGGGTGACCGAACGGTTCGAGGCAGGCGGCATCCTCTACATCGCGCCTCACGTGCGGCATGCTCTGCACGCCGAGCAGAGGTCCGATGTGCTCTTGACTCTCGCCGACGCTTCAGCGCGGGTGCCTCACGATGGGGCGGGCGTCGGCGAGACCTCTGTTGCGCACCAGGATCCGGCGGGCGAGTCGCCGGCCGAGGCCGGTGGCGACCGCGGTGAGGCTGCGGCAGATCCGGATCCGCACGGACCCGACCCCGAGCACCGCGCGCGGCTCGAGGCTGCAGTGTGCGAGTGCGGCGTTGCGCAGGAAGAGGCGTTCCCCGAATTCGACGTGCGTGGGGTGCCGCACGCCATCCGGCACGCCACGGTGTTCGGCGCACTCGATTCGCTTGCGGAGCGCGGTGGACTCGTGCTCGTCGCTCCCCACGATCCGGTCCCGCTGCTCGGGCAGATCCGCGAACGCACGGGCGACGGGTTCACCGTCACATACCTGGAGCGCGGCCCGGAAGCGTGGCGCCTGCAGTTCGTCCGCACGGGTGTCCGTCAGGCGGCATGAACGCTCGCTACTCTCGCTCGTTCTTTCTGATCGGGTCGGCGTTCGTCGTGCTCGGCGGCCTCGTCTCCGCCGTTTCTACCCCGCTGGCCCTCGAGCGCGGGCCCTGGCTCTCCGCCTACCTCGTCCTGGTCTTGCGGGGTGTCCCAGTGCCTGTTCGGCATCGTGCGTGACCGGCTCGCGCCGTCGCCGATGACACGGTTCGGATTCGCCCTCGAAGTCGTGTGCTGGAACGTCGGCAGCGCGGCGGTGATCGTCGGCGGTCTCGCCGGGATGCCCCCGGCCGTCGCCACCGGCAGCGCGCTCCTCGTTGTGGTGCTGGTCCGGCAACTGCTGCAGCTGCGCTACCGGATCCCCGGCCTGCGTCGGTCGGCGTGGCTGTACGGCATCGTCGTCGCGGTGCTGCTGGTGAGCATCCCCACCGGCATCGTGCTCTCGGCGGTGAGGCCGTGAGCGGCATGCCATCAGCCGGATGTCGTGAGTGCGGTGCTCGCATCGGAACGAATGGGCGGTGTGCAGTTCCGTTCAGCGGTCTCGGCGACAACGGGCATCCGTAAGATCAAGCCATGGAGGTGCGCACGCCAGACCCCGATCCCGATCCCGACGACACGCCGTCGGGCGACGGCGTCCTGCCCGGTGTCGGGCCGGGATGGCTCAGCGACCTCGAGCTCGAGCAGGTGCGGCAGCGGATGCCGATCCTCTACGTCGAGGCCGTTCCCGTTCGTGTCGATGGGCTCGGTCAGGTCACCGAAGTGGGGCTCCTGCTGCGCGCGAACGCGCTCGGCGAGATCACCCGCACCGTGGTCTCCGGTCGCGTGATGTACGGCGAGACACTCAGGGATGCGCTGTTCCGGCACCTCGAGAAGGATCTGGGTCCGATGGCCTTCCCACAGCTCCCGGCCAGTCCCGTGCCGTTCATGGTCGCTGAGTACTTCCCGATCCCCGGGGTGTCCGCGTTCCACGACGATCGGCAGCACGCCGTCTCGCTCGCGTACGTGGTTCCGGTGACCGGCACGACGGAGCCGCGGCAGGATGCGCTCGAGCTCACCTGGATGACGCCGGCCGAGGCATCCGCTCCGCAGGTCGCAGCAGAGCTGGAGGGCGGCCGCGGAACGCTCGTGCGGGCTGCACTGGCGTCCGTCGGAGTGCTGCCCTGACGGATCGGCCGACGCCGAGAGTCGGACTCGGCGGATGCCCGTCAGCGCGCGGGGCGGACCATTCGGATCTCGTGCGCCGGCTCCCCGCCGAACGTCTCGACGCGGCTCGTGCCGTCTCTCTCGAATCCGTTGCGCCGGTAGAACGCCTGGGCTCGCGGGTTGTCGCCGAGCACCCAGAGGTAGGCGGGATCCGTGCCGAGTGCGGCCTCGATGAGCCGCTGACCGGCGCCGGATCCGTAGGTCTCGCGCAGCACGTAGATCCCCTGGAGTTCGGTGGACTCCGGGGCGTCTGCATCGCGAGCGGGACCGGACGATGCCCAGCCCACGATCCGCGTTCCGGTGATCCGCGAATCATCCTCGGCCACCCACACGTGGGCGCCGCCCGCCAGGATCCGCTCCCAGCGCGTCGCCCGCACGCTCACGCGAAGGCTCTCGAGCAGGAACGACGAGAACACGTGCGCGTACGCCTCTCGCCACGACCGCACGTGAACCCTGGCGATGCCCAGTGCGTCGGCCTTCGTCGCTGCTCGAACGGTGATGACCGCGTGCTCGACATCCGACTGCGCACTCTCGCCCACGTGTGCACCCTATCCACGTGAGCACCCGAGGGAGTGCTCGCGCGGCCGCAGGCCTCTCCAGCGTGCCCGTCGCGGGTTTCGGCAACACGACCTAGTCTGTTGCGGTCGCCCGGTGCCGCTGAACCGGGAACGCACAACGTCGAGGGGAGCCGTGTGAAGCCGTTGACCGCAGAGGACATTCGTTCGTCGTTCGTGAACGCGACGCCGGAGCAGCTCGACCGGCTGCCGATTCCCGGCATCCACGAGACGCTGTGGGACGAACGCGAGTTCCTCGGCTGGCGCGACCCGCAGGCATCCCATCTCGGCTACATCGTGCACTGGATGGACGATCGTCCCACCGGCATCGTGCTGCGCGCCGCGAGCGGCGGCCTGCGCCCAGGCATCGCCGCCATGTGCTCCTTCTGCCACTCGGCGCAGCCCGCGACCCAGGTGCGGATGTTCACCGCACCTCGCGCAGGCGAGGCCGGCCGCAACGGCAACACGATCGGTTCGTACATCTGCGACGACCTGGCGTGCTCACTGCTCATCCGCATCACGCCGCCGCACGCCCAGTCGGCCGAGCACCTCGCGGAGCGAGCGGATGCGCTGCTCTCGCGGGTGCAGAACTTCACCGCGACCGTCATGAAGACTGCGTGAGAGACGCCGGAATCGCCTAGCGTTGACCGCGTGAACTCTCCCGTCGACGCCACCACCACACCCGCCTGGGCCGAGCTCGAGGCCCACAAGAACTCGTTCGCGCCGGACCTCCGCGGCTGGTTCGCCGCCGATCCCGGCCGAGTCGAGCGCCTCAGCTTCCCGCTGGCCGACCTGCACGTCGACCTGTCGAAGAACCTCGTGACCGACGAGATCGTGGCCTCCCTCGTGCGGCTCGCCGAACAGGTCGGCGTCGCCGAGCGGTTCCGGCAGCAGCTCGCAGGCAGCCACATCAACACGACCGAGGACCGCGCCGTTCTGCACACCGTACTGCGCCGGCCCGCGGATGCCGCACCCGAACTGGTCGTCGACGGCCAGGATGTCGACCACGACGTGCACGAGGTGCTCGACCGCATCGCCGCGTTCGCCGATCGGGTGCGCTCCGGCGACTTCGCCGGCGTCACGGGCAAGAGGGTCGCGACAGTCGTCAACATCGGCATCGGCGGATCCGACCTCGGACCCGTCATGGTCTACGAGGCGCTCAAGCCCTACGCGGACGCCGGCATCGAGGCCCGCTTCATCTCGAACATCGACCCGACCGACCTCGCCCAGAAGACCGCCGGCCTCGATCCGGAGACGACGCTCTTCATCGTCGCGTCCAAGACGTTCACCACGCTCGAGACGCTGACGAACGCGCGGCTCGCGCGCGACTGGCTGTGGGCGGGACTGGCGGCATCCGGCGCCATCTCCGATGACGAGCAGAGCAAGAAGGATGCCGTCGCCCACCATTTCATCGCCGTCTCGACCGCGCTCGACAAGGTCGCCGACTTCGGCATCGACACCGACAACGCGTTCGGGTTCTGGGACTGGGTGGGCGGACGCTACTCCGTGGACTCCGCCATCGGCACGTCGCTGGCTATCGTGCTCGGGCCGCAGAACTTCGCCGACTTCCTCGCCGGATTCCACGCCGTCGACGAGCACGTGGCATCCACTCCGCTCGAGCGGAATGTGCCCGTGCTCATGGGCCTGCTCAACGTCTGGTACTCCAATCTGCTCGGCGCCCAGTCGCACGCCGTGCTGCCGTATGCGCAGCTGCTGCACCGCTTCCCGGCCTACCTGCAGCAGCTCACCATGGAGTCGAACGGCAAGTCCGTTCGCTGGGACGGCTCGCCCGTCACGACCACAACGGGCGAGGTCTTCTGGGGCGAGCCGGGCACGAACGGACAGCACGCGTTCTACCAGCTGATCCACCAGGGCACCAGGCTCATCCCTGCCGACTTCATCGCGTTCGCGAACCCGGCGTATCCGCTGAAGGACGGCGACCGCGACGTGCACGGCCTGTTCCTCGCGAACTTCCTGGCGCAGACGAAGGCGCTCGCATTCGGCAAGACGGCCGAAGAGGTCGAGGCCGAGGGCACGACCGGCGCGCTCGTCGCAGCCAGGACGTTCCCCGGGAACCGGCCGACGACATCCATCATGGCGGCAGCCCTCACACCACGCGTGCTCGGCGAGCTGATCGCGCTGTACGAGCACGTCACGTTCACGCAGGGCGTCGTGTGGGGCATCAACTCCTTCGACCAGTGGGGTGTCGAGCTCGGCAAGCAGCTCGCCCTGCAGATCGCTCCCGCGATCGAAGGCGATGCGGATGCCGCTGCCGCACAGGACGCGTCCACTCGCGCCCTCCTGGACTACTACCGCAGCCACCGCGACTGAGGTCGTCGCAGCCGTCGGTGGGAAGGGCTCCTGACGGGTTGTGGCTGACGACGGCTTGTTCGCGTGAGGCTGACGACGGCCTGTTCGCGCCGACGACCGCTCGTTCCGCACCGTCGTCCGGTCGCCCGGCAGCCACCGGTTGTTCGTTCCGAAGGATATGAGGGCCCTCGAGTGCATATGGCGCTCGGTCCGCTGAATGTCCTTCGGAACGAACGACCGTCGGATCGGCGAGACGGACGGCCGACGGCTGGATCAGCTCCCTCGACCGTGAACGGTACGGCACGATTCGGCGACGGCCGGACGACCACGTGGGGAACATGACAGACGACCACGTGGGCAACACGACAGCAAGGTCAGAAGCGTGGCCCTACCCTGTGACCCATGGTTGAAACGATCACACCCAAGGTCTGGTTCATCACGGGAACCTCGCGCGGCTTCGGTCGTGCCTGGGCGGAGGCGGCGCTGGAGCGCGGCGACCGCGTCGCGGCGACCGCGCGAGACGCTTCCTCGCTCGACGCCCTGGTGCAGAAGTACGGCGACCGGGTGCTGCCCATCCAGCTGGATGTCACGGATCGCGCCGCCGACTTCGCCGCCGTCGCCCAGGCGCACGAGCGCTTCGGACGCCTCGACGTCGTCGTGAACAACGCCGGATACGGACACTTCGGATTCGTCGAGGAAGTCACCGAAGACGAAGCACGCGCCCAGCTGGAGACCAACGTCTTCGGCGCGCTGTGGATCACGCAGGCGGCGCTGCCGATCCTGCGGGCGCAGGGCAGCGGACACATCGTCCAGGTGTCGTCCATCGGCGGCATCAGTGCATTCCCGCTCGTCGGCATCTACAACGCCTCCAAGTGGGCGCTCGAGGGATTCAGCCAGGCACTTGCGCAGGAAGTTGCGCCGTTCGGCGTTCACGTCACGCTCGTGGAGCCCGCAGCGTTCGACACCGACTGGTCCGGATCATCGTCCAAGCACTCCGTGCCGTTGCCCGGATACGACGAGGTTCACGAGCAGGTCGCGGCGGCGCGCGCGAGCCGGAATGCCGAGCCGGGCAGCGCTGAGGCGTCTGCCGCAGCGCTCCTCCAAGTCGTCGACGCAGACAAGCCGCCGCTGCGCGTGTTCTTCGGCACCAGCCCGCTCACCACGGCGAAGAACGACTACGCGTCGCGGATCGCCGAATGGGAGGAGTGGCAGCCGGTGGCGGAGCGGGCGCAGGGTTCTCGCTAGCTAGGTATCTGGGTGACGCGGGGATGGGGAGGCATCCCTCAGGCAAGAACGGGGGCCCCTGCACCCCGATTGCCTGAGGGATGCCTCCCCACCCCCGCTCTGTTCCGCTGACCGGGTGGGTGCGCCACCGGTGTTGGGGAGGAAGAGATGGGGCAAGAACTGGGGGCCCCTTTACCCCGATTGCCTTGAGGATGCCTCCCCACCCCCACTCTGTTCCGCTGGGTTGGCTCGCCATCGGTGGTGGGAGTGGAGGGGTAAGAACCGGGGCTCTGCACCCCGATTGCCGTGAGTGAGCCTCCCCACCCCCGCTCTGTGCCGAGACGTGGGTTGGCTTCGCCGCCGATGGTGGGAGTGGAGGGGCAAGGAGCGGGCCATGCTCCCGACCGCATTGCGGCGTTGGTCAGAGGTGGGAGAGGACAGTGACCGGATCGGACGCGGAGAGATCGTGCAGGTGGGCGGTGACGCTGCGCCGGAGCGGTTCGTGCTGCTCGCCGAGTCGTGTCGGTGCGTTGCTCCAGTTGGCGAGGTCGTAGAGCCAGACCGGTCGCCGGACCAGGTCGGCGGGCTCCCAGTCGTAGCGCGGCCAGACGTGCGCGTGCACGAAGGCGTCGGCGTTGCCGAGAATGTCGATGTTCACCCGTCGGAACGCCGGATCGGCTTCACGGCACGCGCGCTCCACCGCCGTCGCCAGAAGGTCGACGTCGGCGAGGAACTGCACTCGTTCCGTACGCGGCATCTCCGACAGCGCCTTGGCATGGGGATCCTTGCCGAGGAGCACGCAGTACCCGGGCAGGAACTGCACATCTCCGATGACGGCATACCCGCTCTTCAGTTCGGCCAGCACGGTGGGATTCTCGACGCGCGCGGCTGAGCCCATCCGATCCTCACGCCAATCCATGAGCACCGACCATATCCGACACGGGATGGGTGGCCACCCTTCCGGATCAGGACTCCGTATGCGCACTGGTCGCTGGGGCGGGCGGTGAGAGTGAATGCTCGTTCACGACCCGCCCGTGCGGGCTGCACTCAGCGTGGAGCTGGCGGTGGCGCGCGGAAGAATCGCTCACCGCGTGCTTTCGCCTCATCGGGCGTCGTGTTCCGGTTTCCGGCGGCGTTCGGGATCCGGGTTCCAGGCCGCATCCAGCGCGAAGATGGCTTGCTCCAGTGTGAGTCCGCGGGCTTGTGCCGTGTCGGCGTAGTCGAGCGCGGAGTCGAGGACGTCGGGATATTGGTCCGCGTCGATGCTCACTCGTGTTCCGGCGCGACGTGCGGTGGTGACGAGTCCTTCACTCTCGAGGAGCTGGTATGCGCGGGCGACGGTTCCAGGGGCGATGCGGAGGTCGCGAGCGAGTTGCCGCACAGTCGGCAGCTTCTGGTCGACGTGGAGGATCCCGGTGAGGATCTGCGCCGCGATCTGCGTCCTGACCTGTTCGAACACGGGGACGGGGTCCGAGTCATCGATGCTGATCACGTGGTGACCGGATCCGTCGGAGAGACCACAGTGAGGGGAATCCCGCGGCGGATGCGCCGGGCGATGACCAGCACGATGGTGAGGGAGACAGCCACCAGAACGACTCCGAAGACGACCTCGGTCACACCGATGGCGAATGCGGGCTGCGCGTAGTGGACGCCGACCTCGCGACACATCGAGCCGTTCGGTCCGGTCGAGCGGCAGTCGCCGACGACCGGGAATCGCGAGAGCGCGGCGTAGCTGCTGCCGACGGTCCAGGACATGATTCCGACGCCGAGGATCATCGCCACGCTTCCGGTCAGAACGATCACTCCGGTCTGCCATGACCGCACGGCTCGGTCGACTCCGGCCACGTCGTGGATCCCCGGTCCGGGCGCTGCTCTCACCCGCAGGACGGCCGCGACGATCGCGCCGGCAACACCCAGCACCGCGATGACGACGGCGAAGACATACCCGGGACCGGGATAGGCGATCGCATCCGAGTTTCCTGCACGTGTGACGGTCAGTATCGTTGGGCCGCCGGAGACGGAGTCCTGCACGGCCATGCCGACCGACACGGTCAGAGTCAACAGTGCGAGCGCGGCAACCGCGAATCCGACCAGCTGTCTCGGTAGCGCGTGCGCCTGCTCGGTGAGGAGCTCGGCCTCTCGTCTGTTCGACACTGCACTCCACCGCGCGGCCGGACGCACTGCCACGACGATCGCGATCACCGCGGCTCCGGCCAACGGTGCGAACACCAGTAGGGCGCCCGACGCCGGCGGCAGCGGCGTGAATCCGCTCGTGGACCATCGGAACAGACCAGTCGGCCCGATGCCGGCGATGCTCAGGCCGACGGCAGCCAGGACCGCGACCGCGAGACCGGCCAGGCCTGCCCACACCATGAGCCGTTGCGTGTCGTGCACGACAGAAGCCACTGACTTCGCCTCGGGGCTCGACGTCGATACGGCTTCGTCTCCGCGGAGGAGAGCCCGTCGGCGTGCTCGGTCGACTACGGCCGCGACGCAGACGCAACTGATCAGACTCACCAACCAGGGAACGACCAGCTCAGCCACGACGCCTCCCGAATATGTATCAGCAGGCTAGTACAAATGCCCACAACGCGGGCAAGATCGCAGTGATCCAGGAGATCGTCCACCGGGTGCGCGCCGAACGCGGACTGCCGTCGGTATTCGTCGACGACAAGGAACCCGCGCGTCTTCTCGCTGGCGGTTCCAAGACTCAGAGGCGAAGGCACTTCAACGTAGCGGGCGCGCACCGGAGAGTCGAGGGAGGTCACGTCCGCCGTCACCACTCTGCGACGGGCGGCACGGTGACGACCCCGACGATGTGCTCGTATCGGCTCCTGGCAGCGAAGTCTTCCCAGGACCAGATCGCAGGCCGTCCCTCTTCGGCGCACAGGTGCAGGAGCTCGTCGCCGATGATGACGGCAACATGAGCACCCCACGCTGCATTCGAGTCGCTGAACAGCACCAGATCCAGATCCTGAGCCTCGTCGCGATCGCGGTGCGGGAACGTCGGATCCTCCCACAGTTCGCTCGAGCGATGTGGGGCGACGTGTCGGTCGAAGAGTGCCAAGACCGCGTAGGCGTACCGCTGGCAGTTGGCGCCCAATGCCAAGGGGGGCGCATCCGCAGCCTGCGGATGCGCCGCGTGGCGATAGGGTGCCATCGTTGCCCACGCCGGCCATCCACCAGGCGCGGTGAGGCGCCGGTCGAGGTCTTCCGTCGATAGCTGCGTCACGGCTCGATTTCAGCACAGGACGCCGCGCGGCCGTCAGCCCTGCGCTCGGCGCGAGCCGTGGCCGCGAGAGGTTCCGGAGTTCGGGCGCACGACGTCGCCGACCCGGATGCCCGCGCGAGCGCCGCCGCGACCGCTTGCGTTCTGTCCGTGGCGGGCTCCGCCCCGCGCGCCGGTCCCCTGCGACGTGGTGCCTTGCGTGTTCGAGTTCTGCCTGTTCTGGCTCTGCGAGTCGGCGCTCCGCGTGCTCGATCCCTGCGTGTTCGCGCCCCTGGCGCCCTGGCGCTGGGATCCGCGGCCGCCGGACTGCTGCGCCTGGCCGCCGTTGCCGCGCGAGCGGCCTCCGCGACGGCCGCCGCCGGAACCATCCGTGCGGCGCTCCGCCTGCTCTGTGCCCGCCTGCCTTGCGCCCTGCTGCCTGGGGTTCTTCGGAGCGTTGCCGCGTCCGCCGCCCTGCTGCACCTTCGGTGCCGGCTTCACGTAGGGGGCGACCTCACCGACGAGCTCGGTCACCTCGCGCGAGTTCGCGGTCACCGCGACCGGCGTGACGGAGATCGCCGCCTTGCGCAGAATCTGGCGGAGATCCGCCTTCTGGGAGGGCAGCGAGATGGTCACGACATCACCGGTGGCGCCGGCACGTGCCGTACGGCCGGAGCGGTGCAGGTACGCCTTGTGCTCCATGGGCGGGTCGACGTGCACCACGAGCTCGACGTCGTCGATGTGCACGCCGCGGGCAGCGACATCCGTCGCCACCATGACGCGCACGCTGCCGTCGCCGAACGCGGCGAGGTTGCGATCGCGCTGCGGCTGCGACAGGTTGCCGTGCAGGTCGACGGCGGGAATGCCCGAGTCGGTCAGCTTCTTGGCAAGGCGCTTGGCGTGGTGCTTGGTGCGCATGAACAGGATGCTGCGCCCCTTGCCCGAGGCGAGCGTCTGAATGAGGTCGCTCTTCGCATCGAGGTCGGCGACCTCGAACACGTGATGCGTCATGCGGTCGACGTGACTGGTCTCGTCGTCGACGGAGTGCATCACGGGAGAGTGCAGGAAGCGCTTCACGAGCTTGTCGACGCCGTTGTCCAGCGTCGCCGAGAACAGCAGGCGCTGACCGGAGCCGGGCGTCTTGTCGAGGATGCGCGTGACGACCGGCAGGAAGCCAAGGTCGGCCATGTGGTCGGCCTCGTCGAGCACGGTGATCTCGACGGCGTCGAGGGAGACGAATCCCTGCTTCATGAGGTCTTCGAGGCGCCCGGGGCAGGCGACGAGGATGTCGACACCGGCCTTCAGCGCATCAACCTGGCGCTTCTGATTGACGCCGCCGAACACGGTCGTCGTCGTCAGGTTGTAGGCCGCGGCGAGCGGCTCGAAGGTGGCGGCGATCTGCGACGCGAGCTCACGTGTGGGTGCGAGCACCAGGGCGAGCGGATGCCCGGCACGGCGCTTTCCGCCGGCCAGCGTGGTGCCGAGGCGCGCCGCGATCGGCAGCGCGAAAGCGATGGTCTTGCCGGATCCGGTCTTGCCGCGGCCCAGCACGTCGCGTCCGGCGAGCGTGTCGGGAAGCGTGTCGGCCTGGATCGGGAACGCCTCGGTCTTGCCTTCGCGCGTGAGCGCGGCGACGAGGGGGGCGGGAACTCCGAGATCGGAGAAGGAAGTCATGGGGGTGCCTTTCAGGCAGGCAGCCGCGGGTCGGGTGCGGCTGGGATGGTGCTTCAGCGCGGTTGTGCTGTGGTGTTGCGGCGCAGGCGAGCCTGCAGCGCTGATGCTGGAACATGGCGAAGGCGCCGGGAAGGCGCATCCGTTCGCCGTGAGAAGGAATCTTTCGCGACGGTCGGACAAGCCGGACCGGGTCGCGCGGTGATGCGCTCTGACGACGCAGGCGGTGCCCATCGATGGGACCGCAAGAATCTCCAGGATAACAGGCGGGACGTGTTTGCTCCGAATCCACGGGAGGAGTCCCTCGTGTTGCTGCGCCATTTGCGCACTCTTGCGCCGGACAAGCCGGACCGGGTCGCGCGGAAATGGCGCGACCGCAGGGCGACCTCCGGTGTCGGTGACGGCCGACTAAACTTGACTGTCCTGACTTCGAACCGGGGGGATGCGTGCACGAATCGGAGCTCGACCGCGAACGTGACGTCGTCGCGGAGCTGTACGGCAGACTCGATTCCCTCCGGGAGGACACGGTGCAGCGGCTGGCCGCCGTACGACGTCAGACCGCGGGAGGCACGCACCAGGCGCGCGGGGAGCGGGATGCATACGCCCGTCTCTACGAGGACCGCATCCTGCAGCTGCGCGAGGTCGAGCCACGACTCGTGTTCGGACGGCTCCAGCTCGAAACCGATGACCGGCGGGCGGCTTCGACCCTTGGACACGCTCAGGGCGGGCCGAGCTCAACCGGCGGAGGTGCTGCCGGCGGCGAGGATCCACTGCGGGATCCGCTGCTGCGCTACGTGGGACGGATCGGGCTCCGCGACGACGACGAGCACACGGTGCTGCTCGACTGGCGCGCCCCGCAGGCGAGCGCCTTCTACCAGGCGACGGCCGCCAACCCGCTCGGCGTCGCCGCCAGGCGCCGATTGACCATGCGTGACAGGAACGTGCTGCGCGTGGACGACGAGGTGTTCGACGCCTCGCTCTTCGCCGAGGCGGGCACCCGTCCGGACGAAGTGTCGGGCGATGCGGCGCTGATGGCGGCGCTGATGGCCCAGCGAACGGGTCGCATGAACGACATCGTGGCGACGATCCAGTCGGAGCAGGACAGAATCATCCGCTCCGAACTGCGCGATGCGCTGGTCGTGCAGGGCGGCCCCGGAACAGGCAAGACGGCGGTGGCGCTGCACCGCGCCGCCTACCTGCTGTACGCGCACCGGCAGAAGCTGCAGGCATCCGGCGTGCTCGTCGTGGGGCCGACGCGCGCGTTCCTCACCTACATCGAGGAGGTGCTGCCCGCCCTCGGCGAAACCGGCGTGGTGATGCAGAGTCTCGGCGAGCTGTTCCCTGGCGTGAGCGCGGACACGGATGACACACCTGCGGTCGCGCAGCTCAAGGGCTCCAAGCAGATGGTGAACCTGCTGCACCGTGCCGTCGAGGCCAGGCAGAAGGTGCCGGCGGAGGCATCCGTCATCGAGGTGGACAACGAGCGGATCGTCGTCGAGCCTGCACTCATCGCGGATGCCGTGCGGCGCGCCCAGCGCACAGGCAAGCCGCACAACGTGGCGCGGATCACGTTCGTGAAGAACGCGCTCACGGCACTCACCGCCCAGCTCGCGGAGCAGCTGAGGGGCCGCGGCCAGACGCTCGACGAGGAGGACCTCGCCGTGCTGCGCGAAGACGTGCGCACCAGCTACGACGCGCGCGTTCTGCTCAATACGGCGTGGCTGCCGCTCACACCGCAGAAGCTCCTCGGCGATCTGTACGCACGGCCGCAGTGGCTCGCCGAGCTGACGCCGACGTGGAGCGAGGAGAAGCGCGCACTGCTGCACCGGTCGCGGGACGCCGCCCTCACGGTGAGCGACATCCCGCTGCTCGACGAGGCCGCGGAGGTGCTCGGGGAGGCGCCGGACGTCAGGGATCAGGCAACACGTCAGGCGGCGAAGGAGCAGCGCAAGCGGGATCTGCGCGTGGCGAAGGCGGCGATCGCGGATGCCGGTGCCGAGTCCTTCGTGACCGCCGAGCAGTTGGTGGAGCAGGCCGAAGCGCACGGCGACGGGCTCACGACGGCCGAGCGGGCGGCATCCGATCGCACCTGGGTCTACGGGCACGTCGTGGTGGACGAGGCGCAGGAGCTGAGCCCCATGCAGTGGAGGCTGCTGGTGCGGCGGTGTCCGATGAAGTCGTTCACGATCGTTGGCGACATCGCGCAGTCGTCATCGGCGCACGGCGGACGCAGCTGGGCGGATGCCGTCGGTCCCCTCTTCAGGAACCACTGGCGTCTCGAGGAGCTCACCGTCAACTACCGAACGCCGGCGCAGATCGCCCGCCCGGCCGAGGAGTTCGCGCGAGCGAGCGGACTCCCGATCACGCCGGCGCGCGCGGTACGCGAGGGTGACTGGCCGGTGCGGGAGGTCGCGTCCGGAACGTCGGACCTGGCGTCCGCGGTCGTCGAAGCCGCCGCGTACGACAGAGGCGTGGACGACTCAGGAGCCCTGGCGGTGATCGCGCCGACGGCGCTCATGGACTCCGTGGCGGATGCCGTCGCATCCCGTTTCGGCGCCGATGCGGGTCGCGGAGCATCCGGCCTGGTGAAACCGATCGTGGTGCTCACCGCACACGACGCGAAGGGCCTGGAGTTCGACGCGGTGGTGATCGCGGATCCGGACGCCGTCGTCGCGGAGTCGCCGCGCGGGGCATCCGCTCTCTACGTGGCCATGACCAGGCCGACGCAGCGGCTCACCCTGGTGCGCCCGGCCTCTCGTTGAGACCGTTCGCTCTGCCGCTGGCTTGCGGCGGTGTTCCCGACAACCAGGTCCGCGTCGCGTTCCGTCTTCAGGTGTACGGGTGTCTGGAGTGCGATATGCGCTCTGCCCGGCTCATCACCTGATGACGGAACACACGACAGAGAACGCGGCACAGGCCCCGATACGATTTCCGAGTGAAGACACCCCTGCATCCCGATGACCCCACCCAGCAGCCGTACGAAGTGCGATTCGACTGGGGTCGCGAGGGACTGCGCGGCATCGCGCACGGTGCGGGCGTCATCGTCGTCATCGACGCCATCTCGTTCACGACGACCGTCGAGATGGGTGTGGCTCTGGGTCTCGAGGTGCAGCCGTACGCCGGCCTCCGGCACGAGGCGGAGCAGGCGGATGTCGCGGGCGCGTTCGGCGACGCCCGCCTCGCCGGCCGACGTGGAGACCCTGGCGTATCGCTGTCGCCGTCCAGCATGACGGCGGACAACGTTGCGGCCTTCGGTGCAGCCCGTGCGGTCGTTCCATCGCTGAACGGATCCCGCCTCACGGCGCTCGCCGCGACCTACGGGGTGCCGGTCGTGGCCGCGACGCTGCGCAACCGCACCGCCGTCGCGCAGTGGATCTTCGACTACCAGCAGCGCATCGGCCGCCGCGCGATGGTGTCCGTCGTGGCGGCGGGTGAGACGCGCACCGATGAGACGGTCCGCTTCGCCGTTGAGGACATGCTCGCCGCCGGTGCCGTCATCGACGCGCTCGGCAAGCTCGGCATCGACGCCTGCTCGCCGGAGGCTGCTGCTGCGTGCGCTGCCTACACGGGGCTCGCGCGTGGCATCCGGCACATGTTCACCGCCTCGGTGAGCGGCGGCGAGCTGCTCAAGGACGACCAGCGCGAGGACATCGAGGTGGCCTTCCAGACGGATGTCTCGACCACCGTTCCCGTGCTCGTCGACGGCGTCTACGTGGATGCCGCCGCGGAGCGGATCGCCTCGATGCAGTGATCCGCCCCGCAGGGACCCCCTTCGTCACGTCTGGGGCGTGGATCCGCTCCCCGTGAGGTCGAGCTCCTGGTAGGTCGCCCCTTTGGCGTCGATCTGCGTGATATAGCCGGCCAGCACCACGGCGCCGTCCGAGATGGAGCCGTACGTCCCGCTTCGTCCATCGGGGAGCGTGATCGTGGACCGGAAGGCGACGGCGCCGGGAGACGTCGTCACGACCGGGAATCCGGTGCCGTCCCAGGGGCCGACCTCGAACGTTGGCGCCTTGTCGAGGGTCCAGGTCTGATTCGTGAGGGTGCCGCCGCTGGGGTGCAGATCCTGCTGCCCGTACACGCATCCGGTCGGCTTCGAGGATCCGGAGGCCAGGCAGGATGCCAGCCACGAGTTCACCGCGGACAGAGCCGTCGCGTTGGCCTGGTCCGTGAGCCACACGGTGAGCTTCGGCGTCTTCGCCGCCTTCATCCCCGGATAGTACTGACCGGTGAGCAGATCGGCCGCGTAGACCGGATCCGTCCCCGAGAGCCCGATCATGTACGTGCCGGGCAATGCCCTGAGATGCACCAGGCCGCGCGCGGTGATGTCCCGCGATCCGTCTGCATAGATGCTGGCATCCCTCGGACCGTTCAGCTGCACGGTCACCTCGCCGGGCGAGAAGGGCACGAGCCGCCATCGCGGGAAGAACAGGAAGTCGTTGCCGCTCGTGCGCAGCTGGAAGGTCTGGGTCGTCCTCTTCGACCCGAACGTCAGGTGCGCGACGACCGTGGCTGTGGATCCCTTGCGCTGCGGCGGCGAGATGGCGTAGTGCGTGAGCGTGTTCTTCGCGTCGTCGTAGGCGTTGAAGTCGAGGAGCACGTCGGTGCGCTTCGCGGTGTATCCGGATGCCTGCAGCGCGTCGTCGACGTTGCCCACCCGGAGCGCCTCGAGGTAGCTGCGCACGGGGATGCGCGCGTCGTGCTCGAAGGTCTGGCCGACGGTCCAGCTGACGCCGAGCGCGAAGGCGCCGATGATGGCGAGGGATCCGAGCGGGATCAGGGTCCAGCCGAGTATCCGCCAGCGGCGTCGTCGGCGTGCTGGGGCGGGCGAGGCGGATCCTGCGGCGGCGGACGTCGCGACGGCCGGTTCGGCGGAGTTGGTCTCGGTGGGGCCGGTTTCGGTGGGGCCGGTTTCGGTGGGCTCGGGTTCGGAGGGGGTCGTTCCAGCTGGGGCTGCCGTCGGGTCGGGTTCGCTGATGGTGCTGTCGGTGTCGGTGCTTTCGGTGGGGGCTGGTTCGGGTTCGAGCGATGCCGACGAGTCGGCGGGAGCGATGGTCAGGGGATCCTCCTCGTTGAGTTGCTGACCATGACTATGGCACCGGCGATCACCGCCGACAACGGGCCGTTCGGCCCTCCTTCAGGGGCCATTCTCCTGTGCGAAACACCACCCGTCCACTGCTCGGAGACGGACGCGACATCAGCTCACGCCGTGGGCAGAGTTTCCTTGCCCGACCAGTCGATCGAGACGAAGGTCGCGGTGCCGTTCGCGTCGAATCCGGTGATGTGGCCCGCCACCTGCACGGCGACGGGATCCTGCGACGTCAACGTGCCGTAGCGTCCGTCGGACGTCGAGGCGTCGGCGCTGAACGTCGCGGATCCGGCCGCTGTCGTCGTGACCGTCCAGCCGGTGCCATCCCAGTCGCCGATGTCGAAGGCGGGGGAGTCGACCAGGGTCCAGTGCTGGTTGGTGAGAGTGACGTCCGGATAGTCGTCGATGAGGCCGAAGCTGCATCCGTCCGGCTGGATGGACTGCTGCGCGATGCACGCGGCGACCCACGCCTTCACTGCGGCCGACGCGGACGCGACGCCGGCATCCGTGAGCGTCGCCGCGATGTTCGCCGTGCCGGCCGGCGTGCTGCTCGACTCATCGCCCAGCGTCGTCACCGGCAGCTGCTTCGACATCGCCTGGTACGCCGGGTTGTCGGCGAGCGTCACGGCATAGGTGCCCGGAAGCACGTCCAGATTTGTGGACCGTCCGCCGACCCCGGAGATCGCCGTGCCGTTCACGCGGAGGGCGGCCCCATCAGGTGCAGCCAGAGAGACGGCGATGTGCGGAAGCGTGATGGGCTTCAGCGTCCAGTGCGGGAAGAAGAGCAGGTCGGTGCCGCTCTTGGTGAGCAGCAGGGTATCCGTGTGCCGGTTGCCGTCCTGCGTGTAGGTCACCTCGACGCTCGCAGCCGAGTCCCCGGTGCTGCCCTTGGCGATCGTGTATCCGGTGATGCGGTCCTGCGTCTTCGCGTAGACGGCGTCGGTGACGAGCGGACTGTGCGTGTCGATGCTTCCCAGCGCGACCGCCTTCTTCACGTCGCCCTTGACGAGGGCGTCGAGGTAGGGGCGAGCCGCCGCCTGCGGGGTGTGCGATGCGGTCTCGGACGCGAACCACACGGCCCCGAGCACGATCACGGCGAGCAGCGCCACTCCACCGCCGATGAGTCCGACGAGGAGGCCGACGCGCCTGCGCCGCAGCTTCGATCCACCGGGAGACGCTGTGGGACCCGGATACGGCTGCAGCTGCGGATCCTGCCGGGTCCCGGGCTGCCGAGCCCCCGGATACGGTTGCGGCATCGGTTGCTGCGCGTCAACGTGCTGCGGGTCACCGGGCCGGTCATCGTCGATCATGTGTCCCCAGAGGATGAGAGCTTCAGGGAGCGTCATCCGCTCCACCCGACGTGCGCTGTGGAAGTGCGGGCGTGGACAGCCTAGGACACTGCGTGTCGGTCGCGAGACGCACCGCGGCCGGAGGGAATGGCATCCCCGCCCAGCGGGTTGGCGTCCTCAGTGGCAGCCTGAGCATGGAAGGGATGGCCCACTGTGAAAGCTGTAGTGAACGACACCGTGATCGCCGAGGCTCCGGTCGAGGACCTCATCAAGATCGAGGGCAACTGGTACTTTCCGCCGTCGAGCGTGAAGACCGAGCTGCTCGAGAAGAGCCCCACGCCGTACACGTGTCCGTGGAAGGGCGAATGCCAGTACTTCACCGTGAACGCCGGCGGACAGCGTCTTCAGGATCGGGCGTGGAGCTATCCGACGCCGTATCCGACCGCGTTCGACCGGGTGGGCAAGGACTTCAGCAACTACGTCGCCTTCTGGAAAGAGGTCGAGGTCGTCTGAGCTGCGCCGGGACTGGCGGCCGAGACAGCCGCCAGCGCTGGCGTCGCGGCGGAGGCCAGAAATGGCCTCCGCTTTCAGCTCCAGCGCGCCCCGCCCGGCGCACCGCTGTTGGCGCGATGCGTGGTGGCGTTGGTCGCGGCGTACACGCCGCCGCGACGTGGAGCGTCTTGCGTCCTTGAGGCGGTGCCGGTCACCGGTGAAGGCGCAACGGAGGCCCCGGCCGCAGGATGTGCATCCGCGCGGTGCACGCATCAGCCTGGCACGACGACGGCGCGGGTTCCCGCATCCGAAGCGGCGGTCCATGCCTCCTCGATCCGGCTGAGCGGATAGGCCGACGTCGGCACGCGAACGGTCCCGTTCGCGATCAGGTCGAGATAGACGGGCAGCTGCCGCATGAGCTCCGCCATCGATCCGCTGCCAGCACCGGATCCGCTCAGCCGGATGCGTGTGCTCCGCAGCAGGGCGGCGGGAACGGATGCCTCCGCCCCGGCCAGCGAGCCGATCTCGACGTAGGCGATGTCGCCATCGTCCTCGTCCAGGGTGTGCCGCAGCAGCGCGTCGAAGGTCGCCTCCGCCGGCTCGCCCCACACGAAGTCCAGCACGATGGACGGGCTGCCCTCGCCGAGAGCGGAACGGATGGCAGCGGCATCCGCCGCCCGGTCACCGCTGAGCCGCAGGGTCTCCGCACCGTGCCCGGCGGCAACGGCGAGGCGCTCCGGGTCGCGGCCCGCGCCGATGACCCTGGTCGCGCCGAGCGCGAACGCGTTCTGCACGGCGAGGATCCCTGCGGTGCCCGTCGCTCCGAGCACCAGCACGGTGCCGAGGGATCCGGTCTCGTCACGGCGGGCGTTCAGCGGCATCCAGGAGGACAGCCCCGGGTTCATGCCGGCGGCGACCTGCACAGGGTCGGCTTCGGCGGGCAGCGGCAGTCGGAGTGCGGCCGGGACCGCCATCTGCTCGGCGAGCGTGCCGTACGGCGCGGCGACGAAGCCCGTGTAGATGAGCGTGTCGTCCTTCGTGCGTGCCACCGCGTCGACGCCGGGGATGGCGGGCCAGAGACCGTGCGAGCCGTAGTGGCTCCCGGTGGCGAGCGCCCGCACGACGGGGTGGATGCCCGCCGCGACCAGAGAGACCAGCTCGCGTCCGTCGCTCGTCTCCGGCTCGGCGAAGTCGCCGTAGACCGGTGCGCTGCCCGCGGATTCGATGATTGCTGCCTTCACGATGTGCTCCTTAACGTTGTTAAAGACGATCGTGCCTTAACATTGTTAAAGTGTCAACGGCTCGTTCGTGGATGTCGTATCGATCCACGGGCCGTGACGTGACGTGCGAGGAGGGGCGGTTCCATGCCGAAGGGTCTGTCGAGGGATGCCATCGTGTCAGCGACGCTCGAGCTTCTCGACGAGGTCGGTCTGGAGGGTCTCACCGTTCGCGCGCTGGCCGCGAAGCTCGACGTGAAGGCTCCCGCGCTGTACTGGCACGTGCGCGACAAGGCCGCGCTGTTCGACGAGGTGGCGACCGAGGTGTGGCGAGGCGTCGGCGAGGAGCTCGCCGATGTCGCGGACGGAACCCCCTGGGACGCCGAGCTGCGACGCTTCTGCGACGTGCTGCGCTCCGCGCTGCTGCGGCACCGCGACGGCGCCAAGGCGTTCAGCGGCACCTACCTCACGGACCCGGGCATCCTCGGTGCGCAGGAATCCGGCCTGCAGCGGTGGCTGGCGCAGGGGTTCTCGGTGCGGGACACGGCGCGCGCCTTCGCCCTCGCGAACAGCTTCGTCGTCGGCTTCTGCATCGAGGAGCAGGCAGTGGCCCAGGCGGATGATCGCCAGCAGTACGACCTGCAGGCGCGAGCGGAGCGCGTTGGCGCTGAGGAGCATCCGCTCACGGTCGAAGTGGGCGCGGAGATCTTCGGCGACCGGGACGCGCAGTTCGCCGCGCTCGTCGACCTGGTGGTCGTTGCGGTCGGCGGCACGCGGGGAACGACCCCGGCGGACTGACGGGGTGCGGACCGACACGGGCCCCAGCCTGTCGAGGCGGATCATCCGACGCGTCGCCGCACCTCCCCGACCGCCGAGAAGTAGGCGGCCAGATCGGGCTCGTCGCCCGGCGGGAGCAGCACGACGTGGTCGACGCCGGCCTCCGCGAACCGGCGGACGCCCGCCGCGACCTCCTCGACGCTGCCGCCCAGGATGCGCTCGTCGGCGTCGCCGGGCACCTCCCCGGTCCATACCGACCGGGCGCGCTCGAGACCGTCGGATCCGAATGCGGCCACCACATAGGCGACGACGTCGTGCTCGCCCGCCCGACCGGCCTCCGCGCGTCCCGCGCTCACGGCAGCGACGCCGCGTCCCGCCTCCTCGACCGTGAGCAGGCTGTTCAACACCACGCCGTCGGCGACGGCGCCGCACGCCAGCAGCGTTTTGGGACCCTCCGCGGCCGCGTACACGAGCGGAACGTCGGCCGGCGGCCAGTCGAGACGCACCGCGTCCAGGGTCACGTAGCGTCCCGTGGTCGTCACGCTCTCGCCAGCGAGCAGAGCCCGCAGCGCGGGTGCGTACTCGCGCATCAGGGTGAGCGGCGACGCGGGGCGCGCATCCACCTGCGCCATCCACGACTGCACCCCGTGCCCGACGCCGGGGAGGAGGCGGCCGGGGAACATCCGCGCGATCGTCGCGATCTCCATCGCGGTGGCTGCCACGTTGCGCAGCGGCATCGGCGCGATGCCGATTCCGACCTTCAGCGTCGACGTGACGGCGAGAGCAGCGGATGCCGCAGCGAACGCCGCATGCCGGAAGCAGTCCTCCCACAGCCACAGCTCGTCCAGCCCGGCGCGTTCCGCGGCGATCGCGGCATCGCGCAGGGCCTCTGGCGGATGGGGATACGGACTGAAGATCGCGCCGACGCTCGTCATACCGGCAAGGATGCCATCGGCAGGTGACGCGGACGGCGACGCGTCGCTGGCGATTCGAGCCGTGAGGTCGCTATGCCTCGGCTGCGGCGCGCCGCGCGCGGTGCGCCCGCACCTTCGCGCGGTTGCCGCAGCGCTGCATCGAGCACCAGCGGCGGTTGCGGCTGCGTGAGACGTCGAGGTAGACGAGGGAGCAGTCGTCAGCGCCGCACTCGCGGAGGCGGTCGCGGGCATCCGACCCGAACACGGCGACCGCGTCGCGTGCGATGGCCGACAGTGCCTGCGTGGCCCGCGAGCGGGTGCGGCCGGCCTGACGGCTGCCTCCGGCGAGCGTTGGCGGGAGGTCGGGCGTCGAGGCGTAGAGGTTGACGATGTCCACGTCGCGTGCGATCGACGGATGCCCGTTCAACGCCGCGTAGGCCAGATTCGCGATCGCGTCGCGCAGCGTGAGCGCATCACGCAGCTCGTGCTCGGCGCAGCGGGAGTCGATCGCGGGGAAACGATCGTGCAGCCACGCCGAGAGGTCCGCCGGGGTGCGCAGCCGCTCCCACGGCTCGTTCGGGATGCGGTCGCCGTCGCCGGCGGGCGACATGCCGCCGGTGTAGGCGAAGTCGAGGCACAGGCATCCGGAATCGAACCACCAGCGCTGTCCCTCGGCCGAGTGGAACCACTGGCCGGTCTCTCCGAGGCGTTCGGGAGCGACCTCCTCGTGTGCCGTGCCGACGTGAAGAGCGTCGACGAGAACTGTCTCGACGTGAACCCTGTCCACGGGAACGGCGCCGTGCGGAGCGGTGCTCTCGGTGGTGTGCGTCGCGTGCGTGTCCATGCCCTGATCCCGCCTCGTGGTTCTGCCCGGGATCCGGGCGTGTGTGCGTGCCGCACGCTACTGTAACCGAGCGCGGCGGTTACCGTTCCACCTCGAGCGGTGCCGGCGAGATGCCGAACCTCCGTGCCGGCCCGTAGCGCTGAGGCGGCTGAGTTGAGGCGGCTGAGTTGAGGCGGCTGAGTTCAGGCGGCTGAGTTCAGGCAGCTGAGTTCGGTCGGTCGAGCTCAGTGGACGAGCCCGTTGCGGAGCGCATCGAAGGCGTGCCTGCGTATCCGGATGCGATTCCTCCTGATCTGAGGAACGTCGAGCCCGCGGTCGACGGCCTCGAACGGCCACCAGTCGACGAGGTGCACGGTCTCGGCGAGCAGCCACGCCGCCGTCGTCGCGTCGGCGGGGGAGACAGAAGCGGGCAGTGCCGACGCGATGGCATCCCGCAGCTCGACGTAGTGGGCGTGGAACCGCTGGGTGAGGGCGCGGCTGGACAGCACGATCCGTGCGAACCCGAGCCAGGCATCCGGGTGATCCTCCAGTGCCAGGGCTCTGGCGGTGCCGCCCTCCCGTTCGCGCCGCTCGCAGTAGCGCTCGACGGCATCCACGACGGCGGCGATGCTCTCGGCACCGGCACCGGCACCGGCACCGGCACCGGTACCGGCGATGGCGTCGCGGATCCGCTGCACCTCATCGTCGAACTCGTCGAAGATCAGGTCTTCCTTCAGCGCGAAGTGGTTCGTGACAGTCATCTTCGACACGCCGGAGGCCTCGGCGATGTCCGCGATCGAGACCGCGTCGAACCCGCGCTGCCGGAAGAGCAACGTTGCGGCGTCCGAGATGCGCGTGCGACGGCGCTGCTTCGCCGACGTCCCTGGCGTCGAGTCCGTCCCGGCGAGCGCTTCCGCTTCGGCGGTGGAGGGCGAGACGGCGGTCGGGATTGCGGATGTCTGTGCTGCGGATTCCCCGGAACTGGCACTTGACGGCATGCCCGGCAGTCTATCAAGATTGGGTCGAACCTAAAAATAGGGTGAACATAAATCAAGATCATCTCGAAACGAAGGCGGAACATCATGAACGACGTGATCATCGTGGGCGGCGGACCGGTCGGCCTCATGCTCGCCCTGGAACTCTCGCTCGCCGGTGTGCAGCCTCTCGTGCTGGAGCGCGCCACGGCAATCGACCCGACCATCAAGGCGGGCTCGCTCAACGGTCCGGCCGCCGACACGCTGCGGCGTCGCGGCTCCGACTTCGGCCCCGGCATGTTCGGCCCCGGCGGTGCGAAGGTCGCGGACCGCGTTGCGGGGGCGGCGCCCGCCGGTGCCCCTGCTGCACCACAGGGCAAGCCGTTCTTCATCGGACACGTCGCAGGCATGGTCATCCCGACCGATGCCGTGCACTTCGACCAGCTGACCCGGTCGACGGCACCCGCCATGATCAGCCAGCAGCAGGTGCAGGAGCGCATCGGAGCGCGGCTGGCCGAGCGCGGAGTCGAGGTGCGACGGGGTGTCGAGGTGCTCGGCGTCGTGCAGAGCGCCGACCGCGTGCGCGTCGTGACCGACGCGGGCGACGTCGACGCCGCATGGGTCGTCGGCACGGACGGCGGGCGCAGCATCGTACGCAAGAGCGCCGGCTTCGGCTTCGACGGACTGGACGGCATCATGACGGGTCACCAGATGCTTGTCACGGGTGAAGGGCTGGACGCCATCCCGGTCGGATGGCACATGACGCCCATCGGCGTCTTCCGCCGCATGCCGAACAACCTCATCCTGACCGCCGAGTTCGACGGTGCACCCGCCGATCGCTCGGCAGAGATCACTGCCGAGGACCTCACCGGCGCCATCCGCCGTGTGACCGGGGTGGAGGCGACGGTGACCGGTGTGATCAGCGCCACCCGGTTCACCGACAACACGCGCGTCGCAGACCACTACCGCAAGGGCCGCGTGCTGCTGGCGGGCGATGCCGCACACGTGCACCCGCCGTTCGGTGGCCAGGGTCTCTCCCTCGGAATGCTGGATGCCACAGCGCTCGGTTGGCGTCTGGCCGGCGTCGTCGCCGGCAGGCTTCCCGTCAGCGTGTTCGACGACTACGAGAGCGAGCGCCGGCCGGAGGCGGAGCGCATCATCGAGTGGAGCCGCGCCCAACTCGGGCTCATGCGCACGGATGAGCGCTCGCGGGCAGCCGCGCGCCTCGTGGAGCGGCTCATGGGCACGCCGGACGGCGCGACGGAGATGGCCCGCATCGTCGCGGGCGAGGTCGTCAGCTACGCGAAGGACGGCGGCCCGGTCGGAACGTACTCGAACGACTGGACGGGAGCGGATGCCGACGGCGGCACGCTCTTCGACGTCGAGTCGGACGGCGCCGTCGTTCTGGCTCATCGCCAGGGCGCGGCAGTGCCGGCGGGTCTCGCCGACCGCGGCATCCGCACCTTCGCGACGGATGCCACACCCGCCCCGTTCACGCTGGTGCGGCCGGACGGCGTGATCGCCTGGGCGGGCGACTCGGTGTCCGGAGAGGGATTCGCCTCCGCTCTCGCGGCGCTCGGGCTCGCCCCCGTCGCCGGTTGAGCTTAACCAGCGGTGACGGGCGTTACCGCACCGTGCGGCGCTCCCACACGATCAGGAACTCCCGCGAGAACCGGCGCGAACACTTGGCGCACGACAGTGTTCGCGTCGGTTTGCGGTATCGGTAGTGCAGGTGGCCGCGCGGGCAGGTGCCGACCCAGGGTGCGAGGTCCTCGGCGACGGGCTTGTCGAGCGTGCGGTTGCCGACGTATCCCAGGTCGCGGGCGATCGCCCGCCAGGTCGGCCCGTGCCCGGCAGCCGGGCCGGCCATCGCGTGCGCCACCTCGTGCAGCAGCACCTGATGGATCTCGTCGTCGTCGAAACGCACGGCCAGGTACTTCGACACGGTGATCCGTTTCGCCGAGTGATTGCACTGCCCGCCGCGGGTCTTGGCGTTGTCGAAGCCGAAGGTCCAGGCATCCGCGTCGAGATGCATCGCGATGAGCGCCTCCGCCCATCGGCGGACCCGTACCAGTTCGGCCACCCTTCGAGGTTAATCAACGCGGCTGACGGGCGCCTCGGCAACGCGGGATGACTGCGCATCGGCCGGCATGATCGCCCCCTGTGACCGCAGGGTGAGACCTCACGAAGCGGGACCGACGCGCACCTCGAGGATGCGGTCGTCACCGGAGGCGGGAGTGCCGCGGCCGTCCGTGTTGTTGGTCACCAGCCACAGCCGGTCACCGCCGGCGGCGAGCGCGAGTCGAAGGCGTCCGAACTTGCCGCTGTAGTAGGCCTTCGCCGTGACGGGCCGTCCGTCGCGTGCCGGATCGATGACCCACAGCCGTTCGCCCCGCAGCGACGCCATGAAGATCGTGTCGTCGATGATCGCGATCCCACTGGGACTCGCCTCGTCGGTGTGCCACTGGTACACGGGGTCGACGAAGCGCTTGTCGTGCGCGATGCCCTCGACGATGGGCCATCCGTAGTCGGATCCCGGCGTGATGATGTTCAGCTCGTCCCAAGTGTCCTGGCCGAACTCGCTGGCCCAGAGGCGGCCGGACGAGTCCCACGCGAGCCCCTGCGGGTTGCGGTGCCCGTACGAGTAGACGGGGGATCCGGGGAACGGGTTGTCCGCCGGGATGCCGCCGGTCGGCGTGATTCGCAGGATCTTGCCCCCCAGCGACCTCAGGTTCTGCGCATTGGACGTCTGCGTGCCGTCGCCCGTCGTGATGTACAGCATCCCGTCGGGTCCGAACGCGAGGCGTCCGCCGTTGTGGAACGTGCCCTTGGGGATGCCCGTCACGAGCGGCTGCGGGGCGCCCAGCGTGCGGTGACCCGCTCGGCCGGCCATCGGCATCCGCACCACGCGATTGTCGTTCGCCGTCGTGAGGTAGGCGTACAGGAACCGAGCGGATGCCCCCGCCTCCACAGCGAGGCCGAGCAGGCCGCCCTCGCCCGAGTGCACCACCCCGGGTACGGTGCCGACCGGATGGGTCGTGCCGTCGGTGGTGCGCTCGATGACCTTTCCCGAGTCTCGGTCGTCGATCAGCGCCGAGCCGTCGTGGAGCAGGACGACGGACCACGGGGCATGCAGGTCGTCGAGCAGCGTCCGCGGCGTCCCGATGGGCACGACGGGCTCCGCCGATCCCGACGGCGGCGCGGTGGCCGAGACGGGCGGCGAGGCCGGACCGGGCGCGTTGCGCGCTCCGGTGCATCCCGTCAACGCCCCGGAGAGCAGGACGCAGGCCAGTGTTCCGGAGACCAGCGCTCCAGATGTTCGCGCTCCCGAGAACCGTGCTCCGAAGTTCAGTGGGCCACGGGCCAGGACACTGCGCTCCGGGCGCTCGCGCGCCGAGCGGCTCTGCACCGGGCGCTCGCGCGCCGGTCCGCCGTGCGCGGACGGGTCGGATGTCGTCCCTCTCGGTTGTCGCCCGGTCTGCATGCTGCGCCTCCTCGGCGTCCTCGCCCGCTTGATCCACTGTGCGCGGAATCCTCGTGGCAGGGCAACCCGTCGCGCCGAATCCTCGCGGCATCACGTGACACCGCAACCCCCAGGCGTCCCTGCACACAACACGCCGGGCGACGCGCAGAATAAGAGGGATGCGCGCGATCGACCTCAACTGCGACCTCGGGGAATCATTCGGCGCCTGGTCCATGGGCGACGACACGGCCATGCTCGACGTGGTCTCCAGCGCGAACGTGGCGTGCGGATTCCACGCCGGTGATCCGGCCACCATGCTCGCGACGTGCCGTGCCGCCCGCGACCGCGGCGTCGTGATCGGCGCGCACGTGGCCTACCGTGACCTCGCCGGATTCGGCCGCCGTTTCATCGACGTGGCGCCCGCCGACCTGCACGCCGACGTGCTCTACCAGCTGAGTGCACTGGCCGGAGTGGCGTCATCCGTGGGCACCGAGGTGCGCTACGTCAAGCCGCACGGCGCTCTCTACAACCGCATCGTCGACGACGCGCAGCAGGCAGCCGCCGTTGCGGATGCCGTGGCATCCTTCCCCGCGAACCTCGCCGTGCTCGGCCTGCCGGGCAGCGCCATCGAGCAGGCCTGCTCGAACCGCGGCGTGCCGTTCGTACGCGAGGCATTCATCGACCGGGCGTACCTCGCTGACGGCACGCTCGTGCCGCGCGGACGTGCGGGCGCCGTCCTGTCCCTGGACGACGGGATCGCGGAGCGTGCGGTGCGGATGGCATCCGACGGCGTCGTGCAGACGATCGACGGGGAGGCCATCCCGATCGACGCCTCGTCGCTGTGCGTGCACGGGGACAGCCCGGATGCCGTCGCGATGGCCGTCGCGGTGCGGGAGGCGCTCGGCGAGGCGGGCATCCGGATCGGGGCGTTCGCGTGAGTCCCGGGCAGGATGCGGCTGCTAGAACGACCCGCGCGCTCGGAGACCGCGCGCTGATCGTCGACCTTCCGGATCTCGACTCCGTGCTCACCCTGCATGATGCGCTGCGGAAGACCCGTCCGCAGGGCGTGGACGACCTGGTGCCCGCCGCGCGCACCGTCGCTGTTCTCGTGGATACCTCGCGACTCTCGCTCGACGCAGCACGCACGTGGCTGGAGCACACGCGACGCGACCTCGTGCTCGGGGACGCGGATCCCGGTGATCGGGCGCAGGCAGCAGGCGGTTCCGACGAACAGCTCGTGCTCGACGTCGTCTACGACGGCGAGGACCTCGCCGACCTCGCAGCACTGCTGCACGTGAGCGTCGACGACCTGGTGCGCCGGCACACCGGCATCACGTGGCGGGTGGCCTTCGGCGGCTTCGCGCCCGGTTTCGGCTATCTCGTCGCGGACGACGACTGGTTCGAGGTGCCGCGCCGTGACAGCCCGCGCACGCGGGTTCCCGCCGGATCCGTCGCGCTCGCCGGAGAGTTCAGCGGCGCGTATCCGCGTGAAGGTCCGGGCGGATGGCAGCTCATCGGCCGCACGGACGCTCCGCTCTGGCGCCCCCGCGACTCCCGTCCCGCGCTCCTGGAGCACGGCACGCTGGTGCGGTTCCGCGCCGTGGACGCCTGCACGTCGGCCTCCGTGTCGACAGCGGATGACCCTGCCCCGGCTGACTCTGCCGTCGATGATCCTGGATCGGATGTCGCCGGGTCGGATGTCGCCGGGTCGGATGTCGCCGGGTCGGATGTCCCTGCAGCGGACGTCCCCGCGGCGGACGATTCAACAGAGAAGGCCTCCGCTGTGCTCGCGGGCGCCCCGAACCGCTCGGGAACACCCGCGTCAGTGACCGTCGTCGACCCCGGCATGCAGCTGCTCGTGCAGGATCTCGGACGGCCGGGATTCGCATCCGTCGGCGCCGGAAGGTCGGGCGCGCTCGATCGGGCCGCGCTGCGACTGGGCAACAGGCTCGTGGGCAACCTCGAGGGTGCTGCCGGACTCGAGGTGGTCGTCGGGGCCGGACTGCGGTTCGAGCAGCCGACGTGGTTCGCCGTGACGGGCGCGAGGGGTGCGCTTCGGTTGGGCGGACATCCGATCGAACCGGATGCCGCGGTGCACGCGGCCGCGGGCGACGAGCTGCGGCTCGGCCCGGCCGAGCACGGTCTGCGGTACTCGGTCGCCCTGCGCGGCGGGATCGCAGCCCTGCTGGAGCTCGGATCCGCGGCGACGGACATCGGAGCGGGCGTCGGCCCGGCTCCCTTGGCCGGGGGAGATGTGCTCACGCTCGGAGATGCTCTCGCCGGCGCGATCCCGGCCGTGGACGCGCTCACGGTGGCGTCGCCGCCCGACGACGAGGTGGACGTGCACGTGGTCGCCGGTCCGCGTGAGGACTGGTTCGCATCGGAATCCGTCGCGGACTTCTACGACGCCGAGTGGGAGGTGACACAGGCCTCGAACCGGGTCGGCATGCGACTGCGCTCGCCGGACGGCATCACGCTCGGGCGTTCGCCGGATCCGGCGCTGCCTGCCGAGCTTCCGAGCGAGGCGATGGTGCCCGGATGCATCCAGGTGCCACCGTCGGGCGAGCCGACCGTGCTGCTGGCCGACGGCCCGGTGACGGGTGGGTACCCGGTGATCGCGGTCGTGACGGATGCCGACCTCGACCTCTTCGCGCAGCTCCGCCCCGGCCAGCGAGTGCGGTTCCGCCACGCGCGCTGAGTGCGAAGAGTAAGGCCCCGCAACTGCGCCATGTGCGCACTCTTGCGCCGCTCTCGCTGGCGCAAGAGTGCGCACATGGCGCGATAGAGGTCACCCTCGAGCGAACTCACCCGCGCAGCTGGAACACGCTCCGCCCGGGGAGCGGCGACGCGACGGCCGTGTCGTCGGTGACGACGGCCGCTCCCGCTGCGAACTGCGACAGCTCCTCGCCCGCGACGGCCTTGGCCGGATGCGGGCCGCTCGCCAGCAGCCGAGGCAGCCAGTCGAGCGGGAGTGCGGCGTTCGATCCGACGAGCACGATGTTGCCGAACCGCTTGCCCTTCAGCACCTGGGTCTCCGCGAGGGCTGCGACGTGCTCGACAACGGAGGAGAGTGTCGCCGCCTGGCCGCGCGCGAAGGACAAAGGCGGGCCGTCGGCCACGTTCACGAGGACGACGCCGTCGGGCTTCAGCAGTGAGACGGCCTCTCGGTAGAACTCGACGCTCGTGACGTGCGCCGGGGTGCGGGCGCCGCTGAAGATGTCGACGATGAGCAGGTCGACCGTGCCGCGCAGCCCCGCCGGCAGCTTGCGGACCACCTCGCGGGCATCCCCGTGCCGCACCCGGATCTGCGCCGACTTCGGCAGCGGAAGCTCCGTCCGAACGAGGTCGACGAGCTCGCTCTCCAGCTCGATCACCTGCTGGCGGGATCCCGGACGCGTCGCCGCGATGTACCTGGGCAGCGTCATGGCCCCTGCGCCGAGATGAACGGCGGTGATCGGCTCGCCCGGATCCCCGAGCAGGTCGATCACGTTGCCCATGCGCTGCACGTACTCGAAGAACAGGCGGGTGGGATCGTCGACGTCCACGTGCGACTGCGGCGTGCCGTCCACCACGAGCTGGAACGAGCCGGGCACCCAGCGATCCGGCTCGATCACCGCGCGCAGGCCGCTGTGCTTCAGGATGACCGACGGATGTTCACGCACCCACCCAGCCTATGTGCGGGTCCCGGCTTCGCCCCTAACGGGGAGGGGGGTACCCTCCGCAATCCCCTCCACGGCGGCCGCAGAAACCCGGAGTCTTCCCCGATGCGCAGGCGATTCGCCGCTCGTACCGTGAAATCACAACGCAGGAACGTCGGGGCGTTCGCTCCGGGATTGGGTCATTCTCATGGTTCTCAACTTCGACGACTCGCTGAACTCGCGGGTTCGCGACTCGTACAACACCACGAACAACTCGACGGCGAACACCAACGCGATCGTCGGGATCACCGACTCGGGCAACCTCGACTCGGGCAACACCAGTGCCGATGCGTGGTTCTCCGGCAACACGGACAGCTCGACCGACAGCTCGCAGCATGACTCGAACAACTCGTCCGAATCCAACACGGCACTCGACTCGAACAACAACTACACCTTCAGCAGCACGGACAACCACGCGGTCGATGTCGGCGACCGCACGTACAACCTCGGCGGCGCCGGCGGTGAAGGCGGGTCCGGCGGCGGGTCGAGCACGGTGGTCGACCAGTCGATCAACGAGGACGTCCACTCGGGTGGCCTGTTCGGCGGCTCCTTCGTCTACTCGAGCCCGACGTCGGTGATCGGATCCGGCGCGAACTCGATCGCGGCGGGCGACGACGTGCACATCCACGAGGACGTCGACAACTCGGAGCACATCGGCTCGGTCTTCGGCGACGTGAACCTCGGCGACACGACAACGGTCGACACGAACGTCGGTTCGTTCAACCAGTACACCGATGACTCGCAGTACACGGATTCCTCGACTCACGTGCACCTCGACGACGTCGGCAACTCGTTGTCGAACACGGTCGACACCTCGGGGTCGTTCAACGAGGACCAGCACGACTCGACCACGACCGACGTCGACGCCAACGTCGATGTCGTGTCGGACAGCTTCCTCTCCGGAATCGCCGACATCCACTTCTGACCCGGTCGGTCCGCGCGCCACGACCTAGCGCGCGGGCCCTCTCCGCTTCGACAACGTCTCAGGAAAGGGATTGAGCATCATGGCTTTCGACTTCACGGACTCGCTCAACAACTCGACGAGGAACTCGCACAACACGACCAACAACACGACGGACACCACCAACCTGGCCCTGGGTCTCGACGACGACGGCAACATCGGATCGGGAAACACGAGCGCCACCACCGTCGGATCGAACAACGTCGACGATTCCACCGACAACTCGTCGCACGGGTCGGGCAACGAGTGGACCAGCAACCTGGCATGGGACTCGAACAACACCACCGACGTCAAACTGACCGACGACCACTCGGTCGACGTGGGCGACCGCACCTACAACCTCGGCGGTGGCGGATCGGGCTCCGGTGACGGCACGGTCGTCGACCAGTCGGTGAACGCGGACCTGCACTCGTTCGGTCCGTCGATGATCACCTCCGACGGGACCTCGGTCATCGCCTCGGGTGCAGGGGCGATCGCCGCCGGCGACGACGTCAGCATCGACGAGCACATCGACGGCTCGACGCACATCCTGGCCGGCGGTGACATCAACATCGACGACACCACCACGCTGAACTCGAACTGGAACTCGTTCAACACGACGACAGACGACTCGACGCACGACGACAGCTCGATCCACGTCGACGCGAGCGACTCGTTCAACTCGGCCGATTTCGCCACGACCACGGACGACTCGTTCAACTCCGAGGTGCACAACGTGGACACCAGCCACTGGGATGTCGACGCGAACGTGATCTGGGGCAGTGAGGGCGCCGGCATCATCGACGCGGGTTCCTGATCCGCAACCGGCGCACAGCCGCTGGCTTCCGACCCGATCCGGGTGCGGGAGCCAGCGGCCTGTTCGTCGTCATCGTCCCGCGTCGGGGGCGACATCCAGCGCTAGCCTGAGACACGGGGCACGGTCGTAGACCAAGGGGGAAGCGTGGGAGCGTCGGACGACATCCCGTCGGGGGCGACAGCGTCGGAAGAGACGCAGACCGCGCAGGCAGACGCTGCGCAGGATGACACCGCTCGGGCAGACACATCCGAGCCGCCGCGGGACGGGTCGACGCGCGCGCCCGATACCGAGCCGTCGGCGGTCGGCGGTGATGCAGGATCGGAGTTGGTGCTCAGCCACGACACCGGCGACGTCGTCGAGCTGCTCGCCAAGGCACGCAAGATCACCCAACTGCTGGGCCGCAACGACCTCGTGGAGTATCTCGACCAAGCTCGTTCACGCCTGCTCGATCCGCATGTGCGCGTGCTCGTGCTCGGCCAGTTCAAACAGGGCAAGAGCAAGCTGGTGAACGCGCTGGTGAACGCGCCGGTGTGTCCGATCGATGACGACGTCGCCACCAGCGTCCCTACCTCCGTCGGCTACGGCGAGACACCGTCGGCCGTGGTGATCAAGCGCCGAGAGGATGGCGAAGGCAACGGCGATCCCGACGAAGTCGAGCGCATCCCGATCTCGATCGACGAGCTCGCAGACTACGTCTCCGAGAAGGGCAACCCCAACAACGAGCGCAATCTCCTCGGCGCAGAGGTATTCCTTCCCCGCCAGATCCTTGCGGGTGGCCTCCGCATCGTCGACTCGCCAGGAGTGGGCGGCATCGAGTCCACACGCTCGCTCTCGACGCTCGCCGCGATTCCCTCGGCGCACGCGATCCTTCTCGTCTCGGATGCCTCGCAGGAATACACCGAGCCCGAGATGCAGTTCATCCGCAACGCGCTCCGCATCTCCCCGAACATGGCGGCCGTCATCTCGAAGACCGACATCTACCCGCAATGGCGGCGGATCGAAGACATCGACCGTGGACACCTGGCCGACGTCGGGAGCGTCCCGGTCTTCTCCGTCTCGAGCGATCTGCGCCTGCTGGCCGCAGCGCAGGATGACCTGACGCTGAACCGGGAGTCCGGCTTTCCCGGGCTCATCGGATACCTCAGGCGCGACGTGCTGAGCAAGGCGGAGGACCTCCACCGCGACGTGGCTATCCACGACCTCGAATCCTCGTTGGACCAGCTCGCCATGGCGGTGCGCACCGAGCTGACGACGCTCATGCATCCGGAACAGACACCGCGCATCATGGCGCAGCTCGAGGACGCCAGAGCCCGGCTCGACGAGTTCCGCGGTCGCTCCTCTCGGTGGCAGATCCTGCTCAGCGACGGGATCGGCGACCTCATGTCCGACACGGAGCACGACCTTCGCGACCGCCTGCGCAAGGTGCAGCGCGAAGCCGAGAATGCCATCGATGAGGGTGATCCCGGACCGATCTGGGAACAGATCGCGGAGTGGCTCAATGATCGTGTGTCCGAGGCGATCGCCGAGACGTTCGTCTGGACCAACGAGCGCTCGCAATGGCTCTCGCAGCAGGTCGCGGAGGAGTTCGTCGCCGAGAACCCCGCGCTCCCGATGTTCGACGTGTCGGACACTGCTGAGCTGCTCGACCCGGTCGACGAGATTCAAACCCTCGAGCCGGGGCAGATGGGCACCATCGAGAAGATCTACATCGGTCTGCGCGGCTCGTACGGCGGCGTGCTGATGACCGGCCTCGCGACGAGCCTGATCGGCTTGACGCTGATCAATCCGCTCTCGCTCATCGTCGGCGTGCTCGTCGGGCGCCGCGCATTCCGCGAGGACATGAACAACCGTCTCATGCGCAGACAGATGGAGGCGAAGAACATCGTCCGCCGGCACATCGACGAGGTCGTGTTCCAGGTGTCCAAGCCTCTGAAGGACCGTCTGCGGCTGGTTCAGCGAGTGGCCCGCGACCACTTCGGCGGTATCGCCGATCAGCTCAGCCGGTCGCTGAACGAATCGGTGATGGCTGCGCAGCGGGCCGCACAGACGTATTCCGGCAATCGCGAGGAGGGGATCCGCATCCTGCAGGCCCGCCAGCAGCAGATCGAGCTTCTGCGCCAGCAGGTGCGGGCACTGACGGAAACCGAAGAGCCCGTCGGGGCGTCCCGATGATGCGTGGCGGTCTCGAGTCGGTCGCCGACGTGATCGATCGCTCGAGGCGCGCATACGACGACGATCCAGCGGCACTCGAGGTTCTCGACACCTTCGACACGCGACTCAGGGAGCCGCTCCGCATCGCGGTGGCCGGCATCGTCAAAGCCGGCAAGTCCACTCTGCTCAACGCTTTGATCGGCGAGCGGATCGCGCCCACCGATGCTGGGGAGTGCACGCGCACGGTCATGTGGTATCGCTACGGACGCACCCCGCAGATCACGCTCCAGCTGATGAACGGCGAACGCGTTCCGATGCCGGTGAAGCGCGTGCAGGGCGATCTGCAGATCGAGCTCGGCGAGTACGCCGCCGAGGAGATCGACTGGATCGGCGTGGAATGGCCGTCGGAGCATCTGCGCCGGACCGTTCTCATCGACACTCCTGGCATCGCGTCTCTCTCCATCGACACGTCGGCGCAGGCGACCCGGCTCCTGACGCCGGCGTCGTCGCCGACCGAGGCGGATGCCATCATCTACATGCTCCGTCACCTGCACGCCGCAGACATCCACTTCCTGGAGGCGTTCAACGACACCGCTGCCGGACGCTCGCAGGCCGTCAACGCGCTCGCGATCCTCTCCCGTGCGGACGAACTCGGCTCCGGACGCATCGACTCGCTCATCTCGGCAGCCAAGATCGCCGACCGCTACCGCCGCGACGGGGAACTGCGGGCACTGACGCTGGACGTGGTCCCGGTCGCAGGCCTCCTCGCGGAGGCGGCGCGCACCATGAACGAGAGCGAGTTCACTGCACTTCGCGAGATCTCGCTCATGGATCGCGACGAGCGCGAACGACTGCTGCTGTCGGTCGATCGGTTCGTTCGACGCAGCGATTCCACCGCCCTCGGCGTAGCCGAGCGGCGTGGTCTGCTCGACCGATTCGGCATTTTCGGCATTCGGCTGGCGGCCGGTCAGTTGCGCGCCGGAGCGAAGAACTCCACCGATCTCTCCGAACGACTCGTGCAGCAGAGCGGGCTCGTCGAGCTGCAGCGATTCATCAATGACCAGTTCCGCAGCCGAGCTGTCGCCCTCAAGACCCGTGGGGTGCTGCAGGGGCTGGAGCTCTTGGTCCGGGAGAAGCCGATCCAGGATGCCGCCGGCATTCTCGGCGACATCGAGCAGATCATGCTCAACAACCACGAGCTGCGGGAACTGGGTCTGCTGGCGCGAGCACGCACATCCTCGCTTTCGCTGAATGAGGCAGATCGAGCGGATGCCGAGCGCATCGTCGGCGGATCGGGAACGTCGGCGGTTCAGCGGCTGGGGCTTCCCGAGACGGCCGGCGACGAGGAGATCCGAGCGCGTGCCGACGACATCCTGGCGCACTGGCACGGCATCGCGGAATCTCCGCTCGCAGACAGGGCGACGGCCGAACTCGGCCGAGTGGTCATCAGGAGTGTCGAAGGGGCGATGGCCGAACTGCTTCCGTCACGTGGACTGCCCGCGTCGGATGTCGTACTTACGGGCACTCCAGCGGAGGGCCTGCGGTAGCAGGCTCACACAGAGCGCGATGATCGCCAGCAGGTATTGCGCGCCCAGGATGACCTCCAGCGGTTTGCCCCTGTCGCCCATGGCGACGAGCTCGTGGGCGAAGATCAGGACGATCCCCTGCAGGAACAACGTGCCGAACTGCCACCATCGCACGTTGGAACGTCGGTTGCGGAATGACACGAAGAACACGATCTGGAGGAAGACCACCGCGATCATCCCGCCGAAGACGCACCAGAACACGATCTGGGCGGCCGACTCGTAGGTGGCAGCTGCACGGTGCGCTTCCACGCCCTTCACGAGCTTCTCGATCGCGGGCAGCTGGGCGATCCGGATGATGAATGCGTACACCACGCCGGCGGCGCCCGCGACGAGGCTCAGCATCCAGAAGACCTGTGTGATCCGCACCGAGACCGGTGGCTTCGCCTTCGTCAGCACCGGTGGAGGCGCCTTCTCTTTCAGCGGCGGCCGCGCTGGCGCGATATGCGGCTCGGGGGGAGGCGCCATCAGGGGCGGGACATACGATCCCGTCCGAGTCGAAGGCGGCCTCGCTGCACCGCCCACCGGCTGGCGCGCGAGATCAGAGGTCGTCGGCTGGGGCCGTGTCATCGATGATGGCCGCATCGTGCGAGTCGTAGAGCGTGTTGTCGTCGACGGTGGCGTGGGTGTCGTTGTAGTCGGCGGCAGACGAGTTGTGCGAGTCGTCGGTCGTCGTCGTGGCCGTTGTCGAGTTCAGCGTGTCGTCGGCATCGACGTTCGTGGAGTTGTCGGTCGTCGTCGAGTTGTCGGTGAGGTCGTTTCCGGAGTCCGTGTTGGTCGTCGCAGTCGTCGTGTTGCCGATGTTCACGTCGCCTCCGCCCGTGATGTGCGTCGAGTCGTCTTGCGTGCTCGTCAGGTCGATGTTTCCGCCGGCCACCGTCGATCCGTCACCGGAGCCGACCGTCGCGTGCTGGTCGAAGTTCTGCGTCACGTCGCCCGTCGCCCAGATGTTCTGGTTCGTGGATTGGTCGACGAGAGTGGACCGGTTGTCCACGTAGGTCAGGCTGTGGGTGATGGTCTGGATCTCCTGAACGGCTCTGCTCGGCGGATCGGCGCTCGGGTCGCCGATCGTGAAGTGCGGTGTCACTTGGAGAACCTGGACCCCTGGACGCTCCGCTATGACGGGTGCGACGGCGCAGACATCCGCTGCGGATATTCCGCTCAAACCGTTGGCCGCGAGCACCGTCTGGGGATCCGAGTTGAACTTCTCCGTCGCCGCCGGGTCTTGCAGGAGGCTCAGGATGAAATCGATCAACGAATCGGCGACCGTCGCGAGAGTGACGCTCATGCTTGCGCTCCTTGAATACGATGCTTTGCCTCGAACCTAGGTCGGATCGGGCGGGTTTCGCGTCGGGGAAGAACCCGTTCCCCGCGCGCATCCAGTAGGGGAATCGAGCCACCCGATGCGGGGTGATTAGGGGTCTGCTGGGTGGAAGGGTCGCCGCATCGGTCAGCCATGCGCGTTTTCCCCGACGTCGGCCGTCTCGAGAGCAAGACGGAGCTTGGTGAGCAGGTCGGAGCGCGATGTCGCTCCGAGCCGACTGCGAATGCGGGCGATGTGGTGTTCGGCGGTGCGCGGCGAGATGAAGATCGCTGCGCCGATCTCGGCATAGGTCTTGCCGTCCAGCACGAGCGCGGCCACCTCACGTTCCCTGGCGCTGAGGGTGGTCTCAACGGGAGCGATCGGAGAGACGAGCGTCTCGTCCTTGTCGGCGCTCGACGGGAGCGTCTCGTTCGAGTGCAGTCGGCGTGCGCAGGCGAGCAGCCGCGAGACGACGCGACGGTCTTCGGTCAGGCCTGCACCGTATCCGGCGAGGCGGGCACCATCCCAGGCGAGCCCGACATCCGCGAGGTCGGAGGCCGCGGCCTCCACGGCATCGGCGTCGACCTTGCCGGTCAGAACGGAGGTCCACACCCTGCCGGCGTGCGACATCGCGGCGGCGATCACACTCTCCGATGCCGCCGCCACCAACGCCTGGGCATGCGGGCGAAGGGCATCGGGACGGTTCAACAGGATGCCCTGCTGGATGCCGGCCCAGTGCAGGTGCGCAGCCCACAAGCTCGGGTTGCCGAGCCGCTCGACGCGGTCGATGGCCTGATCGAAATGGCGCCGCATCCGTGGCACATCGTCGAGTCGCGCAGCGGTCACCACGAACTCGGACAGCGGATGGATGCCGTACAGATCGAACTCCGCCCGGAGGATGGTCTCCCGAGCTCGGCGCCATGCCGTCATGGTCGCCGCCGTGTCGGAGTATCGACGTGCCAGCCCGATGCGCAGAGCATGCTCGAGGAGTTGATCGCGCGGAGTGAGCCGGTCGCCTGTGCCGCACGCGACGGCCAGCGCGGCCTCCACCTCGTGCGGTCGTTGTCGCTGCAGGGCGACCCAGCCGGTCCAGAGTGCGAGGCGAGCTTTGCCGCCCGTTCCACCTTGTCTCTCTCGCGCGGCGGACTCCAGGATCTCCGCCGCCACCTCCAGCTCGCCGAGGTGGAGAGCGACAACCGCCGCGAGGACGGCCGGAAGCTCTGGCACCGGATCCGGGACGCCGGCGATCGTGTATGCGTCACTGGCGCGCATGAGGTCGCTCAGTGACTCCTGCGCCGACGCACCGAGAGTGCCCCGCAGACCGTGGCTCAGGGAGTCCATCGCCACGACGACGGTCGAGGGGATGGAGGTTGCGGTTCCGGTCGGCGGCGCCTCCGCCTCTCGCGGATCTCCCACAGCGAGGGACGCGATCACGGCGCCGGCACGCACGAGCGGGGAGTCGACGTTCGCCGATCGATACACGGTGTCGGCGGTCTCCGGCATGCCTCGTCCGGCCCAGACGGCCGCGACCAGGTTCGTCGTGAAGGCGGCGTCGGGTTCGTCCGCATCGATGTCGAGTCCATCCACCGCGGCGGCAGCCTCGTCGTGCCGGCCGGAGGCCCAGAGCGCGCGTGCGCGTCGAACCGCGACGACAGCGGGGTCGGCGCCGCTGTTCGCCGCATGCTCGTACAGCTCCGCAGCGCGCTCTGGGGAGTTCTGAAGGGCATCGTCACCGAGCTGCAGCATCGTGCGCGCCACGTCGTGATCGCGCACGCCGTGCAGAAGCTCCGCGGACGGCTCGATGAGACCGGCGTCCGCGAGCGAGACGATCCTACCGATCGGTGTGACGGCACGCACAGCCGAGCGAACCACCGGGGCCGCCTGCCCGTTGCGGAGCAGCAGCCCCTGCGCGTGAGCCGCGACGACCATGTCGGTGCGATGATTCGCGGATCGGCTCGCCGGGTTCGGGGTGAGCGACTCGGTCTCCACTGCCGATCGCACGTCGGGTTCGAGCTGGTTCAACCGGTGGGCGACGACCTCGTGCAGCGAGGAGGCGATGGCATCGTGTGCGGATCCGGACGGGCATCCGCTCTCGTCGTGCAGCGAGAGCGCCTCCGACAGCAGCCAGGTCATGCCTCCGCACAATTCGACGAGGTCGTTGATGCATTCCTGCCGGATGGTGCCTTCGCCCACATACTCGACGACCTCGCCTGCGCTCACCTGGCCGAGCACGATGGCGGAGCCGGGCGTGTCCAGCGTTGTGAGGACGTCACTCAAGCCGTCGGGCGCCGGCCACGGCCGACACGCGACGACGGTCGCCGATGTCGAGTCGGCGACTCGGTCGGCGAGGGCGAGCAGAGTCTCCGGGTCGATGAGGTGCGCGTCATCCACCAGGAGAACGCCTTCCGGCGGTGTCGCTCGGATCCCATCGGCATCATGGGCGAAGAGGGCGGTCCTGCCGGCCTTGTCGAACTCGTCGCGCAGAAACCGCAGCGCGCTCGTCTTCCCGGAGCCTGCAGGGCCGACGACCAGCGACCGGGGTGGTTCCCTGCTGCTGAGCAGGTACTCGATGTGCAGACGCGCCAACCGCGGCCAGAGTCCGGGCGCGGCGTCGGCCCGAGCGGATGTCGGCCGCGAAGTCTTCGTGCGCGCGATCACCCGCTGACGCGGCGCAGGAGGCGTCGACATCGATTCGGTCACGGATGCGAGAGAGGTCACCATTGCCTTCGGGCTGCCGTTGTTCTCCGGCCTAGCTGCCGTCAGGGCCGGACGGGGCGGTCGGGGCCGGATCACTGGGGGTGTCCGTCGGCGAGTCGGTCGGTGTCGGGGTGTCGGTCGGTGTCGGGGAGTCGGTCGGTGTCGGGGTGTCGGTCGGAGTCGGATCACTGGGAGTGCCGGTAGGTGTCGGATCGCTGGGGGTGTCCGTCGACGTCGGGTCACTGGTCGGCGTGGACGTGTCCGTCGGAGTGGAGGTGTCGTTCGAGCCGGCCTCGCCCGAGGTGCCTGCCGAGCTGGAGGCGATGGAGTCCGCAGCAGTCGCCGACACGTTGGATGATGGGGAGGGCACGCTTGCCCTCGTGCTCGATGACGACCCACTCGAGCCCCCCGAACTCGCGTTGGACTTCGATGAGGACGTTCCTGAGTTCGTCGCCGCCTTCGAACCCGAACTCGAGTTCGAACTCGATCTCGGGCTGCCGCTCGCGGTGGTGACGGGTGGCGGCGCCGGCGCTGCCGTCTGCGGCACCGAAGGCAACGTGTCCGCGTGTGCCGGCGCGATCCCGAGCGCCTTCTCGAGCGCCGACGACGTGAGCGAGTCCTTGTCTCCGTCGCGGCTCGTCGCCGCGGGAATGGCGAGGCCGAGTGCCAGCACGACCGTTCCTGCGGCGGCGAACGCCAGGGTCTGCGCTCGGCGCTTCCTGCCGAAAATGCCGGCTCGCGGCTTGGCGCCGGCGACCGGGGTCGCCGGATCCGCAGCCGTGGGAACCGCGGCCGCAACGGGTTCTTCCTCCTCCGCCTCTCCCGCGACGGCAGGCGTCGGCGTCGCGATGACGAGTCCCGCCCGATCGGACAGGATGCGAACTGCACCGAGCGCGATGATCGCCTTCGGATCGGCGTCGATCGCGATTCGTCGATTGAACCGCTCGGACAGCAGCTGCGAGACCCGCGGAATGCGAGACGAGCCGCCGGTCAGAAGGATGGCGTCGACCGTCTTGAGCGCCACGCCGCTGGCGGAGATCGCTTCGGACAACACGTCGGCAGTGCGAGAGATCTGCTCTTCGATCATCTGCTCGAACTCGGCACGCGTGATGCGAACGGTGCTGTGGCTGCTGCCGACGAGCAGCGGAACGACCGTCTCGGAGTCGAACGACAGCGCCTCTTTGGCGTCGACGCACTCCCGGCGGAAGGCTGCGAGAGCGACCCGATCGTCACCGATATCGGTGAGGTCGTCGCCCGAGACGCCGCCGACTGCGACCACGTGCCGCAGTAGAGCGTCGTCGAAGTCTGCACCCCCGATGTCCTCGAGTCCGGTCGGGTTGCCGACGATGCGGATGTCGCCATTCGCCTCACGGCGGAGGACGATCGCGTCGAACGTTCCGCCTCCGAGGTCGTAGACGACGAGAGCGCGACCCGCAGGCAGTTCCGTCGTGGTGACGTAGTGGCGCGCTGCGGCCTCCGGCTCTGAGACCAGGGTGACGCTCGCCCAGCCCTGGTGGCCGAGAGCGTCCTGGATGAGCTGCCTCCGATATTCGCCCCACGCGGCGGGAACGGTGACGGCGATGGCGCTGGGCAGCCGAGCCTCGCGTGAACTCACCGAGTCGACCACCCAGCCGACCATCAGCGCGAAGACCTCTTCCGGCCGGAATCGCCGGTCTCCGGCGATCAGCGGCACGCCGTCCCCCACACGTCGCTTGAACTCGCGCACCAGTCGCTGCGGTTCCGTGATGCCTCTGCGCTCCGCCGCGTCGCCGAAGAGAAGGTCGCTGTCCGTCACGAACATCGACGTCGGCACATTGTCCGAGTTGCGCCCGAGCGGAACGGATGCTGTCACGAGACTTCCGTCCGGGGCCAGCCTCGAGGTCGCCGCAGCCGTGCGACTCGTGCCGATATCGATCGCAAGATAGTAGGACCCTGCCACCATCAAACCTCCCCCGAGGTGTTCTTGGTGTGCTTGAGCGAGTGCATCTCGACGTACGCGCTCAGATGCGGGCGACACGTCTGTGTGCTCCGGAATCCGGGGACCACGCTGTGACGGCGACCAGGTTACAAGCGGATGGCGCAGCCCGCGATGGTCCGTCGCGCGCGTTTGAGCAAATGTCATCTTTTGATCGCGCGTGGTCGTGGTCGGTGCTGCGGCTCTCGGTGAACGGGTGCAGTCGGCGAGTCGTCGAGCATCCGCGCAATAGCACGGAAACACGGCAAATCGGATGCAGCTCACCCCGCGTGTCGGCCGATCGAGCTGCGCTCGCAGGACGGGATGGCTGCCCCCTTTTCGGGGGTGATCGCCGACGGACCCCCAAAACGGGGGACCGCTGACGGCCGCGGTTTCGGACACCGCTTTCCGCCGGACTTCCACCCGTCATCCGCCCGATCTCCACCCCTGGGTGGTGGGCGCTGCAGACTCAGGACGCGAGAGTGGAGACACCGAACCAGCACAGACCAAGGAGCATCGTGTCCCTCTCCCTCCAGCTCGTCACCAACGCGGTCATCATCGTCGCGGTGCTCGTCTTCGTCGGATACCGCCAGCTGACCTGGCGCGCCGTCGACCCGGGTCGCATGTGGCGCATGCCGGTCATCCTCGGCATCGTCGGGCTCGCCACCCTCGGCGGCACGACCAAGCCGCAGGCCATCACGGGTGTCGACATCGCGGTGCTCCTCGTCGAACTGGTCGTCTCGCTCGGGCTCGGGGCCGTGATGGGCAAGATCGCGACGATCCGGCCGCTGACGGCCGACGGCATCCGTCTCTACCGGGATGCCCACGCGAACGACCGGCGTCCCAGCGCGTCGCTCGTCACCCTCGAAACGCGCACGGGTTGGCTGGGCATGGCCCTATGGGTGCTGCTGATCCTCGTGCGCATCGGCATGGACGTGCTCGCCGGCATGGCCGGGTCCACGCTCGCAGCGTCGACCGGGGTGATCCTCCTCATGGTCGCCGCCAACCGTCTGGCGCGGGTCGCGGTCATCCTGACCCGCGCGAGCCGCATCTCCGCGCCCGCACAGGTCTGACCTGCCGGCGACCTCCGGCTCGTCATCCTGCCTCGTGTCCGAGGCCATGGGGCAGGATGGAGCCCGCACGAGATTGAGCCGAACGGGGGTGGCGGGCGTGACGACGGATGCCACTGATCCGCGCACGACGGAGCACCCGATGCGGCGCACCGGCTTCGGCATCGCCCTCAACGCCACCGGCCTCGCGGTCGTGACGATCTACCTCATTCAGCAGTGGATCGTCGGCGTGATCCCGTTCTGGACCCTCCCTGTCTCCGCCGTCGCCGTGCTCGCCTGGCTCGTCGCCCTGGCGCTGCCGACGAAGTGGTGGGGCGCGATCCGCGTCTTCCTCTTCATCACCACGGCGTCCGCAGCGGTCGTGGCGTGGCCGACCAACGGCCTGCTCATCATCCCCGTGATCGTCGGCATCCTCGGGATCAGCAGTCCCACCACCGAAGCTCCGTGGCTCGGGTACGCGTTCGCGGCGGTCGCCGCGGTGCTCGTGGCGACAACGCCGATCGTGGCCGCGATCAACGGCGAGGCCGGAGTGACCATCCAGGGCGTGCTCTCCATCGAGTTCGCGGTGCTCATCGCGTTGCTCGGCGGTATCAACCGGCGACAGTCGCGGGCGCGTCAGGCCGCTGCGACAGCGCTGGCGGAGCGCACGGCGACGATGCGTGAGGAGCAGGCGAGGGCATCCGCTCTGGCGGCGCGGCAGTCGCTGGCGCGGGACATGCACGACGTGCTCGCGCACAGCCTGGGCGGGCTGGTGATCCAGCTCGACGCGGTGGAGGCGCAGCTCGAGGCGGGCGAGACCGCCGCCGCCCTCGTGCGGCTTCACGATGCCCGGTCGATGGCCGCCTCCGGTCTCGCCGAGGCGCGACGCGCCGTCGAGGCACTGCGTTCGGCGCCGGATGCTGCGCCCTCCGTCTCCTCCACCGACCTCGCTGCCTCGCTGATCGACCTCGTCGACGCCCACGAACGCCTCGGGGGACGCATCGACTTCGAGCAGCGCGGGACTCCGCACGACGTGCCAGACGTGCTCGCCACCGCACTGCGCCGTGCCCTGCAGGAGTCGCTGAGCAACGCGCGCAAGCACGCGCCGGACGAGCAGGTCACGGTGCGCATCGACTGGACCGCCACGCGGGTCGGACTCACGGTGTCCAACGCCGTGCCGGCGACGATCCCGACGAATCCTCTGGCCACCTCGGGCGGCGGCCGCGGGCTCGCCGGCATGGCGGAGCGGTTCGACGAGCTCCCCGACGGACGGGTGGAGGCGGCACGTGACGGTGACACGTTCGTGGTGAGGGCGACGGCGTCGCTGGGCGCGGAGCCGCGTGCGGGAGCCGCATCCGCGGTGGGTGCCGAGCCCGGGGCGGCAGCCGGATCCGCGGTGGGCGCCGAGAGGGGGGAGAGATGACCGAGTCCGCTCCCGAAGCATCGGAGACCATCCGCGTGCTCGTGGCCGACGATCAGGCCATCGTGCGCGACGGGCTCGTCACGGTGCTCGATCTGCTTCCCGACATCGACGTGGTGGGCGAGGCCGCGGATGGCGAGGAAGCGTGCCGGATGGTCGCCGAGACAGCGCCGGACGTCGTCCTCATGGACCTGCGGATGCCCGTGCTCGACGGATCCGCGGCGACCGCTCGCATCGTGGCGGAGCACCCGGACACCGCAGTGCTCGTCCTCACCACCTACGCCGACGACGCGTCGGTGATGGGTGCGCTGCGCGCCGGTGCCCGCGGATACCTCACGAAGGATGCGTCGCGCGCCGAAGTGGCGGCCGCCGTCCGTTCGGTCGCGCGCGGCCAGACGACGCTGGCCGGTGACGTGGGCGCGCGGCTCATCGGAGGGCTGACCGGAGGGGACCAGGCGGGCCCGCGCGGCGACGGGACGAGCGGAACGGATGCGGCGCAGCCCGCGACGGGGGCCGGCTTCGTGCCGCCGTCCGCTGCCGAGCTGCGCGCCAGACATCCGCAGCTCACCGCACGGGAGGCCGAGGTGCTGGCGCTCGTCGCGGACGGACGCAGCAACGCGGAGATCGCGGCATCCCTCTACGTGAGCGTGGCGACGGTGAAGACGCACATCAACGCGGTGTTCGCGAAGCTTCAGGTGCGCGATCGCGCGCAGGCGATCGCGCTGGCGAGGTCGTAGCCACGGTGAGGACGCGGCCAACACCGGCACCCTCAGCCACGGCGCCCTGATCGCCCTCTCGGTTGCGAACGCGGCCCGGCCCAGCCCGTTCCGTCTCCACCCGCTCGGCCGGTTCCGTCCTCACAGGCTCACCCCGGTGTCGTCTTCACCGGTTCAGCCCGGTTTCGTCTTCACTGGCTCGGCCCGTCTCATCTTCACCGGTTCACCCCGGTTCCGTCTTCACCGGCTCGGCCGGTTTCGTCTTCACCGGCTCGGCCGGTTTCGTCTTCACCGGTTCAGCCCGGTTTCGTCTTCACCGGCTCACCCCGGTCCGTCTTGTCTCCACCTGCTCGGCCCGTCTCGTCTTCACGGGTTCAGCCCGGTCTCGTCTTCACCGGTTCAGCCCGTTCCGTCTTCAGGAGGAGAGCGATGCGGGCCGCTATATGCACTCCGCGGTTCTCAGTGCCTGAACGCGCAACACAACAGGCGACCGGCGACCCTGCGTCCACAGGAGTGTCGTCGCCTGGATCATCCCCAGATCCACGCGTCCAGGGCGTCGCGCGGCGGCACCACTCCACCCTGGAGTGATGCCGCGCCCAGAATCGACGAGAGCATTCCAGTCGCAGACGACCGCCCAGCTGCGGAGAACAGGCCACACGATGAGGGAGATCAGTGGGCTCGTGAACTCGGGCGACCTGCAGAGAGTGCGGCGTGGCTGGTACATGTCAGCGGACGCACACCCCGATGCGGCGGAAGCGGTGTACATCGGCGGTCGGCTCACGGGACCATCGGCTGCTCCACACCATGGCTTCTGGACTCCCGACGACGACCGATTGCACGTGCTGGTCTCGCGGAACGCCTCACGCTTGCGTGTTGCTTTCGATTCCTCCGGATTGCGGGACAGAAGCGGTCGGCTTGTCTGCGTACATTGGGCTCTCGGAACGCCATCGCCGTCGGAGTCGCGTGCGTTCGTCGCGATCTCGGATGCCCGTTCCACTCTCGCGGAGACCGCTCGGTGTCGCCCGCGAGAGTTCGTTGTCACCATGGCGGACTCAGCGCTGCATGAGCGGATCTTGACGAGATCCCAGGTGGCTGCGGCGATCCCCGGCATCGCCGGATGGTGCGATGCGCGCAGCGAATCCGGAACGGAGTCGATGGTTCGGGTGAGGTTGCGATCCCGTGGAATCGCCGTTCGATCCCAAGTGCGGGTGACACGCGATGACCGGGTCGACCTCGTGATCGGGGATCGGCTGATCATCGAGTGCGACAGTGCCGGCTACCACGACGGCTACAACTCGGAGCGCGATTATGATCGCGACCTGCGACTGCTCGAGCGCGGGTTCCTCGTCGTGCGGCTGAAGTATCGACACATCATGTACGACTGGGCCCGAGTCGAACAGATCATCCTGGCGCTTGTGCGCAGCGGCCAGCACTTGTGGTCTCGAGGCGTACGCCGGGGTCGACTGGTCGCTCTTTGATCCACTGTTCGCAGGTGTGTTTCCGCACCGTTGAGCCCCGTCACGCCTGTGTTCCTGCTGTCTCACCCGAGGTGCGGCATCGTCATGTTCCGTCTGTATCGCCCGAGGTACGGCATCGTCATGTTCCGTCTTCAGGAGGAGCGGCCACCGGCACTCATATGGCGCTCGGACCTCCGTTCCTCCTGAAGACGGAACGGGTGACAGGGAACTCGCGCGACCAGGGGGAGAAGGCCACCGGAGAGTGGCGGAGGCTGGCCAGGGGAGAAAGCCACCGGAGAGTGACGGAGGCTGCCCGGGGGGAGAAAGCCACCGGGGAGGGGCGGACGCTGCCCAGGGGGAGAGGCCACCGGAGAGTGGCGGAGGCTGGCGAGGGATGGGCGAGCAGGGCTGACGGGCCGGAACGCTGGCGACGAGGGAATAGATCCCGTCGAACCTGCGCTTATACCCCTAGATGTGGCTCAGGTCAAGAATCCAGTAGACACGACAGCGGATTTGCGCATATACTCGTACTTTGCGCTCCCACACTCATGCCTTCATATTGCGGTCGGCTCTGCGTGTCTCCCGGTGTGTGCATGGGCTAGGTACTTCGGCGCTCTACCAGCTACAGCAGCGAGCTGTGGTGAGTAGGGCCGGGGACCGGTCAGATAGAGCACAACGGCAAGGCACCACTGTAGCGGGAGTCCTCGTCCACATCACAACCTGACCGACAGTCACCCGTGGTCCCCGCCCAGGGACCCCATGGAGGTTATTTCCTTGGCTGCTGCGCGCAACGCATCTTCCACTCCCACTCCCAAGAACGGACGAAACCACTCTCGTCTTTCGTTCGCCAAGATCACCGACACCCTCACAGTTCCAGACCTCCTCGCACTGCAGACGGAGAGTTTCGACTGGCTGGTCGGCAACGACGCGTGGAAGACACGCGTCGCCGAGGCCGAGGCCCAGGGTCGCCAGGATCTGCCGTCTCACAGCGGTCTGGAGGAGATCTTCGAAGAGATCTCTCCGATCGAGGACCTGAGCGAGACCATGCAGCTCTCCTTCACGAACCCCTTCCTGGAGGAGAAGAAGTACTCCATCGACGAGTGCAAGGAGAAGGGCAAGACCTACTCCGCTCCGCTCTACGTCGAAGCGGAGTTCATGAACCACATCACGGGTGAGATCAAGACCCAGACGGTGTTCATGGGCGACTTCCCGCTGATGACGGAGAAGGGCACGTTCATCATCAACGGCACCGAGCGTGTCGTGGTGTCGCAGCTCGTCCGCAGCCCCGGCGTGTACTTCGAGCGCACCCCGGAGAAGACGTCCGACAAGGACATCTACTCGGCTCGCGTCATTCCGAGCCGTGGTGCATGGCTCGAGTTCGAGATCGACAAGCGTGACCAGGTCGGCGTGCGCATCGACCGCAAGCGCAAGCAGTCCGTCACCGTCTTCCTCAAGGCGCTCGGCCTGACCACCGAGGAGATCCTCGAGGAGTTCAAGGGGTTCACGTCCATCGAGCTCACGCTCGAGAAGGACACCATCCTCACGAAGGAAGAGGCCCTCAAGGACATCTACCGCAAGCTGCGTCCGGGCGAGCAGGTCGCCGCGGAGGCCGCACGCGCGCTCCTCGACAACTTCTACTTCAACTCGAAGCGCTACGACCTCGCCAAGGTGGGTCGCTACAAGATCAACCGCAAGCTCGGTCTTGACGCTCCGCTGTCCGACTCGGTGCTCACGAACGCCGACATCATCAAGACGATCAAGTACCTGGTCGCTCTGCACGACCCGACAGCTCCCGGTGTGAAGCAGCTCGGCGAGAACACGTACGCGATCGACGGCACCCGTGGTGGCAAGGCCGCTGACATCCGCCTGGATGTCGACGACATCGACCACTTCGGCAACCGCCGCATCCGCGCGGTCGGCGAGCTCATCCAGAACCAGGTGCGCACCGGCCTCAGCCGCATGGAGCGCGTGGTGCGCGAGCGCATGACCACGCAGGACATCGAGGCGATCACGCCGCAGACCCTGATCAACGTGCGTCCCGTCGTCGCCGCGATCAAGGAGTTCTTCGGAACGAGCCAGCTGTCGCAGTTCATGGACCAGAACAACCCGCTCGCGGGTCTGACGCACAAGCGTCGTCTGTCCGCGCTCGGCCCCGGTGGTCTCTCCCGCGACCGCGCAGGCGTCGAGGTCCGCGACGTCCACCCGTCGCACTACGGCCGCATGTGCCCGATCGAGACGCCTGAAGGCCCGAACATCGGTCTGATCGGCTCGCTCGCATCCTTCGCGCGCATCAACTCGTTCGGCTTCATCGAGACGCCGTACCGTCGCGTGGTGAACGGCAAGGTGACCGAGCAGATCGACTACCTGACGGCATCCGAGGAGGACGACTTCATCGTCGCCCAGGCCAACGCGCCGCTCAAGGCAGACGGTCACTTCTCCGAGGACCGCGTGCTCGCCCGCCAGAAGGGCGGCGAGGTGGACCTCGTTCCCGCCGACCAGATCGGGTACATGGACGTCTCCCCGCGCCAGATGGTGTCGGTGGGTACCTCCCTCATCCCGTTCCTCGAGCACGACGATGCGAACCGCGCTCTCATGGGTGCGAACATGCAGCGTCAGGCGGTTCCGCTGGTGCGCAGCGAGTCCCCGAACGTCGGTACCGGCATGGAGGGCTACGCGGCCATCGACGCCGGCGACGTGCTCACCGCCGAGAAGGCCGGTGTGGTCGCCGAGGTGTCGGCTGATGCCGTCACCATCCAGCTCGACGAGGGCGGAACCCAGACCTACTACCTGCGCAAGTTCGACCGCTCCAACCAAGGCACGAGCTACAACCACCGCGTGGTCGTCAACGCCGGTGAGCGCATCGAGGCCGGCGAGGTCATCGCGGATGGCCCGGCCACCGAGAACGGTGAGCTCGCGCTCGGCAAGAACCTGCTCGTGGCGTTCATGCCGTGGGAGGGCTACAACTACGAGGACGCGATCATCCTCAGCCAGAACCTGGTGAAGGACGACACCCTCTCCTCGATCCACATCGAGGAGTACGAGGTGGACGCCCGCGACACCAAGCTCGGCAAGGAGGAGATCACCCGCGACCTGCCGAACGTCAGCCAGGACCTGCTGGCCGACCTCGACGAGCGCGGCATCATCCGCATCGGTGCCGAGGTTCGCCCCGGCGACATCCTGGTCGGCAAGGTCACGCCGAAGGGCGAGACCGAGCTGTCGGCCGAGGAGCGTCTGCTGCGCGCCATCTTCAACGAGAAGAGCCGCGAGGTGCGCGACACCTCGCTGAAGGTTCCGCACGGCGAGCAGGGCACGGTCATCGGCGTCAAGGTGTTCGACGCGGTCGACGGTGACGACGAGCTCGGCAGTGGCGTGAACCAGCGTGTCGTGGTGTTCATCGCGCAGAAGCGCAAGATCACCGCCGGTGACAAGCTCGCCGGCCGCCACGGCAACAAGGGCGTCATCTCGCGCATCCTGCCGGTGGAAGACATGCCGTTCCTCGCGGACGGCACGCCGGTCGACGTCATCCTGAACCCGCTCGGCGTTCCCGGCCGTATGAACTTCGGCCAGGTGCTGGAGATCCACCTCGGATGGGCGGCCAAGCAGGGCTGGAAGGTCGACGGCAACCCGGCGTGGGCGAAGCGCCTGCCGGATGTCGCACGTGAGGCCGCTCCCGACACCAAGGTGGCGACGCCGGTGTTCGACGGTGCTCTGGAAGAGGAGATCGCAGGTCTGCTCGACTCCACGCTGCCGACCCGCGACGGCGACCGTCTGATCGACCGCTCCGGCAAGACGCAGCTCTTCGACGGCCGCTCCGGCGAGCCGTTCCCGGAGCCCATCTCGGTCGGCTACATGTACATCCTCAAGCTGCACCACCTGGTCGACGACAAGATCCACGCGCGTTCGACCGGTCCGTACTCGATGATCACCCAGCAGCCGCTCGGTGGTAAGGCGCAGTTCGGTGGACAGCGTTTCGGTGAGATGGAGGTGTGGGCCCTCGAGGCGTACGGCGCTGCCTACGCGCTGCAGGAACTGCTCACCATCAAGTCGGACGACATCCTGGGCCGCGTGAAGGTGTACGAGGCCATCGTCAAGGGCGAGAACATCCAGGAGCCGGGCATCCCGGAGTCCTTCAAGGTTCTCATCAAGGAGATGCAGTCCCTCTGCCTGAACGTCGAGGTTCTCGGCGCAGACGGCCAGGCTGTGAGCCTGCGCGACACGGATGACGAGGCTTACCGTGCCGCAGAAGAGCTCGGCATCAACCTGTCCAGCCACTTCGAGTCGTCGTCGATCGACGAGATCTGAAGCCAGCCAGTCCTACTGACGAACTTTCTTACGAGGAGAGAAATTGCTCGACGCAACAACTTTTGACGAGCTGCGTATCGGCCTGGCCACGGCAGACGACATCCGTCGTTGGTCGCACGGTGAGGTCAAGAAGCCCGAGACCATCAACTACCGCACCCTGAAGCCCGAGAAGGACGGTCTGTTCGGTGAGCAGATCTTCGGCCCGTCCCGTGACTGGGAGTGTGCCTGCGGCAAGTACAAGCGCGTGCGCTTCAAGGGCATCGTGTGCGAGCGCTGTGGCGTGGAGGTCACCAAGTCCTCCGTGCGCCGTGAGCGCATGGGCCACATCGAGCTCGCCGCTCCTGTGACGCACATCTGGTACTTCAAGGGTGTGCCGTCGCGTCTCGGTTACCTGCTCGACATGGCGCCGAAGGACCTGGAGAAGGTCATCTACTTCGCCGCCTACATGGTGATCGACGTGGACGACGCCGGTCGTCACGACGACCTTCCTGGCCTGGAGAACGAGCTGCGCCTGGAGATCAAGGCTCTGAGCGACCAGCGCGACTCCCGTGTCGCCGACCGTCTCGCCAAGCTCGAGGGCGACCTCGCTGCTCTGGAAGAGGAGGGCGCGAAGGCGGACCAGAAGCGCCGCACGCGCGACGGTGCCGAGAAGGAGATGTCGCAGATCCGCAAGGGCTTCGACGAGGACATCGCTCGCCTCGAGCGCGTGTGGGAGTCGTTCCGCACCCTCAAGGTGGGCGACCTCAAGCCCGAGGATGCCGACTTCAACGAGCTCGTCGACCGTTACGGCCTCTACTTCACGGCCTTCATGGGTGCCGAGGCGATCAAGAAGCGCCTCGAGGCCTTCGACCTGGTCGCCGAGGCCGAGCTGCTTCGCGAGCAGATCGCAACGGGCAAGGGTCAGAAGAAGATCCGTGCCATCAAGCGACTGCGTGTCGTGAGCTCCTTCCTGGCCACCGGCAACTCGCCGGCCGCGATGGTGCTCGATGTCGTTCCGGTCATCCCGCCGGAGCTGCGCCCGATGGTGCAGCTCGACGGTGGCCGCTTCGCAACGAGCGACCTGAACGACCTGTACCGTCGCGTGATCAACCGCAACAACCGTCTTCGTCGTCTGCTCGACCTCGGTGCTCCCGAGATCATCGTGAACAACGAGAAGCGCATGCTGCAGGAGGCCGTCGACGCGCTGTTCGACAACGGCCGCCGCGGTCGCCCCGTCACGGGCACCGGCAACCGCGCCCTGAAGTCCCTGAGCGACATGCTCAAGGGAAAGCAGGGTCGCTTCCGCCAGAACCTGCTCGGCAAGCGCGTGGACTACTCGGGCCGTTCGGTCATCATCGTCGGACCGCAGCTCAAGCTGCACCAGTGTGGTCTGCCGAAGGACATGGCGCTCGAGCTGTTCAAGCCGTTCGTCATCAAGCGACTGATCGACCTGCAGCACGCGCAGAACATCAAGGCCGCCAAGCGCATGGTGGAGCGCGCGAACCCGCAGGTGTGGGATGTGCTCGAGGACATCATCCGCGAGCGCCCCGTTCTGCTGAACCGTGCGCCGACGCTGCACCGTCTGGGCATCCAGGCGTTCGAGCCGCAGCTCGTGGAGGGCAAGGCCATCCAGCTGCACCCGCTCGTGTGTGCCGCGTTCAACGCGGACTTCGACGGTGACCAGATGGCCGTGCACCTGCCGCTGTCGGTGGAGGCTCAGGCCGAGGCGCGCATCCTGATGCTCGCGTCGAACAACATCCTGAAGCCCTCAGACGGCCGCCCGGTCACCCTGCCCGCGCAGGACATGATCATCGGTCTGCACCACCTGACAACGGTCAAGGAGGGTGCGACGGGTGAGGGACGCGCGTTCTCGTCGGTCTCCGAGGCGATCCTCGCCAAGGACCAGGGCTCGCTCGACCTCAACGCCAAGGTGCGCATCCGTCTGACGGGTCTCTACCTCGCTGAGGAGGATGCCCCAGAGGGCTTCGTGCAGGGCGGCACCGCTCTGCGCGAGACCACGCTCGGTCGCGCCATCTTCAACGAGACCCTGCCGGAGGACTACCCCTTCGTGGAGGATGTCGCCGACAAGGGCAAGCTCTCCTCGATCGTGAACGACCTGGCGGAGCGGTACCCGAAGGTGGAGGTCGCAGCAACGCTCGACCGCATCAAGGACGCCGGTTTCTACTGGGCCGCACGTTCCGGTGTGACCGTCGCGCTCAGCGACATCGTGACCCCGCCCTCGAAGAAGGACATCATCGCCTCCTACGAGAAGAAGGCCGCGAAGGTCCAGAGCGAGTACGAGAAGGGTCTGACCACCGAGGCCGAGCGCCGTCAGGAGCTCATCAAGATCTGGACGGACGCCACCGACGAGGTCGCCAAGGCCATGCGCGAGAACTTCCCGGAGCACAACACCATCAACCGCATGGTGTCCTCCGGTGCTCGCGGTAACTGGCTGCAGGTGCGCAACATCGCAGGTATGCGCGGTCTGGTGAACAACCCGAAGGGTGAGATCATCCCGCGTCCGATCATCTCGAGCTACTCAGAGGGTCTCTCGGTGGCCGAGTACTTCATCGCGACGCACGGTGCACGCAAGGGTCTGGCCGACACCGCCCTGCGTACCGCCGACTCGGGTTACCTGACCCGTCGTCTGGTGGACGTCTCGCAGGATGTCATCATCCGCGAGGCCGACTGCGGCACGACAAAGGGCCTGGACCTCTCGATCGGCGACCGCAACTCCGAGGGCGTGCTGATCCGCGACGAGAACGTGGAGAACTCCGTGTTCGCCCGCACCCTCGCCGCGGACGCCGTTGACGAGAAGGGCACCGTCGTGGCGGAGGCCGGTGAGGACGTCGGCGACGTGCTCATCGACAGGCTGATCGCTGCCGGCATCGAGACGATCCGCGTGCGCTCCGTGCTCACGTGCGAGTCCGCCGTCGGCGTCTGTGCGCAGTGCTACGGCCGTTCGCTCGCCACGGGCAAGCTCGTGGACATCGGCGAGGCCGTCGGCATCATCGCCGCGCAGTCCATCGGCGAGCCGGGAACCCAGCTGACGATGCGCACGTTCCACACCGGTGGTTCGGCATCCGCCGACGACATCACGCAGGGTCTTCCCCGCGTGCAGGAGTTGTTCGAGGCGCGTACCCCGAAGGGCGCGTCCCCGATCGCCGAGGCCGCAGGCCGCGTGCACATCGAGGACACCGACAAGGCTCGCTACGTCGTGCTCACCCCCGATGACGGCGAGGAGGAGCACCGCTACCAGGTGCTCAAGCGCTCCACGCTGCTCGTGGAGGACGGCGACCACGTCGAGCTCGGCCAGCAGTTCATCGTCGGAACGGTGGACCCGAAGGAGGTGCTGCGCGTTCGCGGCATCCGTGCGGTGCAGGAGCACCTCGTGGGCGGCGTGCAGGGCGTGTACCGCTCGCAGGGTGTGCCGATCCACGACAAGCACATCGAGGTCATCGTCCGTCAGATGCTGCGCAAGGTCACCGTGGTCGACCACGGCGAGACCGACCTGTTGCCCGGTGAGTTCGTGGACCGTTCGAAGTACAACGAGATCAACCGAGCCGCGCTTGCGGACGGCAAGAAGACGGCATCCGCTCGCCAGGAGGTCATGGGTATCACCAAGGCCTCGCTCGCAACGGAGTCGTGGCTGTCCGCAGCGTCGTTCCAGGAGACCACGCGTGTTCTCACGCAGGCCGCCATGGAGGGCAAGCGCGATTCGCTGATCGGTCTCAAGGAGAACGTGATCATCGGAAAGCTGATCCCGGCCGGTACGGGTCTGACCCGCTACCGCAACGTGTCGGTGGAGGCCACGGAGGAGGCGAAGGCGGAGCGTTACCCGAACCGCATCTTCACCGACGACACCGTGTTCAACGAGAACGACCTGAGCTTCGTCGACTTCGACAGCTTCAGCTCGGACGACTACACCCCGGGTACCTACAACTGATTGAGGGAGGGGAGGACGAGCTTGCTCGCTCTCCCCTCCACGTGAAGTCTGTGGGCGGCTGAGCCGCGACAGTCGAAGCCCCGCGCCCAACCGGCGCGGGGCTTCGCTGCGTCTGGCCGCCACACAGCAGATCTCGAGCCGTGGCAGATCTCGTGCGGACCGCGACCGGCCTCTAGCCGATGCCTGCTGCGGCACCACTGTTCGGGCCGCGCGACCGCACCGAGCATCACCACTGTCGTGGATCCCATCGCCCGCGAACAGCGATCGGATCGAGATCCTCCCAGAGCAGCGCGGTCCGTCGACCCGCAATCCTTCTCGCGAATGCTCGCCAGACGTGGAGCCGTCGCCCGAACGTTCGTCGCCGGTGCGCCTCGTGCGGCCCCGCCGCGTCGCCTGTTAGCGTGACGAGAGCTGTCTGGGCACCGCCGATCGCAGGGAGCACCGTGAGCAACGAAACGCCGAATTCCCCGCTGGGGAACGAAGAGCCGCTGTCGTCCGACGTCGATCGAGGCGACGACGAGACCGCGGATGCCGCATCCCCCGATCTCGAGCACCTCGCGGACGAGCACGCCGATATCGCAGACGATGAGCACATCGACGGATCCGAACGGTCCGAATCCGTCGGGCATCCCGACGACTACGACGACCGCCAGGACCTCGGCGACGAGGATACGGCCGCTCACGAGCCCGTCAGCGCGAGCGATCACGTCAACGCGACGGCAGCGGAGCAGAGCCCCGCGTTCGACGAGGGCGAGGCATCCAGCGAAACTGCAGCGTCGCCGGAAGCGACCGCAGCGGCGCCCGTCGACAACGGGGCCGACGCCGCTGCGGCCACGGGATCCGACGGCGTGGATGCGCCCGATGCGGTCGTCGGCGACGAGCCGCATCGGATCGACGAGATCCCGACCGACATCGGGGAACCCGAGCCCGCGCTCGAGGCGCCGGAGTCATCATCGGATGCGATCACGGAGACCGAGGGAGATCGGGAGCAGATCCTGCCGCCAGAGCCGTCCGGCCCTGTTCCCGCCGAGGCGGAGGCAGCGACGGTCGCCGCCGGGGGAGCAGTCGCTGGTCAGGCGGTGGCACCCGGGCCGGTGTACGTCACGTCACCGACACCGCCCAAGGCCAAGGGCAACCGGCTGATGGGCATCCTCATCGCCGTGGTGGCCGCCATCGCCTACGCCGTTGTGTTCGCGGCGGTCTCGCTCGGCGTGTTCGCGCTGCGGGGTACGAACGTCGCGATGTCGCTCTGGGAGCGCTACCTGCAGACCGCGGGATTCTGGACGCCCGTCGTCGTCTTCTTCCTCGCCTTCGTGCTGCTCATCGTGATCGTGAACCGCGGCCGCTGGTGGGCGTACATTCTCGGATCGTTCTTCGTCGGGGTCATCGTGTACTTCGGCTACCTCGGCGGCGCGTTGCTCACGGTGCAGGCGTGGAAGCTGACGCCGGAAGGCGCGAGCCAGTTCATCGGCACCCTGTGGATCAACCCGCTGACATTCGCGTCTGCGGTGGTGGCCCGCGAGGCCGCGCTGTGGTTCGGCGGCTGGGTCTCGATCAGGGGGCGTCGCGTCCGCGAAGCTAATCTGGAGGCGCGGCGCCAGCACGAGGAACGGCTCGCGGCGGGCCCGACGGTCGGCTCGTCGGCCTGAGCCGAGGCACGCGAACGTCGAGGTTCGAGATCCCCGCGGCCGGCGCGTGACGCGCCGCAGCACCCATGGACTTCCGCCGCTACGCATCCGCTCTCGCCGCCTTCGCCACGATCTTGTACGTGGCCCTGCTGATCGGCGCGCTCGGCGTGCTCAGCCTGGTGCTGGAACGGGACGTGATCGCGGATCCGGATGCCGGCATCCTCGCCGGTCCGATCGCGTGCGCAGTCGCAGCCGCCGTCGTGCTCACCGGGCTGCTCGTGCGGGCGCTGCGCGTTCCGCAGCACGAGCACGACATCGCGCTCGGCGTCGCGTTGCTGCTCGGGGCCGGATCGTACGTGGGATATGGGCTCGGCGGCGCGGTCGTCGTGGGGCTCACGGACCCCTACCGCTTCCTGCCGTTCCTCCTCGAGGAGCTCATCGGTCCGTTCGCGGCCGCGGCGGGCATCCTGTCGCTGATCGTCGTGCTGCTCGACATGATCGTGCTGTCGTCCAGGATCGACGAGCGCGGGCGCCCGCGGTGGCCGTGGGAGAAGCGGGACTAGGAGCCTCGGGCGTCGGTCCACGTGCTCGAACCTGCGTTGCCCGTCTGGTGCGGGCTCTTTGGCTGATCAAGGGCCGACTCGTCGTGCGTTCGGACTCCGAGGGAATCGTCGATCACACATACTTGACAGCATGAGTACTTGATCTGATACAGTACTAGACATGACATCGAACACCGGACCCGCCGGCGCCCCAGGCGCGCCCGATTCCGGGTCGTCCGCATTCGCGGCGGACCTGCTGCGCGGTCACACCGACACGATCGTGCTCGGCGTGCTGCGCAGCGGCGACAGCTACGGCTACGAGATCCACAAGGCCATCCGGGATGCCGCGGGCGGCGAGTACGAGATCAAGGAGGCCACGCTGTACGCGGCCTACCGTCGGCTCACCAAGGACGGCCTCATCGAGCCGTACTGGGGAGACGAGACACAGGGCGGCCGCCGCAAGTACTACCGCATCACCGATGCGGGCCGCGCCGTGTACACCACCAACGTCGCGGCCTGGATCGCCACCCGCCGCATCATCGACTCCCTCCTCGACGCGAAGGAACGCTGACATGAACACCGACATCCACCGTCTGCTCGACGAGGCGTTCGCCGGCGTCGAGATGACCCCCGAAGCGCAAGACCTGAAAGAAGAGGTCCGCGCCAACCTGGTCGCCAGGGTCGATGACCTCGAGGCGTCCGGCGTCGCATCCGGGGAGGCCGCGCGCCGCGCCATCGCCGAGCTGGGCGACGTGCGCGACCTGCTCGACGAAGCGGAAGCCGCGCCACAGGGCGGCACATCCAGCACGCCGTCGGGACGGCCCGCTCTGTACGGCTACGCGGCGCTTGCCACGCGGAACCGGGTGCGTCCGAAACCCGGATTCGTGGTGCGCACCGTCGTGTGGTCCGTCATGATCGTCGTCGGCGTGACGCTCTGCACCCTCGGCGCGACGGGTGTGCTGCCCCTGTCTGCGGGTCCGGTCATCGCGCTGCTGGGTCTCGCGTCCACCGGGCTCGGGTTGCTCGTCGGCGACTCGCTGGCCCAGGAGACGACGACGAATCACCCGATGCCGCAGTATCGCGCCGGTGGTTACGGACTCGCCACCTTCCTCGCCCTGTACGGGCTCGGGTGGGTCGGACTCGTCGCTCTACAGGCGGTGCCCATCTGGTGCATCGTCTTCGCCGCGCTCGGCGTGATCGCCTCGATCATCCTCTACGCGTTCCTCGGCGCAACTCAGACCAACAGGCACAAGGCCTGGACCAGGGTCGCGCACGACACGATGCCGCCGAACCGGTTCGACGAGCATCCCGAGGTCGCGGCCCGCTTCGGCATCTACACCGCCGTCATCTGGATCCTCACCTTCGTCCTCATCGCCGTGCTGGTCTTCACGGTCGGCTGGTGGTGGGCTCCCGTCGCCTTCGTCGGCGGACTGGCGGTCATGCTGCTGCTGCTCGCGCGCATGCTCTTCGGCCACGGCGACGACACCCACAGCGACGACTCGGGGCGCTGACCCGGGGCGCCGACCAGGGTGCTCCCCGGGGCGGACCCACCGTCTGCACAACAAGAACCCGGGGCGGACGCACCGTCTGCACAACAAGAACCCTGAACGAAAGGGATGTTCGTCATGCCTGAAAACACCCTCGCGGTCGAGGTCGCCGACCTCGCCAAGACCTATCGCGGTCCGCACCGCACGCCGGTGCGCGCCCTGCGCGGCCTCACCTTCCAGGTGCCGGCCGGCATCGTGTTCGCGATGCTCGGACCCAACGGCGCCGGCAAGTCCACCACGACCAAGATCCTCACGACGCTGAGCCGTCCGAGCGGCGGATCCGCGCACATCGACGGCATCGACGTCGTTCGGCGTCCGGCCGAGGTGCGCCAGCACATCGGCTACGTGTCCCAGGGCGCGAGCACGGACCCGCTGCTCACCGGAACGGAGAACCTGATGCTCGCCGGTCGCCTGCGCGGCATGGCGGCGACGGATGCCAGGGCACGGGCATCCGCTCTGCTGAACGAGTTCGGGCTCGGCGACACCGCAGATCGCCCGGTCGGCAAATTCTCCGGCGGCATGCGGAGGCGGCTGGATGTCGCTGCCGCACTCGTGCACGCCCCTCGCGTGCTCTTCCTCGACGAGCCGACCACCGGTCTCGACCCCGAAGCGCGGGCGGCGATGTGGAGCGAGATCCGCAGGCTGTCGGCCGAGCGCGCGATCACCGTGATCCTCACAACCCACTACCTGGAGGAGGCGGACCGCCTCGCCGACGACGTGATGATCATCGACCACGGAACAAAGGTCGTCGGCGGAAGCCCCGACGAGCTCAAGTCGTCCCTCAACGGCGACACGTTGCGCGTCACGCTCGTGGAGCCCGACGTCGAGCGCGTGCGGCGTGCCGCGGCATCCGTGTTCGGGCTCCGCGACGTGGTCGTCGAGTCCGAAGGGACGAGCGGGCAGCTCGTCGCACGTACGGACGACGCCTCATCAGCTGTCGCCCCGACGATCGCCGCGCTCGAGTCCGCCGGTGTCGTGTTCGGGGCGGTGTCGGCATCCAGGCCGAGCCTCGACGACGTGTACCTGCACTACGCCGGCCGGTCGTTCGACCGCGCCGACTCCGGAACGGATGCGTCGGGTCGAGCAGGCGCAGCGGCATCCACTTCCGCAGAATCCGGCCCAGCAGCATCGACTGCCCAGCACGCCTCCTCGAAGGGAGAAGCAGCATGACCACCGCACTCGCACAGACCGTTCCCGCCCACCCGGTGCGCTCCGGATGGCTCACCCAGACCGCACAGATCACCGGACGCTGGCTCATCAACGTGCGCCGCCAGGTGTGGGGTGCCGCATTCTCACTCGTGCAGCCGATCGTCTGGATCCTGCTGTTCGGCCAGGTGTTCTCGTCGCTGGGCAAGCTGCCCGGCTTCGCCGGCACCGACTACGTCACGTTCCTCGTGCCCGGCGTGCTCATGATGACCGTGCTGTACAGCGGCGCGTGGGCCGGGACCGGATACATCGACGACATGAAGTCCGGCGTGATGGACCAACTGCTCACCGCTCCGGTCGCCCGCACGGCAATCATCACCGGACAGCTTGTGCAGCAGCTCATCATCTGCCTCGCGCAGTCGATCGTCGTGCTGCTCATCGGCTGGCTGGGCGGCGCGAGCTACCCGGGAGGCGTTGGCGGTATGGCACTCGCCCTGCTCGCGGCGCTGCTGCTGGCGACCATCTTCTGCTCGCTGTCCACGGCCGCCGCGCTCACCGCCCGCAACCAGGTGGCGCTCATCGGCATCTCGCAGATCGTGGTGCTGCCGGTGACCTTCCTCTCCACCACGATGATGCCGGCATCCCTCATGCCCGACTGGGTGCAGAACGTGTCGAAGTACAACCCCATGACGTGGTCGGTCGACCTGGCGCGCAACACGCTCGCCGGAACGACGGATACCGCGGCCTGGTGGCACGTCGGCGGCCTCGTGCTCCTCGCGGTGCTGGCCTACGTCTGGTCGGTGCGCGCCCTGCGCGGATACCAGCGGAGCCTGTAGGGGCGCTGCGGCGCCCTACGCCGCGGTGCCGCTTCGCTGCGGCGCCGACGGCGGAGCGTCCCGACATTAGAACGCCGCGGGCACGCGGCCCCTGGACCCCTGGACCCCTGGACCCCTGGACCCCTGGACCCCTGTGTGTTCGGCTGTCCCTTGATGCCGCGTGCGAACTTTGAACCCGACACGAAGGGACAGCGGAGCGGCGGGTCAGCGACTCGCACTGCGCTCGGACGTCCCTTGATGCCGCGTGCGAACCTTGGACCCGACACGAAGGGACAGCGGAGCGGGCGGCGACGGAGCGGGAGCGGTCTGCGCCACGGCTGAGGTGGATAACGGACGACACGACGACTCGAAGCACGCCATTCTGTCCGGCATGCGCCCAGGTCCACTGCCGCCCCACCTCGGATCCTCCTTCTCCGTCGTCGACGCGATCGCATCGGGCGCGACGGCGCGGCGGATGCGAGCATCCGACCTCGAGATCCCCTTCCGCGGGGTGCGACGTCGCCTCGTGATCAACGGCCTCGCGGATGCCGGCCCCGCCCGCTCCGTCGCTGGCCGTTCCGACGCAGGCCTCTCCGACACCGGCCGCTCCGACGCTGCGAGTCGGCCGGCAATAGGCGCCGCGCGCGCCGCGGAGGCCCGCATCCTGGCGAACGCTCGGGCTTATGCCCACTGCATGACGGAGCACGAGTTCTTCAGCCACGTCACCGCCGCAGTCATCTGGGGGATCCCGCTGGCGTACGCGGCGATCCGCGACTCACGGGTGCACGTGAGCGTCATGGCGCCGCACCGTGCCTCCAAACGACTCGACGTCGTCGGGCATCAGGCCCGAGCGGGACTCGTGACGGTGTGCACTCATCCCGTGACGGGACTGCGGGTCTCGAGCCCGGCATCGACGTGGGCGAGTCTCGCAACGGTGCTGACGCATCCGTACGACCTTGTGGCGGCAGCGGATGCCGTCGTGCACGTACCGCGGATGCCCGGCGGGTTCGCCTTTTCGGCAGGGGAGCGCACCGAGCCGCTCGCCACCATCGATGACCTCGGATCCTGCGTCACGGCTGGGCGCCGAGTCGGGATCCGCGCGCTGCGCGTAGCCCTGCCCAGGGTGCGGACGGGCGCAGCCTCGCGTCCCGAAACCTGGACCCGCCTCACCATTCTCGATGCCGGTCTGCCGGAGCCGGTCCTCGATCACGATGTCTTCGACGAGCACGGAACGTTCGTGGCGTGCGTCGACCTGGCATATCCCGAACTGCGGATCGCCATCGAATACGACGGAGGCCAGCACCGCACCGATGCCCAGCAGTGGGCGAGGGACATCGACCGGCTCGAAGCGCTCGCCGCGCTCGGCTGGCACGTCATCCGGGTGGACCGCCGTCTCCTCTTCGAGAGGCCCCGTGAGCTGGCGCGTCGTGTCGCTGCGGCTCGCGCCCGTCGAGGTGCGTAGCCCGCACCGTCTCGCGTTCCCGTCTCGCATTCCGCTCCCCTCGTTCCGCGCCGTCCCCTCCCGGCCCGGCCCGTCCTGTCCCGTCTTCGCGCGGCCTGAATGCGCGGCGTTCCGCTGTCCCTTCGTGTCGCATACCTGTGCCGCATCCGACACGAAGGGACAGCGGAAGACCGCGGGACGGATGGGGCGGCGTGCGGGGTTGCGACGCACGTCGCTACGATGCGCGATGCTCCGCTGTCCCTTGGTGCCGCTTCCAGACGTGGCACCCGACACGAAGGGACAGCGGAACGCGTGGGGTGCGGGGACTGGATGGGAGGGGACGGGATGGGACGGGACGGGATGCGATGGGAGGGGACGAGATGCGATCGGACGGGATACGAGGGGGTGGGGTCGTGGCGGAGCGGCGCGACGGCGCCACGTGAGCCGGCGGCGGTGAACCGCGCTGTCTGACCTCGTCCGCGTCACCGGTAGGGTGGACGGGTCGCGGCGGACGCTTCCCGCGACATCGGTCACGCGAATCTCGCGGCACCGCCCCGGTCCTCCTGGAGTCCCCGCCATGCGCCTCAAGCTGACGCTCAACCGGCCGTCCGGCCAGCCCGCAGACATCGTCGTGACCTCGGATGCCGCTGCCAGCATCTCCGAGATCGCCGCGGCGATCGCCCGCCTCGACCCCACCGCCGCGAACAGTGCAGGAATGGGACAGGCATCCGCTTCCGCTGCGCTCACGCTGCACGCCGCGCTCCCCGGTCAGACGGAGTGGGTGCTTCTGCCCCCGGATGCTCCCGTCGGCGAGGCCTGGATCGCGAGCGGCGCGGTGGTGCAGCTCGCCGACGCCGGCCTGCACTACACGCCCAAGAGCCTGGGCAGGGGCGCACAGGTGGCGACGCTGCGCGTCGTGCGCGGTCCGGATGCCGGCAGCGAGTTCCCCGTCACGCTCGGCACCACGGTGCTCGGCCGCGACCCCGGGTGCGACATCGTGCTGCACGACGACCTCGTCTCCAAGCGGCACGTGCGCTTCGAGGGATCGGACGCCGTCGAGGTGATCGACCTCGGCAGCGCGAACGGCATCGTGGTCGACGGCGGCATCGTGCCGCGTCTGCGCGTGACCCGTGAGGAGACGATGCTCATCGGCGACTCCGAGGTGGTGCTGACGATCACGGATCGGCAGGCGCTCGCCGGAGTCGCGCCGAAGGCGGGTCCGGTGTTCTTCAACAGGTCGCCGAAGGTCGAAGCGCGGTACGCGGGCGTTGACTTCGCGGCGCCCGAGGTTCCTGCGCCGTCCGAGCCGGGTCCGTTCCCGCTGCTCGCGATGATCGCGCCCCTGCTGATGGGCGGCGCGATGTTCATCTTCACGAAGAACCCGACCTCGCTGCTCTTCGTCTTCATGTCGCCGATCATGATGATCGGCAACTTCATGACCACGAAGACGCGCGACAAGCGACGGCTCAAGAAGTCGATCGCCCAGTTCGACGAGAGGCTCTCCAGTCTCACGGACGAGCTCGCCTCCGAGCACGAGAAGGAGCACAGCACCCGGCTGCTGGAGTCGCCGTCGACGCAGGACGCCTTCGATCAGGCCGTCCGCAGGGGACCGCTGCTGTGGACCAGGCGTCCCGAGCACTGGTCGTTCCTCAACGTCCGACTCGGCATCGGCTCGATGAAGAGCCGCAACACCGTCAAGACGGGTGGCAGGGGAGAGATCCTCCGCGAGTATCAGGAGCGCCTCGACGAGGTCGTCGACAACCACAAGACCATCGCCGATGTGCCGATCATCGACAACCTGTACGACTCGGGAGCGCTCGGCATCGCCGGTTCGCCGGAGCAGGCCATCGGCAGCCTGAACTCGATCCTGGTGCAGCTCACGTCACTGCATTCGCCGGCGGAGCTGGCCGTCGCCGCCATCGTGTCTCCGCGCTGGTCGCGGGAGCTGGAGTGGCTGAAGTGGATGCCGCACACCTCCAGCCCGCAGTCCCCGATCGAGACCGTGCACCTGGCGGACAGCGCGTCCAGCGGCGCGAACCTGCTGTCCGCACTCGAGGGTGTGATCGAGCAGCGTCTCGCCGCTGACCGGTCCGGCAGCCGACGTCGCGGTGCCATGGTGACGGATTCCGCGGCGCTCGAGCGCGGCGCGGAGGTCGGCAAGGACTCCGCATCGCAGGGCACCCAGTCGCCGATCCCCGCCGTCGTCGTGCTGATCTCCGACGACGCAGCGGTGGATCGCGCTCGGCTGGTGCAGCTGGCCGAGCGCGCGGCGGATGCGGGCGTGTATCCGGTCTGGATCGCGAACGACGTGCCGGCGCTGCCGGCCGTGTGCCGCACGTACCTGGAGCTCGGCGATCAGCAGGGGCGTGGCCGAGTCGGATTCGTGCGTCTGGGCGAGACCATCGACGATGTCGTCACCGAGGTGGTGGACGGAAGGCAGGCCATCGAGTTCGCCCGGCGCATGGCATCCGTCATCGATGCGGGCGCACTGGTGGCCGACTCGAGCGACCTGCCGCGCAGCGTCTCGCTCGTCACCCTGCTGGGACACGAGCTCGTGGAGAGCAGCGACGCCGTCGTCGACAGGTGGCGCCAGAACAACTCGATCCATGACCGCAGCGGTGAGGCGCCCACTCCGCGCCGCGCAGGAACCCTGCGGGCCACGATCGGATCAGGCGGTGTGGATGTCATGCACCTCGACCTGCGCACGCAGGGCCCGCACGCGCTGGTCGGCGGCACGACGGGTGCCGGCAAGTCGGAGTTCCTGCAGGCCTGGGTGCTCGGCATGGCCGCCGAGTACAGCCCCGATCGCGTCACGTTCCTCTTCGTCGACTACAAGGGCGGATCCGCGTTCGCGGACTGCGTCACGCTCCCGCACTGCGTCGGCCTTGTCACAGACCTGAGCCCGCACCTCGTGCGCCGCGCGCTGACGAGCCTTCGGGCCGAGCTGCACTACCGGGAGCACCTGCTCAACCGCAAGAAGGCCAAGGACCTGCTCGAGCTGGAGAAGCGCGGTGACCCCGACAGCCCGCCGGCGCTGGTGCTCGTCATCGACGAGTTCGCGGCGCTCGTGGGCGAGGTGCCCGAGTTCGTCGACGGCGTCGTCGACATCGCCCAGCGTGGACGCTCGCTCGGCATCCATCTGATCATGGCGACGCAGCGCCCTGCCGGCGTGATCAAGGACAACCTGCGCGCGAACACGAACCTCCGTGTGGCGTTGCGGATGGCCGACGAGTCCGACTCCGAAGACGTCGTGGGCATCAAGGAGGCTGCACATTTCGATCCCGGGATCCCCGGACGCGGTGTGGCGAAGACCGGACCAGGGCGACTCGCGCAGTTCCAGTCCGGATACGCGGGCGGATGGACCACCCGCGAGCCCGAGCGTGCAGGCATCGAGGTGGCGGAGCTCCGCTTCGGGTCCGAGCTCAAATGGGAAGAGGCGAAGACGGCGGATGTCGTCGAGCAGCGCGACCTCGGACCCACCGACCAGCAGCGTCTGGTGGCTTCCATGATCGGGGCGCAGCAGCTCGCGCGCATCCCTTCTCCGCGCCGACCCTGGCTCGATGAGCTCGCAGCCGTCTACGACCTCGGCCTGCTCCGTCAGCGCACGGACTCCGAGCTGCTGCTCGGCGTCTCCGACGTGCCGCAGCAGCAGGAGCAGATCCCGGTGTACTACCAGCCAGACGTCGACGGGCACCTGGCGATCGTCGGCACCGGCGGCTCCGGCAAGTCGGCCGTGCTGCGCACGCTCGCGGATGCCGCGGCCATCACCCCGCGCGGCGGCCCCGTGCACGTGTACGCGCTCGACTTCGGCGCCGGCAGTCTGCGGATGCTCGACCAGCTCCCGCACGTCGGATCCGTCATCACGGGCGACGACGTCGAGCGGATCATCCGCCTGTTCCGCATGCTGCAGGGCGAGCTGGAGCGGCGCGGTCCGGCGTACGCCGAGGCCAACGCGTCGAACATCACGGAGTACCGGCAGCTCGCGGCGCGACCGGATGAGCCGCGCATCCTGCTCCTCATCGACGGCTTCCCGAACTTCCGCGAGGACTTCGAGATCCCTGCGGGACGCTCGCAGTGGTACGACGTCTTCAAGGACATCCTGTCCGACGGCCGCCAGCTCGGCATGCACGTGGCGCTCACCGTGGATCGGCCGGGCGCGCTGCCGTCGTCGGTCGCAGCGGCCATTCAGCGCAAGGTGGTGCTGCGGCTCGCCGACGACAGCTACGGCATGCTCGAGGTGCCCAGCGACATCCTGTCGCCTGCGTCGGCTCCCGGGCGGGCGATCGTGGACGGTCTCGAGACGCAGATCGCGATCCTGGGCGGCAGCACGTCGGTCTCGGACCAGTCGAACGCGACCCGCAAACTGGCCGAGGCCATGCGGCGGGCGGGCATGGGCGACGCGCCGGCGATCGGCTCGCTGCCGAAGGAGTACGCGGCCGGCGCGCTGCCGTCCGCGATCGAGGGCATGCCGGTCATCGGACTCGGCGACGTGGACCTCGGACCGTACCCGTTCGAGCCCAGCGGCACCCTGCTGCTTGCCGGACCGCCGGCAAGCGGTCGCACGAACGCCCTCGCCTGGCTGGCGAGGAGTGTCAACGCCTTCGATCCCGAAACCCGGTGCTACTACCTCGGGAACCGGCGCTCGCCGGTCGGATCCCTGCCGTTCTTCGTGGATGTCGCGACGACGCCGGACGAGATCGCCGCCCTTGGCCGCAGCCTCGCCGCCGCCATGGCGGATGAGGACACGGAGGGCCGTATCGCCGTCTTCGTCGAAGCTCTCGGGGACTTCCTGCAGACGCCGGCGGACGGCGCGATCGTCGAGCTCGCCAAGGCGGCCAAGCGCAGTGACCACCTCGTCGTCGCTGAGGCGGAGGGATCCGCCTGGGGCTCGTCGTGGCCGTTGATGGGCGAGTTCAAGAACGGCAGGCGCGGACTCCTGCTGCAGCCGGATTCGATGGAGGGCGACCTTCTGCTGAAGACGGCGCTGCCGCGGATGGCGCGCGCGGAGTTCCCGCCCGGTCGAGGCGTCTACATCGCCAAGGGCAAGTTCGCCAGAGTGCAGTTGCCGCTCGTCGAGTCGTGATCGCGGATGGGGAGTGGTCCCCATCGTGTCGGCATCGCCCGATCCGTACCGTGGTCATCAGTGGGGGGCATCCGCTCGGGTGGACCGCTGCCCCGACCAGATGAAGGAGTGGGATGTCCGGGCCTGACCTGAAGATCGACCTGCAGCGCCTCGAACAGTTGCACGAAGACCTCGCCGCCGTCGTCAAGGAGTTCCAGGACGCGGACGACTTCAGCGACGCCGTCGCCGAGGCGACCGGCCACGATTCGCTCGCCGGCCACGTGCGCGACTTCGCGCACAAGTGGAACGAGAAGCGCAAGAGCATGACCACGAATGTCGACAACGTGGACAAGGCGGTCGGCGCCATCACCGACGGATTCACGCAGGTCGACGACGGCCTGGCCAAAGCGCTCGAGGATGCCGCGAACTCCGGCAAGGACGCCTATCCGCCCGCACACAAGAACGGCGCGAAGTAGCGCATGGGAGACACGGAATACCAGCCGCTCACCGGCGACCCGACCCTTCTCGAGACCAAGGCCGCGCACTACGCGGAGATCGCAGACGCCATCCGTCGTTCGGTGACCACTCTGCACAAGATCCACGATGTCGACGACATGAAGAGCGAGGCCGTCGATGCGCTGACGAAGTCGGGCGACAGCGTCGCCGATGACATCGACAAGGCTCACGACAGGTACAGCAAGACCGCAGCGGCACTGAAGACGTATGCGGTCGGCCTCCGCGAGGCGCAGTCCGATGCCGAGACGGCCATCACGCACATCAACGCCAAGCAGACAGCTGCCGACACGGCGCACAGGCACGCGACGAACACGCAGCAGACGGCGGACTCCGCCACCGACGACACGAAGAGCGACGCCCAGACGGCCGCGGGCAAGGCGAAGGATGCCGCCCAGCACGCCGACGCCGAGCTCCGGGCCGCGCACCAGGAGTGGCACAACGCCCTGGACAAGAAGAACGCGGCGGCGCAGGTGGCGATCAAGGCGATCGTCGACGTGGTGGACCACCACAACAACGGGCTGAAGAACCCCAGCTGGTGGGACAAGCTCGTCAAGGTCATCGAGAAGATCGGCGACATCGCCGGCGTTCTGGCCATCTTCCTGTCGTGGGTGCCCATCCTGGGGCAGGTGCTCATCGTCATCGCCGCGGTGGCGTCGATCGTGAAGCTCGTCGACAGCATCGTGAAGTTCGCGAACGGCGAGGGCACGTTCCTCGACATCCTTGGCGCCAGCGTGAGCTGCGTGCTCACGCTCTTCGGCGGCCGCATCTTCACGTTCCTCGGCAAGGCTGCGCGCATCCGCAGTCTGACCCGCGCCCCGCGCCTGCTCGCCGGCATGCGTACCGAGGCCGCAGCCGCGCAGCGCATGCGTCTGGGCAACACGATGATGAAGAACGCGGTGAAGGACCTCTTCAAGGTGCCCAGGTATGCGACGCGCGCCGATTTCGTGGACGCCGTCAAGCTGTCCTTCACGCACAGCGGCGAGGCGGAGCGTGCGGCCTACCAGGCACTGTTCACGGGAAGCTCCTCCCGGCTCAAGGCGTTGGGCGAGATCGCCGGTGTGAAGAACAGCGTGGTGCACGCGATCCGCGACGACATCACGCACGGCTACAAGGATCCGCTCGCTGCGGTCGCCGCGTTCCAGCAGGTGACCAGCCTGTACAACAAGGCGGCGGGAATCGTGAACGTGCCATCGAACGTGCGGAACATCTTCACCGACGGCACAGGCACGACAGCACCGTCGATCAGCCTGCACGATGGTGCCGTGAGCCTCGGCGACAAGGCGATCCCCACCTATAAGAGCTACAACTGATGTGACTGCCGCGACGCCGCAACATCGACGTCGCCTCCACCGTGAGGAACTCCATGAGCCACTCCGAGCTCGCCTCGAAGGACATCGTCGACTTCACCGTCGCGTACCCGGATGGCTGGCATCAGCTGCCGTTCGTCGGAACGACGGCGTTCGCCGGATGGCCGGAGCGCCTGGGCGCCGAGTTCGCGAACGCCCAAGCGGCGAGCACCGAATCCGCGCCCTCTGATTCAGAGGCGTCCGGCGCTGTGCCGGCCGTCTCCTCCGCGATCCTCGATGGTGAGGCGATCTCGGCACCGGTCCCTGCTGACGCCCTGCTGCGGCAGCTGAGGCGTGTGCAGAAGGAGGCCGCAGAGACGGATCCCGATGGCACGAGCCAGTGGTCCGCATACGTGCCGTTCCCGCTCACCGGCCTCGTCGCGGCGACCCTGCAGTGCTCGTTCCTCTGGCTGCAACCGGACGACTCTCCGGAGAGCTATCGTGCCGAGGTCGCCGCGCACGCAGGCGACCGTGCCGTCGGGTATGAGATCCGCGGGCTTCAGACCTGGCGTTCGGCACATCACGACGGCGACAGCGTCGGCTTCACCCACGTGACGGTCATCTCCGAGTACGAGGGCGGCGAGGCCTTCCTCGAACAGCGGGTCGTCTTCGTCGTGTTCCCGGTCGGCGCGGCCCAGGCCGTGCAGTTCGTGTTCCGGTCGGCATACGTCGGGGCGTTCGCCGACATGGTCACCGAGACGCAGGCGATCGTGGACTCGCTCAGGGTGAGGCTGGCGTCATGACGAGACGGCAGGTCCTCGGCGGCGGCGAGCTCGCCGTGATCCTCCCCGGCACCTGGGCCGTGATTCCGATGGACGACGACGAGGCGGCCGCCAAGGCGATCACCGCGCTGGTGAAGAGCAGGGTCGGACGCGCCGACCGACTCGCTCAGGCGCGTCGCGACGTGCGCAGCCAGCTCGAAGGCCTGGTGAAGCAGGCCAAACAGGCGGATGCCTTCACCTTCGCCCTCTCCATGGAGATCCTTCCTGGCGTGCCGTTCCCCGCCTCGCTCCTGATCACCCACGAGGCCTGGCCGGCCGGATCCGCGCCCGCAGCCGCGGTTCGGCCGACAGACGCAGCGGAGGCAGGGGCCTTGGAACCAGTTGGGCGGGCAACACCCGGCACCGAGCCGACGGAAGACGCCGCCGGGGCGACCGACGGTACGGATGGCGAACGGCTCACGTCTGCGTTCCCAGACGCGGAGCCCCTCGACCTCTCGTTCGGACGCGTGGTGCGCACGAGCGTGTTGAAGCAGACCAGCTACGACGAGGAGTCGGCGCCCGAGTTGGTGCTCGACTACAGGCTGACCGCTCCCGACGACGACCGTCTGCTTCGTGTGCACATCAACGCGCCGATGGCATACCAGCCGGATCTGTTCCTGGAGCTGTTCGACGCCATCGTCGATTCGATCACGTTCCGTCAGCCTGTGACGGTCGACGACGCAGGTGCCGCAGACGCCGACGTGTAGCGCCGCCGGCCCTCGCGCACGAGGAGCACGATCGTCCCTGCCGCGAACGCGAGGGTGATGATCCACCAGACGACGAGCAGCGCCGCCGAGTGCACGGGCCAGAGTGCCCAGCCGATCGTGAGGAAGTAGCCGATGCCGAAGACGGCGCCCACGCGCAGCATCCGCAGTCCGGGGCTCCAGCCGAGAAGCGCCGTGAGCGTCCAGAAGCGCGTCCAGTCGGTCTGACGCTGCGGGATGAGCGACATCGCGACGGGGAAGAGCGTGATCGGGCCCAGCGCCTCGCGCGACCATCCGGTGGCAGACAGGCGCTCACCGCGATAAGACGGCCGGATGCTCCGCACCACGTACGTCGCGGCGAGCACGGCGAGCGAGCCGGTCGCCAGCAGGAGTGCCAAAAAGACCGTTCCGAGCAGCGGTGCGAGCACGATCGCGGAGAAGACGAGGAAGAGCACCATCACGGCGACGTCGGAGTCGGCGAAGAATCCGGCGGTCGTCCAGTCGGCGTTCTCGGCGCGAAGTCCGATCGGAAGCAGTGCAGGCAGCAGGAGGCACGCGCAGAACAGGGCGAGCCAGATCGCCGTTGCCAGCAGGTATCCGAAGGGGCGGCCTGCGAGCGCTCGCTCGCTCGGCGGCGTGCTCTGACGGGGCGGAGCAGCGGATGCTCCGTGCGCGGTGGCCGACACGGGCTGCGCTGGTTGGTTCCGGCCGGCATCCGACGAGGGGTTCGGTCGCATCGGCTGATAGGACGGCACGGACTCTTGCCTCTTTCCTTCGCCGGAGAGCGCCGGCGATCGACATCGAGTATGTCAGGGGAGGGGAGTACTCCCCATTCTGCTGCAGGCAGCGTCGTGCTCGGAGTCACGCTCGCGGCGATCGCCTCCGCCGTGAAGCGCGTCGCGTACGATCACGCCCAACGCTCCGGTCGTGAGGCGAAGGAATCCGGCAGGGCGTTCTGGCGCTGGTTCGGATTCCGCTGGCGCTTCGATCTGTGGCTCGCCGGTGCAGGTGGATTCCTCATCGGAGCCTCCCCGCTCGGGTTCGTCTTCGACTTCGATCGGTATGCACCCTTCGACAACCCGGATGGCGTCGCGTGGGCGATCGGCACGATCTCGATCGGCGTCGTCCTCATCATCGCCGGCATCGTCACGGCCACGCAGTTCTGGCGGGCCGGCGAATCGCTGGGCGCCGGCGAATCCCTCGCCTGAGCCGGGCCACCTCGCCTGCTCGACGCGGTATCCGCATGGGGAGTGGTCCCCATTCCCTTGTGCGCACCGCCTTCGGTAACGTCTTTGGTGGTTGTCCGGCCCGGTGGGGCGGGCCGAGTTTTATTCGTGTGAGAGAGAGGGGTTCGTTATGGCGAACTTGAATGTCACGTATGGCGAGATGACGGATGCTGCGAACCGTTTGAACAGTGGCAAGGATGACATCATCGCGAAGCTGCACGAGTTGCAGTCTCTGGTGAACAATCTGGTTCAGGGTGGGTTTGTGACGGATTCTGCTTCGGGTGCTTTCCATTCGTCGTATGAGCAGTTCACGAAGGGCACGACGGATGCTGTGAACGGTCTTGATGGGATGTCGCAGTTCCTGACGAAGGCTGCTGACGCTCTGCAGAACGTGGACCAGCAGCTGGCCAAGGGCATCGGCGGCTGAGCCGACCGAACATCGCCAGCGGGTGCGTGCCGAGTACGGTGCGCACCCGCCTGGTGTTCGCGCGACCCGCCGGGGCCCGCGCGCAACACGTTTCATGTCATGAGAGCAAGCGAAAGGAACGGCGATGGCCGATCTGAAGATCAGCGACGATGTGCTCGACCAGCTCAAGTCCGGGCTGAAGTCCATCGCCGATCAGCTGCACAGCTCGTCATCCTTCGCGGATGAGATCGGCGAGCTCGTCGGCGACTCCGACCTGGCGGGCAAGGTGCACTCCTTCTCCAGCAAGTGGTCCACCCACCGCACCAAGATGATCGACGGCGTGACTCAGATCCACGACGAGACGGCGACCATCGATGACAAGTTCGGCGAACTCGACGGTCAGCTCACCCAGGCGCTGACCACGAAGCACGACGGGAAGAAGTAGAGCGCACCATGCAGGAGATGACACCGCTTCCCGGGGATCCGTCGGCGCTGCTCAGCCGGGCCAACGACCTCGCGAGCTCCGCCGAGCAGATCCAGCACGCGATCAACAACCTGAAGCGACTGGCCGATACGGACGAGACCATCAGCCAGGCCGTGGATGCTGTGCGCGGCAAGGCGAAAGACGTCGCCGACAACATCACGAAGGCGCACACCAGGTACAGCGGCACCGCGGCGGCGCTCCAGGACTACGCACCGAAGCTGGATGCTGCACAGCAGCGCGCGAACAAGGCCATCACCGCGTACGAGTCGGCCGGCAACGAGGTTCAGCACGCGCAGCACGGCCTGAACACGGCGCAACAGAACTTCCAGCCGTCGGATCCGACCGCCCCCACGAACGAGTGGGCGCTCCAGCAGCAGTTCGCGCAGTCGCCGGAGGGCGTGCGTGCGCAGCAAGCGGTGCACGACGCCCAGGCGGCGGTCTCCGCAGCGCAGAAGGAGTGGTGGGCGGCCTTCCACGAGATGACGGATGCCGCCAAGCACGCCGCATCCCTCATCAACGAGGCGATGGACGACAGCCATCTCAACGACGGCTTCTGGGACAAGGTCGGCGCTGCGTGGAGCAGCTTCGCCGACTGGGCCAAGAAACATCTCGGACCTGTGCTCGACATCCTGCAGAAGATCGCGGCCGAGGTCGGGAACATCGCCGGCGTCCTGGCCATGGTCTTCGGCGTGCTCGGCGTCTTCTTCCCCGCCTTCGAGGTCGTCGCGGCCTTCTTCGAGACGGTCGCCCTGGTGGCCTCCATCGTGTCGTTCGCGTTGACGGCTGTGCTGGCACTGATGGGAGACCGCACCTGGGGTGATGTGCTGGCGACGGGCGTCGTTGCCGCGCTGTCCGTTCTCGGGGCGAGCAAGCTGGGCGGCAAGCTCGGCGACCTGGTCGGAAGCAAGGTGGGCAGGGTGCTCGGCGAGGGCGCAGGCGTCAGAGCGGCCGGCCGCGCCGCGATCGAGGCGGAAGGCCAGGGCGCGACCTTCGCCCAGCAGGCCGTCGTCGCCGATCTGATCCACGGTGATGTCGTCCGTACCATCTCCACGAACATCGGACATGTCGGCGAGAAGATCTTCGCCGAGGGCACCGACGTGGTGATCGACAACGTGATGACCAACGCCGGTGGCGCGCTCGACCACGCCACGGGACAGAAGCGCCCGGAGGGGCTGTGGACGGCGCCGCCGTACCTCACGCCTGAGGTGAACTTCTTCCCGGCCGAAGGGGACGGCCCGGAGATCAAGCTGGGCATCCTCGATCCCGTCCAGTTCGCGCATGACTCGGCAGCATCCGCTGCGAGCATGCAGCAGATCGTGTCGGGAACGGTCGAGACGAGCGCAGGAGGCGAGAAGTGAAGGGCCCCCAGCCGATGCGCTATTCGCTGACCCGTCCGCAAGGGTGGGTGGCCTGTCTTCCCTCCAGCGATCTCGCCAGTCCCGCCGCGCTCGCGGAGTTCGTCGACCAGTTCGACTTCAGGGATGTCGCACGAGAGCGTTTCGAGCTCGACCTCGCCCGTCTGGCGGAGTTCGCCTCCCACGACACCACTCCGAACCGCCTCAGGTGGCTGTACGTCCCCGAACCTGCCACGGGAACGATCGTCGCGACGATGACGGTCGACCTGGTGCAGGACCGCGGAGCCAGCCCTGAGGAACTCGCCGAATCGCTCAGCCGGGCGGACTCGCCGGAGGGAACGGACGTCTGGAACCGGGGCTACGAGGTGAAGAGGCTGGCCGGTCGCAAAGCGGTCAGCGGGCACGAGCTCATCCAGGTGAGCCCGCCAGACGGCGAGGCCAGCCAGCTCAACGAGCGGTACCTCGCCGTGGTGTTCACGCCGGTGATCGGCGTCGTCCTCGAGCTCTCGATCAGCACGTACGATCTTGCGAGGTTCGATGACATCGTCGCGTATGGTGATCGGGTGACCGACAGCATCCAGTTCCTCGGTGCAGAGGCAGCCGCGTGACCGAACCTCGCAGCGAGGTCCCCGAGATGGATCTCGTGCTCCCCGGCTCGTGGTGGTCGATCGACCTCGCGAACGACGACGCATCCCGTCGTTCCGTGCGCGCGCTCGTCGAGAAGGTGCTGGGAACCGACGACAGACTCGCGCGGCAGCGTGCAGAGCTGCGGACGAGCACGGAGAACCTCGCAGCGAAGGCCCGCGAAGGCAAGGCCACCGATCTCTACATCGCGCTGGAGCTCGTCCCGGGTCTGAATCTGCCCATGTCGCTCACCGTGTTCTGGCCGGAGCAACCCGTGCTCGGGTCGAAGCCCTCGACTCCGCGATCGGTCATCGACCTGGTTCGCGAGGGGCTGTCCGCGCAGCCGGGCGCGAACGAGTACACCGACGAGATCGTCGAGGACCTCGGTGAGACGAGCACCTGGCGTCGTTGCACGCTCTTCGCCAACCCGGCGCACGACGATGTCCCAGCATTCGACAACCTCATCGTCGACTACTGGATCGCCGTGCCGGGCACGCAGCGCGTCGTGCTGTTGACCTTCTCCACGCCCTTCGTGCAAGAGAAGGAGAAGATGCTGGAGCTGTTCAGGGCCATGGTGGCCTTGACCAAGTGGCGGGATCGCACACCGTCGCCGGAACGTGCGGCGGTCGCGTCGCCCTCGTGACGTTCGACTACCGAGCCCGGCCGACCCGCACGACGAGCCGAGGTCTGATCGTGCTCGTCGTAGCGGGCATCGCGCTGCTCATCGCGTGCGGGATCTGGGTCTTCACCCCGATCATCGCGGACACCGGCAGGGCCACTGCGACGGGCACGATCGTCTCCTACCGGCTCGAGGTCGTCCCCACGCCAGGAACGGCGCCCCAGTTCCGGCCGACGATCAGGTATTCCGTGAACGGGCGCGAGTACACGCTGACGGCTTCGCAGACCGTCACGGCCCCCGACCGACGGCAGCTGCCCGTGGGATCGGAGACCTCGGTACGCTACGATCCATCCGACCCCGCATCCGCATCCTGGATGCCGGGCGGAAACGTCGTCGCCGTGAACGTGCTGGGAATCGCCGGCTTTGTCGCAGGCTTCGGCATGCTGGTCGGCGCCGTCGTGCTCCGACGATGGAACAGGCGCGGAGAACAGAATCCGGCCGAGAGCGGAGAAACCTGACGTGTTGAGTTCGATCATCACGCTGATCCTGGTCGTGGCCTTCGTGGCAGCCGTCATCATCGTCTTCGTCGTGCAGTCGCGGCGCATCCGCACGCAGCGCGTCGTGCTGGCCGATGGGACGCTGTCCACGGCGGACCCCGTCACGGGGCAGCTGAAAGGTCTTCCGCTCGACAGCATCGGCACGGTGGTCTACCTGCCGGAGCGCCACACGCGATTGGGCGAGGGCGCCAACGGCATCTGGACGTGGGGTGGGATCCTCATCCTCGACACCAACGGCAAGGTGGTCAGGCACATCGTGCACATCCCCGGCTCCGAACTGCCCCTGTCGACGATCTACGAGCAGATCCCGGCACCCCAGCACGTGGAGTTCGAAGCTGCGGGAACGATGCCCTACCGCCGAAGCGCCTTCCTCCGCAGGTTCCCGCACTCGCTCGGGGGCTTCCAGCTCAGGGGCGCGATGTGGACGTCGTCCGTCGTCGTGATCACGCTCCTGATCGGCGTGCCGATCATCGTCGTCATCGGTGCCCTCATCGGCGCGATCCTCACTGCCCTGACCGAGTAGAAGACGGTGTGCACTGACGGCTGCAACCGGCGTGCTTCCGGCGACCTTCGAGCGCGTTCGGGCACCCACCCCGGGTTCCGGTCGCCGCGGTATCCGCATGGGGAGTGGTCCCCATTCCCTTGTGCGCACCGCCTTCGGTAACGTCTTTGGTGGTTGTCCGGCCCGGTGGGGCGGGCCGAGTTTTATTCGTGTGAGAGAGAGGGGTTCGTTATGGCGAACTTGAATGTCACGTATGGCGAGATGACGGATGCCGCGAACCGGCTCAATAGTGGCAAGGATGACATCATCGCGAAGCTGCACGAGTTGCAGTCTCTGGTGAACAATCTGGTTCAGGGTGGGTTTGTGACGGATTCTGCTTCGGGTGCTTTCCATTCGTCGTATGAGCAGTTCACGAAGGGCACGACGGATGCTGTGAACGGTCTTGATGGGATGTCGCAGTTCCTGACGAAGGCTGCTGACGCTCTGCAGAACGTTGACCAGCAGCTGGCCAAGGGCATCGGCGGCTGAGCCGAGCCGTACAGTTCTCTGGGGCGCACCGGATCACCGGTGCGCCCCAGCTGTCGTCAGCGGGTGTCTTCCGCACCGCGCGACGAAGGAACGCCTCGAGGCACGAAGGGAGAGACATGTGTCGAATGCGCTGTCGGGTCTGATCGCCACCGTGATCGTGGTCGTGCCCCTCGTCGCCGTCTTCGTCGTACCGATCTGGATCGGGGTGGCGTCCTCCCGCCGCGCTCGTCGGCAATCCGTCTCCATCTCGAACGGCACGGTGTTCGTGACCGACAGTGCGTACGGCCGGCCGAAGGCGGTGCCATCCGGCACCATCGGCACCGTCGTGTACCTTCCGGAACGCGGAGACCGCTCGCCGAAGCGGCCTGCTCCGACGCGAGCACAGGCATCCGCAGCAGCACAAGTGTCCGCAGGAGCGCAGGCACCGGCGGGCGGATCGATCGGACGGGCATCGCACGGGGTGGAGGCGAAGGATCAGGAGCCGAGGGTCGGCAACGGCACCGACATGTTCCGCAACGGCGGACTCATCATCCTGGATACCGGGGGCCGCATGGTCGGCCATGTGGCGTACGAGATCGACTCCCACGCACCGCTCGGAACGGTGTGGCGTCAGATCCCGGCGCTCGACCATGTGCAGGCTCCGCTGAATGGCGCCGGTACCGGCTACTCGCGCTCCGCGTTCAAGCGGGCGTTCCCGAAAGCACTGCGTTTCGGTCAACTGTGGACATCGGCACAGCGAACCTGGACGGTGCTCGGGTTGATCTTCATCGGCATCCCCGTGCTGGCCTTCGTCGCCCTCTTCGCATCGGCGTTCGTGGCGACGTGGAACGAAATGCATGGCTGACAGGTCCGCGTCGGAGCTGGTTCCGGGAGCCGGGGCACGGTCGACGCGACACAGCGAGAGAGGCGCGGCATGACCGATCCGCAGAATGAGGGCGGACCGCAACTGAACCCGGTGAGTCCGGACGTGCAGCGGCAGCTCGGGCGGTCGGCGGACTCGTCCGCTCCCGGCCTGTCATCCGCCGACCGATCAACGGGCGGCCCCTTCCAGAACCCCGGCTACTCGCAGCAGGACTACGCCGATGGCGCGGCCGGCGAGCGGAAGCAGACGGAGGAGACTGCGGCGAAGCGGCGCAAAGCGGCCAAACCCGGGAAACCGGGCTATGGGTATCCCACCTCGATCTTCTGGTTCCTCGTGGGAGTCGCAGTCTTCGTCGTCGGCGCGGTCCTCACCGTGAATCAGGTCACCTTCGCGGTCGACTCCGCCGAGGCGACAGCGACCGTTGTCGGCTACCACGCATACCGCTCGACCGGCAAAGGCGGTTGCGGTGGGTACGCCTACGATCCCGAGGTCGCCTTCACGGTCGCGGGCGGCGGGCGGGCGACCGCCACGCTGACCAACGTCCAGATCTGCACGGCGCCGTCGAACGGCGCGACGTTCCACATCAGGTACCGCACGGCCGATCCGTCCGATGCACAGATCGTCACGGGCTCGAACTGGGGGACCCCGCTGGCGGTCCTCGGTGTCGGGCTCTTGTTGGGCCTGGCGGGCTTCGGGATGATCCGCGGCACCGCGAAAGCGCGGGCCAAGGCCGCGGCCGGTGGGGCGTCGGCGCCACCGGCGAGCGACCGCGTCGCGTCGGAACCGACGCAGGAGAGCAACAACCAGCGGAAGAAGCGGCTGCGTCGAGAGGCGGCGGAGCCGGCGGCGAACGATCCCCGAGCGAGGGAGCTGGTTCGTCGGCTGGCCGACGAGGACGAGCGCACGCGTCAGGAGCGGTCGTCCGACGGAGCGCAGCGGGCAGAGGAGGGCGGCCGGCGTACCGATCCGCGCTCGGATGGGCCCCACCGATGACAGGGGATCGGCAGGCTCGCGGTGCGGATGGGGCGCGGACTCGCGCTTTCGTCGGCGCGACCCCGCCGATGCCGGAAGGCGTCAACCTCCTGGGCACACCGATCACGCCCGGCAGGAGGCGCTCGCGCGAGCCCCGGCATCCCGAGGATGTCGTTCGCCGGCGCCGCCCGTTCGGCCTGTTCGGCCTCACCTTCGTGTGGTCGCTCAGCGCGTTGCTCCTGCTCACCGCCCTGTACACGCACATCGCGGCACCCATCATGACCGCCGCGCTGCCGACGGCCGAGGGCACGGTACAGAGCTGGATCACGAACCTCGGCCGGCACCTCACGTACTCGCCGCGGATCGCGTACACGGTCGGCGGTCACACGTACCGCTTCACGTCGACGGACAGCCTGGACACGCTCACCGGCGCACCGAAGACAGTCACGGTCAGCTACCTGCCCACGAGTCCGTCACAGGCTCTGTGGAACGCTGCGGACCGGTCGTCGACGTACGGAATCACCCCATATCTGGTGATCGTCGACCTGGTCGCGCTGATCCTGCTCGCCGTCGCGATCTACCAGCTGTGCATTATCCGGAACCGCGTGCCGCGTTCGTCCGTCGTGGTCCGCAGCTGGTCGCGGCAGCGTGTCGGCTGGGGTGTGCTGTTCCTGGCCGGCGGCGGCATCTGGCTGGCGACCGGATATCTGTCGCCCGTCTCCTGGTATCTGCCGCCGGCCCCGAACCTGGCAGCCGTGCTCCTGGTGGCGTTCGGCGTCGCCCTCATCGTCGCCGGCGTCCACGACCTGCTGCGGAAGGCGGCGGACGCCCCTAGGCCAACGCCGGAATGACCTCGCGCTCGAACAGCTCCCACCCTGAGGTGTCGTACGCGAGCTCCGGGAAGTAGTGGATGCTGTACCCCAGCCCGTGCTCAGCTCGCGTCCGCAGACGCTCCACGAGCTGCTCGGGCGTGCCGAAGCCATCCGAGCCGAGGTATTCCTGCTCGATGCGGTCGGCTCGTTCGTCTCCGACGTGCGGACGAAGGCGTGCGACGACGGCGTCCAGCCGGTCACGAGCCTCGGCCTCGGTCGGCGCGACGATCGTGTTGAAGTTCGAGGACTGAGTGATCTCCTGCGGATCCCGCCCGAGCCGTTCGCAGTGCGCGTGCAGCACAGAGACCTTGTGGTCGAACTCCTCGAGGGATCCGGTGAAGTTCGTGTAGTCCGCTGACCGCGCGGCGATCTTGAGCGTGACCTTCTCGCCGCCGCCCGCGACCCAGATCGGGATGCCGCCGTCCTGCAGCGGGAGCGGCCGCACAATGGCGCCGTCCACGTCGTAGTGGCGTCCGTGCAGGGTCGCGGTGCCTGTGGTCCACGCCTGGCGCATGATGTCGACACCCTCGCCCAGCATCCGCAGGCGGTCGGGCACCTCGGGGAATCCGTATCCGTACGCGCGCCATTCGTGCTCGTACCAGCCACCGCCGATGCCCATCTCGATGCGACCGCCGGAGACGTGGTCCACCGTGGCGGCGACCTTCGCGAGGTACGCCGGGTTGCGGTATCCCATGCACGTGCACATCTGACCGAGACGGATGCGCGACGTCGACGCGCCGAACGCCGACATCAGCGTCCACGCCTCGTGCGTCGCCTCTTCGCTCGGCACGGGGGTGGTGTGGAAGTGGTCGTAGACCCACAGGGATTCCCATGGGCCGGCATCCGCTTGCTGGGCGAGACGCCGCATGGTTGGCCACTGGTCGGCCGAGTCGATGCCGACGAGATCGAATCGCCAGCCTTGGGGGAGAAAGGTTCCGAAGCGCATGGTCATCACGCTACCGGCCGGCCGTGCCGGCCGTGTCTCACCAGCGCTGTCGCGACTTACCAGGTTTTTCGCGACTTACCGCCTCAACGTCAGTCCCGTCGCATTTGGTAAGTCGCCGTGGCGGGGCGCAGGGAGCGGGGGTTGTGCACCAGGGTGGCGAGGGCGACCGCGTTCGGCGCCGTCACGGGTCTGAGCCCGCCGGCTCTCAGCTTCCCCTCGAGCGCCGTCACCCGAAGCGCGTCGGACATGTCCCATCGGATGAACCCCTTCTCGTACCGCCGCAGCCTGTCCTCGCGCTTCTTCTCCTCGACGAACCGCGCCTTGGAGGACTCCGCGTCGGTGTCGTCGTACTTTCCGTAGCCGTCGGATTCGCCGATCACTCGTTCGTCACGCCAGTAGAAGTCGGGGCGATCCGTTGCCCCCTCATAGTGAAAGGTCTGCTGCAGTTCCGGACGTGGATAGCCGAGCCACGCGATGACCGCGCGGCTCACAGACTCGCCTGCCGACTCAGGCGCCGGGTCTGCTTCGCCGAGAACCCAGTCGACGCGTCGCATCCGATATCTCCATTTCTGCCCGTGCGCCGATCGGAGGAGGTCGGATGCCAGCGGTCCGCCGACCTTGTGCAGCGCGGCATCTGCGACGGCGAGCCCGAACGCTGGCGGAAGAAGGCGCGCAAGGTCGAGGACGGTATCCGATATTCCGACTGCCGATCCGAGTGCGGTGCCGATGATCTCTCGAACGTCGCTCAGCTGATGGACGGCCACGAGACCCCGTCTTGTGGAGTGGGTGCCTGCGGTGCCGCCGCCGAGCACGTGGACGTACTTCGGCTCGCCGAAGAGCGGCAGACCGTGAAGCGCGGCGGCCGATTCGAAACAGAAGACCGGTCTGCTCCACGTCGCGCGGACGGCGTGCACACGAACCACGTACCTCTCCCACGGCCGTAGAGCGGACCACGCGGAGCGGGGAGTGTAGACACCTGGGTGAACGCGATGCAGTGCAGGATCGCGGTGCAGGGGAATGTCCATGGAGTGCCGTGACAGGAACAGCGGTACGGGGCACGGGACGAACTGGGCCATCTGCCGAGTGTGGATGCCTTCGAGCGCCGCTCACAGGCATCCGCAGGCAACCGTGTGCAACCCGACTTCGTAATCCGTGGGGAGGACGACTGCGTTCCGGCCCGACCAAGCCCCGCGCGACTTATCGTTTTCGTCGCGGCTTACGTCCTGGTGGTAAGTCGCGTCTCGAACGGTAAGTCGCGTCCCGAACGGTAGGTCGTGCTACGGGCGGCGGGGGCGATTCAGAGCGGTGCGCGGATCACGCATACAGCACGGGGCCGCGGCTCGTTTGTTGCGACACGCTGCATCGGGTAAGCTAGGTCGGGTGTGCGCTCTGTGCGCGCTTGAACCGTGCCCGTCGGCGGCGTCAGCCGCGGCGGATCGGAACCGGCTCAAACCGAAACCACACTGTTTACGGGAACCCTGCTCATGCGGGTCACCCCCACGGCATACCCACCACATGTCAAGAGGCCGCCTCCGGGCGGCGTCACGAACTCGGCCGCTCGTCTGCGGCTTCCGGTGGGTCGTGATGTGAAAACACCATCAACGCTGTCACCGTGCAGCACAAAGAGGAGAAACAGTGCCAACCATTCAGCAGTTGGTCCGAAAGGGCCGCACGCCGAAGGTCTCGAAGACCAAGGCGCCGGCGCTCAAGGCCAACCCGCAGCAGCGCGGCGTGTGCACCCGCGTCTACACCACCACGCCCAAGAAGCCGAACTCGGCGCTCCGCAAGGTCGCCCGCGTGAAGCTCTCCAACGGCACCGAGGTCACCGCCTACATCCCCGGTGAGGGCCACAACCTGCAGGAGCACTCGATGGTGCTCGTCCGCGGCGGTCGTGTGAAGGACCTCCCGGGTGTTCGCTACAAGATCATCCGCGGTGCGCTCGACACCCAGGCCGTGAAGAACCGCAAGCAGGCTCGTAGCCGCTACGGCGCGAAGATGGAGAAGAAGTAATGCCTCGCAAGGGTCCCGCTCCCAAGCGTCCCGTCGTCGCCGATCCGGTCTACGGCGCGCCCGTCGTCAGCCAGCTGGTGAACAAGATCCTGAAGGACGGCAAGAAGTCCCTCGCCGAGAGCATCGTCTACGACGCGCTCGAGGGCGTCGCCGCCAAGAATGGCCAGGATGCCGTCGCCACCCTCAAGAAGGCGCTCGACAACGTGCGCCCCACCATCGAGGTCAAGAGCCGCCGCGTCGGTGGTTCGACCTACCAGGTCCCGGTCGAGGTCAAGCCGCACCGTGCGAACACGCTCGCGCTGCGCTGGCTCACGAGCTACGCGAAGGCCCGTCGTGAGCGCACGATGACCGAGCGCCTCATGAACGAGATCCTGGATGCCTCGAACGGCCTCGGCGCCGCTGTGAAGCGTCGCGAGGACACGCACAAGATGGCTGAGTCGAACCGTGCGTTCGCTCACTACCGCTGGTAACCGTCAGTTCACCTGACGGAACAAATACAGCCGGATTTCCGTTGTAGATGTCGACGCGTGGGGCGGCAGGAGCACTGACCCCCGCCCCCCGCGCCGGCCACAACGGTCGGCCGTTCCCCATCAACTTTCCTCCGGAGGATTCCCCGTGGCACAAGACGTGCTCACCGACCTGAAGAAGGTCCGCAACATCGGCATCATGGCGCACATCGATGCCGGTAAGACCACTACGACCGAGCGCATCCTGTTCTACACGGGCGTCAACCACAAGATCGGCGAGACGCACGACGGTGCCTCGACCACCGACTGGATGGAGCAGGAGAAGGAGCGCGGCATCACCATCACGTCCGCCGCGGTCACCTGTTTCTGGAACAAGAACCAGATCAACATCATCGACACGCCCGGTCACGTGGACTTCACCGTCGAGGTGGAGCGCAGCCTGCGCATCCTCGACGGCGCCGTCGCCGTGTTCGACGGCAAGGAGGGCGTCGAGCCCCAGTCCGAGACCGTGTGGCGTCAGGCCGACAAGTACAACGTGCCGCGCATCTGCTTCGTCAACAAGATGGACAAGCTCGGCGCCGACTTCTACTTCACGGTCGACACCATCGTCAACCGCCTGGGCGCCAAGCCGCTCGTGCTGCAGCTCCCGATCGGATCCGAGAACGACTTCGTCGGTGTCGTCGACCTGATCGAGATGCGTGCGCTGGTGTGGCCGGGCGACGCCAAGGGCGATGTCACCATGGGCGCCCACTACGAGATCGAGGAGATCCCGGCCGACCTCAAGGAGAAGGCCGAGGAATACCGCCACGCGCTTCTCGAGACTGTCGCCGAGACGAGCGACGAGCTGCTGGAGAAGTACTTCGGCGGCGAAGAGCTCACGATCGACGAGATCAAGGGCGCCATCCGCAAGCTCACGGTCAACAACGAGATCTACCCGGTCCTCTGCGGTTCGGCGTTCAAGAACCGCGGTGTGCAGCCGATGCTCGACGCCGTCGTGGACTTCCTGCCGAGCCCGCTCGACGTCCCCGCCGTTCAGGGCCACGACGTCCGCGACCCCGAGAAGGTCCTTGAGCGTCACGCGGATGCCACCGAGCCGTTCTCCGCGCTGGTCTCGAAGATCGCCGTGCACCCCTTCTTCGGTCGTCTGACCTACATTCGCGTCTACTCGGGTCACCTCGACTCCGGCGCCCAGGTCATCAACTCGACCAAGCAGAAGAAGGAGCGCATCGGGAAGATCTTCCAGATGCACGCCAACAAGGAGATCCCGGTCAGCTCCGTCACCGCCGGCCACATCTACGCGGTGATCGGGCTCAAGGACACCACCACCGGTGACACGCTGTGCGACCCGCACGACCAGATCGTGCTCGAGTCCATGACGTTCCCGGAGCCGGTGCTGAAGGTCGCGATCGAGCCGAAGACCAAGCAGGACCAGGAGAAGCTGGGTACTGCCATCCAGAAGCTCGCCGAAGAGGACCCGACGTTCCGCGTCGAGCTCGACCAGGAGACCGGCCAGACCGTCATCGGCGGAATGGGCGAACTTCACCTGGACATCCTCGTCGACCGCATGAAGCGCGAGTTCAAGGTCGAGGCCAACGTCGGCAAGCCGCAGGTGGCCTACCGCGAGACCCTCAAAAAGGTCGTCGAGAAGCACGACTACACCCACAAGAAGCAGACCGGTGGATCCGGTCAGTTCGCCAAGGTGCAGATCGCGCTGGCTCCGCTCGAGGTCACGGCCGAGACGACGTACGAGTTCGAGAACAAGGTCACCGGTGGCCGCGTTCCGCGCGAGTACATCCCTTCGGTCGATGCGGGCATCCAGGATGCCATGCAGGTCGGCGTGCTCGCCGGCTACCCGACCGTCGGTGTGAAGGCCACGCTGCTCGATGGCGCCTACCACGAGGTGGACTCCTCCGAGATGGCGTTCAAGATCGCCGGTTCGATGGCGTACAAGGAGGCCGCTCGCAAGGCCAACCCTGTGCTGCTCGAGCCGCTGATGGCCGTCGAGGTCCGTACTCCGGAGGAGTACATGGGCGACGTCATCGGCGACCTGAACTCCCGTCGTGGCCAGATCCAGGCCATGGAGGATGCGCAGGGCGTCAAGGTGATCCGCGCTCACGTCCCGCTGTCGGAGATGTTCGGCTACATCGGCGACCTTCGTTCGAAGACGTCCGGTCGCGCCGTGTACTCCATGTCGTTCGAGAGCTACGCGGAGGTCCCGAAGGCTGTGTCCGACGAGATCATCCAGAAGGCCAAGGGCGAGTAATCGCCTGGCAGCGGGATGTCCGCTCCGGCTGGCATCCCGCTCCGGCTTGACCCGCCGGAACGTACCGTAATATAGAGAAGATCCCCGTAGAATGTCCGGTCGGTCGACGCCGCCCGCAGCTTCTACACGAGAGTCCTGAGGAGGACCCACAGTGGCTAAGGCCAAGTTCGAGCGGACCAAGCCGCACGTCAACATCGGAACGATCGGTCACGTCGACCACGGCAAGACGACGCTCACCGCGGCGATCTCCAAGGTGCTCGCCGACAAGTACCCGTCGAACGTGAACGTCCCCCGTGACTTCGCTTCGATCGACTCCGCTCCCGAGGAGCGCCAGCGCGGTATCACGATCAACATCTCGCACGTCGAGTACGAGACTCCGAAGCGCCACTATGCGCACGTCGACGCCCCGGGTCACGCGGACTACATCAAGAACATGATCACCGGTGCCGCTCAGATGGACGGCGCGATCCTCGTGGTCGCGGCGACCGACGGCCCGATGGCTCAGACGCGTGAGCACGTGCTGCTCGCCAAGCAGGTCGGCGTTCCCTACCTGCTGGTTGCGCTGAACAAGTCCGACATGGTCGACGATGAGGAGATCCTGGAGCTCGTCGAGCTCGAGGTTCGCGACCTCCTGTCGAGCCAGGACTTCGACGGCGACAACGCCCCGGTCATCCGCGTCTCGGGCCTCAAGGCTCTCGAGGGCGACGAGCAGTGGACCCAGTCCATCCTCGACCTCATGGACGCCGTCGACGAGTCCATCCCGGACCCGGTGCGCGACAAGGACAAGCCGTTCCTGATGCCGATCGAGGACGTCTTCACGATCACCGGTCGTGGAACCGTCGTCACGGGCCGCGCCGAGCGTGGAACGCTGAAGATCAACTCCGAGGTCGAGATCGTCGGCATCCGCCCGACGCAGAAGACCACGGTCACGGGTATCGAGATGTTCCACAAGCAGCTCGACGAGGCGTGGGCCGGTGAGAACTGTGGTCTGCTCCTGCGCGGCACCAAGCGCGAGGACGTGGAGCGCGGCCAGGTCGTCGTGAAGCCGGGTTCGGTCACGCCGCACACCCAGTTCGAGGGCACCGCCTACATCCTGTCCAAGGACGAGGGTGGACGTCACAACCCGTTCTTCTCGAACTACCGTCCGCAGTTCTACTTCCGCACCACCGACGTCACCGGCGTCATCACGCTGCCCGAGGGCACTGAGATGGTCATGCCCGGCGACACCACCGACATGACGGTCGAGCTGATCCAGCCCATCGCCATGGAGGAGGGCCTCGGTTTCGCCATCCGTGAGGGTGGACGCACCGTTGGCGCCGGCACGGTGACCAAGATCATCAAGTAACCACTCGGTTACAGCGATCTCGAAAGGGGTCGGGCCTTCGGGTCCGGCCCTTTTTTCGTCTGTGGTCACGGACTCACACCGGCCGCCCAGCGCAGGTCTGGTTGACTCTTCCTCATGTCTGAGACGGGCGTCGCGGAGCAGCGGCCGAAGCGTACCCGGCGGCGCATCATCTGGTGGTCGGTAGCGGGAGTCGTCGTGCTGCTCGTCGCGTGTGCGGTATGGGTGACGGTGCGTGCCCTGAACGCGAAGAGCGAGCTCGAGGCATCGCTTCCCCTGGTGCAGACCGTGCAGTCGCAGATCGCCTCCGGCGACGCCAAGGCGGCGAAGGCGACAGCGCAGAACCTGGCGGCGCACCTCGACACGGCGCGCGACGACACGAACGACCCCATCTGGCGTGCGGCAGAGATCATTCCGGGGATCGGGGCGAATCTGAGCGCGGTGCGCCAGCTCGCCTCAGCGGCATCCGACGTCACGGACCACGCGATCGTGCCCGTCGCAGGCCTCGCCGGAACGGTGGACTTTTCCAGCTTCAGACCCGTCGACGGGAAGGTCCCCCTGCAGCCGCTGACGGACGCGGCACCCACGATGACACGAGCGGACTCCGCCGTGCAGTCCGGCCTGAAGACCGTGCGGTCCATCGACACCTCGGCCACCATCGGCCCGGTCACGAAGGCGACCGGCACGCTCAAGGACGCGCTTGAAAAGGCCGGAGGCGAGGTGGATGCCGCGGCGCGCGCCACCCGTCTGCTCCCCGCGATGCTGGGAGCGGACGGTCCGCGTGACTATCTGCTGATCATGCAGAACAACGCAGAGGCACGTTCGACGGGCGGGATCGTCGGGGCCGTCGCGCAACTGCACGTCGACGATGGCTCGATCACACTCGTCCGGCAGGCGTCGGCCGGAGACTTCCCGGCTCCGAGCGAGCCCGTCCTGCCGCTCACGGCGGCGACGAAGGCGCTGTACGGCGACATCACGGGCGAATACCTCCAGGACGTCACGTTGACGCCCGACTTCCCCGTCTCCGCCGAGCTCGTGCGTGCCATGTGGCAGAAGCGGTTCGGAACGCAGGTGGACGGGGTCTTCTCGATCGATCCCGTCGCGCTCGGTGACGTACTCGCCGCCACCGGTCCTGTCGACGTCGGCGACGGAACGCAGCTGACGAGCGACAACGCCGTACAGGTGCTGCTCAGCGAGGCGTATGCGCGTTACGCGGATCCGCAGGAACAGGATGCCTTCTTCGCCGCCGCCACGAGCGCGGTCTTCACGAAGGTGGCGAACGGGCAATTCGACCCGACGGCGATGCTCACGGGACTGTCCACGGCGGCCGGAGAGCGCAGGATCTTGCTCTGGAGCGCGAACGCGAAGGAACAGTCACTTCTCGCTCAGACGACACTGGCCGGCGGCCTGCCATCGGGCACGGACGCAGATCGACTCTTCGGCGTCTACCTCAATGACGCGACCGGCGCCAAGATGGACTACTACCTCCACACGAAGGTGCAGGTCGCGCAGGCGCAGTGTCGTTCGGACGGGCGCGCCGATTACGTGGTGCGCGTCACACTCGCAAGCTCGGCGCCCGCCGATGCCGGTACCGCACTTCCCTGGTACGTAACGGGCGGCGGCTTGTCTGGCGTCGCGCCCGGCGACATCCATACCACTGTCGCGGTCTATGCACCGAAAGGCAGCATCGTGGTCGGGGCGTCGACGGGCGGAGCCGATGTGCCAGTGCAAAGGATCACGGATGACGGACACTCCGTCGCGCATTTGCAGATCGCCCTGAGCCCTGGCCAAAGGTCGACCTACGAGTTCCATTTCGTCGGTGCTCCTGCCGACAAGAAGTCCGGTGTATCGGCAGGTGTCCGACCCACCGCGGTGGTCACACCGGGTGTCTGGCCGTCAACAGTGGGGCCCGCGGAGCTGAGCTGCTCGCAGATTGGCCACTAGACCACCGCATCAGGAGGTGGTCTCCTCCTCCAGGCGCTTCTCTGCTCCTTCGCGTTGGTCGTGCGGGAATGCCGCAGCGCCTGTCGGTGCCGGTGGTCATGGCCCCCTAACTCGGTACAGGGTTACCCCCTAACTCGGGACATGAGCAAGTTTCACTAACAAGTAGGCTCAACTACTGAGGGCCACTCATTAACCGAGCGCACAGCCCCCACGAACCGAACAGGCGATCCGAACGCCGTTGCACCGTCATGTGCAACTCCTTGTCCACGTCACTGAATCCCGAAAAGCACTGACCAGAGGTCCGACGGTACGCAGCCCCGAACTGCGTACCGTCGATGGGTCGCGCCTCGCGGGGTTCCCCAGTACCTGAGTGTGTCGAATGACCGAATTCCGAGACCCGCGGTCTGCAGCCATCGGTCCGTCATCCTTCGGCGCGCTGTCCTCCGCTCGGGCGCGCACCGGTGCGACGTCGGACGAGCGGCGGTGGAGCCGGCGCTACCGCGTGCGTCTCGTTGCGAGTGACACGGTCATCGTCGTCGCGACTGTGGGTGCCGCGTATCTCGCGCGTTTCGGATTCACGCACGACGACCTGGGCGGCATCGGCAGGTTCTACTGGATGATTGCCCTTGCGGTTGTCGGCGCGTGGTCGTTGCTGCTGGCACTGTTCCACACCCGGGATCCGCGGATCATCGGGGTCGGTGTTGCGGAGTATCGCCGAGTAGCCAACGCGAGCGTGATCACCTTCGGTGCCCTCGCCATCCTGTTCCTGGTCGCCAAGGTGGACATCGCGCGCGGGTTCTTCGTACTGACGCTGCCGATCGGACTCGTGAGCCTGACGTTCAGTAGATGGCTGTGGCGTCAATGGCTGAACCGTCAGCGCGCGGTCGGCCGGTACCTCTCCCGCGCCATAGTCGGTGGGTCTCCGGCCGATGTCGCTTACGTCATCGATCAGATTCGGCGCAACTCGGGCGCGGCCTACCACATCGTCGGTGTCGCGACTGATCAGCCGACCGCCGACGATGCACTGGATGTGAGCGTGGTCGCGAACCTCGACAACATCGCGACGGCAGCCGCCAACCTGCAGGTCGACACCGTCATCCTCGCCAGTCAGCCGAGCGATGCCGGCGACTTCGTCCGCGATCTCAGCTGGCGTTTGGAGGGTACGGCGACCGATCTGGTGCTGGCGGCGCGGCTCACGGATGTGGCAGGCCCGCGCATCCACTTCCGTCAGATCGACGGTCTTCCGCTGATCCACGTTGAGATTCCGCAGTTCGAGGGCGCGAAGCACGCGATGAAGCGGGCTCTGGACGTCATCCTTTCCGGGCTCGGACTGTTGGTCCTCTCGCCGGTGCTCCTCGTTCTCGCTGTTCTGGTACGTTTGGACAGCCCTGGCAACGCGATCTTCAAGCAGGAGCGCATCGGACGGAACAACCGCCCGTTCACCATGTACAAGTTCCGCAGCATGGTGCGGACCGCCGAACAAGACCAGAAGACCCTTGCCGGCGGCAACGAAGGCGCCGGCCTGCTCTTCAAGCTCAAGAACGATCCACGCATCACCCGACTGGGCCGCGTGCTGCGCAGGTACTCGTTGGACGAGCTGCCGCAGTTGTGGAACGTCTTCATCGGAGACATGAGCCTCGTCGGGCCGCGGCCGCCGCTGCCGTGCGAGGTGGACGCCTATGAGGGTGCCGTGCATCGGCGGCTCTTCATCAAGCCCGGACTTACAGGGATGTGGCAGATCGGTGGACGCAGCGATCTGACCTGGGATGAAAGCGTTCGGCTGGACCTCTACTACGTGGAGAACTGGTCGCTCACCGGTGATCTCATCATCCTGTGGCGGACGGCGAAAGTGCTCATTCGTCCTGCGGGAGCCTACTGACCGATGCATGACGCAGCTGCGCCGCCGCCCACAAAGTGCCGGGCTGACGCCAGTTCGGGGGGATGAGCATCCCTCAGCTCCCCACTACAATTGTTCTACCCGATGCATCGCGAAAGTTGGCCTGATCATGAAACGTCGTCTTGTGGCATGCCTTTGCGGCATCGGCTTTGTGGCAGCCCTTGCGCTCGCCGCACCGTTGTCCGCCTCCGCCGATGGTTACGTGCCGTCGAACCCGTGTGCGACTTCCACCCCGGAACCCACGGGATCTACGCCCGGGTCGACGCCTGGATCCACCCCGGCATCCTGTAATACTCCCGCGACACTGTCGGGCTCGGTCGTCACCGGCAAGTGCATCGCCAACGCTCCATGGATCTTCTTCGACATCGTGGTGGACAATCCTGACCACGTGACCTTGAGCGGTCACGACGTCACCATCACGATGGACGACGGCAAGGGAGACACCTGGTCGCGGACGCTCGGCACCATCTCGACTGCAACTGAGGGTGCAGGGGCCACACAGAACTCGTTGACGCTGAGCGGCAAGACACTGTGGCCGGGTGCATCGGTGGCGGCGGACGGCGTGACTCCAACCGGGTGGCCGGGATGGACCCAGAACTCCACGGGTGACTGGGTTGAGACGACGGGCAACTTCGCGTGGACGAGGACCATCACCAGCGCCACTATCGCGGTCAACCCTGAGCTGTCCGTCGCTGTGAGCTACCCGCCTGCGACGCCGAGTTGCAACGCGGGTCCGCCGACGGACGCGAATCCGGCCGCCGACGGGAGCTGGCTCGCCGGCACCGGGTCGAACGTGACCATCGGAGTCGTTGTCGGGGTGGTCGTTCTCGCTCTCGGAGGAGCTGCGCTCGCCTTCGGGATGATCCGACGCCGCCGGGCAGCTCACGAGGCCTAGCAGCGCCGACCAGGTAGGTCCGTCGGTGCCGGTTCCAACGGGGGCAGGTTCGAGGGAACCCCTTCCTGCTGGTCTGGCCCCGACACGGTTGCGCTGCAGCGCTCGTCAGCTCGACGGGGGATCAGGGACACTCGCAATCCATCCGGTTCTCGCGGCGTCGCACGTTCGTGGAACAGGCGGCGGGAGTGTGGTGACCGGATCCGGATACCGAACATAGCCGTCCGGCAGGATGGGCACATGCACGCGAATGGCGCTCCCTTCCGCCTGCCGGCGGTGGTCGCGCCGCTGCGCGCATTCACTTTCGTCGCAGGGTTCGTGGTCACCTATGTCGTGCTCGTCGTCTATCCCGTCGGACAACAAGTCGATGCCGCTTCCTTCGCCGACTTCGGCCTGGTGAACGGGACGATCGGCTCGGCCACAGGGCTGTATCGGCTGGTCGTGCCGATCTTGCTGGCACTGGTCGCTCTCGTCTACGGTGTGATCGCGCTCGCCGGCCATCGGTTCTTCGATGTCGGACGAGCAGTGGTACTCGTCCTCCTGTCCGTTGCGCTGTGCGAAGGCCTCAAGGTGCTTCTGCCTCGGCCGGAGGTCGGTGACTTCGGCTATGCGCAGAACACATTTCCCAGCGGGCACGTGGCCTTCGCGATGGGGACGGCGCTCGCCATTGCTACGTTGGTGCCGCGAAACGCGCACCGGATCGTCGTTGTCACCGTGGTGATGCTCGCCGCCGTCGGCGTCGCCTGGTGCTCCGTTGCATCCTTCGCACACCGACCGAGCGATGTCGTCGGAGCCGCACTCATCGTCGGGGCGACGGGGAGCCTGGTTCTGTGGCGAACGCCGACCATCTACGATGCGATGCCCGTCCTCGCACTGCTCCTGCTCTGCTGCACAGCGGCGGCGGTGGTGTTGGTGATCGTCCCGCCGATCATTCCGACCGGAGCACGCGTGCTGTTCTCGCCAGGCCCGGGCTCACCGGCCGCCTTCCTTGGATGGTCGGCGCTCTGCACGATCTCGGTCTTCTTCGTGGCCGGGTTGATCCCGCTGCAGGGTGCGTCGCTTGCGCTACGCCGTTGATCCGAAGAGGCTCAGTCCCCGGTCGTGCGGCGTCTCACGTGCCGAGGTACGCGTCCGCCTGCAGAGTGAACAACTCCGCATACAAGCCGCCTAACTCCATCAGTTCGTTGTGACTGCCATGCTCGACGACCTTGCCGGCGTCGAGCACGTAGATCCGGTCCGCCGACCGGACCGTCGAGAACCGATGCGAGATGAAAAGGGCGGTACGGCCCTCCAGCGTCGAGCGGAGGGACGAGAAGAGGTCGTGCTCCGCGCGAGGGTCCAGTCCGGAGGACGGCTCGTCGAGGATCACCAGCTGAGCCCTGCGGTAGTACGCGCGGGCGATGGCTACGCGCTGCCACTGGCCGCCGGAGAGCTCGTGGCCACCATCGAACAGCCGGGACAGCGGGGTTGCATAGCCGTCAGGCAGTGAGGAGAGGAAGCCATCGGCGTCCAGGGTGCGCGCGGCATTCCTCACCTCTCCGAGGTTCGAGGGGTCGTCGGGCCTGCCGACGCTGATGTTCTCCTCGGCAGACAAGGCGTAGCGGACGAAGTCCTGGAAGATGACGGCGGTCTGCTTTCGCAAGGCGGCCGGATCGAACTCCGATGTCTCCACCCCGTCCCATCGAACGCTGCCCGACACCGGCGGATAAAGACCGGCGACGATCTTCGCGAGAGTGGTCTTGCCAGATCCGTTCTCGCCGACGAGAGCGATCACCTCCCCGGCACCGATGTGCAGGTCGACACCGTCTAGTGCGGGTTCGGGGCGACCCGGATACGTGAACCGCACGTTCTCGAGGTCGATCGAGGTGAAGGCGTGGGGAGGGCGCCGATGCTCCGACCCGTCGCTCTCGCGAGCCTCGACCGCGATGAACTGGTGCACGTCGTCGATGAACAGCCCCGACTCGAAGATGGTCTGCACGCCGCCTGCGATGGACTGCACCTGGGTGGCGAGCAGTCGGATGGCGATCAAAGCCGCACCGGCCCCGGCGATATCGATGGCACCCGTGGTGATGAGCCACATCAACGCGAGAAGCGTCAGGGCCAGGACCAGTGCCGCGCCGAGGTTGCCGATGACGTTCAGCGTTGCCCGGCGACGAACGTGACCAGCGAGGTCCTTGCGGTACTGGTTGTAGAGGGCGTTGAAGCGGTCCTTGAAGCGACGCTGGAGTCCGAATGCGCGGATCTCTTTGGCCTCATCGCGGCCGGTGAGCAGAACCGAGATGTACGTGCGCAGCCGGATACGTTGGGTCTGCGCGACGTTGAATCGGTACTCGAGTCTGCTCTCCTGTCTGGAGGTGAAGAGCACAGGGACCCCGCCGAGAATCAACAGCGGGAGTAGCAGCGGATTGAGCGCGACAATCGTCGCGCCGAGGCCGATGCTGGCGGCGATCGCACCGATCACGCCGAGCACACCGTTCGTGACCTGGAACGGCCGACTCAGGGCGTTCATACGCATGCGATCGAGCCGATCGTAGAAGTCGGTCGACTCGAAACGTCGAAGGCCGACACCCGTCGCGACCTCGAGTATCTGCTGCCACATCGACTGGCCGACGCTCTCGCCGACATACCGGCTCAGCGACCCCTGGAGCGAGCCGGCGATCGCAGTGATCGCAGTCAGGATGGCGAGCATCAGGATGGGGGGCACGAGGGGTCCGAGGCCCTCCTCTCCGTTCGTCGCGGAGAGAATCGCGGACAGGGTGAGCTGCACGGCGAGGACCTGGCCCGCCAAGGCCGCCGCGGAGACGAGCTGCAGTGAGACCAGGCCGACGAACGGCATCCGGGCGGCAGACCAAACAAGGCCGATGCTGTAGCGGATGAGTGAGGTGAGCCGGCCGAACGACTTGCGTTCCGCCGGCTTCGACTCCGTTGAGCCGCTCATGATTGCACCGCCTCACGAACTCGCATCACGATCGATCCCGGACGGAGTGCCCGACCATACGGAAATAGTCCCGGCGGGCCGCGGCATCCGGCACATCGTGATGAAGTGTCCTGTCTTCGGGACCGTGACGATTCACACGGCGTTCGAGAGAGCGGATCTCGATGGCTGCTCGCGCGGTCGCAGCCATGGAGCCGATGTCCGTTGGGCGCATGCCCGCGATGGGGATGCTTCCGGAGCGGCCGTCGCGCGGGAGGTTGGGAAAGGTTGCACGGCGCTCCAGCGCCCTGACAGCACGACCCCATGGGCCGGTCGATGCCCTCACACGATGCAACTCGGGGTTGCCACGCTCGCCCGTGATGGATTGGACTCGGTTCACCACCGCCGAGACCGGTCGATCGATGCGCATGACCTGCGCCCTGCCGACGAACTCGTCGGCATCGAATCCCGGGGAGAGCGATGCGTAGTGGATGTCCCCGGCCCACATGAGCTTCGACGCGCCTGCCTGGGCCGAGTGGAACGCGAGGTGCAGAGCAGTATCGACCTCATCGAACGTGGCGACTTTCCGCCCGTTGCCGAGCGTGACGGTGCGTGTGCGCGAGAACATCTCGGCCATGTCGATGCGGAAGGTTCTGCGAAGGTCACGTGGAACTGCCATGTGCCAGTGGAGGTCGATCGGTGTTCCGTAGCGTCCGACCAGTGCGATCTCCGCACGCATGGTTCGTGCGAGCTCTGGCCAGTTGCGGTCGACCAGCGTGCACCCGTCTTCGAGGAGGATGCCGAGTGCGCGCTCGAAGTCGGCGGCGTTCACGAAGAGGTCGAGGTCGTGGTATTCGCGCATGTCGGGATGCGGCCAGATGACGTCCGCCGCGACTGGCCCCTTCGCGACGAGCCACTCGATGCCGGCATCGGACAGCGTTGTACCGATCGTGGCGAGCTCGGCGTGCGTGCGCATGTGGCGGAAGAGCTGCTGATGCCTTTCCGCGTCGAAAGCCTCCTCCCATTCGGGAATCGCCGTGCCGGCACGGAGCCGCCGAGACACGGCGGGAGCGATACGGTGGTCACTCGCCGCAGTGAGCACGTCGGCGAGGGGCAGAGTGGACAGGTCTGCCGGCAACGGGTCATCTATACCCAGGGTGCTTTCGATGAGGAGTCGCGCGAGGGGACGCTCGGTGGCGACATGAGACGCGATCAAGGTCACGGCATCGCCGCCGTCAGGTCCAGTCGACGCGATACGTGCTCGGCGTCGAGGTCCGCCACGATTTCGTCCGCGATGTCGGCAGGGAACGGAGGGCCCCAGGGAACGTATGCGACGCTCAACGGCGTCTTGGCGAGGAGGTGTGAGGAGAGCGCGAACTGCCTGGTACGCACATCCGGATCGGCCCAGCCGAGCAGGCGGGGAAAGCGGAGGAGCGCGAACAGTGCGTCGGATGCCGAAATGCGGTCGACCCGCGTGATCGCGGTGTCCCGCTCCGGAACCGGGACGTAGATCGCTGCCAGCGGCACGCGATCGTCGGCGTCGTCGATCGGGCGGAGGATCTGTCGGTCGTCGGCGCTTGAGCGACGCCCAGGCGCGGCATCCTGGTCGAATCTCGCCGCAAGCGTGTCGGCGCCTTTGCGCAGGCGGAGCTCGGACGAACCGAGGCGGGTCACGGGCTTGCCATCGAAGAAGTCGATGCGCAGCAGGTCGTCGGTGATGATCCGCGCTCCCGCGGCGCACATCAGTGTCGCCATGGTCGACTTCCCGCGACCGGAGCCTCCGACGAAGGCGATCGCTCGTTCACCGACTTGGACGGCACTGGCGTGTAAGACGAGCGATCCGCGCATGTACAACTGCCAGGCGAGCAGCGCACCGGACGCGAGGACATCCTCGATGCCGAGGTCGGCCCCTCGGTGCCGGATCACCGTTACAGCGCGAAGATCCGCCGAGATCCTGAACTCGCACGCCTCGGCGAAGACGAGCGCGTACGTGCCGTCCGCACATCGTTCGCAGAAGTAGCGCGCTTCCCCGTTCGCATATCGGAGCAGTGCATCGTCGCTTTCGAGCTCGCGCGACTCGATCTCGTACTCCGCATGCCGGATGACGATGTCAGGATCGCCTCCGGCACATGGTGCGGCCGACCGGGGGTGGAACAGCGGCCGATCGCTGTCGACAGTCAGACCGTAGACGAAGGTTCGCGAGTTCGTCATGGCCGCACCGCCGGTTGCAACATCGCATACTCCCGTTCGGCCATCGGATCGATGGCGAATCCCTCGATCTCCACCCAGGCGTGGGCGACGACTTCGCCGGATGCCTTGGACACGCCCACCCGCAACTTCGGCGAGCGGTCGCGCAGAATGTCGGCCATGACGAGCGCACGGCGCAAGCACGTGCCGTTGAACGCTCGACGACGCAGAACTGCGAGGGCGAGGCCGACCTCACGGCTCTCTTCCTCGTTCAGCGGCCACCGGGTCTCCAAGCCCTGCGGGGGCTCGAATGACAACTCTGCACCGAAACGCTGTGCCGTTCTGTCGAGCGTCTCGCGACGAAGCGATCGCTCGATGCGTTCAGCGACGATGGCTGTTCTCATCAGGCGGAGCCACGCGCGCGGTCCGAGCCGGAACATGCGGCGCAACTTTACGAACGCGGCTCCGTTGCCCCGGCTCACGCGGCTTCTCCCTCGACTGTCAGGCCTTGTGAATGCAGCCACGCGGCGTGGAGCAGGGGGACGGATGCGCCCGCTGGGCGCTCTGACAACCACTCGCTGCGTAGAGCTTCGACGTCGACCAAGTCATCGGGTACCCCGCCGCCGTCCCAGGAGCGGGCGAATTCTCGCTCGGGCGTGCCCCAGCGAACTGCCCCGAAGTGCGCCTTGGTCGATCGAGACAGGAGAGCATCTGGCAAGAGGTCCGAGAAGAGGTGGCGCATCAAGTCGGTACGTCCGGCATAGCCCCATCGCCCGCCTTCGCGAGCAAGTGCAAACATGAACGCCGGAGATTGAAGTGGGTGCGCTACCCGCACGTTGTACTCGTCCGCGAGTAACTGCAGGTTGTGCGCAAGTGTGAGCGCGACACGGCCGGACGCCATTGCTCGCGTTTCACGTCCCCAGTGCAGGGGAGCCCGCTCTTCGGCCGCCAGGTCATTCGCCAGCATTCGGCGGGCCTTCTGCGTGATCCAGGGCAACTGCTCGGCGTAGTCCCTCGCCGTTCGTCGCGCTCGACCGCGAGGTGTCGCGCCAGCAGCCCAAGCCCAACTGAGAAGCGCCTTCGACGGGCGGCGGCGATAGCGAAGCAGTAGAGCGAATGGCGTGACCCGTCTTGTTCCGAGAACCTCGTCTCCACCTTCGCCGGTCAGAAGACCATTGCCTGACGCGGACAGAAGAATGTGGTTCTTCAGGTGTAACGCGGCGGGGAAGAGCAGGCCGTGTCGTCGGAGGCTCGCCCGCACGTCGGCGTCCAGATAGGTGGAGCGTTCGGTCACGTCGAGGACGACCGGATCGTCGATGTCGAGGTGGTCGAGAACCAGGGCCTGCCATGCGGTCTCGTCCGAGTCGGTATCGCCTGGATATCGCAAAATGACAGGTCGCGGCGCAACCAAGCCCCTGGCATGTGCGACGTGGCACGCGACAGCCAGTACGGCCGATGAGTCACGTCCGCCAGAGAAGCTGACGAACGATGTTCCGACTGCCAGGAACTGAGCGATCTCCTCCTCCAGCGCTTGCCTTGCGGTCGAGTCGCTTCGTGCAACACGTGTGGGCAGCAACGTTCGTCCTCGAACGCCGATCGCCAGTTCTGTCTCGCTCGGGCGTTTCAGTGTGTCGGTCATCGTCGCATAAGAAGGCCCCCGGGCGGAATTCTCATCACGCCCGGGGGATGTTTCAAGGCTCAGGAAACCTTGGAGTCCGAGCCGTAGGGGATGCCCAGGAAGTGGTCGTCCTGGCCGAATCCGCTCTGCGCGAGAGTGACGTCGGCGACCGAGCCGATCGCCTTGATCGAAGGTGCTTCGTATGCCATTGCTGCCTCCCGGTAGCGTGAAGTGAGAGTTACTCATGAGGAATCTATCAGGCCGAAAGCACGGAGCCATGGCCCAATACGGGGGTCGCCGACCGCGGTGGCACGGCATAGTGCGGCCCCCGAAAGCGGGCACGTCGACCTGCTCGAGGGCATGTCGTCTGATACTCGATCGATGTACCGTCGGGGTAGCGACTCGTCTGAGGGAGACTCATGTCCACCGACACCACAGCGGTCGCGCCGCACTGTCGCCTGTGCGGTGCGATCCTCGACCGCACCTTCGTCGACCTCGGCATGTCGCCGCCGTGCGAAGACTTCCTCACCGCAGACCGCCTCGACACGGTCGAGCGGTTCTATCCGCTCAACGTGCGGATCTGCTCGCGGTGCCTCCTGGTGCAGTTGCCGGCGTACGTCGACCCGGAGGATGTGTTCGTCGAGTACGCGTACTTCTCCAGCTTCTCCGACTCGTGGGTCGAGCACGCTAGGCGCTACGCCGACATGATGACGGAAAAGCTAGCGCTCGGGCCAGACAGCCTGGTGGTCGAGGCGGCCAGCAACGACGGTTATCTGCTGCAGCACTTCGTCGCGGCCGGCATTCCGGCTGTGGGCATCGAACCAGCGGAGAACATCGCCGTCGCCGCACGCGAGAAGGGGGTGCCGACAGAGGCGTTCTTCCTTGCGGAGAATTCCGGTGCAGTGTTCGCCGCACGTCGCGGACGGGCGGACCTGGTCGCCGCGAACAACGTGTACGCGCACGTTCCCGACCTCGTCGGCTTCACCAAGGGACTGCGAGAACTGGTCGCCGACGACGGATGGGTCACCATAGAGGTCCAGTACCTGCGCCGGCTGATCGAGCGCAACCAATACGACACGATCTACCACGAGCACTTCCAGTACTACACGGTGCTGACTATCGCGCGCGCTCTTCGATCGGGTGGACTCGAACTGGTCGACGTCGAGGAGCTTCCGACGCACGGCGGTTCGATTCGCGCGTACGCGCGTCCAACCGCCGTCGCCGGCGATCCGAGCCCGGATGTCGTTCGGCTTCTCGCTGAGGAAGCGGCGCTAGGCCTTGACAGCGTCGACGGGCACATGGGGTTCGCTGCCGATGTCGCTCGCATTCGCAACGACGTCCTGGACTTCCTGATCACCGCGTCGCGAGAGGGCAAGACAGTTGCGGGCTACGGAGCTCCCGGCAAGGGCAACACGCTGCTCAACCACTGCGGCGTCCGATCCGACCTTCTCCCGTACACGGTCGACCGAAATCCCTACAAGCACGGGCGTTTTCTACCGGGAACACATATCCCGATACACAGTCCAGACAAGCTCGCAGAGACGAAGCCGGACTACGTGTTCGTCCTGCCCTGGAATCTGCGGACCGAGATCACCGAGCAGCTGGAGTATGTGCGGGAGTGGGGGGCCAAGCTGGTCTTCCCCATTCCCTCGCTCGAGGTCGTGTGACCGGCGAGCGGAGCTGACCCCGACCGATGATCGATCTACCGAAGGAGTAGGCCATGCGCGTTCTGGTCACAGGCAACGAGGGATACCTCGGGACGGTCATGACCCGGACCCTCACCGCGGCCGGTCATGAGGTGACCGGTCTGGACACTGGATTCTTCGCGGCGTGCGTGCTGGGCGATGCTCCGGTCGACCCGCCCACCATCCATGCCGACATCCGCGACGTCACCGCGGATCAGCTTGCAGGTTTCGATGCCGTCGTGCATCTGGCGGCGCTCTCGAACGATCCGCTCGGCAACCTTGCACCGGAGCTCACCTACGACATCAACCACCACGCCAGCGTCTCGCTGGCACGTGCCGCCAAGGACGCCGGCGTTGGTCGATTCCTCTATGCCTCGACCTGCAGCGTCTACGGCACCTCCGGCGGAGACGCCCTCGTCGGAGAGGATGCGTCGCTCAGCCCGGTGACGCCGTATGCGGAGAGCAAGGTGCGCGTCGAGGCCGACCTGCACGAGCTCGCGGACCACGGATTCGATCCCGTATACCTGCGAAACGCGACGGCGTTCGGATTCTCTCCGCGGCTTCGCGGGGACATCGTGCTGAACGACCTTGTGGCGTCGGCCTTCTTCACCGGGAAGGTCCGAGTGCTCTCCGACGGCACGCCGTGGCGCCCTCTCGTGCACGCACAGGACATCGCCTCGGCCTTCCTCGCCTGCCTGACCGCACCCAGTGCGAACGTGCACGACGCGGCATTCAATGTGGGAAGCGACGCAGCCAATCTCCGAGTAAGCGACATCGCGGAGATCGTCGCGGAGGTCGCCGGCGGCGCCGCCGTCGAGATCACCGGCGAGAACGGGAACGACCCTCGCTCGTACCGTGTGGACTTCTCAAAAATCAACAGTCTCGTGCCGGAGTTCACTGCGGAATGGACGGTTGGGCGTGGCGCCGAAGAGCTGCTGTCGAAGTACCGGGAATTCAATCTCGACGAGAAGACCTACCGGTCGACATTCAAGAGACTGACCTGGCTGGCGGGGCTCCAGAGCAGCGGGAAGCTCGACGAGAGAATGCGGTGGGTTTCGTCGAGGCTTCCGCGATGACGATGAGAGCGAGGGAACGAAGGCCAGCCGAGGGAGTTCTCGGAGACCGCGCCGATTCTGGAGGCTTCGTCATCTACAGCGTGAAGCCCTCGGGGTGATCTCGTGACTGGGCGCGCTGCTGAGTGGGATTCGTTCGTCGGATGTCGGTGGTGCAGGTCAACGGACTACCGCCGGATCCTCGACCTCGGGATGCAGTATTCGGCATCGACCCTGCCGGCTCTCAACGACCCCGGACCGGACCCGGCTGCACCACTGCGACTCGTCGTGTGCTTCTCCTGTGGGCTCGTTCAACTCGATCGCACCATGCTCGATCCAGAGGGTCCGATGGGCGTCGAACCGCGCGCGATGCGTTCGCAGGCGGAACAGGTCGTAGCCGACCTGAGTGATGCCGGATTCCTCGTGCCGGGGATGACAGTGGCCGAGTACTCCAGCCCGCACAGCGGTGACTGGGCGGACTCGTTGCACTCCAACGACTTGAGATCGGCCGAAGGCGAGCGCGCCGACGTCGTGCTCGATGTGTTCGGACTCATGCACGAACCGGACCAACGTGCTGCGTTCGAAGGCCGCGTCGCGCGTCTACACGAGGACGGCACACTGGTCGTCCAGATCCATTCGCTCGAGGGAGACATTCGACGAGCGGCATGGCCGGTCGTGCGCCACGGCCATTACGCGTACTACACCGTGACCTCGCTCGTCTCCCTGTTCGCCGCCGTGGGATTCGTCGCTCTCGACATCTTCGAGTACGACTTGCAAGGCGGAACCGCCGTCGTTGTCTTTCGTCGGCGGGGCGAGCCGTCGTCGATCGTCCAGGACGTCTTGAATCGCGAGCGGGAACTGGGTCTTAGCCGAGCAGACACGCTGATCGATGTGACAGCCGTCCTGCGGGAAGCTGCCGATACCTCGAGTAGGGCGTTGCGCGCGTACGTCGACGACTGCCTTCGGATCGGGGCCACGGTCGGTGCCTATCCGGCTTCAACCGGGAGCGTGGCGCTTCTGTCGTTGGCCGATCTTGGGCCGGATGATGTGATCGCGGTTGGTGACATGTCCGTTGAGAAGCAAGGGCGGTTGCTTCCAGGCAGCAGGATTCCGATTGTGACTCCGGACCAGCTCATGGACCGTGCGCCGACGAGGATCCTTCTTTTCGTACCTGATCTACTGGAAGAACTCCGCGAGGGCTATCCGACATTCGAAGATCGAGGTGGACATTGGGTCGTTGTGGCGCCTTATCCGAGTGAAGTCGCGCAGAATTCAACCGGATGACGACGGCGCTCGAATGATTGCCACTCGCGGAGCTTCGCCACGCGATCGCGGTCGAAACAAGGTGCAGGGACGACGTAGGTCGAGGGGGATGACATGGTAGATCCGGCAGTCTCGGTAATCCTTGCGACGAATCGAGCCGGTTCCGCCCCGTACCTGAGCAAGGCGATCGCGACGGTACTGGCACAACGCGAGGCTTCATTCGAGTTGATCATCGTCGACGACGGCAGCCCAGACGAGACTACGGCCGCCGGGATTGCCCTAGGAGATGCCCGCGTGCTTCACGTCCGGCTCAATGGTGTCGGCGTTGCTCGCGCGAGGAATATCGGCGTCAGCCTCACTCGTGGACCGTTGCTCGCCTTCATCGACGATGATGACGCTTGGGACCCCGAGCGGCTTTCCCATCATGTGGCGGTGATGGAGGCAGACTCCGAGATCGCCGTGTCGTACTGTCGGATGCGGAGCATAGATGCTGCCGACAATGAAATAGCCCCTGGTGACCAAACGCCAGTGCATGACATTCACGACGTTTATCGTCATTCGACAGGGATTCTGCTCGGCAATATGGTGATTCGTCGAGACGCTTTCGTCGAAGTCGGAGGGTTCGACCCTGTATTTCGAATTGCCGAAGATCTGGACTTCCTGCTGCGTGTCGCCCGGCTTGGGCGAGTTGCTTTTGTCGATGGTCCGGTCCTCGTCGACTACCGCGCACACGAGAGCAATACGACTCGGCAGCACAGGAAGACTGCGGAAGGCGTGCGAGCCGTGGTCCGCCTTCATCGCTGGGCCGCGCTCCAGCGAGGCGATGCGGATCTCGCCGCGGATCTGAAGCGCAGTCTGGCAGCGAACGGTCGATATGCCGCGTGGAGCGCGACACGTGCTGCGAAGCGGGAGATGAGTTCCGGGCACCCACTCGACGCCGCGGCGGAGTTGTTCTGGGCGTTGCGGTTTGCCCCCGGAGCTCCGATCAGCTGGTTGTCACGTCGGCTGAGGGCCGTAAAGCAGGGCATGCCGACCTGACGACCGCGTATTTGGACCGCCGAAACACTTGCGGCGCGGTAGGACAGCGACGGCGGAAGCAGTTTGCGGACGGTCCCGAAAGCCCCCGTATTGGTGCCCCTGCGCTGCCAGGCAAGACGCCACTCGGACCGAGTGTTGATGGACAATACTTGTGTGAGTTTATTGATGAGGGCCGGCGCGTGACGGAATCCGTCATGTTTCCGAGGTTCATCGCACCATTCCCAAGCCTTGCGGACGGAGCACGTCAATGGCGTGAGCGCCTGAGGAGAATCGAGGACCTGGGCTTCGATGAGGCCGCGATTTCCGAACACTATTCACAGGGCTGGGCCATGGAGCCTCTCGCAGCCCTGGCGTTCGCAGCCGCAGAGACTTCTCGGCTCCGCTTGCTCACACTGGTGCTGAATAACGATGTACGCAACCCAGCTGTTCTCGCCAAGGCGATCGCAACGGTCGATGTCTTGAGCGAAGGCCGTGTGACATTAGGCATCGGCGCAGGCTGGCTTCCCGCAGACTATGAGGCGCTGGGATTACCGTTTGACAGACCCGGGACACGACTTGATCGACTTGCCGAAGGGGTCACCGTCATCCGCTCCTTCTTCGCCGGCGGATCGGTGGATGAGCGCGGAAAGTTCTACAAGATTAGCGGGCTCGAGGCGATTCCGGCAACGATCCAACAGTCCGGTCCGCCCATTCTCATCGGTGCGGGTGGTCCGCGGATGCTCGACCTCGCGGGCGGTCTCGCGGACATAGTCGGCGTCCATGTGACGATGGGCGCAAACGGATTCGACGAGAACGCGGCCCGCGAGATGTCAGGATCGGCCATCCGAGCGAAGATCGATCGTGTTCGAGCTTCCGCCGCTGGCGCGGGGAGGCCGGTTCCCGCAATTCAGTTCACCCCTGTAGTCGTCGTGATCGATGGAATCCGTTCAACGGCGGTCAGGCCAAGGTTCACTGACTACTTCGAGGAGAACGCCACAGAGTTCGAGGATTCCCCCGCAGTGCTGATCGGCTCCGCGAACACGATCGCGGAGTCGATCACGCGCTGGACCGATGAACTCGGCATCACGTTGTGGCATCTTGGCCACAACGTCGAGTCGGTCGCGAGCATCGTTGCGGCAGCACGTCGATGAACGGGACGGGCACGAATATGCACCGAGCTGCGAGCGGGTTGCACACCCGACGTGATGCGCTGTCCGCGGCAACCACCATGAGTCTTGAGCAAGCCGAACTGTAATCGAGAAACTGGAGCACCAATGTCGGATGCAGTTGTAGCCGTACTCGGAACGGGAATGGCCGGATTGGGTGCAGGACACATTCTTGAGTCCGAGGGAATCCCGTTCACGTGCTTCGATAAGAACGAAGTTCTTGGCGGCCACACTAGATCATTGCGCTATCCGGGTGGATTCGTATTCGATGAGGGCGGCCATATCTCGTTCACCAAGTACGACCATGTGAAGGAAATCCTCGCCAAGAACGTACAGGGCGCGTTCGAAGAACGGGTCTTGAAGATCGACAACTACTGGCACGGGCTACGGATTCCCCATCCAGTCCAGATCAGCCTTGCGGGGTTGCCGAGCGATCTGATTGTGCGAGTAATCACCGATTTCGTCGAGGTTTCGTCTCAGCCGATCCCGGATCCGTCGGCGCAGACATACGAGCAGTGGTTGTACTCGACGTACGGAAAGACATTCGCCGAGACATTCCCCATCGTCTATGGCACGAAGTATCACACGACCACGATGGACAACCTCGTCACGGACTGGATCGGCCCGCGGATGTACCGGCCGAATCTGGAAGAAGTCCTTTCCGGTGCCCTTGCAAAACCGATCGATCACAGCACGCACTACGTTGATTCGTACCGGTATCCGTCACGAGGTGGATTCCTCAGTTATCTGGAGCCTTTCGCGGATGCGTTCGACATCCGACTTGATCATCGGGTGATCGGAATCGATCCGTCTGCGCAGACACTTCGATTCGCCAATGGTGCAGAGGTTGTCTATTCTGCCGTGATCAGCTCTCTTCCATTGCCTGAATTGATCCCTCTCATCAAGAATGCTCCAGTCGATGTGCTCGAAGCCGCGGAGCGACTTGCGTTCACGACTGCTGTCCTCTTCAACGTCGCCATTGATCGTGAAGATCTCTCCGAGACTGCGATCACATATTTCTACGATGAAGACATCGCGATGTCGCGCGTCAACCTTCCGCACATGTTCTCTCCGCACAACGCACCTCCCGGGTGCGGTGTCATCCAGGGTGAGATCTACTTCTCGGATAAGTACAGGCCTCTCACGGTGGCGCCGGAGACGTATTTCCCGCAGGTGATCGCTGACCTGCGACGTTGCGGGTTCATTCGCGAGGACGACAACATCCTGTTGCAGGAAACGTATGTCAACCGTTTCGCCAATGTCATATACGACCAGGACCGGGCTGAGGCAGTGGCAGCGATTCACGGTTTCCTCGACGATTGCGGCATTGAGTACTGCGGTCGTTACGGCGACTGGAACCACTCCTGGACCGACCAGTCATTCGTGAGCGGCGAAGAGGCGGCTCGACGGGTGCTGGGAGCTAGCGCGAGTCGGATCACGTCATGAGTCAGGTCGACCCTGTGGCCGGGCAGAGCCCTCTGGTGACGGTCGGTGTCCCCGTTTACAACGGGGCGAGGTACCTGGAAGAGACACTTCGCGCCCTGCAAAACCAGGAATTGCGGAATATCGAGATCCTCGTTGCCGACAACGGGTCGACTGATGCAACACTCGAGATCGCAGAGCGCGTCGCGGCAGAGGACGAACGTTTTCGAATTCTGTACAGTGACGTCAATCGCGGCTCGACGTGGAACTACAACCGTCTGCTTGACGCAGCGCGAGCCCCGCTCTTCATGTGGAACGCGGCCGACGATGTGATCCTGCCGCGGCACCTCCTGAAGTGTCGTCAGCTGCTTGTGGATAACCCGGAAGCAGTCGTTGCTTTCGGGCGTTCGATTCGTGTGGATTCGAGCGGTCGATATATCGGCGACTACGACGATAAGGGCCTTGATTTCCTGACTCCGGGACCGGTCGGACGACTTAACATGTTCTTCGAACACGGCCTGTGGTACGCGGCATTTGCAGGCCTTTACCAGACAGCGGCGTTGCGTGCGGTCGGTGGCTATGACGCCTTCTACGGGCAGGACATCGCACTCGCAGTGAAGATGGCGCTGCGCGCACCATGGGTTCAGATGCAGGAGCAGTCGTATCGACAGCGCGTCCACGAGGCGCAGATGACCAATCTCCAAGGTGCCGATCCGGTCGAACAAACCCGGATCTTCACTCCTGGGCATCGCCGTCCGTTTGCTTTCCCTGCGTGGTACCTCAACTATCGCCTGTGCGTAGAGGTAATTCGCGCCCCCGTGGCTCTCGGGCAGCGCCTACGCGCAATCGGGGTGGTCTTCGTGCACTGGACATTGCCGAATTGGCGCTCCTTGCCATATGACCTGAAGCGGAATCTGGTTCGGCTCATCAAAGGACGCTACGTCGGGGCATTCGACGCGACGTAGGCGGTGCCATTGGGGTCGAAGCCCGAAGACGCGTCGTCGGCCTGGTTTCACGGCGTGGGTTCGGCGCATCTAGAAATGCCGCGGAAATCAATCAGCTGATCGGACGTAGTCGCGATCCAACGCGGAAAGGGTCGAAGCTCCGCACGATGCCATGGTGTTGCGAAGCTCCTCGACCAGTTCCGTGAGGACGTGCTCGACCCCGGAACGGCCGTTGACTGAGAGTCCCCAGAGCACGGCCCGTCCTACACCGACAAGGGAGGCTCCGAGGGAGATGGCTCGAACCGCGTCTGCGCCGCTCCTGATGCCACCGTCGACCAATACTGGAGCCCGTCCTCCAACCGCATCAACCACGTCAGCGAGGACGTTGGCAGTCGAGACGACTCCTGGAACCTGGCGTCGTCCGTGATTCGAGACTATGACTCCGGCCGCGCCCTCATCCACCGCAAGGGCGGCGTTGCTGGGCCGCAGGATCCCTTTGACATGCACAGGAAGTCCAGACCAATCGGCGAGCAGCGCGATGTGCTCAGTCGAGAGCGCGGGGTCCATCTCGTCTGCCATTCCCGACCAGTCCAGTGACGGATAGTTGGCGGGCCGAACGCCCATCTGCGAGCGAGTGGCGGACCGGAACGCAGGGCTGGCGATGGCGCCTGGGTAATCCAACGTGAGCACGAGGGCACCAGCACCCGCGGCTACAGCACGGTCGACGTAGTCTCGACTGAGCCCGCGATCCTTCATGAGGTAGACCTGAGCCCACCATGGCGACGCGATGTTGTGCCCGAACACGGTGACCTCGGTCGTCGCAGAACTCGAATAGATCATCAGACTTCCCACGGATTCGGCTGCTGTCCCCGTGGCGATCTCGGCATCGGCGTGAGCAAGCCGTTGTGCGGCCGTGGGCGCGATGAAGAACGGGGAACGAAGTTCGGCTCCTCCGCGATGAACACTTGATGGGAGTGCCACAGACGCGTCGACCCGGCATAGTCCGGCAAACATGTTCGGCACTATTCGAAGACGCTGCCATGCGAAGTGGTCAGTGTCGGGGTCATCACCGGCCGTGCTTGAGAAGAACTGCCAGCTGATCGGAGAAAGCACATTCTGGGCAGCGACGCGCAACCCTTCGTAGTCCACGACGTCATCCTCTCAATCAATCGGCCTGACCTACCCGTGTGGAGTTCTAGCATGCAATCGTCGGTTGATCCCTAAGCTCCGTGCCCCTTGAAGGAGGCATTCACTTGGATGGAACGGCCGTTCGCACGAGCGCGTAAGCGCGGAGTGCAGTGCCGAGGCCAACGACTGGGGCAAACGCCCGCACTGATCGTGGGGCATTCTGGGGTGCCCTGCGCAGATGAAGCATCGCGATCTGACGGAGCAGATCGTCAGAGAGTGCACTGTTCCTGGTGCGGGCGAACTGATACGTCAACATGTACCTCTCAGCCAGTGCCGAACGTGTTCGAGCTGGGAGCCGGTTCCCGAGTAACCGATGCAGGTGGGCTTCAGCTGTCACCTCGGTGTCATTCTTGGCGCGAAGGGCACCGACGTCGCTACTCGCGCGTCGCCAAAGAGAGCCGGAGGTCTGCCTGTAGTAAAAGAGCGGGTCGGATGCCGATGCTCGCAGGAAACCCCATCCCGCTTCCGCCAATCGGAGCATGAGGTCGAGATCTTCGCCGAGAGACTTCGTCTCGTCGAGGCCATCGACCGACTCGAGTGCCTCACGCCGTATGAGGCACGGACCCAGATATCCGAACCACATGTCTTCGACGATTCCCTGAACTGGCTCGTCGAACAAAGGATCCTCGACGGGGCCGGAAGGCAACCAGGACGTGCCGTCGAGAACCATGCGCTGCCACGCCGAGTAGACGACTGCACATCGGCTGTCCGCTGCCTCAATCACGGCAAGCTGCGTGGCGAGCTTGTCCTTGGCTAATTCGTCGTCGACGTCCAGGAACTGGATCCACCGGCCACGCGCCGCATTCCAACCCGTGTTTCGAGCAGAACTAACGCCGCGGTTCGGTTGCCTAATGACGATTCCCGCCAGTTGGAAATCGATCAAGCCCTGCTCGGCGGCGACCCACGTGTCATCGGTCGATCCGTCATCGACGATGACCACCTCGATGGCCCCCGCATTGATCTTCTGGTCCGCCACTGACGCGAGTGCCGAATGGATCCAGGGCGCGCCCTGGAACGCAGGAATCACGACGCTGACTGTGACTTCCGTGGGGTCTGCCATCGCCTCCACCTCTGCGGAGCGGTCTCGGGTAGTCGCTCGGATCGGAGCATAACTTGTGAGGATCGCTCATGTCGCGTGGTTGCTGCTCGTTGATTCTGAAAGAGTTCACAGGTGAGGACGCGTCCGTGCTGTGTTTGCAACCCGAATGGGTGGGCGAAATTGAGGTGACCTCAGGACTAGCCTGCTTTGCAGCACGATTCGCGCGGATGACCCACGGAACGACTGCGTGGCCGGCAGCGGAACGACAAGACCCGTCCTGACGGAGCTTGCGGATGTCTGGAGGTACACATGAAGGTCGTCTTGTTCTGCGGCGGCATGGGGATGCGCATTCGGGCAGACAACCAGTCGGCGCCCAAGCCCATGACGACGATCGGTGATCGACCGATCCTCTGGCACATCATGCGGTGGTATGCCTACCACGGCCACACCGACTTCATCCTCTGCCTCGGCTACGGCGCCAACGCGGTGAAGAGCTATTTCCTGGATTACAGCGAGACTGCATCCAACGATTTCGTGCTCAGCGACGGCGGGCGGGGAGTCCAGATGCTGAGCACCGACATCTCCGACTGGAGCATCACTTTCGTCGATACCGGTCTGCAGACGGCTATCGGCGAGCGCCTGCGGAGGGTGCGGCCGTACCTCGATGGCGACGACATGTTCCTGGCGAATTACGGCGACGTGCTCACCACCGCTCCGATCAACGACATGATCGATTCGCTTCCCGCTGACCAGGTGGGGAGTCTCGTCGCCGTTCCGCCGCAGGATTCGTTTCATGTGATCGGGTTCGACGAGGACGGCGTTATGCGTGGTATGGCGCCCGTCGCCGGCATGAACATGTGGATCAACGGGGGCTTTTTCGTTCTCCGGCAGGGCATCTTCGACTATCTGGAGCCAGGTGACGACCTGGTCATGGACGGATGCGTGAGGGCGGCCGCTGACGGGCGATTCACCGCGAACAAGTACACCGGGTTTTGGGCGTGCATGGACACGCTCAAGGAACGCGCGTACCTCGAGGAACTGCACGCGAGCGGCATGGCGCCCTGGGAGTTGTGGCACCCCGATTCCGTGATGGCGATCGCCCCGTGACGGAAGTCGCTCTCGGACTGCCATCCGGACCGCTCACCGTCTTCGCGATCGGCGCACATCCGGACGACATCGAGATCGGATGCGGGGGCACACTGCTGGCGCTCGCCGAACGTGATGATGTGGACATCAGAACTCTCGTTTTGACCGGAACGGCTGAGCGGCAAGCGGAGGCCATCGCCGCGGCAAGGCGGTTCGGTGTCTCCCGTCCTCCGGTGTTCGGAGGACTGCCGGACGCGCGCCTCCCGGAGCACTGGGGTGAGACGAAGGATGCCCTGCATTCGTTCCGGGAGATGGGGCCGGCACCTGACCTGGTCCTGGCGCCGCGCGCCGACGACGCGCACCAAGATCACGCGCTGATCGGACGGCTGGTCTCGACGGTGTGGCGAGGACCCCTGATTCTCCACTACGAAATCCCGAAGTGGGACGGAGATCTCGGCCGTCCGTCCGTCTACGTCCGGCTCACACGCGAGCTGGCGGCCAGCAAGGTGCGGCGGCTGCACGACTCGTTTCCCAGCCAGCGTCATCGGGATTGGTGGGACGAGGATTTCTTCTTCGGCATCATGCGGCTGCGCGGCGCGGAGACGCAGAGTCGCTACGCCGAAGCCTTCTCCGTCGACAAGCTCACCCTCTCGCTGCGCTGAGTCGCAGTGTCGGCACAGCCGAACCGTCAGAAGATCTTGCGGAGTGCGCGCTCCATCCGGCTGTTCGGGGCAGGAGCCGCAGGAGACACGCAGAGTTCCGCGATCTCGTCGTCGGCGGGGAGGTCGAGATGGGCATCGTCGAGGTTCGCGTCGATTTCGGCACCGAGAGTCAGCTGTGGGAAGAGCGCAATCGGGCCCGCAGGCAGTGGCGCAGGAGGTGCAGGAGGATGCAGACCCAGCGAATCCGCAATCGAATGAAAGAGCGGATGCCGATGGCCCGGCGGCCGGAGGTGCGCGGTTGGTGTGGCGCGCGGATTCAGCTCGATGAGCGATGCGGCTGAGCTGTCCTGGGACAGGATGAAGTCGAGTCCGAAGAATCCCGAAAGGCCCAACTCTCGGGCCATGACCTCTGCTGCGTAAGTCATCCTCTCATCCTTGATCGGCTCGACGATCATCGCCGGGCCGTTCTCCGATCTGGCGCGAAGAACTCGGACGGCCACGTGGTCGAGGACCTCGCCCTGCAGAGCCACGGCCGTCAGGGTCGCGGGGACTCCCTCCACGAAACGTTGCCCACTCACGATCGGTCGAGTTCGGCGTAGGGCCGGCTCGAGGTACGACGAGTCGTGGTCCAGGGCGAGGCGTCCTACCGCTTCCAGGAGGGGCTGAGGTCTTGAGAGCACACGGTATGCCGAGCGTGCGGAGTCGAGATCGTCCACGATGCTCACCTGCTGTCCGCCGAATCCGCCGTCCACCTTGAGCACGGCGGGGAAGCCGAGCATTTCGATGACGTCGGCAAGAGTCTGCGCTGTGACCTGGCATGTGAGCGGCGCGGCAATTCCAGATCGGTGGGCGATCCGTGCGATCTCGACCCGGGCGTGCCGGATTCCGTAACTACGCGGATCCCCCAGCGAGAGTCGTACCACGTGCGACGCCTGGTCGTCGAGATCGCCGTGCAGATACAGGTCGAACAGGGTCGCGGCGCCGAAATCGTCAGCGGGGACCACGAGGTCGAACGGCGTCGAGTTCAGTACGTGTGCGACCGAGGCGCGCGAGCTGAGCGGGACAAGCGTTCCTGCGTGCGTGATCCAAGAGACCTGGAACAGCGGATGACCCCTCGGCGCCAGAAGGTGTACGGAGAAGCCTGCGTCGCGGGCGGCGAGGGCAAGCCGGGACGTGTCACGCCATCGGTGACCCGTGATGAGCAGCAGCCGGGGTTCGGGTTGGGGACCGCGGTCGTCGCTCACGACCGCCTCGCGACAGCCACGTGGGATCGTCGGCCGAGGTGTGCGGCGATACGTGGCGAGGCGAATTCGGTACCCACCACGAAGCGCAATAGGGGACCGAAGGTTCCGGCGGCGGCAGCGCCCGCGAAGTACAACCCCGGCACCGACGATTCGAAATGGTGGGACAGCATGGGCATGGCTCCGACTCGTCTGATGGATCCCGCCATTGCGGGATCCAGGAAGGTGAGTTTGTCGAGGTTCGCGGCGTACCCGGTGGCGCAGATCACGTGATCGACGTCTAGTGCGGATTCACCGTCATCCGACGATGCCACGGTGAGGATCACGTGCCCATCCTCGACGCGCGCACCGGTGGGTGTCGTTCGGGTGCGAACGTCCGCGTTGCCCATCACCGTGTCTCGCAACCACCATGGCGAAACGGGTCCGAGATGCTTGCGCAGAACCTCGAGACGGAAGTCGCGGGGAAGGTGGCGGTAGGCATCCGGGAGCTCCTCACAGAGCTTGGAGCGCAACCCTGGGCCGAGCCCAGAGGAGGGGTTCCGTACGCGCGTCCACAGGCTCGGGTGCAGGTCTTCCTCGCGCGGAGGGCTCCAGAACGGAATCTCGGCACGCCGAGCGATGAGATGCACGTGAGCGCCGGCCTCGACGAGCGCGGCCGAGACCTCCACGGCCGAGGAACCGGCCCCGATCACGGCGACGCGTTTGCCGTCGAACTCGTCGAACGTGCGATGCGCGCCGCTGTGGGTGACGTGGTCGCCCAGCTCCGAGAACAGGTCGGGCGTATAGGCGAAGTGACTGATGCCGACGGCGACCACCACCCGTCGCGCCGTCACCGTCTCTCCGTCGCCGAGGTCGAGCGTGTAGCCGCGATCTCCTGCGGTGAGGCGAGAGACGAGCCGCGTGTCCAGGTGGGGCACGAAATGGCGTTGGAAGTCCAGGGCGTAGTCGGCGAACTGGTCGAGCGTCACACGCGGCTCGCGGTCTCCGTAGACGACTCCCGTCCGCGCGGAATGCTCGCCGAGGGTCCAACCATCGATCGGTGCGGCAAGGCTGGAGGCGAAGCCGTCCGACTTGAGGAGCATGCCTGCCGGCATGTTGTTCTTCCACGTGGCCATGGGCACACCGAAGGTCTGCGTGGCCACTCCCTTGTGGATCAAATGGGCCGAGATCGAGAGGCCGTACGGGCCGGCGCCCACCACCGCAACGTCAGTATCCATGTCGCACCCCCTTCCGCCCGCACCGGCGGCGACCGTCAGTGTCGGGCTCGCTTCCCCTCAGAACCGCTCGCTCCGGCGCCCAGCGTGCCACCCGACAGAGCCCGGTCGGGTCCATGGACGTGTCGATGGCATGCTGAATCTTACTCAGCTACAGTCGTGCTGCTCCTCCCGTACGTCGCCGGTGCGAGAGGCTGGACTCCGTCGGTGTAGAGGTGCTCGTATGCGTCGACCACCCGGTCGAGGCTGAACTGGCGAGCACGTTTAGTGCTGCGCTGCTCGAGCACGGCCCGAGCCTCGGAGTCGGCGAGAAGATCGCGGAGCGCGGTGCCGATCGCATCGAGCGGGGCGAGGAGTCCGGCCGCGCCGTTGTCCGTCACGTACTTCGCCCCGATGTTCGGCGTGGCCACCACGGGCAACCCGCACGCCATGGCCTCCGCGTAGGGGATTCCGAATCCCTCGTAGTCGGACGGCAGGCAGAAAACCCATGCTCTTTGATACGCCTCGATGAGCTGCGTGTCGGTCAGCTCGCCGAGGACCGCGACGCCGGGTCCGGGATCCGCTGGTGCATCCCTGCACACCATCTCAAGCCGGGCGGTCGGGCTCGACGGCAGAACATCGCGTTGGAAGACCCGGGCCAGGTCGGCTCCTCGCTTGCGATTGGTCCATGTACCGACGAACAGCACGGTCGGAGTTTCTGATCGCCGCTGGCCATCAGGTCGGAATCGCGTCGCATCGACTCCGTTCGGGATCACTGTCTTCACCCACGGAGTCCAGCGACGCGTCCGCGGAGAGACGACGGATGTGCGGTCGGCCACGATGCTCGCAAGGATCTCGCTGACGCCGAGTGCCACCATCCTCAGCTTCTCGGCGAATCCTTTGATGTGGACGGCTTCTTCGAAGCACGAACCGTGGATGGTCCTCACGTGACGAGCAACTCGACGGCGCCATAGCCAGTAGTCGTCGCCGTGAGCGTGCAGCACGTCGTAGGAGCTGAAGTCCACGCGTCTAAGGTGCAGCGCGAACCGGAAGGTGCGCATCCGGCCGGAGAGTTCGATCCGGCGATGGCCGTACAGGGCACCCTCCACGGGAGGGCACTCGCTGAATACATCGACGTGATGTCCGCGGCGAACGAGCTCGGTCGCGAGCTCGTGGACCTGATAGCCCACCCCGATCTTGCTGCCGCTCGGCAGGTAGTAGGAGATCATCGCGATGCGCAGGGGCCGCGCCGCCACGCTGCTCATCCGCGGAGTCCGTTCGCCAGCGCCTCGAGCCAGGCCCGGCCGTACTCCAGGTCGGGCTCGAGGTAGTTGCCCTCAGCCCACTCGTTCCATGACTTGACCCAGAGAAGGCGCTCTTGCTCCGGTCGATCGCGCAGAGTGGAGAGGGCGTGATCTAGGTTCTGCCCGAACGCGTCGGGATTCGCCCCGGTCAGGACCAGCCCGCGAGCTCCTGACCGTGGCGTGTTGTCCCAGTTGGGATACACGCTCGGTTGTAGGCGGGCATCGGACCATACAGGCTCCCACGGCCCGGCATCTGTCGAGTACGGATACGCCTCAGGGCCGCCGGACTTCCGCCGCAGACGCATGCGCAGCACGTCGGCTTTATCCCGCCGTGCAGGCAGCCGGACGTAGACGCCGGCGTCGAATCCGTCGGCGCTCGTTGCTCGGTAGCGCGGCCCTTGGCCGAGCAGATCGCTGATCTCAGCAACGAGATAAAGGCTGTCGAGGCCGGCCTTGGCGGCCATCCGCTGCCACCGGTCGACGAAGGCGGCGGCGTCGGGAAGCTCCTCCGGGCGGAAGACGTAGAAGACGGGTCTGCCGTTCACGCGCAGATAGCGGTCGTCGCGCAAGGCCGGCAGGATCGCGTCGAAGTGAGCCTGATCGTCTTCTGGCCCCGGGTAGGTCTGCTGGCGGAGCACACGATTCTCCGCGCCATGCCAGATGCCGGTCCAGGTCTGATTCGCCCACCCCAGGCAGAACCGGATCGACGGATGGCCCGATTGCAGGACTTCTGTGAACGGGCGCTCGAGGATCCGCGAGCCTGCACCAAACCAGTAGTGCCAGTAGCAGAAGGCCTCGACCCCATATGCCAGCGCCAGGTCGCTCTGCGCTTGTCTGGCCTCCGCCAAGCGGAGGTCGTAGAAGCCCAAGTCCGCCGGCAGGTGCGGTTGTATGTGCCCGCGGAAGAGCGGCCGGGCCCGCGCGGCATTGGTCCATTCCGTGAATCCCGGCCCCCACCACTCGCTGTTCTCGGGTATGGGGTGGAACTGCGGAAGGTAGAACGCGATCGCTCGGGCCGCGAGCTCGTTCATGATGGGGCGAGAAGCTTCTTCTCGACCAACTGATCGATGAACGCCGCTGTGTCCGCCTGGGCGACGGAGGCGCCGATCTCGTATTCGGCGGCCAGCGCGTCTTCGAGTTCGGCCGTGGTGCGCTCTTCGGTCAGCAGCTTCGCGAGGAACGCCCCCGATCCGTTGGTCGTGAGGTACGTCGACGACGTCAGGTCGAGGATGACCAACTCTCCGTCGATCTCCTGCCAGGTGATTCCGTCGCTACGAAGTTTCACGGTTCCCTCGGGTGGATGGCTCGATGTTGGTCAACGATAGAGAACCCGGGCTGCTATCGGGAGCCCCCAAAGCGCGGGCCCACATGTCCGTCGTGACCGTTGCTCCCTTGCGTGCGTCGAATCGTTCGATCGCACCGGCGCGAGCAGCCCGCGCCATGACCTCGCGCTCGGCCGGGTGATCCGCCATCCAGCGCATCGCGGCGGCGAGAGCGCTGTGATCTCCCGGTCTGGCAAGCAGCCCCCAGCTCGTCCGTGTGACACCATCACCGACCGATTCGAGTGGATGATCGGCATCGAGGATCTCGCGAATACCACCCGCGTCCGTGCCGATGACCGGCACACCGGCGAGCATCGCCTCGACGACCACTTGGCCGAAGGGCTCGGGCACGGGAGATGCGTGTACGAGCGCTGTCAGCTCCGCCACTTCCACGCTCGGATCCGAAACCCAGCCCGTGAACACCACGCGACTCGAGAGACCGAGGGCGTCCGGCAGCTTCCGCACGTCGTGGGCGAACTCGCCGTCGTTGAACAGCGCATCCCCGATGACGCGGAACCGGGCATCGGGAAGCCTTTCACCGAGAAGTGCCGCAGCGTGCAGGAATTCGACCTGGCCCTTGGTCGGTGCGATGCGGCCCACTAGGCCGAAAGTCGTTGCCACCCCATCGGTTCGCGGTACGTCCTCGAGCGATTCGATGTCGACGCCCGGGTAAGCGACGGCGATCCGGTTCGACGGCACGCCGGGTACAGTTTCGCGCGTCGCGACCGAGTTCACCACGATGGCCCGCGGCCCGAATCGCGCCAGCATTCGCATGGCGAGAATGAGCACTCGCGGAAGGTAGTCGGGCGCGATGCGGTCATGGAGGTGCCACACCCAGCGCCGTCCGGCCAGCGGAGCGGCGAGCGCGGTCAGCACTGCCGCCTTGAGCGTGTTGGCCACCACGAGATCCGTCTTCGCGCCGCGGATGGCGGACGCGAGACGTGGCACGATCACGATGGTGCGAAGAGCGTTGCGCGCGGCCCTGATCGGCGAGGAGACCACCTCGGAGCGTCCCGTCCCCGTGAGTTCGCTCGAGACAGGAAGGACGGCGACGCGGACACCCTCGTCGCGGAGCCGCTGCACAAGCGGGCCGTCGGTCATGAGCAGCACCATCGGCTCGAAGCGGGAACGGTCGACGGCGTTAAGGAGCCGCATCATCGCGACCTCCCCGCCGGCGAGGGCCGCCGTGTGATCGATGAGCAGGACGCGAGTCGTCATGGCGTCATCGTCCGCGCTCGCTCGCCGCAGCACGTCGACGCGATCATTGAGTGCGCTGGCCCGCTCATCCGGCCTCCTCGGGTGGCGCGTTCTCTCCTCGCCGACGTGGCTGGGAACGCGCGGCCGAGCAGGTTCGGGATCCACTAGGGATGATGATCTGATGAAACCTCAGATTCCTAACGAGAGTAACCGGAACGGCCAGCCTCCGGCACCGACCCATTCAAGGGACGGCGGGACCGGGGTGCGATCCGGTTCCACCCACTTCTGGGGCGAGGGGCTCCCGCGCTCCCGCGATACCCTGAGCGGATGACGGTCGCGGCGGTGGTGTACTCGCGCAACGAGGCCGACCTCCTGGCCCCGTGCCTCGCCGCGGTGACGGGATTCGACGAGGTGGTCGTGTGCGACATGCAGTCGTCAGATGACACCGTCAGTGTGGCTCGCCGCGCGGGAGCGCGGGTGGTCGAGGTTCCGGATGCGCGCGTCATTGAGGAGGTGCGTCAAAGGGGCCTCGATGCAGTCGGAACCTCCTGGGTGCTGTTCGTCGATGCCGATGAGATCCTTCCGCCCGGCTTCAGTGAGCACGTGCGACGGATGATCGCATCCGCCGCATCGGATGGGACTGTCGCCTATCGTCTTCCGTACGCGAACGTCGCGTTCGGGCGGCAGCTTCACTCGACGCTGGTCGGAAGCGCGAAGTATTCGCTCCTGTCACGTTCAGGAACGCACTACCCTGCACTCGGCCGGGCACACGTGCCGCCAGACTTCGATGGTCCGATCAAGGATGCCCCCGCGAGCGTGCCTCAGATCCTGCACCTGAATTTCCGGGGCGCCGAGCAGACGGTCGAGAAGACCTTGAGGTATTCGCCCGATGTCGCTGGAGAGCCTTCGCTGCTCACCCCGACCGGTCTCATCAGGGCCTTGCTCCGTGCAACGGTCTTCTCACCGGTGTGGGCCGACGGCTACGCCGGCGTCGCGGTGGCGACCGCCACCGTCTTCGGGCGCTGGTATGCGGCATTTCTGAAAGCGGAACGGTCCGGCATCCTGGCGGACGACCTGCCGGCACGGGAACTGCGACGAGTCGCAACTGTGAGTCGATGGCAGAAGGCCGCCATCCGGTCTCGGGACTTGGCCCGGTCCTGGCCCCGGCGGTCTAGCCGCGCATCGCATGGTCCGGAATAGCGCGGGACGATGACGCGCATCGTGCACGTGACGCGGTTGCCTCCCAGCCCGTCCGGAGTGGCGCTCTTTGCGCAGGACATGAATGCCGCGTACGCGCTTCTGGGCGAGGTCGAGAACCATCGAATGCCGCCCGACCCTCACGACTCGCAGTCTTTCCCGCTCGCATGGCGAACCTGGCGTGCGCTTCGGCGCAACGTGCGAAGGCACGCCGACGCGATCGTGGTCGTGGAAATCGCCGGTCGCGGTGTGGCAGAGACCTGGGCTGCCTGGCTCCTCGCGTTCACCGGTCGCCGTGTCTGGATCACGGTGCACGACGTCCCTGCCGTGAGCGGCGGAGCCTTCCTGTCGCGGAGTCTTGATCGAAAGCGGCGGAGGTGGCTAGGCGTGCGCCTATCACGCACACTGGGTCGTCGTGTCGAACGAGGACTGCTGCGGCGGGCTGACAGGGTCATGGCGCTGTCCGTGGCTGGTGCGCGCGCACTCGCTGAGACATACCGGCTCGACCGTCCCGTCCTCGCGGTTCCGCACATCATCGAGCCTTCGGCTTCCGCTGTCGCCGAACCCCGGATCCTTGTTCCCGGCTATGTCGGGGACGCGCGCGCTGTGTTCCCGCTTCTGCGCGGGCTCGTCGATCTTCCCCGCCCATGGCGCCTTGTCGTCGGCGCGGCCGCGGACAGTGTTCTCGCCGCGATCCGCGACGAGGCTAGGCTCGTCGGCGTCGAGGACCGGGTCGACTTGCTTGGTCTGGTCGAGGAGGACGTCCTCGACAGAGAATTCTGTCGAGCGGCGATCGTCGTGCGATGGAGACCAGACGGATGGTCGTCGGGCCCTGCAGCCTTCGCGGTCTCCGGGCCAGTCATCCGAGCACTCGGACGCGGGTGTGCGGTCGTCTCGAACGACCGGAGAGGGGCCGCCGAGTGTCTGGCGGCCGCAGGCGCCGTCGTGGTCGGTGATGGCAAAGAGGGAGCGATCGACATGATGACAGCTGTCGCGCGACTCGTCTCAGACGACAAGCTTCGAGCTTCGTGCGCCGAGCGAGGACTCGCACACATCACCGACAGACACACTCCGGCGGTGGTGGCGGCACTTCTTCGAGGTGACCCGAAATGAGTGTGCGGCACGCACTCGGAAGGCTAATGCCATCCGGACGACGGCTGTTGGAGGGATTCCTCAATCGTGTGGTCATGAACGTCGCACCCAACGAGTTGCGCATCGCCATGATGCGAATGCTCGGCGCCGAGATCGGCCCGCATGCCTATCTCAACTCGGGTACTGAGGTGCTCGCACCCGAGAACCTCCGCATCGCCGGCGGTTTGCACATCGGCAGGTTCTGCCAGGTCGACGCCAGGGGGGAGATCAAGATCGGACACGACGTCGTGATTGCCGGACACGTGCTGCTCATCACGGCCGACCATGACATCGCGGACCCGGGCTTTGGCGGCCGACTCGGCCGCATCGTCATCGGCGACAGAGTCTGGATCGGCAGTCGTGCTGTTGTCCTGAAAGGCGTCGTCATCGGCGAGGGCGCGGTCGTCTCGGCCGGGTCGGTGGTGTCGAGGAACGTGCCGCCGTGGACCGTGGTGCGAGGTGTTCCGGCGCAACCCATCGGCGAACGGCCGAAGAATCAGACTTACCGCATCGACTACGGATCGCGATGGCACTGAGTCGCCGCGGAACCCGGTCCCAACGTCATTGACCGGGCGTGCGGCTCCCCGCCTCAGATGACATCGGCGAAGCCACGTTCATAGCGCTGGAAGACGAGCACCCCTGCGAACAGGACCACGACCGCGGTCACTGGCAGCGCGATGAGTTCCCAGGCGGCCGGCATCGGTTGCCCGATCAGGGTCCAGCGCACGGTCTCCATCAGCCACGTCAGCGGGTTGAGTTCGAAGAGCCAGCGCAGATTCGAAGGTACGGCGGACAGGGAGTACGCGATGGGCGTCGCATAGAGCAGGATCTGCAGCACCCACGGCAGGATGTATGCCACATCTCGATAGGTGACCGTGATCGCGGATGCCGCCACGCCGAGCCCGCAGGCCAGCATCAGAGTGATGAGCAGCCAAACCGGGGTCAGCACGATCGGCCACCCCGGGTTCACTCCGTAGATGAAGAGCAGCACCACGAGCATGATAAACGCCACGGCGAAGTCGATCAGCACAGAAATGACGCTCGACAACGGTACGAGCAGACGCGGGAAGAACACCTTCGACACCAGCGCCTGATTTGAGACAAGCGACCCTGATGAGCGGCTCACGACACTGTTGAAAGCGGTCCACGCAAGCATCCCAGCGAAGCTGAACAGGAAGTACGGAACACCCCCGGACGGAAGTTTCGCAACCTGCCCGAAGATCACCGCGAAGATGCCGGCCGAGGCGATCGGCTGGAGGACGACCCAAGCCACTCCGATCGCGGTCTGCCGGTAGCGCAGCACGAGGTCCCGGATGCCGAAGCGGTAGAGGACCTCGCGTGCCTCCCAGAATTCGCGCCACGGCGGAAGGTTGAAACGGCCGGGCGGCCTGATGATCGTGCGGGTCATGAGTCGATCTCATAGTCGAAGTCGGCCAGGACGGCTCCGTGCTGCATCGCCTCGTCAGAGGTGAGTTCCGGATATGGAGATGCCGGCAGCACGTCGAACGAATCCGCGGCCTCCCAGGAGTCCAGCACGCCCGCCTGGCACACGAAGAGATCGACGGTGTATCGCCCGGGTCTGAACCACAGCGACTTGATCCGGAGGGCGCCACGTTGCGGTTCGGCCGGATCGAACCAGGCGCCGGTGAGGCGGGAGTCGCACTGGACGACGATGTTGCCGTTCGCGTCGTTGATGTGGCACGACACGAAGTACTTGCCGATCAGCTCGGGGTTGGTGCCCACCTCGAACTCGATCACAGTGTCATCGGTCGGATCCTGCGACTGATCGACGACGGCCGCCCGGGTGAAGCGAAGGGCGCCCGTGCCCGGTCGCCGTGCAGCGTCGCGCTGCTCGGTTTGGAACGACTCGAATGTGCTGCGGTAGTGCTCGAGCGCGCCGTCCACACTTCCGTAGAACGAAAGGCGTCCTCGTTCCAGGAACATGGCCGAAGTGCAGAGCGAGGTGACAGTTTGCGCCTGGTGGCTCACGTAGAGCACCGTGCGACCACTTCGCGCCACGTCGCGCATCATTGCGAGCGACTTCGCCTGGAACTCCGCGTCACCCACCGCGAGAACTTCGTCGATGGCGAGGATCTCGGTCTCGAGGTGAGCCGCGACCGAGAAGGCCAGCCTCACGTACATGCCGGACGAGTACCGCTTGACCTGAGTGTCGAGGAACTTCTCGACGCCCGAGAACTCCACGATGTCGTCGAACCGCCGCTTGATCTCCTTGCGGCTCATGCCGAGCAGGGAGCCGTTGAGGTAGATGTTCTCCCTACCGGTGAGCTCAGGGTGGAAGCCGGTTCCGACCTCGAGCAGGCTGCCGACCCTGCCGCCCAGGTCGATGAGGCCGCTGGTCGGTGCCGCCACGCGCGTCAGCAGCTTGAGCAGAGTGCTCTTTCCCGCACCATTCCGACCGACGATGCCGACGGCTTCTCCCCAGGGGATGTCGAATGTCACGTCGTCGACCGCGGAGAAGTCGGTATAGGTGGCGCGGTGCAGCGGATGCCGAATCCGCTCGATCATGGCGTCGGTAATCCGGTTAGAGCGCGCCGACCCGTCGACGATCCGGTACGTCTTCGTCAGGTTCTCGACAGTGATCGCGGTGTCGCGCATATTCGGCATCGCCCCCGCTTGTGTGGTGCAAGACGGCCGGTCAGAGGCCGCCTCGATGCTACCAGCAGCCTTCCTGCCCGCTTCGGGCCTGTGTACCCCCAGATCGGGCGTCCGTAAGGTCTGCGAACCACCGAGCATGAGACGATCTCATCATTGCCCCGCCAGCGTCAGAGATCGCGTGGAGGATGGATGGAACGCCGACACCTGCATGTCATCACGCCTGGTGATCATTTCTCGCCTCGCACCGGCAGCGCGATTCCCACCGTGGTCGATGGGCTGGCCGGGGCGACCCCGGTGGGAGGCATTCGACCCGCTGTGCTCGTTGCGAGTGGGACCTACGCCGATCGCTACAGTACGGCGGACATCATCGAGTATCAGGCAGTTCGTCACCACAGGACAGACCGCTACCTGGACGCAGCCGCCTCAAGGATCGGCCTGCCCCGGTTCATGGCCCGCCGCGAATACGCGGCTGCAGTAGACGAGCAGCGAGCCTGGGACCCTGCGGTCATCGTCGCGCACAATGCGGTACAACTAGTCCCCGACATCGACGCCGATAGGCATCTTCCCGTTCTGTACGCCCACAACGATCTGCTGAAGACGTACTCGCGTCGCGAGGCATTCCGAGCTCTCGGCCGTGTCGGAGCGATCGTGTGCGTGAGTAAGTCCCTCGCGGGACAGATAGCGGACTCGCTGCCCCCGGAGCTGTGGGACCGGCTTGCCGTCGTGCACAACGGGATCGATGTCGGCCTGTTCCATCCTCGTGACGACCTTGAGCGCGGCGAAACGCTCCAGGTGGCCTTCGTAGGTCGCGTCATCCCAGAGAAGGGACCGGATGTTCTCATCAACGCCCTGCGCATCTTGGACAGACCCGACGTCCACGCGACGATCGTTGGTACCTCGGGGTTCTCGGCGGACGCACCGCTCAGCCCGTACGAACGATCGCTACGACGTCTCGCGGAGCCTCTCGGTGACCGCGTGACCATGAAGCCGTTCTCCCCCCGCCGCGAGACCGCGGGAATCCTTCGTGGAGCCGATGTCGTGGTGATTCCGTCGCGGTGGCTTGATCCTTTCCCTCTTACAGTTCTCGAGGGGATGGCGTCAGGGACTGCGGTGATCGCCAGCAACATCGGAGGCATTCCAGAGGCCGCCGGATCCGCCGGACTACTCGTTCCGCCGGACGATCCTCGTGCGCTGGCGGAGGCTATCGCCTCCCTCGCGGGCGACGAGCACCTGCGTCGATGCGTGGTCTCCTCTGGGCTCGAACGGGCGAGGGCGAGCACCTGGTCCGCCAGACGAGACGAGTTCAATGAGATTGTCCGGCGTGCGATAGCCGTCCGCGGTTAACTGCAGCTCCGAGCGGCTGCGCGCCAGACCCGTGGAACACCGAGAAGCACCGCTGTCCCACCCTTCTGCGTCAAGGTCGAGCGTCGTCTGCTCACCTAGCATGTGTCCATGGAGTGGGCGAGGGTGAGGGCCGGCGGAGTGACGCCGATCGTCGTCGCCGTCGTGACTCTGGCGGTGGTGGTGGGCGTGAGCCTCGGCGTGCTGAGCGTGAACAGCAGCCTTATCGCGCTCGTCGTCGGTGTCGTGGTCCTCTTGGCCGGCGTCATGGTCCGCGATCCGACCATCGTTCCTGTGCTCGCGGTGCCGGCGACCCTCGTGCTCACGAGGGTGGGCGGGGCGCTCAGCGTCTCCGATGTGGTGCTCGCACTGGCGTCCGTCGTGTCGCTGTTGATGCTTCGCGGACGCGGTGCAGTGGTGCTCATGCCTCTGGTCTGGGCGGGAATCGTCTACCTCGCGATGGCCATCCCCACGCAAATCGTGAATCCGTACACCGCGAACGTCACGGAGTGGGTGCACGAGGTATTCCTCATTCTTGGCAGCCTCATCATCGGCTTCGTGATCGGGCGGGAGAATCGGGCGCAGACCGCACTTACCATCTACCTGCTCGCCTGCAGCGGCATCGGGATCGCCGTGATCTACGTGTCGCTGAGCACATTCGCGCAGACCGGCGAGTTCGCTCCGGTGTTCCTCGGCGACCTGAACAAGAACACGACGGGAGGCATGCTCGCCATCGCCGCGGTCGTCGCCTTCGCCCGCCCCATCTGGCTGAGGTGGACCCCGGGATGGTCGTGGGCGGCAGTCATCGTGTGTTCACTGGGCGTCGTGGCCGCGCAGTCCAGGCAGGGCCTCATCGGAGCGATCGTCGGCATCCTGATCGTGAGTATCAGGGCGCGACCCCAGACGGGCCGCCGGGTGCGCATCGTCTGGCTGGCGGCCATTCCCGGCATCGTGTGGGTGCTGAGCGCACTGACTGCTCAGTTGCAGTCCGACAATCAGTTCAACTCGGCGCACCAACGCGTGGACTGGTACACGCAGTCGGTGCAGATCTGGCTCACGTCGCCCATCTTCGGAGTGGGCATGCGGTGGTGGTACACCGACCGGTTCGCAGGCCAGTACCAGTCGTTCCAGCCGCCCAACGCTGAACTCGAGGTCCTCACGACAGTGGGCGTGTTCGGCCTGATCGGCTTCTTCGTCATGTTCGCTGTGGCCGGCTGGTACCTGTGGAAGATGGATCCGGTGTACGGCACCGTGGGCTTCGCCGTCGTGGCCACTCGATTCACTCAGGCGCAGTTCGACCTGTACTGGGTCGCGGGCCAGGCATCGCTGCTCTGGATCGTGGCAGGTATCTGTTACGGCGTGAAGGCGATGGACGACGCCCGCCGTGCGCGCGGGGAGCCGCTCTCCTGGGAGTTGCCGCCTCAGCAGCAGAAGGGACGTTGGCCTCGTCCCGTCGGGCCACGTTCGCGGCGCGCACGATCCGGCACGGCCGTCTAGCCGAGATCCCGCTTCCGTGTCCCGTTCTGGGGACTGACCGGGCGTCACAGACGTGGTTATCGTGAGACGAATCGTCGCCGAAACCGTGAAGTGGACTCTCGATGCAGGTTCTGAGGATCGCCCACCACGCCGTCGTGTCTGCCTGGCGGGAGCGGGAGCGGGAGCTCCGCCGCCAGGGCGTCGATGTCGAGCTCGTTTCGTCCGAGGTCTGGAACGAGGGCGGCCGCGACGTGCGGCTCGACGTCGAGGGCGACGACTTCGTGTCCGGCGCCGCCACAGTTGGAAGACACCCGAGCGTGTTCGCGTTCGACCCGCGTCCGATCTGGCGTGCGATGGCACGGCGACCCGACCTGATCGACCTCCACGAGGAGCCGAACGCCCTCGCCACTGCCGAAGTGCTGCTCATCCGCCGTTTGCGTGGCAGCAAGGCGCCGTACGTTCTGTACTCGGCGCAGAACATCCGCAAGCGTTACCCGATCCCGTTCCGGTGGATCGAGCGTCACGCGCTGAAAGGCGCGGCAGCGGCCTATGTCTGTAATACCGAGGCGGGCGAGATCCTCACGGAGAAGGGCCTTGCGGGCCCCGCCGTGGACATCCCGCTCGGCGTGGACCTTCGCGTCTTCGAGCCGGCGGACCGTTGCCCTCCCAGTGATGGCCCGAAGACGATCGGCTACATCGGCCGCCTCGAGGCCCATAAGGGAGTCGACGTTCTGCTGCGCGCTGCCGTGGGACACGACGACTGGCACCTCCGCCTCACAGGGGACGGCCCACACCGGGCGGAGCTGGAGTCGTTGGCAAGGAGCATCGGCATCGCCGAGCGCGTCGAGTTCCTCGGATTCGCGGACGGACAGCAGTTGGCGGATCGCTACCGGCAGCTCGATGTGGTCGTGGTTCCCTCGCTGCCGCGACCGAACTGGCTCGAGCAGTTCTGTCGCGTCGCAGTCGAGGCGATGGCATCCGGCGTCCCGGTGGTGGCGAGTGCTTCCGGCGCGATTCCCGATGTCGTCGGCGATGCCGGTGTGCTCGTGCCTCCTGGCGACCCGGTCGCGCTTGCTGCGGCGATCGACGACGTACTCGTGCCGGACGCCTGGTGCGAGCATCGTCGCAGAGGCCTCGATCGCTCGACCCGGTTCACGTGGGAAAACGTCTCGCGCATGCAGCGGCAGATGTACGAGTCCATCCTCGGCGCCGGGGCCACCATCAGTCGTAACGACCATGGCAGCCATGACGTCCCGCAGGTGCTGATCGTTGCATTCGGGGCGCCCGATCCGTTGGAGGGATGCCTCGCCGATCTTGGCGGCGCACTGCCTGTCATGATCGTCGACAATTCGTCGTCGTCGGCGACACGAGCTGTCGCGGAGCGGCATGGCGCGCAGTACATCGACGCGGGACGCAACCGCGGATTCGCCGGCGGGGTCAACCTGGGACTCGAGGAGATCGAGCGCTCGGCGAGCAGCAGACGCGATGTCCTGCTCCTGAATCCGGACGCGAGGATCGGGCCCGCCGGCGTCGCGCGCATGCACGAACTGCTTCGATCCTCGTCGCGCATGGCGGCGGTCGGGGCGACGCAGACGGATCCGGTCACAGGCGCTCCCGTTCGAGTCTGGTGGCCGTTCCCGACGCCTGCAGGGGCATGGATCGAGGCGATCGGGCTCGGCGGCCTGCGCAGAGCCCGCGGCTTCGCGATCGGTTCGGCGCTGATGCTGAGCAGGGCCGCCCTGGATGACGTCGGACGTCTCGACGAGCGCTTTTTCCTCTACGCCGAGGAGACGGACTGGCAGTACAGGGCGCGGGCTCGTGGCTGGGATATCGCGGTCGCCGAGGTGGAGGCGACGCACGAGGGCGGCGGCACGGGCGGCGATCCGCGTGTCAGGGAGCGTCATTTCTTCGGAAGCGCGGAGAAATACCTCCGCAAGCACCACGGGACCCTCGGATGGCAGGTCTATCGCACCGGGACGATCCTCGGTGCGGCGGTTCGGGGCGCGCTGCTCCCGGGGGATCGTGGTGCCGCAGCGAGGAGACGTGCCGCCATATTCCGCCTGGGGCCGGTGGCTATCGAGACTGGTACCGTCGGCCCGCGGCGTTCGTCGACACCGGGCGAGAGCGGGCTCCATGTCGTGCACGTGGTCTGCTCCGAAGCGTTCGCCGGAGTGGAACGTTACGTGCTGCAGTCGGCGCTAGCGCTGCGCGAGGCGGGATGCCGGGTCACTGTGATCGGGGGCGGTCCGTCGACCATGCGTCCTGAGTTGGAGCGCGCCGGGATCGCCTGGCACCCGGGTCGAACCGTACGATCCGCGGTCGCGGCGATCAAGCGGGTTCATGACGTCGACGTCATCGACACGCACATGACGCTTGCGGACTTCGCTGGTGCTGTCGCCTCCGGCCGCCGTGTTCCCGTTGTGAGCACGCGCCATTTCGCAGCTCGCCGAGGCGCGAGCGCTTTGCATCGATTCGCGGCGACGGTTGTAGCGAGGAAAGTCTCTGCGCAGATAGCGATCTCGCAGTTCGTCGCCGACGATATCGAAGGGGACAGCCTCGTGGTCTACACCGGTGTCCCCGATGTCCCAGATGTGAACGAGGAAGCCCGCGAGCCGATCGTGCTCGTGCTGCAGCGCCTCGAGGCCGAGAAGTCCACTGAGGTCGCCATCCGCGCATGGGCATCGATGCCGACCCGCGACGGATGGCGTCTGGTGATCGCGGGGGAGGGGTCGGAGGAGTCACGGCTGCGTGACCTCGCTGCAACGCTCAGCGTCACCGATTCGATCGACTTCGTCGGGTTTCAGAGCGAAGTGGGCGCCTGGATGTCACGCGCATCGATGCTCATCGCCCCGACGCCACGCGAGGGGCTCGGACTCACGGTGCTCGAGGCGATGTCTTACGGTGTCCCCGTTGTCGCGGCATCCGGGGGCGGCCATCTGGAGACGGTCGGCGGCGTGAGCCATGCTGCACTGTTCCCGGCCGGCGATGCCGAGGCTGCGGGGACTCTGATGGCGTCGCTGATCGGCGATCCTGCTCGGCGTCTCACCTACGGACGCACGCTGCGCGACCGGCAGCGTGCGGAGTTCACTGTGGCGGCACAGACCGCTGCCACATTATCCGAGCTTCGTCGCGTGTCCGGATCGACCGTCCCCTTGTTGGGGACTGTCAGTCCTGACACCGATCAGTACCGTTGATTGCGACGTCGTGCGATCCGAGCACGACGGACGGGACACAGCATGAACGGCTCACGCAGGACTGCTCTGATCACGGGGATCACGGGTCAGGACGGCGGTCATCTCGCCTCGTTGTTGCACGACAAGGGATACCGCGTGTTCGGCCTGATCCGCGGGCAGCACAATCCACGCAGGGACGATGTGGAGCGCGACCTGCCGTTCGTCGAGTTGCTCGAGGGGGACGTGACCGATCCAACGTCCCTGGTGCGGGCGGTCGAGACCTCCTCACCCGATGAGCTCTACAACTTCGCTGCGATCAGCCACGTCGGCTATTCGTTCAATCACCCGACCCTGACGATGGAGGTGACAGGCAAAGGCGTGCTGAACGTCCTCGAGGCCGTTCGGCTCTCCGGTCGCGCCGCGCACACCAAGATCTATCAGGCGTCGACGTCGGAGATGTTCGGCGGCATGGACTACTCCATGCCGGGCTCCGGTTACAACGAGACGTCTCAGTTCCATCCGCGCAGTCCTTACGGTGTCGCCAAGCTGTACGGCCACTGGATCGCCAAGAACTACCGCGAGAGCTACGGAATGTTCGTCGTGTGCGGCGTGCTGTTCAACCACGAGGGCGAACGTCGCGGCACCGAGTTCGTGACCCGCAAGATCACGAGGGCTGTCGCGCGCATCCACCTCGGCCTCCAGGACACGATCAACCTCGGTGTCCTGTGGCCGAAACGCGATTGGGGTTATGCAGGCGACTATGTGCGCGGCATCTGGATGATGATGCAGCACCACGAGCCGGACGATTTCGTGCTGGCCACCGGTGAAGCACACTCGATCGAAGACTTCCTCGCCACCGCGTTCGGGAAGATCGGCGTGGGAGACTGGCGTCCCTATGTCACCTTCGATCCGGCGCTGACTCGAGCGGCCGAAGTCGACAACCTGCTCGGCGATGCGTCCAAGGCGGAGCACGTGCTCAGCTGGAGGCGCGAGGTGGGATTCGATGACCTCGTCACGCGCATGGTCGCTCACGATCTCGCCGATCAGCGACTGCGGAATGGGATCTCGCCGTTGACACCGCCGGTGGTTCCGGCCGATATCACGGCACCCACCGTCGAAACGGCCCCGGAGTTGCCATGAACCACCTCACGACCGGCGCCGACTCACGGGTCGGGCGCCAAGCAGTGCCGCGCATCCGCGAGGATCCAAGTGGGCGAAGGGCTGGCGCAGTGAAGCGCCGGATCGTAGTCATCTCGCTCGAGACGTGGGACGGCGTGTGGCGCCGCAATCAGTATCTGGTCGACGGGTTGCTCTCATCTGACGACGACACGGAAGTGCTGTTCGTCGAACCCCCGTCAGACCCGTTGTACGACGTGATCAGCGCACGTCGCCCTCATCGGGGACGAGGCCTCCGTGTCGGTGGTTACCACGGACGACTCATGCTGTATCAGCCGACGAAGGCACTACCTCGTCTTGCGGGCCCGGCCGCCGATTCATTGCTGCTGCGCAGTGTGCGGCACGCGGTGACGAAGCTCGGCTGGACCTCTGGTGTGCTCTGGGTCAACGATCCGAGGGCGGCCGCACTCCTCGAAGTGTTCGACTGGCCGGTGCTCTACGACGTCACAGACGACTGGGCGCTCGCCGACCGAGGTAATCGTGAACATGCCCGCATCGTCGCGGGAGACGGCCTCCTGCTGGAACGCAGTGACGAGGTGGTGGTCTGCTCACCCGCGCTCGCCGCGACGAAGGGATCGGTCAGGGCGGTGCACCTCATCCAGAATGCCGTCGATGTCGCTCGCTACCGTGTCGATCATCCGCGACCGGCAGATCTTCCGAGCGGACCGGTCGCGCTGTACGTCGGCACACTGCATGAGGACCGCCTCGATGTCGACTTGGTCGTGCGAACCGCAGAGGCAGCCCGTGCGGTCGGAGGCACGGTGGTTCTGCTTGGACCGAACGCGCTGTCTGTCCGGAACCGAGAGCGCCTCGCGGCTCAGCAGGGACTCGTGGTACTCGGACCGCGGCACAGGGACGACGTGCCAGGTTTCCTGCGCCACGCCAACGTCCTGCTCGTGGCCCACGTGGTGACGGACTTCACCGACAGCCTCGATCCGATCAAGCTGTACGAATACCTAGCGGTGGGACGGCCGATCGTGAGCACACCGGTTGCGGGATTCCGTGACCTCGCCGGCGTCACCGTCGCGTCTGCGGATGTCTTTCCCGAGACGGTCGCCCACGATCTGGTCGAGTGGCGTCAATCGGGAGATCACGTCGTCGTACCCGACTGGGGTGACCGGGTCGCAGCCTTCTCGGATGTCGTCGCGTCCGTCGCACGGGAACGCGTGTCGCCGGTGGTGGGCGCATGAGCGGCGTGATCGTGCACGAATGGCTCGAGTCGGTCGGTGGCGGTGAGCGTGTCGCCGACGCATTGGCGAGCGAGTTCCCCGACGCTCCCATCGTGTGTCCCTGGGATGACGTCGTCGGTCGGTACGGGCCGGGACGGGTAACGCAGAGCTGGCTGGCTGGTACGCCCCTGCGCAGGCACAAGGCTGCAGCGATGCCGCTCCTGATTCCGTGGTGGCGGTCGCTGCCCGCGTTCGATGCCGATTGGATGCTCGTCGCGACCCACCTCTTCGCACACCACGCGAAGCTCCGCGGTGCAGCTCGAGATGTGCCGAAGTACGTCTACACGTACAGCCCAGGCCGATCAATCTGGCAACCGGACATCGACGAGCGCGGGCAAGGCTTGATGGCAAGAACCGTCGCTGGTCCGCTCCGCGTTCTCGATCGGAAACGAGCGGCCGAGCCGGTGAAGGTCGCCGCAGTCAGTCACTTCATCGCCGAGCGGATCGAACGGTGCTGGGATCGCGAAAGCGCCGTGATCAACCCGCCCGTCGACGTCGCCGCGTTCCCCGGCAGCGACGATGAGCTCACTGACGAGGAACTGCGCCAAGTCGAGTCGCTGCCGAAGGGATTTGTGTTCGGTGCATCGCGATTCGTTCCATACAAGCGCGTCGACGTGGCGATTACCGCCGGGGCAGCGGCGGACCTGCCGGTCGTGATCGCCGGGGACGGACCAGAGCGCGCACGTCTGTCCGCTCTGGCGAACGAGCACCCGGGACGCGTCACCTTCTTGCACAAACCGTCGGATGCCGTGATGCGGGCCCTCTATCGGCGAGCGTCTGTGTACGTCTTCGCCGCCGTCGAAGACTTCGGCATCATGCCTGTCGAGGCGATGGCCGCCGGGACCCCGGTCGTCGGAAATGCTGTTGGCGGTGCATCCGAGACCGTGGTCGACGGGGAGACCGGTGCGTTGTTCCGGTCCACCGATGCCGAGGAGCTGCGGCGTGCAGTCGAACTCGCCCTGACGATGGATCCGGCAGCGTGCCGCGCGCGCGCCGCTCAGTTCGACGGCACGCGGTTTGGTGAAAGGATCAGAGACTGGATGACGACGTAAGGCGCCGCGCCATCCGGTCGATGTCCCTGGTCAGCTCTCCTACCAGGGCGCGCCACGCCTCGGGCGGCTCGTCCACCGGATCCGCGATGTCATCGTCCGCGCTCGCGCCGATCATCTCCGAACGGTGGCGGTCGGCACCCACCAAGTCGATCCACTCCCCGAGAAGAACGTGTCTGCTGGGACGGTGATCGTCCAGCCAGCGCACGAACTGGCGGAGGGTGAACACGCGCGGCCACAGTTCGGCGTCGGCGGCGACGAGTTCGCGAACGTGCTCTCTGGTCATCGTGATGATCACGTCCCATCCGCGGAGGCCGCGCACGTCAGCACGCTTACTGACGTGCGACGCGAGGTCGAAGCCCCACTCACGCGCCACCTGGACACCGGCGGGCGGCATCGGCCGGCCACCCTCGATGAGACCGGCCGAATCGAAGACGAACGGCAGGCCTGCGAACCGCCGCCAGGCCACCGCCTCCGCCATCACCGAACGGCATTGATTCGCGGTGCAGATGAACAGGACGCCCGTCGCCCTCTTCGCACCATTGCCGTCGACCTCGTGGGTGTACGGCTTGCCCTGCACGATCAGACCTTCTCGTCCTCTGCTGAATCGGACAAGGGGACGGTCTTGGCCGGACGAGCGGACATCTCGCGCCCCTGACCATCGTCGCGAGTGCTCCGTGCATCGTCGGACGGCGTCGTTCCGGGTTCGCGCGACGCATGATCGTCGAAGCCGTTCGCGTCGGAATCCGCCGCAGGGCGGGCGTCTTCGCGACGTCTGAGCTGCGCCGAACGACGGCGTGCGGACGAGTTGGTCCCGTAGTACGCCGAATACGACTTCGGAATGCGTCGTCGCGATCGGTTCGCAACGACGCCGAGAACGGTGATCCCGTTTCCAGCCAGGGCGTGCACGGTCTCGACGAGGCGCTTGCGTCTTGTGCGGCGGATGGATGCCACGAGCACCGCTCCGTCGGTGTGCGCTGCGAGGAGGCTGGCATCGACGAGGGCGAACGATGGGGGTGAGTCGATCACGACGATGTCGCACAGCTGCCGTAGCGACGCGATGATGTCGCCGAGCGCCTGCACTGCCAGCAAGTCAGCCGGATCCCATGGCTCGGATCCGGCCGGCAGCACGCTGAGCCCCCGGAACTTGGTCGGACGCAGGCTTCGAGCGATCGCATCAGTCGTGGGAGACGAACCCTGCGTGGCGGCCGACTGCAACAGTTCAGTGAGTCCGGGGCCTGTCGCCACGTCTCCGAAGTAGAGGTCGAGACTCGGTTTGCGAAGGTCGCCTCCGACGAGCACCACTTGCTTGCCGGTGCGGGACCAGGCCAGGGCGAGATTCGAGGAGATGAATGTCTTGCCATCGCCGGGCTCGACACTCGTGAACACGATGACGTTGTTTCCGGGCGGCAGGAGCACCTGGAGGGTGGTGCGGAGTGCACGCAGCCCTTCGTTGAGCGCCGTGCGCTTGCGGCCGGCCGCCGGAAGCCAATCGCCCTTCCGCTGCATCCGGCGGTCCAGGCTGAGCTCACCGAGCGGGGGTACGTCGATGAGGTCCTCCAGCTCCTCCTCGCCCCGCAGTCGATCGTCGAACGCGTCCCAGATGAGGGCGATGCCGATGCCCGCAACGAGACCAGCGGCTAGCGCGGTCCCGAACGCCACAAGCGGGCTCGTTCCCTTGAACTGACCGGCCGATGCAGCACTGGTGACGGTCAGAGGCGGTGCAGCGTTGTTGATCTTGTCCAGGGTGTTGTTCGCGCTCGACAGCGAGTCGATCGCGTTGCTGAGGTTGGCCTGCGCGATCGAATTGCCTGGGCTGGCGTTCACCTGCGTCTGATAGAGCTCGGCGGCCGTGGTCCACTTGGCAACCTGTGCCTCTGCCGCGGTCTTGGCCTTGGCTGTCTGCTCCTGGAGGTAGGAGTTGTATGCGGTGGCGACAGCGGCTGAGTGCTTCCGCGCTTCCTCTGACGTGCTGCCGTTCGCCGTGATGGTGACAGTCTTCGCCTGGCCGAGGTTCGAGCCCTGGTTGAGCGTGTATCCAACGGCCCAGGACTCCGCGGATCCAGCAGGCTCACCGGCGGCCTTGGCCGCAGCGTCGAGCACCTCGGGAGATGTGATGCTCTCCGGGTCGAAGTCGACCGTCGCCGTACCGATCTGTCCACTTGCGGACGCGCTGGCGGCAAGGGAGCTCATGCGCACCGTGATCGACGAGGTGTAGATCGGTGTCTGGCGCGCGAGGAACACCGCCGCCACCGCGACAGCGAGAACGATCACCGTGATGATCAGAATCCGCCGTTGCCAGATGGCGCTCAGAGCTTGACGAAATGTCACTTTTGTCTCCCGCTGGCGTTCCGACCGTTCAATAGGATACCGGGCGCTCAGGTGCGGCCCTGCAAAGGGCAAGGACGTCCTGTGCGCGCGAGGCTGGTGGGCGATGGTCCCGCGTGTCCTCAAAGCGCTAACAGACCGGTGCCTCAACGAACCGACCGCTGCCGTGGCGGTCGCAAGGTCGATTGCGGCGTCGAGTATCCATGCCTCGTTCTTCAACGGTCGTGCAGACGACGGTGACGCTCTCAATCCTGATACGCACGGGTCGGGCTGCTGCTTCGGATGCCGCCACGACCGCGACACGCCCGAGTTGCAACTACCCCCGAAATCTGGCAAACTTCTGGGGTTCAACATTTCGGTGCTGCGCGCCTTGCGCGCGGTTCACCGGATCACTGCCAGGTAGTGCATAGCCGCTTCGAGTGGACAGATCCGAAGGCTCGGATCGTGTCGGTGGAGTTCAGGCTAGGCCGCGGGCAGAAGGACACAGCTTAATCGACACCCGAAGCCCATGGTCTATCCATGTGCCCGCGACGGCGACACGCCCGAGCGCGGGGGTCGGTGAGGGGCGACGGAAGTCGGCGCGAGCCGCGCATGCCAGTCGCCTTTGACAGAAGAACAGCGGTGCGGCACCACGCCGGCGCCCGAAGAGCGTTGACACGCGACGCGTCCAATGCGGCTCTGACTGCCGTACGACGCCTGAACAGTAGAGAGAGAGTCAGATATGGCGGGACAGAAGATCCGCATCCGGCTTAAGTCGTATGACCACGAGGTCATCGACACCTCGGCGCGCAAGATCGTCGACACGGTGACCCGTGCCGGCGCTCAGGTCGTCGGGCCGGTGCCGCTCCCCACCGAGAAGAACGTGGTGTGCGTCATCCGTTCGCCCCACAAATACAAGGACAGCCGCGAGCACTTCGAGATGCGCACGCACAAGCGGCTGATCGACATCATCGACCCGACGCCGAAGGCCGTCGACTCGCTCATGCGTCTCGACCTGCCGGCCGATGTCAACATCGAGATCAAGCTGTAGGGGTCGAACGATGTCCAATACTGAGACCAGGACCGTCAAGGGTCTGCTCGGCAAGAAGCTCGGCATGACCCAGGTGTGGGACGAGAACAACAAGCTCATCCCCGTGACCGTTGTCGAGATCACCCCGAACGTGGTCACCCAGGTGCGCACTCCCGAGGTCGACGGCTACAACGCCGTGCAGATCGCCACGGGTGCCATCGACCCGCGCAAGGTGAACAAGCCGGCGAGCGGCCACTTCGAGAAGGCCGGCGTCACGCCGCGTCGTCACCTCACCGAGATCCGCACCGCGGACGCCGGCTCGTACGAGGCCGGCCAGGAGCTCACCGTCGAGGCCACGTTCGAGGCCGGCCAGAAGGTCGACGTCGTCGGAACCTCGAAGGGTAAGGGCACCGCCGGTGTCATGAAGCGCCACAACTTCAAGGGCGTCTCCGCTTCGCACGGTTCGCACCGCAACCACCGCAAGCCCGGTTCGATCGGCGCGTCTTCGACGCCCAGCCGTGTCTTCAAGGGCATGCGCATGGCCGGTCGCATGGGCGCAGAGCGCGTCACCGTGCTGAACCTCACGGTGCACTCCGTTGACGCCGCCAAGGGCCTGCTGCTCGTCAAGGGCGCGGTTCCCGGCGCACGCGGTCGCATCGTCTTCGTCCGCAACGCAGTGAAGGGAGCGTAGTCACATGGCTACCTCGATCGACGTTTTCGACGCAGCCGGCAAGAAGTCCGGTTCCGTCGAGCTGCCCGCGGAGATCTTCGACGTTCAGGTGAACGTCCCGCTGATCCACCAGGTCGTCGTGGCGCAGCTCGCCGCCGCGCGCCAGGGCACGCACAAGACCAAGAACCGCGGTGAGGTCTCCGGCGCCGGCCGCAAGCCGTTCAAGCAGAAGGGCACCGGTCGCGCCCGCCAGGGTTCCATCCGCGCCCCGCAGATGACCGGTGGTGGCATCGTCCACGGTCCGACCCCGCGCAGCTACGCCCAGCGCACCCCCAAGAAGATGATCGCCGCCGCACTGCTCGGTTCGCTCAGCGACCGCGCCCGTGGTGAGCGCATCCACGTGGTGGAGTCCCTCATCGCCGGCGACGCGCCGTCGACGAAGGATGCCGTCGCGCTGCTGAGCTCCGTCGCCACCTCGAAGCACGTGCTGGTCGTCACCGATCGCGCAGACGAGAACGGCCTCAAGAGCGTCCGCAACCTGCCGACGGTGCACACGCTGTCCTATGACCAGCTCAACGCCTACGACGTGCTCGTCTCCGACGACATCGTCTTCACCAAGGCTGCTTTCGACTCCTTCGTCGCAAGCAAGACGAAGAAGGAAGAGGTGAACGCGTAATGGCCACGAACAAGGACCCGCGCGACATCATCATCGCTCCGGTCGTGTCCGAGAAGAGCTACTCGCTCATCGACGAGGGCAAGTACACCTTCCTCGTCGACCCCCGCTCGAACAAGACGGAGATCAAGCTCGCGATCGAGAAGATCTTCAAGGTCGAGGTCGCATCCGTCAACACTCTGAACCGTCAGGGCAAGACGCGCCGCACCAAGTTCGGCACCGGCAAGCGCAAGGACACCAAGCGCGCCATCGTCACCCTCAAGTCCGGTTCCATCGACATCTTCACGGCTGTCGGCTAAGGAGCAAGGGAACAACTATGGCTATTCGCAAGTACAAGCCGACGACCCCCGGTCGCCGTGGCTCCTCCGTGGCCGACTTCGCCGAGATCACCCGATCGACGCCGGAGAAGTCGCTGCTCAAGCCGCTGTCGAAGACCGGTGGGCGCAACAACCAGGGCCGTATCACGACCCGTCACATCGGTGGTGGCCACAAGCGCCAGTACCGCGTCATCGACTTCCGTCGCAATGACAAGGACGGTGTCAACGCCAAGGTCGCGCACATCGAGTACGACCCGAACCGCACGGCGCGCATCGCGCTGCTGCACTTCGTGGACGGCACCAAGCGCTACATCATCGCTCCCGACAAGCTCAAGCAGGGCGACATCGTGGAGTCGGGTCCGAACGCTGACATCAAGCCGGGCAACAACCTGCCGCTGCGCAACATCCCGACCGGTACCGTGGTCCACGCGATCGAGCTGAAGCCGGGCGGGGGCGCGAAGATCGCGCGCTCGGCTGGCGCATCCGTTCGTCTCGTCGCCAAGGACGGCCCTTACGCCCAGCTGCGTATGCCCTCCGGCGAGATCCGCAACGTCGACATCCGCTGCCGCGCAACGGTCGGCGAGGTCGGCAATGCCGAGCAGTCCAACATCAACTGGGGCAAGGCGGGCCGCATGCGGTGGAAGGGCGTTCGCCCGACCGTCCGTGGTGTCGCGATGAACCCGATCGACCACCCGCACGGTGGTGGTGAGGGCAAGACCTCCGGTGGTCGCCACCCGGTCAGCCCGTGGGGCCAGAAGGAAGGCCGCACGCGTCACCCGAACAAGGAAAGCGACAAGCTGATCGTCCGCCGCCGCAACGCTGGCAAGAAGCGCAAGTAGGAGTTAGTAGAAGATGCCTCGCAGTCTCAAGAAGGGCCCCTTCGTCGACGAGCACCTGCTTACCAAGGTGGTTCGCGCGAACGAGTCCGGCAGCAAGAACGTCATCAAGACGTGGTCGCGTCGCTCGATGATCGTGCCGGCAATGCTCGGTCACACGATCGCCGTGCACGACGGTCGCAAGCACATCCCGGTCTTCGTCACTGAGACGATGGTCGGCCACAAGCTCGGGGAGTTCGCCCCGACCCGCACCTTCCGGGGACACGTGAAGGACGACAAGAAGGGTCGTCGCCGCTGACGCGGTGACATGAGGAGGAGAAAGAAATGGTGGAGTCGATCGCCCGAGTGCGACACATCCGCGTTACGCCTCAGAAGGCTCGCCGCGTCGTCAACCTGATCCGCGGCAAGCAGGCGCAGGAGGCCCTGGCCATCCTGAAGTTCGCACCTCAGGGCGCGAGCGAGCCGGTCTACAAGCTCGTGGCATCCGCTATTGCGAATGCCCGGGTGAAGGCCGACGCCTCGAACCAGTACCTGGACGAGCGGGACCTCTACGTGAGCCGCGCCTTCGTCGACGAGGGCACGACGCTGAAGCGTTTCCAGCCCCGCGCACAGGGTCGCGCGTTCCGCATCAACAAGCGCACCAGCCACATCACCGTTGTGCTGGCCACACCTGACGAGGGGACGAAGTAATGGGTCAGAAGGTCAACCCGTACGGCTTCCGTCTGGGCATCACGACGGACCACGTGTCGCGTTGGTTCTCGGACTCGACGAAGCCCGGTCAGCGTTACGCCGACTACATCGCCGAGGACGTCAAGATCCGTCGCCTGCTGCAGACGCAGCTGGACCGTGCCGGCGTCTCGCGCATCGAGATCGAGCGCACCCGTGACCGCGTGCGTGTGGACATCCACACCGCCCGCCCGGGTATCGTCATCGGTCGCCGTGGGGCAGAGGCCGAGCGCATCCGCGCCGACCTCGAGAAGCTCACCGGCAAGCAGATCCAGCTGAACATCCTCGAGGTGAAGAACCCCGAGGCGGATGCTCAGCTCGTCGCCCAGGGCATCGCCGAGCAGCTGAGCGCTCGCGTGGCGTTCCGTCGCGCGATGCGCAAGGGTCTGCAGGGCGCCCAGCGCGCCGGCGCCAAGGGTGTCCGGATCCAGGTCTCCGGCCGTCTCGGCGGTGCCGAGATGAGCCGGTCGGAGTTCTACCGCGAGGGTCGTGTGCCGCTGCACACGCTGCGCGCGAACATCGACTACGGCTTCTACGAGGCCAAGACCACCTTCGGCCGCATCGGTGTGAAGGTCTGGATCTACAAGGGCGACATCACCAACAAGGAACTCGCTCGCGAGCAGGCCGCCGCCAAGTCGGGCCGCTCGGACCGCAGCGACCGTCCGCGCCGTGCGCCTCGCGCTCAGGCCGAGGCCCCCGCGGCAGAAGGAGCCAGTGCATAACCATGTTGATTCCCCGCAGAGTCAAGCACCGCAAGCAGCACCATCCCGGCCGTAGCGGCCAGGCGACCGGTGGCACGAAGGTCAGCTTCGGCGAGTTCGGCATCCAGGCCCTGACCCCCGCTTACGTGACGAACCGTCAGATCGAGTCCGCTCGTATCGCCATGACGCGTCACATCAAGCGTGGCGGCAAGGTGTGGATCAACATCTACCCCGACCGTCCGCTCACGAAGAAGCCGGCCGAAACCCGCATGGGTTCCGGTAAGGGTTCGCCCGAGTGGTGGGTCGCCAATGTCAAGCCGGGCCGTGTGCTCTTCGAGGTCGCCGGCGTCGACGAGACGCTGGCCCGCGAGGCACTCACCCGTGCCATCCACAAGCTGCCCCTCAAGGCACGCATCATCAAGCGCGAGGAGGGCGACGCGTAATGGCGATCGGATCCAAGGAGCTCGCTCCCGCTGAGCTCGACACCTTCGACGACGAGAAGCTCGTCGATGAACTGAAGAAGGCCAAGGAAGAGCTGTTCAACCTGCGCTTCCAGTCGGCAACCGGCCAGCTCGAGAGCCACGGCCGTCTGCGCGCCGTCAAGCGCGACATCGCCCGCATCTACACGGTGATCCGCGAGCGCGAGCTCGGCATCCGTGCGACGCCGGCCCCGGTCGAGGCTCCCGCCAAGGCCGCGAAGAAGACCAGCAAGAAGGCCGAGGCCGCCGAGGCCGAGACCGAGACGAAGGAGGAGGCGGAGTAATGGCTGCCACCAAGGCACAGGCTGAGACCGCCGCTCCGGCCGGTCACGAGCACGCCGCGCACGACGTCAAGGACGTCAACGCCCGCGGATACCGCAAGACTCGCCGCGGCTACGTCGTCAGCGACAAGATGGACAAGACCATCGTCGTCGAGGTCGAGGACCGCGTGAAGCACCCGCTGTACGGCAAGGTCATCCGCCGCACCACCAAGGTGAAGGTGCACGACGAGGCCAACACCGCAGGCATCGGCGACCTCGTGATCATCAGCGAGACCCGCCCGTACAGCGCCACGAAGCGCTGGCGCCTGGTCGAGATCCTCGAGAAGGCCAAGTAAGCCGCCGGCTTGCTTGTGACAAGGAGTTAGAGAAGTGATTCAGCAGGAATCCCGACTCAAGGTGGCCGACAACACCGGCGCCAAGGAGTTGCTCACGATCCGCGTTCTCGGTGGTTCGAAGCGCAAGTACGCCGGTCTCGGCGACACCATCGTGGCGACCGTCAAGGACGCCATCCCCGGTGGAAACGTGAAGAAGGGCGATGTCGTCAAGGCGGTCATCGTCCGCACCGTGAAGGAGACGCGCCGTGCAGACGGCTCGTACATCAAGTTCGACGAGAACGCCGCGGTGATCTTGAAGAACGACGGCGACCCGCGCGGAACGCGCATCTTCGGGCCCGTCGGTCGCGAGCTGCGCGACAAGAAGTTCATGAAGATCATCTCGCTGGCGCCGGAGGTGATCTAGTCCATGGCGAACATCAAGAAGGGCGACCTGGTCCAGGTCATCTCGGGGGCAACCCAGGCCCGCGGCGGAGACCGCGGCAAGCAGGGTCGCGTCATCGAGGTGCTGGTCGAGACGAACCGAGTCGTCGTCGAGGGCGTGAACTACGTCACGAAGCACGTGAAGGTCGGCCAGACCCAGCGCGGTTCCAAGACCGGTGGTCTTGAGACGCACGAGGCGCCGATCCACGTGTCCAACGTGGCGCTGGTGGACCCGGAGACCAAGAAGCCGACCCGCGTGGGTTTCCGCGAGGAGAAGGTGACGAAGGACGGCGTGACCAAGACCGTGCGCGTCCGTTACGCCAAGAAGTCAGGTAAGGACCTGTAATGACCGACACCGCAACTGCTGCGCCGGCTGGCAAGATCCAGCCGCGCCTCAAGCAGAAGTACAAGAACGAGATCGCTGCGGCGCTGAAGGAGCAGTTCGGCTACTCCAACGTGCACCAGGTTCCCGGCCTCGTGAAGGTCGTCGTGAACACCGGTGTCGGTGACGCCGCTCGCGACGGCAAGATCATCGACGGTGCGATCGCCGATCTCACCAAGATCACGGGTCAGAAGCCGCAGGTCACCAAGGCTCGCAAGTCCATCGCACAGTTCAAGCTGCGCGAGGGTCAGCCGATCGGTGCCCACGTCACGCTCCGCGGCGACCGCGCCTGGGAGTTCCTGGACCGCCTGCTGTCGCTCGCGCTGCCGCGCATCCGCGACTTCCGCGGCCTCTCGGACCGCCAGTTCGACGGTCACGGCAACTACACGTTCGGCGTGCAGGAGCAGTCCATCTTCCACGAGATCGACCAGGACAAGATCGACCGTGTCCGCGGTTTCGACATCACAGTCGTCACCACCGCGGAGACGGATGACGAGGGTCGTGCGCTGCTCAAGGCGCTCGGCTTCCCGTTCAAGTCGAACGACTGAGTGAAGACGGCCGGGCGGATTCCGGTCCGCCCGGCCACCCACTGACGGCCGTCCGGTCGCCAGACCATCGATGGTCGCCGCTCTTGTAAAGGTCGGCGAAACCAGGTGAACGAAGGAAACAACCCATGACCATGACAGATCCGGTCGCAGACATGCTGACCAGACTGCGCAATGCGAACTCGGCATACCACGACACCGTGTCGATGCCGAACTCGAAGCTGAAGGCGAACATCGCCGAAATCCTCAAGAACGAGGGATACATCTCGGGCTGGAAGGTCAGCGACGCACGGGTCGGTCAGACCCTGACGCTGGACCTCAAGTTCGGCCCGAACCGCGAGCGTTCCATCGCGGGCATCAAGCGCGTCTCCAAGCCGGGACTGCGCGTCTACGCGAAGTCCACCGAGCTGCCTCGCGTGCTCGGCGGCCTCGGCGTCGCCATCCTGTCCACCTCCTCCGGTCTCCTCACGGACCGCGAGGCCGAGAAGAAGGGCGTCGGCGGGGAAGTCCTCGCCTACGTGTGGTAGCAAGATGTCCCGAATCGGAAGACTCCCCATCGACATTCCTGCCGGCGTCGACGTCAAGGTCGACGGCCAGGCAGTGACCGTCAAGGGCCCGAAGGGCGAGCTGTCGCTCACCGTGGCCCAGCCCATCCAGGTCAAGCTGGAAGAGGGCCAGGTGCTGGTCACCCGTCCGGACGACGAGCGCACCTCGCGTTCGCTGCACGGCCTGACCCGCACGCTGATCAACAACCAGATCATCGGCGTCACCCAGGGCTACTCCAAGGGCCTCGAGATCGTCGGTACGGGTTACCGTGTCGCGCAGAAGGGCTCGTCCATCGAGTTCGCGCTCGGTTTCTCGCACCCGGTGACGGTCGAGCCGCCCGCGGGCATCACGCTCACGGTCGAGGGCAACAACAAGGTCACGGTCGCAGGCATCGACAAGCAAGCCGTCGGCGAGACCGCTGCGAACATCCGCAAGATCAAGAAGCCGGAACCGTACAAGGGCAAGGGCATCCGCTACGCAGGCGAGGTCGTCCGTCGCAAGGCCGGAAAGGCTGGTAAGTAAGCATGAGCGTCAAGAGCAAGTCAGCGGCACGCGACCGCCGACACGCACGCCTTCGCAAGAAGGTCGTCGGCACGGCTGCGCGTCCGCGTCTGGTCGTGACCCGCTCCGCGCGTCACGTCTTCGTCCAGGTCGTCGACGACGCCCAGGGCCACACGCTGGCCTCGGCGTCGACTCTCGAAGCAGACCTGCGCGCGTTCGACGGTGACAAGACCGCCAAGGCCCGCAAGGTCGGCGAGCTGGTCGCAGAGCGCGCCAAGCAGGCAGGCATCGACGAGGTCGTGTTCGACCGCGGCGGCAACAAGTACGCAGGTCGGGTCGCGGCTATCGCCGAGGGAGCCCGGGAAGGTGGGCTGAACCTGTGAGCGACAACGAGAACAAGAAGGAGCAGGACGTGGCCGCCGAGCAGACGACTGCTGAGAAGCCCGTGGAGACCGCGGCCGGCACCGACACCACGAGCCGCGACGCCCGTGACGGTCGCGATGGCCGCCGTGGCGGTCGTGACCGCAATCAGGGCCGTGACCGTGGTGGCCGCGACGCCGACAAGAGCCAGTTCCTCGAGCGCGTCGTGACCATCAACCGCGTCTCGAAGGTGGTCAAGGGCGGTCGTCGCTTCAGCTTCACCGCGCTGGTCGTGGTGGGCGACGGCAACGGCCTGGTGGGTGTCGGATACGGCAAGGCCCGCGAGGTCCCGCTGGCGATCTCGAAGGGTGTCGAAGAGGCGAAGAAGAACTTCTTCCGCGTGCCTCGCGTCGGCAGCACGATCCCGCACCCGGTGCAGGGCGAGGCCGCTGCCGGTGTCGTGCTCCTGCGTCCGGCCGGTGCCGGTACCGGTGTCATCGCCGGTGGCCCGGTGCGTGCCGTGCTGGAGTGCGCAGGCATCCACGACGTGCTGAGCAAGTCGCTCGGTTCGTCGAACACCATCAACATCGTGCACGCGACCGTCGAGGCGCTGAAGCAGCTCGAGGAGCCTCGTGCCGTGGCAGCCCGCCGTGGTCTCGACTTCGACGAGGTCGCACCCGCTCGCCTGGTGCGCGCGGAGGCACAGGCGGCAGAGGCCGCCAGGACCGCGAAGGCTGGTGCATAATGGCGCACCTCAAGGTGACCCAGATCAAGTCCAAAGTGAGTGAGAAGCAGAACCAGCGCGACACGCTTCGCAGCCTGGGTCTGAAGCGCATCGGTGACGTCGTCGTCCGCGAGGACACCCCGCAGAACCGCGGATACGTCAAAACCGTCGCCCACCTGGTGAAGGTTGAGGAGATCGACTAATGGCTGACGAGAAGAAGGACGAGGCCGTGAAGGCCGCGGCCGCACCCGCCGCCGAGAAGAAGGCTGCCGCGAAGCCGGCCGCCGAGAAGAAGGCGCCGGCCGCGAAGGCGACCACCGCCAAGGCGACCGCATCGAAGGCAGCTGCGGCCAAGGACGACAAGAAGTCGTCCGAAGCCAAGGCGCCTGCGAAGTCGACCCGGCAGTCTGTTGCGGCCGACAAGGCCGCAACGTCGAGCGCGGCGGCCTCCAAGGCCGGCGCTGCGAAGAAGAAGGACACTGCCGACGTGGTTTCGCGTCCGCAGGTTCTCAAGGTGCACCACCTCCGTCCGGCTGCCGGTTCCAAGAAGGACCGCACCCGCGTCGGTCGCGGTGAGGGTTCGAAGGGTAAGACCGCCGGCCGCGGTACCAAGGGAACGAAGGCGCGCTACCAGGTGCGTCCGGGCTTCCAGGGTGGCCAGCTGCCGTTCCACATGCGGTCCCCGAAGCTGCGCGGGTTCAAGAACCCGTTCCGCGTCGAGTACCAGGTGGTCAACCTCGAGAAGCTCGCCGAGCTGTACCCCTCGGGCGGCGACGTGACCGTGAGCGACCTCGTCGCCAAGGGCGCGGTGCGCAAGAACGAGAAGGTCAAGGTTCTGGGCGGCGGCGACATCGCCGTCAAGCTGAACGTGGCCGTCGACAAGGTCTCCGGCTCCGCCGAGCAGAAGATCGTGGCAGCCGGGGGCTCTGTCAAGTAGCCCTCGGGGCCAGCGGATGCGAGGCATCCGGAAACACCCCGTAAAGTAGTCGGGTCGGGTGGCCACTCAGGCCCCCGGCCCGACTCCTTACCGGAAAGCAGGACGTCACTTGTTCAACGCCGTCGTGCGGATCCTCCGCACCCCGGATCTTCGCAAGAAGATCGGCTTCACGCTTGCGGTCATCGCGCTGTTCCGACTGGGCTCGTTCATTCCCGCCCCGTTCGTCGACTTCAGCAACGTGCAGGCGTGCCTCGCGGCCAACCAGGGCACGACCGGCCTCTACGAGCTGGTCAACCTGTTCAGCGGCGGCGCGCTGCTGAAGCTCTCCATCTTCGCGCTGGGCATCATGCCGTACATCACGGCATCGATCATCGTCCAGCTGCTGCGGGTCGTCATTCCGCACTTCGAGGCTCTCTACAAGGAGGGCCAGGCGGGTCAGTCGAAGCTGACTCAGTACACCCGTTACCTCACGATCGCCCTTGGCGTTCTGCAGTCCACGACTCTCATCACGGTGGCTCGCAGCGGCGCTCTCTTCGGCTCGAACAGCACGTCGCAGTGCTCGCAGCTCATCACGGACGACTCGTGGTACGCCGTTCTCCTCATGGTCGTCACCATGACCGCCGGTACCGGCCTCATCATGTGGCTCGGCGAGCTTGTGACCGAGAAGGGCATCGGCAACGGAATGTCGCTGCTGATCTTCACCTCGATCGCCGCGCAGTTCCCCACGTCGCTCTGGGCGGTCGAGCAGACCTCCGGCTTCGAGATCTTCCTGGTCGTGATCGTGATCGGCCTCTTCATCGTGGCGGCGGTCGTGTTCGTCGAGCAGTCGCAGCGTCGCATCCCCGTGCAATATGCGAAGCGGATGGTGGGACGTCGCACCTACGGAGGCAACAACACCTACATCCCGATCAAGGTGAACATGGCCGGTGTCATCCCGGTGATCTTCGCCTCGAGCCTGTTGTACCTGCCTGCACTCATCGCGCAGTTCAACCAGCCGGCCGCCGGCAAGGAGCCAGCCCCCTGGGTCACCTGGATCACGACCTACCTGACCAAGGGCGACCATCCGCTGTACATGCTGATCTACGCGCTGCTGATCATCGGGTTCACCTACTTCTACGTCGCGATCACCTTCAACCCCGAAGAGGTCGCCGACAACATGAAGAAGTACGGCGGCTTCATCCCGGGCATCCGGGCCGGCCGTCCGACCGCCGAGTACCTCGACTACGTGTTGACGCGCATCACGCTTCCCGGATCGATCTACTTGGCGATCGTCGCCCTCATCCCGCTGGTGGCGTTCGCGCTGCTCGGCACCAGCCAGAACTTCATGTTCGGTGGCACCTCGATCCTGATCATCGTTGGTGTCGGGCTCGAGACGGTCAAGCAGATCGACTCGCAACTGCAGCAAAGGCATTACGAAGGGTTGCTCCGTTGACGGATTCGCACGTGGAGAAGAACCGGGACCGTGGAGCGCGCCTCCTGATCGTGGGCCCTCCCGGGTCCGGCAAGGGGACGCAGGCGACGTACATCGCCGACGCGTTCGGCATCCCGGCCATCTCAACGGGCGACATCTTCCGCTACCACATCACGCACAAGACCGAGCTGGGCGTGCGCGTGAAGGCGATCGTGGATGCCGGTGACTACGTTCCCGACGACCTCACCAACGAACTGGTCGCGCATCGTCTCTCCGAGCCGGATGCCGCCAAGGGCTTCCTGCTCGACGGATACCCCCGCACGCTGGAACAGGTGCGCTTCCTCGACGAACTGCTGGCCTCCGACGGCAAGCTCGAGGCTGTCGTGCGCCTTACCGCGGACCAGGACGAGCTCGTTCGCCGCCTGACCCATCGTGCGCACGAGCAGGGGCGTGCCGACGACACCGAAGAGGCGATCCGGCACCGTCAGAACGTGTACATCGCGCAGACGGCACCCATCATCGACGTGTACCGCGAGCGCGGTCTCCTCGTCGAGGTGGACGGCATCGGTACCGTTGACGAGGTCGCGGGTCGCATCCGCGACGCGCTCTCGTCGCGTGGCATCGGTGAGGCCGGCGACACCGCAGCGGCCTGACCCGCAAGACCTTCCGCGACCGACCGCGCCGAGCGTGCTCTCGCGTGCCTTCAGTGAGGAGAGACGATCGTGCCAGGAATTCGGCGTTCGATCTACAAGTCGCCAGCGCAGCTGAGGCTCATGCTGGAGCCGGGGCTCGCCACGGCGGACAGTCTCGACGCCGTGCGCGCAGCTGTGGGTCCTGGAGTGACGACCCTGGAGCTCGATGCGCTCGCTGAACGGGCGATCGAGGCTCGCGGTGGCAAGTCCAACTTCAAGCTGGAGCCCGCGTACCGGCACACCGTCTGCGCGTCGGTGAACGACGAGGTCGTGCACGGCATCCCAGGTGCGCGGATGCTGGGCGCAGGCGACATCCTGTCCATCGACTCGGGGGCGATCCTGAACGGCTGGAACGGGGACGCCGCGTTCACCGTGGTGCTGGACGATCCGGCTCGTCCGGACCTGGTCGCGGAGCGGAGGGCACTCAACGAGGTGACCGAGCAGTCGCTGTGGCACGGTATCGCGGCACTGTCGCGGGCCTCCCATCTGAACGAGGTGGGGGACGCGATCGAGGCGTACATCCTCTCGCAGGGCGAGTACGGCATCCTCACGGACTACATCGGCCACGGGATCGGACGCCGCATGCACGAGGCCCCGCCCGTGTTCAACTACAGCGTGCGCCAGAAGGGGCCAGAGGTTCGTCCCGGCCTCGTGGTCGCCATCGAGCCCATGGTCGTGACCGGATCGCCCGACACGTACGTGCGCGACGACGGCTGGACCGTCGCGACAGAGGACGGCTCGTCGGCCGCGCACTGGGAGCACTCCGTCGCCGTGCACAAGGACGGCATCTGGGTGCTCACCGCGCACGACGGCGGTGCCGCGGGTCTGAAGCAGTTCGGCATCACGCCGGTGCGACCGGCGTAGCCGGAACCTCACCGGCGACTGAATCGGCGCGCCCGAGCTTCGACATGCCGCCACGGAGCAGGACAAAGCGAGGCCTGCGGACATGTCCGGTGCTGCACCGACGCGTCCCGAACGGCGGCGGCTGCAACGGTCGCCGGTGAAGCGAAGAGCGGGTGCGTCGTAGGCTCATCAGGTGCCCGTCTTCATGCTGGACGTTCTGCCGTCCGACTCGTCTGCCGTTGTTGCCGACACCGTTCACCGCGTCGACGCCGGGACCCTCACCCTCGACGTGCGCGACCTCGGTCCGTCGCGCGGAGATGGGGTCTTCGAGACGATCGGGGTCATCGACGGTCATCCACAGGCGCTGGACGCGCACCTGAAGCGTCTGGCGAATTCCGCACAGCTGCTCGACCTGCCGGTTCCGCATGAGGCGCAGTGGCGGCATGCCATCACGGTCGCGGCGGCGTCCCTCTCCACCCAGCGGCAGGGCGGACTCAAGATCGTCCTGACCCGCGGCATCGAGGGCACGGGAACACCGACCGGCTGGATCGTCGCGGCCGAAGCGGACGGTGACTTCGCGGAGCGTGAGACGGGCATCCGGGTGGTCACGCTCGACCGCGGGTATGCGAGCGACGTCGCCCAGCGTGCTCCGTGGCTGCTCGCAGGTGCGAAGACGCTCTCGTACGCCGTGAACATGGCGGCGAAGCGCGAGGCGCATCGTCGGGGAGCGGATGACGCGGTCTTCGTCACCTCGGACGGTTACGTCATGGAGGCGCCGACGTCGACCGTCATCCTCCGCTTCGGAGACCGCATCGTGACGCCGCGCACGGACATCGGCATCCTTCCTGGCACCAGCCAGCTGAGCGTCTTCGCGTTCGCCGAGGCGCGCGGGCTCAGCACCGAAGAAGCCCTGGTTCCGGCATCCGATCTCGCTCGAGCGGATGCCGCGTGGCTGGTCTCCAGCGTGCGGCTCGCGGCTCCGATCACCCACGTCGACGGCACGGAGGTACCGGTCGACCTGGAGCTGACGCGCGCCATGAACGCGGCGCTGCTCGCTCGCGACAACTGAGCGCATCGGCGGTCGGCAGCAGACGGCCCGGAATCATAGGGTCTCGGCGGGCGTCGCACAGGATGCCACGCGGACCCCGAGTGGCGAAGTGCGTCCTGATGGCCTAGGATTGATCTTTGGTGTCTTGCACCCGTTTCGCGGTGCGCTCCCGAGGGTGATCCCGAGGGTCGATCAGGCGCCATCCATCCACCGCACGACCGGCACCGATGTGCCTGAAGCGATAGTGAGGCTATGGCCAAAAAAGACGGCGTTATCGAGATCGAGGGATCTGTGGTCGAGGCGTTGCCCAACGCGATGTTCCGCGTCGAGCTCACCAACGGACACAAGGTTCTGGCCCACATCTCGGGCAAGATGCGTCAGCACTACATCCGCATCCTCCCCGAGGATCGCGTGATCGTGGAGCTGAGCCCCTACGACCTCACCCGTGGCCGCATCGTCTACCGCTACAAGTAAATCGGCGTCGAAAAGTAACGGCCCACGACGGCATGCGTTTCAGCATCCGCCCGTCGTGGTGCACGACGACAGCGATAAGGAATTCACTCTCATGAAGGTCAACCCCTCCGTCAAGCCCATCTGCGAGCACTGCCGCGTCATCCGCCGCAACGGCCGCGTGATGGTCATCTGCTCGTCGAACCCGCGCCACAAGCAGCGCCAGGGTTGAGCCCTGCCGCTGCCTGTGGCGCTTTCGCGGCAGTGCTTTTGATTGAGACCGCAGAGCGATCTCAATGAGCAGCGCCTCGTAGAACACAGCAGAGGTAGAGCGAACGACTTCCGGATGCGCAGCATCCGGTCCATAACTCAACATCGCGAAGAAACAGCAGCACCAGAACCCACGAATGTGGGGGACACCTCGGGTAGGAGGCCCGGGCACCGGCGCTGTTCCACACCTCCACTCATTACAGGAGAAGCCACTCATGGCACGTCTGGCAGGCGTTGACATCCCGCGCGAAAAGCGCGTGGAGGTCTCCCTCACCTACATCTACGGCATCGGCCGCACCCGCGCCCTTGAGACGCTGAAGGCCACCGACATCTCGGGCGACATCCGCGTGAAGGATCTCACCGACGACCAGCTCGTCGCACTTCGCGACTACATCGAGGGCAATTACAAGGTGGAGGGTGACCTGCGCCGCGAGGTTGCAGCCGACATCCGCCGCAAGGTCGAGATCGGTTCGTACCAGGGCCTGCGCCACCGCCGCGGCCTTCCCGTGCGCGGACAGCGCACCAAGACCAACGCGCGCACCCGCAAGGGACCGAAGCGCACCGTCGCCGGCAAGAAGAAGGCCCGCTAGGCCTCCGCCAGCGCTTCGAGATCTCAGGAGTAGGAAAACATGGCAGCACCCAAGACGGCCGCTCGCAAGCCGCGCAAGAAGGAAAAGAAGAACATCGCCGTGGGCCAGGCCCACATCAAGTCGACGTTCAACAACACGATCGTCTCGATCACCGACACCAACGGCGCCGTGATCAGTTGGGCGTCCTCCGGTGGGGTCGGCTTCAAGGGCTCCCGCAAGTCCACGCCGTTCGCCGCGCAGCTGGCAGCCGAGTCGGCCGCCCGCCAGGCGCAGGAGCACGGCATGAAGAAGGTCGACGTCTTCGTGAAGGGTCCGGGATCGGGCCGCGAGACCGCGATCCGTTCGCTTCAGGCAGCCGGCCTCGAGGTGGGGTCGATCAACGACGTGACGCCGCAGGCGCACAACGGTTGCCGCCCGCCGAAGCGCCGTCGCGTCTAATCGAGCGTGAAGCGTCCTAGCGAACCGAGGCCCGAGACGGGCCTCGGCGCTGGGGTCGCGGCGAAGGCCGGAAATGGCCTTCGCTTCGAGCTCCACCGCGCATAACTCAATACCTGTACAGAGCAAGCGTCATATAGCGGACGCTTAGCCGAAAGGAATCAATAGTGCTCATCGCACAGCGCCCCACGCTCACCGAAGAGAACATCTCGGAGTTCCGCTCGCGGTTCGTGATCGAGCCGCTCGAGCCGGGCTTCGGATACACGCTCGGGAACTCCCTCCGCCGCACGCTGCTGTCGTCCATCCCGGGCGCGGCTGTCACGAGCATCCGCATCGACGGCGTGCTGCACGAGTTCACGACCATCCCGGGCGTGAAGGAGGATGTCACCGAGATCATCCTCAACATCAAGGGCCTCGTGGTCTCCAGCGAGCACGACGAGCCGATCACCGCGTACCTGCGCAAGACCGGATCCGGCGAGGTCACGGCGGCCGACATCTCGGCTCCGGCGGGTGTGGAGATCCATAACCCCGAGCTCGTGATCGCCACGCTCAACGAGAACGCCCGATTCGAGGTCGAGCTCACGATCGAGCGCGGTCGCGGCTACGTGTCTGCCCAGCAGAACCGCAACGAGTACAGCGAGGCCGGTCAGATCCCGATCGACTCGATCTACTCGCCGGTGCTCAAGGTCACCTACCGCGTGGAAGCCACGCGTGCCGGTGAGCGCACCGACTTCGACCGTCTCGTGGTCGACGTGGAGACCAAGCCGGCCATCAGCCCGCGCGACGCCATCGCCTCGGCGGGCCGCACCCTCACCGAGCTGTTCGGTCTCGCCCGCGAGCTGAACAACCAGGCGGAGGGCATCGAGATCGGCCCGGCACCGGTCGACGCCGTGCTGAGCTCCGAGCTCTCCATGCCCATCGAGGACCTCGAGCTCTCGGTGCGGTCGTACAACTGCCTCAAGCGCGAGGGCATCAACAACGTCAGCGAACTCGTCTCGCTTTCCGAGACGCAGCTCATGAACATCCGCAACTTCGGTCAGAAGTCAGTGGATGAGGTGAAGGACAAGCTGACGGAGATGGGCTTGTCGCTCAAGGATTCGGTTCCCGGGTTCGACGGCTCCCACTTCTACAGCGCCAACGACGACGAGTACCGCTGATTCGTCGCCGACGGCCCATCACATCAGATCTGACAACGGAGAAACACGATAATGCCTAAGCCGACAAAGGGCCCCCGTCTCGGAGGCGGCCCTGCCCACGAGCGTCTGCTGCTCGCGAACCTGGCTGCTGCCCTCTTCACGCACAAGCGCATCACGACGACCGAGACCAAGGCCAAGCGTCTTCGTCCGCTCGCCGAGCGCCTGATCACGTTCGCCAAGCGCGGTGACCTGCACGCACGCCGTCGCGTGCTCGCGGTGATCCAGGACAAGGGTGTGGTCTACGAGCTGTTCGACGTGATCGCGCCGCAGGTGGCCGACCGTCAGGGCGGTTACACGCGCATCACCAAGATCGGCAACCGCAAGGGCGACAACGCGCCCATGGCCGTCATCGAGCTCGTTCTCGAGCCCGTGACCCCGAAGCGCAAGGCATCGGCCGGTCCGGTATCGCCTGCTGCCAAGGTCGCGGCCGAGGAGGCAGCCAAGGCGGAGGCGGTCGAGGAGACCACCGCAGACGCCGAGGCCACCGAGGTCGAGGAGACGCCGGAAAGCGAAGCCGTCGAGTCCGAGGCTGCTGACGAGGCCGAGGAGGCCGTCGAGGCGACCGACACCGACGACGAGAGCGTCGACGCCGGCGAGGACGCCAAGTAGTTCACGAGACGCTGCGTCGTCGGAACGGCGCATAGTCGTCAGCGACACCGCACGAAGCCCTCTGATCCTTCGGGATCGGAGGGCTTCGTCGTGGTCGAGGCGCGTCCGTCGCACAGTCTCCAGCGACACTAGGTATCAGCGGCGAGACTTGTGCCGACGCACCTGGCCTCGGCGTGCAGGTCTAGTACGAGGGTGGGATGAGCCTCGACGGACGAAAGAGGATGGGCAGCTGTACGACGATGGCCGGACATGTTCGAGTCTGTGCGGATGCTTGACCCTGCATCTTCGTCATCGCTAGCGTCGGGCTGATGTTTGCGTAAACATTCCGCGAGTCACGCGAGGAACCGCCGACGGATCGGCGCCCGAGGCTCGCATCCGAGCACGACCACGTGGCAGAGAGGCCCGTCCATGACGAAGACGTCCAGGAGACCCGATCCGGCAGGAATGGCAGACGAGCGAACGATGCATCCGACACCCGGATCCGTCATCGACCTCGGCGCCCGGCGACGTCGACCGCTGGGAAGTCGATTGCCGAGAAGTCGGCGAGCGATCCTCGGCGCCGTCGTCACGGCATCCGCCGTGCTGGCGGGAACGCTGGTTCCGGTCGCGGCGAGCGCGGCCGACCAGACACCCACCTCGCTCGTCACGCCCGTGACGGTGGCGACGACCACGGGGAAGGCGCCGAGTCTGCCCGCGCATGTCGCTGTCAACACGGCATCCGGGCAGCAGACCGAGGCCGTCGAGTGGAACCTGGCCGGGTACACGTTCTCGCGCGCGTACCAGACCTACTCGGTCGTCGGCACTGTGAACGGCCTCGCGGTCACTGCGCAGGTGGAGGTCGTTCCGCCGAGCTCTGTGTACTTCGTCGACAGCGGGATGCAGACCTCGACGCCCGCCTACGACAGCGTCGCGAGCGTGCTGCACGGCACCCTGCAGAACACAGTCGCGGACCAGCAGTTCACCGGATCCGCGACCTGGGGCTATGTCAACGACCAGAACGCGTACGTCGCGCAGCGCGGCTCGACCAGCACGGACAAGTACGCGAGCGGCCTCTATGCGCTCGGCGCAGGGAGCACGTCGAAGCCGATCATCTACGACCTTCCCCTGACTGCGGGCACGTACACCGTGACGGCGGGTTTTCAGGAGTGGTGGAACAACCGGGATCTGAACGTGGCGATGGTGGCGGCCGATGGCACGACGACGCCGATCGCGACCGGTGTGCTGATCAGCACGGCGAATGGAAGCCTCGGTCCGTCGACGACCATGGTGACCGGGCAGTTCACGGTGACCGCGGCCCAGGCGGCGGCCGGACCCGAGAAGCTCCAGGTCACCATCGGCGGGCAAAGCGGGGCACCGGTGATCAGCTGGTTCGGTATCGCAGCCGGCGCTGTGAGCATCGACACCGCCCCCTTCGTCGTGGCGGCCCCGACCGTGAGCGTCGCAGGCGGCGTCTACAAAGACGCGCAGAAGGTGACGCTGCAGACGACGACTCCGAGCTCGGTCATCTACTACACGACCGACGGATCGAGCGCATCCGCGACGAACGGAACGCTCTACTCGGGGCCGATCACGGTGTCGAAGTCCGAGACGCTCGACGCGATCGCCTTCAGCGACGGAACGGCGAGCAAGGACACGCAGGTCGCATACGACATCGAACCGGATCCGGCGAGCTACTCCGCGATCCCGAACGAGCACACCTGGTACGACACGTCGGGCGATCCGATCCAGGCGCACGGCGGCGGAGTCATCAAAGTGGGCAGTTGGTACTACTGGATCGGCGAGAACAAGTCGGACAACACGACGAAGTTCTCGGCGCTCAGCATGTACAAGTCGAAGGATCTCACCAACTGGACGTTCGATCACGACGTGCTGACGGCATCCAGTGCGGCCGCCCTCGCGGACTGCAACATCGAGCGGCCGAAGATCGTCTATGACACGCAGACGAAGACCTTCGTGCTCTGGGCGCACTGGGAGCAGACCGGCAACTACTCGGCCTCGCACCTCATGGTGGCGACGAGTTCGACCGTGGACGGCGACTACCGCTTCCAGCGCGACTTCCGGCCAGGGGCGGGATACGTGACGAGCGCTGATGCCGACCCGACGTACACGGGCGGTGACGACCTGTGGGGCTACGGATCGCGCGACTTCACCGTGTACCAAGACCCGACAAGCGGGGAGGCGTACATCGTCTCGACCCAGAACGGCACCGACATGCGCGTCTACAAGCTCATCGACGGTGACACGGACGTGGACTGGCAGGACTCGTATGTTCTCTTCGCCGGTCAGCGACGCGAGGCGCCTGCGCTCGTGAAGGTGGGCGATTACTACTTCGTGTTCACCTCGAGCCAGTCGGGCTGGTACCCGAACCAGGCCATGTACTCGTACACGAAGGACATCTCGGATCCGAACGGATGGTCGGCACTGAAGCCCGTCGGCAACAACACGACGTTCTACAGTCAGCCGACCAGCATCGTCACGGTGCAGGCCAAGGGCGGCACGCAGTACCTCTACGCCGGCGACCACTGGAATCCGGAGACGCTCGGCGCATCCACCTACGTCTGGCTTCCGCTCGACTTCACGGGAATCGACGGGGCGGCGCCTGCGGTGAGCATGGACTACCGGCCGACGCTGGGCTTCGACACGAAGACGGGGCTGGCCACGTCGCCCTCTGTTCAGCTGGTGTCGCAGGGCAAGCCGGCGGTCGCGAGCAGCACAGCAGCCGGGCATCCGGCAGCAGACGCCGTCGACGGAGACGTCGTCAACCTGAACACGAGCGGCGACGACACGAACTTCTTCGAACCTTCGATCGTGCCATACACCTGGCAGGTCGATCTCGGACGATCGTTCGACCTCAGCCGCGTCGATCTGAGCTGGCGCAGCTACAACGGATCCGAAACCTACAGCGGCTACACCATCGAGGGCAGCGCTGACGGCAACACCTGGGTCCGGATCGTGAGCAGGCTCGCCAACCGCAGCACGGGCTTCACGAGCGACGACCTCGCCGGCTCGTACCGGTATGTGCGAGTGAGCGTCAGCAAGGTCGTGAACGACCACAATGGCAACGAGGCGGACTGGGCCGCGGGAATCGTGGAAGCGCAGGTGTATGCGAAGCCGGTCGCCCAGACCATCGCGTTCGCACCCCTGCGCACACGCGTCTCCGGCACGGCCGACTTCGCGGTGGATGCCACGGCGAGCTCCGGTGAGGCGGTCTCGTTCTCCGCTGCAGGAGCGTGCACGGTCACCGGCACGACGGTGCATCTGACCCATGTCGGCATCTGCAGCATCACGGCGACGCAGCCTGGCGGAGCAGGATTCCTCGCCGCCCGGCCCGTCACGAGGAGCTTCATCGTGCTGCCACGCCTCTGGCATCTGCGCTGACCACGAGTCGGGTCGCCCGGGCGCCGTCCGCCGGTCGGGCGACCCGGGAAGCTCCGTGCGCCTGCCGGGCGACCCGTACAATGACCGCGTGAGCGACGGCAGTGCAGACATCGACGCGACGACGATGACGCGCATCCGGTTGCAGATCGCGTACGACGGCACCGCCTTCAACGGTTGGACACGTCAGCCTGGACTGCGCACAGTCCAGGGGTTGCTCGAGGAGGCCCTCCGCACGCTCTTCCGCAGGCACGATCCGGCACCGACCCTCACGGTCGCCGGACGGACCGATGCCGGGGTGCACGCACTCGGTCAGGTCGCGCACGTCGACCTCACGTCGGATCAGGTCGCGTCGCTTCTGCGTCCGCGCAAGCCGCGGAACCAGGCCGACGACGCGGATGCCGCCGCCGCACTCCGCAGACGGGTCACCGGCATCCTCGGGGCAGCCGACTCCGACGTGGTCGTCACCGGGGCCGAGCTGGCCTCGGCGGGATTCGACGCCCGCTTCTCCGCCGTGTGGCGGCGGTACGAGTACCGCATCGCCGATGCCGCCGCTCCGAGGAACCCGCTGACCAGGGCGAGCACGGTCTGGTACCCGACGACGCTCGACGTCGAGTCGATGGATGCCGCGGCCGGCACCCTGCTCGGCCTCCACGACTTCGCCGCATACTGCAAGCCGCGAGAGGGCGCGACCACGATCCGCACGCTGCAGGCATTCGGATGGGCGCGGAACGCGGACGGCGTGCTGGTCGCGACGGTGCGCGCCGATGCGTTCTGCCACAGCATGGTGCGGGCGCTCGTCGGCGCGTGCGTCGCCGTCGGCGAGGGCAAGCTCGATCCGGCCGACCTGGTGCTCCTGCGCGACGTCGGCGCACGTACCAGCGCCTTCAAGGTGATGCCGGCGAAGGGCCTCACTCTCATGGAGGTCGGCTATCCGCACGGGTCGGAGCTCGCTGCACGCGCCGAGCAGACGCGCGCGAAACGCGTGCTGTGAGCCGCCCGGTGCGCTGACGTCACGCGGCGACGTGCGTGCCGGGTCCGACGAGCATCTCGGGGGCCGTCGACTGCTCGCCGTACGCGGTCTCGTCGGACTCCGGCAGCACGAGCGTGTCGACCGGCTCCGCGCGGCTCACCCGGGGGAGCGCAGCGTAGGCGGCGTTGCGCGCGATGCGCAGCGGGGTGCCGACGGCGAGGGCGACGTATCCGATCGCGCTGTGGTCGTGCTGTCCGAACGCGCGCTTGCGTTCCCAGGCGCGACGCAGTGGCCCGCCACGGCTGATCCGCACCGCGTTGCGCACCGGAAGACGATGCGCCTCGCGCAGGGCCACGAGCATCTGCAGCTGCTGCGCCCAGTCGTCGTCGTCGGCCGGATGGAAGTAGTTGTCCTCGCGCCATCCGTCGATCACACGCTTGAATCGTCCCGCCACGAGATCACGAGACGTGCCGAGCAGCCCGCTGCCCATGAACACCTCGTTGATGAGCTTGCCGCTGACGCCGAAATCCGCCAGCACGAGCGCTGGCACGTCGTGCGCGATCGCCTCCAGCGTGGCGGTCGAACTGACGGTGACGAATCCGACGGCGCGGGCGAGGTGATCGCCCATCGACCCGGTCTCGACGACCAGGTTGGCCGGGGTATCATCCGGCATGAGATCCGGGAACGGATGCCGCTCCTTGTGCGTCTGTCCTTCGCCGCTGGTGGCGCGGATCTTGACGACGACGCGCAGGTGCGGATGCTCGCGGGCGGTCTCGGCGAGCCAGCCCATGAGCATCCGCCTGGCCTCGATGCCCGCTGGAACGGTGGGCTGGGCGGCGAACACGATGCTGTCGCGATGGTCGGCGCCGTGTATGCCCCGTGCAGCATGCAAGAACGGCAGCGTCGACAGCCCGAAGCGGTGCGTCATGTCGTGTGCGGCGGCCAGCGTGCGGTATTCGCGAATCTCGCGGTGGCTGTGCAGCACGAACAGATCGGCCTGGGCGCGCAGGAAGAGACCCTTCCACTTCGCCGGGGTGGAGATGCCGGGCAGCCCCGTGACGATCACGGGACGCCGCGGGACGCGTCTGATCAGCTCGTCGATGAGCACCTCGGCGATAGGCCCGCGTGTCGCGACGAGCACGGCGTCGGGCTGCTGCCGGCGCACGCGATCGACGATCTCCGCACGGGGCAGACGCTCGACCTCCGTGCCGTCGATGGAGCGGAGGGCGGGGGCTCCCGGTGCCGTCGAACCGCGCAGCGCGTTGGCGAGCTGGGCATCGCTCGCGGTCGCGGCCGTGTTCACCGCGACGAGCGAGGTCTCCCAGTCGGCCGGGAGCGTCGACAGCAGGCTTGCGCCCCACTTGACGAACGAGTCGGAGTCGACGATGCCGAGAATCCTGCGGGGCACGGTCTACGCCTCCACCCGGCGCAGCTTGGCGAGCGGCGCGAGCTCACCGGGGAAGACTCGCTTCACGCCGTCGCCCATGGCCTGCTCGATGACGCGGATGTCTCGCACCAGGTGCTGCAGCCCCTGCGGTTCCAGAGACGCAGCGTGGTCGCTGCCCCACATCGTGCGATCCAGCGTGATGTGCCGCTCGACCGCGACAGCGCCGAGTGCGACGGCAGCCAGCGAGATCTGGAGCCCCGGCTCGTGTCCGGAGTATCCGATCGGCACACCGGGGAAGCGATCGCGCAGCGTGGGGATCATCCGCAGGTTGGCCTCTTCGGCCGGAAGCGGATACGTGGACGTGGCGTGCAACACCACGAGCGGGGATCCGTGCAGCGCTGCCACCGCCCGGTCGATCTGCTCCATCGTCGACATCCCCGTCGAGAGGATCACCGGCTTGCCGGTCGCGCGGATCGCGGCGAGCAGTTCGAAGTCCGTCACCGACGCCGACGCCACCTTGAAGGCGCACACGTTGAGGTCCTCGAGGAACTCGACCGATGGCACGTCCCACGGGGAGGCGAACCAGTCCAGTCCGCGCATGGTGGCGTGGTCGCCGAGTTCCACGTACTGATCGCGGTCGAATTCGACGCGGTACCGGTATTCGAGGTAGGTCATCTCTCCCCACGGCGTCTGCCGCGGCGTGTTCTTCATGTGCTCGGGTGTGGAGATCGCCGGAGTGCGCTTCTGGAACTTGACGGCCTGGGCTCCGGCATCCGCTGCCACGTCGATGAGGCGCTTGGCGATGGCCACGTCGCCGTTGTGGTTGAGTCCGATCTCGCCGATCACGTAGGCGGGCTCGCCAGCGCCGATCCGGTTCGATCCGATGCGCACTGTGGTGTCGGTCATGGTCAGGCCTTCCGTTCGAGGATGAGTTCGGCGAGCTCGCGCACCGCGCCGGCACCGCCGGGGGATGCGAGCACTCGCCTCGATGCCGCGATCGCGCGCGGGTGGGCGTCGCTGACGGCGAACGGCCAGCCGACCGCGCGCAGCGCCCCCAGGTCGTTCACGTCGTTGCCGAGGTAGGCGACGCGGTCGAGCCGGATGCCGGAATCCGCAGCCCAGTCGTCCAGTGCGGCCGCCTTGTCGTCGATGCCCTGCAGAACGGGCACGCCGAGCTTCGCCGCCCGGGCGGCGACGACCGGGTTCGTCTCGGTCGAGAGGATGAGCACCGGGATCCCCGCCTGAAGCAGCATCCGCACGCCCAGTCCGTCCCGGCGGTTGACGGTCACGGATTCGACGCCGTTCTGGTCCAGCTGCACACGGTCGTCGGTGTGCACGCCGTCGAAGTCGGTGACGACGGCCTCGATGAGCGCGAGGTCGTCATGCGGCTCGTGACGGGAGTCGAGGCCCTGGCCGAATCTCTCGCCGAACCCGTCGCCGAGCTCTGCTTCGAGCTCCGCGGCCATGCTCGACGGATCCCACAGCGGACGCGTCACCCGGTCGCGGCCTCGGCCTCCGGATGCGGGCATCGACTCCGGCACGAGCGGGTCCGTGCCGTTCGAGGAAGCGGCGTCCCGTGCAACGGCGGCGCGTGCGCCGACGGTCGCGGTCTGGGCCGAAACGGATCGCGCACCCGGAAGAAGCGACGGATCGCCGTCGGCGAGGCGAGCGACGGCATCCGCCAGTCGGAGGTCGTACTCCGTGTCGATGTCGATCGCGTCGGGAGTCACGGCGACGCCGACGCGGCCGAAGAACCGATAGCCGCTGCGCCGGAAGCCTGCGGCATCGAGCACGTAGAACGCGCCCGTCTCCTGGTACTGGGGTTCCCGGTCCTGACGCATCGGACGGTACGAGGGGTCGTGGTTGACGCCCCGTGCCTGCCCTTCACCGTCGATGCGCCACACGAACGCGTGAGTCTCGACAGCCGCGAAGACGACGTCGCGCTCGCCGGAGCGCACCAGCTCGACGGCGGCGTCGAGATCGCTCGCACGCGTGAACGGGCTGGTCGCCTGCAGGAAGACGACGGTCGTGGGCTCGATGCCGCGCTCGGCGAGCACGTCGAGTGCGTGCGTGATGGCACTCTCGCTCGACGCCGTGCCGGTGGAGAGCGCGGCCGGCCGCATGATGACATCCGCACCGGCCTCCGCCGCGACCGAGGCGATCTCGAGACCGTCGGTCGACACGACGACGCGGTCGACGGATGCCGCGGCCAGCGCCGTCGCGACAGCCCGCGTCACGAGCGGAACGCCGCCCACGTCACGCAGGTTCTTGCCTGGCACGCCGACCGATCCCGCCCTGGCGGGGATGACGGCGACGGTGCGCTCGGGACTGGACATGCCGTCAAGCTAGGTACGCGATCGGACCCGACGGTGGCGGATGAGTGAACGGACAGGAAAGGTCGCGTGGCCGATCGTGGCGACAGGCTTCGCCGCCGATTGGACGATGGTGAAGGCGTCCGGTAAGCTTGGCCCTTGGTGTCCGCCTACTGCGGCGGCATCCGTAGTTGAGCCCTCCACCCGAGCGTTACCGGATCATCGATGCGGCAACACCCACCGGAGCGGGATTCACGACCAACCCAACCACGACCAAGAAAGCAGCCACTACTGTGACGCGCACTTTCAGCCCCAAGGCATCCGAGATCCAGCGCGACTGGGTCATCATCGACGCCACCGACGTCGTGCTCGGCCGTCTGGCCAGCCACACCGCCGCCATCCTGCGCGGCAAGAACAAGCCGACGTTCGCTCCGCACGTCGACACCGGTGACTTCGTCATCATCATCAACGCCGACAAGGTCGCACTGACCGGTCAGAAGGCGCTGCAGAAGAAGGCCTACCGCCACTCCGGTTACCCGGGCGGTCTCACGGCCACCAGCTACTCCGAGCTTCTCGAGAAGAACCCTGTTCGCGCCGTCGAGAAGGCCGTTCGCGGCATGCTGCCGAAGAACACGATCGGTCGCGCGCAGCTGCGCAAGCTCAAGGTCTACACGGGCAGCGAGCACCCGCACGCCGCCCAGCAGCCGAAGACCTACACCTTCGACCAGGTCGCCCAGTAAGCGCCGGTCTCCAGAACTCTTCTCGACTTCAGACAAGGACAGATTCCATCGTGGCGAAGATCTCCGACCAGCTCGAGGCTCAGGACGTGCCGCAGAGCTTCACGACCGAAACCCCGGCCACCGAGGCGCCAGCAGCGCCCCGTGCCGTTCTCAATGTTCCCGGTGCGGCCGTCGGCCGTCGCAAGCAGGCCATCGCCCGCGTGCGTCTCGTTCCGGGCTCCGGCACCATCACGGTCAACCGCCGTGAGTTCGCCGAGTACTTCCCGAACAAGCTGCACCAGCAGCTCATCACCGACCCGTTCAAGGTGCTCGACCTCCTCGGCAGCTACGACGTGATCGCTCGCATCACCGGTGGCGGCCCCTCCGGCCAGGCCGGCGCCCTGCGCCTCGCGATCGCACGCGCCCTGAACGAGATCGACCGCGAGAACAACCGTCCCGCGCTCAAGAAGGCAGGCTTCCTCAGCCGCGACGCGCGCGTGATCGAGCGCAAGAAGGCGGGTCTCAAGAAGGCCCGCAAGGCCCCGCAGTACTCGAAGCGTTGATCCTGCCGTCGTAGGCTGCGTCTCCTATGGCACGCCTTTTCGGTACGGATGGTGTTCGCGGACTCGCGAATGGAGAGCTGACGGCGGATCTGGCCCTGGGCGTCGCCCAGGCCGCCGCCGTCGTGCTCGGCCAAGGACGCAGCGCTGAGGCGCGTCGCGCCCAGGGCAAGCGTCCCGTCGCGGTCGTCGCGCGCGATCCTCGGGTCTCCGGCGAATTCCTCCTGGCGGCGGTCGCCGCGGGTCTGGCGAGCTCCGGTGTCGACGTGCTCGACGCCGGGGTGATCCCGACCCCGGCGGCCGCCTTCCTCATCGCCGACATCGGCGCCGATTTCGGCGTCATGATCTCGGCGTCGCACAACCCGGCCCCCGACAACGGGATCAAGATCTTCGCCCGCGGCGGCACGAAGCTGCCCGATGTGGTCGAAGACCGCATCGAGGCGGCGCTGGGCAAGCCCAAGCTGACGCCGACCGGAGCGGAAGTGGGGCGCATCCGCCGATTCGCGGATGCCGAAGACCGCTACGTGCTGCATCTCCTCGGCAGCCTGCCGCACAGGCTCGACGGCATCCACGTGCTGATCGACTGCGCGAACGGCGCTGCGGCGGGCATCTCGCCCGAGGTCTTCACGGATGCCGGAGCACGCGTCACCGTGATCGGCGACGATCCCGACGGCATCAACATCAACGACGGTGTCGGGTCGACTCACCTCGACAAGCTCGCAGCAGCGGTCGTCGAGACCGGAGCCGACGTCGGCATCGCTCACGACGGCGACGCGGACCGCTGCCTCGCCGTCGATGCGGACGGCAACATCGTCGACGGCGACCAGATCATGGCGATCCTCGCGCTCAGCATGTCCGAGCGCGGCAAGCTGCACGCGAACACCCTCGTCACGACGGTGATGAGCAATCTCGGGCTGCGGCTGGCCATGGAGCAGCACGGCATCGACGTCGTGCAGACCAGTGTCGGCGACCGCTACGTGCTCGAGAAGATGAACGAGAGCGGATTCTCCCTCGGCGGGGAGCAGTCCGGCCACGTCATCATGAGCGAGTTCGCGACGACGGGCGACGGCATCCTGACCGGTCTCCAGCTCGTCAGCGAGATGGCGCGCAAGGGCAAGTCGCTCGGTGAGCTCGCATCGTGCATGACGGTGTACCCGCAGATCCTCGTCAACGTGCGCGGCGTCGACCACCACAGGCTCGCAGACGACGAGATCATCGCCGAGGCCGTGCGCGAGGCCGAAGAGCTGCTCGGATCGACGGGCCGCGTGCTGCTGCGTCCTTCGGGCACGGAGCCGATGGTGCGCGTGATGGTAGAGGCCGCTGACCAGGCGACAGCCGATCTGCACGCCCACGCGCTCGCCGAGGTTGTGCGGGTACGGCTCTCGCTGTAGGTCGAGCGGCCATGTCGCGCCGGTCTGGACCTGCATCGTTTCGAATCGATTCGATATGATCGGTGCTGCGCGTCCGCCGTCCCTGGGGTCGTGACCTTCGCCTTCCGCTGTCTTCACTTCACCCGAGAACTCCATGGCCAGAACTCTCACTACGGGTGCGCCCTGGCGCGTCATCCTCGTCTTCGCTGTACCGCTGCTCATCGGCAACGTCGTGCAGCAGCTGTACCAGATCGGCGACGCGATCGTCGTCGGGCGCAGCCTCGGCGTCGATTCGCTCGCCGCGGTCGGCGCGACGGGAAGCCTGCTGTTCCTCCTGCTCGGGTTCGCCTGGGGAGTCACCTCGGGCTTCGCGATCCCGACCGCGCAGGCGTTCGGCGCACGCGACTACGCGGCGGTGCGCCGGTCCGTGGCGATCGGCACGACCCTCACGGGCGGGATGAGCATCGTGCTCACGGTTGCGGCGCCTCTTCTGGCCGGTCCGGCGCTCCGCCTGCTGCAGACGCCTGAGGTGCTTCTGCCCGAGGCGACCGAGTTCACGCAGGTCAGCTTCCTCGGCGCCTCCGCCGTCATGTTCTTCAACTATCTGTCGGCGATCATCCGCGCGATCGGCGACTCCCGCACCCCGCTCGTGTTTCTCACCATCTCGTGCGGGTTGAACGTGGTCCTCGTGGTGCTCATGGTGGGTGTGCTCGACTGGGGCGTCGGTGGTGCGGCGTTCGCGACCGTCGTCGCACAGGCGGTCTCGGTTCTGCTCTGCCTCGAGTACGTTCGTCGTCGGCTCCCCGTGCTGCACCTGCACCGCGAGGACTGGCGGTTCGTTCGTGCCGAGGTGTCCGAGCACCTGCGCGTCGGCGTGCCGATGGGTTTCCAGGCCTCGATCATCGCGATCGGCACGCTCACCGTGCAGGTCGCACTCAATGAGCTGGGCGCCGGCGCCGTCGCCGCCTACACGACGGGCTCCCGCGTCGACTCCCTCGCCGTCGCACTGCTCCAGTCGATCGGGCTCGCGGTCTCGATGTTCGCGGCGCAGAATCTCGGCGGACGCCGTCCAGACCGCATCCGCCGCGGCGTCGTCCAGGCGATCTGGATCTCGATCGGCGCTGCCGTGGTGCTCGGGGCGGTCCTCATCGCCTTCGGCTCGCACATCGTCAGACTGTTCGTCGGACAGGGATCCGATGCGGTCGTCGCCGACGCCGCGACCATGCTCACGGTGAACGGCTGCCTGTATTCGTCGCTCGGCGTGCTCTTCGTGCTGCGCGGCGCCCTGCAGGGGCTCGGACATACGCTCGTGCCCACGATCACGGGCGTCATCGAACTCGCCATGCGGGTGGTGGCGGCACTCGCGCTCGGAGCCGTCTTCGGCTTCGTCGGCGTCGTCTGGAGCAATCCGCTTGCCTGGCTCGGCGCGACGGTTCTTCTCATCCCGGCCTATGTGCGGGAACACCGCCGGCTCGGCAGGATGCGGGTCGAACCGCGCACGGCCACACCGACGACGCCCATCGCGGTGATCGGGCCGGTGGACGGCTCGATGGCGGTGGACGCGGTCGTCACGGGTGCGATCCCGGTACAGGCACCCGTGGACATCGTGCGTTCGGCACAGCGGCGTCGCGCAGGGCGGGCAGCGAAAAGGTCTTCGCTTCGCTGACGCCGATCGAGACGTCTTCGGCGTGCTCGGGCTCGTCGAGGCAGTGGGGGACAGCGTGCTCAGCGCACGCTCTGCCGTCTGGCCTCGGGTACGAGCCCAAGACGTATTCCCGCGTGCACGGCCGCCAGACGATCGTGCACGCCCAGCTTGACGTACATGTTCTCCAGGTGCTTGTGCACCGTGCGCACGCTGATGCCGAGCGCGACGGCGATCTGACCGGCCGTGAGACCCGCCGCGAGGAGCCGGAGCACCTCGACCTCACGGGTGCCGAGGCCGTGCGAGTCGGCGTCGGCGGCCGGCTCGTCGGGAAGGGCTCCGGCCAGACGATCGAGCATCCGGAGCAGGGGCTGCAGCCGAAGAGCCAGCTCCACCTCGGCGTCGCTGAAGTCGGGACCGGAACGGTTGAATGCCCAGGCGGTCAGGCCGCCGGCATCCGACCGAAGGGGAACACCGAGCTGGAAGCGGTCGCCCATCGGAACGAACACGTGCTGGTAGACGACAGTGCGGCGCAGTGCCCGCTGCGAAAGGACGTCCGACATACGACGCGGAGCGAGGCCGGCCGGATGCGAGCGGAAACTGACGGCGAGCGGATGCTGCACCAGCGTCGCTCGCAATGCCTCCTCGATCGCAGGTCGCGTCGAGACACCGGACCCACGGATCTCCGGAGCAGACGCGCTCGAACCCTGCTCCATCCACCCGACCGAGTCGGCGGGAATGATGTCAGCCAGGGCTTCCGCGGCGGCAAGCAGGTACGAGGCGCGATCCGCAAGCACGGGCGCGCGGCCGATCAGATCCCCGGCGAACGCAGTGAACTCATCCAGACGGCCCCACCTCCTCCGCGTGCCTCCGGAGTCCCTCCCCCCAAGGGAGCCGGACTACGCACCTTTGCGTATTGTCCCTCCTTCGGACACCGAAGGAGAGTGGAAGTCGAGGGAGTCTCAGGGGGTGACATGTTCGCTACGGCTTCGGTGAAGACGTCGTCGATCGCACGACCGGATGCCGTCGCAGGCATGACCGCGGTCGTCACCGGCGCAAGCGACGGCATCGGCTTCGCGCTCGCACGACTGCTCGCGCTCCGAGGAGCGGATCTCGTGCTCCCGGTGCGCGATCGCAACAAGGGCGTTGTCGCGGCAGATCGCATCAGGGACGCGGTACCCCGAAGCCGGATCACGCTCGTCGACCTGGACCTCGCGTCTCTCGACTCGGTCGGCCGATGCGCGGATCGGCTGCTGACGGCCGCGACCGCACACCGGATCGACATCCTCGTCTGCAACGCCGGGATCATGCTGCTGCGGGATCCGACGCGGCACACGAGCGTCGATGGATACGAGCTGCACTTCGCGACGAATCACCTTGGCCATTTCGCGCTCACTGCAGCCCTGCTTCCGGCGCTGAGCCGCGGCGCAGGAGTGGTCGTGATGCAAAGCAGTCTCGCGGCGGCGGGTTACGGCATCCGCTGGAACGATGTGCAGTTCGAGCGCGGATACCGTCCGATGCGGGCGTACGGCGCGTCGAAACGTGCAGTGTCTTTGTTCTGCTTCGAGCTGCAGCGCCGGAGCGCGGCCGCGGGGTGGGGCCTCACCTGCAACCTCGCCCATCCGGGCACAGCCCAGACGAACATCGTGCCGCGCTCGGAGCATGCGGTCTCGGTGCAGATGCGGATCGGTGGCTGGCTGACCGATCACGAGCTGCTTGCCCAGTCCGCAGAGGCGGCCGCGCGGCCGGCGGAACTCGCGATCGACGCAGCGCTTGCCGACCGCGAGTCGTCGACGCGGCAACGCGAGTCGAGGTTCTTCGGCCCGTCCGGACCGTTGCAGGTGCGCGGGCGGGCGCGGGAGCACCGCCCGTTTCGGCCGGTGCGGAGCAGGAGCGATGCTGTGCGCGCGTGGGAGCTCTCCACGCTGCTGTCTGGCGCGACGTTTCCGCGCGTGGGCGTCGACATCTCAGATCGCGTCTGACCGGCGGCAGGGAACGAATGCGGAAGGTGGGCAGCAGCATGAATCCCGATCAACGAGCTACATCCGAGCCGAACCTGGAGGGGGAGAGGCACGCCGAGGGCTCATACGACAACGACACCCGCGGGTGGCTGCTCGTGCACGAGCAGATCCGCGCCGTCGTGTCCGACGCATCCCGCCAGGTGCGCGCCGCGAGGGCGGACGACCTGGCGGCCGTCGGCGCCCTGGTGGCGTGGTGGGCATCCTTCTCACGGTCGTTCGTGCACCACATGCACACGGAGGACACGCGGATCTGGCCCGAGCTCGCCACGTCGGATCCGCGCTCCTCGGATGCGCTCGCGCGCCTGACCGATCAGCACCGCGACCTGGAACTGCGCCTTGCAGCACTCGACGGCGACCTGCGTGAATTCCAGGTCGCTTTGCGCCACGGCCCTGGTGGTGACGAACGGGCGACACTGCTCGCCGAACTCGCCGAACTCGACACCTCGGTCGCCTCCCATCTCGCGGAGGAGGAACGGACGGCGTTCGCCATCGGTCGCACCGCCGTCCGCCGCGACGAGTGGGCGAGCATCGAGAAGGACATGGTCAAGGGCCTGCCTGTTCGCGACCTCGCGATGCTCGCTCCGCGCATCCTTCAGCAGGCAGACGACGAGGGACGGGCGATGATGCTGCGGCGGCTTCCCGGTCCGCTGCGCGTCGTCGTGGTGCGCGTCTTCGAGCCGCGTTACCGCAGGATCCGCGCCCGGCTTCCCGAGGGGCGCATCGTGCCGAGGGCCTGAGCGGGCGGGCGGCGGTATCCGCTACGGGCGATGGCTGTGAGCGGACCGGATGACTCCCTGCCGGTCGGCGAGTCGCTCGCCGTCCTAGAGCTTGCGGAGCAGCACCGACGACACCGTGTGATCGCCGCCCTTGCGCAGCACGAGCTTCGCGCGCGATCGGGTCGGGCGGATGTTCTGCAGCAGGTTCGGCTCGTTGATGGCGTGCCAGATCGACAGCGCCTGGGCGCGGGCCTCCTCCTCGGTGAGCCGCGCATACCGGTGGAAGTACGACTTCGGATCGGCGAACGCGCCCCGCTGCAGCTTCAGGAACCGCTCGACGTACCAGCGCTCGATGTCGCCGGCACGGGCATCCACGTAGACGCTGAAGTCGAAGAGGTCGCTCACCGCGAGCCGGTTGCCTCCGCCCGCCGGCTGCAGCACGTTGAGACCCTCGACGATGAGCACGTCCGGACGGCGGACAACGACCTGCGCGTTCGGCACGATGTCGTAGCTGAGGTGGGAGTAGAACGGCGCCCGCACCTCTTCGACACCGCTCTTGACGGCCGTGACGAAGCGCAGCAGCGCGCGGCGGTCGTACGACTCGGGGAATCCCTTGCGGCTCATCAGACCGCGACGCTCGAGCTCGGCGTTGGGCAGCAGGAATCCGTCCGTCGTGACGAGTTGCACGTTGGGTGTGGCCGGCCAGCGGCTCAGCAGTTCGCGCAGCAGGCGCGCGGTCGTCGACTTGCCGACGGCGACGGATCCCGCAACGCCGATCACGAAGGGCGTCTTCGCCGCACGCTCACCGAGGAAGTCGCTCGTCGCACGGTGCAGACGCTGCGTTCCGGTTGCGTACATGCTGACCAGGCGGCTGATCGGAAGGTAGACCTCTGCGACCTCGCGGATGTCGAGCGGATCGCCCAGTCCGCGCAACTGCACGATCTCCGTTTCGGAGAGCGGCTGGGGCGTGCTGGGGGCGAGTTCCGCCCAGTCGGAGCGATCGAGTTCGACGAACGGGGAGATCTGGGCAGACTGCGCCGTGCCGTTCGTTGCCATGGGCGACAAGCTTACCGACGACTGAGGCGAGAGAAGAGCGAGCTCGCTCGCTCTGCCGAGCCGACGGAGTCGGCCGAGCCCGGAGCGCGAGCACCGGCGCGCAGTCGCGTGAGCTCCCCGGGCAAGCGGAGCGAGTCGAAGGGGCGCGGCCGAGACGCCGCTGCGGGGCCTCACGCGACGCGGGCCGCACAGGCCAGTCGGTAGACTTGGCCGCCATGTGCGGAATCGTCGGGTACGTGGGCAATGACCGGTCCCTTGAGGTGCTCCTCGGGGGTCTGAGCCGGCTCGAGTACCGGGGTTACGACTCCGCGGGAGTCGCCGTCATCGACGCTGCGACGGGTGAGCTGAACGTCGCCAAACGGGCGGGAAAGCTGGGTGTTCTCGAGGACGAGCTGCGCCGGCATCCGATCGGGAACGGCTCGACCGGCATCGGACACACGCGCTGGGCGACGCACGGCGGGCCGACAGACCGCAACGCGCATCCGCACCTGGGCGACGACGGCAGGCTGGCCGTCATCCACAACGGCATCATCGAGAACTTCGCCGCGCTGCGCGACGAGCTCGCCGCCGACGGCTTCGAGTTCACGAGCGAGACGGACACCGAGGTGGCCGCCGTGCTGCTCGGCCGCGAGTACCGGGCGACGGGCGACCTCGTCGAGGCGTTCCGCCGTGTCGTCGCCTGTCTCGACGGCGCCTTCACGCTGCTGGCCGTTCACAAGGATCAGCCGGGCGTGGTCGTCGGCGCTCGCCGCAATTCTCCGCTCGTGATCGGCCTGGGCGACGGCGAGAACTTCCTCGGATCGGATGTCGCGGCCTTCGTCGAGCACACCCGTCGCGCGGTCGCGATCGGTCAGGACCAGATCGTCGTCATCACACCCGACGAGGTCGTCGTCACCGACTTCGCGGGCGATGCCGTCGAGGCGGAGCCGTTCGACGTGGCGTGGGACGCCGCAGCCGCCGACAAGGGCGGCTGGCCGAGCTTCATGGCGAAGGAGATCGCCGAGGAACCGGATGCCGTGGCCAACACCCTGCGCGGCCGCGTGCACGACGGTGCCGCCGTCATCCCCGAGCTCGAGGACCTGGACGATCTGCTGACCGGAATCGACCGGATCACGATCATCGCGTGCGGCACCGCGTCGTACGCGGGCCAGGTCGGCGCGTATGCGATCGAGAAGTGGGCGCGGATCCCCGTCGACGTCGAGCTCAGCCACGAGTTCCGGTACCGGGATCCGGTGATCGGGCCGTCGACGCTCGTCGTCTCGATCAGCCAGTCCGGCGAGACCATGGACACGCTGATGGCCGTGAAGTTCGCGCGCGCCGCCGGTGCGAAGACGCTGTCCATCTGCAACACGCAGGGTGCGACGATCCCACGCGAGTCCGACGGAGCCGTGTACACGCACGCCGGGCCCGAGGTGGCCGTCGCCTCAACGAAGGCGTTCGTCGCGCAGATCACTGCCCTCTACCTTTTCGGGCTGCATCTGGCGCGGCTGCGCGGCACGCTCACGCCCGCCGAGCAGGCCGCGAACCTCGAGGAGCTGTCCGCCATCCCCGCCAAGCTCGAACGCGTGCTCGAGTCGAGCGATTCGGTGGCGCAGTTGGCGCACTGGATGAGCGACACCCGCGCCGTGCTCTTCCTCGGCCGCCACGTCGGATTCCCGATAGCGCTGGAGGGTGCGCTCAAGCTCAAGGAGCTCGCGTACATCCACGCCGAAGGGTTCGCAGCGGGCGAGCTCAAGCACGGTCCGATCGCGCTGATCGAGCCGGGGCAGCCCGTGTTCGTCGTCGTGCCCAGTCCCCGCGGGTCGGACGAGATGCACAAGAAGGTGGTCTCGAACATCCAGGAGATCCGCGCGCGCGGCGCACGCGTGCTGGCGATCGCGGAGGAGGGCGACGCGTCGGTGCTGCCGTTCGCGGACGAGGTGGTGCGCATCCCGCTGGCCGCCCCGCTGTTCGAGCCGTTGCTGGCCGTCATCCCGCTGCAGATCTTCGCCATGGAACTCGCGTCGGCGAAGGGCCTCGACGTGGACCAGCCGCGCAACCTCGCCAAGTCGGTCACGGTGGAATAGGTGCGTCGGAGCGGAAGCGGATGCCAGTGAGCGGCTTGCGAGGAACGCCATGATCGCGGGCATCGGAGTCGACATCGTCGACCTGGCGCGGTTCGACCGCGCCGTCACACGCACGCCGAAGCTCCTCCTGCGGTTGTTCGCTGAGAGCGAACGGGACCTCCCACTGCACTCGCTGGCCGCACGATTCGCGGCGAAGGAAGCAGTCATCAAGGCGCTCGGGCGCGGCGACGTCGCCCGTGCGATCGACATCGAGGTGGTCTCCGACGTGCACGGAAACCCGGACCTGGCGTTGCACGGATCCGTCGCCGAGCTCGCGGAAGCCCGCGGAATCGTGCGCTGGCACCTCACCATGACGCACGACGCAGGCGTCGCGTGCGCGTTCGTGGTGGCCGAGTCCGCGGATCCGCTCGTGCAGCCCGGTGGTGCTGTCGCCGCGGACCAGCCGGAGTCGACAACGGCGGTGGCCGATGAGTGAGCAGGCTCCGCTGCGTGAGGCGGTCGTCGACCTCGGCGCGATCCGCAACAACGTCGAGACGCTGCGTGCGGCGATCGGCACCGAGCACACGTTTGCTGTCGTCAAGGCCAACGGCTACGGCCACGGTGCGGTCCAGGCGGCACGGGCCGCGCTCGCCGGGGGAGCGGATCGCCTGTGCGTCGCCGACCTCGCAGAGGCGCTCGAGCTGCGCGACGAAGGCGTCACGGCGCCGATCCTCGCCTGGCTGCACGACCCGGACACGGACTTCGACGCGGCCATCGCCGACGACATCGAGATCGGCGTCTCCTCGCTCGACCAGCTGACGTCCGTCGTCGAGGCTGCTCAGCGCGCCGGTCGTGCGGCCGTGATCCACCTCAAGCTCGACACCGGTCTCAGCCGCAACGGCGTGACCCCGGATGCCTGGCCCGCGGCAGTGCGTGCGGCCCGCGCCGCGGAGACGGAGGGCACCGTGCGGGTCGCCGGCGTCTTCAGCCACCTCTCCGGCACCTCGCCCGAAGCGGATACCGCCCAGGCCGACGCGTTCGACAGCGGACTCGCGGAGGCCGGTCGCGCCGGCCTGGATCCGGAGTTCGTCCACCTGGCCGCGAGCGGCGCGGCGCTCACCCTTCCGCGCACGCGCTACAACACGGTGCGCCTCGGCATCTCCGTCTACGGCATCTCGCCGTTCCCGGACCGCGAGCCGAGCGAGTTCGGGCTGCGGCCCGCGATGACGCTGAGATCGCGTGTGGTCGCCGTACGCCGGATCCCGGAGGGCCAGGGCGTCTCGTACGGCCACACGTATCGTGCGCCGGAGGACACCAACCTGGCACTGGTGCCCGTCGGATACGCGGACGGCGTGCCGCGGCAGGCATCCGGCCGTGCAGAGGTGTCGATCGGCGGGGTGAGGCATCCGATCGCGGGGCGAGTGGCGATGGACCAGATCGTCATCGCCGTTGGCGACAGCCGAGTGTCGGTGGGCGACGAGGTGGTGCTGTTCGGGGATCCCGAGCAGGGCGTGCCGTCCGCCGAGGACTGGGCGCGCGCCGCGGACACGATCGGCTACGAGATAGTGACGCGGCTCGGACGCCGGGTGACGAGGAGCTATGTCGGCGAGTGACCGGTCGGGCAGCGATCGACGCAGCGGCGATCGGCCGGGCCAGGCGGGCGCGCCGGACGGGGCCCGGATGCCACTGGCCGGCATCCGCACGATCCCGACGTCCGAGAAGATGGAGGAGTTCGGCCGCGACCTCGGCCGCCTGCTGAGCGCGGGCGACCTCGTGGTGCTGACCGGCCCCCTGGGCGCAGGCAAGACGACGCTGACCCGTGGGCTCGGCGACGGGCTCGGCGTGCGGGGACCGGTGACCAGCCCGACGTTCGTGCTGGCGCGCACGCATCCGTCTCTGGTGGACGGACCGGCGCTCGTGCACGTGGACGCCTACCGTCTCGGGTCTGCTCTGGAACTCGACGATCTCGACATCGACTTCGCCGGATCGGTCGTGGTGGTCGAGTGGGGCAGCGGCATGCTGGACGGCGTCGCCGACTCGTGGCTCGATGTGACGATCGAGCGCCCCACCGGCGCAGCTGACGAGTCGGCCGACGACACGACTGACGGCGCGACCGACGACGACGCCGAGGACGCTGAGGAGCCGCGCACCGTCACGGTGACACCGCACGGCCCGCGCTGGGTGAGCGCTCGGTAGGTCGCTCCCGGTCGGTTGAGTTGAGACCATCCCGTCGACGCCGGTTCCGACAGGCTCAACCAGCGGTGCGCTCAGCCCACCAGGCGACCGATCGTCTGCACCGCTCGCTCGAGGATCGCGGGCGAGTGGTGCCCGTACGCGATGACGATTCCCGGCCGTCCCGTGCGACTTCGCATGGGCGACAGCGGCGCGATGCGGATGCCGTGCCCCAGCGCATCCTCGGCGAGTCTCACGTCGTCGACGTGGTCGGGAAGCAGCACCAGCACATGGAGCCCGGCGGCGACCCCCTGCACTTCCGCCTGCGGAAGGTACCGGGATACCGCGGCAACCGCGGCGTCCCTGCGCTGTCTGTGTCTGGTGCGCAACGTGCGGAGCTGCCGCTCGAGCACGCCTGACCGCAGCAACCGCGCCAGCACGAGCTGCGGGACGACGGGCGATCCGAGGTCGCTCGCCCAGCGTCGCTCGGCGAGCTCGGCACGCAGGTGCTTCGGCGGCACCAGCCAGCCCAGGCGGAGCGCGGGCGCCAGGGTCTTCGAGAGGCTGGAGACGTAGGCGACGCGGTGCGGCGCGAGTGATTGAAGGGCGCGAACGGGCATCCGGTCGTAGCGGTGCTCGGCGTCGTAGTCGTCCTCGATCACGATGCCGTCGCCCTTGTCGGCCCAGTCGACGAGTGCCCGACGACGCTCGGGCGCGAGCACCACCCCGGTCGGATACTCGTGCGCCGGTGTGACGATGACGGCGCGTGTTCCCGTGCTGCGCAGGGCGTCGATGTCGATCCCGTCGTCGTCGACGTTCACCGGAACCGTCTTCTCGACCCAGTAGTCCAGCAAGCGGCGCGTGCCCGTCGACCCGGGATCCTCCATCGCCCAGGTCGTAAGGCCGTGCGTGCGCAGCGTCTGCGCCAGGAGAGCGATCGCGCCGGCCACCCCGGCCGTGACGATGACGTCGTCGGGCGAGGAGACGACGCCCCGGCTGCGTGCCAGCCACTCGGAGAGCGCCTCGCGCAGCACGAGGGGCCCCTCCGGTCTGCTGTAACCGAGCTCCCTGGCGCCTGCCGTGTCGAGCACCTCGCGCTCAGCGCGCAGCCACGCAGCACGGGGAAATGCCGACAGGTCAGGCAAGCCGGTCGAGAGGTCGAGGAGGGGAGCGGGCGCCACGGGCCCCGCTGCAGGGCCGCGTGCAGGCACCGGGGCAGGACCATCCGGCGCGGATCCGCTCGCCGCCGCGTTCGGAGTTGCGGCCGACTCCGCGACACTCGTGCGATGGCCGCCGGTGACGATCGTGCCACCGCCGCGGTTGGTGGCCAGCAGACCCTCCTCCAGCAGGCGGCGATAGGCCTCGGCGACAGTGCCCCTGGCAAGCCCGAGCTCGGCGGCGAGCACGCGGGTCGCAGGAAGACGCGCGCCCTCCGAGAGCCGTCCGTCCGCGACGGCGGCGCGCAGCCGACTCGCCAGCCATGCGGTCCGCTCCCCGGCAGGAGCCTGCCGCGAGTCGAGCTGCAGGAAATCGGATGCCCCCATTTGGCACACCACATTACGTCACTCTTGGCACTGTGCACCAGTCCAAATATCGAAGAGCATCACTGTCATGACCACTTCCCGGGCAGTTTCGCCCATCACGTCCAGGGCCACGTCCCAGCCCATGGCCCAGCCCATGTCTCAGGCCGGTCCTCGGACCGCTGCCCAGGCCGACGTCGGCACCTCGAGCGGTGCCGGCGTCGACGCACCCGCCGTCGGACGCGGATCGAGCCTGGCGGCGGCAGTGCGCGGGTCCGTCTCGATGATGTTCGTCGGCAGCGTCGTCGCTCTCACCGGCGGCGTGCTGCGCTTCGCACCGGTGTTCGCCGTGCAGAGCCTCAGATATGCGTGTGCGGCGATCGCCCTCGTCGTCTTCGTGCGCGTGTTCCGGGCCAGGTTGGTGCTGCCGCGCGGCAGGGAGTGGATCTGGATCGCAGCAGGCTCGACCACGGGCCTCGTGGCGTTCAACGTCGCCCTCGTCATCGGTGCAGCGCACGCGGACCCTGCCGTGCTCGGCGCGGCCGTGGCGTGCGTGCCCGTCGTGCTCGCCGTGCTGTCGCCGCTCCTGCGCCGCCGCGCACCGAGCCTGCGGATCGTCGCGGCGGCCGTGGTCGTCGCACTCGGCGCCGTCGCCGTGGAGGGCGGCGGACACGCGGACGGCGTCGGCATCGCCATGGCCGTCCTGCTCATGCTGTGCGAGGCAGCCTTCACGCTCCTCGGCGCACGAGTGATCGATCGAGTCGGCTCCTGGACCTACTCGCTGGCCACGACGTCGATAGCCGCCCTCGCATGCGGCGCGATCTCCGTCGGCTTCGAGCGCACGCAGTGGTCCCAGCTCATCTCCGCGCCCGTTCTGATCGGGATCCTGTACGCAGGGGCGATCGCCACGGCTGCCTCGTACGTCCTGTGGTTCACAAGCGTGGGACGGGTGGGCGCCGCTGTCACCGGTCTGACGGGCGGATTCGCCCCTCCGGCGGCGGCGCTCCTCGGCGTGCTGTTCGGAGCGGATCTCCCGTCGCCCATCGGCTGGATCGGCATGGTGGCCATCGCGGCCGGGCTCGCATGGGGGTTCGCGGCCCCGCGGCGCGGTCGTCCCGGCAGGGGCGGTCGCACCGCCCGGGCTCTCGCGCGGATCCGTTGACCGGTCGGCGTGACTACGCTTGACGGGTGCTCCTCGCCATCGACACCTCCGCCGGTACGTCCGTGGCCGTCGTCGACCGGGAGGCCGGGGTGCTCAGCGAGCTGACCACGGTGGACACGATGCGGCACGCCGAGGTGATCGGCGGGATGATCCGGGATGCGCTGGTGCAGGCATCCGTCACGCCCGCCGCACTGTCCGGTGTCGTCGCCGGCATGGGCCCCGGCCCGTTCACCGGACTGCGGGTCGGCATCGCAGCAGCCAAGGCCTTCGCGCTGGGAGCAGGCACGCCCCTCGTTCCCGTCGTGAGTCACGACGCGGTCGCCGTCGAGCGATACGGCGCCGGCCATACCGGCCGACTTCTCGTGGTCACCGATGCCCGTCGCCGCGAGCTCTACTGGAGCGAGTATGGCGGCATCGACGAGGTCGGCATCCCGCTGCGCATCGGAGGCCCCGGTCTTGGCAAACCGGATGCGCTGCCGCACGCGGATGCAGGGTCGCGGTACGACGCGGCATCCGTCTCGGCAGGAGCGCTCGGGTTGCTGGCCGAGTGGCTCTACTTCCATCGCCGCCCGTTCGCGGAGGACCGTCCGCTGTATCTGCGGTCGCCGGATGTCACGCCATCCAGCGGCCCGAAGCGGGTGACGGCATGACGGGCGGATCGACGGGCGGGCAGACCGGCGGGCCAACGAGCGAGCCGACACTGCGGCGCGCGACACCGGCGGATCTCGACGCCATCATGGTGCTCGAGTCGTCGATCTTCGTGACGGATGCCTGGTCGGCGGAGGGTGTGGCATCCGAGCTGGCCGGCGAGCACTCGCACTACCTCGTGGTCGAAGCGGATGGCGACATCGTCGCGTACGGCGGACTCCGCGCGGTGCACGGCTCGACGGATGCGGACATCCAGACCATCGCCGTCGCCCCCGGATCCCGTCGCCACGGCCTCGGCCGCAGGCTGATGGTCGCGATGATCGACGAGGCGGCCTCGCGAGGCGTCCGCGACGTGTTCCTCGAGGTGCGGGCCGACAACCCGAACGCGCAGCAGCTCTACCTCTCGCTCGGATTCGAGGCGCTGGCCGTGCGACCGCACTACTACCAGCCGGACGACGTGGACGCCGTCGTGATGCGGCTGACCCTGCCCTCACCCAGCTCGCTGAGCGCGCGCAGCGAATCGAAGGGCACAGCATGACGGCCGCCGAACCCTTGGTCATCGGCATCGAGACCTCGTGCGACGAGACCGGCGTCGGCATCGTGCGCGGCACGCGCCTTCTCGCCAATGTGATCGCCTCGAGCATGGACGAGCACGCGCGCTACGGCGGAGTCGTGCCGGAGGTCGCAGCGCGCGCGCACCTCGAGGCGCTGGAGCCGACCATCACCGAGGCGGTCGAGAGGGCCGGCATCCGCTTGGCCGACGTGGACGCGGTCGCTGTCACCAGCGGTCCGGGGCTCGCGGGCGCGCTCATGGTGGGTGTCGGCGCGGCGAAGGCGCTCGCGGTCGCGCTCGACAAGCCGCTCTACGGCGTCAACCATCTGGTCGGCCACGTGGGCGCCGACCTGCTGGATGCAGACGGCGGACCGGGACGCCAGATCGAGCTGCCGACGATCGCACTGCTCGTCTCGGGCGGCCACACCTCGCTGCTCCACGTCCGCAGCCTCACCGACGACGTCGAGCTGCTCGGCGAGACCATCGACGATGCGGCGGGCGAGGCGTTCGACAAGGTCGCGCGGGTGCTCGGCCTGCCGTATCCGGGCGGACCGCAGATCGACCGGGTCGCGCTCGAGGGCGACCCGACGGCGATCCGCTTTCCCCGAGGGCTCACGCTTCCCAAGGACCTGGCCAAGCATCGGTACGACTTCTCGTTCTCCGGGCTGAAGACCGCCGTCGCACGCTGGGTCGAGAAGCGTGAGGATGCCGGCGAGCCCGTTCCTGTCGCTGATGTCGCTGCGAGCTTTCGCGAAGCCGTCGCCGACGTGCTGCTCCGCAAGGCGATCGCGGCGTGCATCGACCGCGAGGTGCCGCGCCTGCTGCTGGGCGGCGGCGTGGTCGCCAACGCCCGCGTCAGGCAGCTCGCGCAGGAGAGAGCGGATGCCGCAGGCATCACCCTGCGCATCCCCGCCTTGTCCTTGTGCACCGACAACGGCGCCATGATCGCCGCGCTCGCAGCGCAACGCATCGCGGCCGGACACGGTCCCAGCGGTCTCGACTTCGGCGCGGATTCCACCCTGCCGGTCACCGACATCCAGGTCTGATCGGGGCAGCGGATCCGTCACCGGCCGGGCGCAGCGCGGTGGACGCGACGACGGTCTCATGGCTGGCCGAGCTCATAGCAGAGTGACACGCCATGGCAAGGCTTCGTTGACACCCTCAGAGTGCGATGCCAGCATGGGAATACTCAGCTTTCGCTCAGGTTTCGTAGCGGGCGAACGGTCGGAGCCTCAAACTCCGGCGACCGTCACCGAAAGGACCACGCCCATGTCAGACCCCAACGCTCCTCAGGATCCGTCCACGGGCCAGCAGCCGCCCGCAGGGTCTCCGGTGCCGCCCGCGCCCGAGCAACCGGCTGCCCCGGCGGTCCCGCCGCCGCCGGCAGCCGAACCAGCGGCTCCGCAGCCGCCCGCTCCGGCCGCGCCGGCGGCTCCGCAGCCACCGACTTACGGAGCTCCGCAGCCGCCGACCGCTCCGCAGCCGCCGAGCGCTCCGGTGCCGCCCGCACCGCCGCAGTACGGTGCGCCGGCGGCGTCGCCGTACGGCGGTGCGGCGGCTCCGGCAGGTCGGAAGGCGCCGGTGCTCAGCATCATCGCGCTCATCGCCGGAATCCTGAGCGTGGTCGGCGCCTTCATCTTCGACTGGATCCCGTTCGTCGGCGCGATCATCGGTCTCGTCATCTCGGCGGCCGCGATCGTGCTGGGATTCCTCGGTCGAACTCGCGAACCGCAGGCGAAGGGCATGTGGTTGACCGGACTCATCCTCGGCTTCGTCGGGGTGGTCATCAACCTGATCTTCCTCATCTTCTGGATCGCGGTCTTCGCTACGTCCGGCTCGTACTCCACGTACTGAGGCGCGCAGTCCACGCACTGATACGCTTCGGCGTCTCAACCCACCACGAAAGGCACACCGCATGTCCGATCCGAACGCTCCGCAGAACAACCCGGAGCAGGTTCCGACGCCTCCGCCGTCGGGAGCCCCGCAGCAGCCCCCGGCCCCGCAGCCGCCGGCACCTGCACAGCCCCCGGCGTACGGTGCGCCTCAGCCTCCGGCACCGCCGCAGCCGGGTTACGGCGCTCCGCAACAGCCATACAGCGCTCCGCAGCAGGCTCCGGGCCAGCAGCCCGGGTACGGCGCTCCGCAGCCGCCAGCGCCGCAGTACGGCGCCCCGCAGCAGCCTCCGGCACCGCCATACGGTGCTCCGCAGTATGGTCAGCCCTACGCGCCGGCCGCCTCAGGCAAATCGCCGGTCCTGAGCATCCTCGCCCTCATCGGCGGCATCATCGGCGTGATCTCGCTCGGTTGGGGCGCGCTGTTCGGTATCGCCGCCATCGTGCTGGGATTCCTCGCCAAGTCGCGCGAGCCCCGGGCGAAGGGCATGTGGCTCACGGGCATCATCCTCGGATTCGTGTCCGTGCTCTTCATCGTGCTCTGGATCATCTTCATCGTCATCGCCGCAATCGCGAGCGCGTCGTACAACTACAACTACTGAGCGCGCGCCGCCACGGCACGTTGGGAACGCGCGAGGGCCGTCCGTCGGGCGGCCCTCGCTGCTTGATGGTCGTGACCGGCCGATTCGCCGGCGGTCACGACCATCAGCGCTGTGTGGGCGAGACGATCCGCGATCACCGTCCGACCGGTCCGCGATCACCCTCGGGCCGGTCCGCGATCACCGTCCGACCGGTCCGCGATCACCCTCGGGCCGGTCCGCGATCACCCTCGGGCGGATGCGCCCATCCGCTCGACCAGAAGCGCGACGTGTCGTGCGCCGATCCGCGTCAGCACCAGGGTGCCAGAGCCCTCGCCCTTGAGCTTCAACCGCTTGCGCAGGGCGGCGGGATCGACATCCGCTCCGCGCTTCTTGATCTCCAGCGTGCCGATGCGACGCGCTGCGAGCGCCGACCGCAGCTCGGACTCCTTGTAGGGGAGCTCCTCGATCACGCGGAAGGCGACGGCGAAGTCGTTCTCGACGAACGTGTCGGAGGTGAGGTACGCGATGTCGTGCCGCAGCATCCGCGCGCCGAGGCCTCTCGCCAGGTCGCCGATGAGCCTGGCGCGGATGACGGCCCCGTCCGGCTCGTACAGGTAGTCGCCCAACTCGCCGACGGGCTCGTCGTCGGCGTCGTCGGCAGCCGTGAGCTCCGCGACGCGGTCGCCGTGCAGCACGAGTGCGGCGCGACGGATGCCGTCCCGCGCGAGTGCGCCCGTCCAGACGCCCGCCTCCACGACCTGGCCGTCGACGGAGACCCACTGGGCCTCGGCGTCGTGCGGGAGCAGCGCGTGGTCGACACCGGGTCCGAGCTTGACGCCGACCGGCATCCGGTCGGCCAGGCCGAACGCGAAGTCGAGGCCGGGCGACCAGTCGGACGGATCGGAGAGTCGCCTCGTGTTCGCGTGACCCGACGTGCGACGGGCCGGATCGAGGTAGACGGCATCCTGACCGGTGAGCTCCACGTCTTCTGCGCGGGCGTTCAACACCCGTGACTGCGGGAAAGGAGCCAGGTTGTAGCTGGCGATGACGGCCGTCACCTCGTCGGCGTCCACGGCCGTGACCTCGAGGTCGAGAGCGGAGAAGGCCATCGCATCCCCGCCGATGCCGCAGCCGAGATCCGCGACTCTGGTGAGGCGGGCGCGCGAGAACCGTGCCGCGTGACGTGCGGCGACCGACAGCCGGGTCGCCTGCTCGAGGCCGGCTTCGGTGAACAGCATCCGGTCGGCGAAGGGCCCGAACTTGGCTGCAGCCTTCGTTCGCAGCTTCGACTGGGTGAGAGCGGCGGCCACCAGCCCGGGCGGATGCCCCTCCTTGCGCAACGCGGACACCGTTCGCACCACGTCTGCCGCGCTCTCGTACCGCGGCAGTGAGTCCAGCAGACGCAGGCCCTCTGGGCTGAGCAGCTCGACCAGTTCCGCGCGTTCCACTGCGCCAACCTATCGCGACCCGCTCCGCGGGGTGTTCGCGAGAATCGGAGGGTGCGACGGATACCGGAGGGCGCGACGGATACCGGAGCATTCGTCCGGTATCCGAGCGGAGAGCGCGACCTCTCCGGAATCCGCGCGGCGATGGCTGCGGTTCAGGTCGCTGGAACGTCCGATGGCACGGCCCGGCCATCATCCGCCTGGCTCGGACTTGACCTCAACATTGGTTGAGGTTCTAGGGTCGTACACTGGTGGGTGGCGCGCGGCATCACCACGAGCGCACTCTGAGCAACCGCCGGAGCGATGTTCGAGCACCTCCCACCCCTGATCCGAACCTTTCCGCGCCCGACAGAAGTCCGATAGAAGTCGAATGACCACCACAGAACCCTCAACCGAGGCCCTTGCCGCCACGCCTGCCGCCACCCCGTTCGCCGGTGAGACGGATGCTCCTTCCGCGCCGCCGCGAGAGGCGACCTCCGCCGCGTTCAAGGAGGCGTTCCGACTGCATCCGGCCGGCATCGCGCTGATCACGGCCGCGACCGACGAGGGACCGGTCGGCCTGACGGCGTCGAGCGTGGCCTCGGTGGGGATCGACCCGCCAGCCCTGGCGTTCTCGGTGACGCGCGCGACCGGCAGCGCCGGCGGCATCCTCTCGGCTCCGACGCACCTCGTGCACCTGCTCGATGCGCAGCACATCGACCTCGCGCGGGTGTTCGCGGTGTCCGGAACGGAGCGATTCACGGCGGAGCAGGGATGGTCATACCTGCCGACGGGCGAGCCGCACCTGGCCGACGCGCGGGTCGCGCTGCGGTGCCGCATCCTGCAGCAGACCGCTGTCGGATCCTCGGTGCTGGTGCTCGCCGAGGTGCTGGACATCCACCTGGGTGAGCGCGGCGAGCCGGTCGCCTACGTCGACCGCGAGTTCCGTCGCCTCGGAGACTGACGGCATCCGGATCGCGTCATCCGCGCGTGTTGCCCGCCGGCGTTGCTCGATCGTGCGGCCGGACTGCGTCCGCCGATCGCGCGACCGGATCGCGGCCGTCGATCGAACGGCCGGATCGCCTGAGCCGATCGCGTGACCGGGCCGCGTCTCTCTCGGACCTCGGATGACCTCAGTTTGCACTCACGTTGCACGAGTGCCAACCGTGCGCCTACACTGCTCATTAGCACTCTCAGTGTCAGTGTGCTAACAACGTCTTCAGTACAAAGTACAGAAAGAGGTCAACCGTGTCGGTCTCCATCAAGCCGCTCGAGGATCGCATCGTTATCAAGCAGGTTGAGGCTGAGCAGACCACTGCATCCGGCCTGGTCATCCCCGACACCGCCAAGGAGAAGCCGCAGGAGGGCGAGGTCGTCGCCGTCGGCCCCGGTCGCATCGACGACAACGGCAACCGCGTGCCGCTCGACGTGAACGTCGGCGACAAGGTTCTCTACTCGAAGTACGGCGGAACCGAGGTCAAGTTCGGCGGCGACGAGTTCCTCGTGCTGTCGGCTCGCGACGTGCTGGCGGTCATCGAGCGCTGACGCTCGCGGCGTTCGCCGCAAACGCTCCACAGGGGTCCGGATGCCACGCATCCGGACCCCTTTCGCGTCCCTTTCGCGTCCCTTTCGCGTCCCTTTCGCGTCCCGCCCGCGCACCGCTTTCCCGCACCGCTGAACCGTTCCAGCCTGCGTCGTTGCACGTTCCAGTCCGTCCGCCCGCGTTCCAACACCGTCCGCCCACGTTCCAACACCGTCCGCCCGCGTCCGAGCACCCTCCGACCTCGTCCCAACACCGTCCGCCCACGTTCGAACTGCAGATATGGCGCTTCCCCGACGCGTATGGCGCCATATCTGCAGTCGAGGAGGGGGTAGGGGTCGGAAGGACGGGGACTGGGGTGGATGGGGCTCTGCGGGTCGGAGGGGTGCGGGCGGTGTCGGGGGCGACACATACGATTGGTCGGTGTCCGAATCCGATGCGAGTTCCCCGCACCCAGGAACGCCGCAGGAAGCGTCCGACACGGGAGCCGACGCATCCGCTCCGTCCCACACCGGTCGCGGCATCGTCTACGCGCTCGCCGCGTATCTCATCTGGGGCTTCCTGCCCATCTACTTCATCGCGCTCGCGCCGACCGGACCGTTCGAGATCGTCGCGTGGCGCGTGTTGTTCTCGCTGGTCTTCTGCGCGATCGCCATCCTGATCACGAGGGCGTGGCGCCCGTTCGTCGCGATCCTGAAGCGGCCGCGCATCGTGTTCATCATGGGGGCGGCCGGCGCGCTCATCTACGTGAACTGGCAGACGTATGTGTACGCGACGACGTCGGACCAGGTGGTGGAGGCATCCCTCGGCTACTTCATCAACCCGATCGTCACGGTGCTGCTCGGCGTCATCGTGCTGCGGGAGCGCCTTCGCGTGACGCAGTGGATCGCGATCGGCATCTCACTCGTCGCCGTGGTCGTGCTCACGGTCGGCTACGGCAAGCTGCCGTGGATCGCGCTGGCGCTCGCGTTCTCCTTCGGGCTCTACGGCCTGGTGAAGAAGCAGGTCGGACGCGACGTGGACGCGCTGAGCGGACTCACGCTCGAGACCGCGTGGCTGGCGCCGGTCGCGGCAGTGCAGCTGATCGTCGTCGGCGCGACCACGGGGATCACGCTCGGCCACGAGGGTGCGTGGCACACCGTCGCCCTGATCGGCGCCGGCGTCATCACCGCCGTGCCGCTGCTGTTCTTCGCCGCGGCGTCGAGGCGGCTGCCGCTCATCGTGATGGGCTTCATCCAGTACTTCACGCCCGTCCTGCAGCTCATCGTCGGGGTCGCGCTGCTGCACGAGCCGATGCCGCTCGAGCGCTGGATCGGCTTCGGCCTGGTGTGGGTCGCTCTCGCCCTGCTCACGGTGGATCTGGTGCTCGCCGTGCGTCGCGACCGCCGCACAGGAGCGACGAGCCAGGAGGCGACGGATGCCGTGGCATCCGACCCCCTGCCGGAATGAGCATGCCGGGCGACCGCTCGTGCGTGCGCTGTCGACGTGTTGCGAGACAGTGGGTGATCTCGCGGCGGATCCGCGGGGTCGTTCGCCGGGTGCCTGGCGCATAGTGGAGGCATGTCGATCGGCACGCTGCTGCTGCTCAGCGCGGTGCTCGGTGCGAACTTCGCGGAGACGTACGCGCTGGCCACGTATCGTCGCGCCGTGCGCGGATCGCACCAGCGCTACGTGTGGCGCAGCCGATACGTGCTGCTGGCATGCGTCGTCGCCGTGCTGTCAACGGTGATCGCGATCATCGACGTGGCCGGCGGGGACACCGTGTTCGCCACGTTGTGGCTTGCCATCGCCGCCATGCGCGTCGTGGCTCTGGTGCTCAACCGTGACAAGGACGACGACGACTGGTTCAAGCGCACCGGCCGGGCGATCCGGAAGGGCGTGAAGAAGGTCGTCGCCGCGCTCACCCCCGCCCCCGGCTCGGCAGCGCCGGTGCCCGCGTGAGGCGGCCGATGCGCGGGGCCGTGCGGGGCATCCGGAATTCTTGTCGGTAACACGGCGTTATCCTGGAACATCCGAACGCGCTGGTGCAGGGGGATTGCACCACGATCCGCCCTTGCCGCGTGGCGGGTGACGGCGAGCAAGAGCGTGCGAGCGCACACGCGCCGCGTTCGACAGCGGGCGTTCTCGGGATGATCTCCTCGTGGATGACCCAGACGAAGACAGGGGAGAGATGAACCAGGCAGACCCGTTCGGCTTCATGGGATTGACCTACGACGACGTGCTGCTTCTTCCGGGATACTCGGACCTCGCCCCATCGGACATCGACACCACCTCGCGGCTGACCCGCGAGATCTCGCTGCGGGTGCCGCTGGTCTCCGCAGCGATGGACACGGTGACGGAAGCGCGCATGGCGATCGCCATGGCCCGCCAGGGCGGTATCGGCGTGCTGCACCGCAACCTGTCGATCGAGGACCAGGCGCGCCAGGTCGATCTCGTCAAGCGCACCCAGACCGGCATCATCGACAACCCTGTGACGATCGGCCAGTCGGCAACGCTCGAGGAGCTCGACACGCTCGCGGGCGAGTACCGCATCTCGGGCTTCCCCGTCGTCGACGGCGACCAGCGGCTCATCGGCATCGTCACGAACCGCGACCTGCGCTTCACGCCGGTCGCCGAGTGGAAGACGACGACGGTCGCCGATGTCATGACCCACGCGCCGCTCATCACAGGCCCGTCGACGATCACGCGCGAAGAGGCCACGATGCTGCTGCGCAAGCACAAGCTCGAGCGTCTCCCGCTGGTCGACGAGTCCGACCGTCTCACGGGACTCATCACCGTCAAGGACTTCGTCAAGTCGGAGCAGTTCCCGAACGCCTCGCAGGACGGCAGCGGACGCCTGCTGGTCGGTGCGGCGATCGGCTACTTCGGCGACGCCTGGCAGCGAGCGACGACGCTCATCGACGCGGGCGTCGACGTGCTGGTCGCCGACACGGCGCACGGCAACGTCCGCATGCTCATCGAGATGGTCTCCCGACTGAAGAAGGATCCGGCCACTCGCGACGTGCAGGTGATCGGCGGCAACGTCGCCACCCGTGAGGGCGCGCAGTCGTTCGTGGACGCCGGCGCGGACGGCATCAAGGTCGGTGTCGGCCCCGGATCCATCTGCACGACACGCATCATCACGGGTGTCGGAGTGCCACAGATCACCGCGGTGTACGAGGCGTCCCTGGCGGCTCGCGCCGCAGGCGTCCCGGTCATCGCCGACGGCGGCATGCGTCACTCGGGAGAGATCGGCAAGGCCATCGTGGCCGGCGCCGAGTCGGTCATGCTCGGCTCGATGCTCGCGGGCACCGAGGAGACGCCTGGAGACACCATCCTGGTGAACGGCAAGCAGTTCAAGGCGTATCGCGGCATGGGCTCCCTCGGCGCGATGTCGTCGCGCGGCAAGAAGTCCTATTCGAAGGACCGCTACTTCCAGGCAGAGGTTGCCGACGACTCGCTCATCGTGCCGGAGGGGATCGAGGGCCAGGTGCCGTTCAAGGGCTCGCTCAGCACCGTGGCCCACCAGCTCGTCGGCGGACTGCACCAGACGATGTTCTACGTCGGCGCGCGCACCATCCCCGAGCTGCAGGAGAAGGGCCGGTTCGTGCGGATCACGTCGGCGTCACTCAAGGAGAGCCACCCGCACGACGTGCAGATGACGGTCGAGGCGCCCAACTACTCGCGCTGATCCGACTCATGCTCGAAGCGCCCGGCCAGAAGGTCGGGCGCTTCCTGATCTGAGGCCGTGGTGCGACACGTGTCCGCCACCCACCCCTTTATCGTCGAGCCACCCGTCTCTTGCGCGTTCATTGCGGGGTGGTTCGGCGATAAAGGGGTGGCTCGGCGGACGGCGCGCGTCAGCGGCGGCGGCGGTACTCAGCTCCTGGTCCGTAGATCACGATGCCGCACAGTGGGACCAGCAGGAAGAACAGCCAGCCCCAGGCCCATCCGTTCCAGGCGAATCCCGCGATGAAGAACAGCCCAAGCGCGAGGAACGGGACGAACGCCATGATCGTGGCGCCTACCGCGCCGCCGAGGGCACGGGAGTGGCGGCTCCAGTCATCCTGGAGCGCGGGCGCAGGCGGTCGGGGGAGATCCTTGAACAGGGGAGCGAGGTCGCCCCAGGTCACGGCCGTGCGAGCGAAGTCGGAGCGCTCTTCGAACTCGGCGGACGACAGCCTGCCCTCGTCGCGGGCGGTGGCCAAAGCTGCCACGGCATCCGCGCGGTCGCGATCGGCGACACGTTCGGCGGGACGGAGGGGGTTCGCGTAGTCGACCATGACCCCAGCTTGGTCGCCGCGCGCCCCGGATGCCAGTGCCTCGCCGGTGCCGATCCGCATGAACGTGGCGAGCGGGCGAACGTGGCGAACGAGCGAACTAGCGAGCGACCGGGCGGATCGGCCGGCAGATCCATTGCGTCCACCGCTCGACTCTCTGCGCTCGCCAAGCGAGCTCGGGGGTCTGGTCCTCGCGCGCATCCGCGACAAGACTGGATGCGAGCGAGAGCGTCGAACGCGCTCGCCGATTGGGGGAAGCCATGAAGGCACTGCAGTATCGCGCCGTCGGCCGGGAGCCGGAGGTCGTGGAGCTCGAGACACCGGAGCCCGGGCCGGGCCAGGTGAGGCTGAAGGTGACGGCGGCCGGCGCCTGTCACTCGGATTCGTTCGTGATGAGCCTGCCGGAATCGGCGGCGGAGAACTACCATCTGCCCCTCACTCTCGGACACGAGGGCGCGGGGATCGTCGACAAGCTCGGCGACGGCGTGATCGGCGTGTCCGTCGGAGAGGCCGTTGCGGTCTACGGGCCGTGGGGCTGCGGATACTGCTACACCTGCGCCCAGGGCAAGGAGAACTACTGCGAGAACGCGGCGGCCCTGGGCATCCAGCCCCCAGGGCTCGGCGCACCCGGCGCGATGGCCGAGTACCTCATCGTGGACAACGCGCGTCACCTGGTGCCGCTCGGCGATCTGGATCCGGTGCAGAACGTCGCGCTGACGGACGCCGGCCTGACTCCGTACCACGCGATCAAGGGTGCGCTGGACCGCCTCGCGCCGGGTTCGACAGCTGTGGTGATCGGCGCAGGCGGGCTCGGGCACGTGGCGATCCAGATTCTGCGCGCCATCACGAGCGCGAGGGTGATCGCCCTTGACGTGTCTCAGCAGAAGCTCGACCTGGCACGTGAGGTGGGCGCGCACGAGGTGTTCTCCTCGGATGCCACGGCTGCGGACAACGTGCGTTCCGTTGCCCCGCACGGCGTGGACGCCGTCTTCGACTTCGTGGTCATCCAGCCGACGATCGACCTCGGGCAGGCGATCTTGGGCAGCCAGGGACGCCAGGTGCTCGTCGGAGTCGGGGCGGGATCCGCGAAGGTGGGCCTGGTCAGCGGCAACCCGTACGAGTCCTCGATCATGGCACCGTACTGGGGCAGCCGATCCGAACTGTTCGAGGTGCTCGAACTGGCGAGGAACGGCAGCGTGAAGGTGGAGACCGAGGTCTTCTCCTTCGACGATGCGCCAGAGGCGTATCGACGCCTGCACGACGGAACGCTGCGCGGACGGGCGGTCGTCGTGCCCTGAGCGGTGGTGCCCGCCTGCGCTGTGACCTGTGCCGCTGTGACCCGCTGCGCTGTGACGTGCCTCAGCGGTGAGGCCGAGCATCCCCGTGCGTTGTCGCGTCGGGCTCGGTCGGACGAGCGACGAGACGAAGCGGAGCCGCGAGGTCGGCGACGGCCGCACCGAGGTCGGGGAACGCGGGGGTCTCGAGACTCTCGAGCGGGACGGGCGCGCCCACGAGCATCCGTCGGTACTCGCCGAGGCGTCGCGCGAGCGCGCCCGCCTGGCGCGACTCCGCGGCGCTGAGCAGGTCACGGTGCTCGACGCGTGACGCGACGGCATCCGCCGGCGGAGAGCAGGCCTCGAGGGCGGGGATCACGTCGGCGCGGTGGTCCTCGGTGCGTCGTCGCATCCGGGTCGCGCGCTCCAAGCGCAGTGTCGGACCGAGCTGCTTCAGCCGGGTGATCGCTTCGTCGAGGTCGGCGCGGCGGTGGGGAACGGCGTCCGGTTCGCGGATGCACGCCAGCAGCAGGTCGGTCAATGCGGCGAGTGCGGCAGCCGTTCGCGCGCGCAGCGCGTCGCCGGTGCGCACCGGGAGCACCCACCACGCGACCGCGACCGCGAACGCGCCTGCGACCACGATCGCGGCGAGCCGCACGAGCATCACGGGCCCCGGCTGGGTCCCGGTGAGCTCCTGCAGGATCGAGAGCATGGCGGTCATCGCGGCCGCCCACCAGCCGTAGCCCGCAGGACGCAACCACAGGCCGAGCGCCAGGATGACGGCGATGGTGAGCACCGACATCCCCGCCGCCTGCGGGCTCATCGGGCCGGTCGCGGCCAGCAGCGACAGCACCGCGGCGACCACGGTTCCGGCCGCCGCGCCGATCGTGCGGTGGATGCCCTTGTACACGACGTCGCCCCGCCCGCGGTTTCCGCTCGCGACGAGGTACGCCGTCAGCACGCACCAGAACCAGTGCTCGCCGAAGACGAGGTGCCCGATCAGGAATGCACCGGTCAAGGTGACCGCCAGCTGGATGGCCATCCGCGTGCTGGCGATCGGGCGCATCCGTCCCCTGGCGCCTGCGGCGCCAGGGCGTTCCGAGCCCGCGGATGCGGCTGCGGCCGCCGGTGCTTGGGTGGTTGCCCTTGCGTCCGATGGCATGGCCGAGGCAGACGTCGTGACAGCCGAGCGCGGAGCAGCGGGAGCCCGCGGCGGTCGCGCCCGCCGCGGTGTCACGCCGGTCAGCCGCGCCAGCCACTGCACGAGCAGTGCGACGACGGCGACGAGCAGCGCCACCACAGCGCCCCAGAGCGAGAATCCCGCCCCCGGCTGCACCGGCGCGGGAACGACGAGCACCGCGATGAAGGGCAGAGCGACGAGCGTGCCGATGCGGGACGCCGTCGGGCCGTAGCGCCGCACCCAGATGCCGGCGGACAGCACGACGACGAACACTGCATCGCCCAGCACCGGAACGCCGACCATCAGTCCCGCCACCGCGACGGCGGCGATGCCGACGAGTGGCAGCATGCCGAGCGAGATCCAACGCTGGGCGGCCGTCGCGCCCGCTCGTTCGTCCGTGAAGCTGATCGACAGCATCACGGCCAGCACCACGATCGACGGTCCGATGCCGAGCATCGCGGCAGGGATGCTCGCGAGGGCGCCGCAGATCACCGCCGTCGCGTAGGTGACGGCGGCGGTCCTCAGGCGCAGGAGCCCGGGATCCGCCAGGCTGCGAGCCAGCATCCGCCACACGTTCCGCATGCTCCGGGGTCCTGATCGGTCGTCAGCCTGCGGCGCGGGCGAGGCGGTCGACGGCCTCGGTGAGCACCTCGGGCGAGCATCCGATGTTGAGGCGTACGAATCCCGCTCCCTCACGACCGAACGTCAGACCGCTGTTCACGGCCACCCGTGCGCGTTCGAGGGCGACGGCGGCGGGATCCTCGCCCCAGCCGATGGCCGAGAGGTCGAGCCACGTCAGGTAGCTCGCGCGGGGTTCGCGGTAGCCGACCTGCGGCATCCGCTCCGCCAGCAGCGACGTGAGGAGGCGACGGTTGTGCTCGATCGAGGCGATCACGCCGTCGAGCCAGGCGTCGCCGCGCTCGAACGCGGCGGTGGTCGCCATGCGGCCGAAGAGGCTCGTGCGCACCTCGACCTCCTCGGGAAGTCCCTTGACGAGCGCGGCCATGCGGTCCGAGGCGGTGACGAAGAGGGCGCACTTGAGGCCGGCGAGGTTGAACGCCTTGCTCGCGGAGTGGGCGGCGATGGTGTGCTCGCGAGCGGCATCCGACACCGTCAGGTACGGCACGAACGTGGCGTCGGAGTGCGTGAGCGGGGCGTGGATCTCGTCGCTCAGCACGACCCCGCCGTGCCGCTCGACGACGTCGCTCAGCGCGGTGAGTTCCTCACGGGAATGCACCAGCCCGAGCGGATTGTGCGGGTTGCAGAGCAGAACGGCGCGGGCTCCGGATGCCAGTGCCCGATCGACCGCGTCCAGGTCGATGTGGTAACCCCCATCGTCGGTGCGTGCGAGCGGAGCCTCGGCGACGCGACCTCCCGCCTCCGGGATGAGCTCGAAGAACGGCGGATACACCGGCGGCATGATCACGACGCCGTCGCCCGGCTCGATGAGAGCACGGAGTCCCTCGGCGATCACGACGCTGACATCCGTCGTGGTGCGAACGCGGTCGGCGTCGACGGTCCAGTCCCAGCGACGGCGGGCGAAGGCGGCGAACGCGTTCGCCGTGGCTCCGCCGTCGTCTCCGATGTAACCGGTGTCCGATCGGTCGATCGCCGCGTGCAGCACGGATGCCACGGGCTCGGCGAGCGGGAAGTCCGACTCCGCGACGAACAGCGGGAGAACATCCGGCGGGTACGACGTCCACTTCTCGCTGGTGCGGGTGCGGAGCAACTCGAGCGGCTGGGCGGCGACACGGTCCATGGGTGCCAGCATGCCATCCGCGGATGACGACCCCGACCCTGTCATCACCTTAACTATCGCGGCTGCGCCGCTCATGGGCTCAATCAGCGTGGAGGACGTGAGCAGAGCTCCCGTCCTCCACGCTTCAATCGCCCATAGACTTGCCGGGTGACCATGGAAATCGAGATCGGCCGTGCCAAACGAGCTCGACGCGTCTATGCGTTCGACGATGTCGCCGTGGTGCCCAGCCGCCGCACGCGCGACCCGGAAGACGTCTCGATCTCGTGGACCATCGACGCCTACACGTTCGAGGTGCCGATCGTCGCAGCGCCCATGGACTCCGTCGTCTCGCCTGCCACCGCCATCATGATCGGGCAGCTCGGCGGCCTCGGAGTGCTCGACCTCGAGGGCGTGTGGACCCGCTACGAAGACCCTGAGACCGTGCTCGCCGAGATCCGTTCGCTCCCGCCGGAGCGGGCCACGACGCGCATGCAGCAGATCTACGCGGAGCCGATCAAGGCCGAGCTGATCCGCGATCGGCTCGCCGAGATCCGTGAGGGCGGCGTCACCGTCGCCGGATCCCTGTCACCGCAGCGCACCCAGGAGTTCTACAAGACGGTGGTCGAGGCGGGCGTCGACCTGTTCGTCATCCGCGGCACGACGGTCTCGGCCGAGCACGTCTCCAAGAACCAGCAGCCGCTCAACCTCAAGAAGTTCATCTACGAGCTCGACGTCCCGGTCATCGTCGGCGGCGCAGCGACCTACACCGCGGCCCTGCACCTCATGCGCACCGGCGCGGCCGGCGTGCTCGTGGGATTCGGCGGAGGCGCGGCGTCCACGACCAGGGCGACTCTCGGCATCCACGCTCCCATGGCGACAGCCGTCGCCGACGTCGCGGGCGCTCGCCGCGACTACCTCGACGAGTCGGGCGGACGGTACGTGCACGTGATCGCCGACGGCGGCCTCGGCTCCTCCGGCGACATCGTCAAGGCGATCGCGTGCGGAGCGGATGCCGTCATGCTGGGCACGACGCTGGCTCGCGCCACAGACGCCCCAGGCGGCGGCTGGCACTGGGGTGCGGAATCACACCATCCGCAGCTGCCGCGCGGACACCGCGTCGAGGTGGGCCAGACCGGAACGCTCGAGGAGATCCTCTACGGCCCGGCCCGCGTCGCCGACGGCACAGCGAACCTCGTCGGTGCGCTGCGCCGTTCGATGGCCACCACCGGATACTCGGACCTCAAGGAGTTCCAGCGCGTCGAGGTCGTCGTCGCCCCTTACCAGGGGCACTGATCCGCCGGAGACACCTCCCTTGACGTTTGAGAGCTTCACCGACGCGGCAACGGAGCCTCGTACCAGCATCGAATCGAACAAGCACTGACGTAACAAGCACTGACGTAACAAGCACTGACGTAACAAGCACTGACGCGTAGTCGTCCGCAAGGAGATCTCGTCCATGGCCAGCCGTGAGCCGATCGAACAGTCCGCGAAGCTCGGCCCCGCCCAGCGTGCAGAGGCCATCGCCGCGATGCGCGCCGACGAGCTGGACGTGCTCGTCATCGGCGGCGGGATCGTCGGCACCGGATCCGCTCTCGACGCTGTCACCCGCGGCCTCAGCGTGGGACTCGTCGAGCAGAGGGACTGGGCGTCCGGCACCTCGAGCCGGTCGTCCAAGCTCGTGCACGGCGGCATCCGCTATCTCGAGCAGCTCGACTTCCGACTGGTGCGAGAGGCGCTGATCGAGCGTGGGCTGCTCCTGCAGCAGCTTGCCCCGCACCTCGTGAAGCCCGTGCGTTTCCTGTATCCGCTGAAGCGTCGGGTCATCGAGCGTTTCTACATCGGCAGCGGGATGCTCCTCTACGACCTGTTCAGTTACACCGGTCTGCGCCCGCCAGGGGTGCCGCACCACAGGCACCTCAGCCGCAACCAGGTGCGCAAGCTGTCGCCCTCGCTCGCGACGGATGCCTACATCGGCGGCATCACGTACTACGACGCCCAGGTGGACGACGCCCGGTACACGGCGTCCGTCGCCCGCACGGCAGCGCACTATGGAGCGCACGTCGCCAACCGCGTGCGCGTCGAGGGATTCCTCAAGGTGGGCGAGCGTGTCGTGGGCGTTCGGGCGCGGGATCGCGAGACGGACGAGCTGTTCGAGATCCGCGCGAAGCAGGTCGTGAACGCCACCGGCGTCTGGACGGACGACACCCAGTCCATGGTCGGCGAGCGCGGCAAGTTCAAGGTGCGTGCGTCGAAGGGCATCCACCTCGTCGTGCCGCGGGATCGGTTCCAGTCAGCATCCGGACTGCTACTGCGCACCGAGAAGAGCGTGCTGTTCGTCATCCCGTGGGGCAGGCACTGGCTCATCGGCACGACGGACACCGACTGGAAGCTCGACAAGGCGCATCCGGCAGCCACGGCCGCGGACATCGACTACCTGCTGGGCCACGTGAACGCGGTGCTCGGCGTCCCCCTCACCCGGGAAGACGTCGAGGGCGTCTACGCCGGACTCCGTCCGCTGCTGGCCGGCGAGTCGGACCAGACGTCGAAGCTCTCCCGCGAGCACATCGTGGCGCACGCTGTTCCGGGGCTCGTGGTGATCGCCGGCGGCAAGTGGACGACGTATCGGGTGATGGCGAAGGATGCCATCGACGCGGCCGCGGCCGCTCTCGACGGCAAGGTGCCGGCATCCGCCACCGCAGAAATCCCGCTCGTGGGTGCCGTCGGATACCGCGCCGCGTGGAACCGCAGGGCACGGATCGCGCGCAAGGCCGGCGTGCACGTCACTCGCGTCGAGCACCTGCTGAACCGGTACGGAACGCTCGCGCAGGAGGTGCTGGACCTCATCGTCAGCCGCCCGGAGCTCGCGGAGCCGTTGCCAGGCGCCGACGACTACGTGGCGGCCGAGGTCGTGTACGCGGCGTCGCACGAGGGCGCGCTGCACGTGGACGACGTTCTGGCCAGGCGCACCCGCATCTCGATCGAGGCGTGGGATCGCGGCGTCTCCGCCGCTCCCGTCGCCGCGCGCCTGATGGGCGAGGAGCTCGGCTGGGACGAGGAGCGCATCGAGCGTGAGGTCGCGTACTACCTGCGACGTGTCGCCGCCGAGCGAGCGTCGCAGGAGCAGCCGGACGACGCCTCAGCCGACCGCGTCCGCCTAGAGGCTCCCGACCTGGGGTGAGCAGCGTCGCGTTCACCCAGGGCGGAGGCCCGCCGGGCGGCGGGTCGCGGAGCGCTGACTAGACTGGAATGACGCAGATGCACGGGAGTCCACACGATGGTTGACGTTCGACGGGTGAAGCTTCCCGGGGTCGGTGTGCTGCACACATTCATCACGGACGACGGCGGCAAAGTCGGCGTGATAGCTCACCGCTCCGGGCATTCAGACCTTATCACGTTCTCCGACAACGAAGACACGGCCAATGTGACGAAGGTGTCTCTTCGTCTCAACGAGGACGAGGCGCACACCCTCGCCGAGCTGCTCGGTGGAACGCAGATCACGGAGTCGCTGACGGCGCTGGATCAGATCCCGGGGCTCTCGATCGACTGGTTCACCGTGGACTACGAGGACTACATCGCCGGCCAGCGCCTCGGCTCACCGGCGGAGGTCGGCATGGTCGGCCTCACCGTCGTGGCCGTGGTGCGCGGCGACTCGACCAACCCGGCACCCGCCGCCGACTTCAAGGTCTTCCCCGGCGACACTCTGGTCGTCGCGGGATCTCCCGAGAAGGTCGCCAAGGCGTTCACGTACTTCCGCACCGGAGAGGTGGCCAAGCCAGCCCTCGCCGACGCTCCGCCCGGAGTGTGACGTGACCGTCGCCGTCGTGCCCGCTTTCCTTTCCGCCCCCGGCGACGACATCGCCGCTCGACTCACTGCGCCGCACGCGGCTGTGGCCGCCGCATCTCACGCGACGGACTCCGTCGCCACCGACCTCATGGTGCTGGGCGCACTCTTCGTGATCGCCTATGTGCTCGGCCGTCTCGGCAAGCTCATCGGGCTGCCCGCCATCCCGATCTACATGGTCGTCGGTCTGCTCGCGAGCCCGAACACCGGCTTCTTCCCGCTGAACTTCAACTCGGGTGACATCGGCCTGATCGCCGTGTTCGGCCTGATCCTGCTGCTGTTCAACCTCGGCCTCGAGTTCGATCAGGACGAGTTCTTCGGCAACGCGGGCCGACTGCTCATCTCCGGCGGCACGTACATCGTGCTCAACATGGGCATCGGCTTCCTGTTCGGCGAGTTCGTCGGCTGGGGCACCCGCGAAGCGCTCATCATCGCCGGCATGGTTGGCACCTCGTCGAGTGCCATCATCACCAAGATGCTCATCGAGCTCGGACGTCTCGCGAACAACGAGACCCCGGCCATCCTCGGCGCCACCGTGATCGGTGACGTCTTCATCGCCGTCTACCTCGCGATCGTCTCGGTCGTGCTCAGCGGCCAGACGGAGTTCTGGCCGGTGGTGCTGCAACTGGGGATCGCCGCAGCATTCCTCGTCGTCATGTTCACGGTGGCCAGATACGGAGGGCGATTCCTCTCGCGGTTCTTCCGCACTCGTGACGACGAGCTGTTCACCATTCTGTTCTTCGGCCTGGCAGTGCTCTTCGCCGGCATCGGCGAGCTCATCGGAGTGACGGATGCCATCGGCGCGTTCCTCATCGGCCTCGTGCTGGGTGCGACCCGCTTCTCCGGCAAGATCGAGCGCATCTCGATACCGCTGCGCGACGTGTTCGCGGCGTTCTTCTTCCTGAACTTCGGACTCGCCCTGAACATCGCGGAGTTCGGCAGCGTGGCGTGGATCGTGGTGATCGCCATCCTGCTCACGGTGGTGCTCAACGTGGTCTCCGGACAGCTGATCGCGCTCTTCAACCGGCTCGATGCCCGAGACGGCGTCAACATCGCCGCGGTGCTGATGAACCGCGGCGAGTTCACGCTGATCCTCGCGACGCTCTCGCTCGCGGCCGGTCTCAACGAGAAGCTGGAACCGTTCGCCGGTCTCTACGTGCTCATCATGGCCATCCTCGGACCGGTGCTCACAGCCAACTCTGAGAGGATCGGTGCTGCACTCATCAAGCCGCGTCGACGCGCGGTGACGAAGGAGCGCAACCCCGTTCTCGACGAAGAGGCCGCGCTCGTCGACGCGGTGACCAGCGGTCAACTCGACGACGAGGGCGGCGAGTCCGACGGCGGGGATGCCGATGGCACAGACGTGCGCACTGGCGAACCCAGCAAGGCGACGATCGACCGTATCGTCGAACAGGCGATGCGTCAGACGGACGCCGATGACAGACGAAAGCAGAACTGACATCTCCGGCAACAACCCCCCAGCGGCGAGACCCGCGCCGCCGAGGATCGAGTCCCTGCCGCGCACCATGGTGCGGCCCAAGTGGGTGGCAGCGCTCCTGCTGGCCCTCGTCATCGCCGGCGCGTTCGCGTGGCTCGGCCAATGGCAGCTGGAACGCGCGGTGGAGTCGGGTCACGTGGTGGAGCATCCGACCGAGACGGTCAAGCCGCTGAACGAGATCGCCACCGTGAACTCGCCGCCCACGACGGCAGGCGTCGGACAGCTCGTGACGGCACGCGGCACGTTCGCGGCGACGGACTACGGAATGCTCACCGGCCGCCTCAACGACGGCGCGGCGGGCTACTGGGTGATCGCCAGGTTCACACCGACAGCGGATGACGCGCACGGCAAGACCGCGCAGCTCGCGGTCGCCCGTGGCTGGGCGCCGACGGAGCAGAAGGCGAAGGCCGCGATCGCGCAGCTGCGCGACCAGCCGACGACGACCGTCATGCTCACCGGTCGGCTGCTGCCGTCCGAAGCGCCGGAGGCGCCGAAGGAGAACACCGACCCCTTCGTCATGAAGGACATGGCGGTGGCGGCCCTGGTGAACACGTGGCACGGCATCGGCGACTCCGACATCTACAGCTCCTACCTCGTGGAGCACGGCACGCCGCCCGCCGGACTGACCGCGATCTACTCGCCGCCGCCCGTCGAGCAGGCCACCGTCAACTGGTTGAACATCTTCTACGCGGCCGAGTGGGCCATCTTCGCCGGCTTCGCGATCTTCCTCTGGTACCGCGTCGTGAAGGATGCCTGGGAGAAGCAGCGCGAAGACGCCGAGACCGCCTATGAGGCGGAGCTGGCCGCGTGGCGTGGCGACCCGGTGGGCGAGCCGGCCACCAGCAGAACCGACACCGAGCAGAACTAAACTGGATCCCATGCCGAACCCCCCTCAGAACACGGACGGCGGCAGCCTGCTCCACCGCACCATCGAGCAGTTGCGCTCGGCGAACTCGGCCCGTCCCCGGGCGGTCGACATCCCGAAGATCCCCGGCGCGCTGACGTTCTACCGAGTCACCGCGTACATCACCGGTGTCATGCTGCTGCTCCTCGTCGCGGAGATGATCCTGAAGTACGGCGTCGGGTACTCCGTGTATGCCTTTGCACCAGGCAAGCCGGCCATCGCCCTCGTCGCCTACGACCCGGCGAACACGGGGCAGGCGGGCTTCGACGTGTCGACGGCCATCTTGATCGCGCACGGATGGCTGTACGTGCTCTACCTGATCGCCGACTTCAGGCTGTGGTCGCTCATGCGCATGTCGTTCACGAAGTTCGTGCAGATCGCGCTGGGCGGCGTCGTGCCGTTCATGTCGTTCATCGTCGAGCACTTCATCACCAAGCAGGTGAAGCGTTTCCTCGCCGAGAATCCCGTCCCGTCGGCATCCGAGCCCAAGGTGGAGGCATCCCATTAACGTGAACACAGCCGTGAACACGGCCGAGAACGCAGCCGAGAATGCAGCCCTGAACGCAGCCGGGAACGCGGGCGAGCATCCGGTTCTCGTGGTCGACTTCGGGGCGCAGTATGCGCAGCTGATCGCTCGGCGGGTGCGCGAGGCGTCCGTGTACTCCGAGATCGTGCCGCACACCATCACGGCGGCCGAGGTCGAGGCGAAGCAGCCTGCCGGCATCGTGCTCTCCGGCGGGCCGTCGAGCGTGTACGAAGAGGGCGCTCCGAGCTTCGACCCGGCGATCTTCGAGCTCGGCGTGCCGACGCTCGGCATCTGCTACGGGTTCCAGGTGATGGCGACGGCACTCGGCGGCGAGGTGTCGAAGACCGGAGCACGCGAGTACGGATCCACCGACGTGCGCGTCACGGACGCCGGAACGCTGCTCGACGGCCAACCGGCCGACCAGACGGCGTGGATGAGCCACGGCGACTCCGTGACGAAGGCGCCGGACGGATTCGAGGTGCTCGCGTCGACGGACTCCACGCCCGTCGCCGCGTTCGCGAACGACGAGCGTCGTCTGTACGGCGTGCAGTGGCATCCGGAGGTCAAGCACTCCGCGTACGGACAGGCCGTGCTGGAGAACTTCCTGCACCGGGCGGCGGGTATCCCTGCCGACTGGAACAGCGAGAACGTCATCGAGCAGCAGGTTGCAGCGATCCGCGCGCAGGTCGGAACGGGACGCGTCATCTGCGGTCTCTCCGGCGGTGTCGACTCCGCCGTCGCGGCCGCGCTCGTGCACAAGGCCGTCGGCGACCAGCTCACGTGCGTGTTCGTCGACCACGGCCTGCTGCGCCAGGACGAACGTGAGCAGGTCGAGACGGATTACGTCGCTTCGACCGGCGTGCGCCTCGTCACCATCGATGCGTCGGATGTCTTCCTCGACGCTCTGGCCGGCGTGACGGATCCCGAGGAGAAGCGCAAGATCATCGGCCGCGAGTTCATCCGAACCTTCGAGCGAGCCCAGGCGGAACTCGCCGCCGAGGCAGCCGAGTCCGGCGACCCGATCAAGTTCCTCGTGCAGGGCACGCTCTATCCGGATGTCGTGGAGTCCGGCGGCGGAACCGGAACCGCGAACATCAAGAGCCACCACAATGTTGGCGGGCTTCCCGAGGACCTGCAGTTCGAGCTCGTCGAGCCGCTGCGCACCCTGTTCAAGGACGAGGTGCGCGCGGTCGGCCGCGAGCTGGGCCTGCCGGAGGTGATCGTCTCCCGTCAGCCGTTCCCTGGGCCCGGGCTGGGCATCCGCATCATCGGCGAGGTGACGCGCGATCGGCTCGAACTGCTGCGCAAAGCGGATGCCATCGCCCGCCGCGAGCTGACCGCCGCCGGCCTCGACGGCGAGATCTGGCAGTGCCCGGTCGTCCTGCTCGCGGACGTGCGCTCGGTGGGCGTGCAGGGCGACGGACGCACGTACGGGCATCCGATCGTGCTGCGTCCCGTCTCGAGTGAGGACGCGATGACCGCGGACTGGACCCGCCTGCCGTACGAGGTGCTCGCGCGCATCTCGAACCGGATCACCAACGAGGTGGAGGGTGTGAACCGGGTGGTCCTCGACGTGACGTCGAAGCCCCCGGCCACCATCGAGTGGGAGTGATCAAGGCGGCCGTCGCCGCGAGCCACCCCATAAGTAGCGAGCCACCCCCGAATCGACACGAATTCGGGGGTGGCTCGGCAACAAGAGGGTTGCTCGCCGAGGCCTGGGTCAGCCGACCTCGGTCAGCCGGCCGTCGGCATCCAGCTCCAGCGTGAGATCGAGCCCCAGCTGCCCGAGGAACGCGTCGTCGTGGCTCACGACGACAACGGCGCCCCGGTAGGCGCGCAGCGCATCCACCAGCTGCCCGACCGTGTCGAGGTCGAGGTTGTTCGTCGGCTCGTCGAGGATCACCAGGTGCGGCGCGGGATCCGCGAGCAGCAGCGTGGCCAATGCCACGCGGAAGCGCTCCCCGCCGGAAAGGGCGCCGACCGGCCGGTCCATGGCCGTGCCGCGGATGAGGAACCTGGCGAGTTGATTGCGCAACTCCTTCTCCGGCACGTGCGGTGCGGCCGCCGCGACGTTCTCCACGACGGATGCCGCGTCATCCAGTCCGTCCACCCGCTGCGACAGGTAGCCGATCCGGTCGGTATGGGCGTGGGCGCGCAGGTCCGGATGCAGGTCGAAGAGCTCCGTGTCCGGATGCTCCGGGATCAGCTTCCGCAGCAGCGTCGTCTTGCCGACGCCGTTGCGACCGATCAGTGCGACCCGTTCCGGACCCTGGATCGCCCACGACCGGGAGACATCCTCGAGTGTCGCGATCCGCCTGGCGGACGACAGCCCGGGATCCGGCAGTGCGATCTTCATCGACGCGTCGTCACGTACCCGATGGCCGGCAGCGTCGAGGGCCTGCCTCGCCGTCTCCTCCTTCCCGGCGACCTCGGTGCGGAGCTTGCCGGCGGAGACCTCCGCCCCCATCCGGCGGCCGTGCGCGACGATCTTCGGCACCCTCTTCTCGACCTCGGCCTTCTTCGCCATGCGCGCCCTGGTGGCGAGCTTCGTCTCGGCCTCGATGCGCTGCCGCTTCTCCTTCTTGAAGACCTGCTTGGCATCCTTCTCGGCCTGTCGCGCGGCATCCTGCTCGGCGTCCAGCCAGGCACGCCACTCGGAGTACGGACCGCCGAACACGCTCAGCGCGCTGCCGTACAGCTCGGCGGTGTCGTCCATGAGTTCGAGCAGCGAGACGTCGTGGCTGACGACGATCAGCGTCCCGCGCCATCCGCGCACCATCTCGCCCAGCCGCGCACGCGCGTCCCGATCGAGGTTGTTGGTCGGCTCGTCGAGCAGGGTGATCGGTGCGCGACGAAGACGGATGCCCGCCACGGCGACCAGCACGGCCTCGCCTCCTGAGAGCTCGCCGACGGTGCGGTCGAGGAACGACGGATCCAGTCCGGCGTCCGCGAGCGCGACCTGCGCGCGCGCCTCGACGTCCCAGTCTTCGCCGACCGCGTCGAAGTGCGCGGGGTCGACGTCGCCGGCGGTGATCGCCCGCACGGCGTCGAGCTGCTCGGCGACGCCGAGGAGTGCGGCGACCCTGGCATCCGTGTCGAGCGTGAGCTGCTGCGGAAGGTAGGCGACGTCGCCGGTGGCGGAGACGGAACCTGAGGTGGGGATCAGTTCGCCGGCGATGAGGCGCAGAAGCGTCGACTTGCCGGAGCCGTTGCGGCCGACCAGGCCGGTGCGTCCGATGCCGAAGGCGCCGGAGACCGAGTCCAGGGCGACGGATCCGTCGGGCCAGGCGAAGGTGAGACGGTCGAGCACGACCGATGAGCTAAGTGGTGTTGACATGAGCGACTCCCGAGGATGTTGGGGGTGCGCTGAACAACGAGGTCGTCGACAGTGTCGGAGGACCGGTGCCGGAGCCGGAGGCAGAAGCCAGGTGCAGAGGCTAGATGCGGAAGCACTGCGTGCTCGGAGCCTGGTGAGGCGCGGCGGGAAGGATCGTCGGATCAGCGCGTGGACAGAGCGCGAAGGCGACGATTCAGATCAAGGGACTTCCCAACACGGCGGACAGGACTCATCGAGGTTATCGACCGGACGCGATTCGTGCAACCCGGGCGTGTCGCGTTCGCCGTGCGAAGCGGGTCAGTTCCTGGCGCCGCCTGCGATGATGGCGAACAGCCGCAGGAACTCGACGTAGAGCCAGATCAGCGTGACGGCGAGGCCGAACGCGCCGTACCAGCCCATGACGCGCGGGGCGCGGTTCTTCACGCCGTTCTGGATGAAGTCGAAGTCGAGCACGAGCGAGTAGGCCGCCAGCAGCACGGCCACGATGCCGATGATGACGCCGAGCGGGATGCCGAACAGCCACGGGATGGGCATCGACAGCGCGCCGAACGCTCCACCGCTGCCTGCCCCGAAACCGCCGAAGGCCATGATGACCAGGTTGATGACGCTGAACAGCAGGTAGCCGATCATCGCGACGAGGAAGACCTTCGTGGCCCGAGCGGATGCGCGCACCTTGCCGTTCGCGAACAGGATGAGCGTCACCGCGAAGACCGCCAGCGTGGCCAGCACAGCCTGGATGACGACACCGTTCCAGAGACTCTCGAACACGGCGGAGATGCCGCCGATGAAGAGGCCCTGCGCTGCACCGTACGTGAGGATCAGGGCTGGCGACGGCTTGCGCTTGAACGAGTTGACCAGGCCGAGCACGAAGCCGACGATCGCGCCGGGCAGCGTGAGGACCGGGAAGAACCAGCCGACGACGGCGGCCGCGAGGATGACGGCGAACAACAGCACCGTCTTCACGATGGTGTCTTCGTACGTCATACGGCCGGTGTCGGCCGAGGTGGCGGCCGGTGCCTCGTACAGCGACTGGATGCCCTCTGCCGTGGCGAGAGCATCCGTCTCGGTGGCCACGGCTGCGCCGGGCACGGGGTTGTTCGGCTTGAACGCCGGATTGCGCGAGAACGCGGGGTTGGAGAGGGCCATGAACCAACGTTACCGGGTGAGCGCCCGTCGGGGGCTGGGCTTCCGCTGGGGAATGGGGCGCCGCGGTGCGCCGGCCGCGAACACCCGCTGCGCAGCGGAGCGGATGTCGCACGTGAGGCACCGCAGCTGAACGATGTCGCAGCGTCAGTGGCGCACACGTTGGCAGGTGTTCATGACCGTGGCGGCCGCCGTGACTATGATCTCCGGCATGTCCGCCGCGCGTTCGCCCCTGATCATCGGCCATCGGGGGGCGCCCGGATACCGTCCGGAGCACACCAGAGCGTCGTATGAGCTGGCGTTCGCGCTCGGTGCCGACGCGGTGGAGCCCGACGTCGTCGCGACGAAGGACGGCGTGCTCGTGCTGCGCCACGAGAACGAGATCTCCTCAACGACGGATGTCGCGTCCCGCAGCGAATTCGCACACCTGCGAACGACGAAGACGGTGGACGGCATCCGTCGCACCGGATGGTTCACCGAGGACTTCACGTGGACGCAGCTCTCCACGCTGCGGGCCGTTGAGCGACTTCCGGATCTGCGCCAGGCGAGCTCGAGCTTCGACCGTCAGTATCCGGTGATGCGGCTGTCGCAGCTGTTCGACCTCGTCGATCGCGAATCGGAGCGCGCGGGACGCACCCTCGGGCTCGTCGTCGAGCTCAAGCACGCGACGTACTTCGACAGGCTCGGCCTGCCGCTCGACGAACTGTTCGCTGCGGCTGTGCGGGATTCCGGCTGGCGCGACGAGCAGAGCCGGCTCGTCGTGGAGTCCTTCGAGCGCACCGTGCTGGAGCGCGTCCGGGCTCGCTCGGTGCGGGCGAAGACGGTGTACCTCATCGAGGCGACCGGGGCACCGTACGACGCCGTGGAACGGGACGGCGCATCGGCCAGGACCTACGCGCAGGAGATCGACGGCGCCGGCCTGTACGCGCTGGCCACGGGCACCGGTGCCGCCGCCATCGACGGCATCAGCGTGAGCAAGACGCTGCTGTTGGATGCCGCGGGCGACGGCACGACCGATCTCGTCGACCGCGCGCACGGCGTCGGCCTGGGGATCTACACGTGGACGCTGCGTCCAGAGAACCGGTTCCTGTCCAAGCGATTCCGCCGCGGGGGCGCTGCCGAGCATTTCGGCGACTGGCAGCGCGAGTTCGAGGTCGTCATGTCGACAGGCGTGGACGGCGTGTTCGCCGACCATCCGGACCTCGCGGTGGTCGTGCGCGACTCGTTGTAGGGGGCCTCAACCAGCGGACGTCTCCCGCGACGCGGCGATGTCCTGGCGGTGTTCGACGGCCCAGTCGGCGAGGGCGGACAACGGCGTGAGCAGTGACCTGCCGAGCGGCGTGAGGCTGTACTCGACACTGGGCGGGTTGGTGGGGAAGACGTCGCGGTGCACCAGACCGTCCGTCTCCAGACCGCGCAGCGTGCGGGTGAGCATCCGCTGGCTGATGGTCTCGATCCCGCGGTGGAGCTCGTTGAATCGGTACGGCCGCTTGCCCAGCAGCACGATGACCAGCACCGTCCACTTGTCCCCGATGCGGCGCAGCACATCGGTCACGGGGCATTGCTCGTATTCGTCGGCGGGCACCGGATGCGGCAGGTCGGCCTCCACCATCGAGGGAACAGCGGTGTTCGTATCGGGCACGAAACTGCCTCCTTTCGCGGCCGAGGGCAGTTACCGATGATGGTAGTGCTTACAAAGAGTTACTACCTGGAGGTCCGTCATGGCCGATTCGCCGAGCCATCCGCTCGATCCGTCCGCTCGTTCCCGCGTCATCGTCGTCAGCGGCGGCACGGACGGCATGGGGCGAGCCCTCGCGCTCGCCCGCCTTCGACGCGGCGACAGCGTGGTCGTGCTCGGATCCAGTCCCGAAAAGGCGCAGCGAGTCGAAACAGACGCGGCAGAGTTCGGGGCAGGCGATCGGCTGCACACGGTTGTCGTCGACCTCTCCAGCGTGAGGGCGACCAAGGACGCCATCGACCAGATCACGGCGCACCATGACCGGATCGATGCGCTGGCCCTGTTCGCGAACCGACAGGCGCCGAAACGGACGGTCACGACCGAGGGACTCGAGCAGACGTTCGCGCTGTACTACCTCAGCCGGTACCTGCTCGGTCACGGTCTGTCGCCGCAGTTGGAGCGCAGCGAGTCGCCCGTCGTCGTGAACGTCGCGGGGGTGGGGATGACGAGGGGAGAGATCCACTGGGATGACCTGCAGCTCGAGCACGGCTACGGCATGGCCACGGCCCAGCTCCAGGCGGGGCGCGCCAATGATCTTCTCGGCGTCGCGCTCGCGGACCGACCGGGCACCGGCATCCGCTCCGTGCTCTACCACCCCGGCTTCACCAGGAGCGGCGACCTCAGTCCTCTTCCGGTCGTGCTGCGGGCATCGATCCGGATGCTGGCACGCGTGTCCGCTCGTCCTATCGCTGACTCCATCGCGCCCATCCACCGCTTCATCGACGACCCGCCGGCCGCGCCTCTGACGGCGGTGGATCGGGGCAGACCCGTGCCGCTCGATCTCGAGACGCTGGATCCGTCGAACGCCAGACGACTGGCGGATGTCACGCGCGACCTGCTGCGCAGCCTGCCGGTCGGGTCGATGGCCGGGTAGGCCGGACCGGCGGGGTGCCGCGCTGCCGCGATGAGTCGAGGCAGGCGCTCGGACGACCAGGCGCTCGGACGACCAGGCGCTCGGACGACCAGGCGCTCACGCGATCGCGCTCAGGCGATCGGGTGTCAGACTCCTTGCCCGGCCGCGGCCGACGCGGCGCCCGCGATCGCCTCGGCCGTCTCCTCCGGCTTCGACCACATCGGCCAGTGGCCGGTGATGACGTCGACGAGGTCGACGGAGCCGTACCGAGCCAGTTCCGCGAACCAAGGATGCCCGGCCGCGATGAGCTGTCGCACCTGCTCGGCAGGGAATGACGAGCACACCAGAGTGACAGGGATCGCGTGGCGGCGCTCGTCGTGCAGGCGCAGCGCTTCGCGCATCGGACCGGCCGGTTGCGGTACCGCCCGTTCGCGGAACCGGAGGAGCGTCGCCTCGTCCAGCCCGTCGATGCTCGACCCGGCTGCGGTGAGCTCATCCCACGACGGCAGCGCCACTTCGGCGATGTCCTCGGCGAGATCCGGAGCATTGACCGTGCCGTCGTACGACGGTCCGCTGTCCACGAACACCAGCGCGGCGACCGCGGCGGGCAGCCGATCGGCGACGCCGGTCACGATCTCACCCGCACCGCTGTGGCCGACCAGGACGACGGGGGAGCCCGCCGAGCGCACGACGTCGGTGACGGCATCCAGCTGATCGGCGAGGGTGATGGCGGCCCGGGGTGTGTCCGTGGACTCGAGGCCGGGCAGCGTCACCTGGGTCACGGGAAAGCCGCGGTCGCGCAGGCGGGCGGCGACGGCATCCCACGCCCAACCGCCGAGCCAGAACCCGGGAACCAGCACGATCGTCGGTGATTCGCTCATGGAGACAGAATGCCGCGGGCCTCCGACATCGGCAGCCGTGCTCAGCCGTGACGCCTCTTGCGCTGACGGATGCCGTCCCGCCGCGCGCGGACCGTGCGCTCCTGCGGCACTGCGCGCCGCTTCGCGGCGTGTCCCACTCCACGGGCGGCGTGTCGGTGACACGTGCCGCAGGAACGTACAGCACGGGCGCATCGGCGGTGGCCGACGCCGGTCGCGTGTCGGCGGCTCCACCTAGACTTGAGGCAGCATGACGACGCCTCCCGACTCCCCGGTTCTCGACGACGCGACGCGCGACCCCGAAGCGTTCCGGGCATCCGCTCCGATCATTCTCGACGGTGTCGACGTGGGCGCCGACGACCGCTCGTTCCGTCCCAACATCGTCGGTCCTGGCGTCGGCCCCGGCAGCGGATCGACCGGTGACTCTCTGCTCGACGGCCTGAATCCGCAGCAGCGCGAGGCCGTCGAATACCGCGGACCGGCTCTGCTCATCGTTGCGGGTGCCGGATCGGGCAAGACGCGCGTGCTCACGCACCGCATCGCCGGGCTCCTGGCCAATCGCGAGGCGTGGCCGAGCCAGATCCTCGCCATCACGTTCACGAACAAGGCAGCGGCCGAGATGCGCGAGCGTGTCGAGTCGCTCGTCGGCGAGACGGCGCAGGGCATGTGGATCTCGACGTTCCACTCCGCGTGCGTGCGCATCCTGCGCCGCGAGGCCGAGCAGTTCGGCTACAACCGCAACTTCACCATCTACGACTCCGGCGACTCGAAGGCGCTGCTCAAGCGCATCATCAAGGAGCTCGAGGCCGACACCTTCGGCTTCACGCCCGGCAGTGCTGCTGCCCGCATCTCCAAGCTCAAGAACGAGCTGACGGATGTCGAGTCCTTCGCGCGAACGGCGAACCGCTCCGATCCCAAAGAGGCGGTGTTCCTCGAGATCTTCCGGCAGTACAGCCGCGACCTGGAGCGCGCGAACGCCTTCGACTTCGACGACCTCATCGGCCAGACCGTCTACCTGTTCCGCGCGTTCCCGCACATCGCCGCGCTGTATCAGCGGCGGTTCAGGCACATCCTCGTCGACGAGTACCAGGACACGAACCACGCCCAGTACGAGCTGATCCACGAGTTGACGAAGCCGATCGAGCCCGAGGAGGTCGCCGAGCTCGAGGCCAAGGACTTCAGCATGCGCGGGCTCGTGGACGGGACGGGTCGCGTGCCGGGCGCATCCCTCACCGTCGTCGGCGACTCGGACCAGTCGATCTACGCGTTCCGAGGCGCGGACATCCGCAACATCTCGGAGTTCGAGCGCGATTTCCCCGGCGCCAAGGTGGTGCTGCTGGAGCAGAACTATCGCTCGACGCAGAACATCCTCTCTGCCGCCAACTCGGTGATCGCCAACAACTTCGATCGCAAGGACAAGAAGCTCTGGTCCTCCGGCGGTGACGGCGAGAAGATCATCGGCTACACCGGATACTCCGGGCACGACGAGGCGCAGTTCGTCGCCGACGAGATCGAGAAGCTGCACGCCGCGGGCATGCCGTACAACGAGATGGCAGTCTTCTACCGCACGAACTCGCAGACGCGTGCGCTGGAGGAGATCTTCATCCGCTCGGCGCTGCCGTATCGCATCATGGGCGGCACCAAGTTCTACGAGCGGGCCGAGATCAAGGATGCGATGGCCTACCTCATCGCCGTCGCGAATCCGGCGGACGAGATGGCGCTGCGTCGCATCCTCAACACGCCCAAGCGCGGCATCGGGCCCGCCACAGAGACCCAGCTCGCCGGATACGCGGAGGCCAACGGATTCACCTTCCGCCAGGCGATGCGGGATGCGGCATCCTTGGGGCTAGGCCCCAAGGTCACGAAGGCGATCGTCGATCTGGCGACTCTGCTCGACACGGGCGCCGAGATGATCGACCCCGGAAACCCGGCCGGTCAGGCCAAGGTCAGCGACGTGCTCGTGCACCTCATCAAGGGCTCCGGGCTCGTCGAGGCGTTGCGCGCGAGCCGTGACCCGCAGAACGAGGCACGAGCCGAGAACGTCGAGGAGCTCGTCGCCGTCACCAAGGAGTTCGAGCGGAACAATCCGGAAGGCGGGCTCGTCGAGTTCCTCACCGAGGTGTCGCTGGTAGCGGCGGCGGACGAGATCGACGACGCGAGCGGAACCGTCTCCCTCATGACGCTGCACACGGCGAAGGGCCTCGAGTACGACGCCGTTTTCATCACCGGCGTGGAGGAGGAGCTGCTGCCGCACCGCATGTCCGCGAACGAGCCGGGCGGTCCCGCCGAGGAGCGCCGCCTCTTCTACGTGGGCATCACGCGCGCCCGCAAGCGGTTGTACCTGTCGCTGGCGATGACCAGAGCCCAGTTCGGCGACGTCGCCGTCGCGCTGCCCAGCCGGTACCTGCAGGAGATCCCGGCCGAGCTCATCGACTGGCGGCAGTCGCCCGGATTCGCCAACTCGCGCGGCGGCACGCAGTCGCGGGCGCTGAACGCGCGTCGTCCGGCGCGCGGTCCTGACCGCGGGCTCACCGGAGCCGGCGGCTCGTTCGGAGCCAAGCCGGACGTGCCGGCCAACGCCTGGCCCAACCGTGTCACGGCCCAGGTGCGGGACAACGGCGACCTGACGCTGGAGGTGGGGGACCGCATCCGTCACGTGGACTTCGGCGACGGCCGAGTCGTGAACGTCACGGGCGAAGGTGCGAAGAAGGTCGCGCACGTGCAGTTCGACAAGGCAGGCGCGAAGAAGCTGCTCATCAAGATCGCCCCGATCGAGAAGCTGTAGGCCATGGTCGACACGTTCCGTGCGCGGCACGCCTCGGGACGTGCGACCTCGGGACATGCGATCTCGGGACATGCGACCTCGGTAGGTACGACCTCGCGCTGGACCGGCCGATGAGGCTGCTGCCGCCGCGCGTCCCTCGGCTGCGCGGACTCGACGTCGAGGTGGCGTTCCGTGCGGCGGTCGCGGTGATGGTGCCGCTGCTGATCCTGATGGCGATCGGCCGTCTGGACTGGGGCGCCTACGCGGCATTCGGAGCCTTCACGGCGCTCTACGGACGCAGCGAGCCCTACCGTCAGCGGATCGTCAGCATGACGGTCGCCGCCGCCGGACTCGTGCTCTGCATCGCGGCAGGCAGCCTGCTCGCGGCATCCGCTGCACCGCTCTGGTGCGTCGCCCTCGTGCTCATCGTGGTGACCACCCTCGGCACGCTCGTCGCGGCAGCCATCGACCTCCTCCCGCGCGGCCCGCTGTTCTTCGTGTTCGCCCTGCTCGTGTGCGCCGGGCTGCCGACTCCCGTGTCGGAGTTGGGCCAGCGGATGCTCGTGGCCGTGCTGTCCGCCGCCCTCGCCTGGGCCCTCGGCATGTCGGGCTGGGTGCTGCGACGTCTCACGCCTGGGCGCCTGGCCCGCGTCTACCGCCCGCTCGGGCGCGTGACGACCAGGCGATCGGTCCTCCGCAACCGTCGGGTCTGGCTCGCCGTCGCGCAGAACGGAGTCGGCGCGCTCGCCGCAGGCGCGATCGCGGTGACGCTGGGGATCGGACATCCGTATTGGGCAGTGGTGAGCCTCACGGCGGTGATCCCGCCGCCGCACGGTCCGAACTCCACGGTGCGGGCCGTCGAGCGCATCGTCGGAACGGCGCTCGGCGTCGGTGCGGCGGCGCTGCTTCTCGTGCCGAATCCGTCCGACGGTGTGCTCATCGTCGCGATCGGCGTGTGCCAGTTCGTGACGGAGCTGCTCGTCGGATGGTTCTATGCGGCCGCCCTCGTCTTCATCACGCCGCTCGCCCTGTCGGTGTCGGAGCTCGGCCGCACGACGGCCGTCGGCCCACTTCTTGGCGACCGTCTGCTCGAGACGGTGCTCGGCGCCGGCATCGGGCTGATCCTCGTGGTCATCGGCCGATGGATCGTGCGCGACGGCGGCCGGCGCGGCGATGCGTCCGCTGGGCCGTCCGACAACGCGTCGGGAGGCGGCGCCGGCGAGGCGTCAGGCGCCGCATCCGGCGCATAGTGTGTGGGGAGACGCCGTGCCGCGGCACGTCTCGCCGCGCGATGCGGAGACAGCGGCATCCGCGTCAGACGAACGGAGCACCAGTGAGTGACGACGAGCGCGGCGAGCTGCGCGACAGCCTGACGACCTTCGCGACGGAGGCGGTCAATCCGGCCACCCTCGACCTCGACCTGCTGTCGCTCGACGAACAGGTCGCGCTGCTCTGCGCGGAGAACGCGACGGTTCCGGATGCCGTGACCGCCGCTGCACCGCAGATCGCTGCGGCCATCGAGCTCACGGTCTCTGGCATGCGCGAAGGCGGCCGCATCGTGTACGTCGGTGCGGGAACGCCGGGGCGCCTTGGCGTGCTGGACGCCAGCGAGATCCCGCCCACGTACGGCATGGATCCGTCGCGCGTGGTCGGCGTGATCTCGGGCGGTGACCTGGCCATCCGCACCGCAGTCGAGAACGCCGAGGACGACGACGTCGCCGGCGCAGCAGCGATGGACGAGCTGGGGATCGCCGCCGACGACACGGTCATCGGGATCTCCGCCTCCGGGCGCACGCCCTACGTGCTCGGTGCGCTGCTGCGTGCGAAGGAGCTGGGCGCGGCCACCGTGGGATTCGCGTGCAACGCGGGATCCGTGATCGGCGCCGCCTCCGACGTGGCGATCGAGACGGTCGTCGGACCCGAGGCCGTCACGGGATCCACGCGCATGAAGGCTGGCACCGCGCAGAAGCTCGTGCTGAACACCATCTCCACGCTCACGATGGTGCGGCTCGGCAAGGTGTACGGCAACCTCATGGTCGACGTGCGGGCCACGAACGAGAAGCTCCGGGCGCGATCCGAGCGGATCGTCATGCTCGCCACCGGAACGGATGCCGCAACGGCGGCGGCAGCGCTGTCCTCCGTCGACGGCTGGGTGAAGGCGGCGATCCTGGTGGTCGTCACCGGGCTCGAAGGAGCAGACGCGGTCCGTCTCCTGAACGAGCGCGACGGGATGCTGCGCGACGCGATCGCGGCGGCACAGGGATAGGGCCGCGCGGTCGCTACTCGGGCGGCGAGGCCTGGTCCATCCACCACTCCGTGTAGGAGGTGGCTCGCCCGTCCGGGGCGAAGTCGATCACCCACAGATTGCTGTAGGTGGTGTCGGCATACACGGTCGTCCCCTGCACGAAAACGCGATCGCCGTCCTCGCCGGCCACCTCCCAGGTGAACGCGGCATCGCCCGGCTCGTCTTTGCGGCGGATCCACTCCGTCACGATCTCGTCGACACCGCGCCAGGGATCCCGGAACGGTGCCGTGCGATAGGTGGCGTCCTCGGTGAACAGGGCGCGGATGTCGGCCGGTGCGTTCGACTCCCACGCTCGGATGTAGCCATCGATCCAGCGCCGTACTCGTTCGCTCATGCACCCGGTGTACCGCGACCCACCGACATGGCGGGCGGCTCGTCCGCTCTCTGTTCGCACCGGTTCTCGGTATCGCGCCAGGTTTTCGGTATCGTGCCGGAAAAGATGGCGCGATCGCGCAGAGCCGGCGCAATTGTCGTGCCGATGAATGCGAGCATTCACCGGCACGCCTCAATCGCATGTCGGTGGCCGGACCGACCATGGAGACATGACCCGAGACGAGCAGTTCATCATCGAGAACGCGGCGGCAGACGACGACCTCGACCTGCTGCTTGCCACCCACCGGTGCGCCGTGTGCGCGGCCGACGCCTTCCTCGAGGCGGATGGCGAGTGGTTCTGCGTCGAATGCATCGAGTCGGTCGACCACGAGCAGGTCACGACAGATGTGCCCCGTGCGGCGTGAGCGTCCGTGATCACACTCACGACGGAACGCCTGCAGCTCCGACCCTGGACGCTCGACGACGTCGACTTTCTCTTCGACATGTACTCGCGCTGGGAGGTGCAGCGCTTCATCGGGCGTGATCCGCGCGTGATGACGGATCGCGCCGAGGCGATCGCGCGCGCGGAGCGGCTCAGCTCGATGGATCATCCGGTGCACGGAATCTGGGCGATCACCGAGCTCGCGACCGGGCGCCCGCACGGCGCGCTGCTGCTGAAGGAGCTGCCGGCATCCGGTCCCGACGAACCGCTTCGTCCATCCGGTGACACCGAGATCGGCTGGCATCTGCATCCGGATGCGTGGGGTCGCGGCTACGCGACGGAGGCGGCGACACGCGTGCTGCAGCACGCCTTCGAGGGCGGGCTCGACCGTGTGCTGGCGGTCACACATCCGCAGAACACGGCGTCGCAGCGCGTCGCGCTGAGGATCGGCATGAGCGACCTCGGCATCACCGAGGAGTACTACAACGTGACGTGCTCGCTGTTCGGGATCGATCGTCCCGAATCCTGAGCGGCTCAGCCTCGGAGTCGCTCAGACCCGGAGCCGCTCAGGCCCGGAGTCGCTCAGGCCCAGTGGTGCTCGATCAGTCTCCGGTGTCGGTCAGCCCTCGGCGGTGTTGGTCAGGACGCCGGCGCCGAGCAGGGTGTTGTACATGGCGCCGGCCGTCTGGGCGAAGGCCGTGTCGATCTTGTTCAGGCCCCACACGCCGCCCTTGAAGAATCCGGCTGCGGTGTTCTTGTCGAGGCGGGCGACCAGCTGGCCGGCGGCATCCACGAAGAACTGCACGCCGAACGTGATCTGGAAGTCGTCGCCGGCGAGTGCGCCGGCGAAGACCGTCGTCGTCGCGTTGCCGCGGCGGGCGTACCAGTTGCCGTTCGGCTGCACCTCGACGATGAAGCCCTGCGAGTTGAGCGCGCTCGCCACGAGGTGCTTCGCAGCCTCGTGATCGCCGGCGATGAAGCAGTCGTAGAAGGAGGACACGGCAGGCCTTTCGTCGTGCGGCGCCTGCGCTTCGGGTGTGCGCGGCGGATCCGTCGGCGAAAGCATACGGGTCCCTGCGGTGGATCCGACAGCGAAGGCACCGTGCTCCTCTTCGCGGCAAGCATCCGCTGTCGCAGACCGACGAAGCAAGGCAGTCAGCGGAGGGCGCGCAGCCGGCGCAGCAGACGATTGCGCACGATGTGACGGATGCCGAGGGGCAGACGCGGGTAGACCGCGGCGGCGACCGACATCATCCGCTCGTACCTGCGCGCATTGCGGTCGGTCAGCATCAGGCCGTACTGCCGCCGCACGTGCTCGGGAAGCAGCGCCGCGGTGGCCAGCCGAGCCCACGGCATGATCGCGCGCATCCACAGCGGGGCGCGAACGGCGCGCAGCAGATCGTCGCCCACCCTGCGGGCGGCGGGCGTCACGTTCAAGCGTGATGCGACATCCGCCCAGTACTCGTCGAACGCCGCCCTGGTCGCCGGCCAGGCACCCGCCGGCAGCTGAAGCGACGTGCCCACCGCCGCGAACTCGAGGTAGAAGCGGTCGGCGGATGCCTCATCCAGCGTCCCGAAGACGCGCTCGTGCACGCGCACGGCCGTCCAGTACAGCGTCGCGGTGACCCACAGCTGAAGGTCGGCGTCGTAGGCGCTGTACGCGGGGGATGCGGCCTCCGCGGATCCGCGCACCCGAGCGTGCGCACGCCCGACGATGCGGCGCACCGTGCGGATGTCCTCCTCGGCTCCGCACGCCACGGCCGTCACGTACGTGAGCGTGCCGATCAGCCTGTCGTACGGGCGATCCGCGAAGTCGCTGTGCTCGGCGACCCCGCGTCCGACGGACGGATGCGCGAGCTGCAGCAGGATGGCGCACCCGCCGCCGGCCAGCATGATCCACTCGCCGCCGACATCCGCGATGCCCAGCGGTTCGCGAACCGGATCTGGGGCCACACAGCCAGAGTACCGACGACTCCCGCGCGCCCCGAGCCCTCGGTGTCGCCGAGCCACCCGGATGTCGCCGAGCCACCCCGGTATCACCGCGAATTCAGGGGTGGTTCGACAATCGAGTGCGGGCTCGCCGTCGGGAGGATGTGCGGGCAACCAGGGCGCGGAGAGAACGGCCACGAGCCTCGGGTAGGCTGTCGGTGGCAATTTATCTCGGCGTCGAGCTATCTGACTGGAGTGTCCACCAGCCCGGTCCCATCTTTCGACGGGGCCCGCACCGACTGCCATTTCACTCGCATATTGATTGGGAAGCAGTGGATCTTTACGAGTACCAGGCACGTGACCTGTTCGAGAAGTACGGAGTCCCGGTACTGCCGGGCATCGTCGCAGACACCCCGGAAGAGGTGCGGGCGGCGTCCGAGAAGCTCGGCGGCGTGACCGTCGTCAAGGCCCAGGTGAAGACCGGTGGCCGTGGAAAGGCCGGCGGCGTCAAGGTGGCGAAGACGCCGGACGACGCCGAAGAGGCGGCGAAGGCCATCCTCGGCCTCGACATCAAAGGCCACGTCGTGCGCCGCGTGATGGTGGCCGGCGGTGCGAACATCGCGCGCGAGTTCTACTTCTCCGTGCTGCTGGACCGCGCCAACCGCTCCTACCTCTCGCTGTGCAGCGTCGAGGGCGGCATGGAGATCGAGCAGCTCGCGGTGGAGAAGCCCGAGGCGCTGGCCCGCGTCGAGGTCGACCCGCTGACCGGCATCGACCTGCCGAAGGCGAAGCAGATCGCGAAGGCGGGCGGGTTCCCCGACGACCTCATCGAGAAGGTCGCGCCCGTGCTCGTGAAGCTGTACGACGTCTACAAGGGCGAGGACGCCACCCTCGTCGAGGTCAACCCGCTCGTACTCACGGGTGAAGGCGACATCATCGCGCTCGACGGCAAGGTGTCACTCGACGCCAACGCGGACTTCCGCCACGCGGACCACGAGGCGCTCGAGGACAAGTCCGCTGCCGACCCGCTCGAGGCGAAGGCCAAGCGGCACGACCTCAACTACGTCAAGCTCGACGGCCAGGTCGGCATCATCGGCAACGGTGCGGGACTCGTGATGAGCACCCTGGATGTCGTCGCCTACGCCGGCGAGAACCACGGCGGCGTGAAGCCGGCGAACTTCCTCGACATCGGTGGTGGCGCATCCGCCGAGGTCATGGCGGCCGGACTGGATGTCATCCTGAACGACCCGCAGGTGAAGAGCGTCTTCGTGAACGTCTTCGGCGGCATCACCGCCTGCGACGCCGTCGCCAACGGCATCGTCGGCGCGCTGAACACGCTGGGATCCGAGGCGAACAAGCCGCTCGTCGTCCGTCTGGACGGCAACAAGGTCGAGGAGGGCCGCGCCATCCTGAACGACTACAACCACCCGCTCGTCACGCTCGCCGAGACGATGGACCTGGGTGCCGACAAGGCAGCCGAACTGGCCAACGCCTGAACCCGCCGATTGAGCTTGTCGAAATCAAGGACTGAATAACTAATGTCGATCTTCCTCAACAAGGACTCCAAGGTCATCGTCCAGGGCATCACCGGCGGCGAGGGCACCAAGCACACGGCGCTCATGCTCAAGGCCGGCACCCAAGTCGTCGGCGGCGTCAACGCCCGCAAGGCCGGCACCACCGTGTCGCACACCGACAAGGACGGCAACGCCGTCGAGCTGCCAGTCTTCGGCGCGGTCTCCGAGGCCATCGAGAAGACCGGGGCGGATGTCTCGATCATCTTCGTGCCGCCGGCGTTCGCCAAGGACGCGATGCTCGAGGCCATCGAGGCCGAGATCCCGCTGCTCGTCGTGATCACCGAGGGCATCCCGGTGCAGGACAGCGCAGAGGCGTGGGCCGAGGCGAAGGCCAAGGGCAACAAGACCCGCATCATCGGACCGAACTGCCCCGGCATCATCACACCCGGCGAGTCGCTGGTGGGCATCACGCCCGCCACGATCACCGGCAAGGGCCACGTCGGACTCGTCTCCAAGTCGGGCACGCTGACCTACCAGATGATGTACGAGCTTCGTGACCTCGGCTTCTCCACAGCCATCGGCATCGGAGGCGACCCGATCATCGGCACCACGCACATCGACGCGCTCGCCGCGTTCGAGGCCGACCCCGAGACCAAGGCCATCGTCATGATCGGCGAGATCGGCGGTGACGCCGAGGAGCGCGCTGCCGACTTCATCAAGGCCAACGTGACCAAGCCGGTCGTCGGCTACGTCGCAGGCTTCACCGCGCCGGAGGGCAAGACCATGGGTCACGCCGGCGCGATCGTGTCCGGTTCGGCCGGCACTGCTCAGGCCAAGAAGGAGGCCCTGGAGGCCGCGGGTGTCAAGGTCGGCAAGACCCCGAGCGAGACCGCCGCGCTCCTCCGTGAGGTGTACGCCGCCCTGTAGGCGGCGTACCGGACAGGCAGGGTCGCCGCCCTGTAGGCGGCGCACCGGACAGGCAGGGTCGCCGCCCTGTAGTCGCTACCGGCTCAACCGCAGCCAGTTCGCGCGAAAGCAGCCACTCGACGTGGCTGCGGACGTGCGAACTGGCTGCTGTCGTCCAGGCGAGCGGGCACGCACGCGAACGGCAGGTGGGACGAGCGGATGCCGCATCCCACCGCCCGGGGCAGCTGCGGCAGCATGAGCCCCATGACCTCAGCAGAACTCACGCTCACGCTCCTCGGCGGTCCGACCGCGATTCTGGACTATGCGGGACTGCGGATCCTCACGGATCCCACGTTCGACGAGCCGGGAGACTACCCGAGCACGGGCGTCACCCTGCACAAATTGACCGGACCGGCGCTGCGTCCGGATGACGTCGGTCAGATCGACCTGGTGCTCCTCTCACACGACCAGCACTCCGACAACCTTGACCGCGCCGGCCGCGACTTCCTCGGCCGCGTCGACACGGTGCTCTCCACACCGGAGGCGGCAGGTCGCATCGACGGTGTCGCAGGGCTGACCCCCTGGCAGACCCACAGGATCGGGTCCGTGGAAGTGACAGGCCTCCCCGCGCGGCACGGCCCGGAGGGCGCCGAGCGACTCTCGGGTTCCGTCACGGGGTTTCTGCTGCGTGCGCCGGGGCATCCGACGATCTATGTGTCGGGCGACAACGCATCCGTCGACCTCGTTGCGGAGATCGCCTCGCGGGTCGGGACCGTCGACATCGCGGTTCTCTTCACCGGCGGTGCCAACGTCGGACGGTTCGGCGACGACGACCTCACGCTGAACGCCCGCACTGCGGTGGAGGCGGCGAACGTGCTGGGCGACGCCGTGATCGTGCCCGTTCACGCCGAAGGGTGGCACCACTTCAGCGAGACGCGGGAACGGCTCGTCCGCGAATTCGGCTACGCCGGTCTGTCCGGCCGGCTGCGGATCCCGACCGCCGGAACCCCGCTCGTGCTCTGAGCCCGGAATCGCACGTCTGTCGCGCACCTTGCGCGCTGTGCACCGCCGGTCTCCGCTTCCTCACCGCCAGTTCCCGCGTCTCCACCGCCAGTTCCCCCTCCCAGCTCCACGTCGTGCCTGCGGACGCGCGAACCGGTTGTTGTCGTGTTCGGTGCTCGGTCATCTGTTCCGGATGATCCCCCGCGGGAACTCCCCGGATGCGCGGCCGTCGGATCGTAGAGTCGACACACACCGCTGCGTGCGGCGACCACAGCCAGGGGGATGGCATGCCGCGTATGACCAACCAGCAATTGCAGGCCGAGCTCGACCGCGTCACGGCCGAACGTGCCGAGCTGAGCGCGAGGCTCGAGGAGGCGACCGCCAGGGCGGATGCCGCATCCTCCGCAGCAGAGCAGGCTCGCGGCGATGCCGCCGAGGCTCGCACCGCTGCGGCAGAGGCGCGAACGGCGGCCGATCGCGCACTCGCGGATGCCGAGGCCGAGCGGGCGCGGACCGCGGACGCCGTCGAGCAGGCGAGGGCGGAAGCGGCGGAGCGGGCGCGGGTGTCAGGGGACGTGGGAGGCTCCGGGGCGAAGGGCGCGGCATCCGGAGGGAAGAAGAAGCGCAGCTGGGCGTGGACGCTGCTGGCGACGGTGCTCATCGTGATCGCGTCGATCCTGGCGCCGGTGGCCGTGGTGTCCACGTGGGCGCAGCGCGAGCTCACAGACACCAGCTACTTCGTCGACACGTTCGCGCCGCTGGCCGACAAGCCGGCCGTGCAGGCGCTCGTCGTCGATCAGACGGTATCGGCGATCGAATCCAACGTGGACATCAAGGGCATCACGTCGGAGGTCTTCACGGGCCTGGAGAACCTCGGTCTTGGACCAAGGGCATCCGAGGCGCTGAACACGCTCCAGGCGCCCCTCGTCGCCGGGATCAAGAGCCTCATCACGTCGACGGTCACGAAGTTCGTGCACTCCGACGCGTTCTCGGACATCTGGAAACAGACTCTGACCATCACGCACAGACAGCTGCTGGCCACACTGAACGGCGACAAGAACGCCGCCGTCAGCGTGGGGCCGAACGGTCAGATAGGGGTGCAGCTCGGGCCCATCATCGACGCCGTCAAGGCGCAGCTCGTCGATCAGGGTTTCGCCTTCGCGAAGAACATCCCGACCATCACGAAGACGATCGTGATCGCACAGTCCAGCTCCGTCACGCTCTACATCGGCCTGTACAACCTCGTGGTCGCGGTGGGCATCTGGCTTCCGTGGGTGGTGCTCGTGCTGCTGGCGGCCGGGGTGCTCGTGGCCAGGCGGCGCACGATCGCGCTGATCTGGGCATCCGTCGCGCTCGGGCTCTCGATGATCCTGGTGAGCATCGGCATCTCCGTGGGCAAGACGGTCTTCGTGCTGTCGGTGTCGAATTCGATACCCGCGGATGCCGCAGGCACGCTGTACGCAGGCATCCTCGGCTTCGTGCAGTCCATCGTGGTGGCCGTTGCGGTGCTGGCCGTGACGGTGTTCGTGATCACCATGATCAGTGCGCCGTTCCGCTGGGCGAGAGCCCTGCGCGGTTACGCCGGCGCGGGATTCGCCGCCGCCCGTCGCGGCGCCGAGAAGCACGGGATCACGACCGGGAAGGTCGGCACGTGGATGTACCAGCAGCGCGTGCTGCTTCGCGTGATCGTCGGACTCGTCGCTGCCGCCGTCGTCGTGTTCCTGCGTCCGCTCACGCCGCCGGTCATCATCTGGACCGCCGTGATCGCCGTGCTCGTGATCGCCGTGCTCGAGCTGCTCAGCCGGCCGCCGGTGGAGGAGAGCGAGACGGATGCCGCGGCATCCGTCTCCGCGACCGCCTGAGCCAGCCGAAGAGCTGCCTGGGACCGGGCGCGCCCGCCCTGTCGGACCGCCGCCCGCAGGTAGGGTCGTCAGCGCATGAATCGCTTGACCGTCATCCTGCTGGCCGCGCTCGACGCGGTGATCGCCCTCGGCGTGGGCGTGGCGATCCCGCTCGTCCCGCTGACCGTGCTGTGGGCGCTGAAACTTGATCTCGCCGCCGACTGGGTCCCGTTCTGGCGCGCGGCGGCGGACATCTGGCTGCTCGGCCACGGCACGGACGTGACGATCACGCTGGCGCCGGCCGCATCCGCTCTCTTCGGGCTGAGCGGCACGAACGTGTTCCCGATCACGATCGCTGCGCTCGGATTCGCCCTGCTCACCGTTCTGCTCGGGTCGCGAACCGGACGTCGTGCGTGGGCGACGCCGCATCCGGTCACGGCCGCGATCGCGGCCGTCGTCGTCTTCGCCGTGCTGTCGGGACTCGTCACGATCAGCGCGCACAGCGGATCCGTCATCCCGTCCCTGCTGCAGGGGACGCTGTTGCCGCCCGCGGTCTTCGCCATCGGGATCGGCATCGGGATGATCGCGGGAGTGTTGCGCGACAGCAACGATCCGACCCGAGCGGAGCATCCGGTCTCCGATCGGGGCGCGGTTCTGCCGTGGCCGGTCGTGAACTGGAGCCCGTCCACGCGCGCGGTGCTGGCATCCGGACTGCGTGCCGGAGTGGCTGCCGCGCTGCTGCTGATCGCCGCGGCGGCCGTCGTGCTTGCTGTGCTGATGGCCGTGCGCTACGGGCGGATCGTCGGTCTCTACGAGACGCTGCAGCCCGGCATTCTCGGCGCCGGGGCGCTTACGCTGGCCCAGCTGGCGCTGCTGCCCAACGCCGTCAGCTGGACCGCATCGTGGCTCGCCGGCCCCGGGTTCGCCGTCGGGACGGGATCGTCCGTCGACGTCACGCAGACCACGCTGGGGCCGCTGCCGAGCGTGCCGATCCTCGGCGCGCTGCCCCAGGGCGACCCCGGATTCGGACTCATCGCCGTGCTCGTCCCCGTGCTGTGCGGCGCGGCCGCAGGTTTCCTCACCCGACAGCGGCTGGAGCGGATGCCCGCCCCGCGCACACCGTCGTCCCGCGCGTCGTCCGCAGCGTGGGGCGTCGGCAGGCTGACGCTCATCACGCTGTGCGCCGCTGTCACCTCCGGCGCGATCGTCGGCCTGCTTGCCTGGTGGTCAGCAGGATCGATCGGCCCAGGACGTCTGCACGACGCAGGACCGAACCCGCTGCTGGTCGCGGGCGTCTTCGCCGTCGAAGCGCTCGTCGGGTGCGCGATCGGGGTGGCGATCCGGCGGCAGCCCGATGAGGATGCGGTGCGTCTCAGCCTCCGCGAGCGGCGCGCCGCTTCATCGACGGATGTCGTCGCTCCGGTTCGCCCGTCTGGGCCGTCGCGACAGCCGACACCGGTTCCGGTGGGCGTCGCGGTCGGTGCCGGAGCGAAGCGCCGCGAGGCCGACGAGAACCTGCGGAAGGCGCTCGCCTGGTACGACCCGGATGCCATGGACGACGATCTGAGCGACGACCTGAGCGACGATCTGGAGGACAGGCGTCCCGGCGCAGGGCCGGTTCCGAAGCGCACCCCGCGCGAGGAGTTCGACACCGAGCCGGTGCCGGTGGTCTCGCGCGACCGGAAGAAGGGTGATCGGCGTCGCGGTGACTCTTCCCGCCAGGACGTCACGGCCCACCCGAGCGCCTCCGCTCGCCCGTCGGGCGCCGGGTCGCTCGCCCGGCCCGCCGCGCCTCGTGTCCCCACCCCACGCGGACGCCTTCCGCGCGTCTACCAGAAGCAGGACTTCGCCGGCCCCGACTTCGCCCGCCACGAGGACACTGATCGGGATCGGGATCCGGATCCGGCCCTCGACGAGTCGAAGCCCGCGCCCCGCACTCGGAAGAGTGGGAATCGCGGCACGGAGGGACGGCAGGGATGAGCGGGCCGTCGTCGTCCGAACCGGCCGAACCGTCCGACACGGTCGGGCCGTCGGCCGAGGGAGCGCCGACGACGGCGTCGACGCCGGCGGACCGTCCGAGACCGTCCCGGGCGAGTCGCTGGGAGTGGCGCTGGCCGCTGCACCGGCGGGGAATCGTTGTGCGTCAGCGGCAGGAGCGTCCGGCCGCCGAGCTGCAGGAGTTCCTGGTGCGACTCGGCGGCGCGCTTGCCGGAACCGGTACAGCCGTCACCGACATCAAGCGCACGCTGCAGAACGCGGCGGTCGCGCTCGGATCACCGGACGCCGTCGTCGTCGTGTTCCCGACGGCCGTGTTCGTCGGCATCCCCGGCGAACAGGAGACGCGGTTCGATCTCTCAGAGGCGGCGGGCGGCGAGGTGCTGTTCGACCGGGCGGCACTCGTGTCGGACATCGCCCAGGACGCCATCTCGGGATCGCTGACCGCGGCGGACGGGATCCGTCGGGTCGAGGCCGCACTGCGGACCCGTCCGCGATTCCGCTGGCCGGTGCGGGTGCTCGGGCACGGGGTGATCGCCGTGGGGGTCGCGCTCGTGCTGTCCGGAGCATCCGTCGCCTCGCTCGTACTCACCTTCGTGCTCGGCGTGCTCGTCGGCGGCATGAAGCTGCTGGTGCGCCCGGGTTCGTATGCGGCGGTCCTCCTCCCGACCTTCGCCGCGTTCGTCATCTCGTTCGTGGCCTTCGTCGCGGCCGACTGGGGATTTGCACGCGAACCCATCTGGGTGCTGGTCCCGGCGCTCGTGACGTTGCTGCCAGGAGGCGTGCTCACGATCGCCGTGCAGGAGCTCGCCGCCGGGGACATGCTGGCCGGGGCTTCCCGGCTCGTGTACGGGGTGGCGCAGCTCGTGTTCCTCGCCTTCGGCATTCTCGTGGCGAACCAGCTCGTCGGACTCCCGGAGTGGTTCGCGCTCTCCTCCAACGGCTCGGTCGTCGGTCAATACGCGGCCTGGGTCGGCGTCCTGCTCATGTCGGCGGGATTCTTCCTGTACTTCTGCGGACCGCGGTTCTCGCTCTACTACCTCGCGATCACGCTTCTCATCGCGTACGGCGGGCAGCTCATCGGCACCCTGCTCGGGGCGAGCATCGACGGCGGGACCGTGGCAGGCGGGATGCTCGGCGCGTTCCTGCTCACGCTCGTCGCCTACCTCGCGCAGTCGCTTCCCGGGGCACCACCTGCCGTGGTCTGCTTCCTGCCGGCGTTCTGGCTGCTGGTGCCAGGGGCGTCCGGACTCATCGGTCTCACCCAGTCCGCGAGCGGGACGGGAGCGACCGTCACGTTCGAGGCCATCGGCGCGAGCCTTGTGGCGATCGCGATCGGCGTGCTCATCGGCATGGCGGCGTATCGCACCATCTACCGCTTCGCGCCGGACCGGTGGCACCTGCGGCTGGTGTGAGTGGCTTGCAGGCCAGGAGAGGTCACCTGGGAACTGACCGCCGAGACGGCGGTCAGCGCTGGCGTCGCGGCGGAGGCAAGAAATGGCCTCCGCTCCTAGCTCCAGCGCGCGCTCCTAGCTCCACCGCGCGCCGGTAGGCTTGTGAGGTGCTGTCGCTCGTCGTACTGGTCTCGGGCCAGGGGTCCAACCTGCGTTCGCTGCTCGAGGCATCCCAGGATGCCCAGTTCCCTGCTCGGGTCGTCGCCGTCGGCAGCGACCGCGATGATGCCGGCGGGCTGCAGGTGGCCGAGGAGTTCGGCATCCCCACGTTCACCGTCGCGTTCTCGTCGTTCGACGACCGCGCCGAGTGGGGGGATGCGGTGCTCGAGCAGATCCGTCAGTGGAAGCCCGACCTCGTCATCCTCTCCGGCTTCATGCGGCTTTTCCCGCCGCGCGTCGTCGACGCGCTCAGCCCGCACATGATCAACACGCATCCCGCGTTCCTGCCCGAGTTCCCGGGCGCTCACGGGGTGCGGGACGCGCTCGCCGCCGGTGTCGGCCAGACCGGCGCGAGCGTCATCATCGTCGACAACGGTGTCGATTCCGGTCCGATCATCGCCCGCGAACGCGTGCCCGTCCTGCCGGGCGACACGGAGGCGAGCCTGCACGACCGGATCAAGATCGTGGAGCGTCGACTGCTCATCCAGTCGGTCCTCGACATCGCCAACGGACACATCGACCTGAAGGAGCTGGCAACAGCATGAGCGCCCCGCACGCCGCCGACCCGAGCCTCTACCGCGAACGGGACGTCATCCCGGTGCGCCGTGCACTGCTCTCGGCGATCGACAAGACCGGCATCGTCGAGCTCGCGACGGCACTGAACGGTGCCGGCGTCGAGCTGGTCTCGACAGGCAACACAGCGCGCACGCTCCGCGAGGCGGGCCTGCCGGTCACCGAAGTCAGCGAGCTCACCGGCTTCCCGGAGTCGCTCGGCGGCCGCGTGAAGACCCTGCACCCCGCCGTCCACGCCGGTCTGCTCGCCGACCTGAGGCTCGAAGACCACGAACAGCAGCTCGCCGAGCTCGGCATCAAGCCGTTCGAGCTCGTGATCAGCAACCTGTATCCGTTCGCGGAGGCCGTCGCATCCGGGGCCGAGCCGCTCGAGGTCGTCGAGCAGATCGATATCGGCGGGCCCGCCATGGTGCGTGCGTCGGCGAAGAACTTCGCCAACGTCGCGATCGTCACCTCGCCGGCCAGGTATGCCGAGATCGCGGATGCCGTGGCATCCGGCGGCACGACCCTCGCCTTCCGCACCGCGCTTGCCCGCGACGCGTTCCGGCACACGGCGAGCTACGACGTCGCCGTCGCGACCTGGATCGGCGGTGCCCTCGCGCCCGACGACGACAGCGCCCTCCCCGCCTGGGTCGGCAGGACGTGGCAGCGCGAGGCATCCCTCCGCTACGGCGAGAACAGCCACCAGGCCGCGGCGCTCTTCACGTCAGCGGGCGGCAACGGCATCGCCCAGGCGGAGCAGCTCGGCGGCAAGGAGATGTCGTACAACAACTACGTCGACGCGGATGCCGCCCTGCGCGCCGCATACGACTTCGCGCTGCCTGCCGTGGCCATCATCAAGCACGCGAATCCCTGCGGCATCGCCGTCACCGGCGAGCACGACGACATCGTGCTTGCCCACCGCAAGGCGCACGAGTGCGACCCCACCTCCGCGTTCGGCGGCGTCATCGCGGCGAACCGCACCGTGACGCTGGCGATGGCGCAGTCCGTGAAGCCTATCTTCACCGAGGTCATCATCGCCCCGCACTACGACGCGGATGCGCTGGAGCTGCTGCAGACCAAGAAGGATCTGCGCATCCTCAAGCTGCAGGAGGGCTTCGAGCTGCCGACCACGGAGGTCAAGCAGCTCTCTGGCGGCATGCTGCTGCAGGAGTCCGACAGGCACTTCGCGCCGGCAGCCGAGTGGACGCTGGTGGCGGGCGAGGCGGCGGATGCCGCGACGCTCGCAGACCTCGAGTTCGCGTGGACGGCGTGCCGCGCGGTGAAGTCGAACGCGATCCTGCTCGCGTCGGGCGGGGCATCCGTCGGCGTCGGGATGGGTCAGGTGAACCGCGTCGACTCGTGCGATCTTGCGGTGAAGCGTGCCGGGGATCGCGCTGCCGGATCGGTTGCGGCATCCGACGCGTACTTCCCGTTCCCGGACGGCCCCGAGATCCTGATCGCCGCCGGCGTCAAGGCCATCGTGCAGCCGGGTGGATCGATTCGCGACCAGCTCGCGATCGACACCGCGAAGGCCGCGGGCGTGACGATGTACTTCACGGGAGAGCGCCACTTCTTCCACTGACGGTCCTCCCTGGAATACCTGGCGCGTGTTGTCGCTTGCCGCTGAGGAAGCGACAACGAGCGCCAGGTGTTCCGGATTTCGGGGGTGGTGGGACGCCGACCGACCGGCCTGCATCCGTGCCCGCTACTGCAAGTACTGCGCGATGCCTTCGCCGAAGGACCAGTCCACGAGCTCGTTCTCGATCAGCACGATCGTCACGTTACGGGGCTCGACGCCGGCGGATGCGGCCCTCGCTGCGACCGCCGCATAGAACGCCTTCTTCTGCTCGACGGTGCGACCGGAGCGCAGCACCACCTGGACGATGACGGCGCCTTCGTCGCGGCTGACACCGAGGTAGCCGGGATCCGCGATCACCCTGGACGTGCCGCTGCTGAGCACCTGGAAGTGGTCGTCTGCCGGAATGCCGATCGCCTCGACGAGGGCTTCGTGCACGGCCTGCCCGAGGCGGTCGAGCACGTCGATCGGGGTGTTCATGCTGTCGATGCGTACGAGAGGCATGATCCGACAGTACCGAGCGGGTCGTCGGCTGTCGTCACGCATGACGAAGAGCACTCTCGGGTGGAGGAACGGGCACTCTCGGGAGGGGAAACCGGCACCTTTCGGGTGGAGGAACGCGCACTCTCGGGTGGAGGAACGGGCACTCTCGGGTGGAGGAACGGGCACCCTCGGAAGGGGTGGCGGGAGGCGCACCGGCGTGCTTACCGTGACGGGATGAGCCCGTCGTCGAAAGCCGAGACGTTCCTCGAGGTGGACGGTGTTCAGGTGCGGGTCTCGCATCCGGACAAGATCGTGTTCCCTGAGCCAGGTCTCACGAAGCTCGACCTCGCGCGGTACTACCTGTCCGTCGCGGACGGTGCGCTGCGTGGCGCAGGCGGACGTCCGCTGGTGCTCAAGCGCTTCGTGAAGGGACTGTCCCAAGAGCCCTTCTTCCAGAAGCGGGTGCCGGAGGGGCATCCGGACTACATCGACACCGCGACGCTGCACTATGCCAGGGGAACCTCCGCCGAGGAGGCCGTGCTGCGCAACGCGGCCGGCCTCGCCTGGGTGTCGAACCTCGGATGCCTCGACCTCAACCCGCACGCCGTGCGTGCCGAGGATCTCGACCATCCGGACGAGCTGCGGGTGGACCTGGATCCGATGCCCGGCGTCGACTGGTCGCAGATCGTCGACGTCGCGTTCGTGGTGCGCGACGTGCTCGACGACAGCGGGCTCGTCGGCTGGCCGAAGACGAGCGGATCGCGAGGCCTCCACATCCTGGTGCGCATCGCGCCGCAGTGGACCTTCGCCGACGTGCGACTGGCCGCCGAGACGCTCGCGCGCGAGGTGGAGAATCGCGCGCCCGGACTGGCCACCGCACGCTGGTGGAAGGAGGAACGCGGCGAGAGCGTGTTCGTCGACTTCAACCAGAACGCGAAGGACCGTACCGTGGCATCCGCGTACTCGATCAGGCCGCTGCCCGACGCGCGCGTCTCGACCCCCGTCGACTGGGACGAGGTGCGCTCCCGTCGCCCCGAGGAGTTCACGGTGCTGACCGTGCCGGAGCGGTTCGCCGAGCGCGGAGATCCGCACGAGGGAATCGACGACGCCGTCGGCTCTCTCGGCGCGCTGCTCGCGCTCGCCGAACGGCTCGGTCCCGCCGAGAAACCGCCTCGCGGCGAGCGGACGCAGAGCGGGGATGCCGCCGGCCGGCGTGTCTCGTCGATGCCGCTCATCGAGGTGGCGCGCACGAAGACGAAGCCGGAGGCACTCGACGCGCTGGAGCGCTGGAAGGCTGCGCATCCGTATGCCGCCGGTCGCCTTCGCCCCGCCGACATCCTCGTCGACGGCATGCGGGGGTCCAGCTCGCAGTGGTACCGCGTGCGCGTTAACCTGCAGCACGTGCCCGAGGACGAACGTCCAGAGCAGGGCGAGCTGATCGCGGACTACGACCCGTGGGCGCGGTGGAGCTGAAAGCAAAGGCCATTTCTGGCCTTTGCCGCGACCCCAGCGCCGACCGCCGTCTCGGCGGTCGGGTAGGCGGTGGAGCTGAAAGCAAAGGCCATCGCGAGGAGCGCCCCGGGCGGTGAGCCGACGCCCGACACAGCAGGACGGCTGGCCCTGTCTTGTCGTTCGGACGGAGACGAGCGCTCGCGGCATCTCACCCCCGGTCGGCGGAGATCCCGAACATCTCGTGCGCCACCCCGAACGCGAGGTCGTCGACCAGCCGGCGTTTCCACGGGCGTTGGGCGATGGCGTGCGTCAGCCGTCGTGCGGCGCGAGGCGCCTCCATGATCTGGTTCGCGATCGCCCACGCGCGCGGAAGCAGCTCGTCGGACGGGAGAACCTCGTTGACGACCCCGAGTCGGAGCGCCTCTGCGGCGTCAAGAGGACGTCCCGTGTAGAGGTGGTACGCGGCCCGCTTCGTCCCAGCCAGTTCCTGCAGAGTCAACTGTTGCCCGTCACCCGGCGTGACGCCCACGAGCAGATGGGGATCGACGATGACCGCCGTCTCCGCGGCGAGCGTGATGTCGCACAGCAGTGCGAACTCGGTGTGCGCGGGGCTCGGTCCATTGATGGCAGCGATGGTCGGGATGTCGATCGCGAACACGAAGTTCTCGAGAAGCTTGACCGCGTCGTAGTACGTGTGCTCGTACGCGAAGCCCGACGGGCGCTCCTGCTCGATCAGACGTTCGGAGACCTCCTCGGGGCTGACCGGTCGCGTCGACAACCACTCGTCGTCGGTTCCGGTGAGGATGAGCACCTCGTTCTCCGGGTCGTTCCCGATCTCCTGCCAGGCCTGACCCCACGCGTTGTGGACGGCGAAGTCGAACTGCGCGGGACCCCCGCGGGTGTGCATCCGCAGCTCGAGGATCCCGTTCTCCCGACGCATCGTGAAGTAGTCCGCGTACTTCTCCGCGTAATCGGCGAGGTTCGGCCGGGGCACGTAACCGCCGACGCGGGAATGCCATTCGTCCAGTTCTCGAGTCATGCCGATGCTCCTTCTCGGTTCTCGTTCGTCTTCTCCGGGCGGTCGTTGCCGACGGTCCCCGATCCGCTGTCGGTATCCGCCGGTCCTAGAGCGCCGAGCGCCGCTGCGAGAACGGCGTCGCGCGCCGCACGACGAGCGGATGCCGGCCCCTCCGCGACGAGCCGTCCGGCGTTCTGGGCGATGGTCAGCGCAGCATCGGCCCGAACCCTGGTCGCCAGACTTCCGGATCTCGGCGCCATGGCGTCCAGGATCCGATCGCAGTGCCTGCTGAAGCCTCCGAGATCGAGCCCGTCGCGCGCGGAAGGATCGCTCCACAGCGCGGTGATCAGCTGTCCCTTCGCGATGACGCCGTCGATGTAGGCACCGAGGATCTCCTCGCGCGATGCAGCGGATGTCTCGGCCCAGGTGGCCAGCCGACCGAGGTGCGCGAGGTGATCGCTGCTCAGTCCCTCGAGAATCTGAGCCTTCGAGTTGAAGTGGTAGTAGATGCCGGCCTTGCTTGTGCCGAGCGCGTCCGCGATGTCGGCGATCGACGTCGCCGCGAAGCCTCGTTCCACGATCAGGTCCGACGCCCTCTCGAGTATCCGATCCCGGCTGAGCGTTGCTCGTGCCATGTGGTTCCCCTCTCGACGTGGCGGTGCGGGCGGACCCGTGGTCGTCTCCGTCTCGTCCTCGCCTGCGCTATTTTGTCGACCGATCGTCAAAATAACATATCCCGGCGGCCGTCATCCAGCGGTCGCATAGCCTGCTCCCCGGTAGGGTCGTAGCCATGACTGTCGCCTGGAGCCGCAAGATCGTGGCATCCGTCCTCACCGGTTTCCTCGTCGCGCTCCTCGTGCACATCGGGACGGTCGTGCTCAGCAACGAGGCCTTCCTGGGGGCGCAGAGCGCCGGCTGGCCGGCGATCCTCAGCCTGAGCGGCTTCTTCACCCTCGCGTCCGTCTTCACGTTCGTGCTGCTCGCCGTCGCAGCGATCTTCGACATCTTCGCCACCTGGTGGGGCGCTCTCATCACGGGTCTCGTCGTCGGCGTGATCGCCACGGCGCTCGACACGATGATCTATTTCGTGAGCAACGGGCAGAAACCCACCATCTCCGTGCTCTGGGCGATCACCGGCGAGCGCAACCTGCTCTTCATCCTGCTCGTCACCGTGCTCACGCCCACGTTCGGTCGCTGGCTGTACCGCGCCATCGTGCGCTTCGACACGGCTGCCGCGACGGGCCGCCGGGTCGCGCTGGTGCGCGTTCCGGCCACGAACCTCGCCGAGGGCATCGTCACGAACATCGGCCGCGTCGCCGTGGATCCCGCCAAGGCGGACGAGCAGTGGGACTCCTACGTCGCGGCGCTCGCCGACAACGGCTGGGAGACGGTCGAGGTCGCAGCGGCCGAGGTGCTTCCGGACTCCGTCTTCGTGGAGGACACGGCCGTCATCCTCGGAAACCGTGCCGTCATCGCCCTTTCCGGCGCCGAGCAGCGCCGTGGCGAGACCCCCGGCACCGAGGCAACACTGACGGATCTCGGCCTGCGCATCGACCGCATCCAGGAGCCTGGCACGCTCGACGGCGGAGACGTTCTCCGCGTCGGCACGACGATCTACGTCGGACGCAGCGAGCGCACGAACGCCGAGGGCGTACGCCAGCTGCGCGCGATCGCCGCCGAAGAGGGCTACAGGGTCATCGCGGTCCCGATCAAGGGTGCGCTCCACCTCAAGTCCGCCGTCACCGCACTGCCAGACGGCACGGTGATCGGCGACGCCGACCTCATCGCCGACCCGAGCGTCTTCGACCGCTTCCTCGCCGTGCCGGAGCGTGCGGGCGTCGCCGTCGTCGTGCTCGCACCGGACGCCGTGCTGGTGGCGGCATCCGCTCCCAAGACGGCGGAACTCATCGCGGATCTCGGCTACCGCGTCGTCACGGTCGACATCTCCGAGTTCGAGAAGCTCGAGGGCTGCGTCACCTGCCTGAGCATCCTCGTCGGCTGAGGCGCAAGCGCGATCCTGCGGACGGCGAGTTCCTGGCGCGTGGTGCCGCCTCGACGTCGCTAAGCGACCAGATCCGCCAGGAAGTTCCGCGGTTCGTGTAGCGGCGGTGCCCGCCTCACTGAGGAACTCTGCTGCCTGCGCCCGCAGCCGCGACCGCGCCCGCGGCGAGTGGTCACGATGGCAAGATGGTGGTGTACCTCCCGCTCATGAGGCGGGATCGTCGCCCCGACACACCACCCCGTTGTCGCGGCCCGCGCGCAAGGAGACGCCGATGTCTGTCCTGTCCGAATCTGTTTCGGCCGAAACCGCTCGTTCCGGGTCGGCCTTGGCCGAATCCGTTCTCGCCGAACTCGTCGAGTCGACCGGATCCGACCTTCCCCACGAGAAGCTCCTCATCGTGAAGGGGCCGCGCAGCGGGTTGACGATCAGCATCGCTGTGCACTCCACCGTGCTGGGCCAGGCCCTCGGCGGATGCCGGCTGTGGACCTACGACGACTGGGCGCAGGCCGTCGCCGATTCGCTGCGCCTGTCGGAGGGCATGACGTACAAGAACGCCGCCGCCGGCCTCAACCGCGGCGGCGGCAAGACCGTCGTCTACCTTCCCCGCGGAACGCAGCTGGATGCCGAACGCCGCCGTGCCGTCATGCTCGACCTCGGCGACGCGATCGCGAGCCTCGACGGCGCATACATGACCGCCGAGGATGTCGGCACCAGCGCAGACGACATGGCCGTCGTCGCCGAGCGCACGAAGGATGTCTGCGGCCTGCCCTCCGACAAGGGCGGGGTCGGCGAGCCCAGCGACGCGACGGCGCACGGCGTGTACGCGGGCATCCTCGCCACGCTCGACGCCGTGTACGGCGACCGGACCGTCGCCGGCCGGCGCTTCACCGTGCTGGGGCTGGGTCACGTGGGATCCCTGCTCGCGACGCGGCTGGCATCCGAGGGCGCCCTGCTCACCGTCACCGACGTGAACCCCGCGAAGCGCGAGCTGGCTGCCCGTCTCGGCGCCGCCTGGACGACGCCGGACGAGGCCATCCGCGTGCCTGGCGACGTGTTCGTGCCGGCCGGAGTGGGCGGCATCCTCACGACCGAGGTGATCGAGTCGCTGCAGGTGCGGGCTGTCGTCGGGCCCGCCAACAACCAGCTCGCCGACCGCTCCGGCGCGGAGCTGCTGCGCGAGCGCGACATCGCCTGGGCGCCCGACTTCGTCGTGAACGCCGGCGGCGTGATCTTCCTCGACACCCTGACCAGGCCGGGTGCGAACGCCGAGGCGACCCGTGAGCGTGTCGAGCGCATCGGCGACACCGTCGCCGACATCTTCGCGGATGCCCGTGCCCGCGACATCACGACTCTGGCGGCGGCCGAGGCGGTCGCCCTCGCCCGTCTCGACGCCGTCCCCGCCATGGCCTGAGGCATTCCCACCGCCTCAACCCGGGTCACCCCGACTCTCAGCCACCCCCATCCGGTCGCGTCGACGGACACCAAGGTTTCCCGTCGACACGACGGTCAGCGCTCTCAGCCCAGGAACATGCCAGATCGGCATGTTCCTGGGCTGGTGTCATGTCGGCGCACATTCCGACGTTGCGCCAGTTCACAGCAGAGGTATAGCCTGATCTGCTGTCGCATCCCACCCACTTCGGCGCTGTCGCCGTGTGTTCACGCAGTACAGCGACGTCACGCGGGGTGGGCGCGGCATCGGAAGACTGGTCGAGAAGGATCCGTCCTGCCACACGGATCCACACCTGAGGAGGTCGCCATGAGCACGAAGACCGAGATCACGCCGCTGGTGCGCGCGGGAGTCGCGGGTCGCGTCGTGCCGACGTCTTTCGCGGGCCCGGCCGGATATCGCCTCGCAACGGAGCTCCGTCCCCGCGCGGTCCTCGTCGAAGTCTCCGGAGTCGTACCGGGTTCCGGACTCGTCGTGGGCTCAGGGATCGGCGCCGCCACGGTCCAGGCGATCGGTTAGCTGACAAGGCCGAACCAGGCTTTCAGCACCACTGCGCCACCGGCCGCACCACCGCCGGCACAGGCCGGCGAGCGGAATCCACCGCCCGCCAACGCGAACGTCCGACCCGCACGGGGCATCCGTCGAGACCTCGACTCCTGCGACCCCCGCTCACCGCCCGGACCTCTTCGGCTCCAGCGTCGCTCGAAGCGTCGCACCCCATCGCCAGAATCGTCTCGACAGACGATTCGCGTCCAAGCGAGAGCCCTACCAGGGCAACCGCTGAAAGCACCCAGCACACCATCCACACGAAACGGTGAACATGTCTGCCTCACAGGCACCCCAGGTACTGACTGAACAGAAGCACCCGCCTGAGCACGCGGCTCAGTCGGGTGGCGACGGCCGGCGGCTGAGCACGTTCCGCTCGCTGGCGCGCATCTATCCCTTCGCGAAGCCCGCCATGCCGCGCATCTACCTCGGCATGGTGGCGGCGATCGGCGCGTCCGTCGTGGCGCTGCTGATCCCGATCGTGCTGCAGGCCCTCGTCGACGGTCCGATGAAGAACGGCGACCCGTCGCACGTCGTGCCGTCCGCGGTGCTCGTGCTCGTGCTCGGCGTCGCGGAGGCCGTGCTCATCTCGCTGCGCCGCTGGTTCGTTCTCACGCCTGGCACGAAGGTGGAGGCGGACCTGCGCAACGCTTTCTACGCCAAGCTGCAGGACCTTCCGGTGAGCTTCCACGACGGCTGGCCGTCCGGCCAGCTGCTCAGCCGCGCCGTCAGCGACCTCAACCTGATCCGCCGCTGGATCAGCTTCGGCTTCGTGCTGCTGTTCGTGAACATCCTCACGATCATCATCGGGTTCGTCGTGCTGATCACGTGGAACTGGCTGCTCGCGGTCATCTTCATCGTGTGCTCGATCCCGCTCTGGATCTACGGCTACGTGTTCGAGAGCCGGTACTCGGTCATCGCACGACGCAGTCAGGACCAGGCCGGCGACCTCGCGACGGCCGTCGAGGAGTCGGTGCACGGCATCCGCGTGCTCAAGGCGTTCGGCCGCGGCCGTCACGCGCTGCGCAACTTCGAGAAGCAGGCCGAAGACCTGCGAGGCACCGAGATCGCCAAGGCGAAGGCCGTCGCGGGCATCTGGCTGTGGCTGCTGCTGGTGCCGGATGTCGCGTTCGCGGTCTGCCTCGTCGTCGGCGTGTGGCTCGTGTCGACGGGCTCGCTGACCGCCGGCCAGCTGCTCGCGTTCTTCGCCACCGCAACGGTGCTGCGGTTCCCGATCGAGTCGATCGGATTCCTGCTGTCGATGACCTTCGACACGCGCACGGCGGCCGACCGGTTCTTCGACGTGATGAACACGCCGAACACGATCGGCGACCCCGAACATCCGAAGACGATCGAGCGACCGGAGGGACGGCTCAGGTTCAACGGCGCGCACTTCAGGTACGCGGACACCCCAGAGGGGTATCCGGACCTGCTGTCGGGCGTCGATCTCGAGCTGGAGCCGGGCGAGACCATGGCGCTCGTCGGCCTGACGGGCAGCGGCAAGTCCACGCTGACAGCCCTCACCACGCGTCTGTACGACGTGACGGGTGGATCCATCACGCTCGACGGCGTCGACATCCGCGACCTCACCAGGGGTGAGCTGCGCACGCACGTCGCCATGGCGTTCGAGGACGCGACACTGTTCTCCGCGTCCGTGCGTGACAACGTGCTGCTCGGCCGCGCCGACCTGGTCGGCGACGACGACACCACGAAGAAGCGAGCGGATGCCGTGCTCACCGAGGCCCTCGAGGTCGCCCAGGCCGGCTTCGCGTACGACCTGCCGGAGGGCGTGGACACGAAGGTGGGCGAGGAGGGGCTGAGCCTCTCCGGCGGCCAGCGTCAGCGGCTCGCGCTCGCGCGAGCGGTCGCTGCGAACCCCGAGGTGCTCGTGCTGGACGACCCGCTGTCGGCACTGGATGTCGACACCGAGGCACTCGTCGAGGCGGCGCTGCGCAGGGTGCTGGCCTCCACGACGGCCCTCATCGTGGCGCACCGCCCGTCGACGGTCATGCTGGCCGACCGGGTTGCTCTGCTCGAGGACGGACGGATCACCGCGGTGGGCACCCACCATGATCTGCTGGCGACCAACGAACACTACCGATTCGTCATCTCGAGCCTCGAGGACGACGAAGAGGAAGAACTCATGACGGAGGTGAACCTGTAATGACCACCGCAACGGTTCAGGGCGTCACCGGCGAGGAGCGCAACGACTTCACCAAGGCGGAGTCGCGGCAGATCCGGCGCCGGTCGCTCTCACTGCTCGGGGTGCTGCTGCGCCCGATGCGCGGCAAGGTCGCGTTCGCGCTCGTCGTGATCGTGGTCTCCACGCTCGCCCAGGTGATCGGGCCGACGCTGATCGGTATCGGCATCGACCAGGGCATCTCCGCGCTGAAGACGCAGGACTGGTGGCCGATCGCGCTCACCGGTGTCGCCTACCTGGTGACCGGTGTCGTCGGCGCGGTCACCGTGTCCTGGTACACGGTGCAGTCCGCGCGCATCAGCCAGGCCATCCTGTTCGACCTGCGCAAGCGGGTGTTCCTGCACACGCAGCGCCTCAGCTTGGAGTTCCACGAGTCGTACACGTCCGGCCGTATCATCTCGCGCCAGACGAGCGACCTGGATTCCATCCGCGAGCTGCTCGACTCCGGCATCAACCAGCTCGTTCAGGGTGTGCTGTACTCCGGATTCATTGCGGTGTTCATGTTCATCAACGACTGGGTGTCCGGCGTGATCCTGTTCGTCTCGCTGGTGCCGCTGTACTTCCTGACGCGGTGGTTCCAGAAGCGATCGCAGGTGCTCTTCCGGCGCTCGCGCGTGGCATCCGCGAAGCTCATCGTGCACTTCGTGGAGACCATGACGGGCATCCGGGCGGTGAAGGCGTTCCGCAAGGAGAAGCGCAACGAGAAGGAGTTCGGCGACCTCGTCGAGGACTACCGCGACGTCAACGCGAAGACCATCCAGCTGTTCGGCATCTTCGATCCCGGACTGGTGCTGATCGGCAACGTGACCGTCGCCGTGGTGCTGCTGGTCGGCGGATTCCGCGTGGCGAGCGGTGCGCTGCCCATCGGCATCCTGCTGGCCGTGCTGCTCTACACCCGTCGGTTCTTCGACCCGATGGAGGAGATGGCCATGTTCTACAACTCCTACCAGTCGGCGGCCGCCGCGCTCGAGAAGATCTCGGGTGTGCTGGAGGAGGAGCCGAGCGTGCCGGATCCGGTGCATCCGGTCGACCTGTGGAACTCGAAGGGACACGTCGCTTTCGACGACGTGACGTTCGCGTACAAGAAGGATCGCGTCATCCTGCCGGAGTTCACGCTCGACGTGCCTGCGGGGCAGACCATCGCGCTCGTCGGATCCACCGGCGCGGGCAAGTCGACGCTGGCCAAGCTCATCGCGCGGTTCTACGACCCGACGAAGGGCTCCGTCACGCTCGACGGTGTCGACCTGAGGGATCTGCATCCCAAGGATCTGCGCCGCGCGATCGTGATGGTCACGCAGGAGGCGTACCTGTTCTCCGGAACCGTCGCCGACAACATCGCACTGGGCAAGCCGGATGCGACGCCGGAGGAGATCCGCGCGGCGGCTGAGGCGGTGGGCGCAGCCGCGTTCATCGAAGGTCTTCCTGACGGATACGACACCGACGTGAACAAGCGCGGCGGTCGTGTCTCGGCCGGTCAGCGTCAGCTGATCTCGTTCGCGCGGGCGTTCCTGGCGAATCCGTCGGTGCTCATCCTGGATGAGGCGACCAGTTCGCTGGACATCCCGAGCGAGCGCCTGGTGCAGGAGGCGTTGCAGACGCTGCTGAAGGACCGAACGGCCCTGATCATCGCGCACCGCCTGTCCACGGTCGCGATCGCCGACCGCGTGCTCGTCATGGAGCACGGCAAGGTCGTCGAGGACGGCGCGCCGTCCGACCTCATCGCCGGCACCGGACGTTTCGCCCTGCTGCACGCCGCCTGGCGAGACTCGCTGGTGTGAACGACGGCGGATCGCCTCCTGG
>NZ_JBTOLK010000001.1:1617252-1701032 GCF_054551755.1 Rathayibacter sp. CAU 1779
GTTTCGGCACTAGCGCCGGCATTGCTGGCGCAACTGCCGAAACCTGGCGCGGACACGCACGAACATGCGGCGCCACGAAGCGCGCGGGTCCCCAACGGGTGCGGGCATAGTCTGTCCCCGTGACGCAGGGCTTTCCGGCGCGGGCGCGCGCTGCAGTACGCACGTTGCCGCCCGGGTACTTCGCGCTGGTCATGGCGACGGGCATCCTCTCCGTGGGGTTGCACGCCGAGGGTTTCGACGTGGCGTCCGAGGTGCTCCTGGTCATCGCCGCCGTCGCGTATGTGCTGCTGGTCGTGCTGAACGTGTGGCGCGTCATCCGCTATCCCCGCGTGGTGGCGGATGACTTCCGGTCGCCGGAGGTGGCGTTCTTCTTCTACACGTTCGTCGCCGGCACCAATGTGCTGGGCACGCGCCTCGCCCTCGACGACGATCTGATCCTCTCGACGACGCTGCTCGCCCTGTCCTGCGTGGTCTGGCTCGTGCTGGGCTACGCGGTGCCGTGGGCGGTCATCCTGCAGAGGCGCGGAGCCGAGACGCTCAGCGGCATGAACGGCTCCTGGTTCGTCTGGGCCGTCGCCTGCCAGTCGGTCGCCGTGCTGTCCGCCACGCTCGAGCCGTCGCTGCCTCCTCTCCGCGCGTTCCTGTCGATCATCGCCTTCGCGTCGTGGAGTGTCGGTATCATCCTCTACGCGATCATCGGCATCGCCGTCGTCATCCGACTGCTCGTGCACGGCATCACCCCTGAGACGATGGGGCCGCCGTACTGGGTGGCGATGGGTGCGGCATCCATCACGGTGCTGGCGGGATCCCGGGTCGTCGAGATGAAGGCGACGCCCATGACCGCCGTCACGACGGGGCTCGCCGCCGGCGGATCCGTGGTGTTCTGGTCGTTCGCGACGTGGCTCATCCCGGTGCTGGTCGCCGTCGGCTGGTGGCGACACATCACGCACCGCGTTCCGCTTAGCTACGAGCCCGCGCTGTGGAGCATCGTGTTCCCGCTCGGCATGTATGCCGTCTGCGGCATCAACCTCGGCGAAGCGGATGCCCTGCCCGTCGTCGCCTGGACCGGTCGCCTCTTCCTGTGGCTGGCTCTCGCCGCGTGGCTCGTCGTCTTCGTGGCGACTGGCATCCACATCGCGCGCTGGCTCGGCGTTGAGCGGTCCGTCCAGCGGACGTGACAGCGCGTGGTGCAGACAGGGATCGTCCCAGTCCGCCGAGGCAGACGGGGACGATCCCTGTCTCCCGTGGTGTCATCCGATCAGTGGTGTCCGCCGTTCCGCGTCGGCACCAGCGAGACCGTCTGCTGCGAGACAAGTGGGGCGGTGTCGATCGCGTTGTGCGACGTGGCATCCCACGAGCGGCCGGGTGCGGTCTGTGCGCCGGAGCCCGTCAGCGCGAGCACGAGCCCGCTGTACCGGTTGACCAGTCGGAAGGTCCCGGTCGCCACTCCGGAACGTGACGACGTGTTCGGCACCACGAACCATTGCTGCCCGACGGTCGAGGTGGTGGCCGAGGTCACGGTCGGCGCCGTGCCCCAGGCGCGGTTGGTCACCGACGTCGAGTCGACACCTAGTAGCCGGCCGGTGGCCACGTTCCTGATCGTGTACGCGCCGTCACCGGTGGCCGTGAAGCGCCAGTCGCCGAGAGCGGAATGGCCAGGCTTGCTCGCCGTGGTCGATGAGCGTCCCGGGACCTGCGAGAGTTCCCGTCCGTTGCCGGTGGCGATGCGATAGGAGATAGACGTGTTCACCGCCGCCGCAGGAGCCGAGGAGTCTGCGGTCACGTTCGCATAGTCCCCGTCTGATCCGTCGGCGCACGCCCAGGCGCAGTAGGACCGAAACGTCTTGCCCACGATCGACGTGCTCGTCGCGTTCGCCGGGTCGATGAACCAGCGGTACCACGATGCGGTCTCGAAGGAACTGCCCGAGGTGCCGAGCAGGAACCACTTCTGCGTCGCGAGGCTCTTCGTGGCGTAGTACTCCTGCGGAGCGTTGCCGCTCTGGTCGGGGTTCTGCGGCTCGCCGATGTACAGCCCGAGGTACGCGTCGTAGGTGATGTCCATCACGAACAGCGGCGACGTGGCCGGCATCGTGCCTGCGGCGATCTGCTGCTGCGCCGTTCCCGGCGTCGCGGGGTTGTACTCCTTCGACGTTGGCGTGTAGCCCGTGGGGTCGGAGGCGGTCACCGGCACGAGATTGCTCTCCTTGCCTCCGACGCCCGGCTGCTTCCACGAGCCGTCGTAATACTTCTGCCAGGAACCGGTCGCCATCTTGCCGGCGATCGGCGCACGCGCGACATGCTCGTAGAACGCCACCCAGCCGCCGCCCTTGTTCACGACCCGCGAGCCGTAATAGACGTAGAAATATCCGGATGCCGTGTCGACGTAGAGCCGCGGGTCACCGTCGCCGTAGTAGTAGGTCTGCTGCGGGAAGGCCGCGGTGTCGCCGCGCGTCGTGCTGTACGGCGAGGTGATCGCGTGGCCTTCGATGGTCCACGTGTGCCCGTGGTCCTTCGACACGGCGAAGTCGATCGAGTCGTAGTGCAGTCCATCCGCGAACGGCTGCGGCGTGAACTCGTTGTGGACCAGCCCGTACCAGTCGCCCGTGTCCGGGTCGACCCACTGCTGGGTGAGGTCGCAGTAGTTGCGCTGCGAGTAGCCGGATCCCGCCGGAGCATATGTGGAGGTCAGTCCGGTCGGGCTGTTGTTGCAGCGCACGGTGGTGTCATCGTTCTTGTCGGTGGCATCGTTCGGATTCACGGCCGTGTTCAACGCGGTGTCCGGCTGAGCATCGTCCATCGTGGTGCCGGTGTAGAACGTCCACTCGCGCGGATCGGTCGCTCCGTAGAGCGAGTGGGACTCGCTGTAGTAGAACGTCCCGTCGGAGTCGATGAACGGACTGGCAGGGGTGTCGTCGGAGTTGCCGAACGTGCCGAGCGACCCGGTGCTCACGGAATACACGGGCGTGGCCGAGCCGCCGCCGTTCGTTGTGCCGGCGTACGCCGCCATGCCGCCGGTCAGGCACAGGCCCGTCGTGGCGAGAACGGCGACGCCAGCCGTGAGAACCGGACGGCGGAGGTGTTGCAGATGTCGAATGCGGAGTGTCATGGCTTCCTCACTTCTTCGTCGGAGCCGCTCGAGCGGCATGACGGGAGACACCGTACGCCGTATGGCATCGATAACACCAGAGCTGCAGCGCATTCGTCACGGAGATGAGCGAACGGACTCACACCCATCCAGTCGAGCGCCGGCCAGCGTCACTCGTGAACGCGGCCGACTGTGAACGCAGCCGACTGTGAACACAGCCACCCGTGAACACAGTCAGCCGTGAGGTCAACCGCGCGGCGGCGCCGTGCTCGCGCGCGTCACGAGCCTGGGCACGATCGCTTCCCCGTGCGCTGCGGCATCGGGGTCCGCGATCGCACGCAGCAGGTGCTCGACGGCGAGCCGACCGACGTCCCGGAACGGCTGTTCGATCGTCGTCAGGGGAGGGGTGCAGAACGCGGCGAGCGAGATGTCGTCGACACCGATCACCGACACGTCCTCCGGCACCCGTCTGCCCTGCTCGGCAAGCGCGCGGATGAGGCCGAACGCCATCTCGTCGCTGGACACGAAGACGGCCGTCGCGTCGGGGATCCTCGCGAGGATCAGACCGTTGCGGTATCCGGATTCTGGCGACCAGTCGCCGATGAGCTCGGGCGGCGACGTGATCCCGGCGTCGGTGAGCTCGGCCCGCCAGCCCTCAGCGCGCGCTGCGGCCTCCAGCCAGGCGGCAGGGCCGGCGACGTGCCACACGTTCTCGTGTCCTAGATCGAGCAGATGGCGGGTGGCGAGCCTGCCGACTGCGCGCTGGTCGATCGCGAGCACATCCGTCGAGGGTGTCCGCGATCCGTCGATCGCGACCGTAGGCAGGCTCTCCGTGAGTGCCTCGATGGCGCGGTTGGTGGAGATCAGCGGAACGGCGAGCACGATGCCTTCGACACCCTGGTCGGCGAGGCGGGAGAGCGCACCCTCGATCGCGGACGCCTCGAGCGACGCGGTCGTGGCGGTGGACACCGCATAGCCCGCTGCGGTGGCGGCGCTTTCGATCCCGACCGTGAGTGCCGTCCGCGATGCGAATTCGGTCTGCAGAGTGACAACGCCGAGCGTGCGGCTTCGGCCGGAAGACAGCGCCCTCGCGGCGCTGTTCATCCGATATCCCAGTTGCTCGACGGCGGCCATGACCTTGGCGCGGGTCTCGGCCTGCACATGGGGATATCCGTTCAGGGTGCGCGAGACCGTCTGGGCAGAGACCCCTGCCAGTCGGGCGACGTCGGTCATGCCCGGGGCGCGTGTCGCGTTCACGGCATCGATGCTACCGGGGGATGTTCGGCCTGGCATCGATAACATCCGATGCGATCACCGTGAGTCTTCGAGCCAGGGTCGCCACAGCGCGGTGTCCAGATCGACGCGCACTCGCGCGTGCGCTCCCGTGCGCAGCGCCTGCTCGGCCGTCATCCCGCGCAGCGGCGTCCCCTCGTCGACATAGTGCTCCAGCGCGCGTTCCTCGTGTCCTATCGGCGGCTGGCCGGACGCCCGGATCGCGCGCCACCATGGCACGTCGGATCCGTAGCGTGCCATCACCTGTCCGACGACGCGGGCACCGCGCGAGCCGAGCACCGCGGCGACGCCGCCGTACGTCATGACTCGGCCGGGCGGGATCTCGGCGACCACCTCGAGGACCGCTTCGACGAAGGATTCGGTGGGCTCGGGCATCCGATGTGCGGGGAAGGCGTTGTGGGTCGTGCTCAGCGGTGTCAGCTCTGCCCGATGCCTCTGAACGGCGGTGTCACAGGTCCATCGAGCCGATGGTCTCGCCGTACTGCGTCTCGCCGACGGGGCTGAAGCCGGTACGGATGAAGAATGCCTCTGGGCCGAGTTCGCCGGACTCCCAGATCACGAAGAGCTTGTCGTGACCGCGGCGGCGAGCCTCCTCCGCGAGCGCGTCGACGGCGAACGTTCCGACGCCGCGGCCCTGATCGCTCGCGTCCACATTGATGCGCCACAGGATCGAGCGGAACTCGTCGTCGGCATCCGGGTCGAAGCTGCCCATGATGAATCCGACGACCTCGTCGCCGTCGATGACGACCCGCTGCCACGTCATCGAGGGATCGTTGACGGCGGCCGCGGCCGAGTACGACACCGGCGTGATGAACTGTTCCTGGCCCGGCTTCAGTGTGAGCGCGTTCGCCGCGGAGATGTTCGACGCAGACAGTTCTTCGAGTCGCAGCTCAGCCATGTTTTCAACAGTATCCGGCGTGAGACGGGTGGTCCACCGCTCGGACTTGCCGTGAGAGATGCGTTCGCCCAGAGCGTCCTCTGCATCGTTGGAAACGTCGCGCACCCGCCGCGCCACGGCCGCCGAATGCCTGGCGCGTTGTGTCGCTTCCGCCTCACCCGCGACGAATTCCTGGCGCGTGGTGTCGCTTCCAACGCGCGAAGCGACAAGACGCGCCAGGAACTCTGCAGAATCGGCGCCGCCAGTGTCCCCAGCAGACGAGGGCGCGCTACAGCGCGGCGAGCGCCTCGTTGAACGTGGCGGACGGACGCATCACGGCGCTCGCCTTGTCCGGATCCGGCAGGTAGTAGCCACCGAGGTCCACCGGCTTGCCCTGCACGGCGATGAGCTCGTCGACGATGGTCTGCTCGTTCGACGTGAGCGCCTCCGCGAGGGGAGCGAACACGGCGGCGAGGGCGGCGTCATCCGTCTGCTTCGCGAGCTCCTGGGCCCAGTAGAGCGCCAGGTAGAAGTGCGAGCCGCGGTTGTCGAGCGTGCCGAGCTTGCGGCCCGGGCTGCGGTCCTCGTCGAGGAACGTCGCGGTGGCGCGGTCGAGCGTGTCGGCCAGCACCTGGGCGGCCGGCACGCCGGCGAACTCGGCGTACTTCTCGAACGACGGCACGAGAGCGAAGAACTCGCCGAGCGAGTCCCAGCGCAGGTAGTCCTCCTGCACGAGCTGTTGAACGTGCTTCGGAGCGGATCCGCCCGCACCGGTCTCGAAGAGGCCGCCGCCGGCGATCAGGGGCACGACCGAGAGCATCTTCGCGGAGGTGCCTAGCTCCAGGATCGGGAACAGGTCGGTGTTGTAGTCGCGCAGCACGTTGCCGGTCACCGAGATGGTGTCCTCGCCCCTGCGCATCCGCTCCACCGAGTACGCCGTGGCGAGCTCGGGTGCGAGCACGTCGATGGTGAGGTCGCTCACGTCGCCGACGAGATCGGCATCCGCCAGGTAGGTGCGCACCTTCTGGATGATCTGCGCGTCGTGAGCACGCGTCTCGTCGAGCCAGAAGATGGCGGGGGTGCCCGTGGCGCGCGCGCGGGAGACGGCCAGCTTCACCCAGTCGCGGATCGGGATGTCCTTGGTCTGGCAGGCACGCCAGATGTCGCCTGGCTCCACCTCGTGCTCGAGCAGCACGTCGCCCGCCCTGTTCAGCACCTTGACCGTTCCGGCGACGGGGATCTCGAATGTCTTGTTGTGCGAGCCGTACTCCTCGGCCGCCTGCGCCATGAGGCCGACGTTCGAGACGGATCCGATCGTCGCCGGGTCGAGCGGGCCGTTCTTCTTGACGTCCTCGATGACCGTGGCGTAGACGCCGGCGTAGGACGAGTCGGGGATGACGGCGAGCGTGTCCGCCTCGTCGCCCTCGCCGTCCCACAGCTTGCCGCCGTTGCGGATGAGGGCCGGCATCGAGGCGTCCACGATCACGTCGGACGGAACGTGCAGGTTGGTGATGCCCTTGTCCGAGTTGACATACGACAGGCGAGGGCCGGCGGCGAGAGCGGCGTCGAACGCCTCGCGGATCTCGGCACCGTTCGGCAGAGCATCCAGCCCGGCGAGGATGGCTCCGAGACCGTCGTTCGCGCTGAGGCCTGCAGCCTTGAGGTCGGCGCCGTACTTCGCGAACACGTCGACGAAGAAGGCGCGAACGACGTGACCGAAGATGATCGGGTCGGAGACCTTCATCATGGTGGCCTTGAGGTGCACGGAGAAGAGCACGTCCTCTGCCTTGGCCGTGGCGAGCGCGTTGGCCAGGAACGCGTCGAGGTACGCGGCGGACAGCACCGTCGCGTCGACGACCTCGCCGGCCAGCACGGGCAGCGCCTCGAGCAGCACGTTCTGCTCGCGGTCCGCGGTCTCCAGGACGATGGTGAGCGTGTCGTCGGCCGGAAGCGTGACCGACTTCTCGTTGCTCTTGAAGTCGTGCTCGCCCATGGTGGCGACGGTGGTCTTGGATCCCTCGCCGAACGGCTTGTTCACGTGCGGGTGCTTCTTCGCGTACGACTTCACCGAGAACGGGGCACGGCGGTCGGAGTTGCCCTGACGCAGCACCGGGTTCACGACGGATCCGATCACCTTGAAGTACTTGGCGCGGACCTCGGCCTCAGCGTCGTTCGACGGGGAGTCCGGATAGTCGGGGATGTCGTATCCCTTCTCCTGCAGCTCCTTGATCGCGGCCTTGAGCTGCGGGATGGAGGCGGAGATGTTCGGCAGCTTGACGATGTTGGCCGCAGGCGACCCGGTCAGCTCACCGAGCTCGCTCAGGGCGTCGTCCGCGAGGCCGAACTGGGCGAGGATGCGCCCGGCGACGGAGATGTCTCGGGTCTCGAACTCGATGCCGGCCTTCTCCGCGTAGGCGGAGACGATGGGAAGGAAGGAGTACGTCGCCAGAAGCGGCGCCTCGTCGGTGTGGGTGTAGATGATCTTTGCCATCGCGCTGGGCACGCTCCTATCGGCGGAAAATCGGCGGAATCAATCTTGACGTCAAGATAAATTGTGTCGCTTAGACGATACCCGACGCCCGGGACGGCGTCGAAACGAGCTGCGACCGGAACAGGCTCGTTGCAGCGTCATTCGCAGAGCGATTTGGCCTTGTCGGCGGCGTCGAGCAGTGCCGACTTGTCGGCACTCAGCTGTGCGGTGTCGGCCGACGCCGGATCGTCGGCGGCCTTCTGCAGATCGGTGGCGAGCGTGCGCAGGGCGGAGGTGATGGCATCCGACTTCGCCTTCACATCGGCGTCGCGCACGTCCTTCATCTTCGAGTCGAACTCGTCTGCGGCCTTCGAGGCGGTTGCCGCCGCTGCTGCAGGATCCGACTCGTCGGCCGAGAAGTCGGCTTCGGCATCCTTCAGCTGCGTGGCGGCGACCGCGAGGCGCGAGCACGCGGCGGTGCGGTTGAGTCCGCTCACGACGGAGCAGCCAGAGAGAGGGACGACGAGTGCCGCCGCGGCGAGCAGCCCGATGATGCGGTGTGCAGCCGTCACGCGATCCTCCTTGTGGTGTCCCGACCTGTGGTGCCCGACATCCTGCCGCCGCGACCCTGCAACGGTAGCGGGCAAGTGCTGCGAGACGACAGAGCTCGCAGGGAACGTGGATGGATGCGCCAGTCGGGGGCGCCGCTTCGCAGTCGGCGTGACCGGGGCGGACGGTAGTCTCGTGCACACCGAGGGAGCGGCGGTGTCGCCGAGTGAGGACGAGCACGATGCGGGCGGGCACGAATCTTCCCGCCGTCGGGGGCTACAACCAGGCGGTCATCCTGGATGCCGTGCGTCGTTCCGCCGACGGCGTGAGCCGCGTCGAAGTGGCGGTGAGCACCGGGCTGTCGGCCCAGACCGTGACGAACATCGTTCGTCGTCTGATCGACGACGGGCTCATCGTGGAGGACGGCACACGGGCGACGGGAGTCGGGAAGCCGCGAACGATCCTCCGGCTGCAGCCGCGCGGCAGGCTCGCTCTGGGCGTCCATCTCGATCCTTCGGTGATCACCGTTGTGCTGCTGGATCTGGCGGGATCGGTCGTCGCGCACCGCACGATTCCCACGCCCTTGTCCGCGACAGCGTCCAAGACGTTGCAGCGCATCGTACGGGCGGCATCCACCCTTCTCACGACAGCCGGCATCGAACCGTCCAGGATCATCGGCCTGGGAATCGCCGCGCCGGGCCCGGTCGACGTCGAGGCGGGAGTGGTGCTCGATCCGCCGCTGCTGCCCGGGTGGCGAAACGTGCCGGTGCGCGACGAGCTCGCCGAGCGCCTCGGCCTTCCCGTGCTGCTCGAGAAGGACGTGACGGCCGCCGCCGTCGCCGAGCTCTGGATGGACACCGATGGGCAGCGCAACGACATGCTGTTCTTCTACTACGGTACGGGCGTCGGTGCGGGGCTCGTGGTGCACGGCGAGGTCGTCCGCGGCTCGTCCAACAACGCCGGCGACATCGGCAACATGGTGGTCGGCGGTCAGCCCGGCGATCCAGCGCATCGCCGCTGGCGGCTCGGCGACGCTCTGCTTCCGCGCTTCCTGGTGACGGATGCCATCGAGCGCGGCATCCTCGACGGCGACGCCGGGTCGATGACGACGGCCGAGGTCCGAGCCGCCTTCACGCGACTGGCGGATGCCCGCACCGGCGATGAGCGCGCGGCATCCCTCCTGAAGGCGGTCGCTGAGGACACGGCCGTGTCACTCGTCACCCTGGTGAATGCACTCGACGTCGACCACGTCGTGTTCGGCGGTCCCTTCTTCGCTCCGTTGCGGGACTATCTGCTGGCGACCGTGCCGCCTTTGGTCAACGGATCTCCGATCATGGTGATGCCGCACGAGATCGCCTTCACGGAGTCAGCAATAGGGGAGGACGTCGCCGCGATCGGCGCCGCGTGCCTGGTGCTCGACCATGCGCTGACGCCCAAGCCCGCCGGTCTCCTGATCCGACGCTGAGGAATCCGGTGACGGCCCGCCCGGTGGCCGAAAATCTCCTTGACGCTAATAAATCCAAATGATTTAGTAAATCTGGTCCCGGGCGGGTGTGGCCGGGGCATCCATGCACCATGAGGCAAAGGAGCATCATGAAACGGATCCTCTCCGTGCTCGCCGTTGGCGTCGTCGCCGCGGCAGCACTGTCTGGCTGCTCGGCAAGCGGGGGCGGCAGCGACAAGGTGATCAAGGTCGCCTACCAGAAGTTCGGCAACTTCACCCAGATGGACACCCAGATGAAGGCGGTCGCCAAGCAGTTCGAGGCGGCGAACAAGGGCTACACGGTGAAGCTCATTCCCATCCAGGCGGCGGAGAACGACTACTACACCAAGCTGTCGCTGATGAACAAGTCGGCCGCCACGGCGCCCGACGTCTCGTACGAGGACACTTTCCTGATCAAGGCGGACGCCGCGGCCGGCTACCTCGCGCCCCTCGACGGATACGTGAAGTCGTGGAGCGACTGGTCGCAGTTCCCGGCCAACTCGAAGCAGGCCGGCCAGGGCGAAGACGGCAAGCTCTACGGCATCTCCATGGGCACCGACACCCGCGGGCTCTGGTACAACAAGGAGGTCCTGAAGAAGGCGGGCATCGACGTGCCATGGCAGCCCAAGACGTGGCAGGACGTGCTCGACGCCGCTAAGAAGATCAAGGCAGCTGAGCCGGACGTCACCCCGCTCAACGTCTATTCGGGCAAGGGTGCGGGCGAGGGCTCGACGATGCAGGGCTTCGAGATGCTCCTCTACGGCACGAAGGACACGCTCTACGACGCATCGAGCAAGAGGTGGATCTCGGGATCGAAGGGGTTCACCGACTCGCTCGACGTGATCAAGGAGGTGTACCAGGGCGGCCTCGGGCCGAGCGTGCAGAACGCGCTCGACCCCAACTTCGGCAACGAGGTTCCCCAGCTGCTGTCGCAGGGGAAGATGGGCATCGACCTCGACGGGTCGTGGCTCTCCAGCAACTGGATCAAGGGCGGCGCAGTGCCATGGTCGGACTGGGACTCGGTGATGGGCGAGACACCGATGCCGACGCAGGACGGCGCGTCGCCGGGGTCCACGAGCATGTCCGGCGGATGGACGCTGGCGCTCGGAGCCAAGTCCGCGAACAAGCAGGCGGCCTGGAACTTCATCAAGCTCGCACTGAACAAGGACAACTCGCTGGCCTACGACGTCGCGGCCACCCAGATCGCGGTGCGTTCGGATGTCGCGGCGGACTCGAAGTACGTGGATGCCAATCCCACGAACAAGTTCTTCTCGGGTCTGGTCAAGACGACGCATTTCCGTCCAGCGACGACGGTGTACCCGCAGGTGTCCAACAACATCCAGGTGGCGATGGAATCCGTCATGACCGGACAGCAGACACCCGAACAGGCCGCCAAAGTGTACGACCAGGCGTTGCCCGGGGTGGTCGGCGGCGCCAAGAACGTGACGACCAAGTAGGGGCCCGATGACGTCGCTCACGCATTCCGTGGCGACGGGAACTCCGCGGCGGGGAGGGGCATCCTCTCCCCGCCCGCGGCGTCTCGGTCGCTCTCTCGGACGGGCCGTTCCGCTCGTGCCCGCGCTCGTACTGGTCGCCCTGTTCCTCGCGGGGCCGGTGATCGAGGCATTCTACGGATCGTTCACCGACATGGCGCTCACGGGCGCGGCGGCGCAGAACACGACGTTCGTGGGGCTCGCCAACTACGCCCAGCTCGTGCAGGACCCGAACTTCTGGCAGTCGGTCGTGCTGACCATCGTGTTCGTCGTCGGCAGCGCGATCATCGGCCAGAACGTGCTCGGACTGGGCCTGGCGATGCTCATGCGCAACGGACAGCGGGTGGTGCGCGGAGTGGTGGGCACCCTCGTGATCACCGCGTGGATCCTGCCGGAGGTCGTCGCGGCGTTCGCCTCGTACGCGTTCTTCAACAGCACAGGAACGTTCAATGAGCTCCTCGGGCTCGTGGGCATCAAAGGCCCCGACTGGCTGTACTCGTTCCCGATGCTCGCAGTCATCCTCGCCAACGTCTGGCGAGGCACGGCGTTCTCGATGATGGTGTACTCCGCCGCCATCAGCGACGTACCGGAGGAAGTGACGGAGTCGGCGGAGATCGACGGCGCAGGCGGATTCAAGCGGCTCATCTACATCACGCTGCCGATGATCCGGCGGAGCATCTCGACCAATCTCATGCTGACCACGCTGCAGACCCTGAGCGTCTTCGGCCTCATCTACGTGATGACAGCGGGCGGTCCGGGAACCGCCAGCTCCACGCTGCCCGTGCTCGCATACCAAGAAGCGTTCAAGTTCTCGCAACTCGGACTCGGCACCGCCATCGCCGTGGTCATGCTCATCATCGGCGCGGTGTTCTCGATCATCTACATCCGTGCACTGAAGCCGGAGGTGGACTGACATGGCACGTATGGCGGTGGCTCTCACGTCGCCCTCCGGCCGTGCGCTACGTGGTGTGTCCAACAGTGTTCTTGTCGTGATCGGCATCTGCTTTGCGCTGCCGCTCGCATGGTTGCTCCTCGCCTCCTTCGATGGTTCCGCACTGCTGACCCTGAAGTGGCCGGCCCCCTTCACACTCGACAACTTCACCTCGGTGCTCACACCGGGGCTGGCGTTCGCGCCCCTGTGGAACAGCGCGTTGATCTCCCTCGGATGCGCCGTCATCACGGTGGTCGTCGCTGTTCTCGCCGCGTACCCGCTGTCGCGCTACCGGCTGAGGATCAACAAGCCGTTCATGTACGGGATCCTGTTCGGCACGTGTCTGCCGATCACCGCGATGATGGTGCCGGTCTACAACCTCTTCGTCTCCCTCAACCTGCTCGATTCCGTGTGGGGCACCATCCTCTTCATGTCGGCGACGAGCCTGCCGATGGCCATCTGGATGATGAAGAACTTCATGGATTCGGTGCCCGTCACGCTCGAAGAGGCGGCCTGGACCGACGGAGCGTCCATGATGTCGACGCTGACGAGGGTGGTCGTCCCGCTCATGCGGCCGGGGATCGCTGTGGTGTTCATCTTCGTGTTCGTGCAGGCATGGGGGAACTTCTTCATCCCCTTCGTGCTGCTGCTCAGCCCGGAGAAGCAGCCTGCCGCGGTCAGCATTTACGCCTTCTTCGGACAGTACGGCGCGGTGGCCTATGGCAAGCTCGCCGCCTTCTCGCTCGTCTACTCGGTTCCGGTGCTCGCGCTCTACGTCTTCACGTCGCGGGCACTCGGTGGAGGGTCGGCGCTGGCGGGCGCCGTGAAGGGATGAGAATGACTCACTGAATACGTCGACGCATCCGTTCTCGTTCCGACCACCCGACCGAATCGCACACACCACAACGCACCAAGGAGCACCACGTGCACGACGATTCGCGCCTCGTCCTCGAGCGCATCAACCGTTTCCTCGCCGAGCGCATCACGCCGGCCGTCTACCGCGAGCGTATCCCGCTCTCCGTCACGGCGTGGGAGGTGCCGGACGAGCCGATCCCGTTCGCGGATGCCGTGACGCATCCATTCGCGCCCGTCGCGCCCGGCACCCCGTGGGGGAGGGCGTGGGGCACGACGTGGTTCCGCGTGACCGGCACGGTTCCGGATGCCTGGCGTGCGGCATCCGCGGATCCGGAAGGTCGCGACCCAGAGGCCGCACTCGCGGTCGAGATGGTCGCGGACCTCGGATTCTCGAACGCCCAGCCCGGATTCCAGGCCGAAGGGCTGATCTACACACCGAACGGCGTGGTCGTGAAGGCTGTCGAGCCGTTCAACACGGCCGTCCCGTTGGACGCGTTCACGTCGGGATCGGGCGTGGACGTCTACCTCGAGGCCGCCTCGAACCCCGACGTCGGCTTCCCCTGGGACTGGCAGCCCACTCCGCTGGGCGACAAGGCGACGGCGGGATCCGCTCCTCTCTATGTGCTGCGTGCAATCGACCTCGCCCTGCGCGACGTCACCGTCTGGGAGCTGGAGCGCGACGTCGTCACGCTGCTCGGGCTGCACGCGCAGCTTCCTGCCGCATCGAACCGGGGCGCGCAGATCCTGCGCGCGCTGGAGCGGATGTGCGACGAGATGGATCCACACGACGTCGCAGGCACGGCCGGGATCGGACGCGAGGTGCTCGCGGGCGTGCTCGGTGTCGAGGCCGCAGCGAGTGCGCACCACATCACGGCGGTGGGGCACGCCCACATCGACTCGGCGTGGCTGTGGCCGACGCGGGAGACGATCCGCAAGTGCGCGCGCACGTTCTCGAACGTGCTGGCACTCATGGATCGGGATCCGGACTTCGTGTTCGCCTGCTCATCGGCACAGCAGTACGCGTGGGTGAAGGAGTTCTATCCGGAGCTGTTCGAGCGGATCCGCGAACGCGTCGCCGAGGGCCGCTTCGTGCCCGTCGGGGGCATGTGGGTGGAGTCGGACACGAACATGGTGGGCGGCGAGGCGATGGTGCGTCAGTTCCTCGCCGGCCAGGGATTCTTCCAGCGCGAGTTCGGCGTCCGCGCCAGCACCGGATGGCTGCCGGACTCCTTCGGATACACCGGAGCCCTGCCCCAGTTGCTGGCGGGCGCCGGGATCCAGCAGTTCCTCACCCAGAAGATCTCCTGGAACGACACGGACCGCTTCCCGCACCACACCTTCCTGTGGGAGGGCATCGACGGTACGCGCATGTTCACGCACTTTCCACCGATGGACACCTACAACTCGGACCTGTCGCAGCGCGAGCTCGCGCTGTCCGATCGGCAATACGCCGAGAAGGGCGCGGCGAACTCGTCGCTGGCGCTGTTCGGACACGGCGACGGCGGTGGCGGACCGACGCGCGAGATGATCGCGGCGGGACGCAGGGCTCGCTCGCTCGACGGGTCTCCGACCGTGGAACTCGGCACGCCGGAGTCGTTCTTCGCGCGGGCGAAGGCCGAGTACGAGCATCCGCCCGTCTGGTCGGGGGAGCTGTACCTCGAGCTGCACCGCGGCACCTACACGTCACAGGCGCGCACGAAGCAGGGCAACCGGCGCAGCGAGCACCTGCTGCGCGAGGCGGAACTGTGGGCGGCGACGGCGGCCGTTCGCACCGGTGCCGAGTATCCGTATGACGCGCTCGCCGGAGCGTGGCGCACGGTGCTGCTGCAGCAGTTCCACGACATCCTGCCCGGGTCATCGATCGCGTGGGTGCACCGCGAGGCGGAGCGCAACTATGCGGTGGTGGCCGAGAACGTGATGGCGTTGATCGACGGCGCCCTCGACGCGCTCGGCGGCGAGAGCCGTGACGCGGGTGTCCTCGTCAACGCCGCCCCCGTCGCGGTGCGCGGCGTGCCCGCCCTGGGAGCGGGGATCGCGGATGCCGCGCCACAGGCATCCGTTCGCCGCGACGGCGACACCGTGGTGCTGCAGAGCGCCCGCGCCCGGTTCGTGCTGGATGCCCGTGGTCGCGTCGTCTCGGCACTCGATCTGGCGAGCGGACGCGAGGCCATCGCGCCCGGTGAATCCGCAGGCCTGCAGCTCTTCCGCGACACCCCGACCAAGTGGGACGCCTGGGATGTCGACGAGTTCTACCGCCGCCACGAACAGGACCTCGACGGTGCGGTGACGCTCGACGTCGACGATGATCGCGGCTGTGTGCGCGTGAGCCGCAGCGTCGGCGATTCCACCATCGAGCAGGAGTTCACCCTCGCGGCGGACACACCGACTCTCGAGATCACGACGCGTGTGGACTGGCACGAGCGTCAGCGGATGCTCAAGCTCGCCTTCCCGCTCGATGTGCGCGCAGAGCGTGCCGCGAGCGAGGTGCAGTTCGGGCATGTGCACCGGGCCACGCACGAGAACACGTCGTGGGACGTCGCCCGCTTCGAGACCTCAGCGCACCGCTGGGTGCACGTCGGCGAGCCGGGCTTCGGTGTCGCCGTCGCCAACGACTCCACGTACGGTCACGACATCACGCGGCGGCAGCGTCGGGGCGGCGGCACCTCGACGCTCGTGCGCCAGTCGCTGCTGCGGGCGCCGCTGTTCCCCGACCCCGAGGCGGACCAGGGCGAGCACGTCGTGCGTTCATCCCTGACTGTGGGCGCCGAGATCGCGGATGCCATCGCCGCCGGTTACGCGCTCAACCTCCCGTTGCGCGTGGCCGCAGCTCCCATCGAACCGCTCGTCACCGTCGAAGGGGACGGCGTGCTCGTCGAGGCGGTCAAGCTCGCGGAGGACCGCTCAGGCGACGTGATCGTGCGGCTCTACGAGGCGCTCGGCAGGCGCACATCGGCGACGGTGCGCTTCGGATTCGACGTGGCATCGGTGGTGCAGACGGACCTGTTGGAGGACGAGCTCGCCGCGGTCGACGGGGTGGAAGGGTCGGATGCGGATGCGGATGCGGATGCGGATGCGGGCTCGGACGAGGCCGCGGTCTCGGGATCGGTGCGACTCAACGTGCGACCGTTCCAGGTGGTGACGTTGCGAGTGCGGAGGGGCTGATGTGGCTTCGGTCGAGATTGTTTGCATCTGCGGCTCCGTCCGCTTCGCGGAGGAGATGCGTGCAGCCAACCGAGAGCTGACACTCGGCGGCGTCATCGTCGTCGCTCCTGGCGAAGCAGGCGAATCGATCACCGACAAGCAGAAGACCATGCTCGACGCGCTCCATTTGCGCAAGATCGACCTGGCAGACCGGGTCCTCGTCGTCAATCCTGGCGAGTACATCGGGGAGTCAACGAGCAGGGAGATCGCGTACGCCCGGGCCGTCGGCAAGCCGGTTTCGTTCACGGATCCGGTCTGATCGGCGGTCAGGAGTTTCCCGACTCGGGTCAGTTCTGCGCAGCCATGTATTCGGCGATGTCGAAGGGCAGAAGCGGCGTATCGCCTGAACGATAGAGCGGGTGCCACGGGTTCCCCTTCTTCGTGAGCTCTCCGAGCGAGACCCACTGGCTCCCGGCGGCGGAGGTCACTCCGACGATGTCTCGTGGATCGCATAGAGTCCCGGCCGAGGGGAAACGTGGGGAGCGGCATCCATGATCCCCCAGCGCTCTCCGGTGAGAGCATCGATGGCGGCCGCGGTGAGCCTCTGCAGGGATGACGTGGTAGTCACGCTGGCGACTCTACTGATACGCGACGGCTTTCCTGCCACCGTGGGCTGGACTGGACACACCGCGGCTTCGGCAGGATCACCGGCCTCCGCGGGCGTGTCGGGATCGTTCCGTCTCTCCGTCCACAGGCGACCTCTTGTGCGACCTTTGCACAGGTTAAATCCCAGGTCAGATCGATAATCATAATGTCGGTGGCTACTGCTTCACTGATCTGTATGACCACCCCGATCGCCCCCGTTGCCGACCTCACGGTCGCGCATGCCGCGCGACTCGCGGAGAGCCTCGACGAGCTCGCGGCGGCGATCGACGAGGTGCTCGGCGCGGCCGAGATGCACGGCCTCGGTGATGAGGCACTGCTCGCAGCGACACGGGCCGTCGAGAGCCTCGGTCGCCGAGTGGATTCACTCCGCCTGCACTGCGCGGCGGAGATCACGGAGCGCTCTGCGAAGGGACTCGGATCCGAGCGGCTGTCGGCTCGCATGGGCTGCCGCACACCGGCGGAACTCATCGCCAGGGTCACGGGTGCGTCGGAGGCGACGGCATCACGACGCGCGAGCCTCGGAACGGCCATTGCTCCACGCGATTCGCTGACGGGCGGGGAGTTGCCGCCGCGCTTTCCGGCCGTGGCGTGGGCCGTGGCATCCGGCGAGCTCGGCGAGGACTCTGCGCGCGTGATCGTGTCGATGCTGGGTGCCGTCGAGCATCGCGCCGACCGGCAGGACTGGTCGGCTGCCGAGACCCAGCTGGTGGCGGATGCCGTGGCCGGCTTCACTGCCGACCAGACGAAGGTGCAGGCGACAGTGTGGCAGGCAGCACTCGACCCGGACGGTGTCGAGACCGACGCCGAGGATGCCATGCGTCGCCGTGGGCTGACACGGGTGGGCACACACGACGGTCTGGTGCGCTACCGAATGGACCTCGTGCCCGAGATCTCCGGCAAGCTCGAGCAGGCGATCGCCGCGATCGTGTCGCCGAAGTCGGCGTCGGTGTTCCTGGGTCCTGCCAGCGCTGGAGTATCCGGCGAGGGGGTCACCCTGCAGGACGTGTCTGCCCAGGGCATCTCAGTACAGCGCGCCTCGGTACAGCGCGCCTCACTGAACGGCGCCTGCGACGAGCGGACGTCCGCGCAGAAGCGACACGACGCTTTCGCCTCGCTGATTGACGCTGCCTCTCGCTCGACGGACGTCGCCTCGATGGGCGGAGCCGCGCCGACAGTGCTCGTCACGGTGAAACAGTCCGACCTGCTCGACGGCCGCGGTGCCGGCTGGATCGACGGGGTCGACGATCCCATCCCGATGGTGGCGGTCACGCAGTTCGCCTGCACGGGCGGCATCCAGAAGATGGTGCTGAACGCCGACGGAGCGATCCTCTCGCTGTGGTCGCCCGAACGATGCTTCACACCGCAGCAGCGCAGGGCGATCGCCGTGCGCGACGGAGGATGCGTCATCCCCGGATGCCGCGTCCCTGCGTCGTGGTGCGAGGTGCACCACGTGCGCGAGCACTCACGCGGTGGCCCGACCCACACGAGCAACGGGGTCACGCTCTGCTGGTTCCATCACCGCTCGATCGACACAGGCGGCTGGTCGGTACGGATGCGCGGCGGCGTGCCGCAGGTGCGTGCGCCGGGGTGGGTGGATCCGGGCGGGGAGTGGCGTGCAGTGGGTCAAGCCGGGGCGGGGAGCGGCGTGCGGTGGGCGCGGCGAGCATCCGATCGTGAGAGACAGTCTGGGGCGGCGGCAGTGAGAAGCTCCGAAGTGCCCGAAGATCGACCGATCAGCCAGCGGCCGTGAACCGCTGCTCGACGTGCCCGTCCGCATGTCGTCGCTCCTCGAACGGCACCGGGATCGCGCGCCGCCAGAACGACATCGACGCCTCGTTGCCGGGGACCTGGGTGATGATCCACGGCCCGGGATGCCGAGCGATGACGTCACGCGCGGCAGCCGTACCAATGCCACTGCGCCGGTACTTGCGGAGCATGAAGAACTCGGCCATCTCCAACGGGTCGATCAGCCTGACGAGCGCGAACCCGGCTGGGTGCTCATCGACATCGAAGAGATAGGCCTTCCGGTCGGCGTCTGTCCAGTAGGCGTCGAGCCATTCGTAGTGATACGAGCCGTCCGCCTGCACGTCACGGCCGTCGAACTCCGAGAAATCATGCAAGTAGAAGTCGACCAGCCGGCCCAAGAGCTCCCGGCCGTCGGTCGATGCTTCACGTACATTCGGGGTCATCGGCCCAGCATTCCACGCGCGAGGTCCCGATGACGCCCCGGCTCACGGTACCGAGGCGCTCACGGCACCACGCCATTTCGTCGAGAGCGTCGGATCACTTCGACGCCTGGACATCACGCTCGTAGATCCCGCACCGCAGACTCCAGCATCGCCAGACGTTGACTCGGGCTGCCGACGATCTCGACGACTCTCGGCCGGGCACCGACAAGATCGGGGTCGTCGATTAGCTCGAGCAGCCTGTCGTTCATGGCATCCCGCAGCTCGAGACCCTCGTCTGCACTGACTTCGATCGGATCGCCTGCTGTGAGTGGCAGCGCCACGAGCAGGTCCACCCGGCTGAGAGCCTCGCCCGTGATCGACGTCCAACGCTCGAGCTGTTCGGGCGAGCCGGACGATCCCGTCCCCAGCTCGTCGAGTGCCAAGAGGTAGGCGAGGAAGTCGAGCGGGCCGCGCTCGGCAATGAGGTTCCCCGTGAACTCGTCGGGCCGGAGCCGATCCGCCGCCACACGAAGCTGCGCCGCGAACATCGCCGCACCGGGACTGTCCCAGCTCTCGTCGAGGAGGTCGAACGGATCGGGCAGCACCGTGAACTCGGGATGGCGGATCGCGAAATCGGAGATCAGGGTGCTCTTCCCGCTCGCATGAGTTCCGGAGACGACGATCCGCATGGTGTGAGAGTAGTGGGGTGTCGCCATGGGCCAGGCAGTGCGGACGACTTGTGGGATCGTCGGGGATGAAAGACATGGACGACTGCGTGTTCTGCCGCATCATCGCCGAGCAGTCACCCGCGATCTGGGTCGCGCGCGAAGAACAGGTCGTCGCGTTCGCGCCGCTGCCGGATTCGGAACTCGCTCCCGGTCACACCCTCGTCGTTCCTGTTCAGCATGCGATCGACCTGCTGGCCGCCGATCCGTGCGCGCTCTCTTCGGCCATGGCCCTTGTGCAGCGTGTCGGCCGCGCGATGCGCGGAGCACTCGGCGCCACGGGGGTTGTCGTTCTGCAGGCTTCAGGTTCCGACGCCGGCCAAAGCGTGCCGCACCTGCACTTCCACGTCGTCCCATGCTGGCCCGACGACCAGACCACCCACTGGCCGCAGCCGCCATCCGCTCACAATTTCAGCGGCGATCCGCACGCGGCGCTGGCACAGATGTTGGAGTAGCTCCAGAAGCTCGAGCCGCACCCCCCAACACCTCGATGCGATACTGACTCCCATGCGTCGGGTGGGGACGTTCATGCGCAGGTATCCGATCGTCGCGATCGCGGTGGCCGTCGGTATCGTGGCGGGCATCGTGCAGTTGGCCGGATGGCCTGTGGGTGCCCAGTGGCTGGTCAGCGCGTTCGGCCTCGTCATCGCGGGAATCCAGTTCTGGGGGATGATCCGCGAGCTGCGGTCCGGCCATGTCGGCATCGACGTGCTCGCGATCGTCGCCATCGTCAGCACGATTTTCGTCGGCGAGTACTGGGCGACGCTCGTCATCGTGCTCATGCTCTCCGGCGGCGAGGCGCTCGAGGACTACGCCGGTCGCCGCGCACGCAGCGCCGTGCGCTCGCTGCTGGCGCAGAGCCCTGTCGAGGCGCACCGGGTCGACGAGAACGGCGGCATCACCGACATCCCCGTCGCGGATGCCGCGATCGGCGACACGCTCCTCGTGCGGCCGAGCGAGGTGGTCCCGGTCGACGGCACGCTGGTCAGCGACCACGCGACGATGGACGAGTCCTCGCTCACCGGAGAGAGCCTCCCGGTCGGCATCGTGGCGGGCGGCCGCGTGCTGTCCGGCTCGGTGAACGGCCCGACGGCCGTGACCATCAGGGCGGATGCCGTCGCCGCCGACAGCCAGTACCAGCAGGTCGTGCGGCTGGTCACCGAGGCGAGCGAGTCCAGGGCTCCGATCGTGCGCCTCGCGGATCGGTACGCCGTGCCGTTCACCGTGCTCGCACTCGTGATCGCGGCGATCGGGTGGTGGGTGAGCGGGGATCCGGTGCGTTTCGCCGAGGTGATGGTCGTCGCGACACCGTGTCCGCTGCTCATTGCCGCACCCGTCGCTTTCATCTCCGGCATGAGCCGCGGGGCGCGCGACGGGGTGATCGTGAAGTCGGGCGGCACGCTCGAGCAGCTCGCGCGCATCCGCACGGTCGCGTTCGACAAGACAGGGACGCTGACGCGCGGTACGCCTCAGGTGGTGGCGGTGCGGCCCGCGGAGGGGATGTCGGAGGCGCGATTGCTGGCATCCGTCGCCAGCGCCGAACAGTACTCGTCGCACGTGCTGGCCCAATCTGTCCTCGAAGAGGCCGTGTCCCGCGGCATCGAACTGGTGCCGGCCGCCGACGCCAGGGAGGTGGCGACGAACGGCGTGGAGGCGACGATCGGGGGAGCACGCGTCGCGGTCGGCAAGCGGTCGTTCGTCGCCGAGCAGGGAGCGGACGTCACCGACGCGCCCCCGGCGGGCGGCCAGAGTTCCGTCTACGCCGCCATCGACGGACGCTATGCCGGCGAGGTCGTGATGGCGGACCGTGTGCGGGAGAACGCCAGAGCCACCGTGGAGCGGATGCGCCGCCTCGGCGTGCGCGCGTTCGTCATGATCACCGGCGACCAGCTGGCGACGGCCGAGCACATCGCGAGCGAGCTCGGCATCGACGACGTGCATGCGGACTGCTTGCCGGCGGACAAGGTGAAGCTCGTCCGCGACCTCGCCGGACGGCCGGTGATGATGGTGGGCGATGGCGTGAACGATGCGCCGGTGCTGGCATCCGCCGATGTGGGCGTGGCGATGGGCGCGCGCGGCTCGACGGCGGCGAGCGAGTCCGCCGATGTCGTCGTCATGGTCGACGACATCGGCAAGACCGCCAGGGCGCTCGAGATCGGGCGCCGCACCACGAATGTCGCGCTGCAGTGCATCTGGCTGGGGATGGCACTCAGTGTCGTGCTCATGGTGATCGCGGTGTTCGGCGTGATCCCGGCGATCGTCGGCGCGTTGCTGCAGGAGGGCGTCGACCTCGCCACGATCCTCTGGGCCCTGCGCGCGCTCACCCGCTGACCTGGATGCCGCGGCTCGCTCTGGAAAGTCGTGCCCGGTTGCCGTGCCGGGTGCGCGGTACCGTGTGATCCATGTCGACACCTCCGGGAGCGCCCTCCAGCTCCTGGGTCCGTGAGCTCGTCAGGGCGCGAAGGGCGGCCGTCCCGTGGGATCTCGCCATCATCACGGCCGTCGCCGTGTCCGTTCCGGTCGGGGTATCACTGGCGGTCATGGGGAACGATCCCGCGATCCTCGGACTCGGGGTGCTGACGTCCATCGGTGCGCTCGTCGCGTCGGTGTCGGATCGAGGCGGTCCCACGGTGGAACGGGTGCGTCGCATCGGGACCACGACGGTGTTCGCGGTTGTGGGCCTCACGGTCGGATCTCTCGCGCTGGGCAACGACGCGGCGACGGTGATCGTGGTGGTCACCGCTGCGCTGATCTCGGGGATCGCAGGCGTGATCAGCGCCAACGCGTCGCAGGCGGCGTTGCAGTTCCTCGTCTACTCCGTGGTCGGCAGCGGGATCGACTTCGGTCTTCGGCCGTTGTGGCTGGCGCCACTGGTGTTCCTGGTCGGGGCGGCGTGGCGGCTCGCGCTGACGGGCATCGCGATCCTCGTGGATCGGCGACCACGGGTTCCGGAACGCGCGGCAGTGGCATCCGTCTACTCGGCGGTGGCCGCGCAGCTCGACGCGGCCGGCACCGCCGAGGTCGACGCCGCGCGCCGGGATGTGACGACGGCGCTCAATCAGGCGTACGACCTCATGGTGTCGGCCCGCACGTCGCTGGCCGGTCGCGATCCGCGCTGGCGCACGCTCGTCACCCTCCTGAACGCCGCCACGCCGGTCGTGGAGGCAGTGACCGCGGTCGTCGCGGAAGGCGAGCAGGTGCCGGCTGCGGTGCCGAACGCGCTGCGTGCCGTCGCGCGTTCGATCGAGGATCCCTCGGCACCGCCGCCCGTCCTCCAGCCTCCGGACCGCACCACTCCCGGCAGGGCGGCGCTCGCGTCGTCGCTCCGACTCGTCGGCTCGCTGCTCTCCGGCGACGATCCGGTCACCATGACCGTGCCCATCCAGCGACCGGATGCCATCGGCCTGCCGCGCGTGACCCCTCGCGAGCGCCTTCGCACGGCTCTCGACCACCTGACGAGCGGTGGCGAGACGTGGTTCGCGGTGCTGCGTCTTGTGGTGTGCGTCGCCGTCGCCGAGGCGATCAGTGTTCTGTTGCCGCTCGAGCGCCCGTACTGGATCACGCTCACCGTCGCCGTCGTCATGAAGCCGGACTTCGGATCCGTGTTCGCGCGCGCCGTTCAGCGCGGCCTCGGCACGGTCGTCGGGGTGCTGGTCGGCGCGGCCGTCGTGGTCGTCCTGCCGTCCGGATGGCCGCAGGTGCTGGCGCTCGCCGTGCTCGCCGGCGGGATGCCGGTAGCCATCCGCCGCAACTACGGCCTGTTCTCCATCTTCATCACGCCGGTGATCGTCATTTTGCTGGAGCTCGCGCACGGCGGAGACACCGGACTCATCGTGAGCCGGGTCACCGACACGCTCATCGGCAGCGCGATCGTCATTCTGGTCGGCTACCTGCCGTGGCCGTCGACCTGGCGGTCGGCACGGCACCTCGGCGGACGGGTCGCGGATGTCGCATCCGACGTCGGCTCGTACCTGGGCGTGGCTCTCGCGCCCGGTGGCGGCGACGGGGCCGCCAGAAGAGCGGATGCGCGCGACCGCTCGGCCGCCCGCCGCGCCACGTACCGTCGCCTGTCCGACCTCCGCACGCTCGTGCAGCAGACACTCGCCGAACCACCCCCGATCAGCACGGCCGCCGCAACGTGGTGGCCGGAGATCGTCGCTCTGGAGCGCGTGACGGATGCCATCACCTCGACGGCCATCCGCGCCGCCCAGACCCGCACCGCCGCGGATCCGGATGCCGTCGCCGGGCTGGGCGCGGCACTCACCGACCTGTCGACGGCGATCCGCGAGGGCAGACCACCCGGCACGCTCCCGCTGTCGGAGGATCCGCTGCTCGGTCCGGTGAGTGACGAGATCGGTGCAGCCAGAGCTGTGCTGGCATCCTGAACGGCGAGGCTCGGCAGCGGAGTCCCAGCACCATTCCAACAAGGAGGCGACATGCCGGAGATCGACATCATCGGCGACGATCGGGCGATGGCGCTCATCCGCGCCAGCGTGATCCCGGATGCGGCGGCGCTCGCCGACACGCTCGTCGCCGGCGGCATCCACGCCATCGAGTTCACGTTCACCACGCCCGACGTCGAGACTCACATCGCCCGCGCGACCGCGCGCGAGACGGGTGCGCTGATCGGAGCGGGAAGCGTGCTCACGCCGGCGCAGGCGCGCAGCGCCCTGGATGCCGGCGCTCACTTCATCGCCACACCGGGACTCAGCCCCCAGATCGCGGAGATTGCGGCGGAGGCATCGGTACCGCTCATGATGGGCGCATTCACCCCGAGCGAGATCATGCAGGCACTGGCGCTGGGGGTGTGGGCGGTGAAGGTGTTCCCGGCGCAGACGGCCGGACCCGACCACTTCAGCCACCTGCTCGGGCCGATGCCGATGGCGCGCCTCATCGCCTCCGGCGGCATCGTGGCCGACAACGCGCGCTCGTTCCTCGACGCGGGCTCCTACGCCGTCACCGCGGGGTCCTCCGTGGTGCCGGCCGAGGCTCTTGCGGCGTCGGACTGGGACGACATCCGTCGCAGGGCGCGCGAGTTCACCGCGGCGCTCTGACCGACTCGGGCTTCCGGGGTTCGATCCTGGCGACGGTCGATACCGTGCACTGAGGATCGCCACAGGCGCCATCGAAACCTGGAAAGCTAGTGGTCATGCTGCTTCCGCGCCCGAGCGCCCTCGCCGTCGGCGAAGGCGTCTTCGAACTCTCCCGTATCACTCGCATCACGGCGCCCGCGGAACTGGCGGGTGCGGCATCCTGGCTGCAGAACGCGCTGCGTCCGGCCACCGGATTCCCGCTCGAGACGGGACCGAACGGCGCGATCGTGCTGGAGTGGAACCCGGAGCTGGCACCTGAGGGCTACACGCTGGAGGTGACGCCGGTCGACATCCGCATCTCTGGTGGCGGACCCGCCGGCGTGTTCTACGGATGCCAGTCCCTGGTGCAACTGCTCCCCCCGCAGATCTATCGCAGGGGCCGCGTGCTGGGCGTGCCGTGGACGGTGCCGGTGGTGAGCATCCAGGATGCGCCGCGGTTCCGCTGGCGGGGCGCCATGCTCGACGTCGCACGGCACTTCATGCCCAAGCACGACGTGCTGCGGTTCATCGACCTGATGGCGATGCACCGGCTGAACACGCTGCACCTGCATCTCACCGACGACCAGGGCTGGCGCGTCGAGATCAAGAAATACCCGAAGCTCACGGAGATCGGATCCTGGCGACGGGAGAGCCAGCTCGGCGCTGCGTCGTACTCGCGAGGCGACTCCCGTCCGCACGGCGGCTTCTACACGCAGGACGACCTCCGTGAGATCGTCGGCTACGCCACGGATCGTGCCATCAACGTGGTGCCGGAGATCGACTCTCCCGGGCACACGCAGGCCGCCATCGCCGCCTACCCGGAGCTGGGCCTCGCGCGCGAGGAGAGCGAATCGCTCGGGGTCTGGACCCGATGGGGCATCGACGACAACGTCATCAACCTCGAGGAGTCCACCGTCGACTTCTTCACCGACGTCCTCGACGAGGTGATGGAGATCTTCCCGTCGCCGTTCATCGGCGTGGGCGGCGACGAATGCCCGAAGAACGGATGGCGGCTCGACGAGCGCACGCAGCAGCGCAAGCAGGAGCTCGGTCTGGCGAACGAAGACGAGCTTCAGGCCTGGTTCATCGGCCGTCTCGACGACCATCTCTCTCGGCGCGGACGTCGTCTGTTCGGCTGGGACGAGATCCTCGAGGGTGGCACGACGAAGCTCGGCAAGGGCGCGACGGTGGCGTCGTGGCGCGGCATGACCGGAGCGGTCGCCGCTGCCAAGGCCGGACACGACGTCGTCTCCTGCCCTGACGACCAGGTGTACCTGGACTACCGGCAGTCGGACCGCACGGAGGAGCCGATCCCGGTCGGCACCGTGCTCACCATCTCCGACGTCTACCGCTTCGAGCCCGTTCCCGAGCAGCTCACGCCAGAAGAAGCGGCGCACGTGCTCGGCGGCCAGGGCAACATCTGGACCGAGCACATGGATTCGCCGCGCACCGTCGACTACTTCGCGTTCCCGAGGCTGTGCGCTCTCGCCGAGGCGCTGTGGTTCGACGGCGAGCGCGACTACGACGACTTCCTGTTCCGTCTCGACCAGCACCTGCTGCGGCTGGACGCGATCGGCGTCGAATACCGGCACTCCACCGGCCCGCTTCCCTGGCAGCAGCGCCCGGGAGTCACGGGCAGGGCGCAGACGCCGCAGCAGCGCGCGTCGTACTTCAACCCCCTGACTGCGAAGATCGGCGGGGAGGTCGGCACCGGCTCGGTCGGCGGATCCGGCAGCCTGCTCGGCGACTTCGGCTCGAGCTGGCTCGGCTCGGCGTCGACTCCGGGGCTGGGGTCGACATCGACCGCGGGGCTCCGCTCGTTGGACTCGACGGAGGCCCCCGACGCCGACGAGGCGTCGGATTCCCCTGAATCGACGGATTCCGACGACTCGACCCCATCGTCCCGACCTGCGCGCCCGTCGCGCTGGGGAAGGTCGTCCGGTTCCTCAGGCCTGCTGGGCTCGCTGGGCTTCTCGCGGTCCTCGAAGACGGACGACGATGACGATGAGGGCGAACCATCGGATCGCTGACCCGAGTCGTCGAGCGACGCGAAACGGATGCCCTGCTCCCGGAGGAGGAAGGCATCCGTCGTCGCTGGTCGCGGTTCTGCCCAGAGGAAGCGGTGTCGACTAGAGGAAGACGTCGGGGAAGAGGTCGCTCTCCGGCACCCCGGGGGAGTACTGCGCGAGGTCGGTGACACCGGCATCCGCGAGCACGTCCTCGACGACGAGCGAGCGGCCGGTGTACTCACGTGATGGCTTGATGAGCACCTCGTACGCGGCATCCGCGTAGATCTCCGGGGTGCGGCTCCTGGCCAGCAGCTGCTCGCCGCCCAGGATGTTGCCCACCGCCGCCGTCTTGATCGTGGTGCGCGGCCACAGCGTGTTGGCGGCGATGCCGTCGCGTGCGAACTCGGCGGCGAGGCCGAGCGTGACCATGCTCATGCCGTATTTGGCGAGCGTGTACCCGGTGTGGGCTCCGAGCCACTTCGGATCGAGGTTGATCGGCGGGCTGAGCGAGAGGATGTGCGGGTTGAACCCGTTCTTCAGGTGTGGGATCGCGGCACGCGACAGCATGAACGTTCCGCGCACGTTGACGTCCTGCATGAGGTCGTATCGTTTCGGATCGAGGTCGAGCGTGCGCGAGAGGTTGATGACGCTCGCGTTGTTCACGACGATTTCGAGACGTCCGAACTCGGCGACCGTCGCCTCGACGGCGCGCGCGATGTCGTCGTCGTTGCGCACGTCGCCGACGATCGGGAGTGCCCGACCGCCTGCGGCGCGGATCTCCTCCGCCGCGGTGTGGATGGTGCCGGGAAGCCGGGGATCCGGTGTGTCGGTCTTCGCGAGCAGCGCCACGTTGGCGCCGTCGCGCGCGGCACGCACCGCGATGGCCAGGCCGATGCCGCGACTGCCGCCTGACATCAGGATCGTGCGACCCTCGAGCGTGTTCGTCATGTGTCTGATCTCCTCGGATCGTCTCAGGGGTAGTGGCGTGCGGGCGTCTCAGCGGGACGACCGCGCGGCGAACGCGGCGATGCGGGCACGGGCATCCGGAGTCTCGAAGGCGGCGCCGATGCTTCGGGCCTCGTCGTCCAAAGACGCCGTGTAGTCGCGATGGAGACCGCTGCGTACGAGGCGCTTGGCCTGGCCGTACGCTCCCGACGCGCCGGCGAGCCAGCGCTCGGCGACGGCGTGGGCGCGCGCCGAGAGGTCGTCGGTGGGCACCACCTCGGCGACCAGCCCCCAGTCCAGCGCCTCAGCCGCGGTCAGGGAGCGATCGCTGAGCAGCAGCTGCAGGGCGCGCCGTGGACCCACGGCCTGCGGCAGGAGCGTGCTGACCCCGCAGTCCGGGGTGAGCCCGATGTCGGCGTACTTCGAGACGAACATGGCCGCGTCGCTCGCCACGATGTAGTCCGCGGTCAGCATGAAGCCGAGGCCTCCGCCGGCGACCACGCCCTGCACCGCGGCGACGATCGGCTTCGGCGTCTCGGCGAAGACGCGATGTCCCTCGTGGATGACGTCGGCATGCCCGGCGACCGCCTGGCCGTCGCCGCCCATGGATCCCATCGCCATCACGTCGCCACCCGCGCAGAATGCCGGACCCGCTGCGTCGAACAGCACGGCGCGGATGTCGTCGCGATCCGCCACCTCATGCGCCAGCTCGCGCCAACGGTGTGCCGCAACGTCGTCGATGGCGTTCAGCCGATCCGGCCGGTTCAGCGTGAGATGGGCCAGACCGTCGGAGACCTCGAACAGGATGCTGTCGCTCATGGGCTCGCCTTTCGTGCTCGGGCACCGCGTGGGCGCCGATTGTCCGCGTCGCGGTGTCCGAGCGCGGCTCTGCGCGAAGCGAGTGAGGTGGTGCAGCCATCACCGTGGCACGCACCGCAGCAACCTACTCCGACCGATGCCGAACCTCAGTGCCGATGCACGGTGCGTACAGGAGGGCGGGCGTGTCGTCGCCGCGCGTTGTAGGCATCCGCACGACCGGGTCAGGCACGTTGACCGTCGCCTCCATGGCAGACAAATCACCCGGATCAGCCGATGGATCCTCGGATGCAGCAGGGCAGTCTGACAAAGCGGATGCGTGTTGGCGCACGGAGGGGACTGTGATGAGCGGAACGTCGGATGCCGCGCCGGGGTCGGATCCACGGGTGGGCGGGACCGCAACGGGAGCCGGAACACGCGCGGCGAAGCCGAAGCGACACGGCTGGTGGTGGAAGACGCTTCTCGGCGGAATCGTGCTGTGGATCATCACGGCTGCCGTCACGTTCGGCACCCAGAACACGAACCTCGTGCCGACGGTGATCTTGCTGGGCAGTTTCCTCGTGCCCTTCACCGTCGTGATGTACGCCTCGGAGCGCACCGAGGGCAACCTGGATATGACCAGGCTCATCCTCGCGTTCTTCATCGGCGGCATCTTCGGTGTGCTGGGTGCGTCGATCCTCGAGGTGAACCTGCAGCCGTCCTGGTACATCTACCTCGGGGTCGGTGCCATCGAGGAGTTCTGCAAGGGCGCGGTCTTCGTGGTGATCGGACTGGCAGTGCGTCCGAAGAACGGACACCAGGGCGCGCTCCTCGGTGCCGTCGTCGGCGCCGGATTCGCCGCGTTCGAATCGGCGGGCTACGCGTTCAACGCCGGCCTCACCCGGCGAGGGATCGACCTGCTCTCGATCCTGCAGACCGAGGCATTGCGCGGGATCCTCACGCCGGTGGGGCACGTGCTCTGGACGGCGATCCTCGGCGCGGCGATCTTCGCGGCGATCGGCAAGACCGCGAAGTGGTGGGCGGTGGTGATCGCCTTCGTGGCCGTCGTCATCCTGCACGGGTTGTGGGACTCGATGAGCTTCATCTCGACCTGGCTGGCAGTGAAATTCACGGGAAGCGCACTGACCCAGCTGACCTATGGCTTCCTTCTGCCGTCGACGGCCCAGGAGATATCGAGCCTCACGCAGACCTTCTATTTCATCGGCCTCATCGTGATCTCGGTGCTCGGCGTTCTCGTGCTGTCGATCTGGGGACGCCGCCCGAAGCATCCGAAACCGGCAGTGCCTGCCGCACCCGCTGCGGCCTGATCGCCGTCGCTCCGCGTTCAGCCCAGGCACGCTGTATCCCCCGCCTGAACTGCGCGGAGGCACGGAAACCGCCGTGCGGAGGATCGGCGCGACACGCCGGCCAGCCGCCTGAGTGGGCGACGTGTCGCGTCGAGTCCCCGCACGGCGGCGCAGGAGCCCGGCATCGGAGGGCTCGGTTCAGATCAGCCCTTCACCGCCCCGGCCGACATGCCGGAGACGAGGTTGCGCTGAATGATCAGGAAGAACACGACCACAGGCAGCGAGAACAGCACGGATGCCGCCATCTGGCCCCCGAAGTCCGTTCCGGTCGTCGGCGTGGTGAACGACACGAGCCACACCGGCAGCGTGTACATCGACTGGTCGCTCATGAACGTGTACGCGACCAGGTAGTCGTTCCATGCGGCGATGAACGCGAAGATGCTGGTCGCGATGATGCCGGGTGTGACGAGCGGGAACAGCACGCTCCACAGGATGCGGAACTCGCTCGCCCCGTCGATGCGTGCCGCCTCTTCCACCTCGACAGGGATGGCGACGAAGAAGCCGCGCATGACCCAGATGGAGAACGGAAGCGTCGCCGCCACATACGCGAGGATCAGCCCGAAGTAGTTGTTCGTCAGCCCCAGGTTGTTGAACACGAGGAACTGCGGGATGAGCAGGGCGGTCCCCGGCAGCATCTGCACGGCGAGGATGACGACGAGGATCGTCCTCCTGCCGCGGAATCGGAACCGGGACAGCGCCGCCGAGGCCAGCGCGCCGATCGCGATGGCCACGATCAGGGTGCCGAGGACGACGATCACGCTGTTGCGGAGGTTGAGGAGGAAGTTGCTCTCGGTGAATGCCGCGATGAAGTTCGACAGCGTCGGGGAGTGCGGGAAGAAGATCGGGGTGGACGACATCACCTCGCCGCGCGGCTTGAACGCCGTGTTGACCATCCAGTAGACGGGGAAGATCCACATCACGCTGAAGACCACGGCGATGACGTTGGAGAAGACGCGCGGACGCTTGCCGCGCTTCGCCTTCGTCTTCGCGGCAACGGCATCCGCGGTCCCCTCGATCGCGGGGGCGGTCGTCGCAGCGGGTTCGACGATGGTGCTCATAGGTCCTCTCCCGATCGGAGCAGGTTGCGGATGTAGAACGCCGTCACGATCAGCAGCATGATCGTCGTGACGACGGTGATGGCGGATCCGGTGCCGACCTGGGTGCCGACGAACGCGGTCTTGTACGCGAAGATGCCGAGGGTCGCCGTCGCGTCGTTGGGTCCGCCCTGCGACACGAGCCAGATCTGGTTGAACACGTTGAAGTCCCAGATCACCGACAGGATCGTCATGAGCAGCAGCGTCGGCCTCAGAAACGTGAGCACGATCGAGAAGTAGATCCGTGCCTCGCCTGCGCCGTCGAGGCGTGCGGCCTCCAGGTACGCGGGGTCCACCTGGGTCTGCGCGGCGTAGAGCGTGAGCGCTATCAGGGGAACGCCGCCCCACACGATGAGCAGCCAGATGCACACGTATGCGAGGAACGGATTGTTCGCCCATGCGACGTTGGTCATGTCGCCGAACAGGTGGGTCTGGGTGAGCAGCCAGTTGACGACTCCGTAGCCGGGCTGGAACAGCCAGTTCCAGACCTGGCTGGATGCGACGGTCGGCATGGCCCACGCGAAGATCATCACGACGGTGACGACGTAACGCATCACCGTGCCGAGCCGCGTGAGCAGCTGAGCCATCCCCATGCCGATCACGATCGTTCCCACCACCATGGCGGTCGTGAAGAGCAGCGTGCGCACGACCGACCACCAGAAGTCGGGGTCGGCGAAGATCTTGGTGTACTGGTCGAAGCCGACGAAATCGAACGCGCCGGTGAACAGGGAGCGCTGGTTGTAGTCGGTGAACGAGGTGAAGACCAGGAACGCGATCGGCGCGAGCACGAGGGCGATCATCACGAGTCCGGCCGGCGTCAGCAGCCAGAGCGGGAACAGTCGGGAACCGTTGCGGCGGGGCGGACGCGGCTGCCGCGGGGAGACCGCGGCAGCCGTGCCCTCGCCTGCAACGAGGGTTGCAGAGGGAGAACTCATCGTTTGTCCGTTGAGGTGATTACTGGTCGTTCAGAGTCTTCTCGAGGGTCGCGTCGAAGGACTTCGCGGCGTCTGCCGGCGTCGCGGTGCCCGAGGCGATCGAGGCGAAGAACTGGTTGATCGACTTGTTGCCCTCGATGGTGGACCAGCTCGCTGCCGACGGAGTCGACTTCGAGTTCTGTGCCGCCGTGAAGAAGCCCTTCTGGATCTCCGGAAGGCTGGAGTCGCCGGTCGCGGCCTTGGCGCCCTCGACGCTGTTCGGGATCCACTTCTGCACGCCGTACACGTACTTGTCCTGGATCTTCGGGCTGGCGGCGATCTTCGTCCAGACCAGTGCGAGCTGCTGGTTCTTGCTCTTCACCGGAACGGACCACACGGAGCCGCCGAGCATGACGGGCTGGTTCTTGCCGGAGACACCCGGGAAGGGGAACGAGCCAAGGTCGTCGGTGGTCAGGTTCTTGTTGTCCGTGGTGATCGAGCCGATCTCCCAGCCGTTGCCGAGGATGGTCGCGGCCTTGCCGTCGGCGAACACCTGGTCCTGGTCCGGCTTGTCGGTGTCCAGGGTGCGGGCCGACTCGACCGAGTATGCGTTCTCGAACTTCTTCCAGGCCGTCAGGCCCTTCTGCGCCGAGGCCGACTCGAAGCCGCCCTTCCAGGTCTTGCCGCTCTGCGTCGCGATGTCTCCACCGGCGTCCCACACGAACTGCAGGCCCGAGTACCAGAACTGGCCGGGCATGTAGAAGGCGGAGAAGTCAGGGGTGCCGGCGTTCGCCGCCTTGATCTTGTCGAGGTCGGCGGTGAACTCGTCGTACGTCGTCGGCGCCTCGGTGACGCCCGCTGCCGCCCAGATCTTCTTGTTGTAGATCACGGCGCGGGTGCCGGCGAAGGACGGAACGCCGTACAGCTTGCCGTCGACAGTCGCCGGGTCCTCGAGACCGCCGAGCCACGTGCGGCCCTGCTGGAGCTCGCTCTTGTACTTGGTGATGTCGAGCAGACCGCCGTTGGCGGCGTAACCGGCCACCTGCGTGTTTCCGACGTCGATGACGTCCGGCGGGGTGGTCGTCGAGAGGGCGGTGGTGACCTTGGGGCCGATGCCGTTCCACTCCTGGAGCTGCACCTTGACCTTGGCGCCGGTCTCCTTGGTGAACTCGTCGTTGATGACCTTCAGCGTGTCGTTCGTGAGGTCGCCGTTCATGGCCCAGACCGTGATGGTCTTGCCCTTGCCGTTGACCGACGAGAGGCTGCTGCCGTTCGCGTCGGAACTGCCGGCTCCGCTGCCCGAACAGGCACTCAGCGCCAGCGCCGCAGCGATGCCGATGGCACCGGCCGCGAGAATGCGTGACTTGCGCAATGTTTCTCCTAGTGTTGATGAGCGCGGGCGTTCCGCGTCCTTGTGAGGGATGTGCGTCCGTGTTGTCAGCACGGACATGGTGCGAGCGTCGACCTCAGGTCGCGATCGCCGACTGGGATGTGAGCCCAGAAGTCTGTGTGGGGCGGGGCTGGGGGCGCCTCGCGAGAGTGCCCCCGGCTCCGTTCTCGTTGTGCTCCATCCGCATCCCTGCGGTGGAGCGGATGTCGGTCCGGAGCGCCAGCATCACGACACCCCCAGCTCTGCGGCGAGCACGAACACCGCAGTGCCGAGCAGCACGAGGTCATGGCTGTCGTCGGCGATCGTCATCCGGGCTCCGTCGCCCACCGCAGACAGTGTCCGGGAACGGACGGTGTCCAGTGCGGCGTCGAGGAACGTTCCCTCGACGAGATCCCTGGGGCCGGCGAGCACGATGTCGTCGAGTCCCAGCGCGGCGATGACGGGGGAGAGGGCGAGACCGAGGGAGTGGCCGGCATCCGTCAGCACCCTCTCGCGCTGGGCGTCACCGGCCGCGCGCAACCGCGCACGGAGGTGAGGGACGGCGATGGCCTGCTCGAGGCATCCGTTCCGTCCGCACACGCAGCGCTCGCCGTTCTCGTCGACGACGAGGTGGCCGATCTCGCCCGCCGTCGAATGCTCGCCCTCGACGAGCACGCCGCCGATGATGAGGCCGGCCCCGACGCCGTGCTCGATGGCGACGAGCATGAAGCTCTGGCCGGGGTCGTGGAAGGTGTGGATGGCGAGCGCAGCCGCGTTCGCGTCGTTGCCGACGTGCACCGGCACGCCGAACTCGGTGCGGAAGACGTCGGCGAGGTCGAGTCCCGTCCAATCGAGGTTGGGCGCGGAGATCACGACCCCGTCCTGATCGACGATCCCAGGCGTGCCGACGCCGATGCCCAGCAACCGCACGGTGGACCGCTTCACCAGGTCGCGCGCCAGGCCGACGGCCTTGGCCACCGCGTCGTCGCCCTTGGCGTTGTCCAGCGGCACCTCTGCACGGTGCACGATCTCGCCGCCGAGGCCGATGATGGCGCCGACGAACCGATCGTCGGCCGACAGGTCGAGGCTCACGACGTGGTAGGCGTTCTCGTTGAGCCCGATGAGCTGGGCCGGCTTGCCGACGTGGGCGCCTGTGCGCGTTCCCAGTTCGCTGATGAGGCCCTCGGACGCCAACTCGTTGACGAGGTCGGAGACGCTGACCCGGGTGAGGCCGGACTCGCGGGCGAGGTCCGCGCGGCTCATCGGTCCGTCGTGGAAGAGCGTCTGCAGCAACAGGGATCGGTTGTGCTGCCGGTTGTGCTCCGGCAACGCCTTCGACGTCACGCGCAACTGCGCCATGCTCACCTCGATCCGTGCGTCCTTGCGACAACAGGCATCTGCCCGATGGTTTGTTAGTGAAGCTGCCTTACAAACCACTTGTCAAGTTGAGCCTCATAAAGAATTGATAACACGCGGTAACTCCCGTGTTGCGAGCGTGTCACATCTTCTCGGCTTGCAGCGATGGATGTTCGTAAGCTTTACTAACAAACATGTCTGAGCCAGAGGCGCCTCGCCGCGCCCATCGCACCGCAGTGCCTGAGCAGCCGATCGACATGGGCGATCCGTTGCAGCGGGCGCGCGCCATCGCGACGACGCTGCTGCCCGGATTCGTCGGCACCGAGCTGCCGGAGGCGCTGCGTGCACGCCTCGAGTCCGGACTCGGCGGGGTGTGCGTGTTCGGCCCGAACATCGAGTCACCCGCACAGCTGAACGCGCTGAACGAGGCGATCCTCACGGCGAATCCGCTGGCCGTGATCGCCATCGACGAGGAAAGCGGCGACGTCACGCGGCTGAACTACGCGGACGGATCCCCGTATCCGGGAGCCGCCGTGCTCGGCAGACTCGACGAGACGGAGCTCACGCGTCGCGTGGGTCGTAGCGTCGCATCCGCTCTGCGCGCCACCTCCTGCACGCTCGACTTCGCGCCGGACGTCGATGTGAACTCCAATCCGGACAACCCCGTCATCGGAGTGCGCAGTTTCGGATCGGATGCCGCACTCGTCGCCCGACACGGCGCCGCGTTCGTCGACGGACTCCAGTCGACGGGCGTCGCGGCATGCGCCAAGCACTTCCCTGGGCACGGCGACACGGCGATGGACTCGCACCTGGCGCTGCCGGTGATCGACCGTTCGCTGGACGAGCTGCGCGAGCGCGAGCTCGTGCCGTTCCGTGCCGCGATCCAGGCCGGCGTTCGCACGGTCATGACCTCGCACATCATGCTTCCGCAGGTGGACGCCGAGCGTCCAGCCACCTTCTCGCCGCGCATCCTGCAGGGCCTGCTGCGCGACGAACTCGGCTTCGGCGGCGTCATCGTCACCGACGCGCTCGACATGAAGGGAGCGAGCGCGGAGACGGGCATCCCTGAGGCCGCGGTGCGTGCGCTTGCCGCCGGATGCGACCTGCTGTGCATCGGGACGGAGACGACGGACGAGCTGATCGGCGAGATCGTGAGCGCCGTGGAGGAAGCCATCGCGTCCGGCCGGCTGAGCGCGGATCGCGTCGCGGAGGCCGCCGGTCGGGTCCGTGCCCTGGCGGAGCCGCTCGTTGAGCCCGTCGAAACCGGCTCCACCCTCGCACCGCGGGAGAGCGAGACCACGTCACCGGAAGGGCTGGTTTCGACGAGCTCAACCAGCGATGGTGACGCTGCCGCGGGATCCTTCGTCGGTACCGAGCTCGCGCAGCAGGCCTTCGACGTGCGCGAGCCTGCGCTCGCCGCACTGCGTGCGACGGAGGCGGCCGGACCCTTCACCGTCGTCCGACTCGAGACGGAGGCGAACATCGCCGTCGGCGTCGCACCGTGGGGGCCGTTCGCCCAGGTGGGGGCGGCGCCCGACGCGACGGACTCGCGGGCGTGGAGTGAGCATCCGGAGTTCATCGTCAGCGAGACGGATGCCGCACACGGCGCTCTCGACGCCCGGATCGGCGACATCCTGGGCGCGGTGCCGGAGAATCGAGGTGTGGTCGTGATCGGCAAGGCCGTGCACCGCTACGACTTCGCTCGGGCGGCGGTCGACGCACTGCGCGCGAAGCGGACCACTCTCGTGGTCGACATGGGATGGCCCGCCGATGACCGCGCCTACGCCGACCTCGCGACCTTCGGGGCGTCGCGTCTGATGGGACGCGCCCTGATGGCGTTCCTCGACGGCGCGGACCGTGCCCGGCAGGGCTCCGCCTCCGACGCGGATCCGCAGGGGGAGCGGCGGTGAGGCTCGGCCTCGACATCGGCGGGACGAAGACCGACGCCGTCGTCCTCGATGGTCGGGGCGGAGTGCGAGCCAGCGTGCGGGTTCCGACGGGCATCGGACCGGCAGCGGTGCTCGACTCCGCCGAGCGATCCGTTCGCGCGGTGATCGAACAGGCCGGGACCGGCCTTGCGGCGGCGGAGACGATCGGCGTCGGGATTCCCGGCATGGTCGACCCGGAATCGGGACGTGTGCGCCACGCCGTGAACCTCGCCGTCGAGGAGCTCGCGCTCGGCGACGAGCTGAGTCTCCGGGTCGGCGTTCCGGTGCGTGTCGAGAACGACGTGAAGGCCGCGTCGCTCGGCGCCTACCACCTGCTCAGGCTGTCCGGCTCCGCAGCGCTCCTGAACCTCGGCACCGGCATGGCGGCCGGGATCGTGATCGACGGCGAACTGCAGCGGGGATCCGGCGGCGGCGCTGGCGAGATCGGGCACATCCCGGTCGACCCGAACGGCGCAGTGTGCAGCTGCGGGCAGCGCGGATGCCTCGAGACGCTGGCATCCGGATCCGGCATCGCCCGCATGTGGCCGTCGACGGCGGCGCTGCCTGCGGTCGAACTCTTCGATGCCGCGGATGCCGGAGACGAGCGGGCGCGGAACGTGCGCGAGACGCTCGCCGCGGGTGTGGCATCCGCTGTGCGCGTTCTGGTGCTGACCGTCGACGTGCAGACCGTCGTGATCGGCGGCGGCGTGAGCAACATCGGCGGGCGGCTCCTTGCCCCCGTGCTCGAGGTGCTGCGCGAGTGGGAGCGCGACTCGGCGTTCTTGCGATCCCTCGACCTCGCCGACCGCGTGCGGATGCTCCCTGCCGGTCTTCCCGCCGCAGCCGTCGGCGCGGCGCTGATCGGCACAGCGCTGATCGGCACGTCACTGATCGGAACCACCGGCGTGCTGGAGCGCGGTGGAGTCGGCCTCCCTGTTCCGCAAGACTGAACGACGACGATCTAACCCGAGGAGGGGCATCCGTGGAAGTCGTGATCAAGCAGACCGCCGATGAGGTGGGCACGCTGGCCGCCGACCTGATCGAGCGTGTGGTGGAGTCGAAGCCGCGCGCGGTGATCGGCCTGGCGACGGGATCGTCGCCCCTGGCCATCTACGCCAGCCTCGCTGGGCGCGTGGCAGCGGGCACGCTCGACTTCACCGGAGTGCGCGGCTTCGCGCTCGACGAGTACGTGGGGATCGCGGAGGAGCATCCGCAGAGCTATGCGTCGGTGATCCGCACCGAGGTGGTCGAGCCGCTGCGCATGGATCCGACGCTCGTTCAGGTGCCGGACGGCCGCGCCGTCGACATCGAGGTCGCATGTCGCGACTACGAGCAGGCGATCGCGGATGCCGGTGGCATCGACATCCAGATCCTCGGAATCGGCGCCAACGGACACATCGGCTTCAACGAGCCGACGTCGTCGTTCGCCTCGCGCACACGCATCAAGACGCTCGCACCGAAGACCCGCCTCGACAATGCGCGGTTCTTCGACTCGCTCGACGAGGTGCCGACGCACTGTGTGACGCAGGGGCTCGGCACGATCATGAACGCCCGCCGGCTCGTGCTCGTGGCGCAGGGAGCGGGTAAAGCGGATGCGGTGGCTGCGGCCGTCGAAGGCCCGGTGTCCAGCATGTGTCCGGCCTCGATCCTGCAGTTCCACGAGCACGCGACGGTCATCATCGACGAAGCTGCGGCGAGCAAGCTGACGCTGTCCGAGTACTACACGTACACGTACGACAACAAGCCGTCTTGGCAGTTGTGAGTGAGCCTGCGGCTCCCACAACCGCCAAGACGGCTTCCAGCCTGTGCTCGTTGGCACGCCGCTGACCGCGGCGTGCGTTTGGCAGTTGTGAGTGAGCCTGCGGCTCCCACAACCGCCAAGACGGCTTCCAGCCTGTGCTTGTCGGCACGCCGCTGACCGCGGCGTGCGTTTGGCAGTTGTGAGTGAGCCTGCGGCTCCCACAACCCCCAAGACGGCATGCATCCGGAGTTCCTGACGCGTTTTGTCGCTTCGATCGGGCGAAGCGACAAAACGCGCCAGTAGCTTGAGGATGTCCGGCCGCGCCATTCCTGCACGTGCCAAGGCGTCCGCGGGGTCACGGCGTCCATCCTGCTCACAGAAGTGCCGCGCGGATACGGGCAACAGCCGTAGCAGTCGACGGATACACATTGGCGGAGGTCAGTCGCACCACCGCGTAACCCGCGTCGGCGCAGGCAGCATGCTTGTCGACATCACGCTGCCATTGCCTGGCATCGGTTCGATGGTGGTCTCCTTCGTACTCGACAAGTACCCGGTAGTCCGGGTAGGCGATCTCGGTGTAGCCGATCGCGACCCCGTTTGGTGCGTAGACGTCGTAGTCGAGCACCGGGTCTGGGAGGCCGCCGAGCGCACAGGCACGTCGAACATCGGTTTCGCCGGGCGATGAGCTTCCGACGCGAACCTGGCTGAGCGCGTGCAGGAGCTTCGCGGCATGACGTCGGTATGGCGAGTTGGCGACAGCATCGAGTTGGGCGAGCGTGTCGAGTGCATCGGCATCCGTACCCCGGATCATTCCGCGTCGCCGGGGGATGTTCACGATGGCATCGCCCACGACGATCAGTTCGTGCACCGAGAGGATGCCGGCGAGCAGCGCCCAGGTGCTCGCCGGACTCGAGACGCGAAGCCCGTCGACGCTTCGCACCTCCACCATGGAGGGAAGCAGCTGATGTCCGCTCGTCCCTGCAGCACGCGTCGCACGGAGTGGCGCCATGACTCGGACATCGAGCCCGCGTGCCGACACTGCCTCATCACCGCGCTGCGTCTCGTGCAGGACTGTGCGAAGGAGCCGGAGCGGCAAGGGCAAGTCCCAGAGAACAGCCGCGGCAACATGCGTGATGAACCAGTCCTGATGCATCGTGGTCGCGAACGCGCGCGCGTGCCGTCGTATCTCAACGGCAAGGCGGCCGGCCTCGACGGCGCGCGGATTCTTGTGGAGCGTCACTGCGCTGTCATCATGTTCGGCGTCCCGGAGTCGCACGCCGCGAAAGGGCGATGTGATGCCGGTGCCGCGCAAGCGGCGCACCGAGACTCCCGCGCCGCGGGCGGCACGCACACTGAAGCTCTCGCCGAGGTGCTCGGGCAGCGAAGAGAGGGGAAACGGCATCCCGTCATGCTGGCCGCCGTGGTGTCACGACGTGGCGCACGATTGCGAACTGTGGACAGACGCTCGGGATGTGGTTCGGTGGCGGGAGAGTCGGCCCTGTGCGTGTCCGCCCCGGTGATCCTGCCGCCGTGGCTCAGTCGAACGCCCCCTCACGCGAGGTGTCCGAGTACCTGGCGCGAGGTGTCCGAGTACCTGGCGCGAGATGTCGCTTGACTGCGGCGAAGGGACACCAAGGGTCAGGAACTCGCGAGAGGGCGGGAGCTCGCGCTCCCGAACGCCGCGCGTGTCAGCACGTTGCGGACGCGTGATGCCGCTTCAGGGTGCTGAAGCGACGACACGCGTCAGGCATTGTGCCTGGTTCGGAGCCCGTCGACCAGCACCTTCGCGTACGCCTCGTAGACCTTCGGGTCCGTCGCGGCGCTGCGCGCGAGCGCGTGCGTGGTGTCCGCGACGAGCGTCGCGATGACGGCGGAGTCGATGTCGGTGCGGATGCGTCCAGACGTCCGCCCGTCCTCCACCATCGCGTGCACCGCTGCGACGAGCCCGGACTCCTGCTCGTTCGTCGCCGGAAGGCGAAGGCCGGTGAGTCGTTCGTCGATCGCGCTGTACTCGGTGTGGAACGCCATCAGCTCCGGCAGGAACGTCACGAGCGCCTGATCCCCTGATGCGGTCGCCCGCAGCTCGCGGGCTCGCTCCACGAGCGGGGCGAGGAGCCCAGCAACGGCGGTGTCGACGAGCGCATCCTTGCTGCCGAATGCGCGCACCACCGTCGCGGGTCCGAGTCCGGCACGTCGCGCTATGACCTCGACGGTGAGCGTCGAGCTCGGTTCGGTGAGCAGGGCGACCGTGGCGTTGAGCGCTGCCTCACGGTTGCGCACGGCGTCGGCGCGGCGTGGCTGCGTCGCGGTCGTCGACGAGGAAGTGTGCCTGGAGCTTGACAAATGGAATGGCCGTTTCAGATCATGTAGGTGGAACGAACGTTTCACTTACTGTACTCGTTCGGCCGTCACCTGAGGAGGAGCCATGCCCGAGAGAATCCTGATCGTCGGGGCGAGCATCGCCGGACTGACCACCGCCTCTTGGTTGGCCAGGCACGGATTCGAGCCCGTCGTCGTGGAGAGGGCCGCTGAGCCGCGGCGCGGTGGCAACGGCGTGGATCTGCGGGGCGAAGCCGTCGCGATCGTCGAAGCCATGGGCATCCTTCCCGAGGTCCGGCGCTCGGCCGCCGACGTGCTCGGCATGAAGTTCGTCGACGGGGACGACCGCACGATCGCCCGGGTGCACACCGGCGAGCCGGGAGCGTTCGAGGTGATGCGTGGTGACCTGGTGGGGATGCTGAGGGCGCTCGTCGCCGACATCCGGTTCGGGGATTCGCCCACGCGAATCGAACAGGACGAGAGCGGCGTCGCGGTGAGCTTCACGAGCGGAACGGTGGAACGATTCGCGCTGGTGATCGGCGCCGACGGTCTCCACTCGACCGTGCGACGCCTGGTGTTCGGACCCGAGGAGGACTTCCTCCGCTTCAGGGATCACTACTTCGCGTTCGGCGACGCTGATGCATCCCTCGGCGAGGATCGTTGGGTCACCATGCACAACGTGCCGGGCAAGATGGCGGGCATCTACCGCTCCGGAAACCACGCTCAGGCGAAGGCGTACCTCACCTTCCGGGCGCCGAGGAACCTCGGTCGTCTCACCGCGTCCGACGAACGACGGATGCTCACCGAAGCCTTCGCCGACGTCGCGTCGTGGCACACACAGGAGATCCTGGCCTCCGTGCTGTCGGACGACGGCCGCTACGTCGACGCCCTCGCCCAGGTGCGCATGGCGTCGTGGATCCGTGGACGCGTCACTCTCGTCGGAGACGCCGCCTGGTGCGCCTCCCCGGTGGCCGGTGCCGGCGCCGAGCTCGCGATCGTCGGCGCGTACCGGCTTGCGAACGCCCTTGCCGTTGTCGATAGCGACCGGAGGGGTTTCGCCGCGGGCCTTGCCCGATACGAGTCGCGAATGCGCGCCATGGTCGTGCAGAAACAGAGGATCGGCACCAACGTGCGGCTCATGGTCCCTGCCACGCGCTTCGGGATCGCTGCACGGAACGTTGTCGCACGCTCGGGACTGCCCGCGCTGCTGTCCAGGTTCCAGACGGATCCGACGAATCCGGGTACGTCGCCCGCTCCCGAGCGCTGAAGGCGGGCGGTCTCACGTGGCTCAATGCCTCGCGTGGCTCGCTGGCGAGCGCCGCCGATCGTAGCCGTGCGTTCCTCCGCCGGTGGCGGAACGCGGGATGTCGAGGTCGGGGCGGCGCGCAGACAGATAGTCGAGCAGCTGCGAGTAGCCGAGCATCCGGTGGTCGGCGGCGAACAGCCGTTCCGTGGCGGAGCGCACGACGATCCCCCGGCGGAACGCCGACGGCGCCAGTTCGGTCATCTCGTCGAGAGGCACTCGGCGCGGCCGTCGAAGGGAACGGAACACCCGGATCTCGTCGGGTGCTGCCTCGAGACGCCACCGTGAGATGGCGTGCGCACGCCAGGTGAGCAGGAGCCCGAGCCCGAGCACGATCACCGTCGCGATGGCGGAACCCGGTTCGGTGCTGCCGTCCGCGTCGGTGATAACCACCAGAAGCGGAAAACATCCGAGGACGATCAACGGGATGCCGAAGCAGCGCAGGACGACGCGACGCCACCGGCGCCGACGCACGATGCACAACACGCGGCCGTCCGCCGCGGAGACGGCTGCAGTCGTTCCGGCCGTCACAGCAGCGCCGCTTCCAGCCCGTTGCCGACCAGTGTGCCGATCCAGAGAAGCACGCTGAACACGGCGATGCAGCCGACGACCCACAACACTCCGATGAACACCGCGTAGGCCACAGCCGGTCCGGGACGCGGACTGCGGGATGGCCGTTGTGCGGCGGTCGTCCGCGGTCGCGCGCGGAACAGGCGCTCCAGGTGGAATCGGCGTTGCAGGCGGACTGCGAGCAGGACGATCGCGGCGGCGGTCGTCCAGACGATGAGAAGACGCGTGGTCGAATCGAACGACGTGAGCTCGGACGCCGGCCGGTTGCGGGACGGGTCGGCCGGGTCGTACATCACCGGAAGCGTCTCACCAACGTGCAGAGCGTCGAAGGTCGCCCTGCTGATATCCGCCTGGACGGCTGTCACCTTGGCGCCCGCCGTCGTCGTGAAGCTGTAGTTGATCGTGGGAGGAATGCATCCGCCGCGACCGCCGCAGATGCCGGGATTCGTGGCAGTGACGGTCGCCGCCACGCTCACTCCGTGCTCCTGCAGCGCCCGTTTCGTCGTCACATCCGCGACGCACGACACGATCGTCCAGACGAGCGACACGGCGATGAGAACGGCGAAAGCCCAAAGGAAGACCAGTGCCGCTCGTTTCCCGCGCCGGGCCCTGGCAGGATCGTCGACACGTGCTGGCCGATGAACGCCGTCCGTCCCGAGCGCTTTCGGCTCCGAGTCACGTGGTGGCGAGTCGGCATCCGGATGCCGTGCGATCACGAGGCCGCGCACCTCGCCCGGTGGGAGCGCGAGGACCCTGCCGACCCGGGCCGATGCCTCGTCGAGCGAAAGCCACGGCGCGCGCTCCCTGGCTTCGATGACCATGCGGACCGCCAGCTCCGGCAACTCCTCCAGCTTCTGGTCCATCGATGCGCGTCGGTCGTCAGGCCAGCGTCGCGCCGGCCGCCCACACGGATCGCACGGTCCACTCGTGGTCGAGGAGCACGGCATCCGCGAGGTATCCGGGGGCGAGGCGTCCGAGCTCGTGGTCCCGGCCGAGCACGCGCGCGGGCGTGAGCGTGAGCGCCTCAACGGCGGCGGCTGGCTCGATGCGCGTGCGCTCGACGGCGACCTTGAGTGCGACATCCTGCGTGAGCGTCGATCCGGCGATGCTGTTCGTGCCGGAGAGCAGCGCCTTGCCGTCCGTGACCGTCACGTTGAGCGAGCCGAGGCGGTAGTCGCCGTCGGCGGCGCCGGCAGCGGCCATGGAGTCGGTGATGAGGGCGATGCGGCCGGGAGCCTGGACGAACGCGAGGTGGGCGACATCCGGATGCACGTGGAAGCCGTCGAGGATGAGCTCCAGCGTCACACGGTCGTCGTCGAACGCCGCGACGATCGGGCCAGGTGCGCGGTGCTGGATGCTCGGCATCGCGTTGAACGCGTGCGTCAGCAGTCGTGCGCCGCGGTCGAACGCGGCCTTCGCCTGGTCTTCGGTCGCCTCGGTGTGGCCGACGGCCACGACCACGCCGGCCTCGACGAGAACATCGATGGCCTCCATGGCACCCGGCAGTTCGGGGGCGATGGTGATCTGGCGCAGTGTGCCGCGAGCCGCGGCGATGAGCTGCTCGACGAGCTCCGGATCGTCGGGCGTGCGCAGGAAGTCCGCGTTGTGGGCGCCGCGGCGGTCGGGGTTGAGGAACGGACCTTCCAGGTGCGAGCCGAGCACCAGCTGGTCGGTCTCTGCGAGGTCGGCGATGTCCTCAAGGCTCTCGCGCAACTCGGCCAGCGGATTCGCGACGAGGCTCAGCACGGAGCGGGTCGTTCCGTGACGACGGTGCGTCTCCAATGCGACGGTCATGTCGTCGGGATCGCCCTCGTAGGCTGCGCCCCCGGCACCGTGCGAGTGCAGGTCGATGAAGCCGGGGGTCAGCCAGTGTCCGCCGGCATCCGTGGCCTCCGCGCCGTCTGCGTAGGCGCGCCATCCGGATCCGCTGCCCGTCGCGACGATGCGCTCGCCCTCTGTGGCGAGCCAGAAGTCGTCGACCTGGCCGCCGGCATCCAGCTTGCGGGCGCCGTGGATGATCCGCGCGGGGCTCATGCCAGTTCCTTGCGGCCCGAGATGATGCCGCTGACGAGCGCGACCACCGCGAACACGACGGCGACGATCGGCTGGCCGAGATCCCACCACGCGAATGCGGCGGCGGTCATGACGATGATCTCGACGATCGCCTTGCCGAACGTGTCGATGCGGATCACGGCTTTCGGCGAGCGGAACAGTGCCCAGAGCACGACCGCCAGCGCGGGGGCGAGGATGCCGATCACGATGTTCCACGGGAACGGCCAGGCGATGAAACCCCACACGCAGAGGCTGACGAACGCGAACAGCTCGATGACGAACCGCAGCACGTCCCAGAAATCGATCTGGACGCGCGGGTGCTCGGAATTCTGGGCAGACATCACCTTCATGATATCGGCGACTGAGGGGAGAGCCGTTGGAGCTCGCTCGCACGGCCGACCCGATCAGCGGAAGATGATCGTGCGCGCGCCGTCGAGCAGGATCCGACTCTCGGCGAACCACTTCACCGCCTGCCGCAGCGTGCGACTCTCCTCGTCCTGACCGGTCGCGACGAGCTGCGCCGGCGACTGGGAGTGGTCGACGCGCACCACATTCTGTTCGATGATCGGACCCTCGTCGAGATCGCTCGTGACGAAGTGCGCCGTCGCGCCGATGAGCTTCACGCCGCGCGCGTGCGCCTGCTTGTAGGGATTCGCGCCCTTGAACCCGGGCAGGAAGGAGTGGTGGATGTTGATGCATCGTCCGGCGAGCGCCGCGCAGAGCTCCGGGGAGAGGATCTGCATGTACCTGGCGAGCACGACGAGCTCGATGTCGTGCTCGGCGACCGCCTCGAGAACGCGCGCCTCGAAGGCGGCCTTGCTCGCGGCATCCTTCACGGTCAGCGATTCGAAGGGCACGCCGTAGAAGCCGGCGAGGTCGCGCAGCGCGTCGTGGTTCGAGAGCACGAGCGGGATGTCGACGGCCAGCTGGCCGGCGCGCTGCCGGAACAGCAGGTCGTTGACGCAGTGCGCTGCCGTGGATGCCAGCACCAGGGTGCGCAGCGGGCGGCCGACGACGTCGAGCGTCGACGTCATCTCGTACCGATCGATGACGGGGCTCAGTGCCGCCTCGAACTCGGAGCCGTCGGCGGCCGACTCGATCTGCAGGCGCATGAAGAAGCGCCCGGTGTCGGAGCTCGAGAACTGCTGGCTCTCGGTGATGTTGCCGCGGGCCTCGACGACGGCGCCGCTGACGGCGTGCACGATGCCGGGGCGGTCGGCACAGATCAGCGTGAGCACCCAGTGCTGCAGAGCAGGTGGCTGCGCGGCCGTTTCGGGCGTGTCGGGCTGCATTCCACCAGGGTAGGGCACGGTGCGAAGAGCCCCGTCACGTCGGTGGTCGAATCGATTAGAGTGAGTCGTTCCGCGTGAAGCGCAACCCGTGAGATGTGCGGTTCAGAACGCGAGCGATCCACCGTCGAGACCACCGATGAAGGAGGGGCACCGATGTCGTCGTCCGACCCGGATGTGCGCAGCGAGACAGGCCGGTCCGCATCGTCGACGAGCGGCCCCGTCGAGCGCTTCCCGTGGGTGGGGATGCTCGCGCTCGCCGCAGCAGCCTTCCTCGCTGTGACCAGCGAGACGCTGCCGACGGGCCTCCTGCCCGAGGTCGCGTCCGGACTGAGTGTGTCCACACCGGAGGCCGGCCTGCTCGTGTCGGTCTACGCGTTCACCGTGGTGATCGCGACGACGCCGCTGACGGCGCTCACCCAGCGCATCCCACGGCGGCCGCTCGTGGTGGTCGTCATCGTGGTGATCGGGCTCAGCTCGCTGCTGCTGGCGGTGTCCCCGAACTATGGCGTCGCGGTCGTGGCCCGCATCACGGGCGGCATGGCGCACGGCGTCTTCTGGGCGGTCACCGGAGCCTACGCGGGACACATCGTTCCGCCGCACCAGCTGGCGCGTGCGGTGGCCATCACCTCCGGCGGCGTCTCGCTGGCGCTGATCCTCGGCTCGCCGCTGGCGACGATCCTCGGCCACGCGTTCGGCTGGCGCACGGCATTCGCCGTCGTCGGATGCCTCCTCGTCGTCGGAGCCGCCGTGGTCGGCACGATGCTGCCCAAGGTGACGCGGGCCGGGGCGCACCCCGACACGATGACGGGCGGCGTCGCATCCATCACCGGTGGCGTGCCGACCATCACGGCGGGCGGGACGGCGGTGCCTGCGCGCCGCAAGGGGACTCGCAGGCGGGACGTGAGCATCCGACCCGTGCTGATGATCTGCGCGCTCACCATGCTCATCACGCTGGGCAGCTTCACGTTGAACGCCTATGTCGCGCCGTTCGTCTCCGACGCCATGGGGCTCGGCACGGATGCCGTCGGCCCGATGCTCTTCGTCGGCGGGCTGATGGGGGCGATCGCCGTGGCGCTTGTCGGGACCGTGCTCGGTCGCATCCCTCGTGCCGCCGCCGCGGCGGGCCTGCTGCTCACCACGCTCGGGATCGCGCTCCTCGGTGCCTTCGCGGGGGTTCCGCCCGTGGCGATCGGCGCTTTCGCGCTGTGGGCGCTCGCGTTCGGATGCCTTCCCCCGTTGCTGCAGACGGAGTTGCTGCACGCGGCGTCCGCGCGGTTCCGCGACACCGCGAGCGCGCTCTACACGACGGCGTTCAACGTGGGGATCGGAGGCGGCGCCGTCGTCGGCGGGGCGATCTACGCCGTGTGGGGCATCGACGCGGTGCCGTGGGCGGCGCTGGCCATCCTGGTGGTCGCGATCGTGCTGTTCCCGTTCTCGATCCGCAGGCGTGTCATCCCGCGGGCGTGAGTGAGGCGTGGGTGCTGGGTCCGACGCGGCCGGCGGCATCCGAATAGCGCACCGCGATGTCGTGTCCGCGCGAGCCGCCCAGTACGGTGTCGTGACGCTGGCCGTTGCCGTTGATGCGTCTGGTGCCCTGCGAGACGTCGTCGGCGAGCAGCTCGACCGTTGCGTCGGGAGTCCCGACGATGGTGAGGAACGCGATCGGCGCATTGCCGACCTGCCAGATGCTCGCCTGTGGCGCGGTCAGCGTGAACGAGGCGGATGCCGGTGCCGACGCGATCCCGTCGCCGCTCGTCTGCGTCGCGGTGACGGTGCCGGTTCCCGTGCCGTATCCGGTGAACGCCGTGCTCACCCGCCACGCACCGCTCGCGTCGGCGTGCACCGTGACCGTCGTGCCGCCGCCGGACACGGTCACCTGCGCTCCCGGATCCGCCGTGCCGGACACGATCGGGTAGTAGCGACCGTCGGCGGTGTCGACGGTGATCGCCGGAGCTGCGGGTGGCGTCACGGTGACCGGCGGGGGATCCGTCGTGGCCGGTGGGTCCGATGCGACCGGCGGTTCGCCAGGGGCAGCGGGTTGGGCGGGAACGTTCACCGGCGAGGCGGGATCCGACGCGGACGGCGTCGGCGTGCCGGATGGCGTGCCGGTCGGCGCGGGGGATGAGGCGGCCGGACTCGCGGCATCCGCGCCGGTCGGATCCGGAGTCGGCGCCGCGTTCCGCTCGGCGTTCGCGGCGACCTTGGCTGCCCCGCGCGAGGGATGGCCGTCCGCCGTCGCGACGAGCACGCCGGCGATCGCGCCTCCGACCACGATGAGGGATGCCGCAACGCCGACGACCACACCCGTCGCGCCGCTGAACAGACCGGACGAGCCGGCTGCGCCCGTTGCTGCGTGTGCACCTCCTGCCGCGCCGGCGGCGGGAGCGCTGCCGGCCGCACCGGTTGTCCCGGAAGCACCGGCGGACACGCCGCCTGCAACTCCCGCGCCCGCCGCAGCGATGCCCACCGCGGCACCGGACTTCAGCGTCGCGGCGTACGCGGTCGCCGCCGACGCCCCGATCGCGAGCGGCAGCAGCACGAACACCAGCCGGCGCCCGGCCTCACGGGCCTCGGCCGCGGCGAGGGAGCACTTCGCGCAGGTCTCCAGGTGCGCGTCCACGCGGGTGCGCTCGCGCTTGCCGAGACGGCCCCGAGCGTGCGCCGCGAGCCGCTCGACGGTCCAAGCGCACTCCGGCTCGAGGTTCGCCGACGTGAGGTGCGCGCGGATCCACGCCTGACGCAGACCCTCGCGGGCACGATAGCTGAGAGCAGCGGCGGCCTGCGCGCCGACGCCGATGAGCGGTGCCACCTCGGCGGGACGCATCCCCTCCACCTCGGTGTACCAGAGCACCTCCTGCCAGCGCGGCGGGAGGGTGCGGAAAGCCTGTGCCGTCAGCGAGCGGTCCAGGACGATGAGTGCGTCATCCTCGGCGACGGCGAGCGTGTCCAGCTCCTCAGGGGCGAGCGCGACGGCATCCTTGCCCGCGCGACCCCAGGTCGCGGCGATGTTGCGCACGGTCGTGAAGAGATAGGGACGGAACGCGCCCGTCGGACCGTTGCCCGACTTCAGCGCGTGCAGGATCCGCGTGTACGCCTCGGAGACGAGATCGTCCGGCTCGAACGTGCGCGTCACCGAGCGGGCGACCGACGCGGCGGCCGTGGCATGCCTGCTGAACAGCGCTGCATAGGCATCCGTGTCGCCCTTGCGCGTGAGCTGCACCAGCTCCGCGTCGCCGGCGCGCTCGATCCTGCGCGGCGAGTGGTGCGCTGCCATTCGGGTTGCCTTCCGCCTCCACGCAGGGCGTGGAGAGTGTGGTGCTGGCCGGTGGGGGACCGGCAGTCGGGGGTGAAATCGATTGTGCGTTGGTGGGACGCGATCCGCAATTCGAGAAATCTGTGCGAACTCGCGTCATGATCCGGCCGGCGGTGCGTCTTCTTCAAGTGAAACGGACCATCGTCGCGTCACATTCGGCTTCGACGCGACGATCCCTGACGGAATCCGAACCGATCAGGAAGCCGTGGTGCGGCGGGGGCTGCGCATCCGCGGTGAGGCTGAGGTGGTGTCGTCGTGAGCATCCCGACGGCACCGCCTCACTCCTCGGCGCCTCGGTAGGGCGAGCTGTCGGCCGCTGGAGCCGGGGCGAGCGGATGCTCACGCCACGATGACGCGCACGCCCGCGTCCTCGAACGCCTTGCGCTGGCCCGTCGTGATCCCGTCGTCCGTGATGATCGTGTCGAACGCGCCAGGATCCCCGACGGTCGCGAACGCGCGTCGCCCGATCTTGCTGGAGTCCGCCACCAGCACGGCGTGATCCGCCCGCCGTGCCATCAGCGCGTTCACCGCGGCCTCGTGCTCGTCGTGCACCGTCGGGCCCAGCCTGGGATCGACGCCGTTCACGCCGATGAACGCATAGTCGAGCGAGATCTGGCCCAGCACGGAGTCGGTGTAGGGGCCGACGAGCTCGTACGAACGCGCCTGCACGACGCCTCCCGTCATCACCACCTTGATCTGCGGGCGCATCAGGAGCTGCGCGGCGATGTTGATGGCATTCGTCACCACGGTGAGCGTCGGTCGAGAGGACGGCTCGGCCACATCGGGCCTCGCACCGAGGGCGGTCGCCACGGCGGTGCTCGTCGTTCCGCCGCACAGACCGACGACGGCGCCGCGAGGAACGAGGGCACTCGCTGCCTGGGCGATCGCCTGCTTCTCGCTCGCGTGCTGCTCCCGCTTGAAGCGCAGCGGCAGATCGTAGGCGACCGACTGGCCCGTCGCGCCGCCTCTGGTGCGGCTGAGGAGCTGTTGAGAGGCCAGCGCGTCGAGGTCGCGGCGGGCGGTCGCCTGCGAGACACCGAGGCGCTCAACGATGTCGTCCACCTCGATCTGGCCCGTCTCGGCGAGCAGGTCGAGCACAGCACGGAGCCGCTCCGTGCGGTTCATCGTGCTGCCTCCCCTGACCAAGGGATGTCGGTCCCGTCGGTTCCCGCCCCGTTGAAGACCCGCAGCAGGCGCTCCGCCTCGAGGCTGAGCGCCTCACGCCCTGCGGCGACGTACTTCCGCGAGTCGACCACAGCGGGATTCGCCTCCAGGTACTCGCGGACGGCGCGCGTGAAGAATCCGTTCAGGTGCGTCGACACGTTGATCTTCGTCATCCCTGCACGGATCGCCGCCACGATCGTCTCGTCCGGCACACCGGAGGATCCGTGCAGCACGAGAGGGACGTCGAGCCTGCCGTGCAGCCGGGCGATGAGGTCGAGGTCGAGGGACGCTCGACGCTCGGTCATCGCGTGGGACGATCCGACGGCGACCGCCAGCGCATCCACGCCGGTGTCCGCCACGAAGCGCGAGGCCTCGTCCGGATCCGTGCGCACACCCGGCGCGTGCGCTCCGTCCTTGCCGCCGATCTCGCCGAGCTCCGCCTCCACGAAGACGTGGTTCGCGTGGGCGTACTCCACGATCCCGCGGGTGGTCAGCACGTTGTCGTCGTAGTCGAGCCGTGCCGCGTCGAACATGACCGAGCCGAAGCCGAGGTCGACCGCACGGCGGGCCAGCTGTTCGTCTTCGGCGTGGTCCAGGTGCACCGCGACAGGGGAGGTGGCGGCATCCGCAAGAGCAAGGCAGGCCTTCGCGATCGGCTCGAGGGCTCCGTGGTAGGCAACGCAGTTCTGCGAGATCTGCAGGATCACCGGCAGCCGAGCCCGCTCGGCGGCAGCGACGATGGCCTCGGCGGTCTCCAGGTGGATCACGTTGAATGCGCCGATCCCGGATCCGGCCCGCGCGGCATCCGTCACGAGGACTCGCGTGGCGGCCGTGGTCATGCGTGCCCTCCAGCCGTGAGTGTCTGTTCCGCCTGCTCGCCGGCTGCGAGGTCGCGCGCGGCGAGTGCGGAGCCGTAGAGTCCGGCATCCGCTCCGATGCTCGCCTTGATGAGCTGCGGCCTGCGATGGAACGTGAGGATGCCGTCCAGCCGGTCGCGCAGCGGCTGCAGCAGTTCCTCGCCCGCCTCCGACAGCCCACCGCCGACCACGATCGCCTGCGGTGCGAGCAGCGCGACGGCGTGCGAGAACCCCAGCGCGAGCGCGTCGAGAGCGGATTCCCAAGCCGCAGCGGCGTTGGCGTCACCGCGGTGCTTGCGGTCGAGCACGTCGCGCGCGCCGGAGACGGCGCGGCCGGTGCGCGCGGTGTATCGGCGGGCGATGGCCGCAGCGGATGCGACGGCCTCGAGGCATCCGCGACCGCCGCACGCGCAGACGGGTCCCTCTGCGACACGATCGTGGCCGATCTCGCCCGCCAGGCCGCCTCCGGTGTGCAGCCGGCCGCCGACGTAGACCGCTGCCGCGATCCCCGTGCCGATGGTCACGACGAGCACGTCGTCGAAGCCGCGGGCCGCGCCGAGCCGGTGCTCGGCCTCTCCGGCACCGCGCACATCGTGACCGAACGCGACCGGGAGCCCGAGCGCCGCCGAGGCCTCGTCGCGGAACGGAAACTCCACCCACCCGAGGTTCTCCGCGAACACACCGATGCCGCGCACGTCGTCCACGTTGCCAGGGACCAGAAGCCCTGCGGCCGTCGGGCGAACATCGGCATGCCGCGCCGTCAGCTCGTCCGCGAGTCGCGCCGCCGCTGCCACGACGGCGCGTCCGGTGCTCTCGCCCTCCAGCGGCGTCGGCGCTCGCAAGGTCTCGCGCAGGCGTCCGTCGGAGTCGACAAGCGTCGCCTTCATGTCCGTGCCGCCGACGTCGAAGGCGAGCACCGCGGCGCCCGGTCCGAGGAGCGTGACCCCGCCCTCGGTCGCCGAGTCCGGACCGCTGTCCCGAGTCGCCGCCGACGTCTCCGTTGACGCGGCGCGGCTCATGGCCGTTCCAGGATGACCGAGCGCGTCAGGTTGCGCGGCTGATCGGGGTCGAGTCCCTTGCGGCGTGCACGCTCGAGAGCGACGCGGTGCAGGCGGACGAGATCCGCCATGGCGTCGATCGGAGCGTGCTCGAAGCGCGCCCCCGTCGCAGCGGTGTCCTCGGCGATGCCGACGGGCGGCTCGCCGAACGCCCACGTCACGCGACCGGGCGCGGCGATCGCGATCGGCCCGTGCCGGTACTCCTTCGCCGGATAGGACTCCGTCCACGACTGCGACGACTCGCGCATCTTCAGCGCGGCCTCGTGAGCGATGCCGACGGTCCATCCGGTCCCGAGGAACGTGTACTGCTCGGCGTCGATCAGCTCGTCGTCCAGGTCGACGGTGAGCACGTCGCGCGCCTGCGCGATGGCCTGCGTCAGATCCTGACCGACGGATGCGCGCAGCAGGGCGAGCGCGCTCGTCGCGAACCGCGTCTGCACCACCGAGTGCTCGTCCGCGAAAGGCAGCGCGATGACATCGTCCACGAGGTCGACGAGCGGCGTGTTCGGATCTCCGATCACGCCGATCGTGCGCGCCCTGTCGCTGTGTGCGCGACCGCGCACGTCGTCCAGCAGCTCGAGCACCTCCGTCGTCGTGCCGGAACGCGTGATGGCCACGATCGCGTCGTAGTCGCGATCCACGAACGCCTCGGATGCCGCGAACGCGTCGGTCTCGCCGTGTCCGTTCCGTTCGCGCAGGCCCGCGTACGCCTGGGCCATGAACCACGACGTGCCGCAGCCGATCACGGCGATGCGCTGGCCGTCAGGCGGGAGCAGATCACGGTCCGTCAGTGCTGCCGCGCGCTCCCAGACATCCGGCTGCGAGGTGAGTTCCGCTTCGAGGTCGGCGCCCGGGCGGCGAGTGTTGTCATCCGTCATGCCTCAATGATCGAACATGAGCGGAACAAGTGTCAAAAGTGCATCTTCGAGCGTTGTCCGCTCACCCCAGTTCGCGGGGGAGACGGTCGCCGTACCGGCAGGAACCGAGCGGCCGGGCGGGCAGGCGTCGGATGCCGGAGCAGTCGAACCGCGCTGATAGGATCGTGGCGTCGCAACTGGCGTATCGGCGGTGTCCGGACATCCGGAATCCGTCGCGGATGGTTCACCATCGGGGAGCGACCGGGGTGTGTCAGACACCCGAAGCTCTGAGATCGAGGGCGGATTCGGCCGCGCGCCTGGGCCGACGCGAACAACGTGCGTGCACACGTCCGCCCTGCACGATTCATGAGGAGCCAGGCATGACAGTTTCGCCCACCTTCAACGCGCCGCTCGCTGAGGTCGACCCCGAGATCGCCGAGGTGCTGAACCTCGAGCTGAATCGCCAGCGCGACTACCTCGAGATGATCGCGAGCGAGAACTTCGTTCCGCGCGCCGTTCTCGAGTCGCAAGGCTCGGTGCTCACCAACAAGTACGCGGAGGGCTACCCCGGCCGGCGCTACTACGGCGGATGCGAGTTCGTCGACATCGCAGAGAACCTCGCCATCGAGCGCGCCAAGTCGCTGTTCGGCGCGCAGTTCGCGAACGTGCAGCCGCACTCCGGGGCATCCGCCAATGCGGCCGTGCTGAGCGCCATCGCGCAGCCAGGAGACACCATCCTGGGCCTGGAGCTGGCGCACGGCGGACACCTCACGCACGGCATGAAGCTCAACTTCTCGGGCAAGCTCTACAACGTCGTCTCCTACGGCCTCGACCCGGAGACGTTCCGCGTCGACATGGACGTGGTGCGCCAGAAGGCCATCGAGCACCAGCCCAAGGTGATCATCGCCGGCTGGTCCGCCTACCCGCGTCACCTCGACTTCGCGGCCTTCCGCGCCATCGCCGACGAGGTCGGCGCCACGCTCTGGGTCGACATGGCGCACTTCGCCGGTCTCGTCGCCGCCGGCCTGCACCCGTCGCCTGTTCCCTACGCGCACGTCACGAGCTCGACAGTGCACAAGACGATCGGCGGTCCGCGCTCGGGCTTCATCCTGACGAACGAGGCCGACATCGCGAAGAAGATCAACTCGAACGTCTTCCCCGGCCAGCAGGGCGGCCCCCTGATGCACGTCATCGCCGCCAAGGCGACGGCGTTCAAGCTGGCGGGAACCGATGAGTTCCGCGACCGCCAGGAGCGCACCATCCGCGGTGCCCAGATCCTCGCCGAGCGCCTCACGGCCGACGACGCCAAGGAGGTCGGCGTCGACGTGCTCACCGGCGGCACCGACGTGCACCTCGTGCTCGTCGACCTGCGCACCTCGGAGTTCACCGGCAAGGAGGCGGAGGACCGCCTGCACGAGGTCGGCATCACGGTGAACAAGAACGCGGTGCCGTTCGACCCGCGCCCGCCGATGGTCACCTCCGGCCTGCGCATCGGCACGCCGGCGCTCGCCACCCGCGGCTTCGGCGACGCCGAGTTCACCGAGGTGGCCGACGTGATCGCGCTCGCGCTGCGTCCCGACGCCGACATCCCTGCGCTGCGCGCCCGCGTGAAGAAGCTGACGGATGCCTTCCCGCTCTACCCGGGACTCGGTGCGTCGGGCCAGCCGGCCGAGAACGTCGAGCTCGCTTCGAGCGTTCAGAACTGAGGGTGCGCTGGAGCTGAAACCGAAGGCGCGGTGCGCCTTCGCCGCGACGCCGGCGTCGAGCGAGCCGTGCTCGCTCGGTTGAGAGGAGACACATGACGGCCACTCGTCTGGATGGCAAGGCCACGGCAGCCGCGATCAAAAGCGAGCTCACCGAGCGCGTCGCCGCGCTGAAGGAACGGGGCATCGTCCCCGGTATCGCGACGGTGCTCGTCGGCGCGGATCCGGCGTCCCAGTTGTATGTGGGGATGAAGCACCGCCAGTCCGAGGCCATCGGCATGAACTCGATCCAGGTCGAACTGCCGGCGGATGCCACGCAGCAGGACGTCGAGGCCGCGGTCGAACGCCTCAACGCGGATCCCGCCTGCCACGGCTACATCGTGCAGCTCCCGCTGCCGAAGCACCTCGACACCGACGCCATCCTGGAGCGCATCGATCCGGCGAAGGATGCCGACGGCCTGCACCCGACGAACCTCGGACGCCTCGTGCTCAACGTGAACGGACCGATCACGACCCCGCTGCCGTGCACGCCGCGTGCCGTGATCGAGCTCCTCACCCGCAACGACTACGACCTGAAGGGCAAGCACGTCGTCGTCGTCGGACGTGGCGTCACGATCGGCCGCTCCATCGGCCTGCTGCTGACGCGGCGCGCCATCAACGCGACGGTCACGCTCACGCACACCGGAACCGTCGATCTGCCGTCGTACCTGCGTCAGGCGGACGTCATCGTGGCGGCCGCGGGCGTCAAGCACCTGGTGCGCGCCGAGGACGTCAAGCCCGGCGCCGCGGTGCTCGATGTGGGGGTGACGCGGGAGGACGACCGCGACAGCGGCAAGTCCAAGGTGTACGGCGACGTGGAACCGGGCGTCGAGGACGTCGCGGGCTGGCTGTCGCCCAATCCGGGCGGCGTCGGACCGATGACCGTCGCGCTGCTCATGACGAACGTGGTGGAGGCAGCAGAGCGCCTCTAGCGCGTTGCTCCGGCAGCTCGATCGGGTGCTACCGAGCTGCCGGAGCCTGCGCTACATTCCAGGAATCCTCTGCATTCCCGTCCGACCCCCGCAGGTCACGCATCCTGGAGTGTTTCCATGACCACCGTCGACGACCGCACCGAGGCGCCGCGTCCCAACGCCATGACCATCGAGCTCAACGCGCTCAACTCCATCGACGAGTCCGAACGCCGCGGAAAGCCGCGCAGCCTGTTCTGGCCGTGGTTCGCGGCGAACGTCTCGGTGCTCGGCGTCAGCTACGGATCGTTCCTGCTCGGCTTCGGCATCTCGTTCTGGCAGGCGACGATCGTCGGCGTGCTCGGCATCGTCGTGTCGTTCCTGTTCTGCGGATTCATCTCGCTCGCCGGAAAGCGGGGATCCGCTCCGACCTTGACGTTGAGCCGCGCCGCGTTCGGCGTGCACGGCAACACCGTTCCGTCGATCATCTCCTGGCTGCTCACCGTCGGCTGGGAGACCGTGCTCGTCGCACTCGCCGTGCTGGCGACCACGACGGTGTTCAAGGAGCTCGGCGGCGGTGGCGGAACGGTCACGCAGGTGATCACGCTGATCGTCGTCGTCGCGCTCGTGATCGGCGGCGGCGTGTTCGGCTTCCACGTCATCATGCGACTGCAGGTGATCATCACCATCGCGACCGCCGTGCTCACCGTCGTCTACATCGTCCTGGTCTGGGGTCACATCGACTTCGCGAAGATCGCGGCCATCCCGAACGGCGACCTGCCACAGCTCATCGGCGGATTCGTGTTCATGATGACCGGATTCGGACTCGGCTGGGTGCAGGCGGCCGCCGACTACTCGCGCTACCTGCCTCGGCAGTCATCGAGCGGCGGCGTCGTCGGCTGGACGACGTTCGGCGCGTCCCTGGCACCCGTCATCCTCGTCGTCTTCGGTCTCATGCTCGCCGGATCCTCAAAGGGACTGTCGGACGCGATAGGCAACGATCCGATCGGCGCGCTCACGACCATCCTTCCGGTCTGGTTCCTGGTGCCGTTCTTCATCGTCGCCGTGCTCGGTCTCATCGGCGGAGCCGTGCTCGACATCTACTCGTCCGGGATCGCCCTGCTGAGCGCGGGTGCGCGCATCCCGCGTCCCGTTGCGGCTCTCATCGACGGCGTTATCATGATCGCGGGTGCCGTCTACATCGTGTTCTTCGCCTCGGACTTCATCGGCCCGTTCCAGGGCTTCCTCATCACGCTGGGTGTGCCGATCGCTGCGTGGTGCGGCGTGTTCCTGGCCGACATGACGCTGCGCCGCAAGAACTACTCCGACAGCGATCTCTTCAACGCACGCGGACGGTACGGCAGCTGGAACTGGCTCGCCATCGCGCTGCTCGTGATCGGCACGGCCCTGGGCTGGGGCCTGGTCATCAACCCCTACGGCCTCTCCTGGCTGAACTGGCAGGGGTATCTGCTCGCGCCCTTCGGGCTGGGCGGACGCACCGGCATCTGGGGCGGCGCGAACCTCGGAGTGCTCGTCGCACTCGTGGTCGGCTACCTCGGCGTCGTCGTCTTCGGCCGAGGTTCCGTGCGTCGGCAGGAGTCACTGCCGGAGACGCCTGAAGAGGGGACGGATGCCGCCGGCCACGCCCGCGAGTCTGTCACCCCCGCCGGTGGCGAGGAGCAGGCATGAGCGATGCGCCCTGGCTCGTCATCGTCGACATGCAGCGCGTGTTCGGCGATCCGGAGAGCGGATGGTTCACCCCGCGTTTCGAGGAGGCCCGCGCAGCCATCGCGCGGCTGGTGCCGGCGTTCGGCGACCGGGTGGTGCACACGCGATTCGTGGCGCCCGAGCATCCGGAAGGCGCGTGGATCCCGTACTACGAGGCGTGGCCGTGGGCGCTGAAGCCCGAGCACGATCCGCTCTACGAGCTCGTTGACGTGCCGTCGCCGTCGCACCGCGCGGTCACCGAGACCACGTTCGGCAAATGGGGCGCCGACCTGGAGCGTGCGACGGACGGCTCTCGCGAATTCGTCGTGACCGGCGTCTCGACGGACTGCTGCGTCATCTCGACGGCGTTGCCCGCCGCCGATGCCGGCGTGCACGTCCGCATTGCGACGGATGCCTGTGCCGGCGCCACCGACGCCGACCACCGCCGAGCGCTCGACGCGATGGCGCTGTACGCGCCGCTCATCGAGCTCACGGATGTGGACGCGGTGCTCGGCAGCCTGCCGTCCCTCTGACATCGATCCCGCGGAAGCGCCGCCTCGCCGGGTCGCTTCGCCGCGATCTGCGTCCGGCAGAACGGTCCATGCGGCGCCTCCGTGCTCGCTACTCTTGACCGATGACCACCGACACCTCGCACGCCGCCGTCAACGCCGTCGAGCGCGAACTGCGCTCCCGCAGGATCGAGGGCGAGGTGCGCTGGCTCGACGAGGCGACGCCCACCGCCGCCGCAGCGGCAGCGGCTCTCGGCATCGAGGTGGGTGCGATCGCCAACTCGCTCGTCTTCACGCTCGACGGCGAGCCCGTGCTCGTGATGACCTCCGGCGGACACCGCGTCGACACCGCCTACCTCGGCGAGGAGCTGGGCGGAACGCTGAAGAGGGCATCCGCGGAGACCGTTCGGGAGGCGACAGGCCAAGTGATCGGGGGAGTGGCTCCCACCGGACACCCCGCGCCGCTGCGCACCTGGGTGGACACCGCGCTGCGGGCGTATCCGGAGATCTGGGCGGCGGCCGGGCACCCGCACACCGTCTTCCCGCTCACCTACGACCAGCTGGTCGAGCTGACGGACGGCACCGAGATCGAGGTCGAGCGGGCGTAGTCGCCGCTCGTCGCGCGGATGCGGCGGTCAGAGCTGCGTGGCTCCGCGGTGCAGCTCGAGGTGCTCGAGGTAGACGTCGGCGTTGCGGCGGATGCCCGCCACCTCCTCGTCGCTGAGCTCGCGTCGCACCTTCGCCGGCACTCCGGCGACGAGCGAGCGAGGCGGAACGATGGTGCCCGCCGTCACCAGGGCGCCTGCCGCCACGAGGGATCCGGATCCGATCACGGCGCCGTTCATCACCGTGGCGTGCATGCCGATCAGCACGTCGTCCTCGATCGTGCAGCCGTGCAGCACCGCGTTGTGCCCGACGGAGACGCCGCTGCCGAGCGTGAGCGGGAATCCGGTGTCGACGTGGCACGAGCAGTTGTCCTGGATGTTCGACCGCTCGCCGATGACGATGGGCTCGTTGTCGGAGCGCAGCACTGCGTTGTACCAGACACTGGCCCGGTCATGCAGCGTGACGGCGCCGATCAGCTGTGCTCCCGGCGCGACCCAGGCGAAGGGCGCGACGTCGGGAGCGGCGCGGTCAGGCAGGGCGATCAGGCGGGCGTCATCGTGCGCAGACATGGGACAAGGCTATTGCGCCAGTCGATCCCTGAGCGAGCGAGGCGAGTCGAAGGGCGCTCGTGACGAGCACCAGTCTTCGTGGAGCTGTCGCGCAGGACGCAGGGTAAGTCGTTGCGTGCTCAGAGCGAACGGCACGGCCTACTCGTTGCGGTGCGCTCCCGCAGACGGCACGACGGCGAAGAGATCCGGCTGGGCGTATCCGTGCTCGGCGAACGCCGCATCCACGGCAGCCTCCACCTGCGACACGAGCTCGTGAGGTACGAGCGCGATGGCCGATCCGCCGAACCCGCCGCCCGTCATCCGCGCGCCGATCGCCCCGTAGTTCTGGGAGATCTCGACGGCGAGGTCGAGCTGCGGAACGGAGACCTCGAAGTCGTCGCGCAGTGACCGGTGCGAGGCGTCCATCAGGTCGCCGATCGCCCGCGGACCCTGCTCGCGCAGCGTGCGCACGGTGTCCAGCACGCGCTGATTCTCGGTGACCACGTGGCGCACCCGGCGGAACGTCTCGCCGTCGAGCACCTCGCGTGCCCGAGGCAGATCGGCAACGGTGACCTCCCGCAGCGACTCGACGCCGAGAGTCTTGGCCCCTGCCTCGCAGGATGCGCGGCGTGCGGCGTACCCGCCCGTCGCGTGCTCGTGGTGCACCTTCGTGTCCATGACGAGCACCTCCAGGCCCGCCTCGTCGAACCCGAGCGGGATGACGTCGGTCTCCAGCGTGCGGCAGTCGATGAAGATGCCGCTGTCCGCGCGGCCGAGGAGCGACGCCGACTGGTCGAGGATGCCAGTCGGCGCCCCGACGACCTCGTTCTCCGCGATGTGCCCGGCCCTCACGAGCGTCTTCAGGTCCAGGTCCAGGCGCCACACGTCGTTCAGGGCGACGGCGACGGCGGATTCGATGGCAGCGGATGACGACAGTCCGGCGCCGACGGGAACAGCGGAGTCGAGGTAGAGGTCGAAGCCGGGGACCGCGTCGAGATCCGCACCGAGCTGCCCGAGAGCCCACGCAACACCGAGCGGATAGTTCTGCCAGCCGGCGGCGGCTCCCGGCCCGAGATCGCCGATCGAGGTCTCGAACACCTCATCGGCGAACGACGACATGACACGGATGGTCCGATCGTCCCGCAGCGCGAGAGCGCCGACCGTTCGACGGTCGATGGCGAACGGGAAGACGAAGCCGTCGTTGTAGTCCGTGTGCTCCCCGATGAGATTCACCCTGCCGGGAGCGGACCAGACGCCTCCTGGAGCGTTCCCGAAGAGCTCCGTGAAACGGGTGCGGGCGGCGGCGACGAGGTCGGTCATGCCGAATTCTCCTGGTGTGTGGCGGTGTGGTGGGTGTGGTGAAGGGGGTTTCCGGTGGGCGGAGGCGAGAAGTGCCCGCCGTGTGTCGGGCCGTCGGCGAGCAGTCGACTACGGGTCTCAGACCGGGTTCTCGACGTCGGCTCGCGCGATCGCCTCGCGCAACGCCGCTGCCTGGGTCTCGGGCGGAACGTCGCCGACCCATGCTCCCATGGCGGCCTCGCTGCCGGCGAGGAACTTGAGCTTGTCCGCCGCGCGGCGCGGAGACGTGAGCTGAAGGTGCAGGCGCACGTCGTCACGATGCACGTTCACGGGCGCCTGGTGCCAGGCGGCGATGTACGGGGTGGGGGTGTCGTAGAGGGCGTCGACGCCGCGGAGGATCCGCAGGTAGAGCCCGGCCAGCTCGGTGCGCTCGGCGTCCGTCGTCGCGGCGAAGTCGGCCACCTGCCTGTGCGGCGTGACGTGCACCTCGAGCGGCCACCTGGCGGCGAAGGGGACGTACGCGCTCCAGTGCTCGCCTGACACGAGCATCCGCTCGCTCGCCCGCTCGAAGTCGAGGATGTCGCCGAACAGCGTCGGCCCGTACGACTCGACGGAGGCGAGCAGGCGCTGCGTGCGCGGCGTGATGTAGGGGTAGGCGTAGATCTGGCCGTGCGGATGCCCGAGCGTGACGCCGATCGCCTCGCCACGGTTCTCGAACGGGAACACCTGCTGGATGCCGTCCATCGCCGACAGCGCAGCCGTGCGGTCGGCCCACGCCTCGATGACCGTGCGGGCGCGCGACCGCGAGATGCTGCCGAACGAGCCGGTGTGCTCCGGGCTGAAGCAGACGACCTCGCAGCGTCCGACGGAGGTGCGGATGCGGCCGATGCCCACCTCGGCGAGGTCGTCGAGGCCGCGCGGCGCGTCCACATCCTCGGTCGTCGGACCGAACGACGGCGACTTGTTCTCGAAGACGGCGACGTCGTAGTCGCTGGGGATCTCGGACGGATTGCCCGGCGTCTGCGGGGCGAGCGGATCGAGCTCTGCCGGCGGCAGGACCACGCGGTTCTGACGGGCGGCGGCGATGGAGATCCACTCGCCGGCCAGCGGATCCTGACGCATGCGCGCAGTCTGGGGCCGTGGGTCCAGTGTGCGGAGGTCGGGAGCGCGATCGGGGGACAGCGTGGTGTCCGCATCATCGAAGTAGAAGAGTTCTCGTCCGTCCGCCAGCCGATGCTCGCGCTTGGTGATGGTGCCCACACCAGGACTCTAGCTTACGGATTGACAACAAAACAAAAGCAAACGTAAGTTGGTCGCGTGCCCGAGGTTATCGACTCCGTCCCCGATGCCGGCGCGCCCGCGACCATCCGACGCCAGCGCATGCTGGCGCTCATCGGTGAGCGCGGGTTCGTGCGCGTCGGAGAGCTGAGCGAGACGTTCTCCGTCTCCGACGTGACGGTGCGCGGTGACCTCGCGGTGCTCGAGGGAACACAGGGGATCCGACGTGTGCATGGTGGGGCCATGCCTCGGGTGACGGGTCCGATGCAGGAACCCTCGTTCGAAGAGGCACTCGAGAGCTCGGCGGAGGAGAAGCGCGCGATCGCGCGCCGCTCCGCCGGGCTCGTCGAGCCCGGCATGAGCGTCATCGTCGACATCGGCAGCACGTGCATGGCGGTCGCCAGAGAGCTCGTTCGGCGAGAAGACCTCCACGACGTCACCGTCATCACGAACGGGCTCTCGACGGCTCTCGAACTGGAGAATGCCATTCCGCGGGTGCAGGTGCTCGTCACGGGCGGCACGCTTCGTCCGCTGCAGCACTCCCTCGTCGCGCCGCTCGCCGCCGCCATGTTCGAGCATGTGACCGCCGACCTCGCGTTCATCGGATGCAACGGCGTGGATGCCGGCGCCGGCGTCACCAACATCAACCTGCCTGAGGCCGAGCTCAAGCGCGACATGGTGCGGGCATCGGCTCGTGCGGTCGTCGTGGCGGACGGATCCAAGGCCGGTCGCGTGCACCTCGGACGCATCGGCGAACTGCGGGACTTCGAGACCATCTACCTGGGGGCGTCGACGGATGACAAGGTGATGCGTTCGCTGCGGCACGCGGGTGCGAGTGTCGTGCGCGTCGACTCCGACGCGGCCTAAGTCCCGCTCTTCCGCTGGTTGAGTGTGTCCTCTTCCGCTGGTTGAGTGTGTCCTCTTCCGCTGGTTGAGCGTGTCGAAACCAGCTGAACTGCAGACGCAGGCTGGTTTCGACACGCTCAACCGGCGGAACGAGCACGCCGCAGCCCTACGCTGGAGGCATGCGCGCACCCACCGGGGACCAGTACGAGTTGACGTGCGACACGCCTGCAGGGCAGGCGCGGGCGGTGATCACCCAGGTGGCTGCCGGCATCCGCTCGTATTCCGTCGCAGGCATAGACCTCACGGAGCCGTACGGCGAGGCGGCGACGCCGCCATCGGGCTGCGGGATCGTGCTCGTGCCATGGCCGAACCGCGTCAAGGACGCCACGTGGTGGATGCGCGACTCCTCGGGATCCGTCACCGAGCAGCGCCTGGCCGTCACCGAGCCGGCGCGCGGCAACGCGATCCACGGGCTGCTGCGTTACACGCCGTACCTCCCCGTGATGCGTCAGCGCGACTCGATCACGCTCGGCGCGACGGTTTTCCCGCAGCTCGGATATCCGTTCCTGCTCGACACCACCGTGAAGTACACGGTCAGTGCGGAGGGCCTGATCGCGCAGCACACCATCGTCAACGCGGGAGAGCAGGATGCCCCGGTCGCGCTGGGCGCCCATCCATACCTGAAGATCGGCGGGGTCCGCACCGCCGACCTGACGTTGCGACTGGATGCGACGACCCACTTCGAGGTCGACGAGCGGATGAACGTGGTCGCCGAGCATCCCGTGCACGGTACCGAATTCGATCTCCGTGGCGGACGCCGTGTCTCCGACCTCCGGCTGGATGACGGCTTCGGTGGCGTGCTGCACCACGGCGGTCGCGGCGAGCACTCGCTGACGGCTCCCGACGGACGATCCGTGACGTTGTGGGTCGACGACTCGTTCGCCTACGTGCAGGCGTACACCCACCGCTCGTTCGCAACGCTTCCGGACGGCGACGTGGCCGTCGCCATCGAGCCGATGACGGCCCCGGCCAACGCTCTCAACTCCGGGCAGGGCCTGCGCTGGCTGGCACCTGGCGAGGCGTTCACCGCCCGGTGGGGTATCGAGTCGGCACTGGTCATCTGACGCACGGGAAGAGTTCGGCGCTGCCTGAAGTTCGATCAAGGGAACGGAGAGGAAGCGCATGCACGCTGTAGCACTGACCAGGGGTCTGCCGATCGACGACGCGCGGAGTCTCATCGACATCGAGCTGCCGGAGCCGGCCCCGGGACCGCGTGACGTGCTCGTCGAGGTGCGTGCGGCATCCGTGAACCCGGTCGACGTGAAGCAGCGCGCCGCCAGTCCCGAGCTCGCCGAGCCACGCGTGCTCGGCTTCGACGGTGCCGGAGTCGTGCGCGCCGTCGGCTCGGAGGTCACACTGTTCTCACCGGGTGACGAGGTGTGGTGGGCGGGCCAGCTCGACCGGCAGGGGTCGGATGCCGACCTCCAGCTCGTCGACGAACGCATCGTCGGCCGCAAACCCTCCTCGCTGAGCTTTGCGGAGGCCGCGGCGCTGCCGCTCACGACCATCACAGCGTGGGAGTCGCTGTTCGACAAACTCGGTCTCACCGAGACCTCGGAGGGCAGTCTGCTGGTCGTCGGTGCCACCGGCGGCGTGGGCTCGATCATGCTGCAGCTCGTGCGGGAACTCGCGCCCGGCGTGCGCACCGTCGCCACGGCGTCCAGCGCCGAGAACGTGCGCTGGGTGCGGTCGCTCGGTGCGTCGGCGACCGTCGATCACCACGCGGATCTCGTCGCGCAGACGCTCGAGGCGGAGCCGGTCGGCGTCGACTGGATCTTCTCCGCGCACAGCGCAGGACGCGCCGCCGACTACGCACGGATCCTCAGACCGTTCGGGGCGGTCGTCGCCATCGATTCCGCGAAGGACGTGGACCTCGACGCGCTCAAGCCGAAGAGCCTCACGTGGCACTGGGAGCTGATGTTCACGCGTCCGGTGCAGCGCACGCCCGACATGATCCGGCAGCACGAACTGCTGGATGCGGTCGCCGACCTCGTCGACGCCGGCCGCGTCACGACGACGGTGCAGACCGTGCTGCACGGGTGGGATGCCGCCGCCTTCCGCGAGGCCCACCGCCTCGTCGAGACGGGCCGGACCGTCGGCAAGGTCGTCGTCGAGCGCTGAGGCTTCCATCGCGGCCCGCGATCGCGCCAGGTTGTGACCATTGCGCCACCATTTCTGGCGCAGTCACGAAATCCTGGTGCAATCGCCGTCCGTCGGTCTATTTCGGCGCCACCGCGTTCGCGGCGATCACCTTCGAGTACCAGTGGAAGCTCTTCTTCGGCGTGCGCTTCAGTGTGTCGAAGTCCACGTGGGTGAGGCCGAACTTCAGCGTGTAGCCGGACTCCCACTCGAAATCGTCGAGCAGCGCCCAGACGAACTGTCCCTCGACCGGAACGCCGGCCTCGATGGCCCGTGCCGCCTCCTGCAGGTGGCTGCGCAGGAAGTCGATGCGCTCCACGTCGTCGAGCCCCTTCTGTATGAGATCGTCCGGCGTGCCGTTCTCGGTGAGCAGGATCGGCACCCGCTTGTATTCCTTCTTCAGTCGCATGAGGATCTCGTACAGACCCGGCGCCCACACCTGCTGCCAGTCAGCGGCCGACCGTTTGTGGATCCCCACGTACTGGCCGTTCAGGTCCACTCCGGAGACGCCGTAGTAGTTGACGCCCAGTACGCCGATCGGCGACGAGGTGATGGCCAGGTCGCCGTCCTGCACGAGGGCCTCGAACCGGTCAGGATCCGCGGGGATCTGCCCGTTCTCGGTGCCGATCGCGTCGGTCGGATACGTGCCCTTCAGCACCGGATCCAGGAACAGCCTGGTCGTCGCCGCGTCGAGGTTCTTGGTCGCCTTCACCGCGCTCGCGTCGACAGGGGTCAACGGCGTGAGATTGATGACGGGACCGATGCGTCCCTTCGCGCCGTGCGCCGCGAAGGACTGCGCGGCGAGACCGTGCCCGAGCAGCTGGTGGTGCACGGCGGCCACCGCGGCGTTCGGATCCATGATCCCCGGCGCGTTCGTGCCGTTCCAGTACCCGTTGAAGGCCGTCGTCTTCGGCTCGTTGATGGTGAGCCAGTCGGCCTCGACGTCGCCGAAGGCGTCGAACAGGATGCCCGCATAGTCGGCGAAGCGGTATGCGACGTCGCGGGCCGGCCAGCCACCGGCATCCTGGAGGGGCTGCGGCAGGTCCCAGTGGTACATCGTGATGGCCGGACGGATATCGCGCTGCACGAGCTCGTCGATGATGCCCTTGTAGAAGTCGATGCCCTTCTGGTTGATCGCCCCGGAGCCGATCGGCTGGATGCGCGGCCACGCGATCGAGAACCGGTACGCCCCGACGCCGAGGGTGGACAGCAGATCGAGATCGCTGCGCCAGCGGTGGTAGTAGTCGGCAGCCACGTCGCCGGTCGACCGGTCCGCGATGTAGCCGAGGTCCGCGTGCGTGAAGGTGTCCCAGATGGATGCTCCGCGGCCATCTTCATTCCAGGCGCCCTCGACCTGGTACGCGGCCGTGGCGGCACCCCACAGGTATCCGCGCGGGAACTTCATCGGCGTCGCAGGAGGCGTCCACGTCGTCGCGGCCGCGTGCGGCGCCGGCGTGCAACCGGCGAGGGCCGCTGCCGTGATGCCTCCGACGGCCGCGGATCCGGCGGCACCGAACAGGCCGCGCCTGGTCAGTCCCCTCCGCAGCGGCGAACGACGGCCGGTCGCTGAGACGTCATCGTCTGACATGCATGCTCCTCGTCACTTCGGTGCCACGGCGTTCGCGGCGATGATCTTCGAATACCAGTGGAAGCTCTTCTTCGGGGTGCGCTTCTGGGTGGTGAAGTCCACATGGGTGAGCCCCCAACGTTGCGTGTAGCCCTCCGCCCACTCGAAGTTGTCGAGCAGCGACCACACGTAGTGGCCCTCCAACGGGACACCCGCCTCGATGGCCCGTGCCGCCTGCTGGAAGTGGCTGCGCAGATAGTCGATGCGCTGCGGATCGTCCACGCCCTTCTGGAGCAGGTCGTCCGGGATGCCGTTCTCCGTCAGCAGGAGCGGCACCTTCTTGTAGTCGTGCGCGATGCGGGTGAGCAAGGAATACAGCCCCGGCGCCCAGATCTGCTCCCACTCAGCGGTCGACGTCGGATGGATCTTCACCTCGTTGCCGTTCAGGTCCACGCCGGCGACGCCGTAGTAGTTCACGCCGAGCACGCCGATCGGTGAGGAGATCGTGGCCAGGTCGCCGTCCTTCACGAGGGAGTCGAACTGGGCCGGGTCGGCCGGGAGCTGCCCGTTCTCCGTGCCGATGGCATCCGTCGGGTAGCTGCCCTTCAGCACAGGATCGAGGAAGAGCCGGTTCTCACGGGCATCGACGTTCTTCGTCTGCTCGGCGGCCGCAGGATCCGCCGCCGACACGGGCGTCAGGTTCAGCACGGGACCGACGCGGCCCTTCACGCCGCGGGCATCGAATGCCTGCACGGTGAGGCCGTGTGCCAGCAGCTGGTGGTGCACCGCGGCCGCTGCGGCGTTCGGATCCGTGATCCCCGGCGCGTGGTTGCCGTACCAGTAGCCGTTGAACGCGTGCGTCTTCGGCTCGTTGAGCGTGAACCAGTCCGCGTCGACGTCGCCGAACGCTGCGAACACGATGTCGGCGTAGTCGGCGAAGCGGTTCGCGGTGTCGCGGCTCGGCCAGCCACCGGCATCCTGCAGGGGCTGCGGCAGGTCCCAGTGGAAGAGCGTGATGCCGGGGCGGATGCCGCGCTCGGCCAGACCGTCGAGCAGCTGCCGGTAGAAGTCGAGACCCTTCTGGTTGATGCCTGCGGAACCCGTCGGCTGGATGCGCGGCCACGACAACGAGAACCGGTATCCGCCGACGCCGAGCGTCTTCAGCAGGTCGAAGTCCGTCTTCCAGCGGTGGTAGTGGTCGGCCGCGACGTCACCCGTCGAGTTGTCGGCGATCGTGTGGTCGCCGTACTGCGAGAACGTGTCCCACACCGACGGTCCGCGGCCGTCGACGTTCCACGCGCCCTCGATCTGGTAGGCGCTGGTCGCCGCACCCCACACGTAGCCCTTCGGGAAGGCCATGGGCGTCGCGGGCGGCGTCCAGGCTGCCTTCTTCGCCGGGGTCGATGCGGAGCATCCGGCCAGCGCCGCGACCGCAGCGCCACCCACTGCCAGCGAGCCTGCCGCGCTGAACAGCTGTCTCCTGGTGAACGATGATGCCGAGCCTGTCACGAGTCGCCTTCGCCTCGGGCGCCCGGAGGCGAAGACCCGGCAGGAAACGGCATGGGAGTGCATCGCGTCGATGGTGCGGCTGCGGGGGAGCACGCCTCAGAGAGCGCTCTCTGATGGGGATGCGCCCCAGCATAGCGAGGTCACAGCTCGCGGCGCACCCCCGAATTCGACGAGGGACCAGTCGGTCGGTCTACGAGCTGCGCCCAGCACCACCGGCCAGGACCCGATGCCCTCAGGCCGCGAACGCTCCCCTCGCCGTCAGCCCTCGTCGACCCCTTCGATCACCGAGTTCTTCGGCTTGAGCGAGCCGCCCGTCGCGAGGCGCATGAGGTCGCTGTCCAGGTCGATGGTCAACTCGTTTCCGCCCGCACTGCCGTACTCGTGCTGGTACTTGCGCCAGCTCTCACCCCGTACCTCGCGCTCGAAGCCGCTCTCCATGAGCAGCAGCAGCTCGAACGCCGCCCGGTCCACGCGCGATCCGAGCGCCTTGTCCTGCCAGTCCTCGGTCGACGCGAACACCGATGTCGGCACGCTCATCGCCCGCAGGTACGCGAACAGCAAGCGCATCTGCTCGTCGACGACGAGGGCGTGCCGTGCCGTTCCTGCTGTCGCGGCCAGCGCCACGGGCTTGGCGATCAGCAGGTCATTGTCGAGCACCTGGAAGAACGAGCTGAACAGCCCGCTCGGACCCGCCTTGTACACCGGGGCGCTGGCGATCACGCCGTCCGCCTCGTGCAGCGCGGTCACGGCAGCGGTGAACCGCGGACCGAGCAGACCGGATGCCAGTGCCCCCGCCAGCTCCGGCAGCACGTCCCGCAGATCGATGGTGGTGATCTCCACGACGTGACCGCGCCGTCCGGCGAGCTCGCGCACGGCCTGCGCGATCCGGTCGCCGAGCAGCTTCGTGGATGACGGGTCGCTGATCCCGGCGTTCACGACCGCCACGCGGAACGTGCGCGCGCCCTCGGATGTCGCCACGTCAGTCGTCCTCTCCGAAGGTGTCGCCCGTGTACGGGGCGTCCTTGCCTGCGGCGTCCGCCACGGCATCCGTGTCCTGATACGGGGATCCACCCGTCACGTTGTCGCCGCGGTTCGCGTTCGGACGCGGCTGACGCGGCTCGGCGTCTCCGTACTTGGCGGTGACGAGACTCGCGTGGGTCGGGGCATCCGGCACCTCGGGGTCGCGCAGGGAGGCGAATTCCTTGCGCAGCACCGGCACCACCTCGCTGCCGAGCAGCTCGATCTGGTCGAGCACCTTCTCGATCGGGAGTCCGGCGTGGTCCACGAGGAACAGCTGCCGCTGGTAGTCGCCGACGTAGTCGCGGAATCCGAGGGTCTTGTCGATGACCTCCTGCGGGCTGCCGACCGTGAGCGGCGTCATCTCGGTGAACTGCTCCATGGTGGGACCGTTGCCGTAGACCGGCGCCTCGTCGAAGTACGGGCGGAACTCGCGCTTGGCGTCCTGCGAGTTCTTCGCGATGTAGGTCTGCCCGCCGAGCCCGACGATGGCCTGCTTGGCCGTGCCGTGGCCGTAGTGCTCGAAGCGCTGGCGGTAGAACTCCACCATGCGCTGCGTGTGCTCCTTCGGCCAGAAGATGTGGTTGGCGAAGAATCCGTCGCCGTAATAGGCGGCCTGCTCGGCGATCTCCGGCGTGCGGATGGAACCGTGCCAGACGAACGGGGGCACGTCGTCCAACGGACGCGGCGTGGACGTGAAGCCCTGCAGCGGCGTGCGGAAGTGGCCCTCCCAGTCGACGACATCCTCGCGCCAGAGGCGGTGCAGCAGGTTGTAGTGCTCGAGCGCCAGCGGAAGGCCCTGGCGGATGTCCTGGCCGAACCACGGATACACCGGCGCGGTGTTGCCGCGGCCGAGCATGAGGTCCATGCGCCCCTTGGACAGGTGCTGGAGCATCGCGTATTCCTCGGCGATGCGCACCGGATCGTTCGTGGTGATGAGCGTCGTCGAGGTGGTCACCACGAGGCGCTTCGTGAGCGCCGCGATGTGCGCCAGCAGTGTCGTGGGAGACGAGGAGAAGAACGGCGGGTTGTGGTGCTCGTCGATGGCGAAGACATCCAGCCCGACCTCCTCCGCCTTCACGGCCATCTGGACCTCGGCGTCGATGCGCTCGGCCTCGCTGGGCGTCACTCCGGTGACCGGATCGCGCGTGATGTCGCTGACCGAGAAGATGCCGAATTGCATTGGGATGACCCCCTGTCGGAGAACCGGATCGGTTCGCTGTGCTGGTGGATGCCACGCTGTTGTATGCGTTTGCATAGATAGTGAACGTCGGGTCGGTACCTATCATTCCCGCGTGGCGGCGGGAGCGCACGCGTCGGGGGCCGCCATCGCGGCCGAGCGCCAATTCGATCCCATGCGCTCGTAGGTCACTATCGCGTGGCAGTTGCGGCACCGCACGTCGCATTTCGCGATCTCTGCCATCACGATCGATTCGCCGAAGCCCAACGCGACGAGGCGCATCACGGCGTCGCGCTTCTGCTCGCCTGGGCGGTGGTCGAAGTCCAGGACGCGAAGATCCGAGTTGCCGCAGTCGGTGCACGGATGCTCGCGCAAGTACCGCTCGACCACGGTGCGCAGGTGCACGTTCCGCACCTCTTTCTGGCGCCGATCTCCCTGATGTGTTTCTCGCGATTCGCCGCGTAATAGCGACGAGCCGACGCGCGGTTGCAGTCTCGACACACGGATTGCCGCCCGTCGGGGCTGCCCGTGCGCCGGTTGAATTCGGAGAGTGCCCTAGACTCTGAACAGGTTCCGCACACTTTGTGCGGCTCTGTTTCAGGCCCCCGTAGCTCAGAGGCAGAGCAACCGGCTTTTAACCGGTGGGTCGAGATATCGTAATTCTCCGGGGGCACCAGTCCGTCTTTCTCTCTACGCTGCGACCGCACGCGTGGGCGCGCCTTCTCGTGCATCGCGTCCCCCGATGCGCCGACGCTAGTGTGAGCCCCCGACGTGTCCCGCACGCTGCGGGAGTCGTGCCGATGCGGAATCCTTGAGGGGTGCCAGACGAACCTCGCCCCTTCCACAAGCCGACCAAGTTCTCGTCAGCGAAGTTCGAGAACCTGCACGGTGCCGACGATCCCGCCGAGACGAGCCGGATCGCGCACGAGACGGCGGCGGCTCTGCTGGAACGGGTGCGGCGGCATCCGGATCCCGAGGTGGTGTCCCGCCTCGTCGCGTACACCGACGAGAACGGCATCGACGCCATCGCGGAGCTCTGGTCCCGTGCGGCGGCGCACAGTCTGCCTGGCGCGCTGTGGCGCATCTACCTGATCAGGCTGGCGATCCGGGACGACCCGCACGCCGCGAGCCTGCAGTACCAGCGCGGCGCAGAGGTGCTGCCGTCCATCGACCCCGTGGTGGCCGGAGCCGAGGTGCCGACAGGGCCGAGCGAGATCATCGAGCTCGCGGACCGGATCCTGCGCGGCGTCTTCGAGGGCGACTTCGCCGTCGCGCTGGAACGGGCGGCGGCGTTCTGCCGGGTGAGTGCCGCCGGATGCACGGATCTCGCCGACGACGCCGAGCCGACCGAGCCCGAGCGGGCGACGGTGCTCACCCGCAGGGCGCTGCGGTTCTCGGAGTTCGCTTCCGAGCTGACCGCGGCGGCCGGGCTCTGGCGCAGCGACTCACTGGAGTGAGGGCTCTCCGATCGGTCTCCGTCGGGCGCACGATGCGCCGGCGAGCATGCACGATCGCCGACGGGCACGAGTATGGCCAGGCCGCAGAACGCCTCTCGGCGCGAGGCCGCTCGAAGCGGCGAATATTGGAGCCCGGGGTTACTGCGGCCCGGCCGCCGACAAGTCTACCGGAGCTGCCGCCGGCGTCGGATCATCCGAATCGGCCGGAGACGTAGTCCTCCGTCGCCTGCACGGACGGCTTGGTGAAGATGGTGGCGGTGTCGTCGTACTCGATGAGCTTGCCCGGCTTGCCGGTGCCCGCGATGTTGAAGAACGCCGTGCGGTCGGAGATGCGGGTGGCCTGCTGCATGTTGTGGGTCACGATGACGATCGTGTACTCGCGCTTCAGTTCCTCGATGAGGTCCTCGATCGCCAGGGTGGAGATCGGGTCGAGAGCGGAGCACGGCTCGTCCATGAGCAGGATGTCGGGGGAGACGGCGATCGCGCGCGCGATGCAGAGCCGCTGCTGCTGGCCGCCGGAGAGGCCGGATCCTGGCAGGTGAAGGCGGTCCTTGACCTCGTTCCAGAGGTTGGCGCCCTGCAGGGACTGCTCGACGAGGTCGTCCTGGTCGGTCTTCGACATCCGTCGGCTGTTCAGCTTCACGCCGGCCAGCACGTTGTCTCGGATCGACATCGTGGGGAACGGGTTCGCCCGCTGGAACACCATCCCGACTTGGCGGCGCACGAGCACGGGGTCCACCCCCGGTGAGTAGAGGTTGTCGCCGTCGATGAGCACCTCGCCCTCGACGTGGGCGCCGGGGATCACCTCGTGCATGCGGTTGAGGGTGCGCAGGAAGGTGGACTTGCCGCATCCGCTCGGGCCGATGAACGCCGTCACGGTTCGCGGTTCGATCGTCATGCTGACGCCTTCGACGGCGAGGAAGTCGCCGTAGTACACGTTGAGGTCGTTCACGTTGATGCGCTTGGACACGATGGCTCCTGTTTCGGTTTCGTACCGCTTCGAGTCTCTAGCGGAGACCCTTGGGTGCGAACACCTTGGCGACGATTCGGGCGATGAGGTTGAGGATCACGACGAGGATCACGAGCAGCAGGGCGGCGCCCCACGCTGACTGGTACGACGCGGGAATGTCCTGTGACGGGAACTTGTAGTCGGAGTAGACCATCACGGCGAGAGTCTGCATGGGGTTGCTGAACGGATTCGTGTTGAGGTTGGTCGTGAAGCTGGCGGCGATGAAGATCGGCGCAGTTTCGCCGATCACGCGTGCGATGGCCAGCATGACGCCGGTGATGATGCCGGCGATCGCGGTCGGCAGAACGATGCGCACGATGGTGGAGAACTTCGTCACGCCGAGCGCGTACGACGCCTCACGCAGCTCGCTGGAGACGAGCTTGAGCATCTCCTCCGTCGAGCGGATGACGATCGGGATCATCAGCACCGACAGCGCGATCGACGCCGAGAAGCCGCTGAACGCCTTCGGCCCGACGATCAGAGTGAACAACGAGAACGCGAAGAGGCCGGCGACGATGGACGGGATGCCCGTCATCACGTCGACGAGGAACGTCACGGTGCGTGCCATCCACTGCTTGGGCTGTGCGTATTCGACGAGGTAGACGGCGGCGAGGATCCCGATCGGGATCGAGATCAGCGAGGCGATGCCGGTGATGATCAGCGTGCCGACGACCGCCTGCCACGCGCCCTGCACGATCGTGACCTTGAGCGTCTGCGGGTCGAAGACCGTGCCGCCGGTCTTGAAGATGAAGTCCCACGTGAGCGCGGGCGCTCCGCCCACTATCACGGTGATGAGCGTGGAGACGAGCGGGATCAGCGCGAGCAGGAACGCGATCGTGACGAGCCCGCGGATCACACGATCGGTCGCCTTGCGCCTGTTCTCGACCACGGTGGAGAGGATGCCGATGCCGAGCAGGTAGATCACCGCGCTGAGCACGAGCCATCCGACGATGCTGAAGCCGAGCATCGCCAGCACGGCGGCCGACACCGCGAGAGCGCCGAGCAGCGTGTAGAACTCCACGAACCGCGGCAGTTGAGCGGATGTCAGGGCATTGGGAACCGGTCCGCGTGGGCGTCGGCTGTTGGAGACGGCGGTGGCGGTCATCGGTCCGGATTCTCCTCTGCTGCCAGTTCGGTGCGCCGGTCACCGGCTTCGTCGTCCTCGGCCGCGATCTCGGACCGGATCCGCACGGGGCTGCTCGTCGCATCGGCGGTGAGCACGGTGGTCGGATCCGTCGGAGGGAGTTTGGCGGCTGCCTTGTTCTTGCGGCGGTTGCCCGCGCCGGTGCGCGAGATGATCCAGCGCGCGACGAAGTTGACCCCGAAGGAGATGATGAACAGCATGAGGCCCGTTGCGATGAGGCCGGAGCGCTGCAGGTCGTTGGACTCGGGAAAGTTGTTGGCGATGTTCGCTGCGATGGTCTGCGAGTTGCTCGTGTCGGTGAGGATTTTGAGCGAGTACACGAGCGACGGCGACATGATCATGGCGATGGCCATGGTCTCGCCGAGGGCTCGGCCCAGTCCGAGCAGGACGGCGCTGACGATACCGCTCCGCGCGTACGGGAAGACCGCGAGCCTGATCATCTCCCACTTGGTGGAGCCGAGCGCGAGCGCCGCCTCCTCGTGGAGCCGGGGCGTCTGCAGGAAGATCTCGCGCGAGATCGAGGTGATGATCGGCAGGATCATGACGGCCAGCACGATCCCCGCAGCGAGCATCGTGGAGCCGGTCCGCGACGCCTGTCCACTGAAGAGCGGGATCCAACCGAGGTATTGGTTGAGCCAGTCCTGAAACGGGATGATGAACGGTCGGATGATGAAGATGCCCCACAGGCCGAAAACGACGGAGGGCACGGCGGCGAGCAGATCGACCAGATAGCCGAGCACTCCTGCCAGGCGTCGCGGGGCGTAGTGCGAGATGAAGAGCGCGATGCCGATGGCGACGGGCGCGCCGAGCACGAGCGCGATGATCGAGGAGAAGAGCGTTCCCCAGACCAGCGTTCCGACGTAGTCCCAGAACGAGGTGTGGCCCGCCGTGGTGCCGCCGGCGAGCTCGGGTGTCGCCGCCCAGTTCGCGGCGATCGCAGGGGCCGCCTTGATGATGAGGAACAGCGCGACGCCGGCGAGGATCACCATGATCAGCCCGGCGGAGCCGGTGCTCAGGAACTTGAAGATCCGGTCGGCGGGCCGGGCCTTCACCCGGGACGTCCCGGTTCCCCGCTGGGGGGAACCGGGACGCTGTGGCGCTGCCGTTTTCGCACGGTCGTCCGGCAGGCTGTTCAACGCAGATCGCACGGCGGTGTTCTCTGTCACTTCTTGCTCTCTACGGCTTGTCGGTACGGGTGGAAGACGGTGTGCGCCCGATTGGTGCGACGTTACTTGACCGAGGCCAGCGTGTCAGCGGCCTTCGCGAGGAACGAGTCGGGCAGCGGGGCTGCACCGGCGTTCTTGGCACCCACCTGCTGGCCGGTGCTGCTCACGATGAAGCCGAGGTAGGCGGCTGTGACCTTGCCCTGGTTCGGGTCCTTGAAGGTCTTGCACAGCACGTCGTACGACAGCAGCGGGATCGGGTACGCCTTGGCGTTGTTGATCTTGGTGGTGTCGATGGTGACGGTCAGGTCGCCCTTGCCCTGCGGCGTGATGCTGCCGGACTGGGCCAGCGACTCGGTCGCGGCGGCTTCGCTGTAGCTGACGAACTTGCCGGTGTCGCCCACCTCGACGGCGGCCGCGGTGGCGTCGCCGATGGAGCTCTGGTCGGCGTAGCCGATCGTGCCGTCGCCGGCCTCGACCGTGTTCACCACGCCGGATCCGCCCTGCTGGCCGCTGCCGATCGAGTTCGGCCATGCGGTGCTGGCGTCCCACGTCCAGACGGACGGCTGCTGCTGGTGCAGGTAGGTGGTGAAGTTGTTGGTCGTGCCGGATCCGTCCGAACGGTGCACCACCGAGATCGGGGTCGACGGAAGCGTGACGCCCTTGTTGAGCGCCGCGATCGCCGGGTCGTTCCAGGTCGTGATCGCACCGGAGAAGATCGACGCGATGGTCTTCGAGTCGAGGTTCAGCTTGTCGACACCGGAGAGCTTGTAGATGATCGAGACGCCGGAGAGATACACCGGGATGTTGACGCCGCCGTCGGGACCGCAGGTCGTCTTCGCCTGCGTGAACTGGTCCGCACTGAGGGCGGCGTCCGTTCCGGCGAAGTCGTAGCTGCCGTTCAGCCAGTTGGTGACGCCACCGCCTGAGCCCTGCGACTTGTCGTAGTTGATCTTGACGTTGCCGGCCTGGGCCTGGAACGCGGCGGTCCATGCCTGCTGCACGTTCGCCTGGGCGCTCGAGCCGCCTGCGGTGAGCGTGCCCGACAGCGAGCTGTAGTCGACAGCGGCGGCCGTCTTCGTGGCCGTGGCGGTCGACGTGCTGTCGGAGCCGCCGCCGTTGCCGGAGCAAGCGGACAGCGCGAGCGCAGTGGCGAGCGCGACGGCACCCGCGGCGGCTGCATTCTTGAACTTCACTGTGTTCCCTTTCGGAAGTGGGTGTCTGCCGCGACGCCTGGGTTCAAGCCTCGAAACGCTGCGTCCGTGTATTCGGGTGGACGCTGTGTGAGGCGTGCGGCATGGGCCGGTGTCGGCCCGTTTGCGAAGCTATGCGCGGGGCGTGTCCAGAGTCTCGCGGACTGGTAAACGAGAGGTGAACGGACCTCGACGCGTAGACCTCACGCTGCGCGCTGGAGCTATGAGCGGAGGCCATTTCTGGCCTCCGCCGCGACGCTCCCTCTTGCTCGGCCGGACGGCGGAACGACGCCGCCCGGAACCGGCTCGTTGGACCCTGAACCGCCAGCCGTCTCGGCCGGCGGTTGTGAGAGAGGAAGCTCAGTCCCTTGGGCTGTGCGTCTCGATCGCGATGATCCCTGAGGACGGATTCGTCGCCGACAGGTGCACGACGGAGTACTCGCCGACCTCGAGCGCCGCGGCGTCCCTGATGTAGCTGCCCGTCGTGGTGCCCGTGGCGAGCGCGATCTCGCGCAGGATGTCGGGGATCACCGGTCCATGGCTGCAGAGCACGGCCGTCTTGCGGGATCGCACCCGCTTGCCGATCACCTCGCGGATGCCGACGGTCGCCTCGCCGGACTCCCAGAGGTCCTGCGACAGCTTCGTGGTGCGCTTCGGCTCGATACCGTACGCGGCGACGAGCGGCGCGACGGTCGCGACGCAGCGCACGGCGGTCGAGGTGACGATCCGCTTCGGCGCCCAGGCCGCGATGGTGGGGACGTTGCTGGCCGCCTGCAGCACGCCGGTCTTCGTGAGCGGACGCAGGGCATCCGCTCTCTTCCAACCGGAGCGGGGCGTTGCCTTGGCGTGTCGCAGCACGATGAGCGCGAACGTCTTCGTCACGCCCTCGTCGTAGAGCGCGGCCCACTGGTCGATGATCTCGGCGTCGCGCTTGTAGCTCAGGTATTTGCGCATGCGTCGCAGCGGCACCCATTCGATCGCCGCGATCTCGTCGTTCGGCACGAACGTCGACGCCTGAACGGCGCGTTCGGTCACCTCGGCCGACCAGTAGTGCACGTACTTCTCGCGTCCGCTGGAGATGACGTAGTTCGTGATGCCGAGCGGGACGCCGAGCGCGATCTGCAGGCCGGTCTCCTCGAGCACCTCGCGCTGCGCGGCCTGGGGGAGCGTCTCGCCAGGATCGACCTTGCCTTTGGGCAGCGTCACGTCACCGTACTTGGCCCGGTGCACGACCAGGATGTGCGGGGTTCCGTCGATGATGCGCCAGCACACGGCACCACCGGCGTAGATGACCGTTTCGGTCACCGGCGGCTCCCAGAACGCGGGCGCTGGGTGATCAACTGCATGAGCCTATTCTGCAGGTCGTCCAGCGGCTGTCCATCCTGGTCCAGACTGTGGCGCACCCAACTGCCGTCGGACTCCAGCCACCACGACGACGTGCGGTCGTCCATCGCGCGGTCGAACAGGTCGTCCAGTTCGGCGATGTGCGCGGCATCCGTGAGCCGTACCAGCGCCTCGACACGACGGTCGAGGTTGCGGTGCATCATGTCGGCGCTGCCGATGTAGACCTGTGGATCGCCGTCGTTCGCGAACGCGAAGATCCGCGAGTGCTCGAGGTACCTGCCGAGGATGGAGCGCACCCGGATGTTCGCGCTGTAGTCCTCCTGTCCGGCCTTCAGTCCGCAGATCCCGCGCACCCACAGATCGATGGGCACGCCGGCGCGGCTCGCCCGGTACAGCGCGTCGATGATGGCCTCGTCGACGATCGAGTTCACCTTGATGCGGATGCCGCTCGGACGGCCGGACTCGGCGTTGAGCCGCTCGTTGTCGATGGCCTTGAGCAGACCCTTTCGCAGGTGCAGCGGCGCGACGAGAAGACGCTTGAACTTCTTCTCGATCGCGTATCCGGAGAGCTCGTTGAACAGCCGGGTGAGGTCCTTGCCCACCTGGTCGTCGTTCGTGAGCAGGCCGAGATCCTCGTAGATGCGAGAGGTCTTCGGGTTGTAGTTGCCCGTGCCGATGTGGCTGTAGTGCTTGAGTACGCCCTCTTCCTCCCGCACGACGAGCGCCAGCTTGCAGTGGGTCTTCAGCCCGACGAGTCCGTAGACGACGTGCACGCCGGCCTTCTCGAGCTTGCGCGCCCAGTCGATGTTGGCCTGCTCGTCGAATCGGGCCTTGATCTCCACGAGCGCGAGCACCTGCTTGCCGCGCTCGGCGGCCTCGATGAGCGCCTCCACGATCGGGCTGTCGCCGCTCGTTCGGTAGAGGGTCTGCTTGATGGCCAGCACGTGCGGATCCCTCGCGGCCTGTTCCAGGAACGCCTGAACGCTCGTTGCGAAGGACTCGTACGGGTGGTGCAGCAGGATCGGTCCGCGCTCGACGGACGCGAACACGTCAGGCTTCGCGTTGGGCTCGAGCGGCATGAGCTGCACGGCAGTCGTCGGCACGTGGGTCGGATAGCGCAGGTCGGGTCGGTCGATCCGGGAGAGCTCGAACAGCCCACCGAGGTCGAGCGGTGCCGGCAGGCGGTAGACCTCCTGCTCGGTGATGTCCAGCTCGCGCACGAGAAGGCCGAGCGTGATGGGATCCATGTCCTGCGACACCTCGAGGCGGATCGGCGGCCCGAACCGGCGGCGCAGCAGCTCCCGCTCGAGCGCCTGGATGAGGTTCTCCGTCTCGTCCTCGTCGATCTCGACGTCCTCGTTGCGGGTGACACGGAAGACGTGATGCTCGACCACCTCCATGCCGGGGAAGAGATCGCCGAGGTGGTGGGCGATGAGGTCTTCGAGCATGATGAAGCGCATCTGGCCGACGGATTCGCGCTGGTCGATCCGCATGAACCTGGGCAGCATGGTCGGCACCTTGAGCCGGGCGAACTGCTCTTTGCCGGTCTTGGAGTTCCGGACACGGATGGCGAGGTTCAGCGACAGGCCCGAGATATAGGGGAACGGATGTGCCGGATCGACCGCGAGCGGCATCAACACGGGGAAGATCTGCCGCGAGAAGACGTCCCGCATCTGCACGCGATCGGCATCGTCGAGGCTATCCCAGGTGGCGATGGAGATGCCGACCTGCTCGAGTGCCGGAAGCACGCCGGCCTGGTAGGCGTCGGCGTGGCGCCGCTGCAGCTCGTGCGCCTTCTCCGAGACGTCGGCGAGCACGTCGACCGGCGGCCGCCCGGTGTTGGTCGGAACGGCGAGACCGGTGAGGATGCGCCGCTTGAGACCCGCAACGCGCACCATGAAGAACTCGTCGAGGTTGCTCGCGAAGATGGCGAGGAAGTTGGACCGCTCGAGCACAGGGACCAGCGGATCCTCGGCCAGCTCCAGCACGCGCTGGTTGAACGCGAGCCAGCTGAGCTCGCGGTCGAGGTAGCGATCTGGTGGAAGGCTCGGATCGAGCTGCGGATTCCACGGCTGCTCGAAGTCGTCATCGAATTCCGGGCTCAGTCCCGTGCCGATAATGGTGTCCTCGCCGTCCATCACCTCATCATGGCATCAGGGCGAGAACGCGGGGTTAACTCGCGACAGACCGTCGGTACGGCGCTCCGTCCTGCGCCCTCGACATCGCGGCTGTGCCGCTCACCGGCTCGATCGGGCTGCCTTCGTGAGCGAGCCCACTAGCCAACCCTCAATCGCCGATATTGCACGTCGATCGTGTCGTCGACGAAACCGGTGCGGCGATACAGGCCGAGCGCCCGGTCGTTGTCCCCTTCGACATAGAGGGACGCCCTGACCACGCCTCTCTCGCGCATCAGGAGAAGGCCGTGCAGCAGAAGGAAGCGACCGAGCCCCTTGCCTGCGGTCTCCGGATCCACGCCCAGCACGTACACCTCGCCCTCCGGCGAGCCCGGTTCGCGCTTCATCCAGTGGAAGCCGACCATGCGGCCGGCGGCGTCACGGGCGATCAGAAAGTCGCGTGCGTCGAACCACGGCTCCGCCTCGCGCTCGGCGAGGTCACCGGCGGTCATCGAACCCTGCTCGGGGTGCGCGGCGAAGGCGCGGGCGTTCAGGGCGAGCCAGTCGGCGGCATCCGTGTCGTGGTCGAACTCGGACACCCGGATGCCGTCGGGTGCGCCGACCGCGGACGCGTCGGTGCCCGCAGACCCGCCCGTTGCCGCAGGCCCGTCCGTGACCCCGGCGACGTCGTCCAGCCGAGGAAGGACGAGTCGCAGCAGCGTGCGCACCCGCTCGAATCCGTGGCTCGCCGCGAGTGCCCCGGCCGCCGGATGATCGCCGTGCGACCACGCGGACACGTCGCCGTCCAGCGACGGCAGCAGGCTCTCGAGCATGGCGGTCCCGTATCCGTATCCGCGCTGCTCCGGAGCCACCACGAGGTCCAACTCGCCTTCGCCGGTGGCCGCGGCGGCGACCACGATGCCGTCGAGAGCGCCCGCGTACGCGACGCGGCGGCCGGACGGCAGGTCGAGACGAGTCTGCTCGTTGAACGGATCGACGCCGTCCGCAATGTGCGCGGCATCCGCGATCGCCAGAACGTCCTGGAGTGCGTCGGCCGCGACCGTCCTGACGGTCAGCCGCGGTGCCGACGAGCCCGGGGGCACGGCCTCAGGCTTCCTCGTCGTCGTCGATGACGTTGAAGCGGTAGCCAACGTTGCGCACGGTGCCGATGAGGGACTCGGAGTCACCGAGCTTGGCGCGAAGGCGCCGCACGTGCACGTCGACGGTGCGGGTGCCGCCGAAGTAGTCGTAGCCCCACACCTCGCTGAGCAGCTGCTCGCGCGTGAACACGCGAGACGGATGCGTCGCCAGGAACCGCAGCAGCTCGAACTCCTTGAACGTGAGATCGAGCGGACGTCCGTGCACCTTCGCGGAGTAGCTCGCCTCGTCGATCGTCACGCCCGACGCCTGGATCTTCGACTGCATCGGATCGTTCGACCGGCGGTCGATCGCGAGACGGATGCGCGCATCCGCCTCGGCGGGTCCTGCGCCTTCCAGCACGACGTCGTCGATGCCCCAGTCGCCGGACACGGCGGTGAGCCCGCCCTCCGTGAGCACCAGCAGGACGGGCGTCGAGTTGCCGGTCGAAGCGAGGATCTTGCACAGGGAGCGGGCGCCGGCGAGGTCGCGGCGCGCATCGACGATGATCAGATCAGCGGCCGGCGCACCCACCAGGGCGGACGCGTCCGACGGGATCTGTCGCACCCTGTGCGAGAGCAGACCGAGTGCGGAGAGCACCTCGACCTGCGGCGTAGGCGTCAGCACCAAGAGTTGAGCCACGCGACCTCCCGCCGCCTCAAAGTATCCCGATCCTATCGGAGCGGATCCGGCGCTCCGCCCGCCCGGAGCCCGTTGCCGTCCCGCCTGTGTCTCGTCAGCGCGCCATTGGCCCGACACAGCGTAGCGGGGGAGAATGACCGGGTGACCGTCGAAACGCCCGCTCCGCCCATGAGGTGGACGTCCATTGTGCCAGTGTGGGCGGCGACGGCGATCGGGGCAGTCCTGGTCGGCGTGTTCGCCTCGGCGCACGAGTATCTCGGATGGCTCGGGGTCGTCATGGCCGGCAGCATCCTCGTCACGATGGCCGCGCAGCTGGGCACGCAGGACAAGCGCGGATTCGTCATCCGCATGGGCGCGAGCATCACCGGATCCTTCGTCATCCTGGCGATCGCGACGGGTGTGCTGGCCGCGGTCCACGCGTAGTCGCGCGAGGCCGGTTTCGGTCTCAAGGCAACCGACCGCCGAGACGGCGGTCGGCGCTGGGCCCCACGAGCCGGTTCCGGGCGGCGCTGTTCCGCCGTCCGGCCGAGCAAGAGGGAGCGTCGCTGCCGAGGTCAGAAATGGCCTCCGCTCAGAGCTCCAGCGCGCGCATCGATAGACTGGGTGCCATGCTCGTCACCCTCGAACTCGTGTTCGTCGGCCTGCTCTCGCTGGCCGTCCTCGCGATTGCCGGCGTCTCCGTCCTCGTCGTCTACAACCTGTTCCGGGGCCAGCGCTGATCTCGATCCCCGAAGGGCTCCCCGCGGAGCTCGTTCCCCTCTCGTGGCTCCTCGGAGTCTGGGAGGGCACCGGCGTGCTCGACTACACGGTCGGCGACGACCATGTCGAGCGGGAGTTCGGCCAGCGGATCAGCTTCAGTCACGACGGTCTTCCCGCCCTGGCTTACAGCTCGTACACGTGGCTGCTCGACGAGGGGCAGACACCGCTCAGCACGGAGCTCGGGTACTGGCGGCTCGGCCGCACGCTCCTGCCGGAGGATGCCGGCCCTGGCCTGCTTCCCGGGTCCGACGTTCGTCCGTTCAGCACGGCTCAGTCCGTCGAATCCCTCCGCACTTCGACGGGCGGGTTCGACATCGAGGTGCAGATCCTGCACCCGGACGGCATCTCCGAGCTCTATCTCGGCCAGGTGAAAGGCCCGCGCATCGACCTCGCAACGGATGCCGTCCTCCGCACCTCGGGCGCCAAGGACTACGCGGCGGCCACCCGCCTGTACGGCCTCGTGGAGTCCCACCTGCTGTGGGCCTGGGACATCGCGGCACTCGGACAGGATCTGCGCACGCACGCCTCGGCACGCCTCGCGCGCATCGACCTGGCCGGTGGGTCCGATGACGGCCACCCCAGGGTTCAGCAGGCGTCGGAGGGGCAGGGATCCGGGGCGCGTCCGCCCGAGGTGCAGACCCCCGGGGACGATCAGGCGGAAGACAAGGAGTGACCATCGTGTCCGTCGAACTGCCACGTTCTCCGTTCCTCGATCTTCCCGGCGCGGTCGCCACGTCTGATGATGCGGTCGATCGCGGCGTGCCAGCGCACTACGGCAGCCCGCTCGTCGAACAGCGCGTGCTCGAGGCGGGAGGGGCGGTCGTCGACCTGTCCACCAGGGGCGTCATCTCGGTCTCCGGCGGAGATCGACTGTCCTGGCTCGACTCGATGTCGAGTCAGTCGCTGCGCTCGCTGGCGCCGGGACGGTCGGCCGAGGCGCTCCTGCTCGACCCGTCTGGCCACGTGGAGCACGCGCTCCGTGTGCTCGACGACGGCGAGACCACCTGGCTCCTCGTCGAACGCGACGACACCGATGCCGTGCTCGACTTCCTGCTGAAGATGCGGTTCATGCTCCGCGTCGAGCCCGCCGATCGCACAGCCGAGTACGCCACGATCGGAACGCTCCTCGCCGCCGGATCGGTGCCGGGTGCCGGATCCGGACAGACAGCGGAATCCGATGGCATTGCAGGACTCCCTGACGTCATGGCCTCGGCAACGGCAGCGTCGAACGGCGTCACTCTCGTCTGGCACGACCCGTGGCCGGAGGTCGTCGCGGGCGGCCACCAGTACGCACAACCCGAGCACGAGCATCCTGGCATCGGATACCGCTGGGTGGAGGCTCTCGTACCGCGGGATGCGCTGGGCGCGCTCGCCGGGGCCGTCGCATCCGGCGAGCTGAAGGCTGCGGGTGAGCTCGCGGCGGAGGCACTGCGGATCGCTGCCTGGCGTCCCCGGCTGGCCGCCGAGGTGGACGACCGCACCATCCCGCACGAGCTGGACTGGCTGCGCACGGCGGTGCACCTGAACAAGGGCTGCTATCGCGGACAGGAGACCGTCGCCAAGGTGCACAACCTCGGGCACCCGCCGCGCAGGATGGTGTTCCTGCACCTCGACGGATCCCAGGGCGCGCAGGTGCCGGCCGGAGCAGAGGTCCTCGCAGGAGACACGGTCGTGGGCCGGGTGACGTCATCGGCACTCCACCACGAGCTGGGACCGATCGCGCTCGCCGTGGTGAAGCGCTCGACGGATTCCGGGTCCGACCTCGTGGTCCGGGTGGGCGACGAGCTCGTCG
>NZ_JBTOLK010000001.1:1701042-1813766 GCF_054551755.1 Rathayibacter sp. CAU 1779
CCCCCCCCCCCCCCCCCCGCGGCGCAGGAGGCCATCGTGCCCACCGACGCGGGCGCAGAGGCGAACGTGCCGCGCATCCCACGGCTAGGGCGTGTCTGACCGTTCGGGGCTGGCTGCGGTGCGCTCGGCACGGCCGCTCGCTGCAGAGCCGTCGTCGACCTCACGACCAGTGAGGCCTTCCTCCGGCTCTTTGCGGTCGACCGTGCCGAGCGCATCCTCGCCGACACCCGAACTGTCAGACACGCCCTGCTGTCACACGGGCGCCACGCAACTCCACGGCACACTGACCTCGCCGAGCCGCCACCTCGTGCGGCCGCCGGTGATGGGCCAGCCGTCGGCGAGCATCCGCTCGACCGTCGCCAGCCAGCGCTGAACGGGCCCGTAGGTCGACAGCGGGGCGGCATGCGTCCAGGCGGCGTCGAGCGCCGCGAGGAACGCGTGCACACGCTCACCGGGGACATTGCGATGGATCAGCGCCTTCGGAAGCCGCTCCGCGACGACCGACGGATGCTCCAGCCCCGGCAGCCGCAGCGACACCGTGAACGACACAGGTCCCGTGTCGTCCAGGCCCACCCAGCTCGCGATGCGGCCGAGCTCGTCGCACGTGCCCTCGACAAGCAGGCCGTCCGGCTGCAGGCGCGACCGCAGCAGAGCCCAGGCGTCCGCCACCTCCGACTCGTCGTACTGCCGCAGCACGTTGAACGCGCGGATGACCGCAGCCCGTTCGCCGTTCGGCGTCGGCACCTCGAACCCGCCGCGGGCGAAGGACACGTGCGCGTCGGGACGGAACAGCGTCCGTCCTCCCCGCAGCTCCTCCAGCTGAGCGGATGCCCGTGCCACCCGCTCCGGAGCGATCTCCAGCCCCAGCACCCGCACGTCGTCCCGAACGCGCCGCAGCCGACGCTCCAGCTCGAACACCGTCACACCGCTGGCGCCATAGCCGAGGTCGACGACGAGCGGATCGGATGCTCTCCGAAGCACGGGCCCAGCCGCGATCCAGCGGTCCACGCGGCGCAGGCGGTTCGTGTTCGTCGTTCCGCGGGTGATGGTGCCGACAGGGCGCCCGCGTCGTGTCTCGCCCGTGCCGCCCGCCATCCTTCCAGTATCCCGGCGGGCTCGGCCTCCCGGTGCGCTCCAGTGGCGGGGCGGCCGTCGATCACCGTCCTGGAGCGCCGATAAACTGGCTCCATGCCCTCTCCTTACACCTTGATCCTGCTGCGCCACGGCGAGAGCGAGTGGAACCAGAAGAACCTCTTCACGGGATGGGTCGACGTGCGACTCACCGAGAAGGGACGCGTCGAGGCGGCACGCGCCGGTGAGTTGCTGGCATCCAGCGGTCTGCTGCCCGAGGTGCTGCACACCTCTGTGCTGTCGCGGGCCATCCAGACCGCGAACCTCGCGCTGGAGACCGCCGACCGCCTGTGGATTCCGGTGCGCCGCACCTGGCGTCTCAACGAGCGCCACTATGGCGCCTTGCAGGGCCTGGACAAGGCGGAGACCAAGGAGAAGTACGGCGACGAGCAGTTCATGCTGTGGCGTCGCTCGTTCGACGTTCCGCCGCCGGTCCTCGCTGACGACGCCGAATGGTCGCAGGTCGGCGACCCTCGTTACGCCGACCTGAGTGATCAGGAGCTCCCGCGCACCGAGTGCCTCAAGGACGTCATCGCGCGGATGCTGCCCTACTGGCACTCCGACATCATCCCCGACCTGCGGGCGGGCAAGACCGTACTGGTCACGGCGCACGGCAACTCGCTGCGTGCCCTGGTCAAGCACCTGGACGGCATCAGCGACGACGACATCGCCGAGCTGAACATCCCCACCGGGATCCCGCTGGTCTACCGCCTCGACGAGGACTTCAAGCCCCTCGCCCCCGGCGAGTACCTCGATCCAGAGGCGGCAGCAGCCGGTGCCGCCGCCGTCGCAGCCCAGGGCGCCAAGTAGCGCCACGTCGGGCACCCCGACAGTGCCCGACCCCCACCCCGAGGGTGCGGGTTTCTCCGCTCGAGGGTGCCGGTTTCTCCGCTCGAGGGTGCGGGTTTCTCCGCTCGAGGGTGCGGGTTTCTCCGCTCGAGGGTGCGGGTTTCTCCGCTCGAGGGTGCGGGTTTCTCCGCTCGAGGGTGCGGGTTTCTCCGCCCGAGGGTGCGGGTTTCTCCGCCCGAGAGTGCCGGTTTCTCCGCCCGAGAGTGCCGGTTTCTCCGCTCGAGGGTGCGCTCTTCTCCTCTTGAGGGCACGGCTCGGCGTAGGCGCCGGCACGCTCCTGGTCAGCGCGCGAGCGCGCTGACTCCCGTGAGGCTCCGGCCGATCAGCAGCGCCTGGATGCTCTCCGTGCCCTCGTACGTGTGGATCGCCTCGATGTCCGCCATGTGCGTGATCACCCGGTTCTCCACCAGGATGCCGTTCCCGCCCAGCAGGTCGCGCGCGTTCGCCGCGATCTGACGTGCGGTGCGGGTGCAGTGGTACTTGGTGAGGGAGGCCTGGGTCGGGGAAAGGCGACCGGCGGCGTCCAGGTCGGCGACGCGACGGCAGTACAGCTGCATGGATGTCAGCTGCGACAACATCTCGGTGAGTCGTTCCTGCACGATCTGGAACGAGGCGAGCGGTTTGCCGAACTGGATGCGCTGTTTCGAATAGCTGAGTGCGGCCTCGAACACCGCTGTTGCGTGTCCCAGTGCAGACCAGGCGACGGCCGCCCGGGTTGCGAGCAGCACGGTTGACGTGTCCCGGAACGTCCGCGCTCCTGGCAGCACGGCATCGGCCGGAACATGCACGTCATCGAAGACGATGTGCGCCTGGTAGATGGCGCGAAGGGATCCCTTCCCGGTGATCGTCTCGGCCTTGTATCCGGGCGTGTCCTGATCGACCAGGAATCCGCGCACGTCTCCGTCGTCGTCACGAGCCCACACGACGGTGATCCCGCCGACGGATCCGTTGCCGATCCACTTCTTCTCGCCGTTGATGACCCAGCCGTCCTCCGTGCGGTGGGCGCGGGTCTCCAGCGACGTCGAATCGGACCCGTGATCCGGCTCGGTGAGGGCGAAGGCGCCGTAGACCTCTGCCTTCGCCAGCGGCACAAGCCACTTCGCCTTCTGCTCGTCACTGCCGTGCAGCGCGATGCTGCGCAGCGCCAGGCCGCCCTGCACCGCGATGACCGTGCCCATCGAGCCGTCTCCGCGCGAGATCTCCATGTTCACGAGTCCCGCGGCCAGCGGCGACATCGGCGTCAAGCCCTCGCCGGCGACTCCGTCGGTCAGCAGGTCGAGTTCACCGAGCCGACGCACCAGGTGGAGCGGATACTCGGCCCTGTCCCACGCATCCGCCAGCTCATCGCGCGACTCCAGCGAGAACTGCCGTGCACGGTCCCAGAAGGCGCGGTCCTCGGCGGGGACGTCGGCGAAGACCTCGTAGTAGTCCGTGTCGAGCGGGGTGGTGACGTCGTAGTCGGACACAGCGGATCCTTCCGGGCAGAGGGTGGGATACCGTCCATTGTCTGCCAGCCGCGACGCGTGCCACGACTCGGTTGACGACGCGCACAACGTCGGCGGCGGCCACGCGCGGTCCCGCCGTGCCTTTGCTCAGACCGGTCGAGCCCACATCGCTGTCACGCGACAGGCCCGGTCCGCCGGCGACTCTTGAGCACGGACGCGAGCCTGCGCACGGATCAGGATGCCTCTGGCACCCAATCGCCGGTCACCAAGTACTGCACCTTCTTCGCGATCGATACCGCGTGGTCCGCGAACCGCTCGTGATAGCGCGACGCGAGCGTCGCATCGACCGTGTCGACGGCCTCGCCCTTCCAGGTCTCGCCGAGCACCTTGTCGAAGACACTCACGTGCAGCTCATCGATGTCGTCGTCCTGATCACGGATCTCGTCGGCGATCCGAGGATCCTGTGTTCGCAGCAGCTCGACGAGACGCTCGGCGATGAGCACGTCGAGCCGTCCCATCTCCTGGAACGTGCCGCGCAGGCTCTTCGGCACGACCTTGTCGGGGAACCTGTAGCGGGCCAGCTGGGCGATGTGCTCCGCGATGTCGCCCATCCGCTCCAACGATGCGCTGATGCGCAGCGCGCTCACCACGATGCGCAGGTCGCGCGCGACCGGGTTCTGCCTGGCGAGGATCTGGATGGACAGCTCGTCCAGCACCACCGTGAGAGCGTCGATCTTCTGGTCGTTCTGGATGACAGTCTCCGCGAGCGACACGTCACCCTCGTTGAACGCCTCCGTGGCGTTGCGGATGGAGACGACGACGAGCTCGGCGATCTCCACCAAGCGGTCCTGCACCTCCCGCATCTCGTGCTGGAATACGTCACGCATACTCGGCTGTCCTTCTCATGGCGCGCAGAAGGATCGGGCTGTCCGATCCCTGTGTCATGGTCCCCATGACAGGTTAACGGGCGGTGTCCGAGGCCCGAACATTCCGCGAAGCGAGGCCCACAGGAGGCGACTTCGGGGCGGGGCAACGGGAGCGCGCCGCTAGCCTGACGGTATGGACTCCACCTGGTTGGTGCTGCTGTCTCTGGCACTCGGCCTCGTGGTCGGGGCTGGATTCGTGTGGCTGCTGTATTCGGCGGCATCCAGGAGCCACCGCGCAACCGAGATCGTGAGCCCGACCGTGCCGGACGGCGTCGATCAGGTGCTGGAGGCACTGCCGACCGCAGGCATCGTGGTGGATCCGAGCAACAACGTGGTCCGCGCATCCGCCGGCGCCTACGGACTCGGACTGGTGTGGAATGCGGCACTGAGCCAGCCGCGACTCGTCGAGATGGTCGACGCCGTGCGTCGCACGGGCGATCCGGTCGAGGAGGACCTCGAACTGGCACGCAGCGCGCTGGGGGATGCCACGGTGCAGCTGACCGTACGCGTCGCGCGCCTGGGCTCCCGCTACATCCTGGTGCTCGCGGATGACCGCACAGAGGCGGTCCGCCTGGAACAGGTGCGAAGGGACTTCGTCGCCAACATCAGTCACGAGCTGAAGACCCCGATCGGTGCGATCAGCGTGCTGGCCGAAGCCTTGGAAAGTGCACCGGATGATCCCGAGCAGGTGCGGCACTTCGCATCACGTCTCACGAACGAAGCTGGTCGCCTGGCCAGGCTCACGCAGGACATCATCGACCTCTCGCGCCTGCAGGCCGCGGACATCGTTCCGCACGCCGAGCGCGTCTCCATCGACCACGTGGTCACGTCGGCCGTCGACCAGAACCGGGTGCTGGCCGAATCCCGCGGCATCGAACTGGCCACCGGGCGGCACTCGCACGCCGTCGTCTTCGGCGACGAGAGCCTGCTGACCACGGCCGTACACAATCTCATCTCGAATGCGGTCCGCTATTCGCCTGACCGCACCAGAGTGGGTATCGGAACACGGTTGCACGACGGAATCGTGGAGATCACGGTGACCGATCAGGGTCCCGGAATCCCCGTCGAGGATCTCGATCGCGTTTTCGAGCGGTTCTACCGCGTCGACCAGGCGCGTTCCCGCTCGACGGGCGGCACCGGTCTCGGCCTCTCGATCGTGAAGCATGCCGTGCAGAACCACGGCGGCGAGGTCCGCGTGTGGTCGAAGCAGGGCAGCGGATCCACCTTCACCATCCGGCTTCCTGAGGCTGAGCACATCGCCCCTGAACCTTTGAAACCAGGGCTCCCCAAGCAGGCGCCCGTCAAGCAAGGAGAACGTACGACATGACCCGCATCCTTTTGGTGGAAGACGAGGAAGCGCTGAGCGAGCCGCTCGCATTCCTGCTGCGCCGTGAGGGATACGAGGTGGCTGTGGCCGACAACGGCCTCGGCGCGATCGCGGAATTCGACCGCGACGGCGCCGACCTGGTCCTCCTCGACCTGATGCTGCCCGGCATGCCCGGCACGGAGGTGTGCAAGCAGCTCCGCACGCGATCGAGCGTCCCGATCATCATGCTGACGGCCAAGGACTCCGAGGTCGACATCGTGGTGGGACTCGAACTGGGGGCGGACGACTACGTCACCAAGCCGTACTCGACACGGGAGCTGCTGGCGCGCATCCGTGCCGTGCTCCGCAGACGCTCCGAAGACGGGGACTTCGAGGACGGCATCCTCGAGGCCGGAACCGTGCGCATGGACGTTGACCGTCACACGGTGTCGGTCTCGGGAGCGGAGACGCCCATGCCGCTGAAGGAATTCGAGCTGCTCGAGCTCCTGCTGCGTAACGCCGGGCGCGTGCTGACCCGCGGGCAACTCATCGACCGGGTGTGGGGGAGCGACTACTTCGGCGACACGAAGACGCTCGACGTGCACATCAAGCGCATCCGCTCGCGCATCGAGCCGAACCCGTCCGACCCGCAGATGCTCGTCACCGTGCGTGGTCTCGGGTATCGCTTCGAGGCGAGCTGAGCGTCGAGTCGAGGCGCATTCGCCTCCAGGCATACAGCAGAACGCCCGGCCGATGAGCCGGGCGTTTCTGTCGTACGGATGTCTGTGGTTGCCGTTATTTGCCGGGTGCGTAGTCCTCGAAGCCGGGGAACGTGGAGGCCAGCACCGGCACCCGGAGCTGCGTGCCCGTTGCGCCCGGATAGGTGAAGTAGACATCGGTCAGAGAACCCGGCTTGGCATCCAGCCCCGCGAACTCGACTCGCGTGCCGCCCTCGGCCCCGACCTTCTTGACGCCCAGTGCCGGCACCGACACCGAGTGGGTCTTCGATCCGTGCTGCACGGCGATGTAGTGCGGCTTGTCGTCGTTGTTCACGAAGGTCACGACGAGGTTGCCGACCGTGCCGCTGGTGTTGGCGATGATGACGGCGTTGCGGATGTCCACCTTGCCAACGGTTCCGTTGACGCCGTCGGCCGACTCCTTGATGTACTTGGTGTCCTGCAGAGTGACCAGCGTGCAGCCGGACATGCCGACGGTGAGCCCGAGAGCGAGAACGATGGATGCCGCGACACGCGCCTTCACTTCAGATCCTCCAAGTCGCACCGGGCCGGCCGGATCGGCCTGTCGGAACACCGCGGAATGCGTCTTGAGCCTACCCCATGACCGGGGCCGCTCCCGGCCTGGGCGGCACAGGATAGCACCTCACCGCTGTGGTATTCTAGACGCTGCTGAAGGGACTGCTATCTATGCTTTTCGAGGTCGGCGAGACTGTCGTTTACCCCCATCACGGTGCCGCAACGATCACTGAGGTGAAGAAAAGAATCATCAAGGGCGAAGAGAAGGTCTACCTCAAGCTCAACGTCACTCAGGGTGACCTCACGATCGAGGTTCCCGCTGAGAATGTCGACCTCGTTGGCGTGCGCGACGTGATCGGCAAAGAAGGCCTGGACAAGGTCTTCGAGGTGCTCCGGGCGCAGTTCACGGAGGAGCCGACCAACTGGTCCCGCCGGTACAAGGCCAACCTCGAGAAGCTCGCTTCCGGCGACGTGATCAAGGTTTCCGAAGTCGTCCGCGACCTGTGGCGTCGTGACCAGGACCGCGGGCTTTCCGCGGGTGAGAAGCGCATGCTCGCCAAGGCGCGCCAGATTCTCATCTCGGAGCTGGCACTCGCGGAGAAGACCGACGAGGAGCAGGCGTCCAGCGTGCTCGACGAGGTCCTCGCCTCCTGAGGCACCATCCGGTTCGGCGGGTCGCGCTGCGATCCCGCCGAATCCTGCGACCGTGCGCGGTCGCACTACGCTCGACGCCATGAGTGCTTCCCTGCCGCGAGTCGCGGTGATCGTGGTGGCTGCAGGCTCCGGCACACGGCTCGGGGCCGGCGTTCCCAAGGCTTTCGTGACGGCTGGGGGGCGCACCTTGCTCGAGCATGCCCTGCATGCCGTGAACGGCATGCGTGAGCCCGTGCAGGTGATCGCCGTGGTGCCGACCGAACGCCTGGATGACTCGCAGAGCCTCCTCGATTCCCTCGTCGTCGCCGGTCGCGCGGTCGAAGGCGGTCCGACGCGCCAGGCCTCGGTGACCGCCGGGCTCGCAGCCCTGGACGACTCCGTCGAGGTCGTCCTCGTGCACGACGCGGCGAGGGCGTTCACGCCGTCGAGTCTCTTCGACGAGGTGGTGGCATCCGTCGACGTCTCGGGCGAGGGCGCGGTGCCAGGGCTTCCGGTGAGCGACACGGTGAAGCGGACGGATGCCGACTCCCGCATCACCGAGACCGTCGACCGCTCTGAGCTCGTCGCCGTTCAGACGCCGCAGGGATTCCCACGCGACCAGCTCGTCGCCGCATACGCGGCGGCCACCGAAGAAGTGACGGATGACGCAGCCCTCGTCGCCGCGATCGGCCATCCGGTGCGCATCGTCGCAGGTGACCCGCTCGCCTTCAAGGTGACAACGCCCGCCGACCTCGCCCGCGCCGAGCAGCTTCTGGGCGCCACGGATGCCGCGCCCGCGGTGCCGAGCATCGGGCTCGGCACCGACACTCACGCCTTCGGCGGCAACGGCGACCTGTGGCTCGCCGGCCTGCTCTGGCCGGGGGAGCAGGGGCTCGCCGGCCACAGCGACGGGGATGCCGTCGCGCACGCGATCGTGGACGCACTGCTGTCCGCGGCCGGGCTCGGCGACATCGGATCCGTGTTCGGCACCGACGATCCGCGCTTCGCCGGCGCTCATGGCGAGGTGTTCCTCACGGCGACGCGGGAGCGGCTGGCGGGCGCCGGCATCCGCATCGGCAACGTGAGCGTGCAGCTGATCGGCAACCGCCCGCGGTTCTCGCCGAGGCGAGTCGAAGCGGAGAAGGCGTTGTCGGACATCCTCGGAGCACCGGTCTCGATCTCGGCGACCACCACCGACGGACTGGGCTTCACCGGTCGGGGCGAGGGCGTCACGGCGATCGCGACCGCGCTGGTCGTGCCCTCCCGCTGAAGCGCTCCCCAGCCCATGCACGGGGCTGGTCGCCGATCGGACGGCCCGCGACGTCATGATGACAAGACCGACGGCAGGCGCCACTTAAGCTAGAGCGGTGGGCATCCGACTGTACGACACGCACGCTGCGGCGCTGCGCGACTTCGTTCCCCTCGTCGACGGTCGGGTCGGCATCTACGTGTGTGGCCCCACCGTGCAGTCCTCCCCGCACATCGGTCACCTGCGATCCGCGCTGGTCTACGACCAGATCCGTCGCTGGTTCAACTACCGCGGCTTCGACGTGACGCTCGTGCGCAACGTGACGGACGTCGACGACAAGGTCCTGATCAATGCGGCAGCAGCCCAACTGTCGGGCAGCACCGAGCAGTGGTGGGCGCTCGCCTACCGCTACGAGCGGGAGTTCACCGACTCGTATGCCGAGCTCGGCATACAGCCTCCGACGTACGAGCCGAGGGCGACGGCCAGCATCCCGCAGATGCAGGAGATCATCGCGCGGCTCATCGAGCGCGGGCACGCGTACGTTGCGGATGACGGCTCCGGCGACGTGTACTTCGACGTGCGCAGCTGGCCGAGCTATGGCGAGCTGACCAAGCAGAGCATCGACGCGATGGAAGCGGCGGCGGATGCCGATCCCCGCGCCAAGCGCGACCCCCGCGACTTCGCGCTCTGGAAGGGACGCAAGGACGACGAGCCGGCATCCGCATCGTGGAGCAGCCCGTGGGGCAGCGGCCGGCCCGGATGGCACATCGAGTGCTCCGCTATGTCCTCGCGCTATCTCGGCGCCGCGTTCGACATCCACGGCGGCGGGCTCGACCTCCGCTTCCCGCACCACGAGAACGAACTCGCGCAGTCGACGGCTGCCGGCGACGCGTTCGCCGGTTACTGGGTGCACAACGGACTCGTCAACGTGTCGGGACAGAAGATGTCCAAGTCGCTCGGCAACTCGGTCTACGCGGCCGACCTGCTCGGTGCCGCACGCCCCATCGTCGTCCGCTACTACCTCGGATCGGCTCACTACCGGTCGACCATCGACTTCACCGAGAGCTCGCTCGCCGAGGCGGAGGCCGCGTTGGAGCGGATCTCCGGCTTCCTCGAGCGCGTCGACCGAAGGCTGGCGGGCACCCGGTTCGCCTCCAGCGGCGTCGAGGTCATCCCTGACGCGTTCGCGCAGGCCATGGATGACGACTTCGGCGTGCCGCAGGCGCTCGCCGTGCTGCACGACACCGTGCGCGCCGGCAACCAGGCGCTCGACGGCGAAGACCTCGGAGCCGCGGCGGCCGCCCGCGGGCAGGTCACCGCGATGACCGAGGTGCTCGGCATCAATCCGCTGTCGCCGCAGTGGCAGATCCGTACGGATGCTCCCACCCGCGCAGCCCTGGACTCGCTGCTCCGCCGGTTGCTCGACGACCGCGAAGCGGCCCGCAAGGCACGCGATTTCGCTGCGGCAGACCGCATCCGCTCAGAGCTCGCCGAGGCGGGCATCACGATCGAAGACACCCCCATGGGTGCGCATTGGAGTATCGATGGCGAATAAGCCTCGCGCAGGAGCCGTGCGCAAAACGAAGAAGGGCCCAACGAAGGGGTCGGGCGGCCAAGGCCGCAAGGCGCTGGAGGGCAAGGGGCCGACCCCGAAGGCGGAGGACCGCACCTACCACGCCGCCAACAAGCGCAAAGCGCTTGCCGACCGCGCAGCGGCCAAGTCGGCGACGAGGTCCGGCCAGCGTTCGAACACCGGTGGCGGAACGGGATCCCGTCGTGCCACCCCGGACGAGGCAGAGATCGTCACGGGGCGCAACTCGGTGCTGGAGGCGCTCCGCGCCCGCATCCCTGCCACGACGCTGTACGTCGCCGCGCGCATCGAGCTCGACGACAGAGTCAAGGAGATCCTCAGCACGGCGACGAAGCGCGGCATCCCGGTGCTCGAGGTGATGCGTCCCGAGCTGGACAGGCTGTCCGGTCGCGACGCCGTGCATCAGGGCGTGGCGCTGAAGGTTCCGCCGTACGAGTACGCGCACGTCGACGACCTCCTCGACCAGGTGCTGAGCAGCGGCCGGACGCCGCTGTTCGTGGCGCTCGACGGGGTGACGGACCCGCGCAATCTGGGTGCGATCATCCGCTCCACGGCCGCTTTCGGCGGACAGGCGGTGATCGTGCCGCAGCGTCGGTCGGTCGGCGTGACCTCCTCCGCCTGGAAGACGTCGGCCGGTGCAGCGGCGCGCACTCCCGTCGCAATGGCGGCGAACCTGACCCAGACGCTCAAGGGACTGCAGAAGCGCGGACTGTTCGTGCTCGGACTCGCCGGCGACGGTGACGTGTCGCTCCACGACCTCGAGCTCGCCGACCGGGGCGTCGTCATCGTCGTCGGCAGCGAGGGCAAGGGACTCTCGCGACTCGTGACCGAGACGGCCGACGCCATCGTGTCAATCCCGATCAGCGCGGCGACGGAGTCGCTGAACGCGGGCATCGCGGCGAGCGTCACTCTCTACGAGATCGCCAAGCGCCGCTCGGAAGGCTAGGGCGGGTCGGAATTGCCGGACACGCCCCCGACCGTCGGCTGACGACTCCGGCACGTTTCCCGCACTCGCGGCGGTCGTCCTAACCTGGTGGCATCGGCTCGCGAGGCGGCGGGAGGCGCGGATCCGTGGACGACCGACGACGGCTGCTCGAGCGCATCTACTCGCGCGAGGGCGCTGAGGAGACCCCGAGGGAGTATCTCGATCCGTCGACGGGTCGCCTGGTCCGGATGACACCGAGCGAGTGGGCACTTGCCGAGTACGACAGGACGCACGCGCCAGAGGCAGGCACCCGGCGTGCGGCTCAGGGCGAGGACGGAGGCCGCGCCGGACGGGATGACGCCGGTGGCGGTACGCTCTCGGACGCGAGCGACGGAATCGCATCGTACGTGGGCACCGTGGACGTCGACGGACCGCACGAGCATGGAGCGGATGCCGCACCCGCTCGCCCGGCACTCTCGCGTCGCGCTCTTCCCACGTTGCTCGCCGTTGCCGGCTTCGTGCTGGGCGTGCTGATCACAGTCGGCGTCTCCGCCACGATCGGCTACCTGGCGCCGTCGTCGCCCGTCGGTGTGGAAAGCTCGCCGACGCCCACCCCGCGGGACGACGGATACCGTCCGCTCCCCGGACCAGCGATCGAGGAGTTCTTCGCGAAGTCGCCCCGCGTCGACAACCTGCCCGCGGACGTGACGCAAGGATTCGTCACCACGTCGTTCCATGAGGTGGCGGGATCCGTGAGGATGCAGCAGAGCAGCACAATCTACGCCGCCCAGCGCCTCGACGACGAATACTGTCTGGTGGCCGTCGTCGACGGGGAGCGCGCCGCGGAAACCTGCGCATCCCTCGGCGGAATAGCCACGCACGGCCTGTCGATCACCAAGGACGCAGTCCGCGACCTCGACGGACGTCCGCTCGCGGTCACCGTCACGTGGGAGACGGACGGCACCATCAGCTGGACGGCGATGCCGTCCGCCGGTTGAGCTCAGATCTTCGACATCCAGTCGTCGTCGCCGTCCCCGTCGTCGTCCGAGACATCGATCGGCAGGGTGAACGCCTCGGTGACCGGCGCGATCACGGTGGCCTCGTCGCGGCGGTGACGCAGCACGTCGTTGATGTACGACGTCAGCGCTTCGGCGAGGGGAACGTCGCGTCCCTCCTCCTGCGACATGAACCACCGGTGGTCGAGCAGCTGATGGAACACCTCGGCCGGTTCGAGCTTGCCGCGCAGGTCGGCGGGGATGGCACGCACCACCGGCTCGAAGACGCGCAGCAGCCACTCGTGCGCCATGCCCTCCTCGTCGAGCCCGGGCTTCGCGACGGTCGCAGCGTAGGAGTCGAGGTCGTTCAGCAGACGCCTGGCCTGGTTCTCGCCCGTGTCGAGCCCTGTCAGGCGCAGCAGGCGCCGCTGGTGGTGTCCTGCGTCGACCACCTTGGGCTGGATGCGCACGCTCGCGCCGTCCTCACCCGTGCGGATCGCCAGCTCCTCGATGTCGAATCCGAGCTCATTGAGCCGCCGCACTCGTTCGGCGATACGCCACCTCTCGGATGCGGAGAAGGATTCGCTTCCCGTGAGCTCCTTCCACAGCGAGCGATACGCGGCGACGATCCCGCCCGCCACCTCGACCGGATCCACTTCGTCGGCCAGGCGGCCTCCGGCGGCGATGTCCATCAGCTCGCCGGCGATGTTGACCCTGGCGATTTCGAGGTCGTTCTCGCGCTGTCCGTTCGAGAGACCGCCCTCGTAGATCTGGCCGGTCTCGGCGTCCACCAGGTAGGCGGCGAAGGCGCCGGCATCGCGGCGGAACAGCGTGTTGGAGAGCGAGACGTCGCCCCAGAAGAAGCCGACCATGTGCAGCCGCACGAGGAGCACGGCGAGCGCGTCCACGAGACGGGTCGCGGTGTCCGGACGCAGCGTCTGCGAGTACAGGGCGCGGTAGGGGAGGGAGAACTTGAGGTGACGCGTGACCAGCACGGGTTTGAGGGCCTTGCCGTTGTCATCCGTTCGGCCCTCGATCACGGCGACGGGCTCCACGCACGGCACGTCCAACCGCTGCAGGGTGCGCAGCATGCCGTACTCGCGCCTGGCCATCTCGCCCGTCGTCTCCTTGACGGCGATGACGTAGCCGGAGAGATGTGCGAAGCGCACGAGGTGCCGTGAGATGCCCTTCGGCAGCATGGCGATGTGTTCGTTGGACCATTTGTCCAACGGGAGGTTCCACGGGAGGTCGAGGAGCGCGGGATCGACCGTGGCCGCGGTGATGTTGACGGAGCCAGCCATAGAGCACAAGGCTAGCGGTCCCGAGCCCGCCGGATTCATCCGTGGAATGCGGAACGCCCCGACCCGAGAGACCCTGGCCGGGGCGTTCCGTTCAGCTGAGGTCTTAGTCGACCACGGCGCCGCCGAGGCGCTCGCCGCTCTCGGCGTCGAAGAGGTGCACGTGGCCCGGCTTCGGCGTGATGTAGACCGTCTCGCCCGCGTTCGGGTGCTGGCGACCGTCGACACGGCCGACGATGTCGACGCGCTTCTCGTCGACCTCGGTGTGGCCGTAGAGGTAACCGTCTGCACCGAGCTCCTCGACCAGGTCGACGGCCACGGTGAGGCCAGAGCTCGCGTTGGTCGACACGACGACGTCCTCAGGACGCACGCCGATGGTGACCTGCTTGCCGGCCTTCGCGAGGACCTCGCGGTCCACGGGGACGACGGCGCTGCCGAACTGGATGCCACCCTCGGTGACATCGGCCGCGAAGAGGTTCATGGCAGGGCTGCCGATGAAGCCGGCGACGAACACGTTGTTCGGCTCTGCGTAGAGCTCGCGCGGAGTGCCGACCTGCTGCAGGACGCCGTCCTTGAGCACCGCGATGCGGTCGCCCATGGTCAGAGCCTCGGTCTGGTCGTGCGTCACGTAGACGGTGGTGACGCCGAGGCGGCGGGTCAGCGACGCGATCTGCGTGCGGGTCTGGACGCGGAGCTTGGCGTCGAGGTTCGACAGCGGCTCGTCCATGAGGAACACCTGGGGCGAACGCACGATGGCGCGACCCATCGCGACGCGCTGACGCTGACCACCGGAGAGTGCCTTCGGCTTGCGGTTCAGGTAGGGCTCGAGGTCGAGCAGCTTGGCGGCCTCGAGAACGCGGGTGGCGCGCTCTTCCTTCTTGACGCCGGCGATCTTGAGCGCGAAGCCCATGTTCTCGGCCACGGTCATGTGCGGGTACAGCGCGTAGTTCTGGAAGACCATGGCGATGTCGCGGTCCTTCGGCGGAACGTCGGTCACGTTGCGGTCGCCGATGAAGATGTTGCCCTCGTTGACCTCTTCGAGGCCGGCGAGCATGCGGAGTGACGTTGACTTGCCGCATCCGGAGGGGCCGACGAGAACGAGGAACTCGCCGTCGGCGATGTCGAGGTTCAGCTTGTCGACCGCGGGACGCGTGCCACCGGGATAGATGCGCGTCGCATCGTCGAACGTGACTGTTGCCATGGTTGTGTGTCTCCTTCACCGGCAGGTACGTGCCGGACGATCCGAGTGAATGGATGTTGTATGGCCAACGGCAGTCACCGCTGACCAGCACCGATGCTACGACATGGCGCTCGTCCCGGCGAATCGAGGCCGCGACCGGACGGCAGAGACGCAGCGTTCGCACCGGTGGCATCCGATGGATCACCAGGACCCGTCTGGGCATTTCCCAGAGTGCCGCTCTACGATCGTCTGCGTTCGCATGCCGGCTCCGGCGCATGCCGCAACCCCCTGCAGTTCCACACCCGAAGTGAGACCAAATGAGCAACGGCGATCCTGCGCAGCGCCCGATCAATGGTGAGCGCCGCGCCGCAGCCCGTGACAAGGCGCGGCAGTTGCGAGAGGCGCATCGCAAGCAGGAACGCCGCCGCCGTGCGGTCATCCGCTCCACCATCATCACGCTGGTCGTCGCCGCAGCAGCCATCGTCGCCGTTGTCATCGTCTCCTCCATTCACGAGCCCTCCCGCGGTCCGGCGAACATGGCGAGCGATGGCATCCTGATCGGGAAGGGCATGAAGGTGGACCGCACGTCCGCGGCCGCAGCGGATGCCAAGCCTGTGGCCAACAAGCCCGACTCCTCCGGTCAGACGGTCAGCATCGTCACGTATGTCGACTACTTATGTCCGCTCTGCGGCGACTTCGAGCGAACGAACGCCGATCAGATCGGCAAGCTCGTCGACAGCGGTGCCGCGACCATCGAGATCCATCCCATCCCGCTGCTGGCCAGCCACTCCAACGGCACCAAGTACTCGCTTCGTGCAGACAACGCCGTCGCCTGTGTCGCCAACTACGATCCGGACTCGTTCTGGGCCCTCAACAAGGCGCTGTTCGAGAACCAGCCACAGGAGAACACGGCCGGGCTCACCGACCAGCAGCTGAAGAGCCTCGTGAAGCAGGCAGGTGCCAAGAGCTACGACTCGATCGTCAAGTGCATCGACGACGGACGCTTCGAGCAGTGGGCGCAGAACGCCCTGGATCGCACCCTCACCGGACCTATCCCGAACACCAGCGTGAAGCAGCTCAAGGGCACCCCGCTGGTGCTTGTCAACGGCAAGCAGTACGACGGATCGCTGACCGACGCGGACGAGTTCCGTGGGTTCATCGTGAAGGCTCAGGCCGACACGTACTCGACTCCCAAGCCGACGCCGACGCCCACGGCGACGAGCACCCGGTAGTCGCGGGCAAGCGCCCGAGCCGAGCACCGTCGGCGAACCCGTAAGATGGATCGGCGAGGCGGATGCCCGCCAGGCCGGCTTGGCGCAATCGGTAGCGCAACGCTCTTGTAAAGCGTAGGTTGCGGGTTCGAGTCCCGCAGCCGGCTCTCATGACGCACGCGGTTCCGGTGTTCCAAGGACAAGGATGGCTGCAGCTCGGCGAGCTCGGCCTGGCCTTCTTGCTGAGCGCGCTCATCGGGTTGGAACGCCAGCTGCGCGGAAAGAGCGCGGGACTGCGCACGCAGGCGATCGTCGGCACTGCGTCGGCACTGTTTCTGCTCGTGAGCAAGTACGGGTTCACGGACGTGCTCTCCGATCACGTCACGCTCGACCCGTCACGGGTTGCCGCCCAGATCGTCACGGGCATCGGATTTCTCGGCGCCGGTCTGATCCTGACCCGTCGCGGCACGGTGAGGGGGCTGACGACGGCCGCGTCGGTGTGGGAGACGGCCGCGATCGGGATGGCGGCGGGCGCCGGTCTCTGGCTGCTCGCGCTGACGGTCACCGCTTTGCACTTCGTCGTCGCGTACGGGCTCACCGCTGTCGCGCGGCTTCTTCCTCGCGGGCGGGACGCGCAGGTGCAGCTCGAGGTGATCTACCGAGATGGACGCGGCATCCTTCGAGACGTTCTGGGCTCGATCACCAGCGGGGGATGGGTGGTGAGCCGGGTGGACCATCGTCTGACCGGGGAGGGGGTGACGACCGTCGTGCTCGAGCTCAACGGTCCTGACGACATGCATCGCCTCCTTGCCGCGCTGACGGGGATCGGCGGAGTGGACAGCGTTCAGCTGCTTTCCGAGAGCGACCTGGAATAGCAGACCTCGCCGATGAGAGCGACCGTCACTCCAGAATGCTGACGAAGTTCTCCGGATCGATCCGCTTCGGCGCCCCTTCGCCCTTTCCCGGCTTGGGATCCGGCTTGCCGCCCACGTACAGCCATCCCAACAGGCGCTCGTTCCCGTCGAGTCCGTGCATCGCGGAGACGGCCGCGGACCGCGTGTAGTGCCCGGTGCGCCACATCACGCCCCAGCCGGCTTCATCGAGCAGGAGGCTGAGCATGTGGGCGACGCCGGATGTCACGGCATCCTGCTCCCACTCCGGCACCTTCACGCTCTCCCGCGGCGACGACACCACGGCGATGAGCAACGGTGCGCGGAGCGGCTTCGTCGACGGTTCGCGAGCTTCGCCCGGATGCTCCGCCTCGGCGATGGCCGCTCCCAGCCGTTCTCGCGCGGCGCCGCGCAGCTCGATGAGCCGCCACGGCCGCAGAGAACTGTGGTCGGCGACCCGTGCCGCCACGGTGACCAGCTCGAGGATCTCCTCGTGCGTCGGCGCGGCATCCGTCACCTTCGACTGCGAGCGCCTGCCGGCGATCGCGTCGCGGGCGGATCCCATCGTCACGCCTCGGTCGGTCGGTCGTCGTCCGCTGCGAAGGAGAGGGAGAGGGAGTTCATGCAGTACCGGTCTCCGGTCGGCGTGCCGAATCCGTCGGGGAAGACGTGGCCCAGGTGCGATCCGCAGGCTGCACAGCGCACCTCGGTGCGCACCATCCCGAGCGAGGTGTCCTCGATCAGGGTGACGGCCTCGGGACGCACGGACTCGTAGAAGCTCGGCCAGCCGCATCCGGAGTCGAACTTCGTTCCACTCTTGAACAGTTCGGCGCCGCAGGCGGCACAGGTGTAGATGCCGGCGCGGCTCTCGTCGAGCAGCTCGCCGGTCCACGGCCGTTCGGTCGCGGCCTCGCGGAGCACCGCGAACTGCTCGGGGCTGAGCTCTTCGCGCCACTGGTCGTCGGACTTGGAGACGGCATACGTCATGGCTGTGAATCCTTCCTGAATGGCGGAGCATCACCTCTCCGCCCGGCGCCGATCGGCACATCAAGGCTAACGACCGTCGTCGCGCCGCTGTTCCCGTGACGACACTGGACGTCGCGGGAGGCGGCACGCCTCCCGGTCTCAGCTTCGCCACACCCCTACAATGGCGCTGATCGGCAGGAGGTGAGGCGCGTGGGCGAACCGGGACACGCGCACGACGCCTCCGATGATCACGTCATCGGCGCGGTCGACGACGACGGCCTGAGTGAACGCGATCTCGCGGTCCTGGAGTTCGAGCGACGGTGGTGGAAGCACGCCGGTGCCAAGGAACAGGCGATCCGCGATCAGTTCGGTCTTTCCGCGGCCAGGTACTATCAGGTCCTCGGCCGGGTGATCGAGTCGCCGGCCGCACTCGTGCACGACCCGATGCTGGTGCGTCGCCTGCAACGCGTGCGCGCCGCCCGACTCGCAGCGCGTGCGGACCGCCTCCGTCCGCCGCAGTGATCCCGACAGCCGAAGCCCACCGATCGCGGTCACCGCGCCCGAACTGAAGGATCAGTACCTCCGCCCATGGCCCAGAAGTTCCCGACCGACCGGTTCGACCAGATCCCCGACGATCTCGAGCGCATCGGCGCGCACCGGGCGCCGCGGCCGAAGGGATACGGCTGGATCTGGGTCGCCTGGTGTGCCGGAGCCGTCGTCGTGATCGTGGGCCTCGGTGCTCTCGCCATCTTCGCCATCAACGGCACCCTGAACGTGAACCTGCCCTTCGGCCACACGACGGCGTCCGCGACTCCGACCGCGACGGCGACGCCCACGCCCACCGTCACGCCTGCCGTGAATCCGACGCTGAACCTGATCGTCCTGAACGGCACGACGAAGTCGGGTCTTGCCGCGGATGCGACGGCCACGCTGAAAGCCGCCGGCTGGCAGAACATCACGCCGGCCAACGCGAGCTCGACCGACGTCAAGACGACGACCGTGTACTACTCGGATCCGAAGAACGAAGGTGCGGCGCTCGCCGTGTCGCAGGAGCTCGCCGGGGCCCCGATCCAGGTGACGCAGGACTTCGCGGCATCCGGAGCGGACATCACGGTCGTGCTCGGCGACGACTACAAACCCACCCACCAGTAAAGGCGTTCGGCCTCCGCTCGCGCATGTGCAAAGCGGATGTCTGTCATTGATTGTCTCAATCTGGACACACCCCTCGTACTGGGCTAGGGCGCCCGCTACTATCGGGATCCAACGTGCGCGACCATGCGGCGTTGCAGAAGGGCAATGGGAGTACTAAATGGCGAACGGGACCGTCAAATGGTTCAACGCTGAAAAGGGCTACGGCTTCATCACTGTCGATGGTGGGGGACAGGACGTTTTCGTTCACTACTCCGCAATCGACATGAACGGCTACAAAGTCCTCGAAGAGGGTCAACAGGTGACTTTCGAGGTCGGCAGTGGATCGAAGGGGCCGCAGGCGGAGTCCGTCCGACCCGCCTGACGACCACCGAATCGAAAGAGGGGATGCTGCTTCAGCAGCGTCCCCTCTTTCTTCGTCTGCGACGCTTTCCTTGCCTCAGTTCGGTTCTGGAAGCGAGCGTCGCGGCCGTCTGCACTGATCGTCGCGGCAGGTGGCCCGCTTCCGATCTTCGGTGCGCCATGACCCGGTTGCCGCGCGTCGCCGTCGTTCTGTGACGCGGCGCATCCGCTCGTCTTGCACTCCAGGGGGGCGAGTGCCAGAATCCTTTTAGCACTCACTTCTGCTGAGTGCTAACCCATTGATTCTTTCGCGTACGTCCGGGAGGGACGAGAAACAACATGGCAAAGATCATTGCTTTTGACGAGGAGGCTCGTCGTGGCCTCGAGCGTGGACTCAACACGCTCGCCGACGCGGTCAAGGTGACCCTCGGCCCCCGCGGTCGCAACGTCGTGCTCGACAAGAAGTGGGGCGCCCCGACGATCACCAACGATGGCGTGTCCATCGCGAAGGAGATCGAGCTCGACGACCCGTACGAGCGGATCGGCGCCGAGCTCGTCAAGGAGGTCGCCAAGAAGACGGACGACGTCGCAGGCGACGGCACCACGACAGCGACCGTGCTCGCCCAGGCGCTCGTTCGCGAGGGCCTGCGCAACGTTGCGGCCGGTTCTGACCCGATCAGCCTCAAGCGCGGCATCGAGAAGGCAGTCGCGGCAGTGACCGAGCAGCTGCTCGCCACCGCCAAGGAGGTCGAGACCAAGGACCAGATCGCTGCGACGGCATCCATCTCCGCCGCCGACGCCGAGATCGGTGCGATCATCGCCGAGGCCATCGACAAGGTGGGCAAGGAAGGCGTCGTCACGGTCGAGGAGTCGAACACGTTCGGCACCGAGCTCGAGCTGACCGAGGGCATGCGCTTCGACAAGGGCTTCCTGTCGCAGTACTTCGTGACCGACCCCGACCGCCAGGAGGCGGTGTTCGAGGACCCGTACGTCCTCATCGCCAACCAGAAGATCTCCAACATCAAGGACCTTCTGCCCGTCGTCGACAAGGTGATCCAGGCAGGCAAGCAGCTGCTGATCATCGCCGAGGACGTCGACGGTGAGGCTCTGGCCACGCTGATCGTCAACAAGGTGCGTGGCATCTTCAAGTCCGTCGCCGTCAAGGCTCCGGGCTTCGGCGACCGTCGCAAGGCCCAGCTGCAGGACATCGCCATCCTCACCGGTGGCCAGGTCATCAGCGAGGAGATCGGTCTCAAGCTCGAGAACGTCACCCTCGACCTGCTCGGCCAGGCTCGCAAGGTGGTCATCACCAAGGACGAGACCACGATCGTCGAGGGCGCAGGCGACCCGGAGCAGATCGCCGGCCGTGTTCAGCAGATCCGCAACGAGATCGAGAACACCGACAGCGACTACGACCGCGAGAAGCTGCAGGAGCGTCTCGCCAAGCTCGCCGGCGGTGTTGCCGTCATCAAGGCGGGCGCGGCGACCGAGGTCGAGCTCAAGGAGCGCAAGCACCGCATCGAGGACGCCGTTCGCAACGCGAAGGCCGCCGTCGAGGAGGGCGTCGTCGCCGGTGGTGGCGTCGCGCTGATCCAGGCGGGCAAGGTGGCGTTCGCGACGCTCGAGCTCGAGGGCGACGAGGCGACCGGTGCGAACATCGTCAAGGTGGCCATCGAGGCGCCGCTCAAGCAGATCGCTCTCAACGCCGGCCTCGAGCCGGGCGTCGTCGCGGCCAAGGTCGCCGAGCTGCCCGCTGGATACGGCCTCAACGCCGCGACCGGCGAGTACGGCGACCTGCTCGAGCAGGGGATCATCGACCCCGCCAAGGTGACCCGTTCCGCTCTGCAGAACGCGGCCTCCATCGCCGGCCTGTTCCTGACGACCGAGGCGGTCGTGGCCGACAAGCCGGAGAAGTCTGCTCCGGTTCCCGGTGGCGACGCCGGCGGCATGGACTTCTAAAGCCGAAGTATTCCAACGGAAGGGCGCCCCTCGGGGCGCCCTTCTCGTTTCCACGTTCGCTCGTGCCTTCGGTCGGCGTGCTCGAGCCCGAACGGTCAGACCGCGAACAGCTTGGCGTTCGTGAGCTCCACCTCCGCGTAGTGCTGCCCCGCCTGGCCGAGCGCCTGGTTCAGCGCGGCGAGCGATTCCTCGACCTGCTGCTGAGTGCCGCGCCACTGCGCGACGACGCCCTGGAACGAGTTGGCTGCCTGTCCGCTCCACGATCCCTGCAGTCCGTTCAGCTGACCCATCAGACCCGCAACCTCGCTCTGGATGCGGCTCATCGATCCGCGCACGGCGCTGGTCGCCGCGATCATCTGGTCGCTGTCGACCCGGTATGTCGTCATGGTTCCTCCTTCGTGCGCCTCCGGCGCGGGCGCGTGGAACCGAGGGTAGGCATCCGCCCGGGCAGGGATCGACGGTGGCCGGCATTCCGTGGACAAGCGTGGGATGCGGCAGCCGGGGAGGAGCAGACCGGGCGAGGAACGACAGGTCACGCCAGGAGCAGGGCGACGAGCGGTGCGGGAACCGCCCACACGTCGCCGTCGAGGTCGAGCACGGACTTCGTCGCCAGGATGCCGCGTCCGTACTTGCCGTCGATGACTCGCGATTCTGCGCGCCAGCCGGTGTCGATCCACTTGCTCTCGATGGGAACCGTTGTCGAATGACCGCCACCGACGGGCACTCGCACCGGCGCGAAGTCGATCTCGTTGTTGGATTCCGTGCGGGCGTATCCCACGGAGTCGTCCGAGAGCCAGCGGCCCTCGTCGAGCGCCTCGATCGCTCGGGCGAGCGTGATGCCGAGCGCGGACTCGGTGAGTCGGGTGAAGTCGGGTGTCGGGAGGCCGGGGCTCACGATGGACGGGATCCACGCCAGCAGCGGATCGGCGAGATACAGCTTGTAGTGCGCGCCGACGACGCGGTCGCCTTCGTCGCGAACCTGGTTGCAGCGCAGTGCGGCGTGGGTGCTGATCAGCCGATCCACCCTGGCGGTGAACGTCGGACGGCTGGCGTATCCGAGGTCCTGAGCCGTCGACGTGAGATTGATCGGACTGTTCATGCGCTCGCTGATGCCGCGCAGGAGCGTCGTGGTGGTGTTGGTCGGCGCATCCGGATCCACATCGCGGCGCAGCCACGCGTGCAGGTCGCGGGCGTAGCCGTCCGAGACGGCACCGGCACGGGTGTGCTCGAAGACCGCTCGGGGGAAGCCGCCGCACGTGAGGTAGTCCTGCCAGGCGAGGTCCAGCTCGTCGACGGCGAACTGCAGGCCGTCGAGGGCCCAGCGGGACTCCTCGCTCTGCAGCTCGGCCGGGTTGACCACGGCGATGGTCGGCAGGCCAGGGTAGGCGGCGGTGAGGAAGTCCCTGAATGACATCGGCAGGAGCTGACGGATGCGGTGCGATCCGGTGGATCCCGCGCGCCCGGCGAGCAGGTTGCCCTGGATGTCCTCTGACTGCGCCCAGCGGCTGCCGGTCACGACCACGGTGTCGTCGCCGAAGGTGGTGGTGTCGCGGGCGAGCTTGAGGGCGCTGGTCCAGCCGCTGACCATGCTGATCTCGTCGAACAGCCAGATGCGCGGGCGGGGCTTGGGCTGGTCGACGGAGCGCGTGAGCATCCTTGCGAGCGTGAGTGTGCGCGTGACGTCGCGACCACGCATGGTGTCGCACGGCACGTAGATGACCTGTCGCGGATCGACGCCGGGGAGTGTGCAGAGGTTTGCCGCGGCATCCAGAAGCGCCACCGATTTGCCGATGCGTCGTGGTCCCGTGAGCACAACTAAACGGCCGTCCGGCTCGACGCTGGCGACGTCGTCGAGGATGCCGCTGCGATAGCCGAGCTCGTACCGCGTGCGTTCGCGGAGCGTGCGGTTGCCCGCCACCCACGAGGTGGGATCCGCTCCGCGGGCAGCGGCGGTCCACCACGGATTGCTCTCTGTCAGCAGGCGTCGTAACTCGTCATCGCGCACGCGGCCACGCTAACCGCGGATTCAACGGAATTGGACGCGAATCGCCGCGAAGGCTTGCCAAAGGGGGAGTGGTCCACGACATTCACTATTGCCGCAAGGGGAGGGGTCCAAGCAATCATCTGATACCAGAAGGGGAGGGGTATTCGGTATTGATGTTTGCCGAACGGTGAGGGGTACAGCTCTATTGCACTTACCAGAAGGGGAGGGGTAATTGTGCTTTCCTGTCCGCAATGCGGTCACGCCGATCCGTCCGTGCTGGAACGCGCGCCTCTCAATTGCGCCCGAACTCGGCTGTCGCGCCACAAATGCTGGCGCAATAGCCATGACCTGGCGCAGTCGGGGCGGACGTGGAGGCGAATCCGAGCCGAGTCGGCGAATGTCAGGCCAAGGGAGCGTCGAGTGTCAGGCCGAGAGCGCGCCGAGTTTCGGGCCGAGGGAGCGCCGGATGTCCGGCCCGGAGAAAACGGATCGGGCGTAGCGCGAGCGCGTCAGGCCGCGGTTGCTGGCTTCGGGGCGTGCGGCGAATCGGTCAGCGGCAGCGTCACACGGAAGGTCGCACCGCCGCCCGGCGTCTCGACGGCCTCCACCGTGCCGTGATGGGCGCCGACGATCGACGCCACGATCGCCAGGCCTAGTCCGCTGCCGCCGGTCTCGCGCGTGCGCGAGGTGTCGGCGCGCCAGAAGCGCTGAAAGATCTTCTCCCTGATCTGTGGAGGGATGCCATCGCCGTGGTCGATCACGGAGAGCACCGCGACGTTGCGGTCGGGGTCGGCCGAGACTTCGATCTCGATCGGACTCCCCGACGGGGTGTAGCGCACCGCGTTGCCGATCAGGTTGGCGATGACCTGGCGGAGCTTGTTCTCCTCGGCCATCACCAGAGCGCGCACCCGCGGCGGCTCGGGAATGTCTGCCAGTTCAAGCGGCGCCGTCTCCACCCCGGGATCCGCCTTGCGCGGGCGGCGTCGCAGGCGGGCCAGGGTCGCGCCGGCGAATCCGATTGGACCCTGAGAACCCGTGTTGCGTGACGTGGTGCCGGCGGCCGAGCGTGAGGGCGACGGTTCGTCTGCGGCCTCGGCTGGGCGTGCATCCGCAGCTCCCTCGCTCGACGGTCCTGGCGGAGGCGGGGGCAGCTGAGGCAGGGACAACCTGACGGAGACGGTGCGATCGGGATTGCCCGCGTTCGCGTCGAGTGCTGCGTCGTGTGCGAGCGGAACCAGATCGACGACGCCGAGGTTGAGCGGTTTCGTCTCGTCGAGGCGGGCCAGCTCGAGGAGGTCTTCGACGAGGAGACCCATGCGCACGGCCTCCTTCTCGATGCGCTCCATGGCCTGCGCCACCTCTTCCGGTGTCTGCAGCGCACCCATGCGGTAGAGCTCCGCGTAACCGCGCACGGAGACGAGCGGCGTGCGCAGCTCGTGGCTGGCATCACCGACGAACCGTCGCATCTGCTCGATGCTGCGGGCCCGGTCTTTGAAGGCCCGATCGATGCGGTTCAGCATGGTGTTGAGCGAGCGGTTCAGCCGGCCGACCTCGGTGTTGGGGGTTGCTCCGCCGAGGCGCTGGCTGAAGTCGCCGTCAGCGATCTCTGCGGCCGTGCGCTCCACCTCGCGCAGCGGACGGAAGGTGGTGGTCACGAGCGCACGGGTGAGGAATGCGCCGATGATGACGACGATGACGCCGAAGCTGAAGAAGATGGACAGGTAGCTCGCCAGCGTGTTGTCGAGCGGGGCGGTCGAGATGGCGATGATGGCCGTTCCGTACGTCGGTGTCTGTCCGCGCAGCTGGACGACGGCGCACACGCTGCGGAAGGATTCGGAGCCGTCACGGCTCTGCACCCAGCCGGGATTGCCCTCGTTGGCACATGCAGCGCCCTGCTCGAGCGACAGGGTGCTTGGCACGTCCGGCTTCTTGCCGTCGGGCACCGAGCTCCAGTTCTCGGCCATCGGCTCGCCGTCGGCGCCGTACAGCACGACGTAGAAGCTGGCGACTCCCGCCTGTCCCAGCACCGGACCGCTGGATGTCTTGCCCTGGCCGGGCAGGATGGCGTTGATGCTGTCCGGCTGCGCGGCGATCGCCTGGAGCTGCTGGTCGAAGAGGTTGATGAGCACCGGCTTGAACAGGAGCATCGTGCCGAGGCCCGCGACGAGCAGGCCGAATGTGAGCACGAGCACCGTCACGCCCGTGATCTTCGTGCGCAGAGAGATCGAGTTCCAGTGGTCGAGGACGGAACTCATGCCGGAGTCCGATCCGAACTGCCGCGTGCTCGACGAGCGGCTTCAGGTCTCGGCATGCGGGCTGACGTCACGGATTCGGAGCCTATGCGGTCATGCTGAGATGACGCCGATGACGCGTCGGCGCCGACGAACGCGACGAGCCTGGCATCCGCTCAGGACTTCGCGGCCTTCAGCATGTAGCCGAACCCGCGCTTGGTCTGGATGAGCGGCTCGCTGGAGTGCGCATCCACCTTGCGGCGCAGGTAGGAGATGTAGCTCTCCACGATGCCGGCGTCGCCGTTGAAGTCGTACTCCCACACGTGGTCGAGGATCTGCGCCTTCGACAGCACGCGGTTCGGGTTGAGCATGAGATAGCGGAGCAGCTTGAACTCGGTGGGCGAGAGCTCGATGGGGGTGTCGCCGACGAAGACCTCGTGCGTGTCCTGGTCCATGGTGAGCTCGCCCGCGCGGATGATCGCGTCGTCGTCCGCCTGCATCGTGCGGCGCAGGATGGCCTTGATACGGGCAACGATCTCGTCGAGGCTGAACGGCTTGGTGACGTAGTCGTCGCCGCCCACCGTGAGGCCGGTGATCTTGTCCTCGGTGTCGTCCTTGGCGGTGAGGAAGAGGATCGGAGCCGTGTATCCGGCACCGCGGAGGCGCTTGGTGACGCCGAATCCGTTCATGTCGGGCAGCATCACGTCGAGGATGATCAGGTCGGGCTCCTCCTCGAGCACCGCACTGATGGCCTGGGCACCGTTGCCGACGGCACGAACGGCGAATCCGGCGAAACGCAGGCTGGTGGTGAGGAGGTCGCGGATGTTGGGCTCGTCGTCGACGATGAGGATGCGGGGTCCTGTGCTCATGGGCCCAGTCTCTGCGCGTGGGCTGGAATCTTCCTGTGAGTCTGTCGTGCGACATCCCGTCGAGTGACGTGTGCGAGCCGGGGGTCGGCTTGAGGCGCGGACAGTGTGCGCTGTGCACGCACACGCGGCGGGTGCTGAAGAATCGGATGGGCGGAGCGACGGTGTCGGCGCTTCCGTGATCACGGCGTCGTGTGGCGCCGAATCGACAGGAGTGCAGGGAGGAACCCGATGTCAGCTTCGGAATTCGTCATCATCGGAGGCGGTCTCACCGCAGGCACCGCGGCATCCACGCTGAGGGACGAGGGTTTCGACGGACACATCACACTGATCGCCGGCGAGGCGCACAAGCCGTACATTCGGCCTCCCCTCTCCAAGGGATACCTGGCGCAACTCGACGAGTCCGAGCTGTGGGTCCAACCGGATGCCTGGTGGCACGAGCACGACGTCGATGTGCGATCCGGACAGCACGCACGGTCGCTGGATCCGGAAGGTCGCAGCGTCGTGCTGGAAGGCGGCGTGACGGTGCCGTATGACCGACTACTGCTCGCCACCGGCGCGACGCCGCGCAGACTGGACGTGCCGGGAGCGGATGCGGACGGCATCCATTACCTGCGAACTCTCGAAGACTCTCGTGGCATCAGAGAGGCCACAGAAGCCGGAGACAAGCGGGTCGTCGTGGTCGGATCCGGCTGGATCGGCATGGAGGTGGCCGCCACCGTGCGCGGTTTCGGCAACGAGGTGACGGTGGTGTCGCACGCCGAGGTTCCGCTGTCGACGGCGCTCGGCGACGAACTCGGCGAGGTCTTCGCCGGGCTGCATCTGGATCATGGGGTGAGGCTCGTGCGCGGCTCGGGGGTGAAAGCGTTCCGCGTCGCGGACGGCAAGGTCACCGGGGTCGTGCACAGCGGCGGGGAGATCGACGCCGATGTCGTGGTGGTGGGCGTCAGTGCTGTGCCTCTCGTCGGGCTCGCGGAGGAGGCCGGACTCGAGGTGGATCACGGGATCCTCGTGGACGCAGGCATGCGAACGGGCGTTGCGGACGTCTTCGCCGCGGGCGATGCTGCCAACCCGTTCCATCCGGTGCTCGGGCAGCGGCTGCGCAGCGAGCACTGGGCGAACGCGATCGGCACCGGACGCACCGCAGCACTCAACATGCTCGACCGCGATGTCGAGTACGACGACATCCCGTATTTCTACACGGACCAGTTCGACCTCGGCATGGAGTACTCCGGCTACCGGCCGCTCATGGAAGGAACACACGTCGTCTACCGCGGCGATGTCCCCGGCCGCGAGTTCGTGTCGTTCTGGGTGACGGGCGACGGTCGTGTCGTGGCGGGCATGAACGTGAACGTCTGGGACGTGAACGAGCAGGTGCAGGGTCTGATCCGCGGGGCACGCCCGGTCGACGAGGCCAAACTGGCGGATCCCGCTGTGCCGCTCGGGGACCTCGTGGTGGATGCATGAGCGTCTACCTTCCGCCGCTTCGCGACCCCGTGCGCACCGTGGGTGCCCACACCTTCGACTTCTCCACTTCAGTGGCCGTCATGGCGGTGGTCAACCGCACGCCTGACTCGTTCTACGACCGTGGCGCGACATTCGCCCTGGATGCCGCGGTGCGCGCCTGCCTCACAGCGGTCGGGCATGGCGCCGACTGGATCGACATCGGCGGGGTGCCGTTCAAACCGGGCCCCTCGCTCCCTGTCGAGGAGGAGATCGCCCGGGTCGTTCCGGTGGTCGAGGCGCTGCGGCGGGAGTCGGATGTGGTCATCTCGGTGGACACCTTCGAGTCGGAGGTGGCGCTGCACGCGATCGCGGCCGGCGCCGACGTGATCAACGACACCACGGGCATCCATGATCGGAGGCTCGCGGAGGTGGTGGCCGACAGCGACGCGACGCTCGTGATCACGCACAGCCTCGCCGCGCCCCGCACGGTGTACCCGCGACCCCAGTACGACGACGTGGTGATGGAAGTGGCAGCCTTCCTCGGGGATCGCGTGGACCTCGCCGTCTCGCTCGGTGTGCCGGAGAGTCGGATCGTGATCGATCCCGGCCACGACCTTAACAAGAACACCCTGCACACCCTCGAGCTCACGCGGCGCTTCGATGAGATCGCGGCGATCGGGCTGCCGGCGCTCGCCGCCGTGTCCAACAAGGATTTCATCGGCGAGACGCTCGATGTGGAGCGGGCCGACAGACTCGAGGGATCGCTCGCGGCCGCCGTGTTCTGCATCGCCCAGGGTGCACGGGTCGTGCGGATGCACAACGTGCGGGAATCGGTGGCCGCCGTGCGGATGACGGAGGCGATCCTCGGGCTGCGAGAGCCGGCGTACCTCAAGCACAACATGGGCGACTTCAATGAGGAATGACGACGCGATCGACGCTCTCTGGCCCCATCCCGCCGGCGCTCTCGACGATGACGCCGTCATCGCGGGTTACGAGGACGGCGTCTCTGCGAGCTGGGTGCGCGTCAACTTCGTCTCCTCCGTCGACGGATCGGCCACGCAGGCCGGACGGTCGGGCGGACTGTCGGATGCCGCGGACAAGCGGGTCTTCGCCCTTCTGCGACGTGTCTGCGACGTCGTGCTCGTGGGCGCAGGCACGATCCGCATCGAGGGGTACGACGGGATGCGCGTCGACACGGCATCCGAGCGCTGGCGCGCGGAGCACGGATTCGCCCCGCAGCCCACGCTCGCGATCGTCTCCCGCGACCTGGAGCTGGATCCGGGGAGCGAGGTCTTCACGGCGGCGCCGGTGCGGCCGATCGTGCTGACGGGCGACGCGGCACCCGCCGAGCGTCGTCAGGCGTTGGACGAGGTGGCCGACGTCATCGTCTGCGGAGAGGAATCCGTCGTGACCGCCGAGGCACTGCGCCAGCTGGGGGAGCGAGGGCTGCGTCGTGTGCACTGCGAAGGCGGTCCCCATCTCTTCGGGACATTCGCGGCGGAGCGCACGCTCGACGAGCTGTGCCTCACGGTGAGTCCCGTGCTGGAAGGCGGTCTCGGCAAGCGGATCATCGACGGGTCCCCGCAGCTTCCGCTCGACATGCGGCTGGCGCAGGTGCTGAGGTCCGACGACACGCTGCTGTTGCGGTATCTGGCCGCAGACGCCTGAGTATGGTGCGGGAGCGCGGTCGCGCACAGGCACGGGCTGCCAGGAAGGCAGCCCGGCTAGGCGGCCTCGAGCGCCCCGGCGTCGAGGATCGTGTACGAGTACCCCTGCTCGGCGAGGAACCGCTGGCGGTTCTGCGCGAAGTCCTGGTCGACCGTGTCGCGTGCCACGAGCGTGTAGAAGTTCGCGGACAGGCCCGACTCCTTCGGACGCAGCAGGCGCCCGAGGCGCTGGGCCTCTTCCTGACGGGATCCGAACGAACCGCTCACCTGGATGGCGACGGTCGCCTCCGGCAGGTCCACAGAGAAGTTGGCCACCTTGCTCACGACGAGCACGGGAGTGCGACCCTCTCGGAACTCCTGGTAGAGACGCTCGCGCTCGTCCACGGGGGTGGCGCCGGTGAGGGATGGTGCCTGCAGCGCATCCGCTAGCTCATCGATCTGGTCGAGGTACTGCCCGATGACGAGGATGCGTTCCCCGGCGTGCCGCTCCACCAACGAGCGCACGACGCCGAGCTTGGCCGGGGCCGTCGCGGCCAGCCGATACCGTTCGTCGTCGGCCGCCGCCGCATAGGAGAGGCGATCGGATGCCGGCAGGTCGATGCGCACCTCGTAGCAGGCGGCCGGGGAGATGAATCCCTGAGACTCGATCTCCTTCCATGGCGCGTCGAAGCGCTTGGGGCCGATGAGCGAGAAGACGTCGCCCTCGCGGCCGTCCTCCCGCACGAGAGTGGCCGTCAACCCGAGACGTCGGCGAGCCTGCAGCTCTGCCGTGAGCTTGAACACGGGAGCCGGCAGCAGATGAACCTCGTCGTAGATGATCAGGCCCCAGTCGAGCGCGTCGAGCAGGCTGAGGTGCGCGTACTCGCCCTTCCTCTTCGACGTGAGGATCTGGTACGTCGCGATGGTGACCGGCTTGACCTCTTTCACCTGGCCCGAGTACTCGCCGATCTCCTCGGCGGTGAGGCTCGTGCGACGCAGCAGCTCGTCGCGCCACTGCCGTGCGGACACCGTGTTCGTCACGAGAATGAGCGTCGTCGTCTTCGCCGTGGCCATGGCTCCTGCGCCGACAAGCGTCTTGCCGGCGCCGCACGGGAGCACGACAACACCGGATCCGCCCTCGAAGAAGTTCTCGACGGCCTTGGTCTGGTAGTCGCGGAGGTGCCATCCCGATTCGTCGAGGTCGATCTCGTGCGGTGTGCCTGGCGAGTATCCCGCGAGGTCCTCGGCCGGCCAGCCCAGCTTGACGAGTTCCTGCTTCAGGTGGCCCCTGGCCCATGCGGCGACGACATACGCGCCATCCGCTCGGTGCTCCAGCAGCAGCGGTGCAACGCGCTTCGCGCCGGACACCTCGCGGAGCACGGCCTCGGCGGAGCTGCGTAGCACGAGGACGCCCTCGTCGTCGCGCTCGATCACGAGACGTCCGTAACGGGCGACCGTCTCCTGGATGTCGACACTGACGGTCTGCGGGATCGGGAACTTCGAGTATCGCTCGAGCGTGTCCAGCATGTCGGATGCCTGGTGTCCGGCCGCGCGCGCGTTCCACAGACCCAGTCGGGTGATGCGGTACGTGTGGATGTGCTCCGGCGCGCGTTCAAGCTCGGCGAAGACGGCGAGGTCGTGGCGGGCATCCTCCGCCTGAGGGTGCGCCACCTCGAGCAGCACGGTGCGGTCGCTCTGCACGATCAAGGGGCCGTCAGACATAACAATCGAGTCTATGACGGTCGCCTTGGACGCGTGGGGCGCTGCCGCCTTCGGCTGCGCTCGTGCGGCGAGCTCGGGTGGCACCCCGCGAGCTCGACCGGCTACGGCGTCGTCACCGCGCGGATGCTCGCGACGGGCAGCGTGCGCTCGATGTCACTGGCGCGATCGCGACCCCGTAGCCGGCCACCGCCGAGACCGGTCGGCTCGAGCGTGTAGTCCAGCTCCCGGCCGTCGGGGAGCGCCACTGTCACGGTGACGACCGTGCGAGAGCGCACGGCCGACTCCAGCTGTCGGTTGAGCCACGCCTCCGCGCCCTCAGGGCCGTCCGTGCGTTCTGCCGACCGCAGTCGCTGCACCAGGATCTCCGCCGTGTCGGTGTCTTCCCGCGGCTCCGGATGCCCGAGCCTGCGCCTGACCCGAAGCTGCCGTCCTTCTGAGTCCTCCGCCACCACCGGGTAGTGGGCGTCGACGAGCGCCCAGTACACGACGTCGAGCGGGAACCTGCTGACCAGGCCGTCGTCGGATCCGGCGTGAAGCCCGAGCGCTGAGACCGTCTGATCCACCGTGATCGTCCGCAGCAGTTGGTCGTCGGGGGAGCGGACGACGGTGCCGATCTCGCCTTCCCTCACCCGGACCCGCCCGAACCGCCCGGCAGCCTCGTCGATGAGATAGGCGACCGGCTGGGGCAGTCCGGTGAGCGAGATGGATCCGATGAACTCCCGCAGCGACTCGGCGGTCTCTCCCGCAGCGATCGCGCGGTGCAGCGACGACGGCGAGATGCGGAAACTGGCGGCCAGTCCCGTTCCCTCGACATCCGCGAGCGTGCGGAGGCGGGCGTCCAGGGCGGGAAGCAGCGGGCCAGGGGCCACGATCGAGAGGTCGTGCTGCACGTAGACGCGATCGACCTCGGCCGGGAAGGCGGCGCGCATGACGTCGGTGGCGGCATCCGGTCCGCGTTCCAGAAGAGCGATGCCGGCGGTGCTCGGGGCCGTGCTCGCGGTGATCCCGAGGAACTCGGCGTGCGTCTCGACGTCGTTCACACGACGGTCGAGGGAGGCGTCGGCAGCCGGGTAGCGCCAACGTGCATAGCCCCGAAGCGCCTCGCCCCACGCCGCCTGCGAACGCTCGACCATGAGCGGATGGATGTCTTCGGGCACCGACTCCAGCCACGTCGCCGCGAGCCGCCCCCAGCGCTCAGGAGTCGTGAGGGTCGCCCACGGTTCCGCCGCGTCGGTCGGCAGCCAGACGGCGCCTTCACGGGCGACCAGCCCAGCGCTGCGGGCCAGCCAGTGCACGGTCGGCACGGATCCCACCTCGATGCCGAGGGCCGAGGCGATCCGCCGTGCGTCGGGCAGCGCGAGTCCGCCCTTCTGCAACTCGCGGGCCGGTTCGTGCTCGAGCTCGTAGACGAACTCCGAGACGGCTCCCGCGGCGAGGAACGCGCGCTCGGCCGCGAGGCGGTCGACGAACCGCTTGTCGACGCCGGGCACAGTGGCCAGAGCCGCCGGCTTTCCGGATGCCGCGAGCTTGCGTCCCGTCAGCCCCTCGCCCTCGGCCCACGCCGTGAAGCGCGCCGCGACGCCCGGGTACAGCGTGACTGGTGCATCGGTCGCCGCGTCACCGGTCGCGGTTCCCTCGCCATGTCCGGCACCGTCCTCTCCGGTCCCCTCCTCGGCGAGGAACGCGGCGACCAGAGCATCGAGCGAGGTGCGTGCGGAGGAGGGGGAGGCGTCGGCTTCGCCCCACTCGGTGAGGATGGACGCCAGGCGTGTGGCGGACGCGGATCCGTCTTCATCGACCAGCGCCGCGAGGACCGCGAGCACCGGACGGGGAAGCGGAGCGATGGCGTGCTGCACCGACACCGGCTCGAGCAGGGCGTCTGCGAGGTCGAAGAAGTCCTCGACGCGTGACCGCCCCATGCCCCGAGCGCGGATCAGCTCGTGGAGCTCGGCATCGCCCAGCTCGCCCAACCGCTCCGCCAGCGTGAGCGTGCTGGTCATCGGGGGTCAGGCTCCGCCATGCGCGTGCTCCGCTGCCCTACCGGCCGGACTTTCGGTTCTGCCTGCTGCGGGCGACGACGCTCATGATCAGGACCGCGACGATGCACAGGAACGCCAGCGGGAGTGCCACGAGCGGAAGAAGCTCGACCGTCGGCCAGATCCCCTTGCCGGATCCCTGGTCGGGCCCGGCGCCCAGCCAGGTGCCGATCATCAGCACCAGGAAGCAGACGATGGAGAGGATGACGAGCCCCGCTCCGATGAAGGCCAGTGTGCGCTGCGCGCGCGATACGGGCTGGGGCGTCTGTTCGGTCACGAATCAAGGATAATTGACGTTGCGTACAGCACTTCCCCCACCCCGAAAGAGGTTCCCCATGCCGACCGGCAAGGTCAAGTTCTACGACGAGGAGAAGGGCTTCGGTTTCATCGCCCAAGACGGCGGTGGCGAGGTCTTCCTCCACGCGTCGGCGCTCCCCGCCGGTGCGGTCGTCAAGGCCGGCACCCGCCTCGAATTCGGAGTCGCCGAGGGCAAGCGCGGCGCGCAGGCGCTTTCGGTGCGCGTCATCGAGAGCCGTCCCAGCCTCACGAAGATCAACCGCAAGTCGGCAGACGACATGGCGGTGATCATCGAAGACCTCGTGAAACTTCTCGACGGCATCGGATCCGGGCTCAAGCGCGGTCGGTATCCGGATGCCGCGCACGGCCGCAAGATCGCTGCCGTGCTGCGACGCGTTGCGGACGACCTGGATGCCTGAGCAGCGTGCGGAAGACACGGAACCCGGCACGACCGCGGTGACCGACACGACCGGCGCGCCCGAGTCGACGGGTGTCACCGAGTCGCCGGAGGCGGGGGTCGTGACGGACTCGATCGAGGAGGCCGAGCCGGCCGCCGATGCCGTCGCCGGCACCGATGCCGACGAGACTGCCGTGGCGGAGCCGGCCGTTCCCGCCGTCGCCGACGCGACCCTGCTCGGCGCCCACGACCTGGCGCGCACCGCACTGCTGGAGATCACGACGGAATCGAGCATCGGCGCCGTCGCCGGACATGTGGTCGAGGGTGACCACGTGCTGTCCCTTCTCTTCGAGTGCACGCTTCTCGGGTATCCGGGATGGCACTGGACCGTGACGCTCGCCCGCATCGACGAGGAGACGGATCCCGTCGTGCTCGAGGCCGAGCTGCTTCCGGGCACCGAAGCGCTCCTCGCTCCGGACTGGGTGCCGTGGTCGGAGCGTCTCGCCGAGTATCAGGCAGCCCAGGAGGCGGCGCGCGCGTCCGGCGGGCAGCCGTCAGAGGACGCGGAGGAGGATGCGTCGGACGACGAGGAAGCCGACGAGCTCGACGAGGATGACGACGACATCGACGACGGACTCGACCACGATGACGACATCGATGGCATCGACATCGACCGCATCGAGCTCGACGACGAGACCGAGCCGGACGACGGCGAGTCCGACGACGTGGAGTCCGACGACGTGGAGTCCGACGACCCGGATGAGGCCGACGACGGTTCCGACGAGGACGACGACGAGGCGGCCGAGGACGACATCGATCTCGAGGCCGACGACATCATCGGCGCCGAGTCAGCGGCGCTCGTCCCCGGGAGCGACGACGCGATCGACGGATCGTCTGCCACCGCGTCTCGTGACGACGGTGTAGACGAGCCCGATGACACCGAGCACGATGCCGACGACCGTCGCGGCGATCACCCAGCCGAATCCTGACGCGATCAATTCCGGCGCGAGGATCCAGGCGACGATCGCGGCCACGACCCACGCGACGGTTCCCGTGAGGATGGCCGCGCGGTCGTCCGTCTTCATGGGCGGCGGATCCGGGAGCCGCTCGCTGTCCTTCAACCAGAGCCGCATGTCGGCCTTCTTCCGCTGTCAGCCGATGTGCTCGACGACGTACTCGATGGCGCGGATCAGCGTGCGCACGTCATCCGGATCCACCGCCGTGTAGGTCGCGACCCGTAGCTGGTTGCGGCCGAGCTTGCGGTACGGCTCCGTGTCGACGATGCCGTTCTCTCGGAGTACCGCCGCGATGCGCGCGGCGTCGACGTCGTCGAAATCGATGGTGGCGACGACCTGCGAGCGGTGATCGGGGTTCTCCACGAACGGGTGCGCGTAGTCGACGGAATCCGCCCAGTCGTACAGGGCCCCCGACGACTCGCGCGTTCGCGCCGCGGCCCACGCCAGTCCGCCGTTGTCGTTGATCCAGCGCACCTGCTCGTCGAGCATGATCAGCGTCGAGATGGCCGGGGTGTTCAGCGTCTGGTTCAGGCGGGAGTTGTCGACGGCCTGCTTGAGGCTCAAGAAGTCGGGGATGTAGCGACTGGATGCCGCGACCCGCTCGACGCGCTCCAGCGCGGCCGGCGAGAACAGGGCGAGCCACAGGCCGCCGTCTGAGGCGAAGTTCTTCTGCGGGGCGAAGTAGTAGACGTCCGTTTCGGATGCGTCGAACTCGGCGCCTCCTGCCGCACTCGTCGCGTCGATGACCGTGAGCGCGCCGTCGTCGCCGTGAACGCGCCTGACGGGTGCCATGACGCCGGTCGACGTCTCGTTGTGCGGCCATGCATACACGTCGACGCCTTCGACGGGTTCGGCTGCACTCCGTGATCCGACGGGGGCCTCGATGACGTGCGGCGCCTGGAGCCAGGGCGCCGACGCCGCCTTGGCGAACTTCTGGCTGAACTCGCCGAAGACGAGGGCCTCGGCGCGCTGCTCGATGAGGCCGAAGGCTGCGGCATCCCAGAACGCCGACGAACCGCCGTTGCCGAGCACCACCTCGTATCCGTCCGGGATGCGGAACAGCGCCTCGAGTCCTTCGCGCACACGGCCGACAAGGGAGCGGACCGGGGCCTGTCGGTGCGAGGTGCCGAGCAGATCGGATTCCGCGGCGACGAGTGCCTCGACCTGGGCCGGACGCACCTTGGAGGGGCCGCTGCCGAACCGGCCGTCCGCGGGCAGAAGGGACTCGGGAATCGCGATCGCAGCCATGGTGTTGATTCTATGGGCGATTGAGATGAGAGCCCCGCGAGCGCGCTTGCGAGGCCCAGCCGATCGAACCCTTGAGCGGCGAAGCTCCGTTTTGGGGCGCTGGAGAGTCGGCCTTCGGGAGCCGACTCGCGCAAGGCGGACCCGACGGGGCACGAGTCAGGGCCGTCGGTGCGCGCCGGTAGGCTGGAACTCGCGCCATCGGCGGCGAGCAGAACGACACGAGGGGAAGCGATGACAGATCTCGTCGACACCACCGAGATGTATCTGCGCACGATTCTCGACCTCGAAGAGGAGAACATCGTGCCGCTCCGTGCTCGCATCTCGGAGCGCCTCGGGCATTCCGGCCCGACGGTGTCGCAGACCGTCGCGCGCATGGAACGGGACGGCCTGGTCGTCGTGTCCGACGACCGCCATCTCGAGCTGACGCCGGAGGGCCGTCGTCGCGCCGTGCACGTCATGCGCAAGCACCGGCTGGCCGAGCGACTGCTCTCCGACGTGATCGGGCTCGAATGGGAGTTCGTGCACGAGGAGGCGTGCCGCTGGGAGCACGTGATGAGCGAGCAGGTGGAGCACAAGATCCTCGACATCCTCGGGCATCCCACCGAGACGCCGTACGGCACACCCATTCCGCGAATCGAGGACGAGGGCATCGGGCTGCACCGGGTGTTCCTCGACGGCGTGCGCAGCGCGGTCGACGCGACTGCGGCATCCGAGGCGCCTGTCACCGGCACGATCAGGCGACTCGGCGAGCCGGTGCAGTTCGAACCGGAACTACTCGCCCAGCTGCGTCAGGCCGGCATCTTCCCGGGGTCGACGGGTACGTTCTCTCGCGCCGGGTCGTACGTCGCCATGCAGATCGACGGCTATGCGGATGCTCTCGAGCTGCCCAACGAGGTGGCCAGTCACATCTTCATCACGGCGTGACGCGATCGACGGCGACCCCCGCCGATCGGCCGTGACCGGACGGATGAAGCGAGTCCGCACGACCGTGCTGTCGACCCACAGGAGGGTGTCAGTGCTCGACCGAGGACTCTCCGTCCCCAGCCGGGAATCGCTTTCCGAGGCGAGAAACTCCCCGAAAACGATGTGACAAACAAGTAGGGGTCCCGTATTCTCGTACGAGTCCACAGGCCGGAACCCGACCGACGGACCCGGCCCAAGACGCTCCCTCAGCCCGTCTCTTGAGTCTGCGAAGCCGAACTCGCAAGAGATCTCGGACGGGGTGGCTACCTAGTGCCAGCGGAGCGCCGGAGGTTCACACCTTGGCAACATTAGGTACGAGCGGTCTACCCGAGGACCGCGACCCGAGTACTACGAGCAAGGCGAACGATTCTCTGGGCGAGACGACGGCGATGTCGCGGCGAAGCCTGAGGGAGTCCGATCGCCGGGCAGCCGACTCCGCGAGTCGCCGGTACAGCCGCAACCGCGCTCCGGCTGACCGCACGGCAGCGGGCAACCGCACCGAGAAGCGCCAGGGGTCCACCGCGCCGGTTCCTGCGAGCTCCGGCATGGCGAAGCGCAAGCGCCGCATGCGTCCACTGGTGAACCTCGCCGTCATGCTCTTCGCGGGCGGCATCGTCGCCACGATCGCCATCCCCGCGTATGCCTTCAATCCGGCGACGTCGAACCAGGCGAAGTTCGCCACGAACGCGCTGGACAGCATGAAGAAGGCGAACTCGCAGTCCGTGCGGGTCTCGAGCGCCATCGATGCTCCCGCCGCAGCAGGCGACACGTTCAGCGCCACGACCGAGCAGCAGCTCGCCGACCAGAAGGCGGCGACGGAGCGTGCAGCAGCGGCGGCACAGATGCAGGCGTATGCGGCGGCGTACAGCGGCCCGACGGCATCCGACTATCTCGCGAACCCGCCGTACCCGAACTTCAGCCTTGCGCAGGTGTTCTCGGTCGCGCAGCAGTACATCGGCACCCCGTACGTCTACGGCGGCGACACCCCCGCCGGATTCGACTGTTCCGGCTACGTCATGTTCGTGTACGCGCAGTTCGGCATCTCGCTTCCGCACTCCGCGGCGCAGCAGGGTGCGATCGGCAAGAAGATCTCGATCGAGGACGCGCAGCCCGGTGACGTCGTCATCATGCTCGGCGGAGCCCACGACGGCTTCTACGCGGGCAACGGCAACATTCTCGATGCCCCTGACGTGGGCCGCAGCGTCTCGATCAGGCCGATCTGGACGAGTGACTACTACATCGTGCGGTTCGGCATCTGACCGCCGTAGCGTGAGCCGACGCGCATCCCGATGTCACGTGACTCCGACGTGAACAGTGGATGACCGCAGCCCAGCGATCGGCGTGCCACAAAGGCGTGACACGCCGATCCTGCGTTAGCCTGATGCCCTGACATTGTTCGTACGCATCACCGACCCGGAGGATCCCCGCATGGGAACCTTGCGGCATCACAGCCACCACTGCTTCCACCACCACTGTGCGTGGAAGCACTAGGCGTCGTCTTCATGACGGCGCCTTTTTTGTTGCCTGAGGATGCCGTGGGATCCCCGCAGGGGACCCTCGAGCACAAGAACGCGAACGAACACGAGAACCCGGGAAGCCATTCCGGTCTATCAAAAGGACACCGATGCGCACACTGGTGCTGAACGCGGGATATGAGCCGCTGGCCGTCGTGAGCTTCAAGCGAGCCCTCGCACTCGTGCTGAGCGCGAAAGCGACGGTCATCGAAGTGGATGTCGACCACCCGGTCTGGGCTGTCGACGCGGTCTACGACAGACCGTCGGTCATCCTGCTCACCCGCTACGTGCACCTGCCGCACGGCCGGGCCGTTCCGGTCTCGCGTCGCGGCGTGCTGCGTCGCGACGGGCATCGGTGCGCATACTGCGGCAAGTCGGCGACCACGATCGACCACGTGATGCCGAAGTCGCGCGGAGGAGCAGACTCCTGGGACAACCTCGTGGCGTGCTGCCTGCGCTGCAACAACGTGAAGGGCGACAGAACGGCCATCGAGATGGGCTGGGCGTTGTCTTTCATCCCGCGGATGCCGCACGATCCGGCCTGGATGGTGCGTGGCGTAGAGCACGCATTGCCGGAGTGGCAGGGGTACCTGGTCTCTGCGGCGTAGGGACACCTCACGGCTGATCGCAGCCCAGGCCTTGGGAGCCTAACGACCCGTCAGTCGCGCAACTGCCGGGGCGAGCAGCTCGGCGAACGCCGCGCCGAACACGAAGTAGCTGAAGCCGATCTCATCGCGTCGACGCTGCAGCTCGTCGACGACTTCTGACGGGTCGTCCGGCAACCTGAACAGTGAGTCGGCAGCGCGGAGAGCGACCGGGTCCGTGCCCGGTGCCGCCATGAACGCGGCCCTGGCGTCGCCGACGACGCCGACGTGCTGGGCGAGCTCGAGGTCTCGGCCTGCGGCGAACTCCCGCACTCCCTGTCCGATCTCGACCCGATCGTCGCCCACGTCCAGCACGAAGGTGACGGTGTCGGCGACCTCGGCCGCGAGCTCCAGCGATCGGGGGCCACGCACCGCCATGACGACAGGCGTGCGTCGCTCCGGTCCGTCGAATTCGCGCAAGACGGTCACCGTCTCTCGCACTCGCCGAAGCCGCTCGGCGCCGGAGACCTTCGGTAGGCCCTGCTCGGTCTCTATGCCGGGACGGCCGAGCCCGATGCCCATCTCGAAGCGACCGTCGGTGAGTACCGAGAGCGAGTGCGCTTCGCGTGCGGTGCTCCAGGGCTGTCGCAGGGCGGCGGCGTACACCCAGCTGCCGACCCGAAGCTCGGCCGTCGCGGCGGCGATGGCCAGCGTGGGGCCCGGCGCGGGCTGAAGGCCTGGCACGTCGGGCATGAGCAGCGTCGAGTAGCCGAGATCTGCGATGCGGCGCACGCTGTTCCGCCACGTCGGCAGGTCGGTCAGAATCGGGGCGACGACTCCGAAACGGAAGGGTCTCATGATCATCTTTCTGTGATTGTCGTGCGCGGCGGAGGGCGACGCGAGGTTCGATGCACGGGATTACTCTGCGCGAGCTCTTCTGATTGTGCGGCTTCAAGGCGTTCTCTGTGGATTTCTTGGAGGCGCGTAACATGTGGTCTGACATCGGGGGAGTCATGAGCCAAGGGATACGTGCGGCTGCAGCCGCGTTGACGATCGGCGGAATCGTTCTTTTCGCCGCTGCGTTTACTGGGCCGAGCGCCATGGCAGCGCCCGGTGCGAACGTGATCGATGCCCTGACCTCGACGACGAACGCCGACAGCGGCAATGGGTGGGCGATCGATCCGGCGAATCCCGGGGGTGGTGGCATCGAGCAGTTGGTGGAGGGACCGGCAACACCGCCGAGCGGTCGCGGGAGTCTCCAGCTGACGACGCCGACATCGGCTGACCGCGCGCAGGTCTACACCAATCCGGCCGGCGCCGTGCCGTCGGCGTGGGATACGTTGCTGGGCGCGAGCTTCTCCACCTTCACGTTCGCCGCTTCGGATGCTGGAAGCAGTCTCCCTGTCATGCGTTTCGCCGGCTGGCAGGCGGGCACGACGCAGGGCACGTTCACGACTCTGAGCTTCGGCCAGCCCGGCAACGGCACCGCTGCCAGCGGTCAGTGGCAGACCTGGACTCTGACCGATGACTCGATCGTGTTCCAGTCCAATGCCGGCGACGGAGGCTTCTGCGTGCAGGCAACGCCGTGCACGTTCGCCGCTTTCGCGGCCCGCTACCCGACCGGTGTGTGGGGTCAGGTTCAGGTGGGCCTGGGCAGCGGTGCAGCCCCCGGAGCGAGCGGATACGCCGACGCCGTATCCGTCACACATGGCAGCACCGCGTACTCCTACGATTTCGAAGTCCCTGCCGTGGAGAACTCGACGGCCTCCGTGCAGCAGGGATCGGTCAGCAGCACAGGAGGGCAAGCGGCGGTGACGCTGACAGCTTCACCGCTTGCGGCCGGACCGGTCGTTTTCACGATCACCGCAACGCTCCCGGACGGAACGCAGCAGACCACTGAACAGTCGGTCGCTGCCGGCGAGACCGCAACGGTCGACCTGGACGTGCCCTTCGGTGCGACCTCAGTGTCAGTGACCGCCCAATCGGTGAGCATTGCGAACGGCACCGTCAGCTTCGCGGCACCTGCCGCAGACACGACCACGCCGCCGCCCTCCCCGGCCGAGGCCTCCCAGGAGCTCGCGGCAACCGGCAGTTCGCTGCCGCCGCTGTGGCCGGCAGTGCTCCTCGTCTCAGTCGGGGCGAGCCTTCTCACCGCATCAACAGCCCGACGGTACCGGGTCGGCCGCCACAACGGATAAGACGACACCGTGCCGCCCGGCCGACGGATGCACGTTGGCAATCGGCCGCCTGAGGAATCAGTCAGCTCACTTCGGCTACCGGCGTGGATCCCGTGTCCTCGGTCGGCTTCGACGTCGAACTGCTTCTCGGGTCGCCCTCAGAATGCCGCAGCACCGGCCTCCGCGACCGTCTGATCCTGTTCGCCCGAGCCTCCGCTGACCCCGACGGCCCCGACCACATGGCCGTCTCGCACCAAAGGAAGGCCGCCGGCGAAGATGGCGACGCGTCCGTGGTTGGTGGCGTGGATGCCGAAGAACTGCTGCGTTGGCTGCGAGTTGTCGCCGAGGTCCTTGGTGGAGATGTCGAACGCACGCGAGGTCCAGGCCTTGCTGATGGAGATCTCGACGCTGCCGATCCACGCGCCGTCCTGGCGCTCGTGCGCCACGAGGTTGCCGCCGGCGTCCACGACGGCGACGTTCATGGGCTGGCCGATCTCGTCGGCGCGCGCTTCGGCGGCGGCGATGACGCGGCGAGCGTCTTCCAGAGTGACGGACATGAGTGTTCCTTTCATCGGGGATGACCGGATGCCGCGAGCACGGGCATCCGGAATCAAGGGGGCGAAGCTCTAAGCGGCCCTGATGTAGCCGTTGGGGTTCAGCACGTACTTGCGTGCGGCGCCCTTGTCGAAGTCGGCGTAGCCCTGTGGGGCGTCCTCGAGCGGAATGGGCGTGGCGTTGACGGCCTTCGCGATCTGCACCTTGTCGTGCAGGATCGCCTCCATCAGCTGGCGGTTGTAGCGCATGACCGGACACTGACCCGTGGTGAACGACAACGACTTCGCCCAGCCCAGTCCCAGTCGCAGCGACAGGGATCCGGTCTTGGCCGCCTCGTCGATGCCTCCGGGGTCACCCGTGACGTAGAGTCCGGGGATGCCGAGGGCACCGCCCGCCGCGGTGAGGCCCATGAGGTCGTTGAGCACCGTCGCGGGCGCCTCGTGCGAGGAATCCGCACCGTGACCTTTGGCCTCGAACCCGACCGCGTCGACGCCGGCGTCGACCTCGGGGACTCCGAGAAGCTGCTCGATCTGATCCCGTGGATCGCCCTGCGAGACGTCGACGGTCTCGCATCCGAACGAGCGTGCCTGCGCCAGGCGGTCGGCGTTGAGATCCCCGACGATCACCACGGCAGCGCCGAGGAGTTGCGCACCGGCCGCGGCGGCGAGCCCGACAGGCCCTGCGCCGGCGATGTAGACGCTCGAGCCGGGGCCAACACCCGCGGTGAACGCTCCATGGAACCCGGTGGGGAAGATGTCCGACAGCATCGTCAGGTCGAGGATCTTCTCCAGCGCCTGGTCGCGGTCGGGGAACTTCAGCAGGTTCCAGTCGGCGTAGGGCACGAGCACGTACTCCGCCTGTCCGCCGACCCATCCGCCCATGTCGACGTAGCCGTATGCGCTGCCCGGCCGGTCGGGATTGACGTTGAGGCAGATGCCGGTCTTGCCCTCCTTGCAGTTGCGGCACCGGCCGCACGAGATGTTGAACGGCACCGAGCAGATGTCGCCGACCTTGATGAACTCGACCCCGGGACCGACCTCGACGACCTCGCCCGTGATCTCGTGGCCGAGCACCAGCCCTGACGGCGCCGTGGTGCGTCCTCGCACCATGTGCTGATCGGAGCCGCAGATGTTGGTCGACACGGTGCGAAGGATCGCGCCGTGCGGCACCTTGCGCCCCACGTTCGCGGGATTCACTCCCGGTCCGTCCTTCAACTCGAACTCGGGGTAAGGGGTGTCCTCGACCTCGACCACGCCCGGTCCCTTGTACACGACGGCCCTGTTGCCTGACATCGTCGTCCTCCACAGTTCTGCCCGCTTCGCGGCGGCATCCTTGCCGTCCGCTGTGATCGAGCCTCGGCGATGTGCCCCTGCGTGGCCACCATTCCTGAGGACCGTTCCGCCTACCCGAACGGGTGGGCGATCCGTGTCGAGCGCGACGGCCTAGGGTGGGAATCGTGACCGACGGGGGTGGGTCCTGCACCGAAGAGACGCTGCGCGATCTCGTCACCGTGGTCAGCGCGCCCGCCTACGCGCTGGCCGATCGGCTCTCGTCGTTGCTCGTCGGGTTCGTCGCGCACGACGCACTGCTGATCCTTGCGGCCGACACCTCGGGCGCCGCACGGCGCGGTTCGGGCGATCGAGCGTTCATCGACGGCGTGTCGTTCCTCGATCTGGATGAGCTTCGGCGGGTGATCCCCCCGGGATCCGCCCGGCACAGCGAACTCGAGGTGGCCGGAGAGCGCGTGCCGACGTTCGAGGCGCTCTCACGCAACGGAGCTCTGCTCGTGATGGCGCATCCTGGACCGCCGCACGATACCGACGCGATCGTGCTCCAGGCGTGGAACCTCGTCGCGATGCGTGTTCAGCAGCTCGCTGATGCGGCACCCCCCGACTATCTGCAGCGCGCACGGGCCGCGTCCGGCGAGCGTATGGAGGCGTTGAGCGAGCTCGCGGACGAGTACTCGACGACGCTCGAGTCCGTGCTCGCCGCGCTGCGGTCATCCGCACTCGACGACCAGACGGCTCGCACGACCGCGACGGGCATCGCCGCGCAGGGGATGGTTCACCTGCGCACGGCGAGCGATCGCGTCCGCACCTTCACCGAAGAGCCAGTGACGAGCGCGTTCGAGCGGCTTCGCGACGACCTGCGCCCGCTCGTCAAGTACCGTGATCTCGACGTTCAGTTCGTGGAACCGCCCGCGGATGGCCGCCCGCTGCCGAGCGAGGTCGCCCACGGAGCACGCGCCGTCGTTCGCGGCTCCATCCTCGCGCTCGTCGATCGGCCTGAGGTCGGCCGGGTTCGAGTGCAGTGGGGATGCGACGGCACGAACCTGCTCATCGACATGCGCGACGACGGACCAGGCGACTTCACGGATGCCTCGACGCAGCTGCAGCTCGTGCGCCAACGCGTTCACGCGCTCAACGGCCAGCTCGAGATCGAGGCGACTCCTGGCTGGGGAACGGAGATGTCGATCGTCATTCCGCTCGACCCGCCGCACGCGACGGCGGCGCTCGCCGCGGCGTGGCGGCTGCGCCCGCGTGAGGTCGACGTGCTGAAGCTGCTGGCGGCCGGGCGGCGGAACAGGGCGATCGCCACCGAACTCGGCATCAGCGAGAACACCGTGAAGTTCCACGTCGCTGCGATCTACCGCAAGCTCGGCGTCACGTCGCGCGCCGAGGCGGCATCCGTGTTCCTGGCACAGCCGGCCGGGACCTGATCGAGTGTGGCGGTCGGATCGACGCGACGACTCCGGGGTGCCGCGTGATTCCGCGGGCCACGGGCTGGCCACATGATGCCCCTCGCCAGCGTTCTCATCCTTGCGGGGGCAAGTCCTTGCCGTTCGCAATCTGCTCGAGCGCCGACACGTGGCCGGCGAACGCAGTCCGACCAGCCTTCGTGAGCACAATCCAGGTCAACCGGCGCTTGTCAGTGCGCGAACTCGACGGTTCCTTGAGAATCGAGACGTACCCCTCATCCGCGAGCATCACGATGCTTCAGCTCGATGTACCGGCCGAGGCACCTCTGCTAGACCTGCCGGATGACGTTCGAGAGCCGATCGCGGAGAGCGACGTCGTAGGCGGCAACGGCAACGCCCTGGGTGGGATCATGTTGTGGGCCACCGGCATGCGCCTAAACACGCTCGAGATCTATTGGTTCACGAACGACCGCCCGACCGAGCTGCCGAACACCGCTCAGGTCATGACCAGCCCTGCGCGCTAATGGATCCCTGACTGACGCATCTGCAGGACCAAGGCCAGCCGAGCGCCCCACTGCGGCACGAATCCGGATCCGCATACGGTACGATTCCGCAGGCCACTCTACGTAGCCACGCGGCCCATCAGGGCTGCTGGCGAGCCTTCTCGATGATGTCGACCGTGTCGTCCATGTTGTACACATTCCGCAACTGCCGCAGGACTTCGTCCAGTGATCGTTTCGGCAGTCCGCCCGTGCCGCTGAAGGCCACGATGGACTCGGCTGCCCGCAGCGCGGCAACGGGATGCATAGACGCGGTCGTGAAGGCGAACCTGTCCGGCGGCTGCACCGTGATCGTCGCGGGCACCCTGTCGTCAGGAAAGTCCTTCAGATTCTCGGTCACGATCGTGCCGGCGCCGCCGATGTGCGCAGCTGCAACCACGTGCTCATCGTCCGGATCCGGCAGACCGTAAGTGCCCTCGAGTGGTTCCCACCCTGTGACCATCGCGTCGGAGAATTCGTCGCGCATCAATGCAACGAGTCTGGCCGCCCGCGCCTCAGCGTCGGCCGGGCCGGCGCCCCGGTTTATGAGCTTCTCGGTTTCGTGTTCCTCGAGCTCGTCGAGGATCACCTCACTCCACAACGGGCGATATGCGCCCTCGACGGCGAGAGCCAGAAGGAAGTTGCGACGCATGTTCGGCCACAACACATTGGTATCGAGAAGGGCGCTGAACACGCCTCATTCTTTCGAACGTCGGCGCCTTTCCGCGACTTTGGCGCGAGCTGCCCGCAGGTTTGCTGCGATCTCGGCAGGGTCGTCGTCTTCATCAATGGCTTCAGAGAGCGCAGTCAGGGCCGCGTACTGAGCTGCTCGGCGCTGTTCGATGTAGTCGAGGACATCGCGGAGCTTCAACCGCCGGTGCGAGGAGACTCGCTTGTACTCGATGGCTCCGTCGTCCAACAGCTTGATTAGCGTTGGTCGGCTTACGCCGATGAGATCTGCGGCCTGCTGCGTCGTTAATGTCTGCGATCGCGGAGACACGGTGACAGCTAGTCCCTGCTGCATCGCCTCGACCACCTGGACCACCACGCGGTAGACCTCTTCCGGTAGCTCGATCTGCTCGTGCACGTTGGGACCTGCCAGCAGATACCGTGGGGCCGGCTCGCCGTTGCCCGCTTCACGGCGGGCAAGGAGGAAGTCGTGGACCTGAGCTAGCTCCTCGACGTCCTCGGGTTCATAAGTGCGCTCTTCCAGCGCTGACGTTGCCATAATCAAACATCCTCTATTCGTAAGAATCGTAACAAGCTTTCGTTTCGTGCGATACAGGTAAACGTACGAACCCAGCAGAAACTCACCGTTTACAGGCAACGTGTCGCACGAGCATCCGGTCCGGGCACGACTGTGAGGCGGGCCGACGGACCCTCCAGAGCGCGAGGGCCGACCCGCACCAACTAGTGCCCTCAACTGGATCCGTATGCGTGCGGCTGCCGCAGGTAGGAGCTCAGGTCTCGGGCGACTCGATTGACAACGCCTCGAGAGCGCGTGCGACCTCGGCTGGTGTCACGTCGCACCCGGTGGCCCGATTGCCGGACCAGTTCACGCCGACGAGGAGCCCATCGCGCTGAAGGCCCGGCAGCCATCTGCGGTTGAAGTCCTCTAGTAGCACTTCGACCGGTTGGAATCCGGCGTAGGCAGCGACGTTCGCGATTACGCGTTCGGCTCGGCCCGGGTGGACCAAAACGGCATTGCGCGTTGTCCGGATCCGCTTGCGGGCGCCGGAATCCCCTCTGCATCGCGCAGCGTCCACACCGCACCCGATCGCGTCGCGTCACGGTAGAAGACGGATGCCTGTGCCGCACTCGTGCTCATACTCGAATCTTGCCGTCGCCGACGACACAATGCACGGAGCACGATCCGCTTACGTGCGGGGAGCTATCTGCCGAGGATGCCGGTTTTGAGCTGCTCCAGCGCGCCGGGCAGCGCGTAGACGGAGTTCAGGTAGTTCGATGTCGAGCTCGGGTCGAATCGCATGTGTCTGGAGTCCCCAAACGGCTGCCCCCTGGTGAACTCGCTAGCGTTCGGTGAGCGGCATCCAGATTCAGCCCGAGGACGTTACTGGGAGATCCAAGCACGGACACTCGACGACACATCCACCCGACAACGCCGAGCGAGTGACAACAGCGTCGACGCCCGCTGGCGAGATCGGACTGCGTTCGGCTTGAGGTTGCTTCCACCGAACTGGCGTCAGTGATGACCGACGGAGGGGCCTCCACCAACCAGGTGCTGTCAAACTGGCTGCCATGCAGTTGCGTCTGTTGACCAAGCACTTGTTGAATTCGCGCGAGTTCGGTCTCGGATACTGGTGGATCGATGGTCTGACGTACGAGGCTACGGAAGCTGGGTCAGATCGAGACTTGCTCGCGGCCCTCATCGCGGATCCCTGGTATCACCACAGTTACGCCGCACCACGAGGCGACGTACCCGACCTGAACGACCGGGAGATACACGGCCCCTACCGGATCCCTGCCATCGAACCCCGAGCATTCGTGCGAACGGACCACAATCATGCGGTGAGGCGACTTGACGACTGGCTCGACCAGAACGATTCCAGAGCGTCCGCGACAGCCGCCTTCCAAGGCCTTATCCGTGAGCTGTTGCCAACCGGGTACACAATCTACGAACTCCCTGACCTTGGCGATTCATCGAGACACGAATGGGGTTGGGTCGTGGGGAGCGACACAGGGTTCGTTGAGTACGTCGCAATCTCACCCGACTCGAAGACACTCAACCTGCTTGTCGCAACCGACGACTGACAACACGCACGTAACCCGATCGTCTTGCGGACGTCCTATGCGTATCCGCGTCGCAAGAGCATGCCTGCTGCCTTGTTGAAGACAGCTGCGCCGGGTATGTCGAAGTCGAGCGCGTTGGCGTAGCGGGTGATGATCGCGAACAGGGCCGCGACTGCAGAAGCGTCCTCGAGTTCCGCGCGAGTGACACCGGCCTGCATGGCGCGGCGAGCGTCGGCGGTGCCGAATTCGTCGGGTGTCTTAGTGACACACGAGACGCTGCGCTTATGCCCCTCAGCCTCCGGCACCCCGCTCGGTGCTGCGCGCGACGTACCGAAAGTCGTCTGCCGGCGCCGTGCCCATATGCCAAAGAAACAGCATATGGAACGATTCAGACGGGCAATAGAAAAAACAAAGGCCTGGTCAAAGGCAAAAACCGAATGGTGCCCCTGGAGGGACTCGAACCCCCAACCGTTTCCTTAGGACGGAACTGCTCTTCCATTGAGCTACAGAGGCTGGCCCGTCAAGTTTAGCGGGCTGGGGGATCCGGTCGTGACGCCGACACCGATGCAGGACGGAGGCAGTGACCGGGGCCTGGTCCCGCTACTCGCCGGGGTCGAGCCTCACGCGTTCGACACCGAAGCCCTGGAGCGTTGCAGTGCGTCCCGGCAGTTGCACGGTGACGGCATGCGGCTGCTGGTTGATGAGCACGACGCCGTCGGTCGTCGGCACGGCCTCCACGGCATCCGGCAGCCCTCCGAGGGGTGCCGAGACGTCGGCGGAGGCGAGGGCGACGTCGAGGACGGATGCCGCCCCTGTCTGATCCGTCAGCGTCGTCACATGCAGCGAGAGGCCGTTGCCGTACGGGTTCCGTACGAGCACGGCGCGATCACCGAGCACGCTGGTGATCGCGGCATCCGAGACAACCGACCCGGTGGTGACAACGAACTCCTCGCGGATGCCACGTGCCGCGGACGGCGCATCCGCGTCGACCGGAAGCCCCTCGAAGTCCACGGGGTATCCGCCAAGGACCTCGCGCAGCTGCACGGCGAATCCGCCGGGACGGAACGCGTCCTGTTCGTCGACGACATCCGTGAACGCCGTGGTCACCAGGGTGCCGCCGCGCGCGACGAAGGACGTCAGCGATGCGGCCCCGGCCTGGGTGAGGAGGTAGAGCGCGGGCGCGATCACGAGATCGTATCCGGTGAGGTCGTGTTCGGCACGCACGATGTCCGTGAAGACGTGCCGGGTGTGCAGCGCGGAGTACCAGGTCTGGACTTCTGCGAGGTAGTCGATCGTTGCGGGATGATCCGGCTGATCCAGCGCCCACCAGTTCTGCCAGTCGACGACGATCGCGACGCGCGCGGCCGGCGGGAGGTCGACATCCCGCTGGCGCAGCGACCTGCCGTACTCGACGACCTCGTGCCAGGTGCGGGTGGCCGTTCCGGCGTGCGGGAGCATCGCGGAGTGGAACTTCTCGGATCCGCGTACGGATTGCCGCCACTGGAAGAACATGATGGATCCGGCGCCCCTCGCCAGAGCCTGGTCGCTGAGCGCGGCCATCTGGCCTGGAGCCTTGAAGGCGTTCGCCGGACGCCAGTTGACGGCGTTCGCGGCCTGCTCCATGAGGATCCACGGCGTGCCGGGCTTGAGTGAGCGCATCAGGTCGCGCGTGAACGCCGCGGTGCGGAACGATGCGGGATCCGCCGGGTCGGGGTAGCTGTCGTCGGCGATGACATCGACCTCCTGCGCCCACCGCCAGTAGTCCAAGGGCTCGAAGGCGCCCATGAAGTTCGTCGTGATCGGCTGCGTGGCGCCAGCGGTCCGCAGGATGTTGCGCTCCATCGTGTAGAGCTCGAGGATGCTGTCCGACGTGAACCGCCGGAAGTCGAGCAGGCCGCCCGGATTCAGGGAGTACGGCGCCCGCCGCGGCGGCAGCACCTCGTCGAAGGATCCGTAGCGCTGCGACCAGAACGTCGTGCCCCACGCACGGTTCAGGGCACCCACGTCGCCGTATCGGCGCTCCAGCCACGCACGGAAGGCGACGGCCGCGTGATCCGAGTAATCGGCGTGCACGTGGCACGCGTACTCGTTGTTCACGTGCCACATCCGTACGGCGGGATGCGTCGCGTAGCGCGCACCGATCCGCTCGACGAGTTGCGCAGCCAGGCGGCGGTAGTCGGGGCTGGTGGGGGAATAGTGCTGGCGGCTGCCCGGGCCGAGCGGCACGCCATCGGCCGTGACGGGAAGGATGTCGGGGTACCGTCGCACCGCCCAATGCGGGATCGAGGCGGTCGCCGTCGCCAGGTTGACGCCGACGCCTGCGTCACCGAGCAGATCGAGGAAGCGGTCCAGCCACGCGAAGTCCCACTCGCCTTCGTCGGACTGGATGCGGGACCACGCGAACACTCCGAGGCTCACGAGATTGACGCCGGCCTCGCGCATGAGGCGCACGTCCTCGGCCCAGACGTCTTCGGACCACTGCTCCGGGTAGTAGTCGCCGCCGTATCCGATCACGCCGAAGCACCTGGCCTTCCGTTCGCCGAGCGATGTGCTGGAGACGTCAGGCCTTCGCCGCCGACGCCGTCCTCAGCACCGTAGCGGGTCCAGCGAGCGGCGCCGAACGGAGCGATCATCACTGCCGCGCGAGAGTGCCGATCTGCGAGCCGCTCTTGTCGAAGACGACGAGCTTGTCGTCCGACCGCTTCGCTGTTGCCGCGTTGTTGAACCAGGTTGTCACGCCGGGGCACGCCATCAGCGTCGACGCGAAGACGCCGAACGAGAACACGTCGCCGGAGACCGTGCCCTTGCCGGTGATCCGGTTGCAGCCGTCCGTTCCGTGGAATGCGCCGTCCTTGCCGATCGTCACGTTCGCCTTGCCGGAGCCCGAGGATCCCCACGATCCCGCGAAGTCCGAGACCGACGTGCTGCTGCACGCCGACAGCGTCAGCGCGAGCACGCCTGCGGTCACGAACGCGGTCGCCCAGCGCGTCGCCTTCATGTCGTCTCCCTGCCATCGAGCGCGGCGCCGGACACCGTCGTCCGGCTCCGCTGAGCCGAACGTAGACCGGAGGGTCGCGCCACACGGCCGGGAGTGGCTCAGATCACCCGCACAGGGCTGCCGTCGTCCCAGGCGAGGATGTCGTCGACGGCGTCCGTGTAGAAGCGTTCGTACTGCTGGGTCGTGACGTATCCGAGGTGCGGCAGGAGCAGGGTGCGAGGCGCGCTGCGCAGCGGATGGCCGAGGGGCAGAGGCTCGGTGTCGAAGACGTCGAGGGCTGCACCGGCGAGGCGATGTTCCTCGAGAGCGGAGACGAGCGCATCCTCGTCGACGATCGGACCGCGTGAGGTGTTGATCAGATACGCGGACGGTTTCATCAGCGCGAGCTCTCGGGCTCCGACGAGTCCTCGGCTGCTGTCGGTGAGCGGCAGATGGATGGTGAGGATGTCCGACTCCCGGAACAGCCCGTCCCTGTCGCCGATCCGCGCGCCGTGTGCGTCGGCCCGTTCCTGCGTGATCGAGCGGTCCCACGCGATCACGTGCATGCCGAGCGCGTTCGCCGCCTCGGCGACCGGGCCGCCGAGGCGGCCGAGTCCGAGGACGCCGAGCGTCAGCCCGCCGAGGCCTGGTCCGATGGTGTGCTGCCATCCACCGCCGCGGACCGCGGCATCCTCCTCCACGAAGTGGCGGGTCAACGCGATCATCATGCCGATCGTGAGCTCGGGGACGGGATTGCCTGCGCCGCGGGTGCCCGTCACGACGACGCCGTGCGCGGCCGCCGCGGCGAGGTCGACGGACGCGTTCTTCATGCCGGTGGTCACGAGCAGGCGGAGGGCCGGCATCCGCCCGAAGAGCGTCGCGGGGAAAGCGGTGCGCTCCCGCATGGCGACGACGACCTCGCTTCGGACCAGGCGTCCGGCCAGCTCGTCGCCGTCGAGGTGGTCTCGCACGACGTCGATGTCGAAGCGCTCGGCGACGGCGGTCCAGTCGGCGCTGGCCAGCGCAACGCCCTGGTAGTCGTCGAGGATCGTCAGGCGGCGCATGGGCATCCCTTCTACGATTATCTTGACGTCGAGATAATCGTAGGGCGACCGAGGCGCGGTGGCGACACCGAGTGCCGGCACAGAGACACCCCCGGACGACCCGCCCCCGCCAAGGAGAACAACATGAGCATCGAACTCGAAGACACCGCAGCCCTCGTCGTGATCGACCTCCAGACCGGCATTCTGGGGCAGCAGACCGCCCACCCGCTGGAGCAGATCATCGGCAATTCCGCCGCGCTCGCCGAGGCGTTCAGGGCGAAGGGTCTTCCGGTCGTGCTCGTGAACGTTGCGGGCACCGCGCCGGGGCGCACGGAGCGCGGCAAGGCGACCGGACGGACGGGCGCCCAGACCCTTCCGGAGCAGGCCACCGTGCTGCTTCCGGAGCTGGGGCAGCAGCCAGGTGACATCACGGTCACGAAGCGCACGCTCGGCGCCTTCGGCTCGACCGACCTGCACGCCAAGCTGCAGGAGGTAGGCGCCACGCAGATCGTCCTGACCGGCGTGTCCACCACGTCAGGCGTCGAGTCGACCGCCCGCGCAGCCTACGAGCTGGGCTACCACGTGGCCTTCGTCGTCGACGCCATGAGCGACGCAGCCGAGGCGCACGAGGCATCGGTCACGCACCAGTTCCCGAAGCTCGGCGAGCTCGGCACGACGGACGAGGTGCTGGAGCTGCTCGCGGCGCGTTGAGCAGTGAGCGTCCGCCGGCGGCGTAGCCGAACGGCATCCGACGTCATCACACGGCGACCGATGCCGCGAGCCGCAGCGCTCCCTCGACCGGAGGCACGTCGAGCACCGACAGACGCAGCGGATGCTCGTGCCCTGCCAGGCGCGCGCTCACGGCTTCCCGCAGCGCCGGTTGGTTCACGATCACGCCGCCTGCGGCCACGACCTGCTCCCCGAGCCCGCCGCGACGGATGACCGCGGCGACGCCGTCGACCAGCCGGTCGGCCGCAAACGCGATGGTCTCGCGGGCGAGGAGCGATCCGTCGTGTGCGGCGGCGAACACCAGGGGTGCAGCCTCGCCCAGTCGAAGCGGATCGGTCACGATCGTCGCAGCCCCGGCGAGCTCGGCGGCGTTGCTGCTGTCGAAGTGGTCGAACAGGGCCGACGTGAGGCTGTCGTGCGTAGCTTCGCCGGCATCCGCTGCAGTGAGCACCCGGCCGATTGCGTCGCGCACGAGTCCGGGTCCGCTGCCCCAGTCGCCGAACAGCCAGCCGTAGCCGTCGGCGGTGATCCGTCGTCCGGCCGCATCGCGTGCGCTCACGATGGATCCGGTGCCGACGACCATCGCAACGGCGTGGTCGACGCCCATGGCCGGGCCGAGCAGGTCGGCGTCGTTCTGCACTCGCACCGGGTGGTCGAGCGCTGTCGAGAGCGTACGGCCGGCGAGGTCGATGTCGGCATCCGTGTCGCAGTCGCGGAGTCCGATGACGATGGTCGTCGCGTCGCCGATGCGCGTGCGGGCGGCGATCCAGGCGGCAAGGCGCGGCAGGTTCTCCTCGTCGGAGAAGAGGTGACCGGAGCGCCACTCCGACGAGGCCCCGACGATGTCGCGTCTCTCACCGGCGTCGTCGATCACTGCCAGGTGGGTCTTGGTTCCTCCGACGTCGATGCCGACGAGGCGATCGGAGCGCGGATGCCCGTTCACGCGAGATACGTCGCCGTGCGGGCCCGGTCGATCGCCAGATCGCCGATGCCGGTGATGGCCGCGTCGAAGCCGAGCCGGCTCGGCACGATGGTCGGAACGGACGGGATGCGGCCAACGAGCCTGCGCGTGATCTGGTCCGCCGACAGGCTGCTGTACTGCGCGAAGGCGCCGGCGAGCACGATGACGCTGGGGGCGAGCACCACGGTGACCGCCGCGCAGATGAGGGCGATGTTGTCGAAGAACTCGTCACGCGCGCGTGCCGCCTCGGCATCCCCTTCCGCCACGAGGCGCATCATGGCGCGGAAGGCCGGACCGATCCGTCGGTCGACGTGGCCGTCGCCGCCGCCCGTCATGTAGGGCTGGATCTCCGCGGAGATCGTGCCCTCGACATCCCCGAGGTCCGTGAAGTAGCGGCCGAAGGACTTGGAGGACGTGAGCAGGTATCCCACCTCACCGGCTGCGGATCCGAATCCGCGGTGGATGCGGCCCTCGCTCACGATGCCCGCGCCGATGCCGGTGCCGAGCACGAGCGCGACAGCGCTCTCCGCGTCGCGGGCCGCGCCGTGCAGGAGCTCGCTGTACGCGGTCGCGTTCGCGTCGTTCTCCGCGAGCACAGGCAGGCCGGTGCGTTCGGCGATGATCCTGGCGACTGGAATGTTGAGCCACTCGAGCTCGATGGCGTTGAGCACGACACCCTCGTCGGTGATGCCCGGCAGTGCGACGCCGATGCCCGTCAGGGGCGAGCTCAGTCCGGTCTCGTCGGAGGTGATGCGGTCGACGAGCCTGAGCAGGCCGTCAAGGCGCGCGGTCGAGGCGTTCGTCTTGTGGAAGTCGAACGCCTCGTACGTCTCGTAGAGCACGTTGCCGCCGAGGTCGATGATGCGGCCGCGGGCGTTGTTCTCCGTCACGTCGATGGCGGCGACCGTGCGGATGTCGGCCACGTACTTCAGCAGGCTCGACGGACGCCCCGCCGACGACCGGTCGAGGCCGCCCGGCTCGATCGCGCCCTCCTCGAGCAACGCCTGGCAGAGTCGCTCGACCGTGGCGGAGCTCAGGCCGGTGCGGTGCCGGATGTCCCGGCGCGACAGCGGTCCGCTCGTGCGCAACAGGTCGAGGATGGCCGTGCGGTTGATGAGCGTCACGTCCCTGGTCGTTGCCGTGCGGCGTTGGCCGGGCTGCGGCGCGGCCGCGACGGAGGGCACTCCGTTGCCGTTGCCGTTGTCGGCGCCTTTCGTGCTGTCGCCGTTGCGAGACGTGGTCACTCGGCTGTTCCCTTCGTGTGACGGTCGCCCGGACCGGCGATGTTCTGCGGTGAACGCCTCTTGGCGGCGAAGCGCAGCGTGAGCACCTCGAAAGGCGTCAGTCGAATCGTGCCATCCGATGCGGGCGAGGTGCCGACGGGGATGTCGGTCGGCTCTTCGAGCAGCGACACCGCCTCACCCGGACCGTAATCCGCGTCGACCGTCAGCCGTGCGACGGCGCGCCGACCGTTCGGCTCGTACAGTCGCACGATCAGGTCGCCTGAGCGGTCGTCCGCGAGCTTGACAGCCGAGACGAGGATGCCGTCTCCTTCGACACGCACGAGCGGACCGACGGCCTTCGCGCCGGTGATCCGTCGCAGCGGTGTGTCGAGGTCGATGGCGTGCCGCGCGGCATCCGCCACCTGCGATCCGACGACCAGAGCGTATTCGTGGGTGTGCACGCCCTGGTCGGCCATCGGATCCGGATACCTGGGCGACCGCACGAGCGAGAGCCTCACGGTGGTGGTCACGCCGGTCGCATCATCCGAATCGCGGAGCACGTCGTAGCCGTACGTCGAGTCGCCGACGAGGCTCGCGCCGAATCCCGGCTCTTCGGCGTGCACGAACCGGTGCATCGAGTGCTCGAACTGTGCCGTCTGCCAGCTCGTGTTGGAGTGGGTGACGCGTTTCACGTAGCCGAACTGGGTCTCGGCTGCCGTGTAGTCGGCGTTCAGCGCGAGGGGGAAGGCCACCTTGAGCATGCGCTCGTGCTCGTGCCAGTCGGTCTCCTGCGCGATGCGGATGACCGCGGATGCGGGCGACACCGTGATCCGCTGGCGCACGTGCGACTTCGAGAAGCTTCGTTCCACGATGACGTGCACGCCATCGGTGTCGCGCTGAATGTCGATCGAGTCGGCGGCGGTGAGGCTCTCGACGCGGTTGCGGTAGTGGGCGTCCACATCCCAGGCGTCGCGCGTGTTGGGGAAGTCCTGGTGCAGCTGCAGGAGGCCTGCCCGGCGACCGGATGCGATGGCATCCCGCCCGCTCGCCTTCTCGATGGCCGAGGTGATCAGGCCGTCGGCGGAGACTGCCACGCGCAGCACGCCGTTGTCGATGATGACGCCTCCGTCGACGTGCTCGATCGTGGGTGGCTCCGCGTTCGCGGGCTCGGGCACCGCGATGCCGAGGGCGGAGACGCCGGCACGCTCGAACGGGGCCGCGTTGGCGAGGAGCTCGACGTCGCCGGGTCCGGCCAGAGCATCGATCGAGCGCCGGATGATCTCCTCCGCGCCTCTGGAGAGTGCGGCGTACGACTCGACGGCCTCCCTGTGAACCCACGCGATGGAGGTGCCGGGCAGGATGTCGTGGAACTGGTGCAGCAGCAGCATCTTCCAGAGAGCATCCAGCTCGTCAAAGGGATACGTCGCGCCGGTTCGCGCCGTCGCGGTCGCCGCCCACAGCTCGGCCTCGACGAGCAGCTGCTCGCCGCGTCGGTTGCCCTGCTTGGTGCGGTGCTGGCTCGTGAGCGTTCCGCGATGCGCCTCGAGCACCAGCTCGCCGACCCAGACGGGTGGATCGGTCAGCTCGTGCTTGGCGCGCTCGAAGAAGTCGTCCGGCCGTTCCCACGTCACCCGCGGGCTTCCCTCCAGTGAGGCGAGCCTTCGCGCTCGTCCGACCATCTCTCTCGTCGTTCCGCCGCCGCCGTCTCCCCAGCCGACGGCGGCGATGGAACCGGAGGCGCGGTCCGCCTCGGCGAACCGACGCCTGGCACCGGCCAGCTCGTCGACGGAGAGCCGGGCGTTGTACGTGTCGATCGGCGGGAAATGGCTGAACATGCGGGTGCCGTCGATGCCCTCCCAGTGGAAGGTGTGGTGCGGGAACGTGTTCACCTGGTTCCAGGACAGCTTCTGACTGAGGAACCACTCGAACCCGGCCCGACGCATCAGCTGCGGGAGTGCAGCCGAGTACCCGAAGCTGTCGGGAAGCCAGACCCCCTTGCACGTGATGCCGAACTCGCGGCGGAAGAAGCCCTGCCCGTAGGTGAACTGGCGCACGAGCGACTCGCCGGAGGGCAGCACGGCGTCGCTCTCCACCCACATGCCTCCGAGCGGCACGAAACGACCATCGCGCACGGCGGCGACGACCCGCGAGTAGACCTCGGGGCGGTTGTCGCGCAGCCACTCGTACTGCTGTGCGCTCGACATGCCGTACAGGAAGTCGGGCTCCTCGGACAGAAGCTGCGTCATCGAGGTGGTCGTGCGCGCCACCTTGCGCACCGTCTCGCGCACCGGCCAGAGCCACGCGGAGTCGATGTGCGCGTGTCCGATGGCGGAAAGCGTGTGCTCGCTGGCGGATGCCGGGCGCTCGAGCAGCGGACGGAGCACGGCGCGCGCAGCCGACGCAGTCTCCGCGACACGGTGCAGGTCGATGGCGTCCATCGCCCGATCGATCCCGCGCAGCACGGATGCCCGCCGCGGCCCGTCCTCGAGCTCGGCCTGCAGTTCCAGCAGCACCTCGACATCCAGCGCGAGTTCGTGGCACTCGGCGTCGAAAGCGGTCAGATCCGCTCGCCTCACGGCGTACAGCTGCTGGTCGGATGCGGTCGACCTGTCGCCCTGCCAGGTGGGGAAGAGCGGCAGGTGGTCGAGCAGGTTCGGGTTGGCTGCCGCCTCGACGTAGAACTCGACGTTCTCGCCAGGTGCGGCGCCGATGGGGATCCACTGGTTGCGCGGGTTGATCGCCTTGATGGGCTCGAGATCCGGTGTATACGCGAGGCCCTCGCACTGGAAACCGGGCCACGTGGTGTCGAATCCGAGGTCGACGACGGCCTCGATGCGTTCGCCGTGCCAGCCATCCGGGATGCGCGCAGTCGCCTTGAACCACGCGGTGGACCACGCGGCACCCCAGGGATCGCCCAGGCGGTAGGGCGTGTACTGGAGTGCGAGCGCCTTGGCGGGAGCGATCGGCTCACCCGGCACAGGGGCGATGTGAAGCTCCAGCGCGATGCTGCGCGAGGTGATCGCGGGCCTGATCCGTTCGTCGAGTACACGCTGTGCTCGTTCGACGACGAGTGCATCGGCCGGTTTCATGCCTGTGACTGCCTTCCGCGTTGAGGGTTTCACATCAGGGTGAGATGCCTGCTCGCCGTTGCTACGACTGACGTGGACGCGTGGAAGATCCAATTCGCGTTGCCACTTAGACATCATAGTGATATGAATATCTAACCACCTCCGCAGGCCGCTCCGGCTCGTCCGCTCGGACAGGCTCTGCCCCATCGAAGGACTCAATGATGACTCTGAAGACATCGCAGCCGGGGACGCGGCTACGTCGAGTGCTGGCTTCCGTCGCCGCCCTGTCGGCAGCGGCTCTCGTGTTGGCCGGATGCTCGTCCGCAGGCAGCAGCACGTCGAGCGACAGCAAGAAGGTCACGCTCTGGCTCTCCTCCAGCGCTGCACAGCAGGCGGGTTATGACCAGCTCGTCTCGCAGTACAAGAAGAAGACCGGCGTCTCGGTCAAGATCGTGAACATCCCCTACAGCGGATACACCACGAAGCTGCGCGACGCGGCACAGGCCAATGCGCTGCCCGACATCGCCAGCGTGCCGGCGCTCGACCCGATCTGGACCAACAAGCTGATCGACCTGTCGTCGATCGTGAAGACCAAGTCCAACAAGATCAACGAGAACTTCATCGCCAAGACCTCCGACGGCAAGGTGCTGGCGATCCCGTCGGACGTGACGGCTTCAGGTCTCTTCATCAACAAGAGCCTGTTCGAGCAGGCGGGGGTCTCGTATCCGACCTCGCCGAAGGACACCTGGACGTGGCCCGAATTCATCGCGGCGGCTGACAAGGTGCGCGAGGCGACGGGCGCCAAGTACGACCTCACGTTCGACTCGTCCCCGTCGCGCCTGCGCGCCATGGTCTACGAGATGGGCGGCAAGTACATCCACGCCGACTCCAGCGGCACCTTCTCGGCCGACGCCAAGACGCAGAAGGCCGTCGAGTACTTCGTGGGCCTGAACAACGACACGACCATGCCGAAGTCGGTGTGGACGAGCGGCGCCGACCCGTCGGCCCTGTTCCAGAGCGGTCAGGTGGTCGCCTACTGGTCAGGCGTGTGGCAGGTTTCCTCGTTCGCCGAGAGCATCACCAAGTTCGACTGGGCGAGCGTTCCGACACCGGCTCAGCCCGTGCAGGCCAGCGACGTGAACTCGGGCGGTCTCGTTGTCGGGTTCAACAACAACACGGCGCAGGCCAAGGCCGCGAAGGACTTCCTCACCTGGATGTACGAGCCGGCCCAGTACAAGAAGCTCACCGAGGTGAACGGCTACCTGCCGGTGGAGAGCGGGCTCAACCCCGACTACCCGTTCAAGTCGGCTGCCGCGCAGAATGCCTTCAAGCTCTACAACGAGGAGCTGCCGCTCTACGCGCCCATCTCGGGCTACTTCAACCAGGCGCAGACGAAGTGGGTGCTCGACGGCAAGTCGCTGACCACCGATCCGAGCGTCACCGAGATCGGCAAGGCGATCAACGGTCAGGAGTCGGTGGACACCGCCCTGAAGAACATCGTCGACGGCTACAACCAGCAGGTCGGCAAGTAGCCGACCCGCGTGATCCGCGGATATCAACGATGACAGTCACCGGAACCGCGGCGCAGACGGCCGCTTCGGAGCTGGGGCGCACAGCCCCCGCTCCGAAGCGGGGCCGTCGTGCGCCGCGTCTCAACCACTACACGATCGCCCCGCTCGTGCTGATCGCGGCCAACGTGGTGCTCTTCGCCCTCTTCTTCGTGTGGCCGGCGGTCATCGGTCTCGGGTACTCCTTCACGAACTACACGGGCGTCGGCGACCCGCAGTTCGTCGGCCTCGACAACTACGCCAAGCTGCTCGGCGACTCGAGCTTCTATGCGGCGCTCCTGCGCACGCTCGAGTTCACCATCATCGTGGTGCCGCTCAGCTATGTGATCTCGCTGTTCATCGCGAACCTCATGGTGAGCAGCTACGCCAAGGGCAAGGTCGTCGCCCGCATCATCTTCTTCCTGCCCTGGCTGGTCTCGCCCATCATCACGGGCGTCGTGTGGCGCTGGCTGTTCGGTGAGAACTTCGGGCTTGTGAACTTCATCATCGAGTCCCTCGGCGGCAAGGCCGTGCCGTGGCAGTCGAACGCGAACCTCTCGCTGCTGGTCGTGGTCTTCGCGGCCACCTGGGCCGGCATGGCCTTCTCGATGCTGCTGTTCATCGCCGCCATCAAGAACGTGCCGACGTCGTACTACGAGGCGGCCTCGCTCGACGGGGCGGGTCCCATTCGCCTGTTCTTCTCGATCACTCTGCCGAACATCGCGCCGACCTCGTTCATCGTGATCCTTCTCACCACCATCGGCACGATGAAGGAGTACGCGCTCTTCGTGTCGCTGAACAACGGCGGTCCCGGTACGGACAACAACCTGCTCGTGCAGTACATCTACCAGACCGGATTCCAGCGCGGCCAGATCGGCTACGCGAGCGCGGCCAGCTTCATCCTGATGATCATCCTCATGGCCATCGCCGTCATCCAACTCTTCGTGAACAGGAAGGCGTCTTCCCGATGACCACGTCGACAGACCTCACACGCACACCGGATCTCGGGGACGCGGCGCGGACATCCGTGAACGTGCGACGTCCTGGAAAGCGCAAGAAGGGCATCCCGCCGCGCGAGATCGGGCGTCACCTCTCGGCGACCACGCTGCTGTGGGTGTTCGCCATCGGGTTCCTGTTCCCGCTGCTGTGGTTCCTGCTCAGCTCGTTCAAGCCGGCAGGCGACCTGTTCTCGTATCCGCTCACGCTGTTCCCGAAACAGTGGACGCTCACCGGCTTCACCACCGCGTGGCAGAGCTTCGACTTCGCTCAATACTTCGGCAACACCATCCTCGTCGCGTGCGTCACCACCGTGCTCACCGTCGCCGTCAGCTGTGCGACCGGATACGCACTGGCGAAGTACACGAACCGGTGGTTGAAGGTCTTCTTCGTCTGCATCCTCGCCACGACCATGCTGCCCACCGAGGTCATGCTTGCGCCGTCGTTCATCGTCGTGCGCGACCTCGGCCTCTACAACTCGCTGGCCGGCATCATCGTGCCGTCGATCCTCACCGCCACCGGCGTGCTCATGTTCCGCGGCTTCTTCCTCACCGTTCCCGACGATCTTGTCGAGGCGGCGCGCATCGACGGCGCCAGGGAGCTGTCCATCTTCTTCCGCATCATGGTTCCGCTGTCGCGGCCGATCATGCTGACGCTCGCGATCTTCTCGTTCCAGTGGCGGTGGAACGACTACATCTGGCCGCTGCTCGTGCTCAACGACCCGAGCAAGTTCACCCTGCAGATCGGCATCGAGAGCATCGTCGGCGCCCAGAACATCAACTGGTCGGTGCTGCTGGGCGCATCCGTGATCTCCATCATTCCGCTGGTGCTCATCTACCTCGTGTTCCAGAAGTACGTCATGGGGGCGAACATCAACGCGGGGCTCAAGGACTGATGCGCTTCATACCCTTCCGCGAGGCCATGCTGTCGCAACCCGGGCTGCTGGCCGCACTCGAGTCACGGCTCGACTCCGAACCAGCGGGCTTCCCGGGCGGCGTCGCTCCGTGGCATCCCGGCGAGACCGTCGTCCTCCTGGCGATGGGGGCAGCGCACCACTCGGCCGGCGCGCTGGCGCACGTGCTGCGCTCCGGCGGGATCCGAGCCCTCGACGTCGTCGCGTCCGAAGTGCTCGGAGCGGATGCCGCATCCCTCGGCGATCACGCCCTCGTCGTCACCGAGTCGGGCAGGAGCCCCGAGCCCATCGCCGCCGCCCGTGCGTTCCCGGCGGGTCGGCGACTGGTCATCACGAACGATCCGGATGCCGCGGTGCACGAGATCACGGACGCCGCCATCGACCTCGGAGGATTCGCCGACTCGCGGGCATACACCGTCGGCTTCACGGCGACGCTCGTCGCGTACGACAGGCTCGCGCGGGCGTTGGGGATCGCGCGGTCGGCGGATCCGTCCATCGCGTCCGTCGTCGGCCGGGCGTTGGAGTCGTTCGCATCGCCGGCGGAGGGGTGCGCGCCTGCCGTGGTGCAGGCATCCTCGATCGACGTGGTGGGTTCAGGGCTCTCCGCCTCAGCGGCAGCCGAGATCGCCCTGCTCGCTCGCGAGTGCCTGCGCATTCCCGCGACGGCATACGAGACGCAGCAGTACCTGCACGGTCCGATGGAGTCGGTCGGACCGGGAACGCTGGTCCTGATCGTCGGCGACGGGCGCGAGCGCGAGATCCCGGCATCGCTGGAGGGATCGGGCGCACGCTTCATCGTGATCGGCCGGCGCTCCGAACCTGGTGACGTGCAGTTCGACGTCGGCGCCGCGGAGGGATTCGCCCGGGTCGCAGCCGAGGTGGTGGCCGGACAGCGGCTGATGGCCGCGGCGAACGCCCTCCAGCCCTTCGAGATCGAGGAGTTCGTGCACGGCCAGTCGGACACCAAGGTCTGAGGCGCAGCTGCGTCCACCTCCCAGCAACACGAAAGGCTTCCCGTGACCGAACAGCCAGGCATCGACGCGCCCGCGAACGAGACGATCGTGCATGGCGGAGTCGTGCACAGCAATGCCGTGCACGACGACACCGAGCTCGATCGCGCGTTCCGCGATGACGTGGTGCGTGCGGCGAAGGCGCGTGCCGGCGTCCTCCTGGGAATGACGGAACAGGACGCCCGGTCGGGCGCGCACCGAGGGCTGATGCGGGACGCCAAGGTGCTGCTCTCGCTCGTCGCGGCGAACCGCTCCGAGGAACGGAGTGCCGACCGAGAAGTCCCGGACCCATCGGCACATGACCGATCGGCACAGGACCGATCGGCGCTGATCGCTGCAGCGGCGCTCCGCGTCGACGCGCTACGTGCACTCCAGTCGCCGTCCGGCCTGTTCGCCGGAGGGGACAATCTGCAGTCGCCGCCCGACAGTGCCTTCACCATCAACGATGCGTGCGATGCCCACGCGTTCCTCGAGGGGACGGTCGACGCATCCGCCGTTCGGGACGCGATCGGCACGATCATCCGCGACGCCACCCAGGCGCTGCTCGCCGGCGGCGTGCACACGCCGAACCACCGCTGGGAGATCAGCGCGGCGCTGGCGCGCATCCATCGCTCCTTCCCCGACGAACGGCTCGTCGCCCGCGTCGACGAGTGGCTGTCGGAAGGCGTCGACGTCGATCGGGACGGCCTCTACTCCGAGCGCAGCCCGAATTACGCGGCGCACGTGACGAATCCGTCGCTCAGCGCCATCGGACGCGCACTCGGCCGATCGGAGCTGACGGTCGAGCTGGACGGCATCGTGCATCGCAACCTGGAGACCACGCTGGCGCTGCTGCATCCGGACGACACCGTCGAGACGGTGCAGTCACGGCGCCAGGATCAGGCCACCACCCGGTTCCCGCTCGCGCCCTATCTCGCCGCATACCGCATCGCCGCCGTGGCGACAGGGCGTGTCGACTTCGCATCCGCAGCACGAAGGGCAGCCTCGTCGGCGCCGCTGGATGCCGAACTGCTCGCCGAGTCCCTGCTGCGGCCGGAGCTGCTTGCGCCGCTGCCCGAACGAGGAGATGCGGAGTGCTCGGTTGCCGATCCGTCGGGCCCATCCTCGTACCTGCTCGAGACGATCGGCCTCGCCGGTCGACGGTCGGATGCCGTCGAGACCGTGCTGTACGGCGGGTCCGACTACGCGACGCACGGCCGCATCCGCTCGGGGCTCGCCAACAACCCGACGTTCTGTCGGATGTTCGCCGGCGAGGCTGTGCTGGACTCCGTGCGGCTCTCGCGCTCGTTCTTCGACCTCGGACCGTTCCGAGCATCGTCGCTGCGCCGCGTGGCCGATGACGAGTTTGTGCTGGAGGAGACCCTCGTGGCCGCGTACTACCAGCCGCTGCGTGCAGCCGATCGGCGCAGGGACGGAGCCTACGAGCTCGACGACGACGGTCGATTCAGTGCGTCGATGTCGTTCCCGCTGCGTCCGCGTGACGAGGTGTCCATGACGACGGTCGTCGCCGCACGCCTGCTGGCGGACGGCGTCGAGCTGGATGTCAGCATCGCCGCGCCGCAGCTGCCGTGGTCGCTCGAGTTCGCGTTCCGGCCGGGAGGCACCGTCATCGGCGGGATCCCCGACGGCGAGGATGCGTGGGTGCTGCCATCGGGACGCGGCGGGTACGAGGTGGGTGATGCGCGCATCCTCCTCGATGTCGAGGGCGCGGAGCTCAGCGCGGCACCGCTGCCCTACGAGCCGGGTCAGGACTACGGCTTCCTCGGCGGAACGGATGCTGCGAGCGGCGTTCGCGTCCGTGTCGGCGGCACGGCACCGGCAACGTTCGGCGTGAGCATCCGCGCCGAGCGGGGGGTGCGCCGATGAGCGCCGTACGACCCGCCCGCATCGCCGTGATCGGGGTGCACGGCTACGGCGCCGCCCACGTGCTTCGCGCTCAGGAACTGCACGCGGAGGGCCGAGCCGAGCTCGTGGGCCTCGTCGATCCGCTCGACGGACCTGTCGTTCGCGAAGGACGACGAGTCGAGGGCGAGCTGCCCGCCATCGTGCCCACCATCGATGCGCTGCTGGCGGAGACCGAGGTCGATGTCATCGTCGTCGCCACTCCGCTGCACACGCACGGCGAGCTTGCGGCGAGAGCGCTCCGTTCCGGGGCGGACGTGCTGCTCGAGAAGCCACCGGTGACCGACCTCGCTGCGTTCCGTCGGCTCGTCGACGTGCAGCAGGAGACCGGGCGGATGGTGCAGGTGGGATTCCAGAGCCTCGGCTCCCTCGCCCTCGCCGAGCTTCAGGCGTCGATCGCGCGCGGTGAGCTGGGGACCATCGAGGCCATCGGCGCCGCCGGATCGTGGACGCGCGACCGCGCGTACTGGACGAGATCACCATGGGCCGGCAGGCGCGAGCTGAACGGTGTTCGGGTCTCCGACGGTGCGGTGTCGAATCCGTTCGCGCACGCCGTGATGACCTCGCTGTACATCGCGGGCTGGGATGATCCACGGGCGATCGCCGGCGTGGAAACCGACCTGCACCGGGTGAATCCGATCGACGTGGATGACACGTCGGCGCTCCGGGTGCATCCCTCCGAGCTGGGCAGCCGCACGTTCGACGGCGTTCTCACCTGCGCGTTCACGCTTGCGGGTCCGCGGGAGGACGATCCGTTCATCACCGTGCGCGGCAGTGAGGGCACGGCGGTGCTCCACTACACCCGTGATCGCCTCACGATGCCCGACGGCACGACGCGGGACTTCGGCCGGGCCGACCTCATGGACAACCTCATCGAGGCGAGGAACGGCGGAGCGCAGCTCCTGTCGCCGCTGGAGCGGACGGGCGGATTCGTGTCCGTGATCGAATCCGTTGCGGCCGCGTCGGTGCATCCAGTGCCTGCGTCGGCCATCGAATGGCTGGGCGACGATCTCGACACCCGGCCCGTGCTCGACGGCGTGGTGACGGCCATCGACCGTGCGATCGCCGAGGAGCGGCTGTTCAGCGAACTGGACGGGGCGAGCTGGGCGCGCTGAGGTGGCGACGTGTGCGCGGATGCTGCGCCGCGGCATCCGTCAGCATCGCCCCTGCCATTCGCCCACCTATATGTTAGTTTGTTAGGACAAAGATCGAACTGAAGGGTTGGACGTGACGGACGACAAGTCGACGGATGCGGCAGCGCACGGCGTGACGGCCCAGAAGACGGCGGCGCAGAACACGCTCGCCCGCGAAGCGGCAGCCTCGGACACGGCAGCGCAGAACGCGCCGTTCGACCTGATCACCATGGGTCGTATCGGCGTCGACCTCTATCCGCTGCAGGACGGCGTCGGTCTCGAAGACGTCGAGACGTTCGGCAAGTACCTCGGCGGCAGCGCCACCAACGTCGCCATCGCCGCTGCACAGCACGGTCTGCACAGCGCCGTCGTGACGGCGACGGGTGAGGATCCCTTCGGCCGTTTCGCCCGCCGCGAGGTGGCCCGCCTCGGCGTGGACCCGCGCTTCATGACGACAGTGGCGGGGCTCAATACTCCTGTGACGTTCTGCGAGATCTTCCCGCCGGACGACTTCCCGCTGTACTTCTACCGGGAGCCGATCGCGCCGGACCTGATGATCACGGCCGACCGGCTCGACCTCGACGCGATCCGCGGCGCGCGCATCTTCTGGGCGACGGTGACCGGGCTCTCCAGGGAACCCAGCCGTGCGACGCATCACGCCGCCTGGGCGGCCCGTGAGCGCCGGCCGCTGACGGTCCTCGACCTCGACTACCGGCCCATGTTCTGGGAGTCGGCCGCCGCCGCGACCGCCGAAGTTGGTCGGGCACTCGAGCACGTTACCATCGCCGTCGGCAACCGCGAGGAGTGCGAGATCGCCGTGGGGGAGTCCGACCCGCATCGTGCCGCGGATGCCCTGCTGGAGCGCGGCGTAGAGCTCGCGGTCGTGAAGCAGGGTCCGCGCGGTGTGCTGGCCAAGACCCGTGGCGACACCGTCGAGGTGGCTCCCGTGTTCGTGGACGTCGTCAACGGCCTTGGCGCCGGCGACGGTTTCGGCGGGGCGCTGAGCTTCGGGCTGCTGCAGGGCTGGGACCTGCGCACGGTCATCCGGTTCGCGAACGCCGCGGGTGCCATCGTCGCCGGGCGGCGCGAATGCTCGACCGCCATGCCGACCACGTCAGAGGTCGAGGCGCTGCTGAAGGAGTCCGTCGATGTCCGCGCCTGAACGGATGCGCGCGCCCGACGCGGTGATCGCGCCCGACGCGTTCGCCCGCCTGCGCGCGGCTCGACAGCGCGATCCGGAGTCCATCGGGGTGGCGCTCGCGCAGCGCGCGCGGCGTCCGCTGGTACGAGGCGACGGCCGGCTGTTCATCGTGGCGGCTGATCATCCCGCACGTGGCGCGCTCGGTGTGCGCAGCGATCCCACGGCCATGGCCGGCCGCTACGACCTGCTGCAGCGCCTCGCTCTGGCGCTCTCGCGTCCCGGTGTGGACGGTGTGCTGGGCACCCCGGACATCATCGAGGACCTCGTGCTGCTCGGAGCCCTCGACGACAAGGTCGCGGTCGGCTCGATGAACCGAGGCGGCCTTCGCGGCGCCGTCTTCGAGATGGACGACCGCTACACCGGCTACGACGTCGACGCCATGACGCGTTCTGGAGTGGATGCCGCCAAGCTCCTCGTGCGCATCAACCTGCAGGACCCCGCGACGGCGCGCACCCTCGAGGCCACCGCCAACGCGGTGACGGCCTCGGCACGCTCCGGCCTGCCGATCATGCTCGAGCCCTTCATGAGCGAGTGGGCGGACGGACGCGTCGTCAACGACCTGTCGACGGACGCGGTCATCACGTCGGTCGCCATCGCCTCCGGACTCGGCGCCACCTCTGCGTACAGCTGGCTGAAGCTTCCGGTCGTCGACCGGATGGAGCGGGTCATGGAGGCGACGACGCTGCCCACGCTGCTGCTCGGCGGCGACAGCGCGGCGGCACCCGACGAGACGTACGCGTCGTGGGCATCCGCTCTGGCGCTGCCGGGAGTGCACGGACTCGTCGTGGGCCGCACGCTCTTGTATCCGCAGGACGACGACGTGGCCCTGGCCGTCGACACCGCGGCATCCCTCGTTCACGGGCGCTGAGCATCCGGCCCGTCCGCACACGATCACTGCAGACCAGATCAGAAGGAACCATCGCCATGACGAACCTCACCGCAGCACCCGTGGCCGACGATACGCACACGGACCTCCCGATCGTCTCGCACTGGATCGACGGCGCGGCGTACCCGTCGGCCAGTGGTCGCACGGCACCCGTGTACAACCCGGCCCTGGGCGTTCAGACGAAGCGCGTGGCGCTCGCGGATCGGGCGGAGGTCGATGCGGCCATCGCCTCGGCGCAGCGCGGGTTCGAGGTGTGGAGCGGATACTCGATCGCGAAACGCCTCACGGTGTTGTTCGCGTTCCGCGAGCTGCTGAACGCCCGCAAGGGCGAGCTTGCCCAGATCATCACGTCGGAGCACGGGAAGGTGCTCTCCGACGCGCTCGGCGAGATCAACCGCGGCCAGGAGGTCGTCGAGCTCGCCACCGGATTCCCGCACCTCACGAAGGGCGAGTTCAGCGAGAGCGCGTCGACGGGGATCGACGTGTACTCGATCAAGCAGCCGCTCGGCGTCGTCGGTCTCATCAGCCCGTTCAACTTCCCCGCCATGGTGCCGATGTGGTTCTTCCCTGTCGCGATCGCGGCGGGCAACGCGGTGGTGCTGAAGCCGAGCGAGAAGGATCCGTCGGCGTCGCTGTGGATCGCTGCCCTCTGGAAGGAGGCCGGCCTGCCCGACGGTGTCTTCACGGTGCTGCAGGGCGACAAGCTCGCCGTCGACGGCCTGCTGAACTCGCCGGTCGTCCAGTCGATCTCGTTCGTGGGCTCCACACCGATCGCCCAGTACATCTACGAGACCGCGTCGAAGACGGGCAAGAGGGTGCAGGCGCTGGGCGGCGCCAAGAACCACATGCTGGTGCTGCCGGATGCCGACCTCGACCTGGTCGCGGATCAGGCGGTGAACGCGGGCTACGGCGCCGCAGGCGAGCGGTGCATGGCCGTCTCCGTTGTGCTCGCGGTGGAGCCGGTCGCGGATGAGCTGATCGGCAAGATCACGGAACGGATCGACAGGCTGCGCGTCGGCAACGGCGCAGGCGGCGCCGGTGGCGAACCGGACCTGGGTCCGCTCATCTCCGCAGAGCACAAGCGGAAGGTGTCGGACTATGTCGACATCGCGGAGGCCGACGGAGCACGGATCGTCGTCGACGGCCGCTCCTGCACGGTGGAGGGCGGCGAGGACGGGTTCTTCTTCGGACCCACCCTGATCGACGACCTGCCGACGAGCTCCCGCGCATACCAGGAGGAGATCTTCGGACCGGTGCTGCAGATCGTGCGAGTGAAGACGTTCCAGGAGGGGATCGACCTCATCAACTCCGGGCAGTTCGGCAACGGGACCGCCATCTTCACCAACGACGGCGGTGCTGCCCGGCGCTTCCAGAGCGAGGTGCAGGTCGGCATGATCGGCATCAACGTGCCCATCCCCGTGCCGGTCGCCTACCACTCGTTCGGCGGTTGGAAGAAGTCGCTGTTCGGAGACGCGAAGGCATACGGCGTACACGGCTTCGACTTCTTCACGCGCGAGAAGGCGGTCACCAGCCGTTGGCTCGACCCGGCCACGCAGAGCTCGGCGCACCGGGGAATCAACCTCGGCTTCCCGCAGAACGACTGATCACCGGCAGTCTCGGCCGGAGAAAGGCACCGCGTCACATGGTCGTGCGCAACGAATGGTTCTTCCCAGCAGGGTCGCTGACCCGGGGCGCCTGGGAGTCGGTCGTCGACGACGGCATCACGGGATGGCGGCACACCGGCATCCGCGTCGCCGAGCTGGACGACGGCGTGATCGAGCTGCCGGCCGGAGACGTGGAGCGCATCGTGGTGCCGCTCGCCGGCGGCTTCCGCGTCGACCACGACGACATGACGACCGTGCTCGAGGGACGCGCGAACGTGTTCGACGGCGCCACCGACGTGCTGTACGTGGGTGTCGGCCGCGCCATGAGCGTCAGCGGATCCGGCCGCGTGGCCGTCGCGGAGGCGGTGACGACCGAGCGGAAGCCGAGCGCCTATCTCGCGAAGTCCGATGTGCCCGTCGAGATCAGGGGAGCGGGCCGCGACACCAGACGCGTGCAGAACTTCGGCACGCCGGACGCGCTCGACGCTGCGGCGATCATCGCCTGCGAGGTGATCACGCCGAGCGGCAACTGGTCGTCGCATCCGGCGCACAAGCACGACGAGGCCGACGCAGGGCACGAGTCGCGGCTCGAGGAGATCTACTACTTCGAGTCGGCGCCCCGAGCCGGAGCGGATGCCCCGCCAGACGCTGACGCGTTCGGCACCTTCGCCACGTACTCGTCGCCTGCAGGCGAGATCGACACGAGTGCCATGGTGCGCACCGGCGACATCGCGCTCGTGCCGTTCGGATACCACGGACCGGCCGCAGCGGCGCCCGAATACGACCTCTACTACCTGAACGTGATGGCCGGTCCCGGCGAGACCCGGGAGTGGCTGATCAGCGACGATCCGCGGCAGAGCTGGATCCGCGACCGGTGGGCGACAACACCGCAGGATCCCCGGCTGACGGGATCCACCGACGAACGACACGACGCTCTGCCGGACGACGGCCGACAGGACGGCGATCGACGCGACGACGAACGACACGACAACGGAGCACACCGATGACGACACGACGCATGACCGTCGGCCAGGCGCTGGTCGAGTTCCTGGCGCACCAGTGGACGGTGGACGGCGACATCCGGGAGCGCACGGTGCCAGGGATCCTGGGCATCTTCGGCCACGGCAACGTTGCGGGCCTCGGCCAGGCGCTGAAGCAGTACAACGTGCAGGATTCCGGGCTGCTGCCGTACCACCAGGCGCGCAACGAGCAGGCCATGGTTCATCAGGCGGTGGGATTCGCGCGCGTACACAGGAGGCGCGCCACGCTCGCGGCGACGGCATCCGTCGGCCCTGGAGCAGCCAACATGCTCACCGGTGCGGCGCTCGCCACGGCCAACCGACTGCCCGCGCTTCTGCTGCCGAGCGACACGTTCGCGACGCGGGTCGCGGATCCCGTGCTGCAGCAGCTGGAGCATCCGCACGACACCGGCGTGCAGGTGACGGACGCGTTCCGCCCGCTGTCACGATTCTTCGACCGCGTGCAGCGTCCTGAGCAGCTGTTCTCCATCGCGCTCGCCGCGCTGCGCGTGCTCACGGATCCCGCGGAGACGGGTGCGGTGACGATCGTGCTGCCCGAGGACGTGCAGGCCGAAGCGCTCGACGTGCCCGTGGAGTTCCTCCAGGACCGCGAGTGGCACATCCGTCGTCCGGCGCCAGAGCGCTGGGCGCTGGATGCCGCGGCAGCGGCCATCCGCGGCGCGAAGCGCCCCTTCATCGTGGCCGGCGGCGGCGTCATCTACTCGGGCGCGGAGAACGCGCTGCGCGCGCTCGTCGAGAGCACGGGCATCCCGGTCGGCACCAGTCAGGCCGGAGGCGGCGCGCTGAACTGGGACCACCCGCAGTACCTGGGCGGGGTCGGCGCCACGGGAACGACCGCGGCGAACCGGCTCGCGGCCGAGGCAGACGTGGTCATCGGAATCGGCACGCGCTACAGCGACTTCACGACAGCCAGCCGTACCGCGTTCCAGAACCCTGATGTGGCGTTCGTGAACGTGAACGTCGCGTCGTTCGACGCGTACAAGCACGGCACGCAGCTGCCGGTCATCGCGGATGCCCGCGAGACCCTCGTCGCGCTCCAGGTCGCGCTCGACCGTCACCACATCGACGCCGACTATGTCGAGCGCATCGCGCGCGAGAAGCGCGAATGGGATGCCGTGGTCGATGACGCCCTGAAGCCCACCGGCGCCGAGCTCCTCGGCCAGAGCGAGATCATCGGGGCAGTGCAGAGCGCGAGCGACCCTCGGGATGTCGTCGTGCAGGCGGCCGGATCGCTCCCCGGCGACCTGCACAAGCTGTGGCGGGTGCGCGACCCGCTCGGTTACCACGTCGAATACGCGTTCTCGACCATGGGATACGAGATCGCAGGAGGCCTCGGCGTCAAGCGAGGGCTCGAGGCGCTGGGCGACGACCGCGACGTCATCGTCATGGTCGGCGACGGTTCGTACCTCATGCTGCACAGCGAGCTGGCGACAGCGGTGGCCGAGGGCATCAAGATCGTCGTGGTGCTCATTCAGAACCAGGGGTTCGCCTCGATCGGGCACCTCTCCGAGACCGTCGGATCTCAGCGCTTCGGCACCCGCTACCGTTACCTCGACCGCGAGGAGTCGAACTTCGAGTCCGGAGCGCTGCTCACGGCAGTTGACCTCGCGGCCAACGCCCGGAGCTACGGCATCGACGTCATCGAGATCGCGCCGGGAGCGGATGCCGCATCCCGCCTCCGCGACGCCGTGGCCGCTGCGAAGACGAGCGAGACCTCGACGCTCATCCACGTCGACTCGGATCCCTTCTCCTACGCGCCCGACGGCGAGGGCTGGTGGGACGTGCCCGTCGCCCAGGTCTCCGAGCTGGAGAGCACGCGGCACGCGCACGCCGAATACGTCGAGCAGCAGAAGAAGCAGCGCCCGCTCCTGGGCTGAGGACACCAGCCCAGGAGCGGGTGGCTCGCCCCGCGTCGGGCTCGCTGAGCGAGGCGCAGCCGAGTCGAAGCGAACGCACCACGACCGACCACGACACGAGGAACACATGACTCAGGACAGCTCCACCGCCCCGCACCCCACCGCAGATGCGGCGCGTGCGAGCGGCCCACTGCGCATCGGCGTGATCGGTGCGGGCATCATGGGCAGCGACCATGCCAGGGCGATCGCGTCGGCCACCCACGGCGCGGTCCTCGCGGCGGTGGCCGACATCAACCTGGCACGCGCCCAGGCACTGGCATCCGAGCTCGGTGCACCGCTCGCCGTTGCCGACCCGGTGGAGCTGATCGAAGCGGATGCCATCGATGCGGTGGTCGTGGCATCCCACGACTCCACACACACCGGCCTAGTGCTCGCCGCCATCGCCGCAGGCAAGCCCGTGCTCTGCGAGAAGCCGCTTGCGCTCGATCTGGACGACTGCGCGCGCATCATCGTCGCGGAACGGGAGACGGGTCGTCGGCTGGTCTCCGTGGGATTCTCCCGCCGGTTCGACCCCGCCCTCGTCGAGCTCAAGCAGGCGCTGGATGCCGGCGAGATCGGCCGGCCGCTGCTCGCGCACGCTGTGCACCGCAACGTGTCGGGCGATCCGCGCGGTGACTCCGTCTCCACGGTGCTGAACTCTGCCGTCCACGAGCTCGACCAGACACCGTGGCTCCTGTCCTCGACGGTCGTCGACGTGAGCTGGCACGCACCGGCGTCGACGAGCCTGCTTCCGCAGCGTCAGGACCCGCAGCTCCTCCTGCTCCGCACCGCAGACGGCGCGCTGACCACCGTCGAGGTGTTCGTGAACGCCGTCTACGGATACGACGTCAGGCTCGAGGTCGTCGGCGAGACGGGCACGCTCGCGCTCGGTCGCCCGACGGCCGTCGTTCGCGACACCGGACTGACCAGGCAGAGCGCCTATCCCGCCGACTGGCGGCCGCGATACGCGGCGGCCTATCGCGCGGAGATGCAGGACTGGGTCGACGCCGTCACGCGCGGCGGCTACGACGGTTCCGACCTCGCCGACGCCGTCGACGGATACCGTGCGACGGCCGTCGCCCACGCCGTGATCGCCGCCATGGAGACCGGCGGAAGCAGCGTCGCGGTCGGGTATCCGCACGCCGACCTCCTCGGTCTCTCAGCCGACACGTCCCCCACGGCACAGGCCACAACTGCACCGGCATCGAGCGCACCGGCCGCCAGCTCCTCGGCCACCAGCTCATCGGCCGCAAGGACATCGTCCATGACCACAGAAAGGGCGCTGCGATGACCGCATCCACCGCACCGAAGATCGCTGCGGCGCCCATCTCGTGGGGCGTCTGCGAGGTTCCCGGCTGGGGCTACCAGCTGCCGCCCGACCGCGTGCTGCGCGAGATGGCGGAGCTGGGCTTCTCGGCCACCGAGTTCGGTCCCCTCGGATTCCTGCCCGAGTCGCCGTCTGAGAAGGCGGAACTGCTCTCGGGCTTCGGCCTGAGCGCGACCGGTGGATTCGTGCCCGTCGTGCTGCACAATCCGTTGCACGACCCCGTTCCGGAGGTCGAAGCGGAGCTGGCGTCGTATGCGGCGGCAGGGGCATCCGTGCTGGTGCTCGCGGCGGCGACCGGCGTCGAGGGCTACGACTCCCGCCCTGAGCTGGATGCCACCGGCTGGGCGACCCTGCTGAGCAACCTCGACCGACTCCGGAAGACGGCGGAGGATGCCGGTGTGCTCGCCGTGCTGCATCCGCATGTCGGCACCATGGTGGAGACCACAGACGACCTCGACCGCGTGCTCGCCGGATCCGGCATCCCGATCTGCCTCGACACCGGCCACCTGCTCATCGGCGGAACGGATCCCGTCGCCTTCGCCGCCGCCCACGCCGACCGCATCGCGCACGTGCACCTGAAGGATGTCGACCTCGGCGTCGCACGCACCGTGCAGTCGGGTGAGCGCACGTACTACGACGCCGTGGTCGCCGGGCTGTACCGGCCGCTCGGGCAGGGGGACGTGGATGTGCGGAGCATCCTGGCCAGCCTCGATGCCGTCGGATATGACGGATGGTTCGTGCTCGAGCAGGACAACGTCATCGACGGCGCGCCCGCGGAGGGCGCCGGTCCGATCGGCGACGCGCGCGCGTCGGCCGAGTACCTGCGTTCGGCGCTGGCCTGAGGGTCGGCACGTGTGGGTTCGTGCTGCGGAGACCCAGCACGAGGAGCGTTCTCGACCGGCCGGATCCGACGTCACTTGTTGACGAGCGTGATCTCGAACGCATAGAGGTCGGGCCGGTAACAGTGGTGGCCGTATTCGACCGCCTTGCCGTTGTTGTTGTACGCCGTGCGATCCATCGTGAGCACGGGACCGTGCCCCTTCACGTCCAGGAGCCTGCTCTCCTCGGTCGTGGCCGCCCTGGCGCCGATGCGCTGCTGGGCGACGCTGATCATCGTTCCGCGGGCGCGGAGCAGCTGGTACAGGCCGCGCGTCTGCAGCTCGTCGGCGCTGATGTCGATGAACTCGGAAGGCAGGTAGTTCTCCAGAACGGCCAGGGGCACGCCGTCTGAAGACCGCAGTCGACGCACGTGCAGCGCCGACGACCCCTTCGGTACGGACAGCTGGTCTGCGATCACGTCGTCGGCCTCCACGACCTCACGGGTCAGCAGCGCGGTCGACGGATGCTTGCTCCCGCGCTCGAGATCGTCGTACAGGCTGGTGAGTTCCACCTTGCGCGTGACCGGCCGCTGCACCACCTGCGTGCCGATGCCGCGACGCCGCACGAGCAGGCCCTTGCCCACCAGCTCCTGGATGGCGCGCCGCACTGTCGGACGGGAGAGCCCGAGCCGCTCGCCGAGGGCGATCTCGTTCTCCAGCCGGGCGCCGGGCGCGAGCGTGCCGTCGGTGATCGCCCGCTCGATCGTCGTCGCGACCTGGAAGTACATGGGGATCGGACTCGAACGGTCTATGTCCACGAACAGTTCGGTCGGCAGTTTCGTCTGCTCGGCGATCGTGTCGGGCATGTGGGCTCCCTCTGATGGAACAGTCCTTCTGACCGCGCGGTCGCTCTGACGGCACCGTGTCGCCGAGGTGCGGTGACAGTGACTACACGGTCTCGTGAACAGCACAGTGCGCGAGGCGCTGCGACGGGACGGGTGACAAAGTCCGGACTTTGTCAGAAGTTTACGTCATGGATGAGAGGCGACCGTTCGATAGCGGACGCCGCCTGACACAGGGCGAATACAGAAATGGCGCCGACGCCGAAAGCGGGAATGCGCCGACGCCGCCGGGTTCCGCACCGTCAGGAGGCCCGGCTTCTCCCGGGGGTGACCAGGAGAAGCTCAACGGTGAATCCGTTCCGTGTTCCGTATTCCCGCTCCGTGTTTCGCAGTCCCCTCCGTGTTCTGTATCCCCCTCCGTGTTTCGCAGTCCCCCTCCGTGTTCCGTATTCAGGACATATGACGACTCGAGCGCATATGGGGCTCCGCACTCCCCGTGTCCTGAACACGGCACCGAACCATGTCCCGTATCCGGCACGGAACCTTCTCCTGAATCCGCCACGGAACCTTCTCCTGATTGCGGCACGGAACCGTGTCCCGAATACGGCACGGAACCATGTCCCGAATACGGCACGGAACCGTGTCCTGAATACGGCACGGAGTCGGCTCGCCATTCTGGCCCGGCCCACGCAGAGGCCCGCCGCGCAGTCGACGAACACGGTCGGCCAGGAATGCACCCGTCGACCAGCGTGGCGCGGATAAGCAGCAGTTCGATGCGGTTTATTCGACCTAAGGTGGATGCCATGCCTGACGCAGCGACCGCGATGCACGACCTCGAGGATCGGGACGACGTCGCCCTCCTCGTCTCGTCGTTCTACCGGCGCGCGTTCGCCGATCCGCTCATCGGGCCGATCTTCACGGATGTCGCCCACATGGACCTCGACCACCACCTGCCGATCATGTGCGACTTCTGGCAGACCGTGCTGTTCAACGCGGGGCTCTACCGGCGCAATGCGCTGCAGCTCCACTCTGTGCTGCACGCGAAGCATCCGCTCGGAGAAGACGAGTTCGAGCGCTGGCTCGAAATCTGGGTTGCGAATGTCGACGACCACTTCGCCGGGGCGGTCGCCGAGCATGCCAAGGTGCAGGCCGCCCGGATCGCGGGGTCCATCGAGCGACGGCTGCAGGGGCGCTCCGGCAGTCGGTACGAGACCATCGGATATCGCGACGGGCAAGATCTGGACGGGCCGCGCTTGGACGGGCAGGGCAGCGACGAGCCGAGCCTCGGCGGGCAGCGCAGCGACGAGCCGAGCCTGGGTGGGCAGGGCAGCGACGAACCGAGCCTGGGTGGGCAGCGCAGCGGCGACCAGGCTCCCGACGAGTTCGAGGCCGAGCCAGTCGGAACGCATCGAGCCGAGACGCAGCACGAGGCGACGCAACGAGCGAGGGAGAGCACGTGAGCGCGCACCAGGAATCGGAGGCCAAGGGGCGCCACGCGTCGTCGGCGGAGAGTTCGGAGGCGGCCGTCGCTCTCGAGCCGATGGCGCGTCGACGCGTGCTGGAGGTGCTGGCGGGGGCGGAGCATCCGCTCGACGTGCACGCCATCGCCGAGGCGCTCGGCGTTCACGTGACCACTGCGCGGTTCCACCTCGACCAACTGGTCGCGTCCGGTCTGGTGCAACGGCGTGCCGTGCAGGAGAACCGGCGAGGGCGGCCGCGGATGCTGTACTCGCCCGGCAGCGCCCTGCGAGCGTCCGAGGCCAGAGAGCGGCTGCTCGGGGTGTTGGTCGAGGCGATCGGCGGCTCCGATCCGGGTGCGGAGCGCGCCTCAGGCGCGAAGTCCTCCCGACGAAGCGCCGCCGCGCGGGCGTCGACACAAGCCGGCCGCAGCTGGGCCGACTCGGTCGAGGCTCCCGCTGGTGTCGGTTCCGTGGCATCGCTCGTCGACGTGCTCGACTCGTGGGGCTTCGAGCCCGAGGTCTCCGGCGACGACATCCTGATGCACGGGTGTCCTTTCCGGGATCTCGCCCGAGAGCGGCCGGAGGTCGTCTGCTCCGTGCATCGCGGCCTCGTGGAGCGGATGCTGGAACGGCTCGACGACGGAGCTCATCCTTCCGCGCGCCTGATCCCGTTCGTCGAGCCCGACCTGTGCATGGTGTCGCTCGGCGCGGGGGAGTCCGGCGACGGATCCGTCACGCGCTGAGCAGACCGACCACGCCGAGCCACACCAGCAGCACGACCTTGAGCACTTCGAGCCCGACGTAGCCGAAGTGCAGGTTGTTGCGCGGCATCCGGTCGGCGGTCTCTCCCGCCCGAACGCGGCGGTCCATCAGCGGTCGCAGCACGAGCGCTCCGGCAGCCAGCACGACGGCGAGCGCCACGGTGAGGGCTTCCGGCCAGGCTCCGTGCGTGCCGCCCTGGAGGAACACCGTCAGCAGCAGCACCGCCGCCGCGATGCCCTCGACGGCGTTGAGCACGTGGAAGACGAGGCGGCCGATCCCGACGCCCAGTTCGACGGTCACGCCCGGCGTCCGGAACTTGACAGGCGCCTCGATGAAGGAGATTCCCACGACGAGCCCGAGCCAGGTGAAGGTGGTGGCAATCTGGATGCCGAGTGCCGCGGTCACAGTGCGCCTTTCGCTCGATAGCTTTAAGCGGATTAATCTCCTTTTTATCAGACCCGAGGGGAAACCATGAGCACACCAGGAGCCGATCGACTCACCCGGATGCTGGGCATCAGCACCCCCATCGTGCTGGGTCCGTTCGGTGGGCTCTCCTCGGTGGAACTGACCGCGCGGGTGAGCGAACTGGGCGGCCTGGGGTCGTACGGGCTCTACGGATACGACGCGGAACGCATCCTGCAGACAGCGGACGCTCTGCGCGCCGCCACCGCGCGCCCGTTCGCGTTGAACCTGTGGCTGCCGACCGGCACGGAGCGGGATCCGAGCGCCGAGGAGTACGCCAGTGCAGCCGAGGCGATGCGTCCGCTCTTCGACGAGGTGGGACTGGAGGTGCCGGATCCGCCCGAGCGCTACCTTCCGTCCTTCCAGGAGCAGCTGGCGGCGGTTCTCGAGGCTCGACCGGCGGCGCTCAGCGTCGTGTTCGGGGTGCCGGGGCGCGACATCCTCGATGCAGCGCATGAGCGCGGCATCACCGTGATCGGCACCGCGACGACGGTGCAGGAGGCCGTGGCGCTCGCCGACGGCGGTGTGGACATCGTGGTCGCCTCGGGATCAGAGGCTGCGGGGCACCGGGTCTCGTTCCTTCGACCGGCAGCGGATTCCCTGGTCGGCACGTTCGCCCTGGTGCCTCAGGTGCGCGACGCGGTCGACGTTCCCGTCGTCGCGACGGGCGGCATCGCGGACCGCCGCGGCGTGGCAGCCGCGTTCGCCCTGGGCGCCGACGGTGTGCAGGTCGGCACCGCGTTCCTGCGCACCCGCGAATCCGCCGCGAACGACGCGCATCGAGCCGCGATCGGCTCCACCCCCGCCGACGGCAGCGTGCTGACGCGGGCGATGAGCGGACGCCTCTCGCGCGGCGCCCCCAACCGTGCCGTTCGCACCATCGAGGGGGCGGGTGCCATCGCGCCGTTCCCGGCGCAGAACTGGCTGACCGGGCGGTTCCGCGTCGCAGCGGGGGCGCAGGGCAACGGCGAACTGCAGTCGCTCTGGCTCGGCCAGGCCGCAGCGCTGGCGCGATACGAGGGAGCCGATCAGGCGTTCGCCGAGCTTGCCGCCGGGCTCACGATCGCCCAGGCGCACAGTGCCGGGTGAACGGCGGTCTTCGCGCTCACCGATTCTGCGGCGCCGGCGTTGCGCTGAGACACCGGTGGCGCGTGCGACTCGGGTCTCGCACGCGCCACGGGGATGACGGATACTGCCGATCAGGCGTGCACGCCGAATCCGCCGGTCCAGCCGATGTGCTCGCGCGCGGCGAGCACCATCTGCAGGAATCCGACGGCCTCGAGCTCGCGGGCACGCTTCAGCGAGCCGGCGTCGGCGGCCTTGAGGCCGCTCGCAGTGATCAGGGCGCCCAGTTCCGCCTTGGAGTTGTCGTCATCGCCCGCGATGACCACTGTGGTGGGCTCGCCGCCCACGGTGCCGCTGGCGAGCGTGGCCGCGAAGTTGGTGTTGAACGCCTTCACGACGTGGGCGTCGGGCAGTTTCGCCTGCAGCTCGGCGGCAGCGGACGAGTGGGCGGGCACGGTGAGCGCGTCGAAGGTGGCGAAGTCGACCGGGTTGGTGAGGTCGACGACGGTCTTGCCGTCGAGGCGAGCGCCGTAGGTCGACACGACCTCGTCGAGCGCGGGGTACGGGAGCGCCAGCACCACGATGTCGCCGGTCAGCACGTCGCCGAACGTCGCTGCTGTCGCACCGAGCCGTTCGGTCAGTTCCTGTGCCTTAGTCGTGTCGCGGGCGACGACCTGAACGTGCGCACCGCCTTTCACCGCGAGGGCCGCGATGGCGGATCCCATGTTGCCGGTGCCGATCACCGAGATGCTGGTCATGTCGTCCTCCTGAGACGTTCGATGTGCTGTTGTTGCAAGTGCAACCATTGATGCAACAACTTGTAGCTGCAACTATTCCGACCTCGGTAAACTCCTTCCATGGTCCCGACAGTGCCGCGCATGGATGCGCTCGAGTCGCGCGCCTGGCTGGCTCTCGTTGCGACCGCGGAGCTGCTCCCTGCCGCTCTTGATGCCGACCTGCGGGCGCACGCGGGGATGACGCACTTCGAGTTCATAGTGTTGAGCGGCCTCAAGCAGGCCGGCCACAACACGATGCGCATGTCCGATGTCGCCGTCATGGTCAACTCCACACTGCCCAGGCTGTCGAAGGTGATCGGCAAGCTCTCGGCACGTGGACTGGTCGAACGCGTCGACAGCCCGGACGACGCGCGAGTGATCAACGTGCGGCTGACATCCGAGGGGCGCAAGGCGCTCGTCCGCGCACTGCCCCGACACCTCGAGCTCGTACGCCGGCTCGTGATCGACCGGCTGGACCGGGAGCAGCTGGAGGCGCTCGCCAACATTCTGGAACCTGTCGTCGCACGGCTCGACCCGCAGCGGACGATGATGAGGGTCGCGCCGCAGTAGCGGCACCCGACCTCCGTTCCGCTGCCGCGCTCAGTCGATCGCGCCGACGGGCGTCCGCAGATCGTGCCAGGGGGAGGTCGCCGGAACGAGAGGATGATGCCGTGGGAGCGCTGCTCGCGCTGGTCGCCGCCGTGGGCTACGGGGCGTCCGACTTCTTGGCCGGCATGGCCGGGCGTAGGACGCCGGTGATTCTCGTGACGGCCGTGACGCTGAGCGTGGGGCTCGTGTTCTCGGCCGTGGTGGTCGTGTTCGTGCACGGGGCGGGACCGACGGCATCCGTCCTGCTGTGGGGAGCGCTGAGCGGAGTGGGCAGTGCCGTGGGCACGCTGGCTCTGTACCAGGGGTTCGCGGTCGGATCGATGAGCGTCGTCGCGACGGTGTCCGGTGTGCTCACGGTCGTGATCCCGGCCGTCGTCGGCGTGCTGATCGGCAACCGGCTGCCGGTCCTGGGCGTTCTGGGCGTCGTTGCCGCGATCGTCGCCGTCGCGCTCGTGTCATGGACCGGCGGGGGAGGCTCGGCCGAAGGCGCCCAGGATCAGCGCCGCGGCGGCGCGCTCTACGGGATCCTGGCCGGAGCAGCCTTCGCCCTGCTGTTCATCGCGCTGGAGCGCGCCGGTTCGGGATCGGGCGCCTGGCCCGTCGCGATCGGACAACTTGTGGCGTGCGCCCTCATCGTTCCCTTCGCGGTGGGCGGATTCCGCGCGCGCCGCGGTCTTCCCGGTTCGGAGTGGCGTCTTCCGCTTCTCGCGGGAGTGCTCGGCTCGGCCGCCGCGCTGAGCTATCTCGCCTCGACCGGATTCGGCGAGCTCGTGATCATCGCGGTGGTGACCTCGATGTATCCCGCGGTCACCGTGCTGCTGGCCCGATTCGTGCTGCAGGAGCGATGGAACTGGCTGCAACGCACCGGCCTTGTCCTCTCCGCCGCCTCCGTCGCGGTCATAGCCCTGGCCTGACCGCCTCCCGCGAGAGTGCCCGTTCCTCCCCGCGAGAGTGCCCGTTGATACTCACGAGAGTGCCTCGCGGGCCGCCGACGCGAAGTGCGGCCGTGGCTAGGCTCGAGACATGGCCGAGGATCGATTCAGCACAGCGTTGTACACGTCGCGTCTGCAGCGGGCCGGCGAACTCGTTCGTGAGAACGGGCTCGACGCCGTCATCGTGACGCCCGGCCCCGATCTGCAGTACCTTGTCGGCTCGCGCGCGAGCACGTTCGAGCGGCTCACGGCGCTCGTCCTTCCTGCCGACGGCGATCCCTATGTGGTCGCCCCGCGGATGGAACTGGCCGCCCTCCGAGCATCGGCCGTCGGTGAGGCCGGCCTCGACGTGCGCGACTGGGTCGACGGCCAGGATCCGTATGCCCTCGCGCTACGCGGGCTCGGCGTCACCCGACGGATCGGTGTCAGCGAGGCGACGCCCGCCTTGCACACCGTGCCCCTCTCCGTCACCTCCGACGCCGTCATCGAGCTGGCCACGCCGGTGCTGCGCAGACTGCGCATGGTGAAGGATGCCACCGAGATCGCCGCCCTCCGTGAGGCCGGCGCCGCCATCGACCGCGTGCACGCCCGTGTCGGCGAATGGCTTCGCCCTGGACGCACCGAGCGCGAGGTGGCGGCCGACATCGCCGCGGCGATCGTGGAGGAGGGACATGCCCTGGCGGACTTCGTGATCGTGGGATCCGGTCCGAACGGCGCGGACCCGCACCACGAGGTGTCCGATCGCGTGATCGGCGAGGGGGAGACCGTCGTCGTCGACATCGGCGGCCCGACGGCCATCGGGTACAACTCGGACAGCACGCGAACGTATGCGACGGGCGAGGTGGGCGCGAACATCCGTGATGCGTATGCCGCGCTCGAGCGCGCCCAGCAGGCGGCCGTCGATGCCGTTCGGCCCGGAATCACCGCCGAAGACGTTGACACCGCCGCGCGCGCCGTGCTCGCGGATGCCGGCCTCGCCGACCGCTTCATCCACCGAACGGGCCACGGCATCGGGCTCTCGGTGCACGAGGAGCCGTACATCGTGGCGGGCAACGCGCTCCCGCTGGAACCGGGCATGGCGTTCAGCATCGAGCCCGGCATCTACTTCGACGGCGAGTGGGGCGCCCGCATCGAGGACATCGTCGTCGTCACCGAGGACGGCGTCGAGCCGCTCAATCTGCGGCCGCACGGGCTCGGCGTGTTGTGATCGACCGGGCAGCGCCGCTGGTGGAACCGCGGAGCTGCTGAGATCCGGATCCACAGATCTGCGATCTGCAGCCCTGTGGACCATGGGCCTGCGCTCAGGGCTTCAACAATCGATCAGGTCCTCGGCCGTTCACGGGATCAGCACCGTGCGGGCGCCGGCCACGTCGTGGTCGTTCCACGCCGCCTCGACGTCGGCCAGGGGAACGGCACGCGGGGTGATGCCGATCGTTCCGGCCTGCAGCTCCTCCACGAGGGAGGGCAGCTCGGCGAGGTAGGTGCGCGGCCCCACCGATCCCTGGCCGCTGCCCTGCAGGCGGAAGTTCGCCGACCGGAACGCCACGGAGGGCAGCTCGATGTTCGGGCCGGCAGTGGCGCCGATGCCGATCCAATCCAGCGATCGCTCGCGGTCCTGGCGCGTCGTCAGGATGGCCATGATCGCCTGCGCGGCCGGCTCGCTCCACACGTAGTCGAGCGCGATGTCGACGTCGGCAGCGGCCTCTGCCATGGCGCGCGAGGTGGCGTCCGCGTCGTCCGTGAGCTGCACGATCGCGTCGACACCGTGGGCGGTGAGCTCCTCGAGCCGCTCGCGGTTGCGTCCGGCGGCAACGACCCGGCCTGCGCCGAGTCGCTTCGCGACCTGCACGGCGGAGGTTCCGGCGCTGCCGGTGGCGCCGAGCACCAGGACGCTTGCACCCTTCTGCATCGGCACGCGCTTGCGCAGCGAGACCCACGACGACATCGCGGGGTTCATCGACGCGGCGATGCGAGCGACGTCGGCATCGGCGGGAAGCGGGATCGAACGACGCACGTCGACGATCGCCTTGTCTGCCATCGTGCCGATCGTGTCGTCGTCGGAGGCGAAGTAGACGAGGGTGCCGTCCGGCATCCTGGCAACTCCGTCGACACCCGGGATCGCCGGCAGCACGCCGGCACTCGTGTAGTGCGATCCGGACGCCTGCGACCGCACCCGCGGATGCAGGCCGACGGCGAGCACGTCGGCGAGCACCTCGTGGTCGCCGGTGGGCCGGGGAGTCTCGAATTCGCGGTAGTGCGGCGGCTCGTCGAACGAGGTGACGACGGCAGCGTTCATGGTGGGCATGCGAGACTCCTCGGTTGAAGGTAGTTGGTGACACGAACTAAAATAGTTGGTGACACGAACTAAGTCAAACTACGATGAGGGCATGACCTCCGAGGATGCGTCCCGTGCGCCGAATATCGATGATCCCGACCTTGCGGGCGTTGCCTATTCGGACTTCCCTGACGGCGCCGACGCCGAAGGGCAGCCGTCGGAGGAGCTGTCGTCCGTCGACGCGCTGGCGCAGCTCTCGTTCCTCGTGCACGGCATGCTCGAGCGCAGGGCAGGCGAGCGCGACGTGAGCATCGTGGTGACGCGGCTGATGGGCATCCTCCGCGATCGGAGGCCGACGATGAACGAGCTGGCCACCCTTCTCGAGCTCGACAAGTCGAGCGTCTCCGGGCTGGTCGACCGTGCGGTCCGTCGTGGCCTCGTGCTGCGGACGCCGTCGGCCACCGATCGCCGGTCGGTGCGGGTGGCGCTCACCGATACGGGCAAGCGCATGGCCGCGGATGTCACAGCCGAGTTCGGCGCCGACGTCGACGTGCTGCTCTCCCGACTGTCACCCGACGATCGGGGCGCGCTCACGCGCATCGCGACCGATGTTCTGCGACATCACCGTGAGGCGATCTCCTCGAGCTTGTCGTAGCCGTCGCGCATCCCGTCTTCCATGCCCATCGCCACGATGCCGTCGCGGCCCTCGAGCGTGGGATACACGGCGTGGCCGGAGACCCGGCTGCGGCCATCGGGGAGGGCCTCGAAGGTGATGAACTCGATGCTCACGGCATCCGGCACTCCGTCGAACTCGAAGGTCTGCACGGCGAACTCGTTGTCGCGCACCTTGTGGAACACGCCGCGGAACCCGAACTCGTTGCCCTCGGGATCGCGATGGACGTAGCGGTAGCGGCCACCCGTCGTGAAGTCGTACTCCTGAAGATCCATCTCGTAGCCGCGCGGCCCGTTCCACTGCCGGTACAGTGCCGGATCCTTGTAGGCGCGGAAGACGGCCTCGACAGGTGCGTCGAACTCGCGCGTGAAGTCGACGAACGGCAGCCCGTCTGGGGCGTTCACCGTCAGTTCGTTGCTCATGATCTCTCTCCTTGCTTCTTGTGGTCGGTCTTGGTGCTTGCGGGCTTCAGTCCGGCCAGAACACCGTCGAGTGCCCGGAACGAGCTCTCGTGTGCGAGCCGGTACCCGTCGATCCACGAGGTCAACTCTTCGAGCGCTCCCGCATTCAGGTGCACAGGGCGTCGTTGAGCGTCGCGGCTTCTGGTGACGAGGCCGGCTTCCTCGAGCACGTGGATGTGCCGCGAGACCGCCTGCACGGTGATGCCGAACGGTTCCGCGAGCTCGTTCACCGTGGCCGGTCCCCGGCTGAGCCGGGCGATGATCGCACGTCTCACCTGGTCGCCGAGGGCGTGGAATGCTCTGTCGAGCCGCTCCTCGTGGGGATCGACCGCGTCCTTCGAGTTCTCACCAGTGTTCAACAGAATCCTTTATCAACGAATATGTTGAATAAGCTACGCCGAGTTCCCCACGGCGTCAATGGTCTGTGCAGGTCGAGTGGTTCGTGATGCCCGCCTGGCGTCCGTCCCGCCGGACACGGATGCCTGCGCCCGCCCGGTCCCGCGCCCGCAGACCGGCCTAACGTGGTGCTCATGACAGAGGCGCAGCTCTTCGACGATCCGCACTGGCCGCGCGCAGGGCGCTGGCCATCGGCAGACTCGCTCGGATCCGCAGAGCGCGTCGGCGTCGGAATCCTCGGGGTGCCGACCTGGCGCACGTCGTTGTCTCCAACCGGCGCGCACGCGACGCCTGCGGCGATCCGAGCGGCCGTGCAGCGCTACGGCACGTTCGCGGACGGATCCGCCTGGCCGCGCGTCGCGGACTTCGGCGACGTCGTCGAGCCGGACGGCGACGGCGAAGCGGATGCCGTCGACGCGGTGCGTGCCGCGGCATCGCGCAGTGACCTCGTCATCGCACTCGGCGGTGACAACGCCCTCACCTACAGCGTTGCGCGTGGCGCATGGCTCGGTGGCCGACCCGGCGCGGGCACCGCTCGCACCGACCACGCGCACCGGCCCGCGACGGATGCCGGCCGGATCGGGGATGCCGGCCTCATCACGATCGACGCGCACCATGATCTGCGAGACGGCATCTCCAACGGATCCCCGGTGCGCCGCCTCCTGGAAGCCGGCCTCGACGGGCGACGAGTGGTGCAGCTCGGCATCGCGGACTTCGCCAACTCCGCCTTCTACGACGCTCGGGCACGCGAGGCGGGCATCAGCATCGTGCGGCGCGACGTGTTCGAGCAGCGTCCGCTGGCCGAGATCGCGAATGACGCGCTCGAGGTGGCAGGTGCGTCCGACGGTCCGATCCACGTGGACGTCGACGTTGACGTTTGCGACCGTTCCGTCGCGCCCGCCTGCCCCGCCTCGGTGCCGGGCGGCCTGTCCGCGTACCAGTTGCGCCGCACGGTGCGGCTGCTCGCGCGCGACCCGCGCGTGGCATCCCTGGACATCGCCGAGGTGGACGCCACCAGGGACGCCGCCGACGGCCGCACGGTGCGGCTCGCCGCACTCGTGGTACTGGAAGCGATCGCGGGCTACGCCGAGCGCCCGACGGCGTTGACGATGGCAGCGTCCGGTTCATAACTCAGGAACGGCATGGACGGCCGCCTGCTGCGGGCGCATCACTTCGCTATGTCGCGCGGCCGGCGTCGACGCCGATCCTGAGTTGTGAACGCCGCGGCAGTGCTATGAACGGGGCGGCGCTCCGATGCGGCGCCCCAGCTCCGCCGCTGCCCGCGCGATGCGCGCGGCGGTCGCATCGAGGTCGACGTCACGTTCGGCGGGGAACGTGACTGCAACCGATGCCGCCGGCCAGCCAACGTGATCCGGAACGGCGACGGCCAGCGACTTGAGCCCTTCCGTGACAGAGGAGTCCTCAACGGCGTAGCCCCGCTCGCGGATCGCCCGCAGCTCAGCGCTCAGCTCGCGGTACGACGTCACGCCGCGCCCGGTTCGGGTCGTGAACGCTCCCTTGTCCGGATACAGCGCCCTCACCTGAGCGGCCGGCAGGCCCGCGAGCATCGCGAGGCCCGACGCGGTGAGGTGCGCGGGAAGCCGCACCCCGACATCCGTCACGAGGTACGGTCCGTGCGGTGCCCGCTCCTCGATGAGGTACACGACATCACGGCCGAGCAGCACAGTGAGGTGACCGCTCAGTCCCGTCTCGTCGACGAGCCGCGCCAGCACGGGAGCGCCGACACGGGTGAGCGGCTGCTGCCGATTGAAGCCGCTGGAGAGCTCGAACGCGGCGACGCCGAGACCGTACTTGGCCGCCTCGGGAAGAGGGATGACGAACCCGTGCTCCGTGAGCGCATTCAGCAGTTGGTAGACGGTCGAGCGCGGCAACTCCAGGGTGCGCGCGATGGTCGAGGCGGCAACGGGTCCGCGCTGCTGTGACATCAACCGCAGGATGCGCAGCGTCGCATCCGCGGCGGGAGCCTTGCCCGGCATCCCTCCAGTTTAGGCGGAACGGATGCTCGCGGTCCGGTATCCCGGACACGGATCGGCGGTCGGCGGGCACGCATCGCCGGTGCGCGGCGTGCAATGGAGGCATGAGTTCGTCAGCACCGCACACCCATCTGTCGGCACCGGAGCCGAGTGTTGAGGTCGTCGTCGGCGTCGGAGCACTGAGCATCGCCGACGTGGTCGCAGTGGCACGCGAGGACGCGCGAGTCGTGCTGGATCCGGATGCCGTCGCCGCCGTCACCGAGACTCGCCGCGTCATCGAGGCGCTCGCCGACGACCCACAGCCGCACTACGGCATCTCGACGGGGTTCGGCGCCCTCGCCACCACCTACATCGAGCGGAAGGACCGCGACCAGCTCCAGCTCAGCCTGATCCGCTCGCACGCCGCCGGATCCGGCCCCGAGGTCGAGCGCGAGGTCGTCCGCGCCCTCATGCTGCTGCGCCTCAGCACGCTGATGACGGGGCGGACCGGCGTGCGCGCCTCCACCGCGCGGGCGTACGCGGATGCGCTGAACGCGGGCATCACGCCGATCGTGCGCGAGTACGGATCCCTCGGCTGCTCGGGCGACCTCGCCCCGCTCGCGCACTGCGCTCTCGCGCTCATCGGCGAGGGCGAGGTGCGCGATGCCTCCGGCCACGCGGTGCCCGCAGCTCTGGCGCTGGCCGAGGCGGGCATCCGGCCGATCAGGCTCGCCGAGAAGGAGGGCCTCGCCCTCATCAACGGCACGGACGGCATGCTCGGCATGCTCGCGCTCGCCCTCACCGACCTCGACGCGCTGTACAAGGTGGCCGACCTCACGGCCGCGATGAGTGTCGAGGCACTGCTCGGAACGGATGCCGTCTTCGCCGCCGACCTGCAGGCCCTGCGCCCGCAGACCGGCCAGGCCGACTCGGCGGCGAACCTGCGCAGCATCCTCGGCGGCTCGCCGATCGTCGCCAGCCACGCGGGACCCGAGGATCCAACAGTGCAAGACGCCTACTCGCTGCGCTGCAGCCCCCAGGTCAACGGAGCCGGACGCGACACCGTGTCGCACGCACGGCTCGTGGCGGAACGCGAGCTCGCGTCCGCCGTCGACAACCCCGTCGTCACGAAGGACGGCCGCGTTGTCTCGAACGGCAACTTCCACGGTGCTCCTGTCGCGTATGTGCTCGACTTCCTGGCGATCGCCGTCGCGGATGCCGCGAGCATCTCCGAGCGCCGCATCGACCGGCACCTCGACGTCGCCAGGAACAAGGGGCTTCCGGCATTCCTCGCCGACCGTGCCGGCGTGGACTCCGGGCTCATGATCGCGCAGTACACGGCAGCGGGGATCGTCAGTGAGCTGAAGCGGCTGGCGGCACCGGCATCCGTCGACTCCATTCCCTCCAGTGCCATGCAGGAGGACCACGTCTCGATGGGCTGGGCCGCGGCGCGCAAGCTGCGCCGCGCGATCGATGGCCTCACCAGGGTGCTCGCCATCGAACTGATGACCGCGGCCCGGTCGCTCGACCTGCGTGCACCGCTGCAGCCGGGCGCCGCGACGGCGGCCGCCCGCGCCGCGCTGCGCGAGCACGTCGCCGGTCCCGGTCCCGATCGTCCGCTCTCCGCCGAGATCGAGGCGTCTGTCGCGCTCGTCGCGTCCGGCCGTGTGCTGGATGCCGTCGAGTCCGTCACGGGACCCCTCCGATGACCGGTCCCGATGCTCGCCCCGATCGCCACAGCGACCATCCCTCTCCTCCCTTCAGGCCCTTTCCCCGGCCCGGGCGTCGCGGGCAACAGCGCCATTTGCGCTTGACCGCGCCAGAACGAGTGGCGCAATAGTGCGCACATGGCGCTGACGCGACCACGAAGCACGAACGCGCACTCGGCACCACACGCACATCGACCACGAAGGAGCGACGACATGAACGATCGACTGCCCATCCACGCCCCGCGCGGCACACAGCTGCGCGCGAAGTCGTGGCAGACCGAGGCGCCGCTGCGCATGCTGATGAACAACCTCGACCCGGACGTAGCCGAGCGTCCGGAGGATCTCGTCGTCTACGGCGGCACCGGCCGTGCTGCCCGCAGCTGGGAAGCGTACGACGCCATCATCCGCACACTGGAGAGCCTGGAGGTCGACGAGACGCTGCTCGTGCAGTCCGGTAAGCCGGTCGGCGTCTTCCGCACGCACGAATGGGCACCGCGTGTTCTCATCGCCAACTCCAACCTCGTGCCGGACTGGGCGACGTGGCCGGAGTTCCGCCGGCTCGAGGCCGAAGGCCTCACGATGTACGGCCAGATGACCGCCGGGAGCTGGATCTACATCGGCAGCCAGGGCATCCTGCAGGGAACGTACGAGACCTTCGCGGCGGTCGCCGAGAAGCTCGCCGCCCGAAACAAGACCGGTGGAGACGGGCAGGGCGCGGTCAGCGGGCAGGGCGGTGCGAGCCTCAAGGGCACCCTCACCCTGACCGGCGGATGCGGCGGCATGGGCGGCGCCCAGCCGCTCGCCGTCACCATGAACGACGGCGCCGTGCTCATCGTCGACGTCGACCGCGCCCGCCTGCAGCGCCGCGTCGACCACGGCTATCTCGACGCCTTCACCGACGATCTCGACGAGGCCGTCACCCGCGCACTCGTCGCACGGCAGGCGGGCGAGGCGTACTCCATCGGACTCGTCGGCAACGCGGCGACGGTGTTTCCCGAGCTGCTGCGCCGCGGAGTGCCGATCGACATCGTCACCGATCAGACCAGCGCGCACGACCCGCTCAGCTACCTGCCGGAGGGCATCTCGGTCGAGGACTGGCACGCTGCGGCCGAGGCGGACCCCGAGGGATTCACCGCCAAGGCACGGGCATCCATGGCCAAGCAGGTCGAGGCGATGGTGGGATTCCTGGATGCCGGCGCCGAGGTCTTCGACTACGGCAACTCCATCCGGGCAGAGGCGCAGCTCGGCGGGTACGAGCGGGCGTTCGCGTTCCCCGGATTCGTGCCTGCGCACATCCGTCCGCTCTTCGAGGAGGGCAAGGGACCATTCCGCTGGGCCGCGCTCTCCGGCGACCCGAAGGACATCGCGGTCACCGACCGCGCGATCCTGGAGCTGTTTCCGAACGATGCGAAGCTGCGTCGCTGGATCACCAAGGCGTCCGAGAAGGTGCACTTCGAGGGCCTCCCTGCCCGTATCTGCTGGCTCGGATACAAGGAGCGGCACCTCGCAGGCCTCAGGTTCAACGAGCTCGTGGCCTCCGGTGAGCTCTCGGCTCCCATCGTGATCGGCCGAGACCACCTCGACTCCGGATCCGTCGCCTCGCCCTACCGCGAGACGGAGGGCATGAAGGACGGCTCGGATGCCATCGCCGACTGGCCCCTGCTGAACGCGCTCCTGAACACGGCCTCCGGCGCCACGTGGGTGTCCATCCACCACGGCGGGGGAGTCGGGATCGGACGCTCCATCCACGCCGGACAGGTCGTCGTCGCCGATGGGACGGACCTCGCGGCGCAGAAGATCGAACGCGTGCTCACCAACGATCCGGGCACCGGCGTGATGCGGCACGTGGACGCGGGTTACGAACGCGCCGCAGAAGTTGCACGCGAACGCGGCCTGCGCATCCCCATGCTGGAGGAGTGAGCACCGAAATCAGCAGCGATCAGGCACTCTTCGTGTCCGATGCCGTGTTCCTGATCACGGACCGCGACGAGCGCACGATGGGAGGCCGACGGTGAGTACGCTCTTTCTGCACGGCATCGGTCTGCTCGTCACGAACGATCCGAGCACGAGGGGTGCGCGAGCGGACGACCCGCTGGGCGCAGTGCAGGATGCCGCCCTCATCGCCCGCGACGGCGAGGTGGTCTGGGCCGGTCCGCAGGCCGACGCCGCGCCCCAGGTGGCACGGCTGCTGCAGGGCGATGTGGAGCGAGTGGATGCCGGCGGCCGCGCCGTCATCCCCGGTTTCGTCGACAGCCACACCCACCTCGCGTTCGCGGGCGACCGTTCCGCCGAGTTCGTCGCCCGCATGGCGGGGGAACGGTACACGGCAGGTGGGATCCGCAGCACCGTTGCCGCGACACGTGCGGCCAGCGACGAGCAGTTGCGGGCAAGCCTGCAGCGCTTCGAGCGCGAACTCGCCTCGCTGGGCACGACCACCTTCGAGGTGAAGACCGGATACGGACTCGACGTCGAGAACGAGGAACGCCTCGCCAGGCTCGCCCGCGAGGTGACCGACGAGGTGACGTTCCTCGGCGCGCACGTCGTGCCATCCGAATACGCCGACGACCGCAGCGGATACGTCGACCTCGTGACGGGCCCCATGCTCGACGCCTGTGCGCCGCACGCCCGCTGGATCGATGTCTTCTGCGACGAGGGCGCGTTCACCGCCGAGGAGGCCGCACGCATCCTGTCCGCGGGAGCTCACCGCGGCCTGGGCGTGCGGATCCACGCGGGTCAGCTCACCGAAGGAGAAGGAGTCCGCGTCGCCGTTGGACTCGACGCTGCGAGCGTCGATCACGCCACCTACCTGTCGGCGGATGACGTCGCCGCGCTCGCCGCATCGAACACGGTCTGCACGCTGCTGCCAGGGGTCGAGTTCAGCACACGACATCCCTACCCGGATGCCCGTGCCCTGCTCTCCGCCGGCGTCACCCTTGCGCTCGCCAGCGATTGCAACCCCGGCTCGTGCTTCACCTCGTCGATGCCGTTCGTCATCGCCCTCGCCGTGCGGGAACTCGGGATGACACCGGATGAGGCACTCTGGTCGGCGACAGCGGGCGGAGCACGCGCGCTGCGTCGCGACGACGTCGGACGGCTCTCGCCGGGTTCGAGCGCGGACCTCGTCCTGCTCGATGCGCCGAATCACGTCTACTTCGCGTACCGCCCAGGCGTGCCGTTGATCCGCCGCGTGTGGAAGCAGGGCGTCGAACTCCGCGTGGACTGAGCGCCCACCACGAGCAGATCCACTCTCAGATAGCGCCATTTGCGCACTGTTGCGCCAACAGGCGTGGCGCAACAGTGCGCACATGGCGCTGCTGCGGGCAGGCCCGGCGGCTCAGTCCTTCTCTTCGAGCTTCAGCGCGACGCCGAGCGCGAGCAGCGACGCCACCCACTCGCCGAGGAAGAGCCCCCAGTGCTCCGACCTCGATCGCTCGTCCTTCTTGGCGCGCGAGACGAGCCAGATGAAGAAGACGAGTCCGAGCGAGACGAACGCCGCGAGGTAGGCGTGCTCGCTGCGGATGCCCCATCCGCTCAACGTCGTGATCGGGTTGTTGCTTGCGAGTTCGACGATCTCGTCGCGCTTGCTCATCGATGCTCCCCACTGCACGGTCCCCGGCGACGGCGGTCGCGTCGCCACGATGACGCGGAGACCCGGCGTTCGCGGATGCCGCTGCCCGCCTCGTCCCGTCGTCGCCCGTCAGCCTACGCCGCGGCTGCCGCAAGGCATAGGGTGCCGCCATGCGCCCGGATGCCGTTGAAACGGCCTTGCCTCATCGGTATACGGCCCTGTTCCGCATAGGGTTTCCGGTGTGCGGAGACCCGAAAAGAGGCACGACGTGGACTTCACGTCCTTGGAGGCGCTGGCAGACGTCTCCCTCGACCCGCGCACCGCGACGGGTCCTGAGACCGTGACTCTGGGGGATCCGCACGTGGCGGCGGGCAACATCGCTGAGCCGACGTGGACGCAGTGGCGCGACGAGGTCGCCGCGATCGGCGGTCCGTCACCGCTCCTCCACTTCGTGGACACGCCGCGCACGCGCATCGAGCTCAGCGCCACGCATCCAGGCGGACTTCCGCAGTTCATCACGGGTGACCGCACGCTGCTGTCGAGCCTGATCCGCGACGACCTCGCTCTCCGCACGGCGAAGGGCGCTGCAGGGGCGATCACGGCGAAGGGGATCGAGCTGCGCGCGGTGCGCGGGATCGATGCCGTGCATCTCGGCATCGGGCTGGCGCATTGGCGTAACGGCGCAGACGAATACAGTGCGCCCGTGCTGCTGCGTCCCGTGGCGATTAGGCGTTACGGCCGGGATTTCGAGTTGAAGCTGCGGGGCAAGACATTCCTCAACCCTGAGCTCTCCCGTGCGTTGCACGAGCAGTTCCGCATCGAACTGGATGCCGAGGCGTTCGTCGCGCTCGCCGAGACGAACGGCGTCTTCAAGCCGCAACCGGTCATCGACCGCCTGCGCGGGCTGACCAGCCATCTCGAGTACTTCACCGTGCAGCCGAGGCTCGTCGTGTCGTCGTTCGCGGATGTCGCGCATTCCATGTCCGACGATCTCGGCGAGTTCGACCACGACGTGCTGCTGGCGTTGGCGGGCAACCCGAGCGCGCGCGACCGTGTGGAGAGCGCCTTCTCACCGGCCGAGATCGTGCCGCAGGACAACCGGCCGCCGTCCATCGACGCGCTGCTGCTCGACTCGGATCCGGAGCAGGAGAGCGTCGTCGCCCAGGTCGCGAACGGCAACTCCATCGTCGTGAAGACTCTGCCGGGCACCGGTGCGACGCAGACCGTCGTGAACGCGATCGGCGCGCTCGTCTCGCGCAACCGCCGTGTGCTGGTCGTCGGTCCGCGGCGATCGAGCCTGGATGCCATCGCTCACCGACTCGACCAGGTCGGCCTGGGCGGTGCAGCTGTCGCCTCCCGCTCGGTGCGTCGGGATCTGATCCGGTCCATCACCCGCAACGAGAAGACCGAGAAGCCGAACGTCGACGAGGTGGATGACGCCCTCGTGCGGCTGCGTCGCGTGCTGCTGGACTACCGCGGAGCGCTGACGGCGCCGCATCCGCAGTTCCGGGTCAGCGTGCTCGATGCCCTCGGCGAGCTGGCGCGGCTCGCGTTGCTGCCCTCGCCGCCGCGCACGCACGCTCGTCTCGATCGCGAGACGATCGAGGCCCTGGCGGAGGACAGAACCGAGGCTGCAGGCATCCTGCGTCGTGCCGCGACACTCGGCGAGTTCCGTTACGGCCCCGACGACTCGCCCTGGTACGGCGCCGGATTCCACACGACGACCGAGGCCACGAACGCGCACGCTCTGGCGAAGAAGTTGAGCACCATCGAGGTGCCGCGGCTCATCGACCGCTCGACGGCGCTCATCGAGGGCACGCGACTGCGCCCGTTCGAGAACATCGCCGAACTCGGCATCTATCTGCGCCTGCTCGCCGACCTGCGTGAGACGCTGGACCGGTTCCTGCCCTCGGTGTTCGACCGCCCGCTCGACGAGCTGATCGCCGCCACGTCGAACCGACGCGATGCTCCTGGGATGTCCGGGGCGACCCGTCGCAGGCTGCGCAAGCTCGCGCTCGAATACGTTCGCCCCGGCGGACACGTCGCCGACGTGAACGAGTCGCTGCGGCGCATCCAGCAGCAGCGCAAGCTGTGGAACCGGTTCGCGGATGCCGGCGCCCCGCCGAACGTCCCCGTCGGTGTCGCCGACGTGCAGGTCGCGTACCAGAAGGTCGCGGAAGACCTGATGAGCCTGGACGAACCGCTCGGCCGCACGCGGCGTCCGGATTCGCTCCTCGTGCTGCCGCTGGCGGAGCTCACGAACCTGCTTGGCGGGCTCGCGATGGAGTCCGAGGTGCTCGTCAACCTGCAGGAGCGCACGTCGCAGCTGTCGCGACTGCGGGAGCTCAGGCTCGACCCGCTGCTCTCCGACCTGTCAGCCCGTCACGTCACGAGCGAGAACGTCGCAGCCGAGCTCGAGCTCGCGTGGTGGCAGTCCGTGCTCGAGACGCTGCTGGCGGACGACCGCGCCCTCCTCGGTGCGAACACCCGCGTGCTGGACCGTCTCGAGGCTGACTTCCGGCTCGTCGACCAGGCGCACGCGTCGGCGACGGGCCAGCTCCTGTCCGCCCAGCTCGCCGTGCAGTGGAAGATCGCGCTGGCAGACAACGCCGAGCAGGCGGATGCCCTGCGCCGCATGCTCCGCGCGGGCACCGCGAGTCCCGTCATCCTGACGGACCGCGCGCCGCAGCTCTCCAGGGTGCTGGCGCCGGTGTGGCTCGCGTCGCCGTACGACGTGGCATCCCTTCCATTGTCGATGGCGTTCGACGCCGTCGTGCTCGTGGATGCTGGCGGCTGCACCCTCGCGGAGAACATCGGCGCCATCCGTCGTGCCCGCCAGGTGGTGGCGTTCGGAGATCCGGTGACGCAGACGCCGTCGCCGTTCCGCATCGCCGTCACGGATCCCTCTGACCCGGGCGCCGACGACGAGAACGAGCCGCATGACGTGGATGCCTGGCACGACGCCTCCGCCCTTGCACACCTCGCCGGGCTGCTGCCGGTCTACACGCTGACGCGCAGCTATCGCTCCGTGGGAGATGACCTCGCCGAGCTCGTGAACCGGCGTTTCTACGGCGGACAGATCGACTCCCTGCCGTGGGCAGGCAGCTTCCTCGGGCATTCCAGCCTCACACTCAGCTACGTGCGCGGCGGACACGGCATGCCCGACGACGACACAGGGACAGTCGAGAGCGTGGACGCCGAGGTGACACGGGTCGTCGAACTCGTCATGGAGCACGCACTGAACAGGTCGCGCGAGTCCCTCATGGTCGTCACGGCGAGCCAGAAGCACGCCGTGAGGGTGCAGCATGCGGTGCTCGCGGCATCCGCGAAACGGCAGGAGCTCGCGGACTTCGTCATGGGCGACCGTCCGGAGCCGTTCACCGTGGTCACGCTCGAGGAGTCGGTGGCGCAGAGCCGCGACCGGGTCATCTTCTCGATCGGATACGGCCGCACGCCGCACGGACGCCTTCTGTCGTCGTTCGGCCCGCTCGGTGAGCCTGGCGGCGAGCGGCTGCTGGCGGTCGGGTTGACGAGGGCTCGCCGCGCGATGGACATCGTCTCGTGCTTCCGGCCTGAAGACATCGACACGTCGCGCATGAAGCACGGCATCGTCGCGCTCGCGCAGGTGCTCGAGGAAGCCGCGGAGATCGAGGGCGCGGCAGAACACGAGCCGGACGATTCTGAGCCGTTGCTCGTCGACCTGGCCCGTCGTCTCGAGAAGCTCGACATGCGGGTGCAGCTCGGCCACCGCGGCGTGCTCCCGCTCGTGGCGTCGTACGGATCCAAAGCAGTCGTCGTCGAGACGGATCGTGTTCTCGGCATGGCCAGCCTGCGTGAGTCGCTCCGCCTGCGACCCGAGGTTCTGCGCCGCCTCGGCTGGCACTACGTGCGGGTGCACAGCTTCGAGCTGTTCGCGAATCCGGAGGCGGTCGCCCAGCGGATCGGACGCCTTCTCGGAGCCGTCGAGCCCGAGCCGAAGGATCAGTAGACGAGTTCACGCCCCGGCGGCGACGTCTGACGCGTCCACGAACGACGTGTCAGCGCGGCACCGTAACCTGGATGCGTGGTCGATCGCAGCACGGGAACACGCCGACCCGGACGGCGGGCGCAACGCCCGGGGGCCCCGGGGTCCGACCCGACCCCGCAGGCGCGGGCCGGAGCGGATGCCGCGGTGCGGGCATCCGAGGACACCGACCGCGCGTGGGGCGACGGCTCCGACCGCAACGATGAGCGTCTGCGTCGTGACAAGCCGCCGCACTGGGGCTGACAGTGCACGTCTCCGAACCCCGGACGTACGGGGGCCGGTGCGGGCGGAGTCGACGCCGGTCCGTGCGACGGGCGCGCCAGCCGCCGAGTGCGGGGCCGGTTCCCAGGTGTGACGAACCTCGGGTGTGACGAACCTCAGGCGTGACGGCCGCTCTGTCCGTCTGCCTTGCCTCCTGGCAGCTGAGAGTCGGCCTGCGCGGCGAGCAGGTCGCGAATCTGCGTGAGCAGTTCGACGTCCGGCGGCAGAGCTTCCTCCTCCGGCTCGGCGTTCACGCCGCGCTTCTGCTCCGCGCGCTGTCGGAAGTGATTCATCGGCATCACGAAGACGAAGTAGACGACGAGCGCCACCGCCAGGAACTGGATCACCGCGCCGATGATCGCGCCGAACGCGAGGTACGTCGTCCCGCCGCCGACGGTCGGCATAGGGACCTTGAGCGCCTGGTCCAAGGACCCCGCCTTGAAGACAGCGCTGATCAAGGGGTTGATGAGGCTGTTCACGATGGCGTTGACGACGGCGGTGAATGCGGCGCCGATCACGACGGCGACAGCGAGGTCGATCACGTTGCCGCGCATGATGAAGTCTCTGAAGCCCTTGATCACGATGTACCCCCCAGTGTCGTCGGCATCGTGTGCACCATCGATGGTACGAAAGCCGGGCCTCCGCCGGAAACCGACATCCTGATCATGATCCGTATTCGGCTCCGACGCCGGCCCTGCCCGAGTCGAGACGTGCCGGTGGTCAGGCTGCGGAGCTCGCGGAGCCCGACGACGACGCCGGCGTGCTCTTCTTCTCCGTGGAGGCCGGTTTCGAGTCGGATCCTGAGGACCCGCTCGAGGCATCCTTCTTCGCTGACTCCGTCTTCGCCGCAGGCGTCGACTGCGACGTGCCGGAGCGCGAGTCGGTGCGGTAGAAGCCCGATCCCTTGAAGGTGACGCCCACGGATCCGAAGACCTTGCGCAACGGACCGCCGCAGTCCGGGCACGTCGTCAGCGCCTCGTCGCTGAAGGACTGGTGGATGTCGAACGCTGCGCTGCATTCGGTGCACTTGTAGGAATAGGTGGGCATTGTTTCTCCGCTGACTTGATCGTGGGTGTGTCGTGGTGGCGGATGGGGGATCCGCTCTTCAGCCGAAGCGGATGATGCGAGTCGGGGTCACAGCACCGGTCACCGGCTCGTCGTGTCGTTCCCGAGGCACCTCGTCGAGCACCTCGCCGTCGAAGACCACGGCAAACACCGGAGGACATTTTTCCATGCTGCCCAGGGTTTTGTCGAAGTAGCCCTTGCCCCAGCCCATACGCATGCCTCCGTCGTCCACCGCGGCAGCCGGAACCACGATGAGATCGACGTCGTTGACGGCGATCGGACCCAGCAGTTCGCCGACGGCCTCCGGCCAGCCGTGGATGCCGAGCGCTTCGGATTCGCCGTCGTCCACCGTCCAGTCGAGGAGACCGTCCTCGCGGCTGATCGGCAGCAGTACCCGCAACCCTTCGGCGAACGCCCAATTGAGGAACGGACGCGTGTTCGGTTCCGTCGGACCGGACAGGTAACAGGAGAGCGAGCGTGCCCCCAGTTCCGCGACCAGCGTCTGCAGGTTCTTCGTGATGCCGACCTCGGCCTTCTCCCGCTCTGTCGCGGTGAGGTTCTGCCGGCGTTCACGGAGGTCGGCGCGGAGCGCGCGCTTCGCGCTGCTCGGGTCGGAGGGCATACCACGCAGTTTAGGGTCTGGGGTCGGCGGTGCTTCCGCGGGGGAGCATCCGGTGTCACCTTCCGGGACACGGGGTCCTCGGGGCCGCTGTGAGAAGTGGATTGTCGGTGTCGACGGGCCAGCAGATACCCTGAGCAGCATGGCCATCACCAAAGCAGTCATCCCTGCCGCGGGCCTTGGCACGCGGTTTCTCCCCGCCACCAAGGCCATGCCCAAGGAGATGCTCCCGGTCGTCGACAAGCCCGCGATCCAGTACGTGGTCGAGGAGGCCGTCGACGCCGGACTCGACGACGTTTTGCTCATCACCGGACGCAACAAGAACGCGCTCGAGAATCACTTCGATCGCGCGACCGAGATCGAATCGACCCTCCTGGCCAAGGGCGACACCGAGAAGCTGCGCCGGGTGATGTACTCCTCCGAGCTCGCCGACATGCACTACGTGCGGCAGGGGGATCCGAAGGGTCTCGGGCACGCCGTGCTGCGTGCGAAGAAGCACGTCGGCCAACAGGCGTTCGCGGTGCTGCTGGGCGATGACATCATCGACAGTCGCGACGTGCTGCTGACGCGCATGATCGAGGTCGCCGAGCAGCGCGGCGCCAGCGTTGTGGCACTGCTCGAGGTCGACCCCTCGCAGATCCACCTCTATGGGGCGGCCGCCGTCGACGCGACCGACGAGGGTGACGTCGTGCGGGTGCGCGGTCTCGTGGAGAAGCCGGCAGCCGAGGACGCCCCGTCCAATCTGGCGATCATCGGCCGCTACGTGCTGCAGCCCGAGGTGTTCGACGTGCTCGAGCACACCGAGCCGGGCAAGGGCGGCGAGATCCAGCTGACGGATGCGCTCCAGGAGCTGGCAGCTGAGCAGGACGGCCCCGGCGTGTACGGCGTCGTCTTCCGCGGTCGTCGCTACGACACCGGTGATCGTCTCGACTACCTCAAGTCGATCGTGCAGCTGGCCATCGACCGCGAGGATCTGGGACCCCAGTTCCGTCCGTGGCTGCGCGAGTTCGCATCCGGGCTGGCCGACGAGCCGGCGCGGGGCGAGACGCTCGACGAGCCCGGCGTCGGTCACACCGCGAACTGACCGAAGGCCGGAGACCCGTGTACGTTCCCAGCCTCAGCGACGGAGCTGTAGGCATCCGACCGATCAGGTTGCGCGATGCTCGCGCGCTCGAGAAGGAGCTGATCGACAACCGCAGCTGGCTGCGGCAGTGGGAGGCGACCAGCCCGCACGCGCCGGTGTCGTTCGACACCAGGGCGAGCATCCGCTCGCTTCAGGCATCGGCTCGTGCCGGCCACGGGCTGCCGTTCATCATGGAGCACGACGGCCAGCTGGCCGGACAGCTCAACGTCTCATCGATCACCTACGGATCTCTTGCCTCCGCGACGATCGGGTACTGGGTGGCCGAACGATTCGCGGGCAAGAACGTGACCCCCACGAGCGTGGCGCTCGCGACGGACTACTGCTTCTTCCAGCTCGGGCTGCACCGCATGGAGATCTGCATCCGTCCAGAGAACGGCCCGTCGCTGCGCGTGGTGCAGAAGCTGGGCTTCCGCTACGAGGGGCTGCGGCGGCGCTACATCCACATCAACGGCGACTGGCGCGACCACTTCTGCTTCGCGCTCGTCGTCGAGGAGATCCCGCAGGGCGTGCTGCGCCGCTGGAAGTCGGGCAATGCGCCGCTGGACGCCGCGACCGTCCCGCTGTCCGACGTCGAGGCCGCGACGCACCCGATCGTTCCGCGCTCACGGTGAGGCCGCCGCACCCCGCGCAGGCGACCCAGGGGACAGGATCGTCGAGGCGATCGGTGACACACGGAGCCCACGCCCGGTCCTGGGGCTCGGACCCGCCTAGCGTGGTGGCATGAACGGGGGAACGTTGAGTGGCGGCGTGGTCATCGCCCTGGCCGCGACGCTCTGGCTCGCGTACCTCGTTCCCACCTGGCTCCGCCGCCGCGACTACCTCAACGCCGAGCGCAACGCCGTTCGTCTGCAGCAGACCCTGCGGATCCTCGCCGAGACCGCCGAGGCGCCCGAAGAAGTGCATGTCGAGGCGACCGCACGCGAAGTCGCACGTCAGCAGAGGCTGCTGAAGAAGGTGCAGGCCAAGGCGGATGCCGCCGCTCGCGCGCACGCGGCGTCCGAGGCTCGTGCTGCAGCCAGGCTCGCCGCCAGGGAAGAAGCACTGGCCGACGACGGCGCGGCGTTCCCGAGCGTCTCTCCGTTGCGGCAGCGTGCGACGGACTCTCTGCGTGAACCGGATGCCGCAGCCGACGAGACCCAGGCCTTCGACGTTCGCCAAGACGTGTTGACCCATGCCGAGGGCACGCGGAACACGGCACGCGCGCCGCGATCGGATGCTGCACCGTCGAGCCAGGAGCGCGCTGACGCACGGCCGATGGCGCGCCAGGGAGCACACTCCGGGATCTCGGCTGCCGCTCGCGCCGAACACGATCGGGCGTTCGCGCACGCGGTTCGTCGCACCCGTCTGATGACGACTCTTGTGGTGCTTGCCTCACTCGTCGGCATCGGATTCGGCGTGTACTCGCTGATCACGGCCGGCAGTTGGTGGGTGCTCGTGGCATCGGCGGCACTGCTGGTCTGCGCCTTCGCCGTGCTTCGACGTCTCGCGGTGCAGGTGGCGGCGCACAAGGCGGCCCGCCGCACGAGGGTGGAGGTGGTGCGGCAGAATCCGGAGCTGTACGACCACGCGCTGCACACCGAGCCGGAGCCTGTCGAGGACGAGCCGGTCGATGCGAGCTGGCAGCCCCAGCCTTTGCCGAAGCCGATGTATCAGTCGCCGGGGTCGCGCGCGGCGGCGGCCATGGCATCCGTCGACGCGGCGGTCGCGCTGCGCCGTGCTGCGGCTCGCGCAGAGCTGGAGGAGCGTGCTGCACGTCTCGCCGCCGCGCAGGTGCCGACCATTCAGCCGCAGAAGGAGCGTCCGGCCGAGCAGCCAGCGGCCCAGGCTGCGGGAACAGCCGTGACAGCAGGTGCATCGACCGCGAGCGCACCGGCTGCACCTCAGAAGCCCCCGAGCCGGTATGCGCGCATGGGCGTGGTCGACGATGTGCAGAGCGAACACATCGACCTCGACGAGGCGCTGCGGCGCCGTCGCGCCGCGGGCTGACGCGCCCGCGACCCTGCGCCGCAACTGACGCGCTGCGACCTGCGCTGCGACTGACGCTGACGGCCGTGCGCGGCCCTGTCGCCCGGCTCTCGCGTCACGGCTACGGCCTTCCTGGTGGCCGACCGCGACCTCACGCGACGCCCCGTCGTGGCGCTGCGGCACGTCGCGAAAACCGGAGGGGGCGACGGGAACCGGAGGGTTCCGCCGGTGCTCGCGCCGGGTGCGCGATTCCTTCGGGTCCGGGTGCACGCGGACGCGTGCGGCGGCGCTCGAAGGACGGATGCTCGGCCCGGCCTCGATTCAAGGAGTGCGGGCGCGGCGTGCTAGAGTCTCATACGCACTTGGGGCTATGGCGCAGTTGGTAGCGCGTCTCGTTCGCAATGAGAAGGTCCGGGGTTCGAATCCCCGTAGCTCCACCAAGTACCCTCAGAACCTCGGCAACGCTCGAGGTTCTGAGGGTCTCTTCGTGTCTGGACATGGACAGTCGGCCCATGCGTTGCCGGCCGTCGAGGAACGCCGAGCGTGCTACTTCAGGAGCGCAGCGAGTCTCGGCAGCTGCTCCGGATCCTCCAGCGCGGAGCCGACCGCGACCACGCGAACGCCCGCGGCGAGGAAGGCCGGTGCGGTAGAGGCATCCATTCCGCCCGTGGCGACGAACGACGCCTGAGGGAACGGCCCACGGATGGCGCCGAACCAGCCGGTGCCGAGCAGGGAGGCAGGGAATGCCTTGAGCCAGGTGAGCCCTTCCTTCAGTGCGAGCTGCACCTCGGTGCCCGTCGCGACGCCGGGCAGGGACGGCATGCCTGCCGCGTGAGACGCGCGCACGACCTCGACGTCGAAGCCGGGGGAGACGGTGAAGTCCGCGCCGGCCTCCTTGGCGAGGCGCACGTGCTCGGCCGAGACGACAGTGCCTGCGCCGACGCTGAGGCCGCGGGCGTGAGCCGCCTCCGCGACGACGCGCAGCGCTTCGACGTCGACCGGGGTCTGCACGGGAAGTTCGACGGCTTCGATGCCGAGGTCCCAGGCGGTCGTGGCCACGGCGAGGCTGCGTTCGACGCCCATGCCGCGCAGGATCGCCATGAGCGGCACGTCGTGGAAGAGCTCGCCGAAGGAGGAATTGTCGGTCATGGTGTGTGCGCCTTTCAGCGAGTGCTCCGACTGTCAGAGCGTGTTCTGGGTCTCGGTGGATGGTCTGACGTCGGCGTGATCCGCGTGGGCGTGCTCCGTCGGGAGGTCGTCTACGAGGGTCTCGTCGATGACGAAATCGCTCGTCGAGAGCAGCACCCGGTGGGCGCGCTGGTGGCCCCTGGCGAGGCGGGTCGTGGCATCCGCTCCGTCCAGCAGCGCTGCGAGGTAGCCGCCGGCGAAGGCGTCGCCAGCGCCGACCGGCTCGACGACCTCGGTGGCAATGGCGGGTACGAAGGTCGCGACGTCGAGACGATCGACGCGATCGAACTCCGTGGCACCGACGGCACCGTCCTTGACGATCAGACGCCGGGGCCCTGGCAGCAGGGCGCGCACGTCGTCTGCTGTCCGGCACGACCAGAGGCACTCGGCCTCGTCGAGGCCGACGAAGACGATGTCGGCGCGCCTGGCGAGAGCGAGGAGAGCGGATGCCGCGGCGCCGGGTTCCCAGAGCGCCGCGCGGTGGTTCACGTCGAAGCTCAGCAGAGCGTCGCTGTCGGCGACGCGATCGATCACGGCGTCGACCAGCTCGGAGCAGCTGCGCGACAGCGCCGACGTGATGCCGGAGAGGTGCACGACCTCCGCGAGCTCGAACGGGACATCCGCAACGGACCCCGGACTCATGTGGGAAGCCGCGGAGCCGCGGCGGTAGTACAGCACGCCGTTGCCGGGATCCTTGAAGTAGACGCCGGTCGGCGCAGCCGCATCGCTGGTCACCCAGCCGACGTCGACGCCCCGCTCCCGGATGACGCGCACGATCCGCTCGCCGAGCACGTCGGATCCGACGGCGCTCACCCAGGCGCTGGGAACACCCAGCGCGGCGGCATGGCATGCCACGTTGGACTCGGCGCCGCCCACGTGCAGCCGCAGCTCGTGCGCCGTGGCGAGGGATTCCGGCAACGCGGGGGTGACCATCGCCATCGTCTCGCCGAGCGTGATGAGGCGAGGACGGGATGTCGGATCCGCCTCGTGCGCCATGCGTCCAGTGTGACGAGGCGCTGCACATCGTGCAACGCGCGTTGTACTATTTGCACACCATGCGTCGCCGGTCGAGTCCGTCGAAACCGATCTCGGAACCAGGTTGCGACAGTCTCAACCGGCGGCGTCTCGTGGCTGGTTTCGACGGGCTGAACCGGCGGCAGGCGACGATGAAGGAGCCGACGATGACGCAACTCTCGCCGCGCGACCACGATGGATCCGACGTGCTGACGCCGCGCGACAACAGTCTTCCGGTGCGCGCCGCCGGGATGACGATCGCGGACTTCCTCGCCACGTCGCCCGACCTCTCCGAGTTCTGGACTCCGCTCGTCGCTCTCGACGACGCGGCGATGACGCACAACGTGTCGGTGATGGACGAATGGACGCGCGCCCGTGGCCTGGAGCTCATGCCGCACGGCAAGACGACGATGGCGCCGGCACTGTGGCAACGCCAGCTCGACGCAGGATGCCTCGGCATCACGCTCGCCACGATGGGGCAGGTGCGAACGGCGCGAAGCCTCGGATTCGACTCGATCATGCTCGCGAACGCCGCCGTCGACGTGCGCGCCTTGCGCTACCTGGCCGGTGAGCTGGCGGATCCCCGGCTTCGGTTCGTGTGCTGGGCCGACTCGGTGGAGACGATCGAGGCGATGGAACCTGCGCTCGTCGCGGCGGGCACGCCACGACAGCTCGACGTGTGCGTCGAGCTCGGCGCGCCTGGCGGGCGCACCGGAGCGCGCACCGTGGCCGAGGCGACACGCGTGGCTGAGCGGGTGGCGGCATCCGCCGTGCTGAGGCTCGCGGGCGTCGCCGGCTACGAGGGATCCCTTGCACACGACAGGTCTGAGACATCGCTGCGAGCGGTGCGGGAGTACCTGGAGCGGCAGATCGAGCTGCACGACGGCATCCGCTCGCTCTACGACGACGGCGAGGTGTACATCACGGCGGGCGGGAGCGCGTACTTCGACATCGTGGCCGACGTGTACGGACAGGCGACGGCCCATGCGGGAGCTGCGGGTGCGGAAGCCCCCGGCGCCGAGGATCGAACGCACTTCGTGCTGCGCTCCGGCGCGTACATCGTGCACGACGACGGCTACTACCGCACCGTCTCGCCGTTCGACGAGGCACGCGCCTCGGCCGACGCCCCGCGGTTCGTGCCGGCGATGCTCGGCATCGCACGCGTCGTGTCGCATCCGGAGCCCGGGCTCGCACTGCTCGACGGCGGCAAGCGCGACTTCCCCTACGACGAGGGCCTGCCCATCCCGCGCCAGATCGCCCCCGATCTCAGCGGGCCATGGACGACGCCGACGGATGCCTCGGTGTCGGCCATGAACGACCAGCACAGCTACCTGCGCCTGAGCGAAGCGGATGCCGCGCGCGGCGTCGCACCGATCGGGTCCGTCGTCGCACTCGGGCTCTCGCATCCGTGCACGGCGTTCGACAAGTGGCGCGTGCTGCCGGTCGTGGAGTCGGCGGACTCCACCCGGGTCGTCGACCTCGTGCGCACATACTTCTGATGGGTTCCGTACCGCCGATGAGGGAGACGCGGATGACCGAACGCATCGTGCTGCGCGGCGGCTCGGTGGTGGGACCGGAGCCGTTCAGGGATCCCGGAGTGGTGCCGCTCTCGGCGGCGGACCCGGTGACGCGCGCCGACGTCGCGATCGAGGGCGGTGTGATCACGGCAGTGGGCGACATCCGCGCCGAACCCGGCGACAGGGTCATCGACTGCTCCGGCCGATACGTGATGCCCGGCTTCGTGGACGCGCATTCGCACGCCGACGGACTGCTGACCGACGACGACGTGCAGCTGGCCCTGCTCCGGCAGGGCGTGACCACCGTGATCGTCGGTCAGGACGGCGTGTCGTACGCTCCGGGCGACGGGTCGTACGCGTCGGAGTACTTCGCTGCGATCAACGGCGCCCATCCCTCGTACTCCGGCGGCGGCATCGCCGACTACCTGAGGCTTACGGACGGCACCTCGCGTCTCAACGCCGCCACGCTCGTGCCTGCCGGAACCGTGCGGTTCGAGGTGTGCGGTCGCGCCGACGCGCCGGCTGACCCCGAGCAGCTGACGGCGATGGTCACCCTCGTCGAGCAGGGCATGCGCGAAGGAGCCGTCGGGCTCTCCACCGGGCTCGACTACGTGCCGGGGCTCTTCCAGTCGACCGAGGAGATCGCCGCACTCGCCGCGCCGGTCGCCCGCGCCGGCGGCGTGTACGTGAGTCACATGCGCGGCGGATACGAGGCGAACTCCGCGGCGGGCATCGACGAGATGGCCGGCATCGCCGGTCTCGTGCGAGAGAGCACCGGAATCCCGTTGCCCGTGCACGTGTCGCACTTCCACGCCGACGCCGACATCGTGCTCGGTCGGCTCGACGCCCTCGCGTCGGCCGGCGTCGACGCCACGTTCGACGCCTACCCCTACATCCGCGGATGTTCGCTGCTCACCATGCCCCTGCTGCCGCCCGAGCTCTCACGGCAGCCGGTCGACACCGTGGTGCTGGCGCTCGGCGATCCGTCCGAGCGGCAGCGGCTGAGATCCGAGTGGTTCCCGCTGGTGGCGACCTACCCCAGCCTCGGGTCGGACTGGCCGTCCATGATCACGTTCGCGCACATCGGCGCGCCGGAGTTCGCGTGGGCGCACGGCCTCACGATCGAGCAAGCGGCGAGGCGGACCGGTGTCGACGCCGTCGACCTCGCACTCGACGTGCTGCGAGCATCCCGGCTGCGGGTGAACGTCGTGATGGCCGTTCGCAACCCGCGGCCGGTCTCGGAGTTGGCGCGCATCTTCGCGCACCCGGGGCATCTCGGCGGCTCTGACGGCATCTTCATCGGTGCCCATCCGCATCCGCGCGCCAGGGGCACGTTCCCGCGGTTCCTGCGCGAGTACGTGCGTGAGAGCGCGACCTGGACGTGGACGGATGCCGCGCATCACCTCTCGCGCGCGGCCGCTGTCCGCTTCGGGCTGGGCGGCCGCGGTTTCATCCAACCGGGTGCGGTCGCCGACCTGGTCGTCCTCGATCCGGACGCCGTGACCTACACGGCGACGTACGAGGCGCCCCTGACGGATGCCGTAGGCATCGACGACGTGCTCGTGGGCGGGGTCCCCGTGCTGACCGGCGGTGCGTTGACCGGCGGTGCGTTGGCCGGCGGTGCGTTGGCCGGCGGGGCGCCGCGCGCTGCACAGTCCGGTGCCCCGGCCGGCGCGCTTCCCGGACGCGGACTGCGCAGGGACCGTCGGATGACGACGGGCGGAAGGAGCTAGCACGTGTCTCAGAGCGTGAAGCGGGCGGCCGACATCCTCGACTCTCTGGCGACGGAACCGAAGACGGTGGCGCAGCTGGCCGTCGAGTTCGACATCCATCGCTCCACGATGTTCCGGGAGCTGCAGACCCTGGAAAGCGTCGGATTCGCCCGCCGCCGCCACGATGGCACGTACGCGCCGGCCTTCCGGCTCGCCGTGCTCGGGGCAGCGGCACTGGAGAGCCTCGACCTGCGCGAGGCGGCTCACGCGGCCGTGCGGCGTCTGCACCGCGCGGTCGGCGACACCGTACACGTGGCGGCGCTGGTCGACGACGAGATCGTCTACGTGGACAAGGTGGAGGATGCCGGCCGGGTGCGCCTGTACTCGCGCGTTGGATCACCCGTTCGCCCGCAGTGCAGCGGGCTGGGCAAGGCGATCCTGGCATCCCTCGGCGCCGTACGACGCGACGCCGTGCTCGCCGGCGTCGACTGGACGCCGTACACGCAGCGCACGATCACCACGCGCGCGAAGCTGGACGCGGAACTCGACGCCGTCGCCCGCCGCGGATGGGCGACGGACGACGGCGAGTTCGAAGACGTCGTCAACTGCATCGCCGTCCCCATCACCAGTTCGGCGGGAGTCGTGGGAGCCTTGTCCATCACGTCGCTGCGCGTCGTGCACGACCTGCGCGAACTGGAAACGCGCATCCCCGTGCTGCAGCAGACCGCTCAGCAGATCTCCCGTGAGCTCCGCTGAGCTCTCGATCCACCACCGATGAAGGGAAACACCATGTCGAAGACGGCCATCCGCACCACGAACGCCCCACAGCCGGCCGGCCCGTACAGCCAGGGCATCGTGGCGAACGGATTCCTCTACACGGCCGGATTCGGACCGCAGGATCCCGCAACCGACGCCGTTGCCGACAGCGTCGGCGAGCAGACCAGGCAGGTGTTGCGCAATCTCGCCGCCGTTCTCGCCGAGCACGGGCTGACCCTGGACGACTGTGTCAAGTCCACCGTTCACCTCGCGGATCTCGCCGACTTCGCCGAGTTCAACGAGGCCTACAAGGAGTTCTTCGCCGAGCCGTATCCCGTGCGCACCACGGTGGGCTCGCAGCTGGCGGGCATCCTCGTCGAGATCGACGTGGTCGCCGCGCTTCCCGTCGCGTAGGGCAGGTAGTGCATGTCTGACACTTCGGGGCGCGCCGAGTGCATCGCAGCCAGCCCGGAATTGTCAGACATGCCCAAGTCCGAGGACGGAGCACGCCGCGGGGCCGAGACTGCATCGCCGCGCCCGACACTGTGAGCCCGAGGCCATCGGCTCAGCCCAGGATGGTGGCGCCCGCTGCCCGCATGGCCTGCACGAACTCCGCAGCAGTGTCACGCTGGCGGAGCATCTTGAAGTCGTTCTGCGACATCCGGTTGATGTGCTCGTGGCTCACGGTGAGCTGCAACCGGCCGGTCGGCTGAGAGTCGATCCCGAGGTCGCTGTTCGCCAGCACGAAATTGGACCATACGCCGAAGGACACGGACGGGACGGACCATCCCTGCACCGTTCCGTCATCGGGCGCGAAGGTCAGCCACCCGTTCCCCAGGGTCAGCGTTCCGAAGCCCGAGAGCGGGTCGAGGTGCCCGTCGCGTCGCACGTGGGCGTTCCACGAGCCGTTCCCGAACGCGGCCGGGCTGCCCGGCTGCACGGCGCGCGTTGAGGGGTTCCGCGACATGCGGACCACCAGCACGACGACGAGGGCGACGATGCCCACCATCACGACGACGATGGGTATCGCGATCAGCAGCATGGTTCCTGTGAGACCGGTCACCCTTCCACTCCACACCGCGGCCGGCGTCGTCGCGATGGGGACCGCTCCCCATCGGGACCGCGTGCTGCCGTCTCGGACACCGACATGCGGCAGCGTTCGGAGAACAGTGTCGAGGGGACGACCGTTCCGAATTTGGTATACCGTTTTGTGGTGAGTACAGCAGCCCTGATCCTGACGAACGTGCGCCCGCTGGGCGGCGCGGCCTCCGACCTCGTGATCGTCGACGGGGTGATCGCCGAGGTGCTCACGGCCGGGTCAGGCTCGGCGGCGCATCCGGATGCCATCGTCGAAGACGGTCGAGGACTCCTCGCGCTCCCCGGACTCATCAACGCCCACGCGCACGTCGACAAGTCCTGGTGGGGCAAGGACTGGGTTTCCTACGGCGGCGTGGCGACGACGCAGGGACGGATCGCGCACGAGCGCGCCCACCGCGCGGAGCTGGGCATCCCCTCCGTGAGCGGCGTCGAACTCGTGCTGCGGGAGTTCCTTCGGCATGGCACGACCGCGACACGCTCGCACGTGGACGTCGACCTCGGCATCGGGCTCACAGGCGTCGAGGACGTGCTGGCCGCAGCCGAGAACCTGGCAGGAGCGGTCGAAGTGGAGATCGTGGCCTTCCCGCAGGACGGCGTCATCCGCCGTCCGGGCGTGCTGAAGCTGCTCGAGGATGCCGTTGCCCTCGGCGCGCGCAGCATCGGCGGCCTCGACCCGGCCGGCATCGACCGTGACCCTGTCGCACAGCTCGACGGGCTGTTCGACATCGTCGACCGCACCGGTGCCGGCCTGGACATCCACCTGCACGATCCGAACGAGCTCGGTGCGTTCCAGCTCGAGCTCATCATCGAGCGCACCCTGGCGGTGGGCGCGCAGGGTCGCGTCAACATCGCGCACGGGTTCGCGCTCGGCGACACGAAGGGCGCGGCGCAGCAGGCACTGCTCGAACGGCTCGCCGAGGCGGGCATCTCCTGGACCACCGTTGCGCCGATCGGCACCCGGCCGCTGCCGTGGCGTGCCATGCGCGAGGCGGGGATCGGTCTCGGGTTCGGGACCGACGGCATCCGCGACCTGTGGAACCCGTTCGGCGACGGCGATCTGCTGAAGCTCGCGCTCCAGTTCGCGCGGCTGCACGGCATGCGCACCGACGAGGACCTCGCCCGAGCCGTGAGCCTCGCCACGAGCGAGGCGGCCCCGTTCGTGCATCGCGATCGTCACGGACTCGAGGTCGGTGACCGGGCGGACATCGTGCTGCTCGACGCCCAGAACGTGCAGGACGCCCTGGTGCGCACCCCTCGTCGTGAGCTCGTGGTCACCGGCGGACGCGTCGTGACGCGCTCGGGCGAGCTCACTCTGTAGTTCCCCCCTTGCCGGGGCGGTGCGCGGTTGCCGCCTGGCGGCGACCGGATGCCGGTCAGTCCGGCGCGCCGTCATCCTCCGAGGCGGACTCACCCGGTGCCGTGCGGGCGGCCTGGGCGACGCGGCTCTCGCCGAGGTGCTCAGCGGCCAGCCGGGTCACCCCGTCGAGGTCGCGGTGCGCGATGGCATCGAACAGCTCGGCGTGCTGACGTGCCATCTGCTCTGTGTCGTCGTGTTGTCCGAGCAGCCAGCGCATGCGCGAACGGAAGACGAGTTCGACCTCCGACAGCAGACGATTGCCGGCGAGCTCGGTGACCGTCTCGTGGAAGTCGGCCGCAGCACGGCGGGCGGCCACGGTGTCCCCCTCGGCGGCGGCAGCCTCCTCCCGTTCGAGGACGATGTGCAGCGTCTCGAGGCCCTCCCTGGTGTGCCGCTGCGTCGCGAGCCGGAACGACAGCGCCTCGAATCCTTCGCGCACCTCGTGCAGGTCGGCGATGTCGCTCGGCGTGAACTCCCGCACGACGGCCCAGGTGTTGGGGCGGAGCGTGACGAGCCCCTCGGCCTCCAGCGTCTTCAGCGCGTCGCGCACCGGGACACGGCTCACGCCGAGCTCGCCCGCAAGGTCGCGTTCCACGAGCTTGCTGCCCGGCGCGCGCACGCCGTCGAGGATCTCGTCCCGCAGGCGGGCCGCGACGCGCACGGCCTCCGGCTGGCGGGATGACGGAGTGACCACCGCCTCATCCTCCCATCCCAGGAGTTGTTCGCCAATTTGGTATACCAATGTGCGGTGGACGAGCAGAGCGTGATGGATGCCGATACTGGTCGTGACCGGGCGAGCTCGGGTCCAGAATGGCCGGATGACGGATCCGCTCCAGCACGCGAGAGGACGCCCGATGCCACGCTCGCCTTTCCGCCGCACGCCGACCACGTGTTCAAGGAGGAAGACCGAACCCCGGCCGAGGTCGCGGGAGCGCCGGGCAACGGCTGCAACGACCCGGACGCGCACCTGGATCCGGAGAGCCTGGACATCATCCTGAACTGGCTCGGGGGAGTGTTCGCAGCGCGAGCCCGCTAGCGAACGACGTCGTACACCTGTTTCACGATGCCGTTGGGGTACGCCGCGTGATCGACGAGGGCGAGCTTGGTGGCATCCGCATCGGCGTCGCTGAACAATCGCGTCCCTGCGCCGAGCAGCACAGGGAACACGAGCAGGTTGTAGCGGTCGACGAGCCCGGCGTCCGCGAGCGTCTTGCCGAGGACCGCGCTGCCGTGCACGAGGATCGGCCCGCCGTCCGTCTGCTTCAACGCGGCGACGTCGTCGAGCGAGCGGAGGATCGTCGCCGGCCACCGCTCGTCGTCATGCTCCAGCGTGCTGGAGACGACGTAGTGCGGCATGGCGTTGTAGCCCGCGAACTCGTCCATCGTCGGCCAGACGGGAGCGAACGATTGATAGCTGCGGCGTCCGAGGAGGAGGGCCGTCGCGTCCTCCTGTTCCGTTCCCTTGAGCTCGTAGGCCGCGGGATCGAAGTCCACGAGCTTGAAGGTCCAGCCTTCGTTGCGGTAGCCCTCCGGGCCTCCCGGTGCCTGCATGACGCCGTCGACGGAGACGAACGCGGTGATGATGATCGGGCGCATGCGCCGATTCCCTTCTCAGCCCTTCGCGCGTCGCGGCGCGCGCTTCGGGGCCGGCGGATGCGCCGCCTCAGCGGGCTTCAGCCGTACCAGCTGGGTGGTGCTCGAGTCGTCGAGCTCCGCGATGTCGGCACGGGACTTGAGGAAGTCCGAGAACGATCGGTAGCCGAGCTGCTTCTCGCTGAACGACGGGTCCATCCGCTTGATCTGCGACTTCACGGCCGAGCTGTGCAGCCATTCGGAGTCGTCCTTCTCGTGGCCGATGCGCAGCGCCCGGTCGAGCAGGCCCGTCGCCTCCTGCTGGGGGTCGCGCGCGGCATCCTCCGAGTCGTCCGTCTCGACAGGCTCGTCGGGCTCCGTCGGCTCGGCGGGCTCGCTGCGCTTCGCGGAAGCCGTCCCAGTCGGCTTCTTCGTGGAGCTCTTGGCAGCGGATGCCTTGCCCTCCGTCGTGCGCGCCGGCTTCGCTTCCGGCGCGGGCGGCCGTTCGACGCCGGGCAGTGCGTCGTACGTGTAGAACTCGTCGCACGCGGCCGCGAGCGTTCGGCTGGTGGATCCCGCGACGCCGATCCCCACCACGTAGCGTCCGAGCCGCTTGCAGCGCTGCGCAAGGGGCACGTAGTCGCTGTCGCCGGCGACGATGACCACGTGCGTCAGGTCGGGCAGCCGGAACATGTCCTCGACAGCGTCGACGGCGAGACGGATGTCCGCCCCGTTCTTCGCGTACGCGGCCGCCGGAAAGAGCTGCACGAGATCCACCGCACGGCCGACGAGCTGGTGACGGTAGTCGGCGTTGACGGGGGCCGACCAGTCGGCGTACGCCCTGGTCAGCACGAGCGTTCCGAACGACGCCGCGAAGTCGATCACCGCGCCCACGTCGACGGTTGAGGCGTCGAGCTTGGCGACGAGCGCGGAATCCGCTCCCGTCTGGCCGGGATCGAACTGGCGCACCCGGTCCCGCTGGAACGAGTTGCGCCCGTTCACCTGGTCGTAGCGCGAGATGACGATGTTGTCGAAGTCGATGTAGACGGCCACGCGGCTGTCGGTGGTCTCTGCCATGGCATCCTTCCGCAGGATCCGCGGGTGGTCTGAGGAGAACGGCCGTTCGGCGGTCAGAACGGGCCGGCGCGACGCCCGCGGATGGTTCGAGCGTAGACCGGGCGTGGGGGGGGGGGGGGGGGGGGGGGGGGGGGGGGGAGGGAGGGAGGGG
>NZ_JBTOLK010000001.1:1813776-2365691 GCF_054551755.1 Rathayibacter sp. CAU 1779
CCGAGCGAATGCCCGGCCGCCCACGCCCCGATCAGGCGGTGGTCGCCGATCGGTCAGCTGTCGCCGATCAGTTCGGCGCCGCTGCGTTCGTTGCGTCTCTGCCCGCGGTGGCCGCGTGTCGGAGGTGCCGGACGAAGAAGCGGGTGTCAGTCCGTTCCTCTGGGACTCGGAAGTGGCTTCCGGGGAACGCGTGCAGCGTCTTGTCGTCGGATGCGATCGCGTCGAAGAGCGCCAGCCCCGTCTCGCGTCCGAGCTCCGGGTCGTCCCACGGCAGCAGGATCTCCACGGGGATCCGCACCCGGCGGGCCGCGGCGAGCAGCACATCCGACGGGAAGGCGCCGCCCAGGATCGCGGCGGTGATCCGCGCATCAGCGACGATGAGCCGGATGCCGATCTCGGTCGCCAGGGTCATCCCCTGGTAGCCGATGGGCGCATCCGTCCCGATCTCGGGCAGTGCGAGCAGGGCGTCGATCGTCGCCTGCCACTCCGGCACGGCGCGCTCGGCGAGCGAGCCGTTGAATGCGGAGACGATGCCGGCGATCGGCACGCCGGCATCCCTGGCGCGCAGCATGTCGTCGACCCAGCTCTGGTCGTCGGCCGAACGTGGACGGTCGCCGTGGCCCGGAGCATCGATCGCGGCCACCGTGAAGCCGTCGCGCAGGACGGCTGCCCTGGCGCGGGCGACGAGCGCGGGATGCCGCATGTGCAGCCCTCCGCCGTGGCCCATGAGCAGGAGCGGCCCGCCGGGCGGCGCGTCGACGGGCGACCAGAGCGCGCCGGGGATGTCGTCGAGGGTGAAGGAACGATCGACGACGCCGTCGGCGATCGTCTCGGAGGTGAACCGCAGCGCGGTTCGGGTGGAAGAGTTCATCGGCGTGGCCTTTCGTGAGTGCCGAAGGCGGCGCTCCCGACGACCTCTGACTAGCCGCGGACCGTGAACCGCAGGGGAGCACCCAGGACAGATGCAGCGTTCATGGGTCTCACCTCCTACAGAAGAATCACGATCATCGGCGACGGTAGCACGTCATCCCGGGGCAGCGACGGCACGCGGCGCGACCCTCAACGGTGCAGCGCGCCCGACGCCGTTGCACGTCGGGCATACCGTCTAGCGTGGTGGCTCGGACGAGGAGGGCCATGACGACGGAAGCGGATGCCGCGCAGCTGGTCGAGGCGCGCGTCGAGCTGCAGGTGGGTGGGCGTCCCCGGCGGATGCTCGTTGTGCGTGCCGCCGACATCCGTCCGGGCGCTCCGATCGTGGTGGCGCTGCACGGATCGAACCAGACGGGAGAGGGCCTGCGCCGCTTCGCCGGCGGCGAGTTTGACCGTTTCGCGGTGCGTGACAAGGCTGTTCTCCTCTATCTGGACGGCCACCAGAAGCATTGGAACGACGCCCGCGTCTCGATCGACTTCGCCACCCGTCTCGAGGGATACGACGACGTCGCGTTCGTGCTCGCGGCCGTCGACTGGGCGGTGGGCCGCCTTGGCGCGGATGCCGACCGGGTCTTCGCCGTCGGGTTCTCCAACGGCGGCGCGCTCGTGATCCGTCTCGCCCACGAGATCCCTGAGCGCTTCGCCGGTGCCGCGACGATCGGCGCAACGGTGCCGGCGCCGGAGAACTTCCTGCTCGCCGACGCACGACCGGGTCCGTTGCGGATGCTCTACATCAACGGCACGTCCGACCCGCTCGTGCCCTACGAAGGCGGCGTCGCCAGCCTCTGGGGTCTGAAGCCGCGGGGACTGGGGCTGTCTGCCGTGCAGAGCGCCGAGCACTCCGCGATGCAGAACGGGATCATCGCCGATCCGATCGTTCGCGATCTGCCCGCCACCGATCGTGACAAGACCACGGTCACCGTCACGGACTGGGCGCAGGACGGCCACGAGCCGGTGCGACTGATCACCGTCCACGGCGGCGGCCACACCGTGCCGGGGCACGCCAGGGCGCCGATCCTGATGGGACGCACCTCGCACCAGTTCAGCGCGGCCGACGCGATCGCCGAGTTCCTCGAGATCGCCGGCACGCCGGCGCGTGACTGAGCGCAGCGCGGCCGACCGGCGGAGCAGGGAGGGCTCGGGCCGCGACCCGACTCGGAATGCTCACGCCGGACCGTACACGTTCGTCGGCTCGAACTCGTAGATGAGCCGGTGCTCGTCGGTCATGCGCGTGAGAAAGGCATCCTCGTCGAGCTCCTCGCCGTACCAGTTCAGCGGGCCGGCGGGCCGGTGCTCCATGGTGCGGAACAGGCGCAGGTTCTCGCGCGGGGCATCCGCTCCCTCGAGCAGGGTGACGGTGCTTTCGATCGTGAGGAACGAGTACGCCTGATCGAACACGAAAAGCGTGCAGCGCGGGTCGCGTCGCAGTCGCCGGGTGCGCACGCGCTCCTGGGTGCCGCTGCTCCACAGTCGGCCGTCCACCAGAGCGACGCCGACACGAACCGCCTTCGGCGTGCCGTCTCTGGCGATGGTAATCATCGCCGCGGCGTGGTGGCTCTCCAGGAACGTGCGCTGCTTGTCGCTCAACTCCATCGTCGACTCCGTTCGATCGTCGCGACGCCGTGCCCGTCCACGGCGACATCCGGCAGCACGTCTCAGAGCGCGTCGAGCACGTCGGATGCCATGATCCGCCTGAGCGTGCTGCTGCCCAGCGCGCTCATCACCGGGTTGCTCTCCCGGTAGTACCACACCAGGCCCATCGCCTGGGCGAAAGCCCACGCGGCGCCGCGCGCCCACTCGATGCGCTCGTCGTCATCGGAGAGGCGGATGCCGTCGCTCGCCGCTCCCCGCATCCCGCGTCGCCCGACACGCTGCCGCAACGCACCGCGTGCGGGCTCGTCGAACAGGTGCCACGCCACGACGAGGTCGAGCGCCGGGTCCGCGGGCTGGAAGCCGCCGACATCGAGCACGCCGGCCAGGCGCCCGTCGCGGATCAGCAGGTTCGCCGGGATCAGGTCGGTGTGGGACATGACGTCGGCCGAGCGTCGCGGCAGCGTGCGGAGCGCGGCCCACGCGGTGCGAAGCGCCGGAACGTCGATCAGGTCGCCGCTGTTGGCGAAGCACGTCTCCAGCCATCCGTCCTGGCCGGCGAGGTCGCCGCCGCGTCCGACCCCGCCGAACGTACGGCCGCGAGTGGGCACGGACCGGAGATCAAGGATCAGCTCGGCGATGTCGTTCGCACAGGCCGCGGAGTCCGAGACGCTCGAGGCTGTCGCGATGTCACCGTCGACCCAGGTGGAGACGCTCCACGGTCCCGGGTAGCCGGCATCCGGTTCGCCGATGGCGACCACGGTCGGTGCGGGGACGTCGGTGGATGCTGCGAACTCGCGCGCGGCATCCGCTTCGCGTCGCAGGGCGGCGAGCGCCGCATCCGCATCGTCCACGACAAGCGGAAGGCGAACGGCCAAGGCATCGCCGAGGCGGAAGATCGCGTTGACCGTGCCGGAGCCAGGGGCGAAACGCACGGGCTCGTTCGCCCACTGCGGGAACTGCCGGGCGATCAGGCCCCTGACCGTCGGCACGTCGACGTGCAGCTGCCCGTCGTGCATGGAGGCGGGGCCGGACTCGGCACGCGTCACGCCGGCATCACTCACGCCGGGATCAGCCGCAGCGTCGTGGCGTGCGAGGCGGCATCGGAGACAGGCTCGATGTACTCCTGCGGGTAGTTCGCGTCGTACTTGGCGTGATACGCGCGGTCGATCGCGGCGGCGTCGCCGGGACGATCCGATCCGACCGAGGCGTCTTCGAAGATCACATCGCGGGAGACGCCGCCGATCGCGACATGGCCGGCACCCGCCTTCTTCGCCCGTGCGTACCAGAGATTGCCCGGCCCGAACGCGGACCGCACGAACGCCTCGTCGCCCACGCGCACGATCCAGATCGTCGTGACGACGCCCAGCGATCCGTCGGAGCGACGGGATGCCAGCACCACTTCGTCCTCGTCGGCGATGGTCTGCAACTCGTCCGGATCCCACGTCGCGGTCATGCCCCCAGCGTACGGTCGTGCCCGGAGATCGACCAGGGATGTCCTCCCACAGACGCGGTGTGCGACGGAGCAGTGTGTCAGGGGGGCGGTGTGTCAGGGTAAGCGCATGGCTCTCCTCCATCACGCCCAGCTCGTTCCGTCCAAGCTCGATCTGATCGCCGCATGGCTGCCGTCGCAGCCGTTCTGGCCCGCCGACGCCGATCCGACGGCGATCAGCAGGATCGCCTCGTTCCGCTTCGACGATCCGGCCGGCGAGGTCGGTGTCGAGACGCTGCTGGTCGGGGCAGGCGAACACGTGCTCCAGGTGCCTCTGACCTACCGGAACGACCGGCTCGACGGCGCAGACGGCTCGCTCATCGGCACCACGGAGCACAGCGTGCTCGGCACGCGATGGGTGTACGACGGCCCCGCGGATCCGGTGTACCTCGCCGAGGTCGTTCACGTCGCGGTGACGGGCGGCACGGAGGTGGAGCAGCACTACGAGGAGGACGGCGCACGCGTGACGAAGCCCGGCGACGCGCACGTGCGCGGCAGCGGACATCCGGGCGACGCTCTGCCGGAAGCGCTGACCGGAGAGCAGGAACCCGTCGCGGATGCGCGGCTCACGTCGGATACGACGACGACGGTGTCGCGTTGGCGGGGGCTCGAGGTGGCGGTGCGGCGCCGGGTCGCGTCGTCGAATGCGGATGATGCGGCCGGCGCCCCCGCGCTGGTCGGCGACTGGACCGGAGCGTCCGGTGCGGTGCTGGTGACGGTGGCGGGCGGCACACCCCGTTCGTAGGGTTCGGGCGCTCCGGGTCGACGGTCACGCGGGCGTCGGGAATTCTCGGAGGGCACTGGCGGTTCTCTCGCACGGCGTCACCCAGACGGAACCACCCAACCAGCGAACCAGGAGCCCAAACGACATGAAGATCGCCATCATCGGAGGCACCGGATACACCGGCGGCAACATCGCACTTCAGGCGCTGAAGCGCGGCTGGCAGGTGAGTTCGCTGTCCCGCAGCGAGCCGACGGAGCCGATCGACGGCGTCGAGTACGTCACGGGATCCTATGCCGATGCGGCAACGGTCGAGCGTTTCGCGGCCGACGCGGACGCCCTCGTGCTCGCCGTGCACGCGGTCACCGACGACGGAACGAGCGTACTCGGGCCGGCACTTCCCGGGATCGTGGATGCCGCTGTCGCCGCGGGCGCGCGTCTCGGCGTTGTCGGTGGTGCCGGCAGCTCGTACGTGTCCGACGGCGGCCCCCGACTCTTCGACACCGCGGAGTTCGAGGAGGCTTGGAAGCCGGAGGCGACGACGCACGCGACCATCCTGGAATGGCTGGAGCAGAACCACGGTGCCGGCGCCTCCGCGCTGCGCTGGTTCTACGTGAGCCCTGCCGCGTTGTACGGCAGCTATGCACCAGGGGAGGAGACCGGCGCCTACCGTGTCGGCGGCCACCTGCTGGTGACGAAGTCCGACGGATCATCCGAGATCTCGGGCCCGGACTTCGCCCTGGCGTTCGTGGACGAGATCGCCACGCCGGCGCACGAGAACCGTCGTTTCACGGTCGGACACTGACCGGGACGGCGCTTCGACGCCGTCCGTGGTTATTTTGGTCGATTAATCGACAAATTCGTCATTTCCCCTGTACGGGGGCCCTTTCGCGTCCCTAAGATCGCCCTCGCGCCGCTGTTCCAGCCCGACACTCGAACGCTGCGGCGCGGTCCGATCGTGCGCGAAGGAGCGACATGAGACTGAACAGGAGCCGACGCGGAGTCGCCGGCATGATGGCGGTCGGCGGGACGGCACTGGCACTGCTGACCGCGTCGATCGTCGGAAGCGGTGAGGCGTCACCCGCCAACGCCGCCGACGACACGACAGTGCTGTCGACGAACTTCGACGACGGCAGCTACGCGCCGTGGACGCAGGACGGCGGCGCCACGCTCGCGGTGGTCGCCAGCCCGGACGGCACGGGGGAGTCGCTGAAGATCTCCGGTCGCACGCAGGCCTACGACGGCATTCAGCTCACCACACTGCCCTCGCTGGTGCAGCCGGGCGTCGCCTACACCTACTCGTTCCAGGCTCGGCTCGCCGACGCGTCGCAGCCCGCCGGTGGCGTGCACTTCACCGTCGACGACGGCACGTACTCATGGATCTCCGGAGACGGCGCGCTGAGCGCCGACTCATGGACGACGATCACCGGCAGCTACACGCTGCCGATCAGCCTCGGCAGCGCATCCGGCAAGGTGTACCTCGACACCGGCGGATCGACATATCCCGACGTGCTCATCGACGACATCACGATCACGGGGCCGCCGGCGGACGGCGGATCCGGATCCACATGCACGTACCCGACCGGTGACACGGTCATCAGCTCGAACTTCGACGGCACGGATCAGGACGGCTGGACCGCCAGGGCGGACGGCAACGGTTCCGCCACGGTCGGCATCGTCTTAGGAGGCGCCGACGGAAGCGCGGGCGCTCTGGAGGCATCCGCTCGGCAGGACCAGGGCCAGGGCGTCGCGCACGACATCACGTGTCTGCTGCAGCCCGGTCAGACCTACGAGTTCACCGGCGAGGTGAAGTTCGGGGACGGACAGCCGACGGACAACGTCTGGCTGAGCTTGGCGAACACGGTCGGCACGTCCACGACGTACTCGACCCTCGGACAGTTCACGTCCATGTCGAACACGGACTGGGTGAAGGTCGACCAGAAGTTCACGATGCCGGCGCAGAGCGACTCCGCGCTGTTGTATCTCGAGACGACGTACTCCAGCAGCGACCTCGTCGGCAACACGTCCGACCTGTACTTCGACGATCTGTCGGTCACCGTGCCCAGCGCCCTGACCGTGCAGGACATCACGCCGATCAAGGACACGCTGCCGTTCCCGGTCGGCGCCGCCGTGAGCGACCCGGAGATCACCGGAACGCCAGGGCAGCTGCTGGTCAAGCACTTCGACCAGGTGACCCCCGAGAACTCGATGAAGCCCGAGTCGTGGTACGACGCGAACGGCGACTTCGTGACCACGAACGCCGACGCCGACGCGCTGATGACCTTCGCCCAGCAGAACAATCTGCGGGTCTACGGCCACAACCTGGTCTGGTACCAGCAGACGCCGGACTGGTTCTTCGACGTGTCGCCGACCGACAGCACGCCGCTCACCGACAGCACGGCCGACCAGGCGATCCTGCGCGCGCGACTCGACACCCACATCAAGGATGTCGCGCAGTACCTCTCCAGCACGTTCGGCGCATTCGGCAGCTCGACCAATCCGCTCGTGTCGTTCGACGTGGTGAACGAGGCCGTCTCCGACAACGCGGGAGATCCGGACGATCTGCGCCAGAGCCGCTGGTACCAGGTGCTCGGATCGGAGTACATCGCCGACGCGTTCAACGACGCGAACAGGTACTTCAACCAGCCGGCCGCCAAGGGCGGGTTCGCCGCGGACTCGGCGGCGCATCCGATCGCCCTGTTCTACAACGACTACAACACGGAGCAGGCCGGCAAGCGCGCTCGCGTTCTCGAGCTCGTGAAGAACCTGATCGCGGCAGGCGTGCCTGTCGACGGCATCGGACACCAGTTCCACGTCACCATGTCGACACCGCTGTCGAGCCTGAAGGACGCGATCGACGCGTTCAACGGCATCCAGACGGCAGACGGTCACGCCCTCTACCAGGCCGTGACCGAGCTCGACGTGCCGACCGGCACCCCGGTGACCACGGCCAACGAGATCGACCAGGGGTACTACTACAAGGGCATCTTCGACATGCTGCGCAGCGAGGCGTCGTCGGGAGCGAGCATCTTCTCCGCGACCGTGTGGGGCCTCACCGACGGCCAGAGCTGGCGCGCCGGCTCCGGTGCGCCGCTGCTGTTCGACGACGATCTGCAGGCCAAGCCCGCGTACTACGGCGTGACCGACCAGACGCTGCCCGCGAAGCAGCTGAGGGACATCGTGTTCCAGCAGAGTGCTGACGACGTGGATGCCTCGAGCAGCCGTCCGACGGGCGCGCTCGAGTGGCAGAAGCTGCCCCTGGTGCCCATCGGCGAGGCCGGGGATGCCGGATTCCAGCTGCGCTGGGCATCCGATCACCTCACCGCGTACGTGTCGGTCACTGATTCGTCGAAGGACGCGACCGATCAGGCGAGCTTCGCCTGGGGCGACGGAACGCAGACGGCCACGGTGAGCCGCAATGGCAAGGTGACCGGAACGGGAGTCACGGCGAAGGTGTCGTCCACCGCCAGCGGCTGGAGTGCGGTGGTGAACCTGCCGATCGCAGGGCTCACCGCGACGAGCACGCCATCGTTCGACGTGACAGTCACGAACGGATCCACGGTGGAGGACTGGAACACGCCCGGGTCGCTCGGCACGCTGCAGCTCGTGGAGCCGCTGTCGTTCACGACGATTCCCGAGGCGTCCGTTGCACCCATCGTCGATGGGACGAAGGATCCGGTGTGGGCGGAGGCGTCGAGCGTGACGACGAGCAAGCTGATCTCCGGATCCGCCGACGGCGCCACGGCCAGGGTCTACCAGCTGTGGAAGGACGGCTACCTCTATGTGCTGGCCGACGTCACGGATCCGACGATCGACGCGTCATCCCCGAACGCCTACGAGCAGGACTCGGTGGAGATCTTCACCGACCTGGGCAACGCCAAGAACGGCTCGTACCGTGCGGATGACGCGCAGATGCGCATCAGCGTCGACAACGCCGTCTCGTTCGGTGCGGGCGACGCCGAGAGTGCCCAGCAGGCTCGGCTGACGAGCGCGACCTCGCTCACCGCAACGGGTTACATCGTGGAGGCGCGGATCGACCTGAAGGACTCCACCGGAGTCGGCAGGTTCGAGGGCGTGGACTACGAGGTCAACGACGGCACGAACGGTGCCCGCACGGCGAACGTCGGATGGGCGGAGCAGACGGGAACGGCCTACGAGACCACCTCCCGCTGGGGCGTCGCCGAGCTCGGCGGGCCGGCGAAGATGGCGCCGGTCGTGACGCTGCAGCCCGTCGACGTCGTCGCGCACAAGAACGCGAACGTCGCCTTCAGCGCGGCAGCGATCGGAAGCCCTGACCCGACCGTCAGGTGGCAGCGCCTGACGAACGGCCGGAAGTGGATCACGGTCGGATGTGCCCGCTCCACGACGCTCACCGTGAAGGCGACTCCTGGCCTCAACGGTGCGAAGTTCCGGGCGGTCTTCACCAACTCGCAGGGCTCCGTGACCGCGAAGACGGTGACGCTGAGAGTGACGAGGTAGGGCTCGCCTACCGCTGGTTGAGCGTGTCGAAACCGGTTCCTCCCGGGTCCTGGTTTGGACACGCTCAACCGGCGGGTTGGACACGCTCAACCGGCGACGTCTCCGACCTAGACTGTGCCTCGCCGCCGTCTCGCGCGGCGAGGCACAGTCGCGTCGGTACCGGTTGCGTGAGTACCAGCCGCACCGGCACAGTCGTGGGAGGCACGTCTCGTGGGAGGCAGTTCTCGGGGGAGCTCCGTTCATGGAGGCGCAGTGACGCGGCCAGCGGGTGGACGGCGCATCGGACCGATCGGGAGGATGGGTGCGGCCGCGGCGCGGCATCCGTGGACCACGCTCGTGGTCTGGCTCATCGTCGTGGGCACCGCGGCGGCGACGGCGCTCGGCGGGATCGGCGGGCAGAACCTCTTCGACCGCCTCGCCGGATCGATCCCTCAGGTGCACCGCGAGAGCTCGCAGGGATCCGATCGGCTGGCCGCGGCATCCGGATCCACGACCACGCTGCTCATCTATGGTGTGGATCCGGGCGACCGGGAGCTGGCTGCCCGCACCACGCAGCTCGCCCAGGATCTCCTCACGTTGCCGCACACGACGGTGGTCGATCCGCTCGCTGTTCCGGGTGGCGTCCACAATCCGCAGGTCGCATCGCTCGTGGCCGCGGACGGCAGCGGGGTCCTGATCACGGCAACTGTGACCGGTGCCCGGGGTCACTCCGCGTCGCAGGCCACCGTCGATCGTGTGCAACGCCTGATGGATGCCGCAGCCTCCGACCTGCGCGCGGCCCATCCGGGCGCGACGGCGGAGGTCGGCAGCACGAAACTGCTCACTGACTCCCTGCAGGCGATCTCGGAGAACGACCTGAGGCGCGGCGAGACGGTGGCGCTGCCCATCGCACTGATCGTGGTGCTCGTCGTGTTCGGCGGATTCATCGCGGCGGGCCTGCCGCTGATCGGCGCCGGCGCATCCATCGTGACCTCTCTCGGCGTGCTGCTGGCGTTCACCTACTGGACCGACATCGCCAACACGGTCATCAACGTCGTCACCGCCGTCGGTCTCGGCCTCTCGATCGACTACGGCCTGCTCGTCGTGAGCCGCTTTCGCGAGGAGTACCGGGCATCCGTCGCCGCCAACAGCGCCATGTGCGCACTACCGCGCCAGCCGAGCGGGCGCGGCAGTGCGCACATGGCGCAGACGCCGGAGGGTACGCGGGAGCTCGAGCGCCAGGTCCGGCTCGCAGCGGTGGCGGTCGCCCTCGATCGTGCGGGACGCACCGTGCTGTTCTCCGGAACGACGTTCGCCATCGCCAGCCTCGGGCTGCTGGTCTTCGAGCCGGCCTTCGTGCGCGCGGTGGGCATCGCTGCGATCGCGGTCACGGTGGTCGCCATGCTCTCGGCCACGACGCTCATCCCCGCGATCATCGGGCTGACCGGACGCAAGCTGCTGAAGCCCGGCGCGCTCACCCGGCTTCCGTTGCTGGGCCGATACATCACGCGATTCGGCGACGTCGCGCCGGACGAGGGCTTCTTCTCGCGGCTGACGCGGCGTGTGCAGCGACACCCGGCGTGGGTGACGCTCGCCTGCGTCGTCGTGCTGCTGCTTCTCGGCAGCCCGGTCGCCACGCTCACGCTGGCGAACACGAGCATCGACGCCGTGCCGCGCGCGTCCAGCGAGTACACGTTCGAGACGACTCTCACCGATCAGTTCCCGGATGCCGCCCCTGCGCGGGTGCAGCTTGTCACCACCACGCGCGCCGACCTGGCTGCCTGGTCGGGCGACGTGCGGAAGCTCGACCACGTCACGTCGGTGCAGGATCCGCGGCGTTCCGGCGACGCGTGGACGGCACGCGTGTCGCTGGATCCGCGGGACGGCGTGGGCGTCGTGCGGGAGATCCGCACGGATCCACCGGCCTTCCGGCACTGGGTGACCGGCATCGACGCGGGAACCGTCGACCTCGCCGACTCGCTCGCGCGGGGCGCGCCCGTGGCCATCTTCATCGTGGCGGCGGGCACGATCGTGCTGCTGTTCCTCATGACGGGATCGCTCGTCGTGCCGCTGAAGGCGCTGGTGGCGAGCGCTCTCTCGCTCGGCGCATCCCTCGGCCTGCTGGTCTGCGGATTCCAGGACGGGGCGTTCGCCGGCATCCTCGGCTTCGATGCGGACCACGTGTACGGCGTGGACGTGATCGTGCTGGTGCTGGCCCTCGCGTTCGGCTTCGGACTGGCGATGGACTACGAGATGTTCATCCTGAGTCGCATCAAGGAGCGTGTGGATTCCGGCACACCCGGTCGCGAGGCGATAGCGCTCGGCCTGCAGCGCTCCGGTCGGATCATCACCTCGGCCGCGCTCATCATCATCGTCGTGTTCGCCGGATTCGCCACGGGTGACCTGCTCATCATCAAGCAGCTCGGGGTGGCGCTCGCCTTCGCGGTGCTCATCGATGCCACCCTCGTGCGCTGCCTGCTCGTGCCGGCGTTCATGACGTGGCAGGAACGCATCATGTGGTGGGCGCCGCGCTGGGCGAAGCGGCTGCACGCGAGGATCGGCATCGCGGAGGACTGAGGCGGGAAGCAGCGCGAGCGAGAAGCGCCGCGAGCGAGAAGCGCGCGGCCGAATCCGTAGGATGACGCGCATGCGTGCGAAAGGGTTGGTCGTCGCGACGGTCATCGTGCTGGCCGGGTCTCTCACCGGCTGCGCCGCGCGCATGGACGTTCCGGTGGGTGCGGATCTCGGATCGTCAGCGTCGCCCACGCCCACGCCCACGCCCACGCCGACGCTCGATCCGACGATCGCGCGCGAGCTCGCCGGTGCGCTGGCAGACATCCGCGCTCTACCGACCGTCGCGTCCGCGACGAAGCATGTCGCGCTCTTCCGGTCGACCGGCATGACCGGCGGAACCAACGGGTCACGACCGACGCCGGTAGAGCGGCATTCGTTCCACGCCTCGTTCGCGGTCGCGATGACGGCGGATGCCACGGCACGGCAGACCGCCGCCGTCACCAGGACGCTCGCCCGCGATGTCGGCTGGACCGGTGTCGACCTCGCGATCGACACGCCGGCCACGAGCGATCGGATCGCCACGCGCCAGAGCTGGACCGGCACGTTCGACGGCAACGTCGACCAGGACAACTCGATCGGAGTCGCCGAAGGACTCTTCGTGCTCGCGGCGACCCCGGGCGTGCAGTCGCTGTCCGTGAGCATCCCTTACACGGGCCGCATCGACTACGGGTCTCTGACCATCGACGTGAGCCCGAACGACGACGCCACCCTCGCCGCCGTGAAGGCGGTCATCAAGACGACCGAGTTCCGCGACATCACGTTGCACGGTTCGTTCGCGAACGGCGCGAAGCCGTAGCGGATCCGACGGCGACGGACGCCGACGTTACCGCGCCCTGGCCCCTCCGCGACGGCCGGCGAGGTACTCGGCGGGCATGCCGGGGCCGATCCGCACGGAGACGTCGTCCGCGTCGACCGCACCGTGGGTCTCGCACACCGCAACGGCATGGACGGCGTCCCCGCATCCGGAGTGCTGGTAGAGGATGGGCGGCTCGATCGGCGAAGCCCACTCGTCGCCCCACTCGGTGAGGGCGATGAGTGCGACAGCGAGTGCGCGACCCTTCTCGGTGAGCACGTAGTCCGAGGCGGCATGCCGCCGCATGACGCCGCTCGCGACGAAGGCGTCGAGGCGGGAGGCGAGCACGTTGGTGGCGATCCCGAGGTTGTGCTGGAAGTCCCCGAATCGTCTCACCCCGGCGAACAGGGCGTCCCGGATGATGAGCAGGCTCCACCGTTCGCCGACCACCTCGAGAGATCGCGCGATCGAGCACACCTGGGAGTCGTAGTTCTTTCCCAACATGGCTCGACGCTAACACTTGCGTCACGCAAGTTGACTGACTAGTGTCACTTGCATCACGCAAGCACAGGCATCCGCGACGCGAATTCTGGCGGACGCATGCCGTGGGCTCCCGACACGTACTCGACGAAAGGACCGGCCATGAGCACGGACTACACGACGACCATCACCGTGGATGCCACGCCGCACGAGGCATTCGAGCGGATCAACGACGTCTCGGGGTGGTGGGGTCGCATCACCGGGTCGACGACGGCGGTGGGGGACGAATTCGTCTACGTGGTCCCCGGACTGCACTACAGCGGATTCCGGATCACCGACCTCGTGCCCGACAGACGAGTCGCCTGGCTCGTCACGGGCAGCTACCTCGACTTCATCGACGACAAGCAGGAGTGGAACGGCAGCACCGTGCGCTTCGAGATCGCGGAGTCCGAGCACGGAACGCTCGTGACGTTCACGCATGAGGGTCTGTCGCCTGACGTCGAATGCTACGGAGCGTGCTCGAACGCGTGGAGCATGTTCGTGAACGGCAGCCTCAAGGACTTCATCGAGAAGGGCGAGGGCCGTCCGTACCTCTTCGGAGGCGACGAGGACCTCTCCGCCGACGATCACGAGGCGCTCCACCGCGGTGTGCGGGAAGCGGTCGCACTCGCCGACTGATCGCCGAATCGCCCGCCCGTCTTCACCGCTCGCCCCCTTCGCGCGCCTCGCCCATGTGCAGTCGGATGAAGAGGGGCGGGCCGGCGCAAAGGGGGCGAGCCGGCAACGCGGAGCATTAGGCATGTCGGACATGCCTAATGCTCCGTGATCGCCTCCACGGCCAGCGTGATGGCGATCGCCAACATCATGAGCGCGATGAGCACGTCGAGCACCCGCCATGCCACGGGCGAGCGGAACACCGGGCGCAGGGCTCGCGCGCCGAATCCGAGAGCCGTGAACCAGACGGCGCTGGCGAACGCGGCGCCGAGCGCGAACCACCAGCGGCCAACTCCGTACCCGTTGCCGACCGTCCCCATCAGCACGACCGTGTCCAGGTAGACGTGCGGATTGAGCCAGGTGAAGGCGAGGCAGGCGGCGATGGTCGGCCACAGCCCGACGGGACCGGATCCGGATGCCGGATCGAGCTCGCCAGGACGGATCGCCCGCCTCGCCGCCAGAGCACCGTAGAGCACGAGGAACGCGACGCCGATCCAGCGCACCGCGACGAGCACCCACGGGGTCGCCAGGATGATCGCGCCCACACCCGCGATGCCTGCGGTGATGAGCAGCGCATCCGTTCCCGCGCACACGATCACGATCGGCAGCACGTGCTCCCTGCGCAGCCCCTGCCGCAGCACGAACGCGTTCTGCGCGCCGATCGCCACGATGAGCGACATGCTGAACCCGAAACCGGCGAGCACCGTCGCCGCCGGCGCGGCCTGGGTCGCGACCTGAGCGACGACGTGGGTGGTCAGCCGACCGGACACCGAGCCGCCGAGGCCGCTGAAGGCCTCAGCGGCGGCCAGGGTGGGGAAGGACAGCAGGGGCACCGCACGAGACTATGGGGATCGCACTCTGAAGCACAGCTTCAGTTTCTACAGGTGCAGTAGCATCGCTTCCGATGGAGATCGATCTCGCGCAACTCCGTGCTCTCGACGCCGCCGTGACCCACGGCACGCTGGATGCCGCCGCGCGCGCCCTGCACATCACGCCGTCGGCCGTGAGCCAGCGCATCCGCGCGCTGGAGGCATCCGTCGGACGGGTGCTGCTGGTGCGGTCCAAGCCGGTGGCGGTGACGGATGGCGGCGCCGCGGTGCTCCGGATCGCCCGCCAGATCGACGCCCTCACCGCAGAGCTCGCGGCCGAGGTCGCCGGCGGGGCCGCGGATGCTGCTACCGTGCGTCCGCTCGTCCCGCTCGCGGTCAACGCGGATTCCCTCGCCACCTGGGTGCTGCCCGCTCTCGCCGGTCTGCGCGACGTGAGCTTCGAGTTCCATCGGGCGGATCAGGAGCACACCGCCGGCTACCTGCGCGACGGCACGGTGATGGCGGCCATCACCTCGGAGTCGACGCCGGTGCAAGGCTGCACGGTCGAGCAGCTCTGCGTCGCGCGCTACCTTCCGTGCGCGTCCCCGGAGTTCGTCTCGACGTGGTTCCCGCACGGGGTGACGCGGGCGGCACTGGCATCCGCTCCGCTGGTGGACTTCGACCGGGAGGACGAACTGCAGCGCAGGTACCTGGCCGGCAGAGGCGTGACGGACGCAACCCCGCCGCGCTGTCAGGTGCCGGCATCCGCGGACTTCGTCGCAGCCCTTCGCCTCGGGTTCGGCTGGGGAATGGTGCCCACCTGGCAGCTGGATGACGCGGGCGAGAGCATCACCGTGCTCGACCGCCGTGGCGTCAATGTCACCCTGTACTGGCAGCAGTGGAACCTGCGCAGCGCAGCGCTCGATCGGGTGCGCGCGGCGATCGTGGCGGGGGCTGCCGGTCTGCGCTGATGGCGGCCGGCGCTTGCGAGGTCACACCTCAACAGGGACGAGCACGAAGACGGGGATGATCCGGTCCGTCTTCTTCTGATACTCGGCGTAATCCGGCCAGACGGCCACCGCCCGCTCCCACCAGGCATCCCGTTCGGCGCCCTCGGCCAGATGCGCGAGGTAGTCGTGGCGTTCCGTGCCGTCCTGCAGCTCGACGTTCGGGTTCTTCACGATGTTGTGGAACCACGTCGGATGCTGCTCGGCGCCACCCTTGGACGCCACCACCGCGTATTCACCGTCGTGCTCGACCCGCATCACCGGATTCTTGCGGAGCTTGCCGCTCTTGGCGCCCACCATGGTGACGACCACGATCGGCACACCGCGCAGCGTGTTGGCCTCGCGGCCGTCGGAAGCCTCGAACTCCTCGACCTGCTTGCGTGCCCAGCCGGAGGTGCCCGGCTCCCATTCACCTGCCAGCGGCATGGCTTGCGACCCTTTCTGCGACTCGTCCCAAGAACTCCACGGCGTGGAGCGGATCCGGCGTGCGCGCCGACACGTAGGCGGCGGTGAATCCCAGCTCGCGCAGCGCATCCAGACGGCCGACGAACTCGTCGAAGTCGGTGTCCGGCGTGATCGCTGTCGTCGTTGTCTTCTCGACGGTGTCGTAGTCGCGGCCCTCGATGTCGCACCAGTGCCGCAGCACATCGAGCTTGTGAGCCGCATCGGGGGAGCCGAAGATGTTGCAGGCATCCGCGTACCGGGCGACGTAGCGCAGCGTCTTCTGCTCGCCGACACCGCCGATCATCAGGTACGGACGCGGCTTCGTCAGCGGCTGCGGCGAGTTGAGGGTGCGGCCGAGGTGGTAGTGCGTTCCGTCGTAGGGGCCTTCGTCATCACTCCACATCTGCAGGCAGATCTGGAGCGTCTCCTCCAGACGCTCGAACCGCTCTTTCGTTGGCGGGAACGGGATGCCCAGCCCCTTCGACTCCTCCTCGTTCCAACCGGCTCCGATGCCGAGTCCGGCCCGACCGCCGGAGAGCACGTCGAGGGTGGAGATCTGCTTGGCGAGGATGCCGGGCTCGCGGTAGATGACGCCCGTCACGAGCGTGTGCAGGAGAACCTTCGTCGTGCGCGCCGCCAGGAATCCGAGGGCTGTGTAGCCCTCCAGCATCGGCTTCTCGGGGGTTCCGATGTTGCCGATCTGCCAGAAGTGGTCCATCACGGTGATGCGCGTGATGCCGGATGCCTCTGCCTCGGTCGCCGCGCGAGCCAACGTGGCTGCGAGAAGGTCGTCCGGAACGTCCCAGGTGAAGTTCGCGATGTGGAAGCCGATGTCCATACGCGGCACGTTAGCGGGCCTGCCCCTGCCGTGCGACCGCCGCTCAGACCTACCGGTACTGGGCGACGAGGGGACAGGCGAACGGATCTCTCGCCTGAAGGCCCACCCGGTTCAGATAGCCGACGACGATGGCGTACGACTGCGCGAGGGTGGTCTCCGTGTACGGGACGCCGTTCTCGAGACAGTGGTCGCGCACGATGATCCGCGCCTTGGCCAGATGCGGGCGTGCCATGCTCGGGAACAGGTGGTGCTCGACCTGATAGTTCAATCCGCCGAAGAGGGCCGTCGCCCACCATCCGCCCGTGATGTTGCGGGATGTCAGCACCTGCTTGGAAAAGAAGTCCAGCTTGGTGTCGCGCGGCACGATGGGCATGCCCTTGTGGTTGGGCGCGAAGGACGCGCCCATGTAGATGCCGAACACGGCGAGCTGTACCCCGACGAACGCGGCGGCGATCCCCGGCGGCAAGAAGATGAACAACGCTCCGAGATAGAGGGCGAAACGGATCGCGATCAGCGCGATCTCGGTCTTGCGGCGCTTCACCTCGCCGCGGCCGAAGAGCAGCCGGATCGACGTGAAATGCAGATTGATGCCCTCCAGCGAGAGCAGAGGGAAGAACAGGTAGCCCTGGCGGCGGGTGATCCAGGCCATGACCCCGGTCTGCTTGGCGGCGTCTTCCTCGAGGAAGGAGATCGTGTCGACGGCGATGTCCGGATCTTTCCCCACCTGGTTCGGATTGGCGTGGTGTCGCGAGTGCTTGTTCATCCACCACGCGTAGCTCATGCCGATGACGAAGGCTCCGAGGAAACGCCCGAGCCGGTCGTTGGCCGGGCCCGAGGCCAGGATCTGCCGGTGCGCCGCCTCATGGGCGAGGAAGGCGAACTGCGTGAGGATCAGGCCGAGGACGCCCGCGAGGATGAGCTGGAACCAGCTGTGCCCGAGAAGGATCATGCCCGTGAGGACACCAGCAGTGGCGAGTACGAGGCCCGTCGTGACCAGCAGGTAGAAGGTGCGGGTACGGCCGAGGAGGCCCTTCGCCTTCACGGCGCGCGAGATCTGAGTGTAGGACGCGGTGGGATTGACGCCGTTGGCGTTCTTTCGGCTCGTCGCCCTGAGCGGGCCGAGCCGATTCTCCACGAGCGCCGTCGCTGTTGAGGAGGCGATGAGAGTATGCCGTTCGATGGGCAGCCCTGCGGCTGGTTGGACGCCAAGGGCAAATCGCCGATCGCTGAACTGAGACTATCCGTTGGAGGCACCATCAAACCGGCAGAAGGCTGGTAATCGGATGGTCCTTCGCGCCGGTTTCGCGCACGACTCGGTTCCGCGAGGTCGCGGCGTGATCGGCAGAATGGGATCCATGGCTACGCGTGAACTCCAGGTCGGATACGCCGCGATGCTCGAGCAGTTCGCCCCGATGGAGGTCGTCGAACTGAGCGCGCACGCCGAACAGCACGGCTTCTCGGGGGTGATGGCCGCCGACCACTTCCAGCCGTGGGTGCCGACGCAGGGACAGGCATCCTTCGTCTGGAATGTGCTCACCGCGCTCGGCGAGCGCACCAAAGGAGACCTCGGACCCGGCGTGACGACGCCCAGCTTCCGGTTCCACCCGGCGATCGTCGCTCAGGCTGCGGCCACACTGGCGGCCATGTATCCGGGCCGGACCTGGCTGGGACTGGGATCGGGCGAGGCCCTCAACGAGCACATCGTCGGCGGCTACTGGCCAGAGGCGCCCGAGCGCATCAATCGCATGTTCGAGGCGATCGACATCATCAAGAAGCTGTTCTCCGCCTCGCTCGCCGGACGAGACACGAAGCACTCCGGACAGTTCTTCAAGCTCGAGTCGACCCGGCTCTGGACCATGCCGGAGCAGGCACCCGAGATCCTCATCGCGACGGCGGGTCCCGTCACCGCCAAGCGCGCCGGTCAGAGCGTCGACGGTCTGATCACGGTCGGTGCGCCGCTGGAGAAGATCAGCGGGCTGTTCGCCAAGTTCGACGAGGGGCAGCGCGATGCAGGCAAGGATCCGGATGACGCGCCTCGCGTTCTGCAGCTGCACATGAGCTGGGCGCCCACCGACGAGGAGGCGCTCGCGAATGCGGTGCGCGAGTGGCCGAACGGCGGCATGAAGTTCCCGAAGGCCGACATCCGCTCGCCGTTCGAGTTCGAACAGATCGCCAAGCTGGTTCGCCCGGAGGATTTCGAGGGTCGCATGGTCATCTCCAGCGATCCGGACGTGCACCGTGCCGCCATCCAGAAGTACGTCGATCTCGGTTTCGACCGGGTCTACCTGCACAACGTCGGCCGCAACCAGCGGGAGTGGATCGAGGTCTTCGGGCGCGACGTGCTGCCCGCACTTCACCGATGACGGAGGGCGGCCCGAGCGTCGACCTCGAGTCGGCCCGCGAGGCAGGCTCCGTCGCTGCCTGGGCCGTGCCAGGCGTTCCGGAGGTCGTCGCGGGCGACGATCTCGCAGCGCTCATCGGCGACGCACTCGAAGCGGATGCCGCGGCTCACCCGGAGCGGGCGCTCCAGGCGGGCGACATCCTCGTCGTCACGAGCAAGATCGTGTCGAAGGCCGAGGGACGCGCGATCGCCGCGGACGACCGCGAGCAGGCGATCACGGATGAGACGGTCCGCGTCGTCGCGACCCGCGCCTACGACGGCGGGCTCACGCGCATCGTCGAGAACCGCCAAGGAGTGGTCGGTGCCGCCGCCGGAGTGGACGCCAGCAACGTCGCGGAGGGCAGCGTGCTGCTGCTCCCCGCGGATCCGGATGCGTCGGCGCGCGCCTTCCGTGAGGCCCTCGTCGAGCGCTTCGGCCTCGACCTGGGCGTGATCGTCAGCGACACCCTGGGACGCGCGTGGCGTATCGGACAGACCGACATCGCGATCGGTGCCGCCGGCGTGCGCGTGGTCGACGACCTGCGAGGACAGACGGATGCAGCAGGGCGGCCCCTCGCCGTCACTCAGCCGGCCGTCGGCGACGAGCTCGCCGGCCTCGGCGACCTCGTCAAGGGCAAGGCGAGCGGATGCCCTGTCGCGGTCGTGCGCGGCGCGGCGCGCTTCGTCAACGGCACTCCGGCCGATGAAGGACCGGAGCTCTTCATCACGGGACGCTCCCTCGCCCGCACCGGTCCCGGCGACATGTTCCGCCTCGGAACGGACGAGGCGCTCGCCGAGGGATACCGACAGGGGTTCGCGGCCGGTCTGGCACTCGCGCGCGGCGACGAGCCGCGCTGGACGGTCATCGTGCCGTTCAAGGGCGGCGTCGGCGCCAAGTCGCGGTTCGCCGCCGAACCCGGCGTCGATCGCCGCCTGTTGTCCGCAGCGTTCCTGACCGACACACTGCACGCCGTTCGGGGGTCGCGGTCGGTGGAATCCGTGATCGTCGTGTCGGGCGAACCCGGACTGTCCGACACGCTGGGCGCACTCGTCGACGCGGTCGTGCCTGATCCGGCGATGGGCCTGAACGCGGCAGTGGCAGCAGGCGTCGCTGCGGCGCGCGCAGCGCACCCCGGGACGTTCGCGGCAGTGCTGGTCGGCGACCTGCCGGCGCTTCTGCCCGACGACCTCGACGCTGCCCTGGGCCTGGCGGTGGAGGCGGCGAGGTGCGGGCATCCGTACGCGTTCGTCCCCGACCACGACGGAACAGGAACGACGGTGATCACGGCTGCGCCGGGTGCCGCCGTGTCGTCACGCTTCGGGCGCGACTCGCGCGCGCACCACGCCGATGCGGGATATCACGAGCTCGTGGTGCCGGCCGGGTCCTCGCTGCGCCTGGACATCGACGACGTGGCGACGCTGCGCGGAGCGGTGGACCGTCTGGGGCGGGCGACGCAGGAACTGCTCGGTCCCATCGCGTAGCCGCACGAGGCCGTACACCGGCCAGGTCAGAGGCGGTCAGGTCAGACGCGGAGGTCGCCCTCTGCGACCACGATCCCGTCGCCGTGCAGCGTCACGGCGTCGCCGTCCACATCGACGGACAGCAGGCTGGGTCGTCCGACCGCGTGTCCTTGGGCGACCACCACGGTCGGGATCGGAGGGACGAGCTCGTCGCGAAGCAGTTTGACCGCGAGCGGACCGGCAGCCGTCCCGGTCGCCGGGTCTTCCGCGATGCCCATCGTCGGGTTGAAGAAGCGCACGTGGGCATCGGCCTCCGGCTCCACGGCGTCCAGGCTGAACACCGCGCATCCCTCCGCCCCGATGGAGGACAGCAGCGCCGACAGCGCGCCAGGGTCGGGCCGTGCCGCGTCGACATCGGCGCGGCTCCGGAGCGGGACGAGGAGGTGTGCGGCGCCCGTGGAGACGACCTCGGGCACGAGCTCGACGAGTACCGCATCCGGCGTGATGCCCAGGGCGCGCGCGAGCGGCTCACGGTCGTCGAAGGTCGCGAGACGCTGCGGAGGTGACTGGCGGATGGCGACGTGCGCGGCATCCGGCCTGACTCCGGACACCGTCACGGCGTAGTTCTCCTCGCCGATCGCCTGCGAGAAGGTGGTCCGCTCGCCGTCGAGGTGTCCGGATGCCGCCAGCCACGCCACGGCGCCGAGCGCGTTGTGCCCTGCACCGAACACCTCTGCTCCCGTCGGCGTGAAGGAGCGCAGCCGCCAGTCCGCCGATCCGTCTCGCGCGGGGTCCGTTCGCAGCACGAACGCCGTCTCCGACTGGTTGAACTCGCGGGCGAGGGACTGCAGCACTGAATCCGGTCGGCCGTCGGCGCCCTGCACCACGACGACCGGATTACCGGTGAGCGGGCGAGGAGCGAACACATCCACGTAGGCGAAGCGCATGAGGCTCACCGTATGGGGTGGCGCATCGGGCTGCCCGGCGCGCGTCGTGGAACGTCATACGTTCGGGCTCTTGCGTGTCATCGACAATACGCGATATCGTGCCGTCGTGCCTCATTCACCTGCCAACCCGGGAAGTGTGAATCATCGAGCCACGAGCGGTGATCCCGAGCGAGACGTCGACACAGGCGGCGACACTGTCCACGACGCCGACCGGCGGGACGACGTCCGGATTCCGGCGCGAGCCGCCGAGGTCCTGCGTGCGGCACGGCAGCGCTCCGGCCTCACGCAGACCGAACTCGCACAGTTCGCCGGCGTGACGCAGAGCGTGATCAGCGCCTACGAATCGGGCCATCGGGATCCGTCGCTCACCATGCTGACGAAGCTCGTCGAGGCGGCAGGATGGAAGCTCGAGATCTCGCTGGGCGCCGGGACCGCGGCATCGCGGCGTCGCCCCCTGGCAGAGATCGTGCACGAGCATCGCGATGAGCTCATCGCGGCATTCGCCGAACGCGGCGGGCGCAACCTCCGCCTCTTCGGCAGTGCCGCGCGCGGTGAGGACGGACCGGACAGCGACGTCGACCTCCTGGTCGATCTCGACGAGCACGTGGGAATATTCGACCTCGCGGGAATGTCCATCGCCGCCGAGAAAATTCTCGGTGTTGCTGTCGATGTCGCGCCGGCCAACGCACTCAAGCCGCGAGTCGCCGAGTCGGCGCTCGCCGAAGCGATTGCGGTGTGAGGGCAATGGTTCGGCGTGATCCACAACGACTCGACGAGCGCTCACAATGGCGTTCCGTTGCTACGAGAAGCGGTCGAACGCATCATCGCGGAGCACTTCTGACACGGTTCACGCTGCTGACCAGAGCATGTCATGTGTCCGAACCGCACAGATCCACCTACCTCGCCACCGGCACGCCGAACACGGCAGCGTCGAACGTGCCGACGCGCTCGCGGAACGTGTGGGCGTATCCGGGCCAGAGCAGAGTGAGGCGTCCGCTGCGCTCGTCGACGTACCAGTTGCTGCATCCGCTCAGCCATACCGAGCCGGCAGCAGCGGCGTCGATGGCCGCGACGTAGGCATCCTCGGCGTCCTGCTGCACGTCGAGGGGCATACCGGTGGCCGCCAGATGATCGAGCGCCCCGAGCACGTAGCCGAGCTGGGTCTCGATCATGTACACCGCGGAGTTGTGCCCGAGGCTCGCGTTCGGGCCGTCGAGCACGAAGAAGTTCGGGAACCCGTGCACGACCGTCGACGCGTACGCGCGCATCCCGTCCGCCCAGTGCTCGCAGAGACGGATGCCGTCCCTCCCCGTCACGAGATCGGCGAACGGCGGACGCGTGGCGTTGAATCCGGTGGCGAAGACGAGCACGTCGAGGTCGTGACGAACACCCGACTCCGCGACGGCCATGCCGTGATCGATCCGATGAAGGGCGGATGCCTCCAACGTCACGTTGCGCGCGGCGACGGCGGGGTAGTAGTCGTCGCTGAGCAGCACGCGCTTGCAGCCGATCTCGTAGTCCGGCGTGAGTGCGACGCGCAGCGTCGGATCCGACACCTGCCGCCGAAGGTGCGACGCAGCCCGCTCCCGCAACGCGGCGATGGCGGCGGGCTCGCGCATCCGTGCGGGGAAGCCGGCCTCGGCGTCCCAGAACAGGATGTCGCGCAGCCGCTCTCTGGCGACCGGATCCGAGAGCTCGGCACGTTCCGCCTCGGTGTACGCGCGGTCACCGCGCGGCACGATGTACGGAGCGCTGCGCTGGAAGACCGTCACCTGCTCGGCGTCACGCTGCAGCTGCGGCAGCACCTGCACGGCGGACGCGCCGGTGCCGATGAGTCCGACGCGCGCACCGTGCAGGTCGAGGTCTGTGTCCCATCCGGCGGTGTGCAGCACGCGTCCTGGGAAGCCGTCAAGGCCGTCGACCGCCGGCAGCCGTGGCTCGCTGAGCCGGCCGACCGCACTGACGAGCACCCGCGCCCGGTACGTTCCACGGGTCGTGGCGACGAGCCAGCGACCCTCGGTTTCGTCCCAGCGCGCGCGCTCGACGGATTCGCCGAACCTGAGGTGCGGCAGCAGACCCTCATCACGCGCGCACTCGCGCAGATACTCCTGCAACTCCCGGCCGCTGGGATACACGTGCGTCCAGTCCGCGCTGGTGCGGAACGAGAACGAGTACAGATGCGAAGGGATGTCGCACGCGACGCCCGGATACACGTTGTCGCGCCAGGTGCCGCCGACCTCGTCAGCCCGCTCGAGGATCAGGAACGATTCGTCGCGGCCTTCCTCCGTGTTCCGTCGACGGAGCCGGATGCCGAGCCCGAGCCCCGCGAATCCGGCACCCACGATGAGCGTGTCGACCTCGACGACGCCGCCATCCGTTGAGCTCATCGCCCCACCGGCTCGTACGTCGTCGTGCGCTGCACGAGCGGACGGCCGACCTCGTCGGCGATCCGTCGCATGTCCGTCACGCTCAGCACGCGTCCCTGCTCGGGACCCGCCCACGGTGCGAGGTCGCCGTCGATCAGCACGCCGCCGAGGTCGTCAACGCCGCCGGCGAGCACGAGACGGGTACTGCGGAAGCCGAGCTTCGTCCATGCCGCCTGCACATGGTCGATGCTGCCGGCCAGCAGGAGGCGGGCGACGGCATGCACCGCGCGCGACTCTCTGAGGTCCGGTCCCGGCCGTGCGCCTGGAACCGCCACGGGGGATTCCTGAGGCACGAACGGCATGGCGATGAACTCGGTGAATCCGCCCGTTCGGTGCTGCAACGCGGAGAGGGTGCGCAGGTGCGCGACCTGATCCGCCGCCGTCTCGACGTGTCCGTAGACCATGGTCGCCGTCGAGCGCAGGCCCGCGCGGTGCGCCGCCTCGATCGTCTCGATCCAGTCAGCGACCGACAGTTCCGTGCCTCCGGAGAGGATGTCGCGGATACGGTCGTCCAGAATCCGCGCGCCCGTCCCCGGCACGGTGCCGACGCCGGCGTCCAGCAGGCTCGCGAGATATGCCGCCAGCGGCATATCCGACCGCGCGGCTCCGTCCCGCAGCTCGATCGGCCGATAGGCGTGCACGTGCAGCTGTGGCTGGTGGGCGTCGATGGCCCGCACGAGATCCAGGTACGCGGATGCCGGCATCCGCGTATCGATCCGGCCCTGCACACAGACTTCGGTGGCGCCGAGCCGCGCGGCCTCGTCGGCGAGCGCCGTGACGACCTCCGCCGTCAGCACCCCGTCCTCCGTCGAGGGTGCCCGTTCCTCCTCCCGAGGGTGTCCGTTTCCCCACTCGAGGGTGCCCGTTTCTTCGCTCGAAAGGGCCCGCTTTTCCTCTCGAGAGTGCCCGTTCCTCCCCACGCGGATGCCCGCAGTTGCTCCCGAAAGCGTGCTTCCGTTCCCTTGCGGGTGCAGCTCCGTGTCATCTGCTGCGCGGAACAGCGACGCGTCGATGTTGCGGTTCACGACGTACGTGATCTCGTTGCCGACGCGCTCGCGACGAATGTCGTCGGCCAGCGCGGCCAGGTCCTCGAGCTCGTTGCCGTCGGCGCCCAGCAGTGCGACGTAGTCCGCATCGTCAAGCCCGGACGGATCCCGGCGTGCAGCATCGAGCACCGTCCGGACACCACCCGCGGTTCCGCGCCATCTGCGCACTACCGCGCCACTCTCGCCGGCGCGGTCGTGCGCAGATGGCGCAATGACGGTCGGGGATGCTAAGCCGGGGCCCGGCTCGGTGCTGTGGGGCTCCAGCGCCCACGGGCGCCCGACGACGGGCGTCGCCTCATCGGCCAGACCGTAGGCGTCCGCGAGGGCCCGCGTGTGCGGCAGCACCGCCGGATCGATCCACGGCTCGCCCTGCCGCACGAAGTGCGGGTGTGCGGTGAGCCGCTCGCGTAGCGTGAATCCGGATCGCGCCGAGAGCCTTGCGAGTTCGTCGATCTGCGGCCAGGGACGCTCAGGGTTGACGTGATCCGGGGTGAGCGGGCTGACACCGCCCCAGTCGTCGATGCCCGCGCGCAGGAGCAGAGCCAGCTCATCGTGGTCGGTGAGGTTCGGGGGCGCCTGAATGCGAGCATCCGCTCCGAGCACGAGTCGCGTGACCGCCACCGCGGCCGCGTACTCGTCGGCGGCAAGGTCCGGACGGTGCATCATGGCCGTCGCATCCTTGGCACGGAAGTTCTGCACGATCACCTCCTGCACGTGTCCCCAGCGTGCGGACGCATCGCGCAGCGCGAACATCGCATCCACGCGATCGCGCACGCTCTCGCCGATGCCGAGCAGCACACCAGTGGTGAAAGGGATCTGCGAGCGCCCGGCGTCGTCGATGACCCGCAGCCGCACGGCCGGATCCTTGTCGGGGGATCCGAAGTGCGCCTGTCCCTTCTCGGCCCACAGCCGCACGGACGTGGTCTCGAGCATCATGCCCATGGACGGCGCGACCGGCTTGAGCCGCTGCAGTTCGGCCCAGGACATGACGCCCGGGTTGAGGTGGGGGAGCAGGCCCGTCTCCTCGAGAACGCGGATGGCCATGGCCCGCATGTACTCGATGGTCGACGCGTATCCATGATCGGCCAGCCACTCCCGCGCGACTGCCCAGCGGTTCTCCGGACGGTCGCCGAGCGTGAACAGCGCCTCCTTGCAGCCCATCGCCGCACCCTGCCGTGCGATCTCCAGCACTTCCTCCTCGGAGAGGAACGGTGAAATACCGGCCTTCGCGAGTTTGCCTGGCGTCTGCACGAAGATGCAGTAGTGGCAGCGGTCCTGGCACAGGTGCGTCAGCGGTATGAACACCTTGCGGGAGTACGTGACGACTCCCGGCCGGCCCGCCCGCTCGAGACCGGCATCCCGCAGGCTGCCCGCCAGGTCGAGAAGCTCGTCGAGCTGGGCATCGCGTGCGTACAGCAGTGTCTCCGCATCGTCCGCCGAGGGAGGGACGTTCGCATCGGCCGCGACCCGCGCGTCGGTCAGCGCAGAGGTGATGGCATCCGCGGCCGGTCGCCCGTCGTCGTCGGCAGCGAACGCGGCCGGGCTCGCCCCTGCGCCGTCCACGACCTCGGCGCGGTGGCCTGGGTTGCGAACCTCGGCGTCGCGAAAGGCGGCAGTGCGGATCTCGGGGGCGGGAAGCATTTCGGCGGGCACAGGCATCCTCGGCGACGAAGAACGGACGACGGAGACAATGAGGATGCGGCCCACAGCCCGGGCCTTACAGCGGATCAGTCGTCAGCCTAGCGGCGCGGCACCATGCCGGTGACAGCCTGTGCAAGGCACGACCGAGCGAGCGCGGATGCGGTGGGGCGAGAGCCGGCACTCCTCAGCCGGCCTGCTACCCGACCTGGCGTACTGTTCAGCGCCGTGTCAAGCGCACCATCGGGATGACCCGGCTCGTCTTGACCTGATAGTCGAGGAAGGCCGGATACGTGGCAGTGAACTCCGCCCACGCCGCGTCGTGCTCGGCTCCGCGCTGCACAGTCGCGTGAACCGGGACGACGCCGTCGTCGGGCGTCTCGATCGTGACATCCGGATTCGCGACAAGGTTGTGGAACCAGGCCGGATTCTCGGGCGCCCCCGCCTTCGACCCCGAGATGAGCCAGGAATCCGCACCGGATTTCAGCGCCGCGAGGGGCGTGACGCGCTCCTGCCCGCTCTTCGCACCGACGTGGTGGAGCAGCACGAGGCCGCGTCCGAAGTGTGTGACGGTGCCTCCGGTCGCCCGGAACTCGTCGATGATCGGCTGGTTGTAGCCCGAGTGATCAGCCATGGATGCGCCCTTTCGATCTCTGCCGAGCCTAGGGATGCGTTCCCGACTCGTGTGGCGGATGACAGGCACTCCGAGCACAGCGAACGCCGTCGTGGTCGGCGTGCCGATTGCGATGGCGACGGGGGAGGCGGCGACGGCACCGCCGGGCGTCATCCGAAGGCGAGCTCCAGCGCGTCGGCGGCCATCCGAGCGGTGGTCGGGACGTCGCGCATCCACAACGGCACCGCCCGGGCACGGATCCCGGCCTCGGCGAGGTGCGGGACTGCATCCGCATCCGTCTCGTCGACGAGCCAGCCGTCGACCAGACCGTCCGTCGCGCGTGCGCCGTAGTGCAGGCCGACCCCCTGCGCGGACGTCTCGACGCCGATCACGGTGAGGCAGACATCCGCCATGCCGCGCACGGCCGCGCCGCCGATGATGGGCGACACGCCCACGACGCGCGCCGCTGTCTGCCGTACCGCGTCACGGACGCCCGGCACAGTGAGGATGGTCCCGACCGACACCACAGGGTTGGAGGGCGGCAGGATGACGACATCCGCCTCCATGATCGCCTCGGTCACGCCCGGAGCCGCCGTCGCGTTCTCCAGGCCCACCTGCACGAACTCCGTCGCAGGCACGTGAGCGCGGTACCGCACCCACCACTCCTCGAAGTGGATGAGCGCGCCGGCCGGATGCTCGTCGACGGCTACGCCCACTCGCACATGCGTCTCGACCGGCTGGTCGCTCATCGGCAGGAGGCGTGCCGCCGGCTTCCACCGCCTGCACAGATACTCCGTCGCCTCGCTCAGCGTCGCGCCGTCGCGCAGCAGCTCAGTGCGCACGATATGTGTTCCGAGGTCGAGGTCGCCCAGTGTGAACCAGTCCCAGCCACGTCCGTACGCCGCGATCTCGCCCGACACGCGACGGGATTCGTCGTCGCGGCCCCAGCCCTGCTCCTCGCTGATCCCGCCGCCCAGCGTGTACATCACGGTGTCGAGGTCGGGGCAGACGCGCAGGCCGTTCAGCGTCATGTCGTCGCCGGTGTTCACCACGACGGTGACGGCCACGCGCGAGCCGCCCGCGCCGTCGGGATAGGCATCCTCCAGGTGGGCGAGCAGCCCCCTGGTGAATCGCGCACCTCCGACGCCGCCGGCCAACACTGTCACACGCTGAAGCTCGCTCACCGGACAAGTCAACAACACGCGGCAGCCCCGTTCGTTCACACTCGGGACGCGAAGGGCGACGGCCGGCGCCGTGTGGCACCAGAATCGACGCATGCCATCGGTCATCTACCTCACCCGAGCATCCGTCGCCTGGTTCTCCCGCACCCGGTTCTTCCGAGCGGTCGGGCCGACGGTGATGCCGCCGCTCGAGCGCGGGATCGCGTTCGTGAGCGGAGGACGTGTGCAGATGAGCGGTCTACTGGTGCCGTCCCTCGTGCTGCGCACGATCGGCGCGAAGAGCGGACTGGAGCGAGAGACGGCCTTGATGTACTGCCCGGAGCCGGGCGGGCGGATGCTCGTCACCGGCAGCAACTTCGCCCGCGACACGCATCCGGCGTGGACCGCCAACCTGCTGGCGCATCCGGATGCCGTGGCCGTCGTGCGCGGCAAGCCCATCCAGGTGCATGCGCACCTCATCGGCGACGACGAGCGCGAGTCGGTGTGGGAGTACATCCAGCGTCAGTGGCCCGGATACCGCGGATACGAACGCGCCAGCGGCCGCGTCCTCCGCATCTTCCGGCTCACGCCCACACAGACGTCCCAACCGTCCGCCCGCGCCGAAGCGGTCGCCGACGCCGACGCGGTCGAGACTAGGTATCCGCGCCGAGACTAGTGTCGTCGCATCTAGTCTCGGCTCGGATACCTAGTCTCGAGGGGCAGGTGGGTGCGGACGACGACAGCGGCCGGCGGAGACCCGAAGGAGTGTCACTTCAAGAGCCGCGACAGCACCCGGTCGGCGAGCGGCTTGCCGCCGGTCTGGCACGTCGGGCAGTACTGGAACGTCGAGTCGGCGTAGATGACCTGCCGGATCGTGTCGCCGCATCGCGGGCATGGCTCGCCGAACCGGCCGTGCACGTTGAGGTTCGACTTTTTCTCCGCCTTGAGCTCGGATGCCTTCAGTCCGTCCGCACGCTCGAGCGCCTCGCGGAGCATCCGCTGCATCGCCTCGTAGAGGATGTGCACGTCCTCTGATGGCATGTTCGCCGGCTTGAACGGCGACATCTTCGCCGCCCACAGGATTTCGTCCGAGTACGCGTTGCCGATCCCCGCGATGCGTGACTGACTGCGCAGCACGCCCTTGATCTGCGAGCGTCCCGCTGCCGTGAGGATGCCGGCGAAGACCACCTCCGTGAACGCGGGCGCCAAGGGGTCGGGGCCGAGGTTCGCCACACCGGGAACGTCGTCGGGGTTGCGAACGAGCGAGATCGCGAGACTCTTCTTGGTGCCCGCCTCTGTGATGTCGAGACCGGATCCGTCGTCGAGCACGAGTCTGGCCGCCAGCGGACCGACGCTGCGCCCGCGCGGGCGGGCGGCGGGGATCGGAGCGGCTTCGCGCCAGCGGATCCACCCCGCCCTGGCGAGATGCACGATCAGGTGGAGCGTCTCCGCTTCCGTCTCGGGCTCGGCCCTTGCGGCGTCGCTCGTCGCCTCCGACGGCACGACCGTGAAATCGAGGAACTTGCCGTGCCTGCCGACACCGGCCACGGACATCCCGTGAAGAGCGGAGACCGGCGGATCGAACGTCTTCAATGCAGCGAACGCCGTCACGTCGAGGCGGTCGATGACGCGCCAGCGCAGCCGACGGTCGAGGTCGGCGGCCAGTGCGTGCACTTCGGGCAACTCGGGCACCCGTCAAGTCTGCACGGAGCATCCGATGCGGACAACGGTGCCGACGTTGCGGTGTGGAGAATCTTTGCATACAGAGGTACGGATTCATCCGCAATGGACGCATGGCTTGCGATGACCGGGCGGTGGGATGCTGGGATCGTGACCTCTGTTCGCCCCGAGTTCCTGGCTCTTCGGGGCACGTTCTATCGGGCGATCGATCCGGAGTTCCGCGAGTTCGCGATCGCGGGCTCGCGCTCCGCCGGACGCTACTCCAGGCCGGAGCAGCCGACGCTTTACCTCAGTTCGTCCGTGGACGGCGTCGCAGCAGCGATGGTCGCGCACCAGGACGCGAGGTCGTCGTCGCTCGAGATCCTTCGGCTCGAGGTCGATGCGCACAACATCGTGGACCTGCGCGATGCGTCTGCTCTGGCACGTCTCGGCGTCGACCTGGCCGATGCGACAGCTCCCTGGCAGGAGATCGTCGCAGCTGGCGGAACTCCGTCGTCGTGGACGGTCCGCGATCGCCTCGTCGCGGCGGGTGCTCACGGACTCATCGATCCTTCGCGCACGAGCCCCGGTCTGTGGCACCTCGTCCTGTTCCGGTGGAACGAGGACGATGCCCCGACCGTGCGGGTCGCCGAGGCTGGCACGGCCGGCACCGACCTCGTCGGCTGATGTCGCTGGTGGGCCGGCGTCGTGACGAGTCGCCCGACCGTGTGCGCTGTGTACGTGCGCGGGGCGCAGTCTGAGCAGCACCCACAGAGCCTCAGCTGAGGATGTCCTTGGTCGCGAACCGCCCGTACGCCAGCGCTCCGAACACCACGATGTAGCCGAGCTGCAGCACGGCGTTCTCTCCGTAGGAGTCCCACACGATCGGATCGCGCAGCAGATCGGCGAATCCGAGCCAGTAGTGGGTGAAGAGCCACGGATGCAGCCAGTCGAGCTGCGGAAGCTGGTCCAGGATCTGCGATGCCCCGGCCAGCACGACCGTCGCCGCCATGGCTCCGACGGGAACCGTGGTCAGCGTGGAGATGAACAGCCCGATCGCGCCGAGTCCGGTGAGCGAGATGGCGACGTATCCGGCGAGGAGGGCGGTGCGGACGACGAAGCCGACGGCATCCGTCGTGTCACCGGAGAGCAGCGTGACGGGGCCGATCGGGAAGAGGATCGCGCCGATTCCGATGCCGGCGAGCACGATGGCCGCGGTGGCAGACACGGCGAACACGACGACGCCGAGGTACTTCACCACGAGGATCCGCAGACGTCCGGCGGGCGCGATGAGCAGGTAACGCAGGGTGCCGAGACCGGCCTCGCCCGCCACCGTGTCTCCGGCGACCACGCCGAGGGTCAGCGGCAGGAACAGCGGGATGCACACCACGAGCGCGGTGAACGCCACGAAGAGTCCGTTGTCGGTGATGGCTCCGAGGAAGGCGGGACCGCCCCCGCGCGACCCTGCGCCCGTGACCCGCACGACGACGGCGATCAGCACAGGGACCGCCACGAGTGCGATGAGCATGGCGATCGTGCGGCGCCGGCGGAAGAGGGTGCCCAGCTCCGAACCGAGCAGGGCGAACGGGCGGAGCCGGGGCGTGACATCCTCTTCGGACGTGGGCTCGGCGCTCACGGTGCTCCCGGGCTCCGGAGTCGCGCGTGCGGATGCCGGCCCGACCGACGCCGCATCATCCCGCGACATCGAAGCCCTCCCCGGTGAGCTCGACGAACCGGTCCTCCAGCGAGGGCGTCGTGACCTCGAAGCCGCGCACCCGCACGCCCATCGAGACGAGCGATTTCACGAGCGACTCGGGAGCGGCATCCGCTGAAAGCTCGGCGGTCACCCGGTCGCCATCGGTGTGCGGATCCAGCCCGAGGCTCAGCAGCACGGCGGCAGCGGCACCCGCATCGGGCGACAGCACGACGGCGAGGCGTCCACCGCTGGAGCGCAGTTCGCCGAGCGACCCGGATGCCACCAGCCGGCCCGCGCGCATCACCGCCACGTGGCTGCACAGCTGCTCCACCTCGCTCAGCAGGTGACTGGAGACGAAGACCGTCGCACCCTCGTCGGCGAGGCGACGGATCAGGCTGCGCACCTCGCGTGTGCCCTGGGGATCCAGCCCGTTGCTCGGTTCGTCGAGCACGAGCAGCTCCCGCTGACGCAACAGCGCGCCCGCGAGTCCGAGCCGCTGCTTCATGCCCAGCGAATAGGCGTGCGCCTTCTTGTCGGCAGCGTGGGAGAGCCCGACGCGATCCAGGGCGGTCGCGACCCGCGTGCGCCGGCTCGACGCCACGGATCGCGGGTCGGCGGCGTCGAGCCGGCTGAGGTTCGCACGACCGGTGAGGAACGGGTAGAACGCCGGACCCTCCACCAGTGCGCCGACGCGCGGCAGCACGGTGGCGGATGCCCGTGGCATCCGCTCGCCGAGCAACTCGACGGTGCCTGAGTTCGGAGCCGCGAGCCCGAGCAGCATACGGATGGTCGTGGTCTTGCCTGAGCCGTTCGGCCCGAGGAAGCCGAACACCGATCCCCGCGGCACCTCGAGGTCGAGGCCGCCGACCGCGACCTGCCTGCCGAACCTCTTCGTGAGCCCCCGAACGCTGATCGCGGAATCGCTGCCCGTCACCGCACCCCCTCAGCCCACCGCGACGGCGGCCACGGCAGGCACCGTCACTTCGCCGCGGACTCGAGCGCCGTGAGCGGCACTGCACCCGCGTACACGCGCCCATCGGAGGTGATCAGCACCGAGAACAGCGAGGTCTGCAGCCCACGGCCCCCGTCGACCGACTGCGACAGCTCGTTCAGCAGGTGCGACTGCGACGACGTGAGACCGGACAGGCCTGCGCCGGTGGATCCGGCCGGCACCGCCACGATCGAGGACCATCCGGATCCGATCACGCTCGGCCCCTCGAACGAGCCGGGCCTGCGGTTGTCCGGATGCGATGTGTGCGACGTCAGCGTCTTCTGCGTCACCGTGGCGCTCTTGGGCGGCGTGAATGCGAAGTTGGACGCGGCCGGTGTCCCGAAGTCGACCGACGTGAACTCGACGGAGGCGGCCGAAGACTTCTGGCCGCGTGCGTCGAGCTCGGCGGCGAGCGGCACCCCGGTCTTCGCGTCGACGGAGACCACCGCTGCACCGACGAGCGTGTCCTTCGTCTTCGGAGTGATGGTGAGCTTCCACACCGACCGACCTGCCTGCGAGCCGGAGGAGACCGTCAGAGTCGAGTCGGCGCTCGCCTTCGAGACGAGCTTCTGCGCGAGGTCCTGAGGCATCGCGAAGGATGTAGAGCTCTTCGCCGCGGTCTTCGACGGCAGCGTCACGTGTGTGGCCTGATCCTTCGAGGAGTCCCACGTCCACACGCTCGTGCCGTTGCGCACCACGTCACGTTCGGCGAGGCTGTCGAGCACCTGCAATCGCTGCTTGTTCGGGCCGTCGACGTACACCTTCGCCTTGTGCGGCGTCGTCAGCAGCTCGAGGATCCCGGATGCCTGCGACTCGACACCGCCCGTCGCGCTCGACGGCAGGGTCGGCAGGCCGAGGTCGCTGGTCTGCTCGAGCGTGCCCGAGTAGTGCGCATCCTTCGCCTTGGCGATGAGCGCGAGCACCTGGGCCGCAGTCGGCGTCTTCGTGCTCTGCGCGACGGATGCGTGCGTCTGGGACGTCGGGCTCGCCAGGGCGGGCGCCATCGCTCCCGCTCCGAACGCCACGCCCGCCACGACGACGGGGGCGACGAGTGCCGGCATCCATTTCGAAAGCCTGTTCATCGGGTGACCACCTCGCTGTCCTCGCCGCCAGGGTAAGCCGGAATGCTCCGTCCCTGCTGGATGAATCATCGTCCGCCGTTCAGCAGCCGCGCCATCGCCTCAGCGTCATGCGGTGCACGTCCACGCGCATCGTTGTCGAAGTACACGTAGACGTCCTTGCCGCCGCTGTCCGACTCCGCCTGCCGCCGGATCCGACGTTCCCAGCGACGCAGCGACGCGTCGTCGTAGCCGCCGGCGTAGAGCTCCTCGTGGCCGTGCAGCCGCGCATACACGAAGGCGGCCGTGGACCGATCGAACACGGGGAACCGGTCGGCCGTGTCAGCAAGCACCAGCGCCATCCCGTGCTCCCGGAGAATCGCCGCCGCCCGCTCGTCCGCGAAGCTCGGATGCCGCGGCTCGAGGGCGTGCAGCACCGCGCGGTCGTCCCGCACATGCGGAATCGCCGCTTCCCGCACCTTCTCGTCGTGTCCCTGCGCGATGCGGGCCGCGGCGCTCAGGCTGCGCGGCAGCGACGCGCAGAATCCCTCCAGCACGTGGGCGTCGAACACCTCCCGCTCTGGCAGCTGCCAGAGCACGGGCCCCAACCTGTCGCCGAGGAGCAGCACGCCGGATGCGAAGAAGTTCGCCAGCGCCTGGCCGGTGTTCCGCAGCCGCAGCATATGCGTGAGGTACCGGCCGCCCTTGACCCCGAAGACGAATCCGTCGGGCGTCTCGTCGCGCCACCGACGGTACGAGTCAGGGGACTGCAGGGAGTAGAAGGATCCGTTGAGCTCGACCGTGTTCATCCGGGAGGCGAGGTAGCCGAGCTCGTCCTTCTGCCGCAATCCCTTCGGGTAGAAGTCGCCGCGCCACGACGCGTATCGCCATCCCGACGTGCCGACGAACGCTCGCATGGCCATTCGCCCAGTCTGCCCGCGTGAACGGCCGCAGGACGATCTGCGCACAATGGACGCATGGCGCGCGGACTCCTCATCATCGACCTGCAGAACGACTTCACCGAGGGCGGTGCGCTTGGTGTGGACGGCGGGGCGGCGGTAGCTGCGGGAGTCACGCGGCTGCTGACCCGCGACGCGCACCGCTACGACGTCGTGGTCGCCTCGCGTGACTGGCACCACGGCGACGACGACAACGGCGGACACTTCGCAACGGATGCCCCACCAGACTTCGTCACGACCTGGCCCGTGCACTGCGTCGCGGGCACCTTCGGGGCGCAGTACCACGCGGCGCTCGACGAGCGCGCGATCGACGCCCACATCGTGAAGGGTCAGGGCGTTCCCGCGTACTCGATCTACGAGGGACGGACGGATGCCGGCACCGGCCTCGCCGCACTGCTGGACGCCGCTGACGTGCACCGTCTCGATGTCGTGGGTATCGCGACGGACTACTGTGTGCGCGCATCCGCTCTGGATGCACTCAGAGACGGCCGCGACGTGCGGGTTCTGCTGGACCTCGTCGCCGGAGTGTCGCAGGAGACGAGTGCCCGTGCCCTGGACGAGCTGCGCTCGGCGGGCGCGCGACTGGTTCGCAGCGACGACTGATCGCTGGCTGCTGCCGCCGGCTCAACGACAGCGACCGCTCGGTGTCAGCGACGGCCCAGCGTTATCGACAGCTCCGTGCTATCGACGGCCCAACGTGACCGACGGCTCAGCGGTGCCGACGGCCCAGTGCTGCCGACAACTCAGTGCTGCCGCGGCTCAGTGCTCGGCGCCCTCGATGGCGTAGTGCTCGGTGTCGACGATCGACGCGCGGTCGGGGTGCGCCGCGCGGGTCTTGGCATCCCTGGCCGCGTCGAACAGCGTCCAGAAGCAGAACAGACCGAAGATCACCGCTCCGGCGGCGAAGACCAAGTACTCCACGGAACGCGTCCTTTCGTCGTTGCCCGTCTCACTTTACCGTGGCGAGGGACGGCATCCGACCGGCTCGCGTCCGGGTGTCCTATGACAGGGAACCGCTCACGAAACCGTACGACGAGATGACCGAGAACGCGCTGACCACCTTGACGATGATCACGGCGAAGTAGATGACGTACACCGCGATCAGCGCCCAGATGGGCCACATCGTGTTCACCCCACCGCGCCGACGGGCCACGACCGTGCGGCCGATCACGTAGACCGGGCCGGAGAGGAACGCCCAGGCCCAGTGGAACGGACGGGCGAAGCCGCGTCGCGCCAGCTCCCGCGAGTCGAAGAACGCGAACAGCACGGAGAGCCCATAGACGACGATCCCGAGCACCTGCACGATCAGTGCGGAGATGATGAAGCCCGACATCGACGACATCATCTGGGTCACGTCGCCCTGGGACATCTCGCCCCGCTCGCTGAGCGAGATGAGGGTGCGGAAGTACGAGGAATAGTCGACGAAGAGCCACGCGACGGCCGACACGAGCGGGAGCGCCACGACGAGCCAGATGTACGAAGTGAGCGCGGAGGTTCCGGGCTGCACCCGGGGGAAGCCCGTTGCCTGCACCGGGTACACGGGCTGGTATCCGGCCTGCTGGTGGGCGGGCTGCGTGTGGGCGGTCTGAACGTACGCGTTCTGCGGGTGCGCCGGCGGGTAGGTTCCTGCACCGCCGGGCGGCGCGGACGGAACGGACGGCACCTGCTGACCGTACTGACCCTGCTGACCGGTCGATCCGGGCTGGGCGGCGGATCCGGATGCCGGTGCTCCCGCATTGTAGAGCGGCTGACCGCCCTGCGGCGCCGGCCGCGAGTGCTCCGTCCAGCGCACGCCGTCCCACCACCGCTGTCCGCCCGGGTTCTGCGGATCCGGATCCGGATACCACGCGGGGGGTGTCGTCGGCTGGTCGGGGTCGCTCATGGTGTAGCTCCGCATTGGGGTCGGGGCAGCCGAGTCGTGGGGACGCGGCAACCGGGTCGCTGTATCCGGGAGCATGGCGTGGGAGAACGCGATGTCCACGGACGCGGCGAGCGTAGCGCACCCACGCCATGGATTCGCCACAGTTCACCGCTGATGACGCCAGTGCCTACGATGGGGCGATGGCCGAGGCGACACCGCAGACGACGCGCGCGGACATCTGGGTGTGGTCGGTGCGCTTCTTCAAGACGCGGTCTCTTGCGACGGCCGCCTGCAAGGCGGGTCACGTGAAAGTGAACGGCGATCGGGCCAAGCCCGCGCAGGTCGTTCGGGTGGGGGACGAGGTCCGGGTGCAGACCGACCGCGAGCACATCGTTGAGGTGCGCGGGATCCTCACGAAGCGGGTCGGCGCGCCGATCGCCCAGGAGGCGTACCTCGACAAGACCCCGGCGCTTCCGCCGCGGGTCGAGCAGCCGTCGATCGTGCACCGCGAACGTGGTGCAGGCAGGCCGACCAAGCGGGATCGCCGCGAACTGGACCGGCTTCGCGGGCGCGGCTGACGGCATCCGCACGTCTCGGTGCCAGTCGGCTTCTCACGTCGAGGCGCGCTGCTCGCGACGACACCGAACGGTCGGGCGAGGCGGACGGCTCAGGACGACGCGGGCAGCGGGGCGGCGGCGAAGAAGTGCCAGCCGAGCCACCACCAGAACAGGATGATTGTGATGCGGATGGCCCTTGACGCCATCACGCGGTCCAGAAGCGTTCCCAGCGGCGCGACCCGATCCGGTGCTCGCCTGCTGTACCAGGCGAGCACCAGACCGAAGACGGCGACGGCCGCGAAGCCGGCGATCGTGATGATGCGGCTCATGAGCGCCTCCCGCGGCGGAGGAACGCCGCGCCGGCGAGCAGCCAGAGCGCCGCGCAGGCCCCGCGCCCGAGCGGATTCGCCACGACCGGATCGATCAGGTCGGAGAGCGGCGGATGGTCGAACTCGGCCTGCGGCGACGGCATGGCGAGGAAGAACGACGCCAGTTCCCACAGGCACAGGAACACGGCGACGGATGCCCACAGCACCGCCGCCCGTCGTACCGGGCGCCGCAGTGCAGGCGCGCCGGTCGCATCGTCATCGCGCCACGCGACGATCACCGCCGTCGCTCCCACGACGGCCACGATGATCACGTCGAGGAGTCCCCACTGCGGGGTGAACGCGATCACGACGACGGCGAGCGCGCCGAGAACGAGCTGCACGACGAGGCTCACGCGGGGGAGCGGATAGCGGTCGAGTCTCGAGAGCCAGCCGGCGGCATCCGCGAGCAGTGCGAAGGCGGCGACGAGGAAGAACACGCCGTCGACGGGTGCGCCGCGATAGATCTGGAAGGAGCCGCAGAGGGCGAGGATCGCGATCCACCACCAGTCGAGGCGCATCCGCGCGGCGAAGCCGACACGGCCCGCGCCGACGGATGGCGAAGGCAGCGCATGAGCAGACGCCGACTGAGACGGCAGCGCGTTCGATGATGGATCGGGCTCGCGCCGTCCCATCGACCGTTCCGACGACCCTTCGGTCATCTCAGTCCTCGATCGGACCGAGCCAGGCCGTCGCGACGGTCGCGTGCGCCGACTCATCGTCCGACGGATGGAACATGCCGGCCAGCACGTCGCGGTAGAGGCGTCCGAGTTCGTTTCCGGCGAAGTAGCTGCCGCCGCCGGATACCCGGATCGCCTTGTCCACGACATCACGTGCCGTCTCGGTGGCGCGTACCTTCATGCCCACGAGCTTCGCGAACCACTGGGATCCGTGGTCCGCGAGGGCGTCGACGTCGCCCGTGATGGCGTCCAGCTGCGGGTAGAGGGCGTCCTGGGCGATGGCGGCGTCCGCGATGCGCCAGCGGATGTCGGGATCCTGCGCATACGACCGCCCGTCGTTCTTCATCGACGTGCGCCGTTTCGCCGCTGCCACCCCCAGCTCCAGCGCTCTGGCGCCGATCCCGGTGTACACGGCGGCGAGGAGCAGCTCGAAGCTGGCGAAGATGCCGAACGTGAGGAGGTCGCCGTTGGGGCCCGGGTCCAGGCGTCTGATGATCCGGTCCGCCCGCGCGTGCGCACCGTCGAGCTTTGTGCTGTTGGACTGTGTGGCGCGCATGCCGAGCGTGTCCCAGTCGTCGGCGATCTCGAAACCCCCGCCCGATCGCTCGATGAACCCGAACACGATCTTCGGGGCGTCCTCGCTCGTGGAGTCCAAACCCATCGTGCCCAGCCGGGTCCAAGCGGGGGAGAGGGAGGTGAAGATCTTCGTGCCGTGGAACGTGTAGCCGCCCGTGCTGTCGGGACGGGCATCGGTTCGCGATCCGAACAGCACGAGGTCGTTGCCGCCCTCGCTGATGCCGAAGCCGAACACCTCGCCGTCCCCGGCCTCGCGCTGCAGGAACTCGAGCACGTCGTCGCCTCGATCGCGCATGATCTTCGCGACGCTCGTCCACACGAGGTGCATGTTGACGGCGAGCGCGGTCGCCGGAGCGGCGGATGCCAGGCGCACCTGCTCCCGCGCCACCTCGCGCAACGAGAGCCCGAGTCCGCCTCGGTCGGCGGGGACCAGTGCGCGGAGGTACCCAGCGTCCTTCAACTCGGCGAGGTCATCGGCGAAGAAGGTGTTGTCCCTGTCGTATCCGGCGGCACGGGATCGGATGCGCTCCAGCAGCTCGTCGGACAGCACTCGCACAGACTCGCTCATGCTCGTCACGTTACGCGCGCTGGAGCTATGGGCGAAGTCCATTTCCGGCCTTCGCCGCGACGCTCCCTTTTGCTCGGCCGGACGGCGGACGGCGCCGCCCGGAACCGGCTCGTGGGGCCCAGCGCCGACCGCCGTCTCGGCGGTCGGGAACACGTCCCCGGGCAACGGCGCTGCATCCCGACCGTGCCCGTTCCTCCCCCCGAGAGTGCGCGTTTCTCCTCCCGAGAGTGCGCGTTCCTCCTCCCGAGAGTGCCCGTCGCTCCTCCCGAGAGTGCCCGTCGCTCCTCCCGAGAGTGCCCGTCGCTCCTCCCCACCGTCCACTCGACCAGGTGGGCTCGTCCCGACGCGCTCAACCGGCGGCAGCGGAGCAAGGCCCGCAGGGGCCGCGCCGCTATCGTGGGGCGCATGCAACAGCGCATCCTGCCCACCCGAACCCTTGGCCGCACCGGCCGAACCGTCTCCGTGATCGGACTGGGCACCTGGCAGCTCGGCGCCGACTGGGGGAACGTGAGCGAGAGCGACGCGCTCGACGTGCTCGAGGCATCCGCAGAGGCCGGCGTCACGTTCTTCGACACAGCGGACGTCTACGGGGACGGACGCAGCGAGACCATCATCGGCCGCTTCCTGGGCGCTCACCCTGATGCCGGCATCACCGTGGCCACGAAGATGGGTCGCCGGGTCGATCAGGTTCCGGAGAACTACACGCTGGCGAACTTCAGGCAGTGGATCGATCGCTCCCGCGCCAACCTGCGTACCGACACGCTCGACCTCGTGCAGCTGCACTGCCCGCCGACGCCCGTGTACTCCAGCGACGAGGTGTTCGACGCGTTGGACACGCTCGTCTCCGAGCAGGCGATCGCGAACTACGGCGTGAGCGTCGAACGATGCGACGAGGCGCTCACGGCGATCGCACGTCCGGGCGTGGCCACCGTGCAGATCATCCTGAACGCGTTCCGCCTCAAGCCGCTGGAGAGGGTTCTGCCCGCTGCGCGGGAAGCCGGGGTCGGAATCGTGGCGCGCGTGCCGCTGGCGAGCGGCCTCCTCAGCGGTCGGTACACGAAGGACACGACGTTCGCGCCGCAGGATCACCGCACGTTCAACCGGCACGGCGAGGCGTTCGACCAGGGCGAGACGTTCTCCGGCGTCGACTTCGAGACCGGGGTCGAGGCGGCGCAGCGGTTCGCGGATGCCGTGGCATCCGTCCGCGCGCACCTCGGAGAGGAGTGCGCCGACCGTCTGACGCCGGCGAAGGCGGCCATCGCCTGGGTGGCGCAGCAGGACGGCGTGAGCTCGGTGATCCCCGGTGCGCGCAACGTGGATCAGGCCAGGTCCAACGCGGCCGCCGGATCCGTTCCGCCGCTCGGCGAGGAGTTCGAGGCGGCCGTGCGCGACATCTACGACGAGTACATTCGCGCGAGCGTGCACTGCAAGTGGTGACGATCGGCCGCTGCGTCGGCAGGCGATGAGCAGGAGGGCGTCGGGATGACGAAGCTGATGATCGTGGTTGGAAGCGTGCGCGAGGGGCGCATCGGACTTCCGATCGCCGAGTGGGTGCGGGACGAGGCGGCGGGCGACGGACGATTCGAACTGGACTGGGCCGACCTCAAGGAGATCGCGCTGCCGTTGATGACCGAGCCCAACCATCCGCGGCTCCGTCAGTACACGCAGCAGTCCACGATCGATTGGAGCGATCGCGTGGATGCCGCTGCCGCGTTCGTCTTCGTGCAGCCGGAGTACAACTACAGCTACTCGCCGGCGCTCAAGAACGCGCTCGACCACCTGTCTCAGGAGTGGTGGCGCAAACCGCTCGGCACCGTGAGCTACGGCGGCATCTCGGGCGGCACGCGCGGCGTGACCGCGTTGCGTGTGCCAGAGGTGGCGGTCGGGCTGGTGCCGACGACGGCCAACGTGGAGATCCCCTGGGCGGCGCGCCAGATCGACGACGAGAGCCGGTTCGAGCCGAACGAACACCAGGAGCGGATGCTCGCAGCCCAGTTCGACGAGCTCGTCGCGCTGGACCATGCGCTGGCTCCGCTGCGTGCCGCGCGGCAGCACTGAGCACGGCGGCACCGAGCAGAACAGCACCGAGCAGGACAGCACCGAGCACGACGGCACCGAGCGTGGTGGTACTCCGCAGAGGCGAGTTCGACGCGCAACGGATGCCGGTCCCGCCAGCCTGAGAGCATCGGAACTCCGCATCACTGGGGTCGGCCCGTCTCGTGCGGCACACTGATCGTGTGCCGGCTGTGCCGGCGGTCTGGGGGCATCATGGACGACGAATCCGACGACATCTTCGCCACGGCGGCGATGCGCACTCCGGCGCCGAAGGACGCTTTTCCCACCGATGAACGCCCGGCGCGCGAGGTGTACCAGCTGGTGAGGGATGAGCTGCTGCTCGATGGCGTGGCCCGGATGAACCTCGCGACGTTCTGTACCACCTGGCTCGAGCCCGAGGCCGCCCAGCTGATGGCGGACTCGGTCGCGAAGAACATCATCGACAAGGACGAGTACCCGCAGACCGCGGAGATCGAGCGGCGAAGCGTCGCGCTCGTCGCCGATCTCTTCCACGCTCCGGATCCGTCGCACGCGGTCGGCACGTCGACGACCGGATCCAGCGAGGCGGCCATGCTGGCGGGACTGGCCGCGAAGTGGCGCTGGCGTGCGAAGCGGAAGGCAGCAGGCCTCGACGATTCGAAGCCGAATCTGGTCTGCGGATCCGTGCAGGTGTGCTGGGAGAAGTTCGCGCGGTATTTCGATGTCGAGCTGCGGCAGGTTCCCATGCCGTCCGGATTCCTGCTCACGCCTGAGGATGCCGTCGCGCACTGCGACGAGAACACGATCGCCGTCGTTGCGACGTTCGGCCAGACGTTCACCGGACTGTTCGAGGATGTTGCCGGCATCTCCGCCGCGCTCGACGATCTGCAGCAGCGCACGGGTCTGGACGTCCCTCTGCACGTGGACGCGGCATCCGGCGGATTCGTCGCACCGTTCTGCGCATCGGATCTTGAGTGGGACTTCCGCCTGCCTCGTGTGAAGTCGATCAACGCGTCGGGGCACAAGACGGGCATGGCACCCCTGGGCAGCGGGTGGGCGATCTGGCGGGAGCCCGCCGATCTGCCCGATGAACTCATCTTCGACGTCAACTACCTGGGCGGCGACATGCCGACGTTCACGCTGAACTTCTCGCGACCGGGCGGCCAGGTGATCACCTCGTACTATCTGTTCCTCCGGCTGGGGCGCGTCGGCTACACGAAGGTGCAGGACGCCGCGTACACGGTCGCCCAGCGCATCGCCGACGGGGTGCGCGACCTCGGCCGCTTTGAGCTCGTGTTCGACGGTGATCCGTCTCGCGGCATCCCGTGCGTCACGTGGCGGAGCGCGGACGGGGATGACGCCATCCTCTTCGACCTCGCGACCGAATTGCGGGCGCGTGGCTGGCTCGTCCCCGCCTACACGCTTCCTGCCGACCAGGACTCGCGTGCCGTGCAGCGCGTGGTGGTGCGGCACGGGATGAGCGTCGACATGGCGGACCTGCTGCTGGCGGACATCCGTCGGTCGTTGGATTCGCTCCTCAAGGTCCCCGAGGGAGTGCACATACCGAGCTCCGCGTCCACCGGGTTCCATCACGACGCGGTGCCCAGGGTGCCGCTCGCGTAGTCTTCGCGGGCGTCAGCTGGGCTGCGTCGGGACAGGTTCCGTGTCGGGGATCGGGCTGATCTCGCGTCCGCGAAGGTCCGGATGCCATCGTTTGCCCAGCAGAGGAACGAGCGCCCCCAGCAGGGCGAACACGGCCGCCGCCCAGAACGCCCCGACGGGGCCGTGGCTGTCGATGAGGAACCCGGCGATGGCGCTGCCGAGCGCGGCACCGATCAGCTGCCCTGTGCCAACCCATCCGAAGGCCTCCGCCGTGTCCGAGAATCGGACGCTCGTCGAGACGATGGTGGAGGTGACCGCGAGGGCGGGCGCGATGCCCAGACCGCTGATGACGAGCATCGCGGTCAGCCACCACACGTTCGACACCCACAGCGACGCGAGAGCGATGCCGGCGAAGACGACGAGCATGCGGATGCCGAGCGCCCACGGGCCGATCGGACGGGAGCCGAACGAGAAGCCACCGATCAGTGAAGCCGCCGACCAGATGCCGAGCACGATGCCCGCCTCCGGTCCGTGCCCGCTGAAGTTCGCAATGGTGCCGGCCTCGATCGCCGCGCAGGCACCGACGAGGAGGAACCCCACGACGGTGGCCAGGAGCACTGTCGGCCGCTTCAGCGTGGCACCGATCCGGCGCTTGCTCCGCGGAATCCGCACCCTGCCGAGCTCGGGAAGGGAGATGAACCACGCCCCACCGCCCAGCATGACGGCGGCGCAGAACAGCAGGCCGATCGTCGTGGAGATCTGCGTAGCGATGAAGGTGATGACGACGGGTCCGGCGATCCAGATGAGTTCTTGCGCCGAGGCGTCCAGTGAGAACAACGGGGCGAGCAGCCGAGAATTCACGAGCTTGGGGTAGATCGTCCGCACGGCGGGCACGACGGGCGGCGTGGAGAGACCCGCGATCGCCGCGACCACGATGGTCACGGGGATGGGCATGACGACGAGCGCGATGAGGACGATCCCTGCCGAGCACACCAGCGTCGTGATCGTGAGCACGATGCGCATGCCGACTCTGCCCATCAGTCGGCTGGTCAGGGGACCTGCTATGGCCTGCCCGATGCTCGCGCCGGCGAGCACGAGCCCCGCGGCGCCGTACGTGTGGTGCACCTGCTCAATGTGCGTGAGCATCGCAAGCGAGAGCATGCCGTTCGGGAAACGTGCCAGCAGCTGGGCCGCGATGATCCGCGCCACCCCGGGCGTCCTCAACAGATCGCTGTACGCGCTCACTCGCCCGTTGTCTCCTTGCTCCCGTCCGGTCACGACGTCCGCCGTCGAGGGAGGGAGCGGCGTGGCCTGACGTTCGATTCTAGGTGTCTACAGTGCGGCATCCATGCAGCGGGGCGCACCGGCACGCATACACCCGAGGCTGTGGAATATGGGGATAACTCGGCGAAGTTTTCCACATTCTGTGGACGACACGCCCACAACATCTGGGGTTGGCCGAGCGCGGGGACCCCGCTATATAGTGGTCACACGCCGGTTCCGTTGGGGGCCTCCCAGAGCCGGCAGGCACGATGTCCGAAGCTCCGATGACGGCCTCGACCAGCGCTCTGATCAGGGAAATCTGACCAGGAGATGGTCGGGCACCACCGGGGGAACGGGTGTCGGAGGTCTGCCGCACGATGAGGGACGACGACGCACGGCGCAGCGAGCCGAACGGGCTCACCCGGTGCACACCGCCGGGTGAGAACTGCCGGCTCGGTGACAAGGGGGAGATGAGGCATCCGATTCACCGACAGGGATCGGTGTCTTGGCGACCCCGCAGAGATGTGGGGCGATCGGCGACGCCTTCTCAGGCGGGCGCCACGAGCGAGAAGTAAGGAAGAGGCGAAGTGACAATCACGGTCGTGAAGCGCAACGGCGAGCGGGAGCCGTACGACGCGAACAAGATCAACCTGGCGATCGAGAAGGCGTCGGAGGGTCTCGACGAGAACATCACCTGGGTCACGCAGATCGCGAGCGAGCTGGAGCTGACCCTGTTCGACGGGATCACGACGCAGCAGCTCGACGAGGCCGTCATCCAGGTCGCGCTGCAGAACGTCAAGGACGACCCGGCGTTCGACACCGTTGCCGCCCGACTGCTGCTCAAGACCATCTACAAGCGCGTGCTCGGCGACTACGAGGACGACGAGGAGCTCAAGCGCCTCCACCGCGACGGATTCCGTTCGTACATCGAGCGCGGTGTCACCGAGGACCTCCTCGACCCGCGCTTCACCGATCTTTTCGACCTCGACCGTCTTGCAGCCGAGCTCGAGCCGGCCAACGACGGCCTGCTCAAGTACATCGGACTCGTCACGCTGAACAACCGGTACGGCATCAAGGCCCGCAACGGCGACCCGCTCGAGGTGCCGCAGTACTTCTGGATGCGCATCGCCATGGGACTGTCCCTCAACGAGACGGATCCGACCGGCATCGCGATCGAGTTCTACGAGACCATGTCGCGCCTCGACTATCTGGCGGCGGGATCCACCCTCGTCAACGCGGGAACCAAGACCCCGCAGCTCTCCAACTGCTTCGTGATGGAGATGCACGACGACATCGAGCACATCGCGAAGTCCGTGCGCGACGTGATGTGGATCACCAAGGGCACAGGCGGCATCGGGCTCTCGGTCACCAAGCTGCGCTCGCAGGGATCGCCGATCCGCTCCAACAACACGGTGTCGACCGGACCGATCCCGTTCATGCACACCATCGACTCCGTGCTGCGCGCGGTCAGCCGTGGCGGCAAGAAGTTCGGCGCCCTCGCGTTCTACATGGAGAACTGGCACCTCGACTTCCCCGACTTCCTCGACCTGCGACAGAACTCCGGCGACCCGTACCGCCGCACCCGCACCGCGAACACGGCCGTGTGGATCAGCGATGAGTTCATGAAGCGCGTGCAGAACGACGAGCCCTGGTACCTCTTCGATCCGCTCGAGGTGTCCGACCTCAACGAGCTGTACGGCAAGGCGTTCTCGGAGCGCTACGCGTTCTACGCCGCAGAGGCGGAGGCGGGTCGGCTGCGCATGTTCAAGCGGATGCCGGCGCGCCAGCAGTTCAAGGACATCCTGATGAGCCTGCAGACCACGGCGCACCCGTGGCTGACGTGGAAGGACACGATCAACAACCGTGCCCTGAACAACAACACGGGCACCATCCACCTCTCCAACCTGTGCACCGAGATCTGCCTGCCTCAGGACATCGACAACATCGCCGTCTGCAACCTGGCGTCGATCAACCTGTCGCGTCACCTGCAGGACGACGGCACGTTCAACTGGGCGACGATCGAGCGCAGCGCGCGCCTGGCGGTCCGCCAGCTGGACAACCTGATCGACATCACGATGTCGTCTGTGCCAGAGGCCGATCACGCGAACATCAACAACCGTGCGGTGGGCCTGGGCATCATGGGCTTCACGGATGTCGTGGAGCGGCTCGGCCTCAGCTACGAGTCCGAAGAGGCGTACGACCTCATCGACGAGGTATCGGAGCGCATCTCGTACTACGCGATCGAGGAATCCATCGACCTCGCCGCGGAGCGCGGGTCGTACCCGAACTTCGCCGGATCCCGGTGGTCGCAGGGACTGGTGCCGTTCGACACGCTCGCCATCACCGAGCAGGACCGCGGCGTCGAGATCAAGGTCAACCGCAAGACACGGCTCGACTGGGACTCGCTGCGCAAGCGTGTCGCCGGCGGCATGCGCAACGCGACGTTGATGGCCGTGGCGCCGACGGCATCCATCGGTCTCGTGGCAGGCACGACTCCCGGATTCGACCCGCAGTTCTCGCAGATCTTCAGCCGCTCCACCTCGAACGGCAAGTTCCTCGAGGTGAACCGCAACCTGGTGAACGCACTGCAGCAGCACGGCCTGTGGGAGAAGGTGCGCGAGCAGGTGCTGCGCAGCCAGGGCGACATCCAGGGCATCGCTGACATCCCCGACGACATCAAGCGCGTCTACAAGACAAGCTTCCAGCTGTCGCCGTACGCGTTCCTCGAGGTCGCTGCGCGTGCGCAGAAGTGGATCGACCAGTCGATCAGCCGCAACATCTACCTCGAGACCCGTGACCTCGGCGACATGATCGACATCTACTCGGCGGCCTGGGAGCGCGGCGTCAAGACCACGTACTACCTGCACATGAAGCCCCGCCACCAGGCGGAGCAGACCACTGTGCGCGTCAACAAGGCCGAGGAGATCGGCGGAGCTCGCAAGGGCTTCGGTGCGGTGCCCGCCGGCGTCGGCGCAGGATCATCGGATGCCGCTTCTCAGGCATCCACCCCCGCTCCCGCGCGTCGCGGGTTCGGTTTCGGAGGACTCACGACCGGAGGAGACAAATGAACAACGGAACGCAGAACGACCAGCTTGTCGGCGAGTACTTCGTGCCGGAGGATCCCATGGACGCCTTCCAGTGCGAGTCCTGCCAGTAACAGCATCCGCGTCACCGCTGGTTGAGCTTGGCCTGCCCTGAGCCTGTCGAAGGGTCGAAACCGATGGCCTTGCTGGTTTCGACAAGCTCGACCAGCGGTATCCCGACAAACGAGACGAAGAACGAGAGACGAAATGGGCATTCTGGGTACCGGAATCGAAGAGGGCCTGCTGCTCAAGCCGGTGAAGTACCAGTGGGCGATGGACCTGTACGACCAGGCAGTGGCCAACACGTGGTTCCCGAACGAGGTCCAGCTCGGCGAGGACATCGCCGACTTCAAGAAGATGACCGATGAGGAGCGTCATGCCGTGACGTTCCTGGTCAGCTACTTCAACCCGAACGAGCTGCTCGTGAACAAGGCGCTGGCGTTCGGCGTCTACCCCTACCTCAACGCGGCGGAGGCCCACCTCTACCTCGCGAAGCAGATGTGGGAGGAGGCCAACCACTCCATGTCGTTCGAGTACGTCCTCGAGACGTTCCCGATCGACCGCGAGGAGGCGTACGGCGCGCACGTCGAGATCCCGTCGATGGCGCGCAAGGAGGAGTTCGAGGTCAAGTTCATCCGGCGCATGCTGGAGCAGAAGCTCGACATCACCACCACAGAGGGCAAGCAGGACTTCATCCGCAACCTCGTGGCGTACAACATCATCCTCGAGGGCATCTGGTTCTACTCGGGCTTCATGGTGGCGCTGTCGTTCCGGCAGCGGAACCTGCTGCGCAACTTCGGATCCCTCATCGACTGGATCGTGCGCGACGAGTCGCTGCACCTCAAGTTCGGCATGAACCTCATCCTCACTGTGCTGGAGGAGAACCCCGACCTGCAGACGCCGGAGTTCGCCGCGGAGATCAAGCAGATGATCCTGGATGCCGTGGAGATGGAGGAGCAGTACAACAACGACCTGCTTCCCGGCGGCATCCTCGGCCTGAACGCCAACTACATCAACCAGTACGTCAAGTACCTCGCCGACCGTCGGCTCGAAGAACTCGGATTCGGCACCGAGTACAACGTGACGAACCCGGCGAAGTGGATGGCCGCCGCCAACGACACGCTCGAGCTGGTCAACTTCTTCGAGTCGATCAACACGTCGTACGAGTCGAACGCAAAGGCGAACAGCTGACGCCGGCTCCGTCTGAGCGTGGTGCCCGGTAGGGAAGGTCCGAACGACCTCCGTACCGGGCACAGTGCTGTGGCGCATGTGCGCTCCTGCGGCACTTCGTGTCGCCTTGCGGCGCGTCGTGTGCGATCCGCGGCGTGTCGCAACGGAATGCAGCCGGAACACACAGCCCGAGCGGCGGCGGGTGTCCGATTCAGGGCCTCGCCGCCGGCTGGGCTTCTCGTTCGGGGGATCCCTACCGCACCACGGCCGTGCGCAGGAACAGCCAGGTGCCGGCGAAGGCGAGCACGATGACGACGCCTGCAGCGACCGCGAGCCACCACAGCTGGAATCCCGCGAAGATCGTGCCGAGGTCGGGAACGATGAGGATCAGCGTGATGCCGAGGGCGACGAGAAGGCCGACGGCAAGCAGCTGAGGTCCGCGGCCGCCGAAGCGCACCCACGAAGCGGCGAACACGCCGCCGACGGCCAAGAACACGAGAGTTCCGAGGAAGACGGTGGCGAGAAGCCGCCAGGGATCCCCGGCGCCCAGCACGTAGATGTCGAAGACGTAGAAGCCGACGAACCAGTGATCGGTGGCGAGTTCCAGCCCGTTCAGAACGAGGAAGAGGACGGCGACATAGGCGGAGACGATGGCCTCCCAGGCCAGCGTTCCGAGAACGAAGGCACGCCTCGTGCATCCGAGGGTGAGGGCGAAGGGATACGTCATCGCCACGGACGCCACCCCGAAGTACACGAGGAACCCGCCGAGGGCGTACACGATGCCCGGATTGCTCTGGCTCGAGAGAACCCAGGCGTGCGAGCCGGGCTGGCTGCCGGCGCGCCAGAAGATGAGCGAGATCAGCACCGAGACGACGGCGACGATCCCGGCGATGAAGAGCGGGGTCAGGAACGTTCCCCGACGCTGGTTGAGATGCAGCCTGACGGCTGAGACGACGGTGTTCATCGGCGTGTGCCCTTCTCGGAGGGAGCTGTTGCGACGGCGGGCGTCGGGGCATCCGCACCGAACGCCGCGACGAGATCCTGCAGTGACGTGCGCGAGACCTGCACGCTCGCGGCTCTGGCCTCGCTGAGCAGGCCGGCGTCGGCGCCGCCTCGCACCGTCACGGACTTCAGCCCGGGAACGGCATGGCTGCTGAGCACGTCGAGCGGTGCGGCGAGCCGGTCGACGGCATCCGATGGCCCGCTGAGCATGAATGCCAGTTCCGGCACCGCCTCGCTCGCCGCGTCGATGCAGACGCGGCCGCGGTCGAGGATGACCACCCGGTCGAACAGCGCCTCCGACTCGTCGATGAGGTGTGTGGAGAGGATGATCGTGCGCGGATGCTTCGTGTAGTCGCGCAGCAGGATGTCGTGGAAGAACCATCGCGCCGTGACATCGAGGCCGAGGTAGGGCTCGTCGAGCAGCGTGATCGGCGAACGCGATGCGATGCCCAGCACGATGGCCACGGCGGAGAGCTGACCTCGGGAGAACTTCTTGATCGGCGTTTTCTCCGGAATGCGCAGCCCGTCGACGATCTCGGCGGCGACCTCCGCGCTCCAGTTCGGGGCGAAGGCCGGAGCGATGCGCAGCACGTGGTGGAGGCGGTAGCGGTCGGGGTATCGCTGGTTGTCGCGCACGAAGATGGTCCCCCGCAGTGCGCTCTCGTTCTCGAACGGCCGGTGACCGTCGATGGACACCGTGCCGGACGACGGCTTGTCCTGGCCCGCGACCAGCGACATGAGTGTGGTCTTGCCGGCTCCGTTGCGGCCGAGCAGCCCGAGGATGGATCCCTCGGGCACGGCGAGACTGACGTCGTCGAGAGCCTTCGCGCCGCCGTAGGCACGGGAGACGGACTGCAGTTCGATGGCGTTCGTCACGATCGACCCCCTTCTTCTTCGTCGAGCATCGAGTGGAGCTCGTGTGGTTCGATTTCCAGCATTCGTGCCTCGTCCAGCAACGGGCGGATGTATCGCGTGCGGAACTCATCGCGACGTAGTTTGCGCAAAAGGTCCAGTGCGCCGGGTGCCACGAACATGCCGATTCCCCGCTTCTTGTAGAGCGCGCCGAGGTCGACGAGCAGGTTGACGCCTTTGCTGGCGGTCGCAGGATTCATCTGATGGAACGTGGCGAAGTCTGTGGCCGACGGGACAGCGGTGTCCTCCGGGTACACGCCTGCCACGATGTCGTCGGCGATCTTGTCGGCGAGCTGCTGGAAGATCGGAGCATCTCCGGTGAACACATCATCATGTTAGTCCATTAGTCGACTAATGGACTAGTGGGCAAGGAACTTTTTCGAATCCGTGTCTGTCGCGGCATCCGCGCCGTCGCGCGGCGTTCCGGCGTCCGCGATTCCTCCGGCTGCGGTTCGTCGTCTATCCCTGTGTGAAGACGACGACAGCAGCTGCAAGGTCAGCTCCGACGACGGCCGCCGGTGAGGCCGACGCGACGGCGCGGACGACGGCTCGGGATCTTTCCGCCGAGCGCCTCAACCGTGCCCACTGGGAGGCTGTGGCCCGCGGCGAACCGACGTCGTGGGAGGAACTCGGCACCGAGCCGGTCGGCGTGGCAGCCGAACGGGCCGAGCATCCGTCAGGCCTCCGGTTGACGCCGGCCGCGACCTCTGCACGCGGCCCGCGCCCCGGGCGCGCTGGCGCATCCGCCGGCCCGGCTTCGTCCCGCGTCGAGTCTCGCACCGGCTCGGATGCCGTCATCCTCGCGATCCACGGCGGCGGTTTCGTGAGCGGATCCGCGAGCACCCACCGGCGCATGTTCGGCCACCTGGCGGTGGCGAGCGGCGTTCCCATCTTCGCGGTCGAGTACGGACTCGTCCCCGAGCACAGGTTCCCTTCGCAGGCGGACACGGTCTTCGCGGCCTATCGCGAGCTGATCGCATCCGGCGCGCAGCGCTCCCCAGGGCAGGCACGGCGCTCTCGCGGGCACGAGCATCCGTCGCGCGTGGGCCGGCAACGCTCCAGGGATCACGCACGACGGCCCGGGTTGCGACGGATCGCCGTCGTCGGCGACTCGTGCGGAGCGACGCTCGCCATCGGTCTGGCAGCCCGCGCCCGCGACGAGGGTCTGCCGATGCCGGCGGGGCTCCTGCTCCTCTCCGCGTGGACGGATTTCGAGGCGACGGGCGGCTCCTACGCGACCGGGTCCGATCCGTTCTTCACGCGCGACGTGGTCCGTGCGCTGGCTGCGGACTATCTGGCCGGCCGGGATCCGCGGGACGCGGCCGCTGCCCCGTTGTTCACGGATCTCCACCGCTTTCCTCCGACCTACCTTCAGGTCGGTGCCGAGGAGTCCCTGATGGATGACAGCACCAGGCTCGCCGAGCGGATGCGCGAGGCGGGAGTACAAACACGACTGGACGCGTATGACGGCCAGCTGCACACCTTCCAGATGACGGCGGGACGGACCATGGTCGCGGATGACGCGATCGCAGAGGCAGCGACATGGTTGCGGTCGATACTGAACGTGTGACGCCGGACCGGGGTGACCTCGCACAGGGGAGCAGCGACGCGACCGGCACCTTCGACGACGCTGTCGTGTCGCTCAGGCAGGAACTCGTCGCCCACGCCTACCGCATGCTCGGTTCATGGGACGACGCCGAGGACGCGGTCCAGGAGACGCAGCTGCGTGCATGGCGCGCATGGGACCGCTTCGACCACCGCTCGTCGGTGCGTACGTGGCTGCACAGCATCGCGATCAACGTCTGCCTCGACGTCCTGCGCTCCCGATCGCGTCGTGTGCTGCCGTTGGAGCTGCGACCGGACGACGACGTTCCGAGCGCCGTCGACGCATCCGCCCGCTGGGTTCAGCCCGCGCCAGGCGCCGGCGACGACCTCAGGCTCGCGTTCATCGCCGCGCTCCAGCTGCTCGGTCCGCGTCAGCGTGCCGTGTTCCTGCTGCGCGAGGTGCTGGACTTCTCCGCAGCCGACGTCGCTCTGATGCTCGATACCACCGTCGCCGCGGTGAAGAGCTCCCTGCAGCGCGCGCGAGCGCGGCTCGGCAGCGAAACGCGCACACCCGACGACGTGGTCGAACCACTCGATCCGGTGGCACGTCGCCTCCTGGATGTCTACATCACCGCGTTCCAGAGCGGAGAGGTCGGCCCGCTCCTCGCCGTGCTGAGGGCAGACGCCTCCCTCGAGCTGATCCCGTCCGGCGACTCCTTCCGCGGACGGGACGCCTGTGCATCCGTCTTCGAGGGGGCCGTCGGTCGACCGGGCGAGTGGGCGATGCATCCGGCCATGGCGAATGGCCAGCCGGCGGCGCTCGTCACATGGAAGGGCGGCCGATACGGTGTTGCGGTGCTGGACGCGCGCGTGGACGGAATCGCGCGGGTCTCCGTCTTCGAGGGCGCGACGTTCATGCGCTGAGGTACCGGCGCGTGGCGAGCGTCCGTTCGACGCTCGTCCAGGCCATCGACACGGCCAGGTACACGGATGCCGCCACGGGCGCCAGAGCGGCGAAGACCACGCTGAGCAAAGGCAGCCAGCTGAGGGCGCGCGCGAGTCGCGTCGGTTCGGGAGCACCTGGATCCATCAGCCGTGCGGTGCGGACGGCGAAGTGCCGAGACGCGACCGCGACCGCCGCGATAACGATGAGCAGCACCAGCGGGAGCAGCAGCTGGCCGACGGCTCCTGCCGCCGCGAGCCCGGCGAAGGACGCCCCGAGCGGCGTCGAGAGAACGGTGTGCGCGAGCAGCGCGTTCGCCTGCCCCGCGATGGTGGCCCGGGTGAAGACGCCGTAGACGACGGAGATGATCGGGACTTGGAGCAGCGCCGGCAACATTCCGGCGAACGGCGAGACGCCCTCCGCCTTGTAGAGCTCCTGCGTCTTGCGGGCGAGCAGCGGCCCGTCCTTCGCATGCCGTTTCTGCAGCTCGCGAAGTCTCGGCGCGAGCCTGGCGCGAGCGACCTGGGCACGCGCGGACGAGAGGCCGACCGGAATGAGGGCCCCGCGCACGGCGAGCGTGGCGATCGCGATGGCGACGAGCACGGCGACGCCGACCGGCACCGCGCCGGCGATCGTGTCGGCCATCGAGGCGATGAGAGCGGATGCTCCGCTCAGGGCCGCCGCGAACGGCGGGAAGGAGAAGGGGTCCATGAAGTGAGTCCTGACGTCTCGGAAGAAAGGGCGGTACGACGCGCAGAGCGCATGCCGCGCGTGCGGTGAGCGGCGCAGGACGCCGACGTGAGACGAAGGCTCAGAGGTGCGGCGTCGTCAGGACGCCGTCGACGGAGGCCGCGGACGCATCATGGCGCGGGCATCCGTATGCGTGGGGGATACCTTCACCGTGGCGTCAAGCCAGGCGTCGCGAGCCGAGGCGACGCGGACGGGACGTGATCGCGCGGTCGTGCGCGCGAGCATCCGCACTGCTGCGGTCGCCACGGCTGCGGTGAGTGCTGCCGCCAGCAGCAGGCTTGCGGCAGTTCCCGGCGTCACCGCGAACCCGGCGACCGCGACGAACGCGGCCAGCAGCACGGGAACACGGCGACGGAGCATGCGCCGATCGTAGCCTGATCGACCGTCGGAACGCGCCGTGCGTTCGGGCGGCGTTCCGCCTCCCAACGCGGCGGGTCGACTCCGTCGTGCGGCGTGTCGTCCCGGAGTGCCGCGCGAGCGAACGCTGGGTCAGGCCTCCACGTGCATCCGGAAGTCATAGCGTGCCGGCGGCGGGAACTCACGAGCCGCGCGGGCGCGCAGCGAGTGGTCCGGCGCAACGCCCTCGAGCGCTGCCAGCCGGGCCGCCTGATAGTCCAGCCAGAGGCCGTCGAGCGAGGCCTCGCCCTCTTTGAGGTCCGCGATCTCGATGCCGTCGTCGAGGAGCCGTCCGCAGCGCTCGACGTCGCCGACCGCGAGGGATGCCCGCGCCTCCGAGTAGCGGATCCGTCCGTCGGCGCGCTGAGCGGCATCCAGCGACTCGATGACGGCCAGGGCATCGGCGGCTCGCCCCGTGTCCAGCAACTGGCCGATCGCCTCGATGCTGAGCGGGAGCAGCTGCGGGAGCAACGTGCGCGCGTGCGCGTAGGCATCCGTTGCCGCAACGGGATCGCCGTCCCGCATCGCGGCGACCGCGAGGTTCCGCCAGGCCCAGCCGTTGTCCGTGTCTGCGACGGATGCGCGCCACGCGGCGGTCGCCGCGCCCCAGTCTCCACGGGCGACGGCGAGCATTCCGTCGTGGAGCCGCGCGAGCCATCCATCGGTCGCGTTCACCGCGGCAGCCCAGGCTTGGTCGACCTGGTACGACAGCGGGGGCACCGCCGGGTCGGGCGATGCGTCGGCTGAAGAATCACGGGACGCGTCGGCGGACGGCACAGCGGATGAGCCGGCCCGCGAGGCCCGGTCCAGCGCCGCCAGCCACCACTCCTGCTCCGGTCCGAGGTCGCTCGCCGGGAACGGGGTGTCGGCGGTGGACAGCGCCGGCACTCCGGCTCTCGTACGACGGGCATCCTCGAGTGCGCCCCATCCGGATGCCCGCTGCAGCACGTCCACGACCTCCTCGTCCCGCTCGTCGCGCGCCTCTTCGCGCGCGAGCACCTGCGGGGCACTCGCCTGCTCCACGGCCTTCGCCGCGGCGGCGACGGCGTCGCTCCAGGAGCCGTTCACGGCATCCGCCTCGGATTCCGCGAGGCCGTACACCTCCGTCCAGCGCCACGACGTGTTCGCCGGCATCGGCAGGTGCTCCAGCTGGGTGCGGGCGAGGCCCGCCTGGATCTCGAGGTACGGATGCTCGCCCTCCGTGAGCCAGCGCTGCCAGTGCGCGCTGCCCGGCCCGGATCCCCAGAGGAACAGCTTGCGTCCGCGCAGCCGAGGCGTCGACGCGTGGAACAGCCCGGAGCCGTCGCCGTCGAGCGCGGCGATCCACGGCACCGCGGCGCGGCCCAGCTCGAAGAAGTAGTCTGCGGCATCCCTGGACCGCGTCGTGTAGCTGCGGTCGACGCCGTCTCCGGCCGCGTCGGGGAACGGCACGACCGACAGCGTGCCCTCGTAGCCGAACCGGTACGCGGACTCCGCCGGGGCGAGGACGCGAACGTCGTCGCGCTCAGGCACCGCGATGTTGGACCACCAGTACACGGGCACTTCTGCATCCCGCGGATTGCGGATCGTCACCGACACCACGAGCAGCGGCGCATCCGGGGCGAGCGACGCGTCGATGCGCACGACGAGGCCGCGCATCCGCTCGTACTCGTACATGCGCAGCACCTCGGTGCCGTCCGCACGTCGCACGCGAACGGTGTGCAACGGCGAGCACGTGAGCGGCCAGTGACCGGTCGTGCCGAGGTTCCATTCCACGCCGCCTGCGAACCACGCGTTGCGCAACGCCAGGTTGGCCGGACGGAACACCGGGTTTCTGTGCAGCAGCTCACGCCCGGTGCGCTTGTCGACCAGCGACCACAGTCTGCCGCCGAGTCCGATCAGGAACTCGGCACGCATCCGATCGTCTTCCAACACCGCGATCGGATGCGCTCGCTCGGCCGTCTCGCGCGTGTAGCCGTCCTGCATCAGGTACGGCAGCACGGTGTCGACCTTGCCGTAGCCGAGACCGAATCGCAGCTCGTCGTCGAGACCGTCGCCGTCGACATCCTTGTGCAGGTCACCGCTCCCCGCGATGGGAGGCAGCGGATCGGTCGGTCCGAGATCGCCTGACGGCATCGTGATCTCGTCGAGGACCACCCGGGCTGTTGTGCTCATGGTCGCCCATGCTGTCAGAGCCGCGCGCACGCGCCGAAGTCCGCGCACGGATCTTGCGCGAACGCGCATCGAAATGCACGGATCGAGACCTATGCGTTTCCATCGAGTAACGATCCGGTGAGCGATCCCGACCCTTACGGCGGATGTCGATTCGTCGTGTGTTAGGACATAAGAACCCCTGAATACGCATCGTGATCTGTGCGTGTTCGAAGGGATGATCCACTTTCAACGGTCAGTAGAGAGGCCTTCACCGAATGAAATCGGCATCTAATCGCCGCGCCCGCGTCCTGCTGGGCGTCTCGGCGCTCGCCGTATCCGCCCTCGCACTCACCGGATGCTCCGGCTCCGGCGGCTCGAGTGCCGGCGGTTCCATCACGATCGGCACGACCGACAAGACGACCAGCCTCGACCCGGCCGGCTCGTACGACAACGGATCGTTCGCCGTGATGAACCAGGTGTACCCGTTCCTGATGAACACGCCCTACGGCAGCCCGGACGTCAAGCCGGACATCGCGAAGTCCGCGTCGTTCACCTCGCCGACGGAGTACACGGTCAAGCTGAAGAGCGGACTGAAGTTCGCGAACGGTCACGATCTCACCTCATCCGACGTGAAGTTCACGTTCGACCGCCAGCTGAAGATCAACGACCCGAACGGTCCAGCCTCGCTGCTCGGCAACCTCGCCAGCGTGTCGACGCCGGACAAGCTGACCGCGGTGTTCCACCTGAAGGTCGCGAACGACCAGACGTTCCCGCAGGTGCTCTCGAGCCCGGCAGGTCCGATCGTCGACGAGCAGGTCTTCTCGGCCACCAAGGTCACCCCGGACACCACGATCGTCAAGGGCGACGCGTTCGCGGGTCAGTACTACATCAAGTCGTTCAAGGTGAACAGCCTGATCCAGTTCAAGGCGTTCGACGGCTACGACGGCCTGCTCGGCAAGCCGAAGACCGACACGGTCAACATGAAGTACTACACGAGCGCGCCGAACATGAAGCTCGACATCCAACAGGGCGGCATCGACGTCGCCTACCGCCAGCTTTCGGCGACCGACATCGCGAGCCTGCGCTCCGACAAGAAGGTCAAGATCGTCGACGGCCCCGGCGGCGAGATCCGCTACATCGTGTTCAACTTCAACTCGATGCCGTACGGTGCCAAGACCGCGGAGGCCGACCCGGCCAAGGCGCTCGCCGTTCGCCAGGCTGCCGCGGACCTCATCGACCGCAAGGCCATCGCGAGCCAGGTGTTCAAGGACACCTACACCCCGCTGTACTCCTACGTTCCGCAGGGCCTCACCGGCGCCACCGAGTCGCTCAAGTCGCTCTACGGCGACGGCAGCGGCGGCATCTCGCTCGACAAGGCGAAGAAGACGCTGCAGGATGCCGGCGTCAGCACGCCCATTGCGCTCAGCCTGCAGTACACGCCTGAGCACTACGGCCCGTCGTCCTCTGACGAGTACGCCCTGATCAAGGACCAGCTCGAGACCGGCGGCCTGTTCAAGGTCAACCTGCAGTCCACCGAGTACGTGCAGTACTCGAAGGATCGCGTCGCCGACGTCTACCCGGCCTACCAGCTCGGCTGGTTCCCGGATTACTCGGACGCGGACAACTACCTCACCCCGTTCTTCTCGAAGGACAACTTCCTGGCCAACCACTACGACAACCCCGACGTGCAGAAGCTGATCACGCAGCAGGTCGGCACGACGGACAAGGCGGAGCGCACGAAGCTCATCGAGCAGATCCAGGACAAGGTGGCGCAGGATCTCTCCACGCTGCCGATGCTCCAGGGCTCCCAGGTGGCGGTCGTCGGCTCGGACGTCGAGGGGCTCACGCTCGACGCGTCGTTCAAGCTGCGTATCGCGTCGATCTACAAGAAGTAAGTAAGGTTCGAGAGCGGGCGGCAGTCACGTGACGCCGCCCGCTCTCGAAGCGTTCCATCCTCGCCGGTGCCGGTGCGCGACGAAGTCGCGGTCCGGATCGGTGGGCCCGTCGTCACGACGGGCTTCAAACCGAAGAAGCCTATGACAGCCCTTCTCGACGAGCCGGATCCGGTTCTGCCGGCCGCGCCGCAAACATCCGCTCGAACGGGTCGCCGTGGTGGCGGCCTGCTGCGGTACATCATCATCCGCTTCCTGCTGATCATCCCGACGGTGTTCATCCTGGTGACCGTCGTGTTCTTCCTGATGCGCTCGACCGGAGACCCGATCACCGCCGCGCAGGGAGGCCGCCTCCCGCCTGACGAGCTGGCCAGGCGCATCCACGAGGCCGGCTACGACCGGCCGCTGATCATTCAGTACTTCGAGTACCTCGGGCAGATCTTCACCGGGAACTTCGGCACGACCTTCAGCGACCATCAGCCCGTCACGACCGTGCTCGTCACGTACGGCGCCGCGACACTCGAGCTCGCGTTCTACGCGCTGATCGTCGCCTTCATCGTCGGCATCCCGCTCGGCATGCTCGCCGCGTACTTCCGCGACAAGGGCTGGGATGCGGCCCTGCGCATCTTCGCCATCCTCTGCTACGCGACGCCCGTCTTCTTCGCGGGCCTGCTGCTCAAGCTGGTCTTCTCCGTGTGGCTCGGATGGCTGCCCGTCTCCGGACGCGCCACCACCGGCGACGAACTCACACTGCAGTCGCTCGACCATCCCACCGGCATCTACCTGATCGACGCGTTCCAGACCGGGGATCCGGCCATCATCGGTGATGTTCTCGCGCACGCGGTGCTGCCGGGCATCGCGCTTGGATTCCTCACCGCAGGCGTCTTCCTGCGGCTCGTGCGCACCAACGTGATCAGCACGCTGTCGACGGACTACGTGGCATCCGGTCGTTCGCGCGGCGTCAGCGAGTTCCGGCTCGTGCGCAAGCACGCGTACCGGCCGGCGCTCATCCCGATCATCACCGTGATGGGGCTGCAGATCGCGCTGCTGCTCGGCGGAGCTGTGCTCACCGAGACCACCTTCGAATGGAAGGGACTCGGATTCCAGCTCGCGCAATATCTGCAGGCGCGCGATTACGTGGCTGTGCAGGGCATCGTCGCCATGCTCGCCGTCATCGTCGCCATCACGAACTTCGTGGTCGACGTGATCGCCGCGCTCATCGACCCGAGAGTGAGGTACTGACATGGCGAACACAGCCACCGTGCCCACCGTTCGAGCGCCGAAGCGCAGCATCTGGTCGCGCCTGCCCGTCGTGCACCAGCTGCGGCAGTCGGTCGGCGTGCAGCGGGGGATGCTCGTCACGGGCCTTGTCATCACCGCGGTGTTCATCCTGGTGGCGCTGTTCGCGCCACTGATCGCGCCCTACGGATTCGCTCAGTTGCATGGCTCCAACGGCGAGGACTTCGGGTCACAGCAGGCGCCGAGCGCCGCTCACATCTGGGGCACCACCGTCGGCGGTTACGACGTGTTCTCCCGCGTGCTCTGGGGTGCGCAGACGGCAGCCCTCGTGATCATCGTCGCCGTCGTGCTGTCGATCTTCATCGGCGTGCTGCTCGGACTGGTCTCCGGATACCTGGGCGGATGGATCGACCGCGTGCTGGTCGTCGTCTGCGATGCCATCTACGCGTTCCCGACCCTGCTGCTCGCCATCGTGATGTCGATCGTCATCTCCGGCGGCCAGTCCGGTCTGTGGTCGGGCATCTTCGCCGCGGCCATCTCCATCACCGTCGTCTACATTCCGCAGTACTTCCGTGTCATCCGATCCGAAGTGGTGCGCATCAAGTCCGAGGCGTACGTCGAGTCGGCGAAGGTGATCGGCGCCTCGACCGGACGCATCATGTTCAAGCACGTGTTCCGCAACTCGACGCGCACCCTGCCGTTGATCTTCACGCTGAACGCCTCGGAGGCCATCCTCACGCTCGCCGGACTCGGATTCCTCGGATTCGGCATCGAGCCGACGTCCGCGAGCGAGTGGGGCTACGACCTCAACAAGGCCATCGCCGACGTGACGAGCGGCATCTGGTGGACGGCGCTGTATCCGGGCCTCGCGATCGTGCTGGTCGTGCTCGGCATCACGCTCGTCGGCGAGAGTCTCAACGACCTCGCGGATCCGCGGTTGCGCGGCAGGCGAGCGGTCGCCGCGGCATCCGGTGAGACGGCGGACATCAGCGTCGTACCAGGCGGACCGAACATGGCGCCAGGCGGCCTGGAAGGGCTCGAACCGGGAGCAGGCATCGAGGAACAGGGAATCGAGGTGCGCGAGTGAACGCGACGAACGCGCAGAGCCCGGCACAGGCATCCGGTGCCGCAGCGGACGAGGCCCGGGACGCCGTGCGCATCGACGACCTCACCGTGTCGTTCTCGACCGACGCCGGCGCGGTGAAGGCCGTCGACGGCGTGAGCCTGCACGTCGCCCCTGGCGAGGTGCTCGCCATCGTCGGCGAATCCGGCAGCGGCAAGACCGTGACCGCTCGCACGATCCTGGGGCTCCTGCCTGAGACCGCGACCTCGTCCGGCGCAGTGCTGCTCAGCACGGCGCGCGGCCAGGTGGACGTCGTCACGATGACGAACAAGCAGCTGAGGGCCGTGCGCGGTCCGGCCGTGTCGATGGTGTTCCAGGAACCGTCCACGGCGCTGAATCCCGTCTTCAAGGTGGGCTGGCAGATCGCGGAGGGGCTTCGTGCCCACGGCAGGATCTCCAAGAAGGATGCGCGCGCGCAGGCGATCGACATCCTCCGCAAGGTGGGCATCCCCGATCCGGAACAGCGCGTCGACTACTACCCGCACCAGTTCTCGGGCGGGCAGAAGCAGCGCATCGTCATCGCGATGGCGCTCGTGCTCGGACCGCGCCTGATCGTGGCGGACGAGCCGACAACGGCGCTCGATGTCACGGTGCAGGCCGAGATCCTCGACCTGCTGCGCCGCTGCCGCGTCGAGTTCGGCTCGGCCATCGTGCTCATCACCCACAACATGGGCGTCGTGGCCGACCTCGCCGACCGCGTGGCGGTGATGTACAACGGCAAGCTCGTGGAGGAGGCGGATGTCTCGACCCTCTTCGCCGCGCCGCGTGAGGACTACACGAAGCGGCTGCTGGCCGCGGTCCCGCGCATCGGGGAAGGCACGGTCACCGCCAGGGAGCGCGCGGAGGCTCGTTCCGAGGGCTGGGCGGACGCCGAGCCGGTCGTCAAGGCATCCGGACTGCGGATCCAATACCCAGGGCGCATCGGGCAGCGCGGATTCGTCGCCGTGGACGGCGTCGACTTCGCCATCCGTCCCGGCGAGGTGCTGGGACTCGTTGGCGAGTCCGGATCCGGCAAGACCACCATCGGACGCGCCATCGCCGGCCTCACGAGGGTGACGGGCGGATCGCTCTCCGTGCTCGGACACGAGATGAACGGTGTGCACGAGCGCGCGTTCCGTCCCGTCAGGGACCGGATCGGATTCGTGTTCCAGGATCCCGCGTCGAGCTTCAACCCGTTGCTGACCATCGCCCAGTGCGTCGCCGAGCCCTTCATCGTGCACGGCAAGGCGGAGAAGGCCGCGGATGTCAGGCAACACGTGGACGAGCTCCTCGAGGCCGTGCAGCTGCCCCGGTCCTATGGCGACAGGTATCCGCACGAGCTGTCGGGCGGACAGCGTCAACGCGCCAGCCTGGCCAGGGCCATCGCGCTCAAGCCGCCGCTGCTCATCGCCGACGAGCCGACGAGCGCGCTCGACGTCTCCGTGCAGCAGCGCGTGCTCGAGGTGTTCGCCGACCTCCAGAGGAACTTCGGCTTCGCGTGCCTGTTCATCAGCCACGACCTCGCGGTCGTCGACCTCGTGGCCGACCGGATCGCCGTCATGCACCACGGCCGGCTGGTCGAGGAGGGCACAGGCGAACAGGTGCTGGGAGCGCCGCAGGATCCCTACACGCGCCGGCTGCTGGCATCCCTCCCGGTGCCCGACCCGGCGGAGCAGGCGAAGCGGCGCGCGGCGCTGCAGGAGCTCGTGACCGGGGTCTAGGACCTCGCGCGCACCGCCGGTTGAGCCTGTCGTAACCACACCAGCGGCCGCCGGCTTCGACAAGCTCAACCGGCGGTTCCGGTTCAATCCGCGGTGACGGCGGCTCAACCGGCGATGGCGACCCGACAGCAGCGGCTGTTGCTCAGTACTCGCCCTTGATGACGAAGAAGGAGCCGCGGATGGTGCCCGCCAACCGCGACTTCTGACGTGCGAACTTGAAGGATGACAGCTCGTCGGGCACTGGCATGCCCTCGGAGAGCTTGAATCCGACGGCGCGTTTGCCGGCATCCGCGATCGTGTACATCACGTTGATGGACAGGCCGGATTCGTAGAACACGTACGCCATCCGAATGCCGCCCGCCTCGAAGGATGTGGCCTCCAACGCAGGCGAGGAGATCACGATGCCCCGCTCGTCGTGCAGGATGCGACTGACCCAGTCGATCGCGGATGCGGCGTCGGCAGCGTGGTCGACGCTGAACACGTGGTCGAACTTGTTACGCACGAAGCGCGCCTCGTTCGCGCGCAGCCCCGCGAGGGCCTCCGCGACGGGCGATGATTCGAGTCCCGCCGTAGACACGTTCTCGAAATCGACGATCTGTGACATTGCTTACCCCCGGTGCGGTCTCGGGGCCAACGGTAGCAGTCGCCTCCGTGCAGTCCGGACGAAACGGACGCACCGGCGCCTCCTGCCGTGCCGTTCGGACTCGATCGGCCGAGGAGTCGGGCCGCCGCGGCGCGACGTCGCGGGATGACAACACGTGACGAACCGTCACGGCGAGTGTCGTCTCGTGACGCGGGAGGCTGTGGACGCTCGGATGCGCGCCTATCGTCGTGACAGCATCCGTTGGCCCCGCCATCGAGGATGCGGCGGTCGCAACATCGGCCGTCCCGTCACCGAGAGGACAGACCGTCATGACCGAGAAGCTCCGCGTCGTCGCCGTCTCCGGCAGCCTGCACGATCCGTCGAAGACCGGCGTGCTGATCGACGAGATCCTGCATCGGCTCGGCGACGTGCTCGACGTCGAATCGCACGTCATCCGCATCACCGATGTCGGCCCGCAGTTCGCCGGCGTGCTGAACCGCTCGGAGCTGCCGCGCTCCGTCGAGGACGAGCTGCGCCGCGTCGAGACCGCTGACCTGCTCGTTGTGGCGTCACCGGTGTACCGTGCCTCGTTCACCGGACTCTTCAAGCACTTCTTCGACTTCGTCGACCAGTACGCGCTCGTGGACACCCCGGTCCTGCTCGCGGCGACCGGTGGCAGCGAGCGTCACTCGCTGATCGTCGAGCACCAGTTGCGTCCGTTGTTCGGCTTCTTCCAGGCGCTGACGCTCCCGGTCGGCGTGTACGCCCACGAGTCCGACTTCGACGGATACACCATCGACTCACCGCTGCTGGTCGAGCGGATCAAGACGTCCATCGGGCGCGGCCTGCCGCTCATCACCTCCAGTGTGCGGGAGAAGGCACGCATCAGGCAGACGCTCGACGAGGGCGAGCAGCTGGACACGACCGTGGCCCCGCGGGATCCGCAGAAGCCGGTGCGGCTGTTCAGCTGACCCGGTAGACGGTGAAGAGCCCCCGCCCCGGGCCACGACGAATTCCTGGCTCTTGTTGTCAGTTGGGTGATCCGAAGCGACAACACGTGCCAGGCATTCAACGTTGTCGTCGCGATTTTCCGCGACGACAACGAAATCTTCGCGAAATGTACACAACGTAGCCTTTCCGCGAGGCGCTCGAGACTGGATCGTCACTGCCCCGGCTCCAGGAGTACGTAGACTTTCGTCTCAGTCAGTCGTCTCCTATGGCGATCCCGTCGACGTGGACACAGCAGCACGTCGCGCCTCAATGACGAGGAAAGGTATACCCACATGCGAATTCGATATGCGCTCCCGGTGGTCGCCGTTGCGGCGGCACTCCTGCTCACCGGATGCGTGGACAACTCGGGCGGATCCGGATCCGGTGCCACGAGCGGTGCGTCCAATCCGTACGGCGTGAAAAAGGATGACACGCTCGCCAAGACGCTTCCGTCCTCGGTCTCGAAGGCCGGCCAGCTCACCGTCGGCGTGGACGCGACATACGCGCCGAACGAGTACAAGGACTCCAACGGCAAGCCGATCGGGTGGGACATCGATCTGGCCAACGCCATCGGCGCCAAGCTCGGCGTGAAGATGAACTACACGATCGCCAAGTTCGACAACATCATCCCGTCGATCACCGGCGGTCGCTACGACCTCGGCGTCTCGTCGTTCACCGACACCACAGAGCGCGAGAAGCAGGTCGACTTCGTCAACTACTACAACGCGGGCATCCTGTGGGCGTCCGCGGTGGGCAAGACCGTCGACCCGGACAACGCCTGCGGCCTCAAGGTCGCGGTCGAGGCCGGCACCTACGAGGACACCGACGAGGTGCCCGCCAAGTCGAAGGCGTGCACGGACGCCGGCAAGGCCGCCATCCAGGTGCTCAAGTTCGACGGCCAGGATCAGGCGACGAACGCCCTTGTGCTCGGACAGGTCGACGCGATGAGTGCCGATTCGCCCATCACCGAGTACGCGATCAGCAAGCAGAAGGACAAGATCCAGGCAGCAGGCAAGACCTTCGACGTCGCGCCGTACGGCATCGCCGTCGACAAGGGCTCCAAGCTCACCGACGTGGTCAAGAACGCCCTGCAGTCCCTCATCGACGACGGCACATACACGAAGATCCTCACCAAGTGGGGTGTCGAGGACGGCGCCGTCGAGACGGCCGGCGTGAACCTGGCGTCCAAGCAGTAGCGATGAGCGATCCAGAACGACCAGACGGGGCTGACACGCGTTCGTCAGCCCCGTCGGGCGCCGCGCCCGCCATTCCCGTCGAGCGGGCCGAAGCGATCAAGGCGGTCAAGCTGCGGCATCCGTGGCGCATCGTCATCGCCGTGGTGCTCGCCGTGCTGCTCGTGCTGTTCGTGCTCGATGCCGCTCAGCGCAAGGCCTTCGGATGGGCGGATGTCGGCAAGTACCTCTTCGACGTCCGCATCAGCCAGGCGGCGCTCATCACCCTCGAGCTGACCGTGTACTCGATGGTCATCGGCATCATCCTCGGGCTGGTGCTGGCCGTCATGCGGCTGTCGCCAAATCCGGTGCTCAAAGCCGTCGCGTGGCTGTACCTCTGGATCTTCCGCGGAACCCCGGTCTACGTGCAGTTGGTGTTCTGGGGTCTGATCACGCTCATCTACAACACGATCGTGATCGGCATCCCCTTCGTGCACACGTGGGCGACCATCCCGATCACCTGGGTGCCTCCGCTGTTCTTCATCTCCGTCGTCGGGCTCTCGCTCAACGAGGCGGCATACATGGCGGAGATCGTGCGCGCCGGCCTTCTCTCGGTCGACCCCGGTCAGGAGGAGGCGGCGAAGGCCCTCGGCATGTCCTGGTGGCAGACGATGCTGCGCATCGTCATTCCGCAGTCCATGCGCGTGATCATCCCGCCGACTGGCAACGAGGTCATCTCCATGCTGAAGACCACGACCCTTGTTGCGGCGGTGCCGTTCACGCTCGATCTCTTCGGCCGGGCGCGCGACATCTCCGCCGAGACGTTCACGCCCATCCCGCTGCTCATCGTGGCGTCGCTCTGGTACCTGTTCTTCACGTCGATCCTGATGGTCGGGCAGTACTTCCTGGAGAAGCGGTTCTCTCGCGGAACCGACCGCGGGCGGCCCGCCGTCGACGTCGCTGCGGCACCCGGTGTGATGGGTGCGACGGGAGGAGTGCGATGAGCGGGCTCGACTCGACGACCGGTGCGCGAGCATCCGTGCCGATGGTGGACGCCGTCGCCGTGTCGAAGAGCTTCGGCAGCAACGAGGTGCTGAAGTCGATCTCGCTGCAGGTTCAGCGCGGCGAGGTGATGTGCGTCATCGGACCCAGCGGATCGGGCAAGTCCACGTTCCTGCGGTGCATCAACCACCTGGAGAACATCGACGCCGGACGCCTCTACGTCGACGGCAAGCTGGTGGGCTACCAGCAGAAGGGCGACAAGCTCTTCGAGCTGAAGCCGAGCGAGGCCGCCAGACAGCGTCGTGACATCGGAATGGTGTTCCAGCACTTCAACCTGTTCCCGCACATGACGGCACTCGAGAACGTGATCGAGGCGCCGATCCGGGTGAACGGCATGTCGAAGGCGGATGCCGTGGCCCGCGGCAAAGAACTCCTCACGCGGGTGGGCCTCGCCGGCCACATCGGCCACTATCCGTCCCAGCTGTCCGGCGGTCAGCAGCAGCGCGTCGCGATCGCCAGGGCGCTCGCCATGGATCCGAAGCTGATGCTGTTCGACGAGCCGACCAGCGCGCTGGATCCGGAGCTTGTCGGCGAGGTGCTCGACGTCATGCGCGAGCTCGCGAAGAGCGGGATGACGATGGTGGTGGTCACGCACGAGATGGGCTTCGCCCGCGAGGTCGGCGACTCCCTCGTCTTCATGGACGGCGGTGTCATCGTCGAGGCAGGGGATCCCCGGGAAGTGCTGTCGGATCCGCAGCACGAGCGCACGAAAGCCTTCCTGTCCAAGGTCTTGTAGTAGCCCGTGCTCCCGAGGCGACGACCCACCCCCTTAATGTCGAGCCCACCCCGTATTCACGTGAATCGGGGGGTGGCTCGACACTAAGAGGGTGGGTCGAAGCGGCGGTAGAGGCGGCGCCTACGCCTTCGTCACCTCGACCTCGACGACTGCCCAGGACAGCGCGGGGAGCGTCACATGGAGTGCGCCGGCCTCCGCCGTCACGTCGTTCAGCGGGGTGAGGCCGACGCGGTTCTGGTGCCGCTCGTTGTTGGTGGTGAAGCGGTCGGCGCCCTCCGGGATCTGCAGCACCTCGGCGCGCGTCACGCGTCCCGTGTTGAATCCGCGCAGGGCGACGGTGACGTCCGCGGCCTCCTCGAGGCCTCGGTTGGCGAGGAACAGCGCGACGCGTCCGGTCTCCTCATCCCACGTGGCACTCGCGTCGACCACGTCGGCGTCGCCGTACTTGGCGGTGTCGAAGCGGTCGCTGGTGGTGGCCAGCCGGAGAATCTGGCCCCGCGCGAGCTCGGACATCCGCGCGAACGGCCAGAAGATGGACTGCCGCCACGCCGAACCGTTCTCCTCGCTGCGGATCGGCGCGATCACGTTCACCAGCTGGGCCTGGTTGGCGATCGAGACGCGGTCGCCGTGACGCAGCAGGGAGTTGAGCAGGGTGCCGACGACGACGGCATCCGTCACGTTGTACTCGTCCTCGATGATGCGCGGATGCACGTGCCACTCGCCCCTGGCCTCGATGTTCTCAGGCAGGTCGTCGCCCTCGCGTGCGGTCGCATACCAGACGTTCCACTCGTCGAACGAGAGGTTCAGGTACTTGGAGTGCTTGCCGCTCGCCCGAACCGCGTCGGCCGTCGCGATGACGCCGTCGATGAAGAGATCCATGTCGACGCCGGATGCCAGGAAGCTGGCGACGTCGCCGTCCTTCTCCTCGTAGTAGGCGTGCAGCGACACGTAGTCGACCACGTCGTACGTGTGGCGGAGCACGGTCTGCTCCCAGGTGCCGAACGTCGGCATGCCGCGGTTGGAGCTGCCGCTGGCCACCAGCTCGATCGACGGATCGACGAGCCGCATCGCCTTGCCGGCCTCCTGGGCGAGACGGCCGTACTCGTCGGCCGTCTTGTGGCCGATCTGCCACGGGCCGTCCATCTCGTTGCCGAGGCACCAGAGCTTGATGTCGAACGGATCGGCGGCGCCGTTCTTCTTGCGAAGATCGCTGAGGTAGGTGCCGCCAGGGTGGTTCGCGTACTCGACGAGCTGGCGCGCGGCGTCAACACCGCGAGTGCCGAGGTTCACGGCCTCCATGATCTCGACGTTCGCCTTCTTCGCCCAGCCGGCGAACTCGTGCAGGCCGAACGCGTTCGTCTCCACCGTGTGCCAGGCGCCGTCGAGGCGGCGCGGGCGGGATTCGACGGGCCCGACGCCGTCTTCCCAGTTGTAGCCAGACACGAAGTTGCCGCCGGGGTATCGCACGACACTGACGCCGAGCTCCTTCACGAGGTCGAGCACGTCACGGCGGTATCCGTTCTCATCGGCCTCCGGATGCCCGGGTTCGTAGATGCCGGTGTACACGCAGCGACCCATGTGCTCGACGAAGTTGCCGAAGATGCGCCTCGGGACTTCTCCGACGGTGAAGTCGCGGTCGATCGTGATGCTGGCGCGTGACATGGGTCTCCTTCGTCGTGTCGTTGCCCCCGTCGGACTGGCGCGAGAACGCTGCCTTCGATCCGACCCCGACAGTATTACATCGTTGGATCCGAAGCGAAAGCGGAGTGAAAGCGGAGTGAAAGCCGGGCGATGGGCCGAGCGAGGCACCCGTTTCGAGCGGGACGAAACGGTGGCGGGCGCGACCCGAAGAAGCGGTTCCGACCTTCGCGATCAGTTCTCGATTGCCCCTTGACCCGTCCGCGGCGGATGGTTACCTTTACCACGTTGGAATGAGCGGCCGCCCTCGGCTGTTCTCGGCCCGGTACGCCCTCGACGTGGAGATCGCACATGCCTGACGAAGACTGCCGGAACCACGGATGCCACCACCTCAGGCGTCCGCACGGCGCGTGCTGCAGACACGGCGACGAACCTCGCCGACGTCCGAAGGACCGCTGACGCCGCACCCCACCGCCGCCGACGGCGGCACCACGACAAGGAGGTCGTCATCGACATGGCACGAAGCAGCACGGGCCTGAGCCGCCGCGCATTCCTCGCGGCCGGGCTGGGCGCCGCGACGGTCCCGCTCCTCGCCGGATGCTCGAGCAACATCGGCCAGACGGTGGCCGCCGGCCTGTTCGGCACGAGGCTGCCCACCTCGACGCTCGTCTACTGGAACCTGTTCGGCGGCGGCGACGGCACTCGCATGCAGGCCATGGAATCCGGCTACATGAAGAAGTACGGCCAGGACTCCCTGCAGTCCACCACGTTCGCGTGGGGCAATCCGTACTACACGAAGGTGACGCTCGCGACGGTCGGCAACAAGCCGCCGGACGTGGCGGTGTCGCACCTCACCAGGGCGAAGCCGCTCTGGGACGGCGGGCTCCTCGAGCCGATCACGGATGACGACCTGGCATCCGTCGGATTGAGCGCCGCGGACTTCAGCAAGCGGCCGTGGGATGCCCAGCGCACGGACGGCCACAACATCGCGGTGCCACTGGACACGCATCCGCTCGTCATGTTCTACAACCAGGACGTCATCAAGAAGGCGGGCCTGCTGGACTCGGACGGCGTGATGAAGAAGCTGAACGACATGGACTCGTTCGAGTCGGCGCTGGCGGCGATCAGCAAGGTCACCAAGGGCGCTGCGATGACGATCCCCAACGTGGCGGGCGAGACGGCGACCCCGTGGCGCGTGTTCTGGACGTTCTACAACCAGCACTCCGCGGCCACGCCGTTCCTGTCCGACAACGGGTCGAAGCTGACCGTGAACGAAGACGTGTACAACGACGTGACGAGCCGACTCCAGTCGTGGGTGAAGAAGGGCTGGGTGAACCAGGCCCTCGACTACGCCACGGCCGAGTCGTACATGTTCACCGGCAAGTCGGGGCTGTACCTCGAGGGCGAATGGGAGATCACCACCGCGCAGTCGGTGAAGGGCCTCAAGTTCGGCATCGTGCCCGTGCCGACACTGTGGGACCGGGCGGCAACGCAGGCCGACTCGCACACGTTCGTGCTGCCCCGCAAGGACCGCACGCCTGAGCAGCGCAAGCAGGCGATGCTGTTCATCCGTTCGATGCTCGATCAGAGCCTCACGTGGGCGAAGGGCGGGCACATTCCGGCGTTCCAGAGGGTGGCGCAGAGTTCGGCCTACCGGGCGCTCACCCCGCAGTCGGACTACGCCTCTGTCGCCTCCAGCGCCGTGTACGACGATCCGGCGTGGTACGGAGGATCCGGATCCACGTTCGAGGGCATCGTCGGTGCCCAGCTCGGACTCGTGCAGCAGCTCTCGCTGACTCCCCAGCAGGCCATGCAGGCCATGAAGGACCAGCTCCGGGTGTTCCTCAACACTCCCAGCCCGCTTTGAAACGCACTCTTCACTCGGAGGTACCAACGCCGTGACCACCGCAACAGCCGCCCGACCTCGGCCAAGGGCCGCGAGCACGGGCCTGACCCACTCGCCGATGCAGCGTAAGGACGGCCGCAAAGCCTGGCTCTTCCTCGCACCGTTCGGCATCTTCTACCTGGCGTTCCTGCTCGGTCCCACCATCTACATGATCGTGATGAGCTTCTTCAACACGTCGATGGTGCGCACCGGGCTCGGCTCGTTCGCCGGGCTCGCCAACTACGCGGAGATGCTGTCGCGGCCCGACTTCTGGAGCTCGCTGTGGCACACGCTGCAGTTCACGCTCTACACGACGCCGCCGCTGGTCATCCTGGCGTTCATCTTCGCCGTGCTGACCAACCGGATGAACCGTGGCCAGTGGTTCTACCGGCTCGCGTTCTTCCTGCCGTTCATCCTCCCGTCGGCGACGATCTCCCTCATCTGGGTCTTCGTCTTCACGCCGGGCACCGGACTGTGGGCCCTGGTGGAGACGTGGTTCGGCATCGATCCAGGATCCGGCGTGCTCTCCAGCCCGAGCACCGCGATGATCGGCGTGGCGATCGCCACGGTGTGGTGGACGCTCGGCTTCAACTACGTGCTGTACCTGGCCGGCCTTCAGGACATCCCGCGCGAGCTGTACGAGGCGGCTGCGGTGGACGGGGCGTCGACGTGGTCGCAGATCCGCTACATCACGATCCCGATGCTGAGCCGCACCACGACCCTGGTGATCCTGCTGCAGATCATCGCGAGCCTGAAGATCTTCGACCAGGTGTACCTGATGACGGGAGGCGGTCCAGGCATCTCGACGCAGGTCTCGCTGCAGCTCATCACGAACACCGGATTCACGGACAACCGGCTGGGTGCGGCCGCCGCAGCCAGTGTGCTGCTGTTCATCGTGATCATCGTGATCGCGATCATCCGCCAGCTCACCGATCGCTCAGCGGCCAAGAAGGAGGCCTGACATGTCGGCTACGACCGCACATCCCCGCATGAAGTCTCCGGTCTCCGCCGCGGCACCGGCGCGCACGACTCCGTCCACGCGCGTGAGCGGACGCACCTTCAACATCGTCGCGCTCATCGTGCTGATCGTCTTCGCGATCATCTGGCTGATCCCGAGCCTGTTCGCACTGAAGACCTCGCTCACCGACAACGGCACGGCGGCTCTCGGGGCGTCGGCCATCCTCGGCGACTGGAACCCGACGATCGCCTCCTATGCGTCGTACTTCCAAGCCGGCGACATCTGGAACTGGTACATCGCCAGCGCGATCACGTCGGTGTTCACTGCAGTGCTCACCGTGTTCTTCGCCTCGATGGCCGCATTCGCGCTGTCCCGGCTGCGATTCCGGTTCTCGAACGTCGTGCTGCTGCTGATCGTGCTCGGCATCATGATCCCGAGCCAGGTGCTCATCGTGCCGATCTTCCAGGAGCTCAACGCGATGAACCTGCTGAACACGTACTGGTCGGTGATCTTCCCGCAGGTTCCCGCCGTGATCGCAGTGTTCATCTTCAAGCAGTTCTTCGACGGTATCCCTCGGGAGCTCGAGGAGGCGGCGCGGATCGACGGCGCCGGCCTCTGGAAGATCTACTGGTCCGTCGTGCTGCCGCTGTCGCGTCCGGTGCTCGCGGCGGTGACCATCCTGACGTTCGTCGGGGTGTGGAACAACCTGCTGCTGCCCCTGTTCGTGCTCTCCAACCCGAACCTGATGACCATCCCGGTCGGGCTCGCCACCGTGCAGGGCAGCTTCGGGCAGCGGTACGCCGACATCCAGGCGGGGGCGATCCTCGCGGCGCTGCCGCTGATCATCCTGTACCTGATCTTCCAGCGTCAGATCGTGGAGGGCGTCACGGGCAGCGGCCTCAAGGGCTGACGTTCCGGTCCGCCGAGCGGGCCAGGTTGCAATGCCGGGGAGGGGGACCGGATGCCTGGGTGCAGGCATCCGGTCCCTTGTTCGTCTCACTCCTAGGGCCGTGCCGACCCCTGAGCGCCACCCCCGAAGCCTCTTCGTGCCGTTCCGGAAGGCCGGAGCGCCGTTCCCCGGTGCCCAATTCAGGATGAGACGACTTTTGCGTGCGAAAAACGGCCCAGAAAGCGCTTCGATCCTGAATAAGGCACAGGACGTGGGACGGCCTTGGCCTGCGTCGAGGGTCGGGATGCACTCCGCAGTCGGGCCGCGCGGTCCGTAGTCGGGACTCGGTCCGCGGTCAGGATCCCGTCAGCTGGCGGTCGTGCTCTCGCGCTCGATGATCCGGTGCGGAACAGTCGTGACGGATGCCGCACGCGCCCTGTCTGAGATGCGGTCGGCGAGACGGTCGAGCGCCACATCCGCGAAGGCCCGCTTGTCGAACGACACGGTCGTGAGCGGCGGGCTGGCGAACTCGCCGTGCGCCACGTCGTCGAATCCGGCGACGGAGACGTTCTGCGGTACGGAGATCCCGCGCCGCCACAGCTCGCTGAGTGCGCCGATGGCGAGGGAATCCGTGAAGCAGAAGAGCGCGTCGGGCAGCGGGTTGCGTTCGAGGAAGGCGGCGAGAGTCGCAGCACCTCCGCGCGGTGACCAGTCGTCGCAGCCGAGCTCCAGTGTCGGGTCGTGACGGATGCCGGCATCCGCCAGTGCATCCCGATAGCCGACGGTGCGGAGCCGGGCGGTGAACGTGGCCGACGTCACGGGCGAGCCGAGCACGGCGATGCGTCGATGCCCGGAACGGACGAGCAGCGTCGTCATGTCGTAGGCCGCTCGCACGGGATCCACGCGTACCTGGTCGAGCCCTCTCTGCTCGACCTCGCCGATCACCACGGCAGCGGGCACGCGAGACGGATCGTCCGGCAGCGCGAACTCGTCGGAGACCACGGGATTGAGCACGAGGCCGTCGACAAGGTGCGCCCTGGCGCGCGACAGGAGCTGCTCCTCACGATCGGGGCGGCCGCCCGTCTCCTCGAGCTGCACGGCCCAGCCGCGATCGTGTGCGGCCTCCACGAAGTGGTGGGCCATCTCCGCCGAATAGGCGGTGGCAAGGTCGGGGAGGGCGAGGGCGATGACGCCGGTGCGTCCGTTGCGCAGCCCGCGTGCGCTCAGATTAGGCACGTAGTCGAGCTCGGTGAGCGCCTTCTCGACCCGTTCCCTGGTCTCCGGACGCACGAAGACGATGCCGTTGATCACATTCGAGACGGTCTTCGGGGACACTCCCGCCAGGGCGGCGACATCCTTCACCGTTGCGCGCACGCAGACCTCCGCCCGAGACAGGATGTCTCTCCGAGAGCCTACCGTCGCGGAAGTCTTGAATGACCGTCGCCCGAGCCGGGGCCCGCTGGAGCTGGGAGCGGAGCCCTTTCCGGACTCCGCCGCGGCGCCCTTCATGCTGAGGAGGAGTTCGTGACAAGTCAGTGTCTCCGGGGCGCGACACGCTCCACGAGGCGGCGGCGTGTACGCCGCCGAACGCGGCCGTGCAGGGTGCCGACTGCGGCGCGGCGCGCGGGGAGTGGCGCGCAAGACAACACAGTTCAGGCCGTGTTCTGCAGGCCGGCCGCGACCCCATTGACGCTGAGCAGGAGCAGGCGACGCAGCTCGTCTTGCTGCGTCTCGTCGATGGTCGAGGCATCCGCGTCGGAGCGCAGCGCTCGCAGCGCGCGCAGCTGCAGCAGCGACAGGGCGTCCACGTACGGGCTGCGCAGGCGAACCGCGCGGCTCAGCACGGGGCGGCTGGCCACGAGTTCGGATGCACCACTCGTCTTGAGCGCCCATTCGCGCGTCAGCGCCATCTCGTCGAGCACCAGCTGGGCCAGCTCGTCGCGATCGCCGAGCGCGAGATAGCGGCGGGCGAGACGCTCGTCGGTCTTCGCGAGCGACATCTCGACGTTCTCGATCATGGTGCGGAAGAGCGGCCACCGGTCGTAGGCATCCCGCAGGAGATTCTCGTCGCCGACGGCGGCGAGCGCGGATCCGAGGCCGAACCATCCGGTGAGGTTGATGCGGGCCTGCGTCCAGGCGAAGACCCAGGGGATGGCACGGAGGTCTTCGAGGGACTCGAGGGAGAGGCCGCGGCGTGCCGGACGGGATCCGAGGGCAAGCAGGCCGATCTCCTCCTGCGGCGTGACGCGGCCGAACCAGGGTGCGAAGCCGTCGGCGCGCACCAGCTCGTAGAAGCGCTCGCGGCTCACCTTGTCGAGCTGGGCGGCGAGCGGTGCGAACTCGTGGGCGGCGTTCGCGTTCCGCTCTCCGATGGAGGGGACGGATGCCATCAGCGTGGCAGCCGCGATCTGCTCCAGGTGGCGAACGGCGATGACCGGGTCTCCGTACTGGGCGAAGATGACCTCGCCCTGCTCGGTGAGCTTGAACCGGCCGTCGACGGATCCCGGCGGCTGCGCGAGGACAGCCTCGTTGGCGGGTCCGCCTCCACGTCCGAGTGCGCCTCCGCGTCCGTGGAAGAGCGTGAGCACGATGTCGTTGCGCTGCGCCCACTGCGCGATGCGGGCCTGTGCGTCGTAGAGCGCGAGCGTCGCGGAGACGGGGCCGACATCCTTCGAGGAGTCGGAGTAGCCGAGCATCACCTCGAGGCGACGGCCGGTCTGCGCCAGCCGCTTCTGCACCTCGGGCAGGGTGATCATCAGATCGAGGATCTCGGTCGAGTTGTTCAGGTCGTCGAACGTCTCGAACAGCGGGATGACGTCGAGCACTGGAGCCGCCTCGGCGGATCCGAGCGCGTGCTCTGCCAGCCGGAACACGTTCGCGATGTCGTCGGCGGACTGCGTGAACGAGATGATGTAGCGCCGGGCGGCATCCACTCCGTATCGGCTCTGCAGGTGCGCGATGACGCGGAACACGTCGAGGACCTCGGCGCTCATCTCGTCCAGGTCGTCGTCGCCGTGAGCTCCGGCGGCGATGGCCTCGAGCGTCTGGCGGTGCACCTTCGAGTGCTGGCGCACCTCGAGCTCGGCGAGGTGGAATCCGAATGTCTCGACCTGCCAGATGAGGTGCTGCACCTCGCCGTACGCGTTGCGCAGGTCACCGGCCTCGGCGAGCGAGCGCTGCACGATCCTCAGGTCGTCGAGGAGGGCATCCGGGTTCTCGTAGGCGAGATCGGCGTTGCGACGCCGCGTGGCCTGGATACGTTCGGCGGCGACCAGCAGCACGCGTCGGTGTGGCTCGTTGGGGGAGCGGGTGGCGACGTCGGCCGTGAGATCCTCCGCGAGGGCGCGCTGACGGCGCCACAGATCCTGCAGCTCCTGGCTGGGCGGGGTGTCGCCTGCATCGAGGGTGAGGGTGCGGCCGATCCGATCCGTGGCGCGCTCCAGGCCCAGCAGCACGTGTTCGGATGCGATCGCCGCGGCCTTGCGCGTCACCTTGGCGGTCACGAAGGGGTTGCCGTCGCGGTCGGCACCGATCCAGGAGCCGAAGCGCACGAACGCGCGGGCTTCTGGGCGGCGGGGGGAGGCATCCGGTCCGGCAAGGCGCTCGTCGATGAGGCGGTAGACCTGCGGTATCACCTGGAACAGCGTCTGGTCGAAGATGTTCATCGCCGTGCGCACCTCGTCGAGCGGGGTGGGACGGGTGGAGCGCAGCGGAGCGGTGCGCCACAGCGTGTCGATCCCGGCGAGCAGCTGGCGCTCGTTCTCCGCCTGAGCGAGAGTGCCGAGGCGAGGATCGTCGTGCTCGGCGACGAGGTCGCTGATGCGGCGGATGCTGTACGCGATCGCGCGACGACGCGCCTCCGTCGGGTGCGCGGTGAGCACGGGCCGGAACTCGAGGTTCTCGACGCGATCTCTTGCCTCCTCGTCGCCCAGCTCTGCGCTGACCGCAGCGAACGCGGCGGCGAAGGACTCGGCGGGACGGTGACCATCGGTCGCCCACGGGTCGCGGGCGAGCAGCACGCGCACGCGGTGTCGCTCCTCGGCGAGGTTCACGAGGTGGAAGTAGCACGTGAACGCACGCGCCACCTGCTCCGCGCGTTGCAGGCTGAAGCTCTCGACGAGGGCTTCGGCATCCTCGATGGATGCTTCGCCCTTGCGTTCGTAGGCGTCGATCGTGAGCGCGCGCAGCTTCTCGACATCGTCGAGCAGGTCCTGCCCGCCGGATTCGATCAGCACACGGCCGAGCAGTTCGCCGAGGAAGCGCACGTCGGAGCGCAACGCTTCCGGCACGTCGCCGCTGCGCAGCGCACGCGCCTGGACGTCGTCAAGCGGGTGATTCGAGGGGGCACCGTTCGTCATCGCTGTCAAGGGTACCCAGCCTGTGGGATACCAGCGAACCGAGCGCCCAAGCGCCCCTCCCGAGGGTGCCCGTTCCTCCCCCCGAAAGTGCGCGTCTCTCTTCCCGAGGGTGCCTATTTCTCCTCGCGAAGGTGCGCGTTCCACCACTCGAGGGTGCCCGTTCCACCTCCCGGGGTGCCCGCTCTCGGAGATACCACTCCTCCGAGAAGAACGTCTCGGCGAGCGCCCCGGAGTACGTCTCGCGCCAGCTCTCCACGTGGACGCGGGCGATGGCTGCGGCATCCGCGGGCTCGGCGTCCCGAATCACCACCCGGTGGTCACCCTCCACGTGGCTCGAGCCGCCGTCGTCATGAGATCGGGGTCGTCGTCACCCATGAGCGGAGCATTCACCTTGTTCGAGGATCGAACCTCGTTGTGCATGAAGCGAGGAGAGGGTGCGGCAGCCCGCCCCGGCAGAATGGCGGGATGATCCTCGACGACGCCCTCGCGCGGCTTGGCGCGGCCCCTCCGACAGAAACCAGGGACGCCTTCGTCGACTTCGCGTCGGCGCGCGGCGACGCAGCGCTCAGCCGAGACGGAGGACCGGAGCACCTCACGGCATCCTGCTTCGTGTTCTCACCCGACCGGACCCGCACACTGCTGTGCTTCCACCGCAAGGGTGGCTTCTGGGTGCAGTTCGGCGGCCACCTCGAAGCGGATGACGCAACCATCGCATCAGCGGCGCAACGGGAAGCACGCGAGGAGTCGGGCATCGACGACCTGGTGCTCGCATCGGAACGGATCGTGGATCTCGAGCGCCACGAACTCCACGGCGGATTCGCGTGTGCCGCTCACTGGGACGTCGGCTTCGCCGCAATCGTCGACCCCGAGACCTCGATCTCGGTCAGCGACGAGAGTCTGGATGTGCGTTGGTTCGCGATCGATCAGCTGCCGGCAGACGCGGCTCCCGGGCTGGGCATCAGACTGGGGCGGGCCAGAGACGCCGTCGCGCCACGGTGACCGCGCTGTCATGCGGAGAAAGAACCGAGAGGTCTCGCGAGCGGAGTAAGGGGCACCGTCGGGAGGTGGAAGGGGCACCGTCGGGAGGTGGAACGGGCACCGTCGGGAGGTGGAAGGGGCACAGTCGGGCGGTGGAACGGGCACCTTCGGGAGGTGGAAGGGGCACCGTCGGGAGGAGGAACGGGCACCGTCGGGAGGAGGAACGGGCACGCTCGGGGGAGTGGTCAGGCGGCGAGCACCTTCTGGATGCGCTGCAGCGAGACCGTCTCCGCCGTGCCCAGGTGCTGGGCGAAGAGGCCGACGCGGAGCTCCTCGATCATCCAGCGGGCGTGTACCAGCGAGGCCTTCGCGTGCGGAGGGAGCGGGATGCTGCCGCCGGCATCCGTGAAGCGCGTCAGCGCCGTCTGCACCTCGGTCATCCACACGCGATCGCGTCCCGGGTTGTCGGGGAGCCGCTGGATGCGCCACGTCAGCGCCTGCAGATAGCGCGGAAGGTGCCGCAGCTGCACGAGACCGGTGCGGGAGACGAATCCGGGGAACACGAGCCCGGCGAGCTGCGTCTTGGCATCCGTGAGGGCGCCGAGGAGCGCCATCGACGACGTCGCCGAGATGGCTTTCTCCGCGGCGCGGTGCTCCGTGAGGATGCGCGCGACGAGGGAGACGGTGTCGAAGAGCGCATCCATCACGGTGGCCGACACACGGTCCCGGATGCCTTCGAACTGCGCCCGCGTGAACACGAGTCCGCCGGGTGCGGTATCGAACAGCGTGGCGTCGACCACGGCCGCGAGGCAATCGTCGAAGAGCGCCTTCGTCGACGGATACGGGCTCGCCGCCAGCGCCAGCTTCTCGGCGCCGGTGAGGTGCCCCTGCACGTATCCGGTGGGCGAGGGGATGTCGTTCAGCAGCAGAGCTCGCACTCCGTCGGGCAGCGACCGCTCTTGCTCCTGCTGCGTGCCGACGACCCGGATCGCGACGCCGTCCTTCTCCGCGACGAGCGTGGGGTATCCGCGGATGACGCTGCGTGGCATCCCCGTTCCGCGTCCGCCCTGCTCGGTGTCGACGAAGCGCGGCAGCTCGTCGAAGTCCCAGGTGGTGAGGCCGGTGCGCTCAATCGGATCCCGTCGCCGCACTGATGCCTTGGCCACCGACTCCCGCACCTTCGGCGCCAGCTTGCGCTGAAGCTCCGCGACGTCCTTGCCCGCCGCGACGACCTTGGAGCGCTCATCGACGACGCGGAACGTCACACGGAGGTGCGGTGGAACGCGTTCGACGTCGAAGTCGGTCGGATCAACGGGCGTCCCGGTGAGCCGGCGGATGGTGCGCGACAGGATCGCGGTGAACGGCTCAGGCTCCGCGGAAGGCTTCGCCGTGCCCGCTGTGCCGCGTGTGGTGTCGGATGCTCCGCTCGAGCCCGCGCCTGATCCGATGCCGTCCGGCAGCTCCGTCGCGATCCGTGCGGCCCAGTCGGCCGCCGGGACGACGGATCGGCGCAGCGCCTTCGGCAGCGTGCGGATCAGCGCCGTGATGAGCTCCGTGCGAAGCCCTGGCACCTGGGCGTCGAATCCGACGGGGCTGAGGCGAGGGAGCAACGCGAGCGGCACCTGCACGGTCACGCCGTCGTCGGCCTCGCCCGGCTCGAACCGGTAGCTGAGTGCGAGGCGCTGGTCTCCCTGTTGCCAGACGGGAGGGAAGGCGTCCTCGTCGACCTTCGCCTCCTCGACGTCGTCGACGAGGTCTTCGCGGCGCATGGTCAGCAGGCGAGAGTTCGTGCGGCGCTCCTGCCGCCACCACGCCTCGAACGAGCGCGTGTCCGTGACGTCTGCGGGTATCCGTCGCTCGAAGAACGACACCATCGCCTCATCGTCGAGCAGGATGTCGCGTCGTCTCGTGCGCTCCTCCACCCTCTCGAGCTCGGTGCGCAGCTTGGCGTTCGCACGCTGGAAGTCGAAGGCGTGGTCCCGGCCGCGTGCGGCGGCATCCGTCGGCCAGTCGCCCTCCACCAAGGCGTGTCGGATGAACAGCTCACGGGCGAGCGGCGCGTCGATGCGGCTGAGCTGCGCTCGCCGCCGAGGCACGATCGGCACGCCGAACAGTGTGACCTTCTCGTAGACCACGGCGGACCCCTGGCGCTTCTCCCAGTGCGGCTCGCTGTAGCTGCGCCGCACGAGGTCACCGGCAAGCGGCTCCGCCCACGCCGGGTCGATGGCCGCGTTCATGCGCGCGAACAGCCGGCTCGTCTCCACGAGCTCCGCGCTCATCACGGCCTGCGGCTGCTTCTTTGCGAGCACGGATCCCGGAAAGACCAGAAAGCGCTGGTTGCGGGCGCCGACGTAGTCCTTCTTCTGCGCGTCGCGGAGCCCGATGTGGGAGAGCAGTCCGGACAGCAGCGACCTGTGGATGGCGTCCCCGTCGACCTTCGCGTCGCCGGGAATCAGCGCGAGAGGCTTGGCCGTGCGGCGCAGCTGCCGGTACAGGTCCTGCCACTCGCGGATGCGCAGGTAGTTGAGGTACTCGGCCTTGCAGAGGCGGCGGAACGCGCTGGATCCGAGCTCCTTCTGCTTCTGCTCGAGATGGTTCCAGAGGTTGAGCAGCGTGAGGAAGTCGCTCGTGGGGTCCGTGAAGCGGGCGTGCTGCTGATCCGCCTGCGCGCGGCGCTCGAGCGGGCGCTCCCGCGGATCCTGGATGGTCAGCCCCGCGACGATGACCATCACCTCGCGCACCACGCCCTGGCGGCCGGCCTCGACGAGCATCCGTCCGAAGCGCGGATCGATGGGCAGCCTGGCCAGCGTGCGGCCGGTCTTCGTCAACCTGATGCTCGCCGTCGAGTCGCCGGCGCCGAGCGAGCTGTGCTCGCTCGGTTCGGTCCGAAGAGCGCCCAGTTCGGCCAGCAGGTCGAGGCCGTCTTTGACGCCTCGCGAGTCCGGCGGGGTGAGGAACGGAAACGCCTCGATGTCGCCGAGCCCGAGCGAGATCATCTGGAGGATGACGGCGGCCAGGTTCGTGCGGAGGATCTCCGGCTCCGTGAACTCCGGCCGCTTCTCGAAGTCGTCCTCGGAGTACAGCCGGATCGCGATGCCGTCGCTCGTGCGCCCGGAACGTCCTGAACGCTGCTTCGCGGATGCCTGCGAAATGGCCTCGATCGGCAGCCGCTGCACCTTCGCCCGCGTGGAGTACCGAGAGATGCGCGCCGTTCCCGCGTCGATCACATAGCGGATGCCCGGCACCGTCAGGCTCGTCTCCGCCACGTTCGTGGAGAGCACGATCCGACGACGGATGCCGGCGGGCACCGGCCCGAAGACTCGATGCTGATCGGCGGATGACAGGCGTCCGTACAGCGGGAGAACCTGGGTGTGCGCAGCCTCGCCACGACGCGTGAGGTGCCCGCGGATGGCGTCTTCGGCATCCCGGATCTCCGTCTCGCCGGAGAGGAACACGAGCACGTCGCCAGCCTTTTCGCGGGCGAGCTCGTCGAGAGCCTCCGTGATGCCGGTCAGATAGTCCCTATCAACCGACGGCGAGGCATCCACATCGTCGCCGCCCTCGTCTTCGGCGACGAGCGGGCGGTACCGCACCTCGACCGGGTAGGTGCGTCCGGAGACCTCGACCACCGGGGCGGGGTTGCCTGCGGCATCCGCGAAGTGCTTCGCGAAGCTCTCCGGGTCGATGGTCGCACTCGTGACGATGACCTTGAGGTCGGGGCGCCTCGGCAGCAGCCGTTTGAGGTAGCCGAGCAGGAAGTCGATGGTGAGGCTGCGCTCGTGTGCCTCGTCGATGATGATCGTGTCGTACGCGTTGAGGTCGCGGTCGCGGTGGATCTCGTTGAGCAGGATGCCATCGGTCATCACCTTGATGCGCGTCGCCTTCGACACCTCGTCGGTGAACCGCACCTTGTAGCCGACGAGGCCACCGACCTCATCGCCCAGCTCCTCGGCGACGCGCTCGGCGATGGCCCGCGCTGCGATGCGGCGAGGCTGCGTGTGTCCGATCGACTCCCGCCCGAGCTGCAGGCAGATCTTCGGCAGCTGGGTCGTCTTGCCGGATCCGGTCTCACCGGCGACGATCACGACCTGGTTCGCCTCGATGGCGCGCGCGATCTCCTCCCGACGCTCGCTGACGGGCAGCTCGGGCGGGAAGTGGATGGCGGGGATGCCTGCAACAGCAGTCGCAAACGATTCGGCAGGCGGCACGGAAGACATGAGCCCTCCATTCTATTCGTGCGCCGATCGCCGTGCCGGCCTCGCCGGTTCGACGGCTGGTGCGCCAGGTGCGCACTGCAGCGCCACCGAGGACGGCGTACGAGTGTGCACCTGGCGCGGTTGCGGCGACGGGTGGGGAACGGACAGCGGTATGGCGCTCTGCCTGCGCGGCCACCGCAGCCGTGTGCGCTGGCAGACTGTCGGCGTGAAACTCTGGCACTCTCCTGCGGCGCGCACCGGAGCATCCGTGGCCATCGCGACAGGACTGTACGGCGTCTCGTTCGGTGCTCTGGGAGTGGCATCCGGCCTCGACTTCTGGCAGACCCAGGTGCTCAGCCTGCTGCTGTTCTCCGGCGGCTCGCAGTTCGCGTTCATCGGTGTCCTGGCCGGCGGCGGGAGCGGAGGCGCCGCGCTCGGGTCGGCCGCGCTGCTCGGCATCCGCAATGCCGTCTACGGCATGCAGCTGAACGCGCTGCTGCAGCCCAAGGGGTGGCTGCGCCTCGGTGCCGCCCAGGTCACCATCGATGAATCGATGGCCACGGCCAGTGCGCAGACGGAGCCGGCAGAGCAGAAGCGAGCGTTCTGGGTCACCGGAATCGGCATATTCCTGTTGTGGAATGTGTTCACCGCCGTCGGTTCCCTCCTCGGCAATGCCATCGGCGACCCGAAGGCGTGGGGCCTCGACGGTGCAGCGGTCGCGGCCTTCCTCGGCCTGCTCTGGCCGCGGCTCAAGGCGCGCGAGCCCGTCGCCATCGCTGTCGCGTGCGCCGTGGTGACGGTGGTCGTCATCCCGTTCGTGCCGCCGGGAATCCCCGTGCTCGTTGCTGCGGTGGTCGCCGCAGTGTGGGGCTTCGTCGGCGTCGGCTCGGCCGATGAGGGGCTCGAGCCCGACTTCGTGGACCCCGCAGAGGAAGGACGGATGCCGTGACCACCTGGCTCTACATCCTCGCCGCGGGCGTGGTCGCGTTCCTCACCAAGCTCGTCGGCTACCTCGTGCCGGCGAAGTGGCTGAAGAACAAGCGGATGACGCGCATCGCCGGCACGCTGACGATCGGTCTGCTGGCATCCCTCACGGTGATCAACACGCTCGCGTCCGGACAGCAGCTGGTCTTCGACTCGAGGATCGGATCGCTCGTCGCCGCGTTGATCGCGCTGCTCTTCAAGGCGCCGTTCCTCGTCGTGGTGATCGTCGGTGCGGCGGCCGCCGCGCTGTTGCGCCTCGCCGGGCTGCCGTGAACCGAACTCCACCGGGACTGGGGGCGTGCGAACAGCGGGACAGAGTGTAGGTTTCTTGCAACCCCGCTGACCTGGGCGGGCGACCCACTTTTCCATGTCAATGACGACAAGGAGCACGCCATGACTGACGTCCTGAACGCCGAACCCGTTTCCGCTCCCGACGGACGGGGCTCCCAGCCCACCGGATTCGCGACCATCTCGGTCGCTTCGATCCTTGCCGAGGCGGCCCGTCAGAATCCCGACCGGATCGCCGTGATCTTCGGCGACCAGGAGATCACCTACGCCCAGTTGTGGTGGGAGACGCGACGCTACGCCGGCGCGCTGGGGGCCCGCGGGGTCGGCCGCGGAACCCCTGTTGCGGTGCTCATCCCGAACGTGCCGGACTTTCCGCGCGTGTACTTCGCGATCCTCGCGCTCGGCGGCGTCGTCGTCCCCGTGCACGCGCTCCTCAAGGCGGACGAGATCGCGTATGTGCTCAAGGACTCGGGTGCGACCGCGCTGATCTGCGCCGCTCCGCTGCTTGGCGAAGGGGCCAAGGGTGCGGCACAGGCCGGCGTCGACGTGCTCAGCGTGCTCGTGCCCGACGAGATGAAGGCGTCGCTGCCGTTCCCGCGGCTGGAGGACGAGGCATCCGTCGCCCAGCCCGTCGACGGCTACGAGCCGATGAATCCGTTCGACACGGCGACGATCCTGTACACGAGCGGCACCACAGGCAAGCCGAAGGGTGCGGAGGGATGCCACTTCGCCATCGTCGAGCAGACCAGTTCGCTGCTGACCGACGCCTTCGACCTCTCCGTGGACGACCGTGTGCTGGGATGTCTGCCCCTCTTCCACACCTTCGGCCAGGTGTGTGTCATGAACGTCGGATTCCGCGCCGGCGCCACGGTCGTGCTCGTGCCGAAGTTCGACGGTGCGACGGCACTGGAGCTGCTCAACAAGCACAAGTGCACGATCATGACCGGCGTTCCGACCATGTACATCGCACTGCTGGAGGCGGCGAAGGCGAATCCGGAGCGCCCGCCGCTGAAGTACGGCCTCTCGGGTGGTTCCGCGCTGCCGCTCGCCGTGATCGAGCGCTTCGAGGAGGTGTACGGGGTGAACATCCACGAGGGATACGGCCTCACCGAGACCTCGCCCGTCGCGACGTTCAACGTGGTGGGCAAGCCGACGCGTGCCGGAACCGTCGGCCAGCCGCTCTGGGGGGTCGAGGTCGAGATCGCGGATGCCGACGTCGACGACCGCATCGCCCTGCTCCCGCGGGGCGAGCTCGGCGAGATCGTGGTGCGAGGACACAACCTCATGAAGGGATACCTGCACCTGCCGGAGGCGACGGCAGAAGCGGTCGTCGACGGATGGTTCCGCACCGGCGACCTCGGCACCAAGAGCGACGACGACTACGTCACGATCGTTGACCGCAAGAAGGACATGATCGTGCGCAACGGCTACAACGTCTACCCGCGCGAGGTGGAGGAGGTGCTGGCCGCGCATCCCGCCGTCTCGATGGTGGCGGTGTTCGGTGTCTCGCACGAGACCCACGGTCAGGAGATCATGGCGGCAGTGACGCTCATGCCGGGTGCGACGGCGACGCCGGAGGAGCTCATCGAGCACGCCAAGGAGCGGGTCGCCGCCTACAAGTTCCCGCGGCGTCTGGAGATCGTGGAGACCCTCCCGCTCGGCCCGAGCGGCAAGGTGCTCAAGCGCGAACTCATCCGCGTCTACGACGTGTGACGGCCCTCACTGGTTGAGCCGGTCTTAACCCGATACGGGCTGGTTTCGAGTGGCTCAACCAGCGGTGGCGCTCAAGCAGCGGAAGGGACGATGGCGTCCGCCTCCCACGTGTCAGGACGTCCGATGCGCCGCACGGAACGCGCGGCTCCGAGGGCGACCGTGCTGGCCAGCAGCAGCCCGCCGAAGGCGCACAGTGTGAACGGCACGCCGAGCGTCGGCAACGCCCAGCCCGCGATCACCGGAGCGATCGGTGCGACGGCGAGCGAGGAGATCATGACGACCGAGCTCATCCGCGCCTGGAGCGACTGCGGCGTGATCGCCGCGGCGTAGCCGAGGAGGCCCGCGTTGACGGTGGGGATGAGGGCGGACATCACGCACGACCACACGATGAAGCCGGTGTAGCTGTCGGTCATGGCCATGCCGACCGCCCCGAGACCGGAGGGGAGCAGGCACGCCACGGTGAGCCATCCGGTGCGGAATCGCTTCACGAGCGTCGGCGCCAGCACGGATCCGACGAGCATCGTGATGCCAACGGCCACGTCGACCATCGCGATGGCGAGCGGTGCCGTGTGCGTGGCCACGAGGTGCAGGTTCACGCCGACGACGACGCCGTCGAACGCCAGGTTGATCGCCGCGAAGACTACAACGCCCAGACGGAGGAACGGCACGCCCAGCACGAAGCGGATGCCTTCGGCGATGGATCCCGCCCCGTTCTCGCGCTCAGGCGACGGCGGGTCGTTCAGGGGAGTGCGGACGGCCAGCGCCGTGACGCCCGCCACCAGGTAGCCCAGGATGCCGGCGACGAAGGGCAGCGAGCGGGAGAGGCCGTACAGCAGTCCGCCGAGCGGTGCCGCCGCGAGGGATGCTGCCGCACTGCGGCCCTGCATCGCCGCCATCGCCGATCCCAGCTGCTCGGACGGCACGACGTACCGGATCGATGCGGACTCCGCCGGTCCGTAGAACGCCGTGACGGCGGATGCCGCTCCGAGCGTGATCGCGAGCTGCCATCCGGTGAGCGCGCCTGCGGCATCCGTCATGGCGAGGGATGCCCACAGCGCGGCCCCGATGACGGCACCGATCACGATGAGGCGTTTGCGGTTCACCCGGTCGGCGAGCGCGCCGGCCGGAAGCATCGCGACCAGGAGTCCGATTTCGGCGACGGCGGTGATGAGGCCGGCGAGGAAGACGGACGACGTCACCGCGAACGCGATGAGGGGGACCGCGAACGTCGCGACGCCCGTGCCGATGAGCTGGCCGGTCTTGCCCGTCATCAACAGCAGATAGGGGACGTTGCCCCACAGCGACGTCGTGCGGCGATCGGTTGCTGCACTGGCAGGCACGGCCATCTGGAGCGTGTCGGTCGTCTCGGCGGCAGCCCGACCGGCTGCACTGGCCCCTGTGGTCGTGTCGGTTGCAGTCGGCATCCGTCGGTTTCGGTCGGGCATGGGAGCCACACTAAATGCACAAGCGATAGTGCGCAAGAGATATTGCGCAATGAGAATTGCAGGACGACTAGGCTCGGACGTGTGAGGATCGCACCGTGAGCACATCGGACGAGACCGGGTCGAAGCCCGACACGGAGGACGGCCGGGACGAGATCGGCGCGCTGCAGTCGTTCACCGTCACCGACCCCGTCATGCTGCGGGCGTTGACGCATCCGATGCGACAGCGGATCATGTGGGAGCTGGGAGCGCGCGGTCACGCACGAGCCGCCGACCTTGCGGACATCATCGGCGAACCGGCGAACTCGCTGAGCTTCCACCTTCGTGTACTGGCCAAGGCGGGACTGATCGAGGAATCGCCGGAGCACGCCAGGGACGCCCGAGACAGAGTGTGGCGCCAGACACATCCCGAGGGCCTGTACCTGCCGGGCGAAGCCGGCGGCGACGGTGCCATTGCCGCCGACCCGTTCGCGGCTGAGCGGCTCGACTGGCTGCGCGGGATGCTCGACGAGAGCATCCCGCGGGCGCCGAAAGCGACCCGCGCCCTCTATCTCGGCGCGGCGATGCTCACCAGAGACGAGTCGCGGCGCATGGCGGAGGAGGTGATCGAGGTGCTCGAGCGCTGGCGCCGGCACGGGATCGATCGGCTCTCCGCGCGTCAGGACGACCCCGATCGCGTCTTCCACTTCACGGCCGCCTTCATCGGCAGCCCGCGCCCGACGGATACCGAGCCCTCCGCCGAACACCGTGCATCGGTCGACGAGTCATCCCGCGACGAAGCGTGAACGTTCTCGGCACGCTCGGTAGCGTTGCATCCATGTCGGAGACGAACGTTCCCACCATCACCCTGAACAACGGCACCGCCATCCCGCAGCTCGGGTTCGGCGTGTTCCGCGTGGATCCCGATCACACGGCAGAGATCGCCGGCACCGCGCTCGAAGTCGGCTACCGCCACATCGACACGGCCGCAGGCTACCGAAACGAGGCCGGCGTCGGCGAGGCGGTGCGCGCATCCGGCGTCGACCGCGACGACCTCTGGATCACCACGAAGCTCGCCAACGGCGACCAGGAACACCCGGATGACGCGTTTCAGGCCAGCCTCGATGCGCTCGGCCTCGAGGCCGTGGACCTGTACCTGGTCCACTGGCCGGTGCCGGCCAAGGGCATCTATCCGAGCGTGTGGAAGTCGCTCATCGCGATCGCCGAGAGCGGCCGGGCCCGCTCCATCGGCGTATCGAACTTCCGGATCGAGCACCTCGAACGCATCATCGCCGAGACCGGCGTCACCCCGGCGGTGAATCAGGTGGAGCTGCACGTGGAGTTCCAGCAGCGCGAGCTCAAGGCGTTCCACGCCGAGCACGGCATCGCGACCGAGGCGTGGTATCCGCTCGGGGGTGGCTCGCTGAGCGAGGCTCCCGAACTGCGACGCATCGCGGATGCGCATGGCAAGACGGTCGCGCAGGTCGTGCTGCGCTGGCACATGCAGGACGGGAACATCGCCATCCCCAAGTCGAATCACCGCGAACGGATGGCCGAGAACCTCGACATCTTCGACTTCGAGCTCACGCCGGCCGACCTCGACGCCATCGCCGCACTCGACAAGGCGGAGGAAGGACGTCGCGGAGGTCATCCGCTGCAGGTCGGCTGACGAGGGGGCAGCGAGGCGAAGTGTCCGGTTGCGCGCCGAAACGCGGCGATCGGTCGAGGCAGTGCGAAGCGGACGATTCCGCCGCAACGGTCGCGGGGCCCGACGCGTGGGTCGCCGACCGGATTCGTCGTGCGCCGTAGGCTCGGCGTATGGAGCTCATCGCGCGGGGCCGCAGCGCCGACGTCTACGACCTGGAACGCGGACGGGTGCTTCGCCGTTACCGATCGGACATCGATGCCGGCCTCGAGGCGCGCGTGATGCTGTACCTCGAGGAGCACGGGTTTCCGGTCCCTCACGTGTTCGACGCGGACGGCACCGATCTCGTGATGGAGCGCGTCGACGGCGGAACGCTCTTCGAAGAGCTGCTGCACGAACCCGGCCAATACCGACGCTACGGACGCCTGCTCGGCGAGCTCCACGAGCGGCTGCATCGATTGGTCGCGCCGGCGTGGCTGCGAGACGACCCTGCAGGGCAGGCGGGGACTGTGGAGAGATCCCAGACGGATGCCGCACGCAGGGCCGACGGCGGACTCGAGGCCGAGCACAGAGACCGTCTGGTGATCGTGCATCGGGATCTGCATCCGCAGAACGTCATCCTCAGCGAACGCGGACCCGTCGTCATCGACTGGACTGACGTGGGTGCGGGAACCGCGGCAGTGGACACGGCGATCACCGTGCTCCTCACGCTTGGTGCGGAGCTGGAGGCTCCGGTCGACATCGCGGAGCGGATCGAGCCGTTCCGTGCGCTCTTCGTCGATGCCTTTCTGGAGACCTGCGGTGCGGACCCCCGCGACGGCCTCGACGAGGCGATCGCCTATCGACAGCTCATCCCGAGCAACACCGCGGCAGAGGCCGAATGGCTGCGGGGGTCGGCTCCGCGCTGCCTCGACTCCTACTTCCTCGAGCCGCGCGCGGTCTGAACTCCTACAGTCGAGACATGCCCAACCGTCTCGCCGATGCCGTCAGCCCCTACCTGTTGTCGCACGCCGACAATCCGGTGGACTGGCATCCGTGGGGCGAGGAGGCGTTCGCCGAGGCACGTGAGCGGGACGTTCCGCTCTTCATCTCGATCGGCTACGCGACGTGCCACTGGTGCCACGTCATGGCGCGCGAGACGTTCAGCGACCCGGCCCTCGCACAGCGCCTGAACGCGCAGTTCGTGCCGGTCAAGATCGACCGCGAGGAGCATCCGGACGTCGACGCCGCCTACCTCGCCTCGGCAGCCGCCTTCACGAGGGACCTCGGCTGGCCGCTCAGCGTGTTCGCGACGCCCGACGGTCAGGCGTTCTTCGCCGGCACCTACTTTCCGCCGGAGCCGCGAGCCGGCATGCCGTCGTTCGCGCAGATCCTCGATGCGGTGACGGATGCCTGGACCCACCGCCGCGCGGACGTCGCCGACACCGCATCCCGCGTCGCCTCGGCCGTCGAGGCGCTGCGTGCGGATGACGCGAGCTCCGCTGACGGGTCGGGTGCGGCATCCGTTCCGTCCGTGCGGCAGTTGGAGGCCGCAGCGACCGCGCTGGCCGCGGCGGAGGATCCCGAGTTCGGCGGGTTCGGCAACCCGCCCGACTACTCGGGGCCGAAGTTCCCTGTGGTGCCCGTGCTCGGATTCCTGCTCGGCAGCGGAGTTCCGGTCGGCGACTGGGCGGCCAGGCACACGCTGGAGCGGATGGCCGCCTCAGCCCTGCGGGATCCGATCGACGGCGGGTTCTTCCGCTACGGCACGCGCCGCGACTGGGGAGTGCCGCACTACGAGCGCATGCTGTACGACAACGCAGGCCTGCTGCGGCTGTACGCGGATGCCGCGGTCGACGACACGGAAACGGACGGCGCCACGGCGAGTGCTCCCGGCGGTGGGGATGCCGCCGCGAGCGAAGGCGGCGCAGGCGACCGGCCGGACTTCGCCGCCGTCGCAGACGGCATCGCCGGGTTCCTCCTCGGCACGATGCGTGCAAGCGGCGGATTCGCGTCGGCACAGGACTCGGAGAGCGACGTCGACGGGGTGCGGCGCGAGGGTGCGTACTACCAGCTGGATGCGGACGAACGAGCTGGCCAGCCTCTTCCCGGGCTGGACCGGAAGGTGCTGACCGGCTGGAACGGTCTCGCCATCGGCGCCCTGGCCAACGCCGGAGCGCTGCTCGGCCGTGCAGACTGGATCAGGGCCGCGGCGGAGGTCGCGGACTCGCTGCTGGCAGAACACACCTCGGACGGCGGACGGATGCTCGTGCGCGCGAGTCTGGACGGCCGTCTCTCGCCGGCGAGCGCGGCTCTCGAGGACTACGGTCTGTTCGCGCGCGGCCTGCTCGACGTGTTCCTCGCAACGGGGGAGCCGCGCTTCGCCGTTGCGGCCCGCACCCTGGTCGACGCGACCATGGACGCGTCGCACGGCTCGCAGGAGCGCGCGTTCTCCGTGCCGGGCGGCGGCGATTCCGTGCTGTCGACGCACCGAATCGTGGCGGATGCGGATCCGTCAGAGGGCGCATACCCCGGAGGGGTGTCCTCCCTCGCGGACGCTGCACGGATGCTCTACGCCTTGACGGACGATGCCCGCTACGACGCGGCGGCCCGTTCGGCGGTCGCCGCCGTCGGACGGCGTGCCGTGGCTTCGCCGATCGCGTTCGGCGGGATCCTCCGCGTCGCGACCGCGCTGGGCGACGATCTCCGGCAGCTGGTCGTGATCCTGCCGGTGGACGGTGCCGACCGATCGGCATCCGGCGAGTCCGGGCCGGAAGAGCCGGTTCCGATGGAGTCGGTGCCGTTCGCCGCGCTGCGCACGGCAACGGCACGGAGGACGCAGGCGCTCGGGGTCGATGCCGTGGGTGTCGCCGTGACGGAGGGTGCGGCATCCGTCCTCGCTGCCGAGGGGTTCGGGCTGTTCGAGTCGCGTGCCGCGCTGAACGGCGCGCCAACCGAGTACCTCTGCACGGCGTTCCGGTGCGAACTGCCCCGGGCTTTCGCGATCTGAGGAGTGCCGAACGACAGCGCGGTCAGGCCGCGTTGAGCCGGCCGAGCATGCCCCACACGGCGGGAGTGAGCTCCGGATGGTCGAGCGCGACGCGACGCAGCAGCTGATATTCGAACCGCTCGCGCTCGCTGGCCGGCGACGCCGGATGGTAGGCACGCGAGCGGGCCTCGCCGAGGTCGTGCGCCTCGATCGTCTCTTCGCGGAGGGTCAGCACGACCTGTTCGTCGACGGACGGAAGATCAGGGAGGAAATCCCACGGATCGTCGCCGAGCCGGCACCGGAACTCGATCACGGCGGCGAGCTCGTCCCTGGCCTCCTGGCGCAGCACTTCGAGACTCATCGGATGTCCGCGGTGTGCGTTCATTCCTGGGGCCTCCCCTCGCTACGGCCGGTTCGGACGCCGGGCGGGCGACCGATGTGCGACAAGGGTACGACGGGCACACGACACGTGCGAATCGCCCACGCGATGCGTGTCGCAGGGTGTCGAACGCGTGCGGGCGATGCCTGCCAAGCGTCACGGAAGCGGCGTGCCATGGGTCGCGCCGTGCGACGTGTTGCCGGTTGGACATCCGGTCAGTGTGGAATCACGCCCCGTGGAGGGTCGTGCCGGGAGGGTTGTGCTCGCGGAGAGTCTCGCCTGCATAACGATTCCCTCAGGACTTCACGGGTGGCGCCCTCGAACCGTTCAGCTGACCCTCGATCGCGGCACAATGGTGGAGCCCCCAGCATCCCGTCGAGAAAGGCCCCCATGTTCGCGGTGCTCGACTGGCTGAACCAACCGTTCGTGACACTCGGCTCGGAGGCGATCTCCCTTTCCTCGGTGCTCGGCGCACTGGCCTTCCTCGTGTGCGAGGGCGCGGCGGCGCGCGGCGCGCGCTGGGTGTGGTCCGTCGGAGCGATCGCCGCGCTCGTGCTCGCCGCCCTGGCGCTGACCGATGGACGCTGGGTGGATGCCGGCATCCGCGTCGTGGTCGCCGTGCTCTGCGCATACGGCTGGCGGCATCGTCGCGTGCAGGCGATGATCGTGCGGTTCGCGACCGGCAGGGAGATGGCGTACGGCGTCGTGCTCTTCGCCATCGCGACCGTGGTCGTCGCCTACGCGCTGACCGCACAGACGGAAGACGCCGTGTCGTGGGGCGGAGCGGTCGTCATGGCCGCCCTGTTCGTGCAGCTCGGCGCCCTCGCCCGAGGACTTGTCACCGGCTGGTGGGTCGTGCTCGCCGGTGCCGTCGTCTCGCTCGGGCTGGCCATGTCCAGCGAGTCGTGGGCGGCAGCGGTCGTCTCGGCGGCGGCCGGCGCACTCGCCGGATACGGATGGGCGCAGTGGCGACGCGAGGCGCGGGCATCCGAGGTGCTCGAATTCCCCGTTGCGGCCAACGCCGTTGACGAGGACCTCGTGGCCTGAGTCTTCGCGGGCATTCGAGGAGGATCTCGGACGTTCGACGGACTCGGCGTCGTCGCACGTGACGTTTCCGCGGCGCCGTGCGCCGTCGCCGACTTGACCCGGAGCGCGCTCCGGGGGTCACCATGGTGACATGACGACGATGACTCCCTCGCAGGCCGCCGCGAACTTCGGCGTCTCGGCCGAGACGCTCCGCTATTGGGAGCGCGCCGACATCCTGTCACCCGTCGGCAGGGATGCCAGTGGTCGCCGCGCCTATTCCGACGACGATCTCGAGTCGATCGACGTCATCAAGTGCCTGCGTCAGACAGCCATGCCGATCCGCGCCATCCGCGAATTCGTCGAGCTCGCGAGGGAGGGCGACGGAACAGCCCGTGCTCGCCTTGAGATGCTCTGCGCTCACCGTGAGCGCGTGATCGAGGACCTGCGCCGGCAGCAGGAGGCGCTGCACTACATCGAACGCAAGATCAGCTTCTACGAGGGGATCACGCGATGACCGCATTCCCCACCCGACGTTTGGGGCGCTCCGGCCTCGAGGTGAGCGCCATGGGCCTTGGCACGTGGCCGCTCGGCGGCGACATGGCCGCGGGCGACCTCAAGCTGGGCTACTCGGGCATCGACGAGCGCGAGACCGTCCAGGCGCTCGAGCGCGGACTCGACGCCGGCGTGACGCTGGTCGACACGGCGGACGCCTACGGCGCCGGACACGCCGAGCGTGCGCTCCGCCCGGTGCTCGCGGCCCATCCCGACGTGCTGATCGCCACCAAGTTCGGGAACGTCATCGACGAGTCGACGCGCCAGCTGACGGGCGTGGACGTGTCGCCTGAGCACGTGCGCTCGGCCGCAGAAGCGTCGTTGTCGCGGCTCGGTCGCGACAGGATCGACCTCTTCCAGCTGCACACCCCGGACGTCACCCCTGCACAGGCGGACGACGTGCTGGCCGTTCTCGAGACGCTCGTGCACGACGGCAGCATCGCCTGGTACGGCGTCAGCACCGACGATCCCGCACTCGCCAGGCCGTTTCTGGCAGGAGAGCACTGCACGGCCATGCAGATCGAGCTCAACGTGCTCGATGACAACCCCGCGATGGTCGAGTTGTGCGAGAGCGCCGATCTCGGCATTCTCTGCCGTTCACCTCTCGCGATGGGGCTGCTCGGCGGCCGGTACTCGGCGAACCGACCGGTCGCGGGCGCCGACGACGTGCGCACCCACCAGCCGGAATGGATGAAGTGGTTCGTGAAGGGCACCCCGAGCGCCGAGTACCTCGCGGCACTGGAATCCGTGCGCACCGAGCTCACCTCGGACGGCCGGTCACTGGTGCAGGGCGCACTCGCGTGGATCTGGGCCCGGTCGGACCGGGCCGTGCCGATCCCAGGATTCCGCAACACGAGCCAGGTGGACGACCTGGTCGGCGCTGCGGGCTTCGGCTCACTGGCACCCGACGTGTTCGACCGCATCGAGCGAACCTTGCGCGGCGTCGAAGCGGCGTGAGCGACATCCGAAATCCCGTATCAAGGAGGAACATGCAGTACCGCACACTCGGAAGCAGCGGAACCGCCGTCTCGGCGCTCACGCTGGGCGCCATGACCTTCGGCCACGAGGCCGACGAACAGGCATCGCACGCCATCATCGACGCGTTCGTCGCGGCCGGCGGCACGTTCATCGACACCGCGGATGTCTACACCCACGGCGTCTCGGAAGAAATCGTCGGCAGGTGGCTCGCCGCGCATCCCACCGAGGCCGACCAGGTCGTCATCGCGACCAAGGGCCGATTCCCGATGGGCGAGGGGCCGAACGACCTTGGACTGTCCAGGAGGCACCTGTCCCGAGCGCTCGACGCATCGCTGCAGCGGCTCGGCGTCGAGACGATCGACCTGTACCAGATGCACGCGTGGGATGCCCTCACTCCGATCGAGGAGACCGTTCGTTTCCTGAACGATGCAATCTCCGCGGGGAAGATCCTGTATTACGGCTTCTCCAACTTCACCGGATGGCAGCTCACCAAGGCCGTGCACGTCGCGCGGGCGCACGGCTGGGCCGAGCCTGTCACGCTGCAGCCGCAGTACAACCTCATCGTGCGCGGCATCGAGCACGAGATCGTGCCTGCGGCGCTGGATGCGGGCGTCGGCCTGCTGCCCTGGTCGCCGTTGGGCGGCGGCTGGCTGAGCGGCAAGTACCAGCGCGATGTCGCGCCGTCGGGCGCGACGCGTCTGGGCGAGGATCCGGAGCGCGGCATGGAGGCCTGGCGGGCGCGGAACGATGACCCGCGCACGTGGCGCATCCTCGACACGGTGCAGGAGATCGCCGGCGTGTACGACGCTTCGGCGTCGCAGGTGGCTTTGGCGTGGCTGCTCTCGCGTCCCGCGGTGACGAGCGTGATTCTCGGTGCTCGCACCGTCGACCAGTTGCGGGACAACCTCGGTGCGGTGGACCTCGAACTGACCGAGGCACAGCTTGTTGCGCTCGATGAGGCGAGTGCACCGCGTGTCGAGCCGTATCCGTACGGTGAGCCGGGCGTGCGGCAGCGGCACCGTCGGATCGACGGAGGGCGCTGAACCCGCTCGACTCCCCGGGTGCCTCCCTTCCTCCCGAGGGGAGGCACCCGCCTGTGTTCCCACAATCCAGGTCCAGCGGTCGGCACTGATCGTCTGCCACCGCCAGCCTGGTGGCATGACGATGATCTCCGCCGCCGAAGCGGCCACGATTCCCCTGTCCGATGACGCCGCGGTTCTCGAACGCGTCGGGTCGCTGGTCGGCCGCGCGCTGGGGCGCCGGCTGTGGTTCCTCTTCCTCGATGCGGCGGACCTCCAACTGCCGATGGTGATGCCGATCGACGACTATCCGACCGAGCCCGGCGACGAGGCGCCCATGGTCGCGGAGGTCGTCTCCGACGTGATGCAGGCGCGCGGCGCCTCGGGCGTCATCGTGGTCTGGGAGCGGCCGCTCGGGGAGGAGGCCAACGCGGCCGACCGGGCGTGGGCATCCGCTCTCGCCGTGGCGTTCGCCCGCGCGGACCTCGCACTCCGCGGCCAGCTCATCAGCCATCGGGCCGGCGTTCGGTGGTTCGCTCCGGACGACTACCTGTGAGCGTGAGGTCCGGGCGTCGGAGGTCGGCGCTAGCGTGAGGCCATGTTCCTGCTGTCCGACGGCACGATCGTGCTGAGCCCCAGCGACCTGACCACGGCGTCGACGTGTGAGTTCGACTTCCTGCGTCGACTCGACGGTCGACTGGGCTGGGGGCCGGAGGTGGCTCGCCCGACGGATGCCATGCTCGAGCGCACCTCCCGGCTCGGCGACGACCACGAGCTGCGTGTCCTGCAGCGTTACGTCGACCGCTTCGGCGAGGGGGTGGCCCGGTTCGAGCGGCCGGAGCATCCGGATGCCGAAGGACTCGCGGCGGCGGCTGCGGCGACCGCTGCGGCGTTCCGTGCTGGAGCGCCCGTCGTGTACCAGGGTGTGTTCTTCGATCCGGTCCACGAGCCCGAGCAGGTGCCCGGCGCCGATTCCGGGGCGGGCGGCGCCGAATCCGGACCACCCGTCGCGTTCGTCGGGTACGCCGACTTCATCGTCCGAGAACCCGACGGCCGCTACACCGTTGAGGACACGAAGCTCGCCCGCCGGGCAAAGGTGACGGCGCTGCTGCAGGTGGCCGCGTACGCGCTGCAGCTCGAACGGATCGGTATCGAACCCTCGCCGGAAGTGCGACTGCTGCTCGGGGACGGCAGCGTCAGCACGCATCGACTCGCCGACATCCTGCCGGTGTACCGCAAGCGCATCGCGCGACTGCACGCCATCGTCCGGGAACATCTCGAGGACGGCACCGCCGTGGAGTGGGGCGACGAGCGCTTCGTGGCGGATGGCCGCTGCGACACGTGCGCCGCCGAGGTGGAGGCCAACCGGGACGTGCTGCTCGTGGCCGGGTTGAGGGTGACGCAGCGTCCCCGCTTCGTCGCCGCCGGCATCCGCACCATCGAGGACGTGGCAGCGATGCCCGACGACGTCGAGGTGGACGGTGTGGCTGCGACGACGCTCACGGCGCTCCGCCAGCAGGCGAAGCTTCAGCTCGCGGCGCAGGCGGGCCAGGCACCGCCGGTCGTCGTCTACAACGCCGCAGCCCTCGCAGCGCTGCCGGATCCCGATCCAGGCGACATCTTCTTCGACTTCGAGGGGGATCCGCTCTACACAGAGGGCGACGACGGGCAATGGGGTCTCGACTACCTGTTCGGGCTCGTTCAGACCGACCTGCAGTTCATGCCGTTCTGGGCGCACACGTTCGCCGAGGAGCGACAGGCGCTGATCGACTTCCTGCGCGATGTCGAACGTCGCAGGGCCGAGCATCCCGGAATGCACATCTACCACTACGCGTCGTATGAGCGAACGCACCTGCTGACCCTCGCGGCACGGCATGGGGTGGGGGAAGACGAGGTGGACGATCTGCTGCGCGACGATGTGCTCGTCGACCTGTACCCGCTCGTCCGCAAGTCGCTGCGCGTCGGCTCGCGCTCCTACTCGATCAAGAAGCTCGAGCCTCTCTACATGGGTGATGAGCTGCGCTCCGGTGAGGTGCAGGATGCCGGCACGTCGATCGAGGAGTACGCCGTCGCACGCAGGCTGATGCTGTCCGGCGAGGTCGAGGAGGGCCGGCGGCGCCTGGATGAGATCGCCGCCTACAACCGCTACGACTGCGTGTCCACGCTGCGTCTGCGCGACTGGCTGCTGGATCGGGCTGCAGAGGCGGGTATCCCGATCGGTCTGCCGAAGCCCGAGCGTCCGACGCCGGAGCTCGCGCCGTCGACGCTGCGAGACGACCTGCTCGCACTGGCCGGGGAACAGGATGTGCCGCACGCCTCTGGCGCGGACGCGACCCGCGGACGCACCGACGACGAAACGGCCGCCGCGTTCGCGGCAGCGGCGCTCGACTATCACCGGCGGGAGCAGAAGAGCTTCTGGTGGGGTCACTTCGCGCGCCTTGGCGATCCCGTCGAGGCATGGGGGAATTCACGTGACGTCTTCCTCGTGGAGAGCGGAGTCGTGCAGCGCGACTGGCACCGGGAAGAGAACCAGCGGAAGGACCGCAGGCTCGTGCGCCTGCACGGCGTCTTCGCGCCGGGCAGCAAGGAGCTGAAGCCGGGATCCAAGGTCTTCGAGCTGTACGAGTTCCCCGGTCCCTTCCGCTCCAGCAGCGGGCCGGGAACGCGCAGTGCTCGCCTGGTCGAGGTCGTCGAGTCCGGAGACGACTGGATCGAGATCGAGGAGACGATCGACGACGACGTCCACCCGTACGGGGTGCTGCCCAGCGCAATCACGCCGGGGCCGCCGCCGAACGCAGGCCGCCAGGTCGACGCGATCACGTCCTGGTGCCAGTCCGTTGTCGACGCGCAGCCTGGGTGGCCGCACGATCCCGTCAGCGACCTGTTGCGCAGGGTGCCGCCACGTACGACAGGCATGAGTGTCGCGGAGCGGGCGGCGCGGGCCTCCGACGCCACACGCATCGACGAGGTGACACAGGCGGTCGCCGAGCTGGATGCCTCGTACCTCGCCGTCCAGGGGCCTCCTGGTACGGGCAAGACGTATCTCGGAGCGCATGTGATCGCCGCGCTCGTGCGCGACCGGCGCTACAAGATCGGTGTCGTCGGTCAATCCCACAGCGTCGTCGAGAACCTGCTCGGCTCGGTCGTCACGACTGCCGGGCTCGATGCCACGCTCGTCGGAAAGGTGCCGCAGGCCGGCACGGATCCCGACGGCGACGAGCCGTATACCGTGCTGCCGAAAGACGGCCAGCTCGACTTCGCGCTCGATCACCTGGACAGCGGATTCGTCATCGGGGGCACGGCCTGGGACTTCAGCCATCCGGCGCGTGTTCCCGCCAAGAGCCTCGACCTTCTCGTGATCGACGAGGCCGGGCAGTTCTCCCTCGCGTCGACGGCCGCGGCCGCCGTGTCGGCGCGCGGCCTGCTGCTGCTCGGAGATCCGCAGCAGCTTCCGCAGGTGAGCCAGGGACTGCATCCCGAACCGGTGGACCAGTCGGCGCTCGGCTGGATCAGCGCCGGCCACGACGTGCTGCCTGCGGAGCTGGGCTTCTTCCTGCCGGAGACCCGGCGCATGCATCCTGCCCTCGCAGAACCTGTCTCGGTGCTCTCCTACGAAGGCCGCCTCCGCTCGCACGCGGATGCTGCCGCCCGGCACCTCGACGGCGTCGCGCCCGGTCTGCATCCCGACCCTGTCACACACGATGGCGACTCGACCGAGTCGCCGGCGGAGGCGGCCCGCGTCGTGGAGCTGGTGGATCGCGCGCTCGGCTGGACCTGGTCGGAGAAGGCGACGGTTCGGCCGCTCACCGAGGCCGACGTGATCGTCGTGACGCCGTACAACGCGCAACTCACGCTCGTGCGAGCAGCGCTGGACGCGGCCGGACATCCCGGGGTTCGTGTGGGCACCGTCGACAAATTCCAGGGCAGCGAAGCGGTCATCGCGATCGTCTCCCTCGCCGCGTCGTCGGCCAGATACGCCCCGCGCGGCATGGGATTCCTCATCATGAAGAACCGGCTCAACGTGGCGGTCTCCCGTGCCAAGTGGGCCGCGTTCATCGTCTACTCACCGGAGATCACGGAGCACCTGCCGCACCGGCCGGAGGGGGTCGCCGAGCTGAGCGCGTTCATCACCCTCGTCGAGGGTCAGCGGTAGTGCTCCGGCGTCGCGGGTCGGCCGCAGGGACCGAGCGGCCAGGGCCGGTGACGGATTCCGAAGGGCGAGTGCCGGTTCCCATTGTCGCGCCGGTCCCGAGTGCGTCCCGGATGAAAGACGAGGAGCCGATCGCATTCGATTGGAGGGCGCTGCCGCCCGGCGCCGTGAAGGATGCCGTCGTGGCTCCGAGCGGAGAGCTCGCACGAGTGAGTGTCGGCCCCGTCGACGGCGTCCGCATCGTGCTCGCTCCAGGGGTCACGGGGTCGAAGGAGGACTTCAACCGCATGGCCCCTCTGCTGGCGGATGCCGGCTATCGCGTCGAGTCCTATGACCTGGCCGGGCAGTACGAGTCGCACGGTGCCGGTCCGGAGAACCTCGATCCGCCCGGCCGGCACTACACGCTCGACCTCTTCGTGGATGATCTGCTCGCGATGATCGGCACCGGTTCGACTCCCGTGCATCTGGTGGGCTACTCGTTCGCAGGCACGGTGGCGGCGATGGTGACGGCGCGCCATGCCGACCTGGTCTCGAGCCTGGCGCTGTTGTCGTCGCCACCGCTCGCGGGCCAGTCGTTCCGCGGCTTCAAGGTGATCGGGCTGTTCAGCGGACCGATGTCCGGGCACCTCGGGGCCGGCCTGATGATCTGGGGTACGCGCACCAACCTCAACCGTTCGCCCAGCGAGCGGATCTCCTTCGTGCGCGAACGCTTCGCGCTGACCAGGCGATCGAGTGTCGACGACATCATCGCGTTGATGAAGGAGGTGCCCGACCTCGACGACGAGCTGCGGGCATCCGGCGTCCCGCTGTTGGTGGCCGTCGGCACGCGAGACGTGTGGTCGGTGCGGATGCATCGTGCCTATGCCGAGCGGATCGGCGCGAGGCTCGCGGTGCTCGAGACGGGGCACACGCCGAACGAGACGGCGCCCCATCAGCTCACAGACGCGATTCTGGCGAACATTCGCCGGTGAAGCGTCTGGCCCGGTGGCGCACGGCACGGACGCGCGCACTCTGCAGCACTCGCTGCGGCCAGCTCACCTCCGACCAGTTGACCCCCACGCCGTGGAATGCCCACTCGGCCTTGCGCAGGAACGCCCTGGCTGAGAGGAACAGCCGAGCAGAGACACCGACCCTGAGGTGGCGATCGAACTCGACGCCGGCGTTGGGATCGAGCGTGAAGCTGAGGTCGAGGTCGTCGTGCGCGTGCGGATCGTTCAGGTGGAGACGGTCGCGCGCAGCGAGCCATGCGTCTCGCCGGATCGCGAAGTTCGAGCCGAAGAGCGGAGTGTGACCGACGAGCGCACCGATGAACACGAAGTATCCGCCGAGAAACACGTACTTGCCGACAGCACGCCACATCGGCCCGCACCCGTAGAAGGTGCCGGTGCCGGTCAGCGCGCTCAGCGTCGGATCGGCACCGAACCGCTCGTGGATGTGCTCGACCCAGTCCGGTGCAGGGCGCGAATCGGCGTCCAGCCGTCCGATGATCTCGCTCGCTGCCGCGTCGAACCCGGCTGCGGTGGCGTGCAGCACCCCCCGGGTCGGCTCGTGGACGACCGTCGCACCGGCGGCGGCTGCCACGGCGGACGTGTCATCCGTCGACCCGTTGTCGACGACGATGATCTCGTCGGGCCGCACGGTCTGCACAGCGAGATCCGCCAGGCATTGCCGCAGCATGCGCGCGTCGTTCAGGGACGGGATGACGACGCTGACGGTAGGCATGTACGCGTCAGCATAGCGAGCGGCGAGGGGCCGAACGCTTCCGCTTACCGCGGGTCGTCCCGCATCCCGAACCGGGCCGGCCGGGCGCAGCGAGCCGTGGGCTTCACGCGTCCTTCAGCGTCAGCCGCGCCGCGCATCGCGCGCGAAACGCGACCTCACGCCCGCCGATCCACGCCCTCGGCGGCCTTGCGCTTGGCGGCGCGGCGCTTGCCGATCCAGGCGCCGATCATGATGGCGCCGATCGCGGCGAGCACGAATCCGGATGTCTGCATCCAGCCGATCCCGGCCGTGGGGAGACCTGTCGTCACGGCCACCAGCACCTGGTGTGCGAAGCCCGCGGCGATGCCGAGCACGACGAGGACGATACCGATCGGGAGGAGCGCTTTCACGGAAGAAGCCTATGCGTCGTGCGGGAGCGCATCCTCGATCGCGGCGATCACCTCGGGGTCGTCCGGCACGGTGCGCGGACGGAAGCGGTGCACCTCGCCGTCGGGCGTGACGAGGAACTTCTCGAAGTTCCACTGCACGCGACCGGCTTTGCCCTCGGCATCCGCCGTCTTCTTCAGCTCCTGGTAGAGCGGATGCGCGGACTTGCCGTTCACCCTGATGCGCTCGAACATCGGGAACGTCACGCCCCACGTCGTTGAGCAGTACTCCTTGATGGCGTCCTCGCTGCCGAGCTCCTGCAGGAACTGATTGCTCGGGAAGCCGAGCACGGTGAAGCCGCGCTCGCCGTACGTCTCCTGCAGCTTCTCGAGCGCCTCGTACTGCGGGGAGAGCCCGCAGCGGGAGGCGACGTTGACGATGAGGAGGGCTTTGTCGTCGAAAGCATGGAGCGAGGTCTCGGCGCCGTCGATGGTGGTGAGGGGTAGGTCGCGCGCCTCGGAGGAGAGGGAGGTCATGGTGTGAGAGTAGTTCGGCGGTCCCGGACTGGCGTGCCGGAAAGCGGATGGATCTGCGGAATCGCCCAGGACTCGGTCGTCGTGCTGCGGACGGCGTTCACTCGGGTCGGGTGAAGAGGTTGACGAGATTTCCGTCGGGGTCGCGGAACAGCGTGGAGCGATTGCCCCACGGCATGGTCGTCGGGGGGAGGACGACGACTTCCGGGTCCAGACTCAGCCGTGCGAACTGGTCGTCGACGTCGTCGACGAGGAACTCGATGATGAGGCCGGAGACCTGGCCGGGAACGGGAGCGGCATCCGCGAGCATGCCGACAGTGGCGGTGTCTCCGATGGCGAGCGTGGCGCGGTCGGTGCGGATCTCGGCGAACACCGGCGCCGGCCTGCTGGCGGCACTCTGCGTCACGCGTTCGTAGAAGGCGGTGAGCCGTTCGACGTCATGGGTGATGATGCGGATGGATGCGAGTTCCATGGGTGCCTTTCGTGAAGCGGGATACACGTTCAACGTTGGCCGTCCCTCGCGACACCGTCATGTCGGTGTTTCCCGATCTCGGATGCGTCACTCGAGGCTGAGCGGGCGCAAGCGCCCGTACGGGATCTGCAGGTCCTCTGCCCGGATCGCCCGCGCCGGCGGGCGCTCGCCGGTGGGTTCGGCTGCGATGACGCGGTCGCCGCGGAAGACTCGTACACCGCCACGCAATCGGCACCAGGCGACCAGGTACCAGTCCTGACCCTTGCCGATGTAGCCGAGGGGCTCGACCTCGCGCGTCGTCTCCGCGCCGCCCGCGTCGCCGTAGCGGATGCGCAGCACCCGTCCGCTCCGCAGCGCGCTCGCAAGGTGCCGAGGCGCGCCGACGCGACGGTCGTCCTCCAGCAGGTGGACGCGATCCGTCAGCGCCGTGATGCGGCGCACATCCTCATCGCTCAGGACGGCGCGGATCTTCTGGGATGCGCTGCGCGCGGCATCCTGAAACGGACTCGTCGCCAACTGCCCCAGCCCGATCATCACCGCGAACGCCTCATCGAGGTTGAGGCCGAGCGGCGGCAGGCTGGGGCGAGCATCGATGGTGTAGCCGCCGGCGCGACCGGCGTCCGCCCAGATCGGCACGCCAGACGCCTGAAGGGAGCCGATGTCGCGCTCGATCGTGCGCACGCTCACCTCGAACCGCTTCGCGAGCCAGCTCGCGCTGCGTCGGCCCGGCGCCACCGCACGGAGCTCCTCGACGAGCGCGTACAGCCGATCGGTTCGAGTCACCGCAGAACTCTAGACGGCGAGACCTGCTCGGCCGGAACCGGGTGCGGCGAGTGTTCCCGTATCTCTCGGGCAGCACGGCTGCCTCGGCGCTGCAGTCGGCCCTTGTCTCTGTGCCGCCGAGACAGCGCGGCTTCCGTGGCGCTGGGGTCGCGAGTGGAGGTCTGCCTGTTCCTACCGAGGCAGCACAGCTGCCTCGGCGCTGGGGTCGCGGCGAAGGCCCACCGGGCCTTCGCTCCTAGCTCCAGCGCGCGCGCATGGCAACATGAGGCCATGGCATCCGAGTACCTCGACGACTTCGCTGCGTTCATCCAGGCTTCGCCTTCCTCCTATCACGCGGCAGCCGAGGTGGCTCGTCGGCTTCAGGAGTCGGGTTTCGCGAGGATCGACGAGACGGATGCCTGGCCCGCTCCGGGGACGGACCTCCCGCAGCGCGGCGTGCTGGTACGCGACGGCGCCGTCGTCGCCTGGGTCGCGCCGCCGGAAGCCGGAGCGACGACACCCTTCCGCATCGTCGGCGCGCACACGGATTCCCCCGGATTCAAGCTCAAGCCGAAGCCGACGACGGGCACCGCCGGATGGCTGCAGGCCGGCGTCGAGGTGTACGGCGGGCCGCTGCTGAACTCGTGGCTGGACCGCGAGCTGGAGCTGGCCGGACGGATCGTCACCACCGACGGGACGGAGCACCTGGTGCGCTCCGGCGCCCTGCTGCGCATCCCGCAGCTGGCGGTGCACCTCGACCGGGGCGTGAACAACGAGGGTCTGGTGCTCGACAAGCAGCGGCACACGCAGCCGATCTGGGGCGTCGGCGATGTCGAGGCCGCGGATCTGCTCGAGCGGGTGGTCGAGGGAAGCGGGGTCGAGGCATCCGCGATCGCCGGATACGACCTCGTCACCGTCGACACCCAGGAACCGCACGTGTTCGGACTCGGCGGATCCCTCTTCGCGAGCAAGCGGCTCGACAACCTCAGCTCGGTGTACGCCGGTCTGCACGCGTTGATCGCGGCGGGAGCGGGCGGAGCGGCACCGGCATCCGACCACATCAGCGTGCTCGTGGCGTTCGACCACGAGGAGCTCGGATCGGAGTCGCGGTCGGGCGCGAACGGGCCGATCCTGCACGACGTGCTGACCAGGATCGCCGGCTCGTACGGTGCGGACGACGACCAGCTGCATCGCGCGTACGCGGCGTCGTGGTGCGTCTCGGCGGATGCCGGGCACGCCGTGCACCCGAACTATCCGGAGCGGCACGATCCGGCGAACCGTCCGATCGCGGGCGGCGGCGCGCTGTTGAAGATCAACGCGAATCAGCGGTATGCGACGGATGCGCACGGCGCAGCACTCTGGTCACGACTCTGTGCGGCCGCCGGCGTGCCGTACCAGGAGTTCGTGTCGAACAACTCCGTGCCGTGCGGCACCACCATCGGACCGCTGACGGCGACGCGTCTCGGGATCCGCACGGTCGACGTCGGCGTTCCGCTGCTGTCGATGCACTCGGCGCGCGAGCTGTGCCACGTCGACGACCCGGAGTTCCTCGCCGGCGCGCTCACCGCGTTCTACGCCGGGGCGTGAGCGCGGGGCGGGACGTCAGCGGATCCGGAAGCCGCTGAGGCCCTCGACCGGCTCTTCTGACGTGTCGACGCTGGAGACCGCGGCGTAGGCCGATCCGTGGGCGCACCACGCGACGGCCGCCGCGACGGTGTCGCGGGATCCCTCGAAGACCGCTTCCACGGTGCCGTCCGGGCGGTTGCGCACCCACCCGGAGACGGCCGACCGCTCTGCCATGTCGGCGCAGGAGTAGCGGAATCCGACACCCTGCACCCGGCCGTGGACGACAGCGCGCACGCGGACGGCGGGTTCGTCGTTCATCCGTCGCCTCCTGCGCTCATCCTGGGTGCCTGGCCGCAGTGCCGATCGTGCGGTGCTGCGGTCTCATCGTGCGGTGCTGTTGTGCCCATCCTGCCGAAGTCTTCGTGCGGTGGGCATCCCGCGGTGGCGATCCTGCACATCTCATCGCGCGAGGCTCCAGACGGGGCTCGGGCAGGTGACTGAGGTACCGACTTCGGCGTCTGAGGTAGGCGGGATTCCGTGCTGCGAAAGATAAGGCATCCGCCCGATCCGACGCGCCTACCTTAGTCACGAACATCGTCTGTAGAACGAATGAGAAGAAGGAACAGACGATGTACAACGAGGCTCTGGTGAACGCACTCAACGCCGACCGTCAGCGTGACTACGACGATCTCGAGCGGCTGCGCAGGCAGCGCGAGATCACCGCACAGCGGGTTGCCGAGGCCTGCGGAACGGATGCTGCCCCCACTCGCCGTGCGCACCGTCGGCACGGTCTCGGCGCACTCGCCCACCTCGGCGCTCGGTGATCCGAGCGGCCGATCGGACACTCGACGGCAGGGCGCTTCCGCCGCTTCTCGCTCGGATGGGATCGGGGCCGTCGATGTCGGTGGCAGGTGGCAGCATTGACCGCGTGAGATCTCCTGTCAGCAGCCCGCAGATGATCGGTCGGGAGGCCGATCTGGCGGCGCTGCGCGATGAGTTCGCGCGCAGCGCCGAGGAGCCGCGTGCGGTGGCCATCGGCGGCGAGGCGGGAATCGGCAAGACCCGGCTGGTCTCGGAGTTCACGCACGAGATCGACGACCGTGCCATGGTGCTGCTCGGCAAGTGCGTCGACATCGGAACGGAGAGCGCGCCGTATGCGCCGTTCACGGCGATCGTCCGCGAGCTGGCAGCGGTCCTCGGAACGGATGCGCTGCTCGAGCTCGCGGGACCTGCCGCCTCGGCGCTGCCGTACGTTCTGCCGGAACTGGCCACGGCGCAGGAAGGCAGGCCGAAGGCCAGCTCGGACCGCTTCTACGAGTTGATCGCGGTGCTGTTCGAGAACGTCGCACGCCAGCGGCGGCTGGTGCTGGTGATCGAGGACATCCACTGGGCGGACCGATCGACGGTCGAGCTGCTGCGGTTCCTGGTGAGCATGCTGACCGGCGGTGGGATCCTCATCATCGTCACGTACCGCAGTGACGAGATCGTGCGCGGGCATCCGCTGCGTCCCGTGCTTCCCGAGCTGGAACGCTCGCGCCGTCTGGTGCGCTGGGAGCTCATCCGCCTGACGCGTGAGCAGGTCGCGGCCCAGGTGCAGTCCATTGCAGGGGTCTCCGTCGCGGAAGGTGAGGGCGCCGACGCCGCGACCGTCGACACCGCGATGATCGACGACGTCTTCGAGCGCAGCGAGGGCGTGCCGTTCTTCGTCGAGGAGCTGGCCGGGGCGGAACGGGGCGTGCGCGAGTCCGGTGTGGCCGCGCCACTTCCCGAGACCCTGCGTGAGCTGCTGCTCGCGCGCTATGAGCGCGTGGGGGAGAGCACCCAGCACCTGCTGCGACTCATCGCCGTCGGCGGCGCCTGCGTTCGGCACGACCTGCTCGACCTGGTCTATGCGGGATCATCCGCCGAGCTGGAGGCGGAGGTGAGGGTCGCCGTCGACGGCGGCCTCCTCGTCGTCGACGACGTCTGCTACGACTTCCGCCACGCTCTGGTGCGTGCCGCGGTGCTCGGCGAGGTGCTGCCTGGGGAGCGGGTCAGGTACCACACGGCCTATGCGGATGCCCTCGAGTCGCTGGCTCGCGCGGGTCGTCCGGTCGCGCACGAGGTCGCACTCCACCGCATGGAAGCCCACGACGCCGTGCGCGCGTTTCCCGCCACGATCGTGGCGATGCGCGAGGCCGGCGACAGCTACGCGTTCTCCAGAGCGGCACGGATGGGCGAACGCGCCCTCGAGCTGTGGGAACAGATCGCCGAGCCGGAGTCCGGCGCAGGGATGAGCCACATCGACCTCCTGCAGCGAACCGCAGATGCGTGGCGCGACGCGGGAGACAGCGATCGTGCGCTTTCGGTGATCGATGTGGCGCTGGCGGAGTGCGATCCGGCGGATGTCGACCAGCACGCCGGACTGCTCGTGGACAAGGCCCGATACCTCGCCTCGCTGTCGCGTCCGGGTTCGACGGCGCTGCTCGAGGAGGCGCTCGCGGAGGTGGGCCCGGACGCCTGCTCGGACACGGCATCCGCCATTCTCGGCGACCTCGCCGGCCGGCTCATGCTCGAGGCACGGTACGACGAAGGCGTGGAGGTGGCCACGAAGGCACTCGCCCAGGCGGAGAAGGCCGGGTCCCTGTCGAGGCAGTCCGTCGCCCACAACATCCGCGGCGTCTCGTACGTCGGCCTCGGGCGGGTCGACGAAGGACTCGTCGATCTCCAGCGCGCGAAAGAGCTCGCTGCGACACGCGACGGCGCCATGCTGCGGTACCACGTGAACACGTCCGACGTGATGCACCTGATCGGCAGGTTCACCGAGGCGGTCGAAATCGGCAACGCCGGCGTCGAGCGCGCTCGCGAGCTCGGTGTCGAGCGCACAAGCGGAATCATGCTGGCGTCGAACACCGTCGAGCCGTTGATCGCGCTCGGCAGATGGGACGAGGCAGACGCGCTCCTCGAACCCGCCATGGCGCTCAACCCGCCACCCGGATTCCGCGTGCACCTGCAACGCATGAAGCTGCTGTTGCTGACGTGGAAGGGCGAACTCGAGGCTGCCGACGATCTCTGGCGTTCCTGGGCGCCGATGATGCACGTGCAGGCCGACATCGAGATGCAGTCGCTGCTCGGCATCGCGCGCGTGGAGGCGGAGTTGGCGCTCGCTCTCGGCGACGTGGAGCGCGCTTGGCGTGCGGTGGGCGTGCTGCTGCGCGATCACCGCAGGATGATCGCCTACGACCTTCCCTTGCTCGTCGATGCGGCGCGAACCCTGGCTCTGCTCCGGGCGGGTGGAAGGGGAGCGGATGCCGACGGCTCGCCATCGACCGGAGGGCGCGGTCTGGATGCTTCGCACACACGAGGCTCCGACTCGGTGGAGCACATCGACCTCCGGACCGCGGAGTCGGGTCTGCGGCAGGTGCTCTCATCCGTGCGGAACTGGCCGACCGCATCCGTCTGGGTTCCGCTGTTCGAAGCCGAACTCGCCGAGAACGGAGCGGATGCCGATGTCTGGAAGCAGGCCGTCGATGCGTCGAGCGCATCCATCGCGCCGGCACATCTGCAGCCCTACGCGCGCTTCCGGCACTCCCAGGCGCTCGTCGGCGCAGGCAAGCGGACCGAGGCCCAGGAGGAGGTCGCGGAATCGCGGCGACTCGCCGGCGAACTCGGCGCGGGTCTCATCCTCGGCTGGCTGGACGACTTCGAGCGCCGCGCAGGACTCGAGGCGTCGTCGGCCCGCGACGGTGCCGAGAGTCGCGGCCGGGTGGCCGGATCAGCCGAGCTCACCGAACGCGAACGCCAGGTGCTCGAGCTCATCGCCCAGGGGCTCAGCAACAAGCAGATCGGCGAGCGGCTCTACATCAGCACGAAGACCGCGAGCGTGCACGTGTCGGCCATCCTCCGCAAGCTCGGGGCGACGAGTCGCACCGAGGCGGTCTACGTCGCCGGGCTGGATCGGGCGACGGCCTGATCTTCGTGGTCTGTACTTCGCGGGTTGATCTTCGCGGTCTGGACTTCGCGCCTGATGCTCGCGGGTTGATCTTCGCGGTCTGGACTTCGCGCCTGATGCTCGCGGGTTGATCTTCGCGGTCTGGACTTCGTGCCTGATCCTCATGGTTTGAGGTTTGCGGTCTGGACTTCGCGCCTGACCCCCACGGTCTGAGGTTTGCGGTCTGAACTCCGTGGCCTGAGCGCCACGCCCGATCTTCGTGGCACGATCTCCGTCACCCGAGGGACCGCCTCGTGGCGACTCAGCGTCAGGACGAGCGACCGTTGAGCTTGTCTGCCCGCTGCTGCTTGACGCGTGCATTCTCGGCACGGACGGCGGCCTGGGTCGCGCGTTCGCGCACGAGCCACTCGGGCGGTGCGGCGAGGAGCTGACGGATCTGCTCCGTCGTGAGCGCCTCTTTCACGTCCGCGCGGGCCAGCCCGCTCGTGGAGACCCCGAGCTTGCGGGCGACGACATCGCGCGGATGCGGTCCGTCGCGCCGCAGATCCACGAGCCACTGCGGCGGTTCCGACTGCAGTGCCGCGAACGCCTCACGCGTGATCGCGGAGGAGCGGAACTCCTCCGGTGTCGCCGGCAGGTAGACGCCCAGCTTCTTCGCGGCCGTCTCCGGCTTCATCGCGCCAGGCCCTGGCTGCACGGTTTCGCTCATGCCTCAAGCGTACGAGGTCCCGGCGCGCGTCGACGCCTCGACGCCGCCGTCGATCGTGCGGCAGCGTGCGGCGACGTCGCCTCGAGACGCCGAGCCGTCCCTGCGGCGGCAGTCCTGTCCGCACGCCCGCTGTTCTGTTCGTGCATCGACGAGCCGTTCGCGCGGCGAGCCGGTCCCTGCGGCGGCACTTCTGTCCGAAGATCCGCTGTTCTGTTCGTGCAGTACCGGGCCGCTCCGTGCATCGGCCGTTCTGCACGAACATCCGGGGTCTCGTCCGAACCTCGGCGGGCACCAGGGGCTGCCGGGTAGCGTTGACCGTCGGGACACGTCGAGGGGAGGCATTCGTGGCGGGATCGCGTCGGGCGGCACGGGGGTCATCCGGTCGTCGCTCGGGCGCACCCTCTGGCCGCACGTCGAAGTCCGTGAACCGTGGCGCGCGCCAGCCGGCGAAGCGCGACACTCGCGGGTCCCGGGACCGCGAGGCACCTCGATCGTCGAGCAGCGAACCGGCCGGGTCATCGGAGCGCACTCCGGCCACGCCGTTCCGTCTCGCGTATGTGCAGGGCGTGACGCCGGCGAAGTGGGCGCGCATCTGGGCGGAGCGGATGCGCCGCATCCCGCTCGAGCTCACGCGAATCGACCAGCCGCAACAGGCATCCGTGCTGCACGACCGCACGGCAGACGTGGCGCTCGTGCGGCTCCCGATCGACCGGGACGGGCTGCACGTCATCCCGCTGTACGAGGAGCAGCCGGTGGTCGTCGTGCCGAAGGACCACGCGATCGCTGCGGCCGACGGCGTGAGCCTCGCCGAGGTGGCGGAGCTGGGTGCGCCGCAGCATCCGTTCGGTCCCGAGATCGAGGACACCCTGGCGCTCGTCGCCGCCGGCGTGGGGAGCGTGATCGTGCCGCAATCCGTGGCGCGCCTGCACTCGCGACGCGACCTGGTGGCGCGTCCGGTGACGGATGCCGCCCCCACCGGCATTGCGCTGGCCTGGCTGAGCGATCCCCGGCCGCCTCGCACCGACGCCGAGCAGCAGCGCATCGACACGTTCATCGGCATCGTGCGCGGACGCACCGAGAACACCTCCCGCAGCTGAGCGCCCGGCCGAGTCCGCCTCGGCGCTCGGGCCGTCGTGCAACCCGCGCCTTCCCGTCGAGCCACCCTGCAACCCGCGCCTTCCCGTCGAGCCACTCCGCAACCCTCGCCTTCCCGACGAGCCACCCCTTTATCGTCGAGCCACCCTCGAGTTCGCGCGAAAAGAGGGGTGGATCGGCGACAAGGGGGTGGCTCGTCGGTAGTGGGCCGTGACGGCGGGGCCGGGCGACTGGGGGTAGGTGCCCATGTGTCGGCGCCTCGCGACCGGGACGCGCGGCGCGGCGCGGAGACGGCGTCTGTAGCCTTGACGGGTGAGCCCGGCAGACAGCATCCGAACGGACGAGCCGGCAGAGCGGAGCGAGCGCGTCAGGCTCGACAGGCGTGTGATCGGGCTCGACTCCCCGGACGACGTGTTCGACGTGTTCGCGGAGTGGGTCGATGACGGCGGCATCCGCCTGTATCCGGCTCAGGAGGAGTCGCTGATCGGCATCGTCTCCGGCGCGAACGTCATCGTCTCGACACCGACCGGCACAGGCAAGTCGCTCATCGCCGTCGGCGCCCACGCCGCGGCGCTCGCCGAGGGCAAGCGCACGTTCTACACGGCGCCGATCAAGGCGCTCGTCTCGGAGAAGTTCTTCGCCCTCGCCGACACGTTCGGTGCCGAGAACGTCGGCATGATGACCGGCGACTCACAGGTGAACGCGGACGCGCCGATCATCTGCTGCACGGCGGAGATCCTCGCGAACCTGGCGCTGCGGCTCGGTCCCGACGCGCCCGTCGACCAGGTCGTGATGGACGAGTTCCACTTCTATGCGGATCCGGATCGCGGCTGGGCCTGGCAGGTTCCGCTGCTGCTCCTGGAACGTGCGCAGTTCATCCTGATGAGCGCCACGCTCGGCGATGTGAGCGGCATCGCCGACGACCTCTCACGTCGCACGCACCGGGAGACCGTCGCCGTCACGGGGGTGGAGCGTCCGGTTCCCCTTGACTACGACTACGCGCTGACCCCGGTACACGAGACGATCGCCGAGCTGCTGGATGCCGGCAAAGCACCCGTCTACGTCGTGCACTTCTCGCAGAAGGATGCGCTGGAGCGCGCACAGGCGCTGGCCGGGGCATCCGTGGCGAGCCGTGAACAGCGGGATGCGATAGCGGATGCCATCGGTGCGTTCCGCTTCGCGACGGGCTTCGGGCAGACCCTCTCGCGTCTGCTGCGCCTGGGCATCGGCGTGCACCACGCCGGGATGCTCCCCAAGTACCGCAGGCTCGTCGAGCAGCTCGCTCAGCGCGGATTGCTGCGCGTGGTCTGCGGGACGGACACGCTCGGCGTGGGCATCAACGTGCCGATCCGCAGCGTGCTGTTGACCGCGCTGACGAAGTTCGACGGCACGAAGATGCGACAGCTGACCGCGCGTGAATTCCACCAGATCGCCGGTCGCGCCGGCCGGGCGGGCTACGACACAGCGGGAACCGTCGTCGCGCAGGCGCCGGAGCACGACATCGAGAACGCACGGGCCGTGGCGAAGGCGGGTGACGACCCGAAGAAGAAGCGCAAGATCGTGCGCAAGAGGGCGCCGGAGGGATTCGTCTCCTGGGGCGAGCCGTCGTTCAAGCGTCTGATCGACGCGGAGCCGGAAACGCTGACGCCGCACATGCAGATCACGAGCGCGATGATCGTGAATGTCATCGGCCGCGGTGGGGACGTCTTCGACAACGTCCGTACGCTCGTGTTCGACAACCATGAGCCGTGGAAACGACAGTTGGAGCTGGCACGGCGGGCACTCGGCATCTATCGCACGCTCGTCACGGCGGGCGTCGTCGAGAGGGGACCGGACGGCATCCCGCGGCTCACGGTGGATCTGCAGCCGAACTTCGCGCTGAACCAGCCACTGTCGCCGTTCGCGCTCGCTGTCTTCGAGCTGTTCTCGGCGGAGCACGACCAGCATCGATCGGTCGTCACGGGTGAGCGCAGCGCGTCCGACGGTGTCGGTTCCGGCGACTACGCGCTCGACGTCGTCTCGGTGGTCGAGGCCACGCTCGACGACCCGCGTCCCGTGCTGCTTGCACAGCAGCACCTCGCTCGCGGGGAGGCCGTCGCCGCCATGAAGGCCGAGGGCATCGAGTACGAGGAGCGCATGGAGCTGCTCGAGGAGGTGACGTGGCCGAAGCCGCTGGAGGGCATCCTGCGGCAGTCGTTCGAGACGTACAGCGCAAGCCAGCCCTGGGTGCGCGACTTCGAGCTCAGTCCCAAGTCGGTCGTGCGCGACCTGTTCGAACGTGCGATGACGTTCGCCGAGTTCGTGTCCTTCTACAACCTCGCCCGCAGCGAGGGCGTGGTGCTGCGGTATCTCTCCGACGCGTTCCGGGCACTGCGGCAGACGGTGCCCGACGAGGCCAAGAACGACGAGCTGCGCGACGTGATCGAGTGGCTCGGCGAGCTCGTGCGTCAGGTGGACTCCAGCCTGCTCGACGAGTGGGAGGAGTTAGTGCATCCGGATGCCGCCAGGCACGCCGAAGAGACGGCGATCGTGCCGCCGACGCCCCGCACGATCACCACGAACCACAGGGCCTTCCTCGTCATGGTACGCAACGAGCTGTTCCGCCGAGTGCAGTGGGCGGCACTCGATCGTGCCGACAAGCTGGGCGAGCTCGATCCGGAATTCGGAGAGGATGCCTGGGGCAGCGCCCTCGACGCGTACTACGCGGACCACGACACGATCGGCACCGACGCCGAAGCCCGCAGCGCAGCGATGCTCATCGTGGACGAGACGGATGCCGCTGGCGGCGAGAGCACGGGCCGCAGGTGGCGCGTGCGGCAGATCCTCGCGGATCCGGAGGGCGACCACGACTGGGGCATCGCCGCCGAGGTGGATCTGGCGGCGTCGGACGAGGCGGGATCCGCGGTGCTGCGGGTCACCGCCGTCGACCGGTTGTGACGGTGCACCCCCTTCGCACGGAGGCTGCGCATCCGAGTCCGCCCGAAGGGTGGCGCGCTCGAGGCACCGGGGCCACCATGGTTCGGGTGACCAAGGACCTGACGAACGGCATCCCTGCACCGGACGGCACCGACGGCGACCCGAACGAGGGCGTGCGGAACATCGACGCGGCGCTGGCGACGTTCTCCGAGCCGTGGCATCCGCACCGGCTCGTGAGCATCAACGACTACGACGTGAAGGTCGTGAAGTTCCACGGCGAGTTCATCTGGCACACGCATCCGGAGACCGACGAGCTCTTCGTCGTGCGATCGGGTGAGCTGACCATCCAGCTCCGTGCCGGTGACGTGGTGTTGCGCCCGGGTGACGTGTACGTCGTGCCGGCGGGTGTCGAGCACTGTCCGAAGGCGGACGAGGAGACGGCCGTGCTGCTCTTCGAGCCCCAGGGCACGACCAACACCGGCGACCAGGGCGGGGAGCGCACGGAGCGACTGCGCGAGTTGTGATTCGATCGTCGCCGCAGTGCCGGGCAATGCCTGTTGCTCAGTCCGCGGCGAGGACGACGAGCGGCCGCGAGGCGTCCGCCGCCCACTCGTTGAGGGACTCGTCGTAGACGCTCACGTCGTCGCGACCGAGCAGGGTGAGCGCGAGTGCATCGGCGGATGCGGCGATTCCGCCAGCACAGTACGTCACGATCGGATCGGGCGAGCCGACGGCATCCGCCAGCAGAGCGCGCAGCGCCTCATCCGTCAGGAATGCGTTCGTCTCGCGATCCACCAGGCGTGACGCCGGTGCGCTGTGGCTGCCCGGAATGTGGCCGAGGCGAGGGCGGTGGCCGGTCTCGCCCGTGAACTCCCGCGGCGGAAGGCCGCACACGAGAGTTGCCGGTTCGGCGCCGGAGAGCGCGCGATCGATGCGGTGCTTGTCCGCCCAGAAGCCATCAACTGCCGACGCTGCGAAGGCGGCGGATGCCTGCGGCTGCACGTGCCCGACCTCGAGCTGCCGCTCTTCCGCTGCCCACTTGCGAAGGCCGCCGTCCAGTACGGACACGTCGGTGTGGCCGAACGAGCGGAACAACCACCACAGCCGCGAGGCCCATTGCCCGAACGAGTCGTCGTAGACGACGACGGACGTGTCTGCGTCCACGCCGAGAGCCTGTGCCGCCGCGGCGAACTTTTCAGCGGTCGGGCGTGAGAACGGATACGGCGCCTCAGTGTCACTGAACTCGTCGAGCAGATCCGCGAACACGGCACCCGGAATATGCCCGTTGATCAGGTATTGCTCGTGCCCGGTGACGTAGGACGGATGCCCGTCGAACCCCGCCACCTGCAGCACCGTCGCGTCGAGCACGAGCGTGCGTCGCGCGCCCGAGGTGCCGTCGGCAGCCGCGAGCAGCAGCGCGAGCTCGTGCGTGCTCACGAGGTGACGGCGGGCCGTGGCGGGCGTCGCAGATGACACGGAGGGTGCAGCGGGTGCAGAGCTCTCGGCGGGGATGCTGGTCACGCCTACACGGTAGGGCGGCGGTGCTCGGGCTCCGGAAGCGTCGCGCAACAATCGGTAACGGTAGGGCCGGTCGCTCGAGGAGGCGCCGCTACAGGTCCAGCAGCATGCGCTTCGCCGCCGCGAACTCCTCGTCGGTCAGCGCACCGCGTGCGTGCAGAGCAGCGAGCTCGGTCAGGGAGACCGGATGCTGATGTCGCATCCGCTCGGCGCGAGTCGCCTCGATATCGAACCATGACCGGGGGCCAGGGCGGTGGTCGCCGGAGACCGCGAACGCGATGCAGACGGCGACGACGGTCGCCGTGCCGACGACGATGGCGGCGACGCCGATCCACTGCCAGACCGAGGCGGTGATCAGTCCGCCGTCGTCGGCATAGCCCTTCGACGACAGGATGCGGGTGAACCAGTACAGGCTCTGCTCCCTGTCGACAGCGCCCTTGGCCACGGCCCAGACCACGATTCCGGCCACAGCCAGTGTGAGTCCCAGGATGCCCAGCACTCGCCACGTCGTTCGTCTTCCGTTCACGGTGGCAGCGTACGGGCGTGGGGGCGCGCTGTCTGCGGGAAGCGGGGGAATGTAGCCGATCGATGGGCGGGGCCTCCACCGATCGGTGGAACGGTGCGGGCGGACACTCAACGGGTGGCAAGCTGGTGACGTGGTGAAGGGTCCCGAGCTCTCGACTGCGGCTCGCGACGCGATCGCGAGCGTCGCTCGGAGGGCGAAGGGCGGTGCAGTCGTTCCGGACTCCGCACGGGTCGTGCTGCATTTCCACCCCGACAACGACATCCTGGGCGGTGCGGTGCTCCGAGGCATCCTCGAGCATGGTCGTTACGTTTCGCAGTTCGTCACGCGCACGAGCAACGGCGGGCTGACCGCGCATCCATCTGGGGATCGCTGGCGATGGGAGAGCCGCATCTTCTCCGGTGCGTACGACGACGCATCCGACGAGCTGCGCCCTGTGTACGGGGCGCTTCGCGTCGATGCGGATGAGTACGGTGCGGCACCCCGGTTCGGGTCGGCGTATCTACGGCTTCGGCCCGAGACGCTGGCGCGAACCACGTTCGCCTATCCGGACAGCTTCTTCCAGCCGGCGCTCTTCGGCGTGCAGGATCGGCTCGGCCTGATCGAGTACTTCGCCGCGGCATCGGTCGACGACCCGCTCGATCACTACATCGAGGCGCACGTGCACGGTGGCGTGCGTGTGCCCGACGACGCGGAGGCCGTCGTGGTCGACCCGTCATTCGATGATGACGCGGCCCTGAGACTGGCGGAACAGTGCGGGTTGACGGTGGAGCGGCACACCGGCTACCTCGCCACGGCGGAACAGATAGGTGAGCATCCCGCGTACCGCGGTCGCGATGTCGCGGAGCTTGCCTCCGCTGTCGCCGACGGCGGCGTCCTGACGCCGGCGATGATCGGGCGGGCGCGAGTCCGCGAGGACCTCGACCAGCAGCGGCTCAAGCGGCTCTGGCACTGCCTGGCGCGCTACGGCCGCAGCTGGCCCAGCGACGTGCACTGACGTGAGGCGGGCACGTCGACCGCATAAGCAACCGTGGTTGCCTAGCTGAGTGCAACCTGAGAGGTAAGCAACTTGAGTTGACTGTCGCGGGACAGCAACCTAAGTTGCTTAATCATGAACCCCGTACGCATACCGTCACCGATCGGGGGCGCAGCCGACGAGCTGGCGGCGGTGGTCGCGCTCCGCGACCTCGCCGATCGGCTCGAGGACGCCGCGGTCGAGCACGCTCTCCGCGACGGCTGGAGCTGGGGCCTGGTTGCCGAGGCGCTCGGCGTCACCCGCCAGGCCGTGCACAAGAAGCATCTGAAGCGCCTCGCCGACGCCGACATCGAACTGAGGAGGCGTCGTGCCTGACGACCTGTCCCGGGTACGCGAAGACCGCATGCCGCAACCGATTCGCGACATCCTGATCGCCGCAGTCGAGGAGACGCAGCGGCGTGGCGACCCCGCTGTCGCCCCGGAGCATCTGATGCTGGCGATCGCTGCCGAATCGGACTCGCGTGCTTCTGCCGTGCTGGCGGATTTCGGGTTGGATCACGATGCCCTCGACCGCGCGCTTGACGTCGAGGTCGCCCGTTCGCTAGCCGTGATCGGGATCGATGAGCTCGATCCCGCGCTCTTGACGGCGACGAACCTGGCGGCGACCAGACCGAGTTGGGGGTCGACCACGCGGGAGGTGTTCCGGCGGGCGCAAGTGGCCGGCGGACGACGACGTGGGCGCAGCGCCGAGCTGGACGTGCTCTACGGCATCGTCACGGCGAACGTCGGCACGGTGCCCCGGGCGCTGGAATACGCGGGCGTCGACCGCGATGCGCTCATCGGGCGCGTCGAGCGGGAGCGGCTGGTGGCAGACGACGATCCGCAGCGCGGCGCTCAGGGACTCTCCGCACAGGAGCGTCAGGCCATGCGCCGCGATGCACAGAGACGCATGCAGGACGCCCGCCGTCAGGCCCAGCGCGACGCTCAGGCGAGACGCCGCGAAACGCAGCGCACCGCGCGAGCTCCGCAGCGGGAGTCGCCTGCGGCCGACTCGGGCCGCGGCTCCGAACCGGATGCTGACTCCGGACCCACCTCCGACTAGACCGATACATCCAGACCCCACATCGAACGGTGGTCGAGTGCGCTCGACGATCGTTGTGGTCACGTGCGCCCTCGGACGTCACGATCACCGGCTCGTGAGCACGTGCTGTCACCTGCAAACAGCGGCTGTAAGAGCCGCGACAGAGCCGCGACAGTGCGCACCGTCATCCTCGATACAGGCCACATGAGACCACGGCTCGCGAGGCAAGCCGCCGTCTCGAACGCGCAACACGCTCAACAAGGCGGCGGCCCTGACGGCGCCGTTCGCAACCACGTATCAAGCCAACAGCGGTGCGCCGGGGGGACCGGCGCACAAAACAACACAGAAAGGAACGCCATGAACGCACAGCGAAACAGCGGTGCCGACTGGGCCATCGAGGCTCACGGGCTCGTGAAGACGTTCGGCGACAACCGGGCGGTCGACGGTGTCGACCTGCTCGTGCGGCCCGGCACCGTCTACGGCGTGCTCGGCCCGAACGGCGCCGGCAAGACCACGACGATCAACATGCTCGCCACTCTGTTGAGGGCGGACGCGGGCACCGCGGCCATCTTCGGCCACGACGTCGCGAAGGAGGCGCAGATCGTGCGCCAGCTGATCGGCGTGACCGGGCAGTTCGCCTCGGTCGATGAGACCCTCTCGGCCACCGAGAACCTCGTCATCTTCTCTCGGCTGCTCGGTCTCGGACGCGCCGAGTCCAAGGCGAAGGCCGCGGACCTGCTCGAGCGCTTCGGACTCACGGATGCCGCCAAGCGGCCCCTCAAGAAGTTCTCCGGCGGCATGCGTCGCCGGCTCGACCTCGCGGCGTCGCTCATCGCGCAGCCGCCGCTCATCTTCCTCGACGAGCCGACGACGGGTCTCGACCCTCGCACTCGCGGTCAGATGTGGGACACGATCCGCGAGCTCGTCGCCAGCGGATCCACCATCCTCCTGACCACCCAGTACCTCGACGAGGCCGACCAGCTGGCCGACCGCATCGCGGTGATCGACCGTGGACGCGTGGTGGCAGAGGGCACCGCGGACGAGCTGAAGGCATCCGTCGGCACCTCGGCACTGCAGCTGCGCATCGAGGACCCAGCAGACACGGATGACGCACTGCGGGCGATCGAGCAGGTGCTCGGCGTGCGCGGAACGCTCTCGCCAGAGGCGGCGCGCATCACGGCGCCCATGGCAGACCCCGACCGTGTGACCGATCTGCTCGTCACGCTGCGCGAGGCCGGCATCCACCTCACCGAGATGAGCGTGCAGAAGCCGAGCCTCGACGAGGTCTTCCTCACCATCACCGGCCACGACGCGGCCGACCAGAACGAGACGACGCCGGGACCGGACGAGAACGGCGCCGAGAAGGAGAAGGTGAACGCATGAGCACCATCACCCAGGCACCGAGAACGTCGGCTTCGGGTCGCATCACCCCGCCGTCGGAGCGCAAGCTCAAGAACCACACCGGGTTCAACCAGACCGTGCGCAACACGTTCACGATGGCGTATCGCGGACTCGTCAAGATCCGTCGCACGCCTGAGCAGCTGGTCGACGTGACGGTGCAGCCGATCATCTTCACCCTGATGTTCGCCTACCTGTTCGGCGGCGCCATCGCGGGCAACGTGCAGAACTATCTGCCGCTGCTCATCCCCGGCATCCTGGTGCAGACGGTCATCACGACCTCGGTCGTCACGGGCGTTCAACTCCGTGAGGACATGGACAAGGGCGTGTTCGACCGGTTCAGGTCGCTTCCGATCGCACGGATCGCGCCGCTCTCCGGCGCCCTGCTCGCCGACACGGTGCGCTACGCCATCGCCACGACGATCACGTTCGTGGTCGGCTACATCATCGGATATCACCCGGCCGGAGGGTTCGGACCTGTCGTGCTCGCAGGCCTGCTGGTCATCGCCTGCTCCTGGGCGATCAGCTGGATCTTCGCCTTCTTCGGCGTGATCGCGCGCACGGCATCCAGCGTGCAGGGCATCTCGATGCTCGTGCTGTTCCCGCTGACGTTCCTCTCCAACGCCTACGTCCCGGTGAAGAGCCTGCCTCAGGTGCTGCAGTGGTTCGTCAATGTGAACCCGATCTCGCATCTCGTCACCGCCGTTCGCGACCTGGCGAACAACGGAACCGTCGGCGTCGATCTGTGGATCTCGCTGCTCGGCGCTGCGATCATCGTGATCGTCTTCGCACCCCTCACGGTGCGCGCGTACATGCGCAAGGCGTAGATCGGGATTGCGATTCGAAGCCGGTTCGCGTGTCCGCGGCCAGATGATGTGGTTGCGGACCCGCGAACAGGCCGCGTTCGTCGTTCCGAGAACTTCGAGGAAAGGACATAGGCATGACCGCTCACTCGCAACCGCCCGCCGAGACGGCGGTCGGCGCTGGGCCCCACGAGCCGGTTCCGGGCGGCGTTGTTCCGCCGTCCGGCCGAGCAAGAGGGAGCGTCGCGGCGAAGGCCAGAAGTGGCCTTCGCTCCCAGCTCCAGCGCGCAGATGCGACGGGCCGCATCGCGCTCCTCGTCCGCGAGCCGAACGGACGTCCCAGCACCAGAGCCGTCCCGTTCTGGACCTGGAACGCGATCGTCGGCTGGGTCGTCTTCGCGTGCCTCCAGCTCGTCTGGATGCTGATCGCGGATGCCTGGACCAACCCCCTGCACCTCGCCGGCCTCGCGCTCACCGTGCTGGTGGCGATCGTGCACGTGTCGATCATGCCGAGGTGGCGCTACCGCGTGCACCGCTGGGAGATCACGGATGACGCGGTCTTCGTTCGGTCCGGATGGCTGACCCAGGAGACCCGCGTCGCCCCGATCGCCCGGCTGCAGACCGTGGACTCGCGGCGCGGGTTCCTGCACCGCATCTACGGGCTCACCACGGTGACCGTGACGACGGCGTCGTCAGCGGGCGCGCTGAGCATTCATGCGCTCGACGACGCCGTTGCCCGGGAGGTCGTCGCGCGTCTCGCAGCTGTCGCCCAGCAGACCAAGGGCGACGCGACATGACTTCCCCATTCCCCGATCGCGTCGAGCTCCCCGAGCACGCGGAGCGCCGTTCGACTGGCTCAGGGTCCGTCGAAGGGTCGACCACTCAGGCCATCGTCGGCGCTGCCGCTTCCGAGGTTCCCGACGCCGCGGCCGCCGACGAGCCCTACACCGCGGCCGCCGACATCCCCGGCACCGGCGCGGACGACCCCACCCCGTGGCGCCGACTCGACCCGCGGATGCTGCTCGTGCACCCCGTGCGCGAGCTCATCAAGTACCTCCCTGTGCTGCTGATCGCGGTCGTCGCCGGATCCGTCGGCGGCGAGCCGTGGTGGACGTACGTGTTGTCCGGCATCGGTGTGCTGGCCGGTCTCGCCCGCTGGTTCACGACGAGCTATCGCATCACGCCCACCCACGTTGAGGTGCGCAGAGGACTCCTGAACCGACGGATGCTCTCGGTGCCGCGGGAGCGCATCCGCTCGGTCGACGTCGACGCCACCCTGTTGCACCGGCTGGTGCGCCTCGCCGTGGTGAAGGTCGGCACGAGCGCCTCGCACGGCCAGGACGGCCTCGACTTCGACGGCGTCTCGATCACCGAGGTGCCCGCCTTGCGCGCCGAGCTGCTCCAGGGAGTGGCAGGCCAGGACGGCCGATCGAGATCGTCGAGTGCACCGGTGGACGCCGGCCCGAGCCGCCGGCAGGGCGTGGCAGGACCAGCCGATGGGAACGCTGGTTTCGACAGGTTCAATCTGCCGGGGGCCGAGCTCGAGCACCCGGCGGCCGGCCCCGACGAGCGAGAGTCCGAGAACTTCAGCGGATGGCGCTGGTCATGGGCGCGCTTCGCGCCGTTCACGCTGACGGGTGTCGGCTCGCTGTTCGTCGCCGCCTTCTTCGCCCTGCAGCTGCAGTTCTTCGACGGCGGACTGCTGCTGAAGCTGCCGATCGTGCGCGCGTCGATCGACACCGCCGCACGTATCCCCACCGTGGAGCTGGTGTCCGGCATCATCGTCGCGCTCCTCGTGATCGCGTCCGTCGTCGCGCTCGTGCGCTATGTGCTCGCGTACAGCGGATTCACCATCTGGCGGTCGGATGCCGCCACCCTGCACGTGCGCCACGGTCTGCTCCGCACCCGTCAGGTGACGCTGGACGAGCGGCGGCTGCGTGGCGTCCAGCTCGGCGAAGCGCTGTCGCTGCGGATGGTCGGCGCATCGTCGGCGCACGCGATCATGACGGGGATCGGACGGGAACGCGGCGGCCTCATGGTCATCGAGCCCGCCGGCCCGCGTGCCGACGCGCTCCGCGTGGCGGAGGCGGTTCTGGGCGACGCGGATCCGCTGGTCTGCGAACTGACCCCGCACGGACCTCGCGCGCATCGCCGCCGCTACACGCGCGCCGCCACGGGCGTGGCGATCATCGCACTCGCCGTGCTCGTAGCGATTCTGCTCGGATACCTCAGCGCCTGGGCCTGGACGGCGTTCGCGGTCATCGTGCCCGCCGCCGCGCTCCTCGCCGAAGATCGCTGGCGCTCGCTCGGGCACGCACTCCTCGGAACGCCGGGCGATGACGGCGTGCTCGTCGCCCGATCCGGGTCGCTCGCCCGCACGCGCGTGGTGCTGCGAACGGCCGGCATCATCGGGTTCACGGTGCGGCGTTCGTTCTTCCAGCGTCGCGCGGGACTTGCCACCCTCATCGCCACCACGGCCGCGGGACGGCACCGCTACAGCATTCCGGACCTGCCGGTCGAGGAAGCGTGGCGCATCACCGAGGTCGTGCTCGTCGGCTCGCGCACGACCGCGCGCGTCTGAGAAGCGTTCACTCCGCGAGGAACAGCGGGCGCAGCGAGCGGATCACCTCGAGGATGCGGGCCGAGCGCGCGGTGAGCGGCAGCGGCTCCACGGCGGCCCATGCCGCGTCCGCATCGAGTTCCGGATGCTCACGGCGCACGACCTCCATCGCGCGGTCCCAGGCCAGCGACGGGAAGTCCTGCCTGGCGTGCACGCCGCGCCCGAGCACGATCAGTTCGAGTCCTGCCGCGCGCTGGGCGGCGTCCGATCGTTCCCGGTCGGGTGCGAGGAGCCACACGCCGAGGCCGAGGGCGGCGAGACCCGTGATGGGCAGGTCGACTCCGTCTGCGCGCACGCGGAAGTCGCGCAGAAGCCGGCTGCGCATGCGCCCCGCCGTGCGCGTCACGCGCGGCTCGTTCACGTGTCCTGCGCGCACGGATGCGACGAGGAGCCCAGCGCCCGCGCCGTAGTACCACGGCGCGAACCCGGCAGGCGGATCCCCCCACACCCGCTCGGCCAGCGCGTACTGGCGCTCGGCTTCGGCGAGGTCCCCCTGCGCGGTGGCGATCTCGGCCAGCCCGGCGAGTCCGATCGCCTTCAGGTCGCGCCAGTCGAAGCTCTGCGTGTCGCCCTCCAGCTCGGACAACCGCGTGAAGGTGGGGCGGGCCGCCTCCGGATCCCCGAGCGTGATGTCGGTGATCGCGCACATCCAGTCGAGCTGCTGCAGGTCCTCACCGGCGTTCAACAGCTCGAGGTTACGGCGCGCGCGATCCGCCCAGGGCAGCACCTCGGCGGCATCGCCGCGCTGGCTGTGCAGCGACGCAAGCGAGTGTGCGGCCATGCCGACGGTCCAGACGTCGCGAGCCTGTTCCGCCTTCTCGAACGCCCGAGTCGCGAACACGAGCGACGCATCGATCTCGCCGGCGTTCTCGGCCAGCTGGGCACTGATGAGACTGCCCATGGAGGCCATCGCCGTGTCATCGCTGGAACGCAGATCCTCCACGATCGCCATCATCCGTGGCACGTTCGGCAGGGCGAGCACCAGCCTGATCATGGCCGCCAGTTGCGGGCTGGTCGGCGCCCCCTCCTTGTACACGCGCTTGGCCCGCACCAGTGACCGGAGGCCGTTCCGCGCGTCGCCGAACATCGAGGTCGCGCCGATGAGGCTGAAGGACACGAGCGCGGCGTCGCGGTGCGTGGCATCCGGCGAGTACCTGCGCAGTGCCTCGACCAGCGGACCGGCGAAACCGAGCACCTCGGCGTGGGCGCCGCGCAGGGTCCAGTGCATGGCGAGCGCTGCGAACACGGACGACGCGGCATCCGGATCCGGCACCGCGATGGCATCGCGCAACGCGGCCACGAGGTTGTCCTGCTCGTCCTCGACGAGCCGGAACGTGTCGATCTGCTCCGGTCCGTACGTCGTCTCGAGTGCGGCGAGGGCGAACGCGTCTGCCCAGCGACGGATGCCTGCCGACACCTCCTCGCGTTCGCCCGCCTCCCCGAGCCGCTGGTCGCCGAACTCGCGAACGGTTTCCAGCATCCGGTAGCGCAGCCGTCCCGTGAGCGGACTCTCCGCGGCGGTGAGCAGGGACTGGTTCACCAGGCCTTCGAGGTCGGCCTCGACGTCGTCGCGCGGATCGCAGACGGCGAGCGCGGCATCCGCGTCGAAGCCGTCGACGAACGCGGAGAGCCGTCGCAGCGAGCGCTGCTCCGAAGCGCGCAAGAGGTTCCAGCTCCAGTCGATCACGGAGAGGAGCGTGCGATGCCGCTCGGGAGCCGAGCGGTCGCCGCCGCGCAGCAGGGCGAACCGGTTGTCGATCCGCCGCTCGATCTCCTCGACCGACATCGAGCGCACTCGGGCCGCTGCGAGCTCGATGGCCAGCGGCAGGCCGTCGAGCTTGACGCACAGACGCTCGATGACGTCCTCGGGCAGCACGACGGACGGCCTGGCCGCCCGCGCCCGATCCATGAACAGGGCGACGGCCGGTCCGTGCGCGCCGTGCTCGGTCGACGCCGCGGCCAGCGGCTGCAACTGGTACACCTGCTCGGCCGCGATCATCAGTGGCGCCCTGCTCGTGGCGAGCACGCGCACGTCGCGCGTGGAGGCCAGGATGTCGTCGATCCACTCCGCGGCCGCGTCGATGAGGTGCTCGCAGTTGTCCATGACGAGCAGCGTCGGCCGCTCGGCGAGAGTGGAGAGGATGCGACCCCGCACGTCCACGCGCGCGGCGGGGTCTGCGAGCGTGAGGCGTGTGCCGGTGTACTCGCGGATGCCGAGCGTGGACGCCAGCGCGAGCGGAACGTCGTCGCCCGAGCGCACGCTGGCGAGTTCGACGACCACGACGGCAGGCATCCTCTCGGCGGCACGTCCGGCGAGTTCCTGGGCGAGACGCGTCTTGCCGAGACCGCCTGCACCGAGGATGGTGGTCAGCCGCGACGTGCGCAGCAGCTCCTCCAGCGCGGCGACATCGTCGTCACGGCCCACGAGCGGATTCGGTGGCACGCGGATGCCGACGCGCACGGTTCGCGGCGCGGCATCCGGTTCCGGTTCGCGCAGCAGCTCCGTGTGGAAGGCCACGAGGTCGGCGGACGGCGTCGTGCCCAGCTCGTCGCGCATCCGCTCGCGGAACTCGCCGAACTCGCGGATCGCCTCGTTGCGGCGTCCGATGGCGGCGAACGCGCGCAGGCGTCTCAGCTCGATGTCCTCGTCGAGGGGTGCGGCTTCGGAGTACGGGTCGAGGTCGGCGAGGGCGCCGAGGCCGTCGCCCGTGACGATCCGCGCATCCGCTCGCAGCAGTACAAGGCTCCTTCGCACGTCGGCTGCTGCGATTGCGAGCCGTCTGGCGAGGTCCCCGTCCGGCAGGTCGGTTCCCGGTTCGCCGCGCCAGAGCGCCAGCCCAGCGGATGCCTCGGCATCCGCTGCCTGCGCGTCGCCGCGTTCGGAGGCGGCGCGTGCTGCGTCGCGGTGCGCTGTCGCGGCCCCGAGGTCGCTGTCCTGCCCGTCGACGCCAAGGGCGTATCCGCCGGGAGTCGAGACGATCAGGCCGTCGGATGCGACGGCGCGCACGCGGGACACGAGCGTCTGCAGCGCGGCCTTCTCGTTGCGCGGCGGCTCGTCTTCCCAGAGGTCCTCGCCGATGCCCCGCACCGACAGCGGATTCCTCGCCAGCAGGAGCGACACGACGAGGCTCTTCGCGGTGGCTCCGCCCGGTTCGGCGGCGGTTCCGTCCTGGCCCTCGACGAGCACCGGACCCAGCACCGCAACCCGATGCACTCGGACGCGTGCGGTCGCCTGGCTCACCGGCCACAGTCTACCCAGGGCGGCTGCCCGGGCCTCATTGCTGCCGAGCCACCCTTGTGCTGCCCAGCCACCCTTCTGCTGCCGAGCCACCCTTCTGCTGCCGAGCCACCCTTGTGCTGCCGAGCCACCCTTCGATTCGCGTGAGCAACGGGGTGGCTGGGCAGCAGAAGGGTGGCTCGGCGGGGAGAAGGGGGTCCGCCAGCCGGCACGGTAGCGTCGTGGGATGCCCGTTCCCGCAGACTGGATCGAACACCGCAGGGGCGACCGCGAGCTGCTCGGCTGGGTCCGCCCGGAGGCGGAAGGCTTCGTCGTCGTCGACCTGCTCGGTCGTGAGAGGACGGATGCCGTCGATTGGCTGACCGCGGAGGAAACCCTCGACGCGCTCGGGATCGGTTATCTCGCCGACCCGTACGAGTTGCTGCTCGATGACGGCCGATGGCTACGGGTGCGCATCACCGAGGTGTCGACCGACGTGATCCGCGTGAAACGGGACGACTGGGGTGCGATCGACATCCCCTTGATCGAGTACACGGTGCCCTTCCCGATGCCCGGCACATTGCGCACCGTGGATCCACATCAGCCGGTCGAGCCCAACTGGCTCTGACGAGACGGGGCATCGGGGGCAGGCGAGTCAGAGCACTCCGGAGCCGAAGAGGATCCCGAAGACGACGCCCAGCACCACCACGATGCCGCCGAAGATGATCCCGAGGAGCGCTCCGAGGCCGATTCCCCGCTTCCGGCGGGTCCATCCGACGGAGGCAGCGGCAGCCTCGATGCGCGAGGAGTCGGTCAGGGTGTCGTATTCGAACCGCTGCGAGCCGATGCCTCCCGCCAGATCCGTTCCTTGCAGCTTCGCGCTGATCTTCATGCTGTCCATGCGCTGCACGATCATGACCGACGACTCGCTGGCGCCGGGAAGCTGCCAGCCAACGCCGAATGTCGTCACCTTGAGCCGGTAGGTCGAGGTCGCCGGATCGGCGATCACCCGGAACCGGAAGCTGCGACGCAGGCCGGAGGTGAGCGGCGGGTTTCCGGCGAGCGCGCTCGGCTCGACCGCCACCGTGAATCCGTCGGCGGTACGTTCGAACCCGTATACGGAGCCGCGGTACACGGTCTCGATGGCGTCCTGCAGTGCTACGAGCGACGCCGAGGTCTGCCCGGTGGTGTTCGTCATCGAGGCACCGTCAGTGCACGGTCCTGCCGACCCGAGGCAGGCATCAGCGCACCGTCTTGCGGGACGAGATCACTCCCGTGTCGAAGCCGAGGAGATGCAGGCCGCCATGGAAGCGGGCGTGCTCGATCTTGATACAGCGGTCCATGACAACGGTGAGGCCCTTCTCCTCGCCGTAGTAGGCGGCATCCTGGTTCCAGATGCCCAGCTGAACCCAGATGGTGGGAGCGCCGACCGCGACGACCTCGTCGATGACCTGCGGGATATCGCTGCCGCGGCGGAACACGTCGACGATGTCCGGCACCTCAGGCAGGTCCGCGAGCGACTTGTACGCGGGCTGGCCGAGGATGGTGTCCGCGTTCGGATTCACGAAGTACACCCGGTAGTCGCTTGACTGCTGCAGGTACGTGCCCACGAAGTAGCTGGAGCGCGACGGATTCGAGGATGCCCCGACGATCGCGACCGACTTCGCGCCGCGCAGCAGCTTGAGGCGCTGCTTGGCATCCGGTCCCGCCCACGTGCGCTGCGACTTCAGCAGCTTCGCCAGCGGGGAGTCCGCCGGCAGCTCGCAGCTCAGGCCGTTCGCCAGCTGGACCAGGGTCTCGTCGTGTGCCGCCGGCGCGGTATCCGTCACACTCATCGGTCCTCCTCGGATCGTGCTGTCGCGTCTGGACGCAAGGTTGCCATCATGCCCCCGTGGCCGCGGCGAGCGCCTGGTCGAGGTCGTAGATGATGTCGTCGGCGTCTTCGATGCCGACGGAGAGGCGCACGGAACCGGGCAGCACGCCTGCGTCGATGAGCTGCTGCTCGGTGAGCTGGGCGTGCGTGGTGGACGCCGGGTGGATGATCAGCGTCTTGGCGTCGCCGATGTTCGCGAGGTGGCTGGCCAGGTTCACCGACTCGATGAGCTTCTGGCCGACGGCACGGCCGCCTGCGACTTCGAAAGTGAAGACCGAGCTCGGTCCCTTGGGCAGGTACTTCTTGGCACGCTCGAAGTGCGGATGCGACTCCAGGCCCGCCCAGTGCACCGCCTCGATGCGCGGATCCGCCTCGAGCCACTGTGCAACGGTACGAGCGTTGTCGACGTGTGCCTGCATGCGGAACGGCAGCGTCTCGACGCCCTGGGCGAGGAGGAACGCGGAGTGCGGCGCCAGCGACGGCCCGATGTCGCGCAGCTGCTCGGCGCGCAGCCGGGTGAGGAACGCGTACTCGCCGAAGTTGCCGGACCATTGCAGTCCGCCGTAGCTCGGCACCGGCTGCCCGAAGAGCGGGAAGCGGTCGGAGTGCCAGTCGAAGCGGCCCGATTCCACGACCACGCCGCCGAGCGTCGTGCCGTGTCCGCCGAGGAACTTCGTCGCGGAGTGCACGACGACGTCGGCACCCCACTCGATCGGACGGTTCAGGTAGGGCGTGGCGATCGTCGAGTCGATGATGAGCGGGATGCCCGCAGCGTGTGCGACCTCCGCCAGGCCCTCGATGTCGGCGATCTCCCCCGACGGGTTGGCGATGGTCTCCGCGAAGATCAGCTTGGTCTTGTCGGTGATCGCTGCCGCGTAATCGGCCGGATCCGAGCTCTGGATGAACGTGGTCTCCACCCCGAAGCGCCGCAACGTGACGTCGAGCTGGGTGATCGATCCGCCGTACAGGTTCGCGGATGCCACGATGTGGTCGCCGGCACCGGCGAGCGACGCGAACGTGATGTACTGCGCCGACAGACCGGATGCCGTTGCCACGGCTCCGAGGCCGCCCTCCAGGCTCGCCACGCGCTCCTCGAAGCTCGCGACGGTCGGGTTGGCCAGGCGGGAGTAGATGTTGCCGTACTTCTGCAGGGCGAACCGGGCAGCGGCATCCGCCGTGTCGTCGAACACGAAAGCGCTCGACTGATAGATCGGGAGTGCCCGGGATCCGGTCACGGGGTCGGGGATATTGCCGGCATGGATCGCACGCGTGCGAAAGCCGAATTCGCGGTCTGCCACCCGGCTACCGTAGCGGAGCGTCACACTCCGTTCCGGCCGACGGCGTAACAGTCGGACATTGCGATGCATCGGGTCCGGGCATCGCGGCGTGTCGGACCCGGACATCGCGGTGCATCGGATCGCCGCGTGGGGGCGGATCGTGGATCGGGCTTTGCAAGTTAGGTAAGCCTTAGCTAATCTCTTGCCACGTGACCTCAGAACGCAACGCGCCGGGCTCGGACCGCGGACGCCGCTCTTCCGCCCTGGACGCGCTCGGCCTGACCATCGGATACGACAAGACGGTCGTCGTGCACGACGCCGACCTCTACCTCGCGCCCGGCCAGGTCACCGCGCTGATCGGGCCGAACGGAAGCGGCAAGTCGACCCTCCTGCGCGCCATCGCGCGGTTGCACGCGGCGAGTTCGGGCTCCGTCTCGCTCGTCGAGGGCGAGCGGCGGGACGACGCGCTCGCGCTCAGCCGCACCGAGTTCGCCAGACGGATCACGCTGCTCACCCAGAGCCGTCCGACGCCGTCCGGTGTCAGCGTGCGCGATGTCGTCGGCTTCGGCCGTCATCCCTATCGCAGGCGCTTCCGGTCCTCGGATCCGGAAGGTGCGGCGGCGATCGAGCACGCGATGCGGGTCACGGGGATCGAATCCGTCGCCGAGCGCGGCGTCGAGCAGCTCTCCGGGGGTCAGCTGCAGAGGGTGTGGCTCGCCAGCTGCATCGCGCAGGACACCGGCATCCTGCTGCTCGACGAACCGACGACCTACCTCGACCTCCGCTACCAGGTGGAGATCCTCGACCTGGTGCGCGAGCTTGCCGACATCCACGGCGTGACGGTCGGCCTCGTTCTCCACGACCTGGACCAGGCCGCCGCCATCGCGGACAGAGTCGTGCTGCTCGATGGCGGTCGCGTCGTGGCACACGGCGAGCCGCGAGACGTCTACGACGCCACCCTGCTCAGCACGACATACGGCATCCGCATCGAGATCGATGAGGATGCCGCGACCGGCACCCTGCGCACCCGTGCAGTCGGTGCTCACCATCTCCGACAGCGACACAGCAATGAAAGGCTCCTCCCCACCTCATGAAGCTCTCCAGAAGCAAGGTCGCGGTGGCCGCCGCGCTCGCCGTGGCGACCAGCATCGCCCTCTCCGCCTGCGGCACGACCCGCGCTGCCGTCGACGACAGCGTTGCGGCCAAGGGGTCGCTCTCGGTCACCGACGCACGGGGCACGACGGTGAAGCTGGACGGACCGGCGAAGCGCGTCGTGGCCACGGAGTGGGACGCCGTCGAGACGCTCGTGTCCGTCGGCGTGCAGCCCGTCGGCGTTGCCGACCCCAAGGGATATGCCGAATGGGACACGTCGGAGCCGCTCGAGGCGGGCGTGAAGGACATCGGCCAGCGCGGCGAGCCGAGTGTCGACACCGTCGCGGCCCTCGATCCCGATCTGGTCGTTGCGACCAGTGATCTGAGCGATTCCGCGATCGCGCAGCTGTCGAAGGTGGCGCCGGTCATCGTCGTGCGCTCGGCCAACGCCTCTCGTCAGGTCGACCAGATGCTCGACAATGTGAAACTCATCGCCACGGCGACGGGCACCCTGGAACAGGCCACCAAGAACATCGCGGCGTTCGAGAAGACCGTTGCCGACGGCAAGAAGAAGCTCGCGGCTGCGGGCCTCGGCGGGACGAAGTTCGCGTTCGCCGACGGTTGGCAGGAGGGCGATCAGGTCTCGATCCGTCCCTACGCGTCGGGATCGCTCATCGGCGACGTATCCGAGGAGCTCGGCCTGGTGAACGCCTGGACCATGAAGGGTGACAAGGACTACGGGCTCGCCTCGACCGACGTGGAGGGCCTCACCACGCTGGGCGACGTGAGATTCGCCTACATCAGCAACACAGCGGACGGGGGAGACCCGTTCGCCGACGGCCTCAAGGGCAACGCGGTCTGGAACGGTCTGCCGATGGTGCAGGACCACCACGTCTACAAGCTGCCGGACGGCATCTGGATGTTCGGCACCACCTCGGCGATGAGCGCCTACGTCGGCGCACTCGTCGACGCGTTGACCTCGAAGTAGCGAACATGGTCGACACGCAGACGCGCGCGGCGGTGGGCGTCACGACGTCCGCGCCGCCGCGCCGTCCGCCGGCGCGTCTGGTCGCTGCGGCTGTGGTGGCGGTGCTGGTGATCGCGGTTCTCGCGGCGATCGAGATCAGCCAGGGGACGGCATCCGTCTCGGTCGCGCAACTGTGGAATGCGGTCATCGGTCAGGGAACGGATGCCGCCACCGCCGTGCTCACCTCGTCACGGTTGCCGAGACTCGTCGCCGCGCTTCTGGTGGGTGTCACGCTCGGCACCGCTGGCGCTGCGCTGCAGTCCGTGTCGCGGAACGTGCTCGCCTCGCCGGACACGCTCGCGGTCAACGCCGGTGCCTACCTCGCCGTCGTGGCCGTCGCCGCGTTCGGGGTGGCGCTTCCCGTGCTTCCCACGGGGGCCGTGGCCTTCGCCGGCGGTCTGCTCGCTGCTGCGGTGGTGCTTGGCCTGTCGCGCGGCGGCTCTGGGCCCATCCGGCTCGTCCTCGCGGGATCCGCCCTCGAGCTGGCCCTTTCGGGACTGAGCGGCATGCTGCTCCTGCTGTACGCGCAACAGACCACCGGGCTGTTCGCCTGGGGGAACGGGACGCTGCTGCTGACGGCGATGAACGGCATCCTGCAGATGCTGCCCGTCGCGGTGGTCGGCGTTGTCGGCCTTCTCGTCATGGGACGCCGGCTGGACATCCTGTCCCTCGGAGACGACAGTGCGCGGATCGTCGGCGTGGCACCGGGGACGACACGGGCATGGGCCGTCGTGTTCGCCGTGCTGCTGTCGGCCGTCGCGGTCACCGTCGCCGGTCCGATCGGATTCGTCGGGCTGTGCGCTCCGGCCCTCGCGCGGCTGATCGCCCCGCGCGTTCCCGGCCTCGCCCGGCATCGGGCGTTCATTCCGTTCTCCGCGCTCGCCGGCGTCATCATCGTGCTCACCGCCGATGTGCTGCTCCGCGCGCTGTTCGGGGGTCAGGCGGGCACCGTCGTCCCGACCGGCGTGGTCACCACCGTCTTCGGAGCGATCGTGCTCGTCATCCTGGCCTACCGGGTGCGCGATGCGGGATCGACCCGCGACGACGCGGGACTGGCACGACTCCGCTCGCGTCGGGCGTTCGTCGTCACCATCGTCGTGGTCGCCGTCGCGATCCTGGGATCCCTTGTCGCGGCGGTGCTGCTCGGCGACGCGAAGCTCCTGATGGGCGATGTGGTCAACTGGCTGACCGGACACGCGGACCGCCTCATCAGCTTCGTCCTCGACACCCGCGTTCCGCGCGTCGTCGCTGCGCTGCTCGCCGGTGCCGCACTCGCCGTGGCCGGAACCGTCGTTCAGGCCGTCTCACGCAATCCGCTCGCCGAACCGGGCATCCTCGGCGTCTCCGGTGGAGCCGGCGTCGGAGCGATAGCGCTCATCACTGCCGTCCCTTTGGCGAGCTTCTGGCTGGTTGGCGCCGCGGCACTCGCGGGTGCCGCGATCGCGGCGGCCATCGTGTTCGGCCTCGCGGCCCGTCGTGGGCTCGAGCAGAACCGTCTCGTGCTGATCGGCATCGGCGTGTCGGCCGGTGCGTCGGCGCTGGTCTCGCTCCTGATCGTGCTGACGGATCCGTACAACGCGACCAAGGCTCTGACCTGGTTGTCCGGCTCCACGTACGGGCGAACGTTCCCGCAGCTGGTCCCGGTGCTCATCGCGCTCGCCATCGCGCTGCCGGTCCTGGCGTCGATGCGACGCGAGCTCGATCTCATCGGACTCGACGCGGACACCCCTTCGCTTCTCGGCATCGACCTGGTGCGAACACGCCTGGCGCTGCTGTGCGTCGCGGTGCTGCTGACGGCGGCCTCGGTGTCCGCCGTCGGCGTGATCGGTTTCGTCGGCCTCGTGGCGCCGCACGCGGCGCGCGGTCTCGTCGGTCGCAGCCACGCCAGGGTGGTGCCGGTCGCCGCGATGCTCGGTGCGTTGCTGGTGTGTGTCGCCGACACGGTCGGGCGCACCGTCATCGCGCCGGGCCAGATCCCGGTCGGTCTCGTCACGGCGGTGATCGGCGCGCCCTACCTCGTATGGCTGCTGTGGCGCTCGCGCTCGGAGGAGTGAGCACGGTGCGCTGCGCGTTCGGATCAGGATGCGGCGGCACCGCGCAGCGCTGCGACCAGAGCGTCCCCGTCGGGCACGCCGAGTCCCGTGCAGGCGTCCCATCCTGAGCGGGCCGCGTACGCGCCGTTGTTCCCGGTCACGATGTCGCGGAATCCCGGTGCGGTCGCCGTGGCCGTGGCATCCGGGTACAGCCGCATCGGCAGCAGGCCGACGCGGGATCCGGTGGCCTCCACCAGCCGCGCGACGAGTGCAGCCCAGAGCGGTGCGACGGCGCTGGTGCCGCCGATGACGGTGTCGGTGCCGTCGACGCGCACCTTGTAGCCGGTCTGCGGATCCGCGTCGCCCGCCACATCGGGCACGCCTCGGCCGGCGAACCCTGCGCTCGTCTTCGGCACACCGACGGCACCTTGCCACGACGGCACGCCGAACGAGTCGCTGACACCGCCGCCCGTCGCGCCGCGTCCGGATCCGTTGTTCCACACCACCTCGGAGGTGACACGGCCGGTCGCGGCGTCCGCGTTGAGACTCGTGCCGCCGCAGGCCAGGATGTGCGGGCTCGAGGCCGGGAAGTCGACGTGCGCCTTGCCGTCGCTCACGCGATCCGAGCTGCCGTCGTCGCCGGCCGCTGCCGTGACCGTGACGCCGAGTCCCGCGGCATCCACGAGAGCGTCGTCGAACGCCTGCCGTGCCTGGGCCGTCCACGCGTCCTCGCTCTCGCCCCAGCTGATGCTGATGGAATCCGGAGTGGGGTCGGCATGCGCTGCGCGGGTGACGGCATCCACGAATCCGGCGTCGGTGTTGGGCGCGAAGTACACCAGGATGTTCGCGGCGGGTGCGAGCGCGCCGATCACCTCGATGTCGAGGAGCACCTCGCCATCCGCTCCGTTCGGGTCACCGCCAGGAGCGTTCGCCGCGCCGTCGACCCCCACCGCTGTGACGCTGGGCGTCGGGATGCCGAGCTCGGAGAAGTACGCGTCGAGGTCGGCCTGGCCGAATCCTCCGCCGAGCTCGATGATCGAGATCGTGCGGCCGGTTCCGTCGGTGCCCTGCGGGAACTTGTACACGGAGCCGATCTGCGGAGGCGTGTAGCTGACGGCGGCCGCGGCCGACGCGATCGAGACGAAATGGGCCGTCGCCTGCGGACGATCGTCCAGCCCGAGCACCGCGACCACCCGTCCCTGCATGCCCTCGGGGAGTGCAAGCGTGCCGGTGCGCTGCCGGAAGCGCACCGTGCCGCCGGTGCCGCCGCCGCGCGGTTCGTGCTCCGCGGTCTCCAACGTGGCCCCGAACAGTTCGCGCACCACGCTGACCTTCGCCCGGATGCGGATGCGCCGCTCGCCCGCATCGACGCTGAGCACCTCTGCGCCGGCCGACTCCGCCTCGGCGACCACGGCATCGACATCGTCGGGGTCCGCACCGAACCGTCGCACGAACTCGTCGCGCGGGATCGGATTCGCCAGCACCTCGTCTGGCACCGGCTCGCGGCGCCGCAGCACGATGGTCGCCTCGATCGTCTCGTCGTCGGGGACCCGTCCGATGGTGGTGGCGGAGCCGAGCGCTGCCCGCTCGCTGCCCGGGAGTTCGTTGGTCGGCCGCGCCGGGCTGCCTGGCTGAGTCCCGCTGGTTCCGTGACCGCTGTTTGTGTGCTGTTCCTCGTTCGTCGAGTTCTCGTCGGGCGTCATGACTCCTGAGTACCACCAGGGCACGACAACGCCGCAAGGGCTTGCCACCGCGAGAACGTGGGAATCACGACGCGGGCTAGATCCAGCCGATGGTGCCGATGCCCGTCGGGAAGTTCTGCAGCCACATGTGCATCTGCCAGTACCAGAACGGAATCTGCATGCCTGTCCAGATCGGGTAGAAGAACACCGAGACCGCCGTGATCACGATGACGAACACGACGAGCAGGTTGATCCCCGTCGTTCGCCGGTAGCTGTCATCCGTGGGTTTGCCGATGATGAGCACGAACACCGCCGCGAGTGCGAGGTAGAGATACGGAGCGAACGCGATCGAGTAGAAGGTGAAGATCGTGCGGCCGGCGTACAGCATCCAGGGCAGGTATCCCGCGGCCAGGCCCATCAGGATGAACCCGTGCCGCCAGTCGCGGAAGCGGATCAGCCGGTACACCAGGTACAGCACGGCGGCGGTGCCGAGCCACCAGATGATCGGGTTGCCGAGGTCGGTGATCGCCGCGGAGCATCCGCCCCGAGAGGTGCAGCCGTCGACGCCGTACTTCGTGCCGACGTAGTACATGCTGGTCGGACGCAGCTGCAGCAGCCACGTGAGCGGATTCGACTGGTACGGGTGCGGTGTGTGCAGGTTGATCGAGTAGCCGTACATCTCGGCCTGGTAGTGCCACAGGTTCTGCGCCCAGTTCGGCACCCACGACAGCGGACCCGTCCAGGCGGCACCCGGTGTGGCCTGCACCCAGTCCCGGTAGTAGCCGCCCCTGGTGAAGATCCAGCCGGACCAGGTGGCCACATAGGTGACGAACGCGAGCGGCACCATGAGCACGAACGCGACGACCCCGCCCTTGAGGATCCCCGCCTCCGGCCAGAACGGCAGGCCGGCACGGCGCCTGGCGAGCAGATCGGTGATCAGCACGTACACGGCGAAGAACGCCAGGAAATAGAATCCGGTCCACTTCACTCCGGCGTCGAGCCCGAGCAGCAGCCCCGCGACGAGCAGCCAGGGGCGCCACCACAACCACGGACCCCAGCCGAGCGGATGCCCGGCCTCTTCACGCGCCGCGATCCACGCCGTCAGCCGCTTCTCGTGCCAGGAACGGTCGAGCAGGAGGCATCCGAAGGCGAGAAGGGCGAGGAACATCACCGAGTTGTCGAGGATCGCGACCCTGCTCATCACGATCGCGTTGCCGTCGATCGCCATGATGAATCCGGCGAGCGATGCGATCAGCGTGGAGCGGAACATTCGCTTCGCGATGAGCATCAACACCACGACCGCGAGGATGCCGACCACGGCGGTGGAGACGCGCCAGCCGACACTGTTCTCGGCGCCGAACACCGCGAGGCCCATCGCGATCATCCACTTGCCGAAGGGCGGATGCGCCACGAACTCCGGGTCGTCCGTGTACGAGTTCACGTCGCCGTCCGCGAACGCCTGATCGATGTTCGGCGGCCAGGCAGCCTCCCACCCCTTGTGCAGCAGGGTCCAGGCGTCCTTCACGTAGAAGGTCTCGTCGAACACGAGGGCGTGCGGATCCCCGAGCGCCCACAGCCGGGTCACCGCGGCGATGAGCGTGACGAGTGCCGGCAGCCCCCAGCCGTACCAGCGCAGCTTCGCCGGGGTGTTCACGAACCGTGCGAACCAGCGATCGAGCCACGATCCGGCGGCACCCAGCGCTGTCCGATGGTGGGCGACGCCTTCGGTCCCCGAGGCCGCGTGTTCTGCGTGGTCGGGCACCGCCGATCGAGAGGGCGCGGGGGCGTCAGTCACGACGGCAATGCTATGGGCGATTGAGGTGAGAGCGGTGCGAGCTTGCTCGGATCGCCGAGCCGATCGAGCCTGTGAGCGGCGCAGCCGCGATATGACTGGACACGTGATCATCCTCGCGGCGACTCCTATCGGCAATCTGGGCGATGCCTCCCGTCGGCTGGTGGAGGCGCTCGAGACGGCCACCGTCGTGGCAGCCGAAGACACGAGGGTCGCGCAGCGCCTGATGCAGGCGCTGGGCGTCGAGAACCGTCCGCGTCTGATGGCGCTGCACGACCACAACGAACGCGAGAAGTCGGCCGACCTCGTCGAGCTCGCGCGCGACGCCGACCTGCTCGTGCTGTCGGATGCCGGCATGCCGACGGTCTCCGACCCCGGTTTCCACCTGGTGTCGGCGGCCATCGCTGCTGGCGTGACGGTCACCGCGATCCCAGGGCCGAGCGCGGTGCTCACGGCGCTCGCCGTCTCCGGCCTGCCGACGGACCGGTTCACCTTCGAGGGGTTCCTGCCGCGCAAGGCGGGGGAGCGCGCATCCGCTCTGGGATCCCTGGCCGACGAGCGCCGCACCATGGTGTTCTTCGAGTCGCCGAACCGGCTCGCGGACTCACTCCGGGCCATGGCGCACGCGTTCGGTGCGTCACGTCGCATCGTCGTCTGCCGTGAGTTGACGAAGCTGCACGAGGAGGTGCGCCACGGCACGGCCGAGGAGCTCGCATCCTGGGCGGATGAGGGTGTGCGCGGCGAGATCGTCGTCGTGGTCGCCGGCGCGGTGCCGCGCGCGGTCGACCTGGACACGGCCGTTCAACAGGTGCTGCTGCTCACTGCCACGGAGAGTCTGAAGGATGCCTCGGCCTCCGTCGCCGCAGCCACCGGCCTGTCCCGTCGCACCCTGTACGAGGCGGCGCTGCGCGCCCGCACGCGCTAGCCGCGCGCCGACCCCGCTCCCGCAGCGCGCCGACCCCGCTTCCCGCTGACCCTCTCCGGTTCTGCGCGGAAGCGTTCCGAAAACCGGAGTGATCGCGCTCTCGTTGCGAATACCGAAGGAAAGCTCCGGTACTGGACGCCGGCTCCGGTTTTCGGTACGTGGGGATCGGTGTGCAGAGCATCGGTGTGCAGAGCATCTGCGGTGCAGACGGATCGGTGACGGAGCGGGATCGGCGCAGAGAGAACGGGTCTGCGCCGTGCAGCCGACGCACCATTTACATCCCGGAAACTCAAAGGCGACAGCCGGAAACATCGCGCCAATACGGTCGACTCAACGCCGGCGCGTCACCCATACGAGGGCCAGATCCCGAGGATCAGCTCCCGACCTGCGGATGACGAGGACCGGCCGCGACTCGAACGAGAAAGGCGGAACTCCGTGACCGATGAAACGATCCAGCAACCCCTCTCCAGCACCTCGCGGCGGCGCTTCCTGCAGGCTGTCGGTGCCGGGTCAAGCGCCGGCGTGCTCTTCGCAACGATGGGAGCAATGGGCCTTGCGCCGGCACAGGCATCCCAGCCGTCCGCCGGCTCGTGGACGCCTCCGAAGGGCAGCGACTTCACGCTGACCGGCCGCGGGAGGAAGAAGGTCGTGATCGTCGGCGCAGGTCCCGCGGGTCTCACATCCGCATACGAGTTGCAGAAGGCCGGCTATTCGGTCACGGTGCTGGAGGCCAGGCACCGTCCAGGTGGTCGCACCCTCACGATGCGCGGCGGCGACTCGGAGACCGACATCAACGGGGTGACCCAGACGGCACGTTTCGGCGACGGCATCTACATGAACTGCGGTGCAGGTCGCATCGCGCAGTGGATGACCACGCTCGACTACATCCGCGAGCTCGGCGTGCCCTACGAGGTGTTCACCAACGCGAACGCGGATGCCTACATCTACAACGAGAACAGCGGAGCGACTCCGGGGCACCCGGTGCGCTATCGCACGGCCAAGGCGGATGTCTTCGGCTACACCTCCGAGATGCTGAACTACGCGACCGACCAGGGCGCGCTCGACCAGCAGCTCACCGCGGAGGACAAGGCCAACCTCAAATCGTTCCTGCGCAGCTGGGGCGCGCTCGACTCCACCGGGGCGTACACCGGCTCCGACAACCGGGGATTCTCGACGTATCCGACGGCGTGGAACGCCGAGTCGGCGCAGCTGCCGGGCTTCGACAGCGCCTCGGCAGCACTGGCTTCGAAGGTCGGCAATTACTTCTCGTTCGAGACGAGCTGGGAGCAGGCGATGCTCATGTTCCAGCCCAAAGGCGGCATGGACACCACCTGGCGGTACATGGTGAAGGCGATCGGCCAGGAGAAGGTCAAGTTCAACTCGCCGGTCACGGGTGTGCAAAACACCCCGAACGGAGTGACGGTCACCTACACGGCCGGCGGTCGCTCCCACCAGATCGACGCCGACTATGCGATCGTCGCAGCCCCGGCCCAGCTCATGCGCGGCTGGAAGAACAACTGGGGGACGGCGATCGATGCGGCCCTCGGCGAGTTCGCGATCGGCGGTGCGGTGGGGAAGATCGGCCTGGAGTACAAGTCCCGCTGGTGGGAGGACGACCACCGCATCTTCGGCGGCATCACCGAGACCGACATGGACCTCGACCACATCTGGTATCCGTCGTACGGATACGGCGAGAAGACGGGCCTGGTGATCGGCTACTACAACACGGGCAGCCACGCGAAGACCTACAGTGCACTCTCCCCGAAGGATCGGGAGACCAGAGCTGTCGCGCAGGGCGTGAAGATCCACGGCGACAAGTACCGCACCGAGCTGAAGTCGTCGTTCTCGATCTCGTGGGACAAGGTGCCGTACATCCAGGGTGCATGGGCGTATCCGAACCTCGAGTCGAACGGTTTCAAGCTCCTGCAGAAGGGCGCGGGCAACACGTTCTTCGCCGGAGACTGGATGTCCGAGGTGTCGGCCTGGCAGCACGGCGCCATCTGGTCGGCGCGCTACGCGGTGCAGGCGTTGCACGCGAAGGCGCTCGCCGTGTAGCGGTCCGCCTCCGGGACTCTGCGCATCCGAGTGGATGCCAGGGGCCACGTTCCGAAAACCGGAGTGATCGCGCTCTCGGTGCGAATACCGAAGGAAAGCTCCGGTATCGGGGGCCGGCTCCGGTTTTCGGAACGCCCGTGAGCAGCGAGCTCGCGAGCAGCATCGGCCCGTGAGCAGCGCGGCGGCCGGGCAGAATGGAGGGGTGAAACAACCCAAGGGCGCGCTGCTTGTCGGCAGTGTCAACTACGACGACGCGGAGACGACCATGCGGCAGGCAGCCGGGATCCTCGGCGACCGTCTCAAGCGGATCCCGGACGGCGAGCCCGGCAAGCGGTTCCACTGGATCATGTTCCAGCCGGATGTGCTGGGTCAGGCCGACGGGATCGAGCGGGTGGGCGAGCATCCGGTTCCGCTTCGCATGCTGGATGCCCGTCCGTTGCGCATCGCCGACGGCGTCGACCCCGCCGATCTGACGCTGCCGCCGCTCGGCTATGCCGAGGCCGCCGAGGAGTCGTACGCGATCTTCCGTCGTCTGCGCGACGAGGGCGTGATCCCTGCCGGCACCCGGTTCCAGGTGTCGTTGCCGACGCCGCTCGCCGTGGTCGGCGCCTTCTTCCCGCCCGAGCAGCGGGCGCGCTTCGAGCCGGTGTACCGCGAGGCGATGTACCGGGAGCTCGACGCGATCCTGGATGCCATCCCGCACGACGACCTCGCGATCCAGTGGGACAACGCTGTCGAGTTCGGCATCATCGAGGACATCGTGCACCGGGGCGGATACGGAGCCGAATCGTGGTGGGGCGACGACGTCTGGGCGGGGCTCACCGAGCGATCCGCCGACCAGGCGTCCCGCGTGCCCGCCGATGTCGAGGTGGGCTTCCACCTCTGTTACGGCGACGTCGCCGAGAAGCACTTCATCGAGCCGACCGACGCCGGCAATCTGGTGCGCTTCGCGAACATGCTGACGGATGCCGTCACCCGCCCGATCACGTGGATCCACCTTCCGGTGCCGATCGAGCGCGACGACGACGCCTACTTCGCCCCACTGGACGACCTCCGCCTGCACGCGGACACGGAGCTCCACCTCGGGCTCATCCACCGCGAGGACGGGGACGAGGGCGCACGGCGTCGGATCGCCGCCGCGCTGCCTCACGCGTCCGTCTTCGGTGTGGCGACGGAGTGCGGCATCGGACGCGCGCCGGAGGGCTCGACCGAGGGGATCCTGCGAACGCACGCCGACGTCTCAACGGCCTGGTAGTACCGCCTCGTAGTGCTGTCTGGTCGCGGCACGTCGTGGCCCTTTCTGCCGGACGGATGCCGCATCCGTCTCCAGGACCAGGGGACGTGCCATCGCCCCGATCGGTCCTTGGAGGGCTGTCGTCCTGAATGAGGCCGGCGTCACCGGCGATGGAACCGCACCCAGGCATCCGCCGGAACGTCGGGCCGGCCGGGGACGGCGATGTGCTCGAGGACGAAGTGCGGATCCAGCCGTGCGGCCACCCGTGGCCAGAACACGGACGCCGCCGTGTTCGCGTCCTGGAACGCGACGGCCCACGGTCCTGGATGCTGTGCCGTGATCGTCTCGACGGCAGCCGTCCCATGGCCGCCACGGCGGGCAGGGTTCACCAGGAAGAAGCTGTTGATGACGCGTTCCTCGGCGTCGAGGCCGCGGACGAGCGCGAATCCAGCTGGCGCCTCTTCGATGCGGAAGAGATATCCGATCCATCCGGATTCCGACGGGTCGAGCGCTGCGTCGAGACGCTCCTGCCGGTAGCGGCCGGAGGCGCCGGGGAACGCGCCGCTGTACGCGGACATCTCGTGACGGAACAGCTGCCACAGGCGTTCGAGCACGCCCAGATCGCCGCTGTCCGCGGTCGAGATGACGAGGGGTGCGGGGACGGACGATGTGGTCAAGCGGTCGGGAGTCTGTGAAGCGCTCATACACGAAAGCCTCCACCGGATCCGGCGGAGGCTGATGTCGTCATCATATCGGTCGGATCGCCCAGCCGTCGAGGCGGGATCGCCTGAGCTGTCATCGACGTCGCCGCGCGAGCACTTCGTCGGAGGGCGTGTTTCGCTCGGCGTGGCCCCTCGAACGCAACGCGCTACCTCTACCGATTTCCATGGCGACAGGTTACATTAACCTATTATGGCGTATCCGGAAATCCTGATCCTGCGACACCTGTCCCGGCGTCCGGCCCATGGCTACGAGCTGCGCAAGCGCATCGAGGAGACGACCGGTGTCGTCATCAACAACAACTCGCTCTATCCGGCGCTGCGACGGTTCGTCGAGGCGGGGGCCGTGAGTATGACGGTCGAGCAGCAGGAATCCCGGCCTCCTCGCCACATCTACGAGCTGACGGATGTCGGCCGCGAGCTCCTGCACGACCTCATCGCCGAACTGCCGGCCGCCCAGGCAGGGGACGACCTGGAGTTCCTCACGCGCCTCGGCCAGTTCTCCTTCCTCGACCCGGAGGAGCGGATGGCCATCCTGGATGTGCGGATCGCCGCCCTCACGACACTCGCCGGCCGCCTGGAGCGACTCTCCGGCAAGACGTCGGGGGAGTACTGGAGCTCTGCCGTCGTCGAACGCTCGCGCGAGGCGACGGATCACGAGTTGCAGTGGCTCGCCTCGTTGAGGGTGAAGGCGGCTGAGCCGTGACCACCGCTCCGGCACGCCGGCTCGGCGTCGTCAGCCAGTACGCCCTGCTCGCCGGTCCGCTCCTGTCGATGCTGGACTCGAGCATCGTCAACGTGGCGATCGCGCCCATCGCCGCCCAGTTGCACTCTGGACTCGCGACGGTGCAGCGGGTGTCCAGCGGCTATCTTCTGTCGCTCGGCACGGGACTCGCCCTCACCTCGACGCTCGCTCGTCGTTTCGGAACGCTGCGCGTCTATTCGATCGGCGTGATCGCGTTCACCCTGACCTCGCTGCTCTGCGCGCTGGCGCCGACCATCGAGATGCTGATCGCGGCTCGCGTGCTGCAGGGCCTGTCCGGCGCAACGTTGGTGCCCCTTGCCATGGGCATGCTGATGGGATCCAGCGGCATGTCTCGCCGCATCTCACCGCTCGCGGGGATGCTGCTCTTCCTGGGACCGGCACTCGGTCCGAGCCTCGGCGGCCTGCTGATCGGCGCGTTCGGCTGGCGCTCGATCTTCCTCATCAACGTGCCCATCGGCATCCTGGCCGTTCTCGCCATGCGAGTCGTGCCGAAGGAACTCGCACCGCCCGCCAGCCCTGACGAGCGCTTCGACGTGCTCGGAACGCTCTTGCTCGCCCCTGGCCTCTTCGGCGTGCTGTTCGGCCTCGACCGCGGCGCGAGCGCCGGCTGGAGTGGAGCGGATGTCTGGCTCCCGGTCATCCTCGGGGCCGCGCTTCTCGCCGCCTACGGTCTGCATCTGCGCCGCACGGATCACCCGGCACTGGATCTGCGCATCCTGAAGGATCGCGACGCCGCACTCTCCTTCGCGCTGTGCGCAGCCGCCTCCGTCGCCGCGCGGTCGATCGTGTTCCTGCTTCCCGTCTTCCTCCAGGCCGTTCAGGGACACTCCGCGGTCGCGACCGGGCTCGCGCTGCTGCCGCAGGGCATCCTCACCGGCCTGGGCACCGTCCTCGGGCAGCGCGCCGCCGAGCGTTTCGGTGTGCGGATGGTCGTCCTGAGCGGATTCGTCGTGCTCGTGGTCGCCAGTCTCGGCCTCCTCGCCGTGAACGCCACGACTCCGCTCTGGGTCACCTCGCTCGTGCTCGCTGCACGGTCCGCCGCCATCGGACTGGTCGTGACTCCGTTGCTCACACTGGTCAACCTCCGCCTTCCGCAGAACGAGCAGGCCGACGCGAACACCGCCTTCAACGTGGTGCAGCGGATCGCCGGGTCCCTCGGCATCGGCCTGATCGCGAACCTGTTCACCACGCAGAGCCTGGCCGTCGGGCCGGTCCCCGCGCTGCACCAGGTGGCGGTCATCGTCGCTGCGCTGGCCGGGGCGGCAGCCGTCGCCTCGCTCTTCCTGCCGTCGCTGCACGGTCCGGCCGGCACCGCGGCGAAAGCCGCCTGAACCTGTCGCGGGAAGGCGCCGTCGGGGGCGCTGTGTCCCGGCACGCTCCGTCGCGGGGAGCGCGCTGTCGCATGTCTCGCGATGCCTCCGCCTGGGAGGCGCGCCGAACAGCTGCCGCGCGCGTCCGTCGCGGGCTAGGCTGGCGGCGGCCACGGGTGCCGGCCCTCTCCCTCGGCGCAGCCGAGACGGTGAAACCCTGATCGACACGGAATCGTCCGCGACGCTGCAGTCGGCGATCCCGGGCAACGGAGAGACCCCGCTCACGCTTCGCCGACGGAAAGCACGACGCATGGACACCGAATCCGATCCTGGGGCCAACCGTCCGAACCTCGTCGGCCAACGGGCCGACGGTCCGAAGACCGCGGCTCACACGCGCGCCACGACGCCCGAAGCGGCGAAAGCGATGGCGCGCAGGCTCCGCGCGCGGATGGATGCCGACGGCATCCCGATCACTCATTCGCACGCCCTCGAACTGGTCGCCGCCGCCCTCGGCCACCGCGACTGGAACACCGCGGCGGCCGCGCTCGCTGATGACACCCGGACTCCGTCGACCGACTCGGACGGGGCAGGAGAAGCGGATGCCGCGCCATCCGCCTCCGACCCGGTGACGGTCCCGATCCTGCGCACGTTCCCCGGCGAGGAGGCCGAGCGCTTCTACGTCGGATACCTCGGATTCCGGGTCGACTGGGAGCATCGTTTCGGCGACGGGATGCCGCTGTACCGCCAGGTCTCACGTGAGGGCTGCGTGCTCCACCTCAGCGAGCATCACGGTGACGCGACGCCGGGATCCGCCGTGCGCATCCGCGTTGCGGACGTGCACGCGCTGCAGCGCAGGCTCGAGGCGGATCCGCTGTACCCGCTGCGCATCGGGGTGACGGTCGAGGAGTGGGGCGCCGACCTCGTGGTGCCTGATCCGTTCGGCAATCGCCTGGTCTTCCACACGCCCTGATCGTCGCCGGTCGACTCGACGTCACTCGGGCAGGATGGTCAGTGACCAGCTCCACTCGTAGACGCCGGGCCGCACGATGAACGGCTCGAGCGCATCCGGTCCGACCGAGGCGGTGCCGAGGCCGCGGTGGGCGATGTCGGCGCGCACGTAGGTCTCGTCGTGTCGCGGCAGCTCCCACACATGACCGGTGCGCTCGAGGTCGTCCACACTCTGGTGCGATGCCTGGAACAGCACGGGTGAGCCGAACCGCAGCGTCACGGTGCGGGCGCCGTCGCTCAGTGCGGCGCTCATCACGCCGGTGCGTCCGCCGTTCTCCTGCGGGCGCACATACGGGGTCTGCAGCTCGTCCACCGTCGACGTCCAGCGGCCGAGCAGTCCGGACGACCTGCGGTCCGGATACGTCTCGTGGGGTCCGTCGCCCAACCAGGACACGTCCTCGAAGCCGGGAACGAGCGCGAACTGGACGCCGATCCGCGGCACCGGTCCGATGCCGTCCGGCACGGTCACGCGCTCCGTGAAGACGAGCTCGTCTGCGGATGCTGCGACCCGCTGCGTGTGCTCGATGACGTGCCCGGAGGCGGTCGTGTACGTCGCCAGCACGATCGTCGTGTCGCCGTCCTGCTCCACTGCCTCGACCCGACGCTCCGGGCCGCGCAGCCCCGTCGCCTCGAGCCGTTGCTGCAGCGGGATGGACTTGTCGTTGTCCGTCAACGCCCGCCAGAACAGCAGCCGGGGACCGGATGCGAACACGGGATGCTGCACGATGCCGTCGGTGTCGAGGGCGACGGCGGAGCCATCCGCTGGGTGAGGGTGTCCTCCACCCTCCGCAGGTTGAGCTTGTCGAAACCCGTCCTGGGTGGTGCTGGTTTCACTCCCCGGCGGCACGGCCATCACGTCGCTGGGCGACGCGCCGGAACCGGCTGCCGGGGGCCAAGGCTCAACGAGCGGTTGCATGCGCACCTCGAGCACGGCGAGTTCGGTGCCCGCCGGCGCCCACACGTGGTCGGCGGAGGTCCGCACCGTGACCCGCAGCGCGAGTGCGTCACCCTCCGCCAGCCGCTGCACGAGGTCGGCGGGCAGCGTGACCTCGGCGATTTCGCTGGCGTCGGCAGAAGCATCCACCTTCACGGGCTCGGTCAGTGTTCCGTCCGCACGGGCCACGGCGGCGTCGAGGACGAGACCCTCCAACGACGCGAACGTCTGCCGATTGAGCAGTCGCAGCGTGCCAGCGCGGGCGGCCGCGGCATCCGAGACGATCTCGACGGGGGAGAAGACGCGTCGCACCTCGTAGATCGCCGGATGCGGGCTCCCGTCCGGGAACAGCAGCCCGTCGATGCAGAAGTTGCCGTCGTTGAGCGTGGCGTCGCCGCCCGCGAAATCGCCGCCGTAGCGGTAGTGTCCGTCGCCGTCAGGATCGAGCCCGTGGTCCTTCAGCTCCCAGATGAAGCCGCCCTGCAGTCCAGGCGTGGAGCGGATCGCGGCCCAGTAGTCGTCGAACGACCCGTTCGAGTTCCCCATGGCGTGGCTGTACTCGCACATGATGAGCGGACGGTCGGCTCGCGCATCCCGCGCGTACGACACGATCGCGTCGATCGGCGGATACATCGGATTCACGACGTCGGTCTGCCGCTGCCCGCCGAACCAGTCGCGGGCGATCGCGCCCTCGTAGTGCACTGGACGGGTCGGATCGTATCCGCGCACCCAGCCGGCGGCGGCATCCTGGTTGGTGCCGGATCCCGCCTCATTGCCCAGCGACCACATGATGACGCTCGCGTGGTTCTTGTCGCGCAGCACCATGCGGGACACCCGGTCGACGAACTGGTTCAGGTAGCGCGCATCGTCGCACAGCGTCCACGCCCAGTCGTGTGTCTCCAGGTCGGCCTCGTCGACCACGTAGAAGCCGTACTCGTCCGCGAGGTCGTAGAACGCCGGATCGTTCGGGTAGTGCGACGTGCGGATGGCGTTGAAGCCCCAGCGCTTCAGGTTCGCCAGCTCGGCGGCGATCTGGTGCCGAGCGAGGGTGCGTCCGGTGCGCGGATCGAACTCGTGGCGGTTCACGCCCTGCACCATGATGCGCCGGCCGTTGACGAGCAGGTCCCTGCCGACGATCTCGACCCGCCGGAAGCCGACACGCAGCCGGGCCGTGTCGAGCACGGTGCCCTCGGCGTCGACGAGTTCGACGGTCAGCGGGTGCAGCGCAGGCGTCTCGGCGCTCCACGGCGAGACGTGCGGCACGGACAGGCTCGTGCTCGCCCTTCCGTGCGGCTCGGGAAGGATGGCGGAGGTCGCGATCGCGGCGAGTGTGCGCAGTGGCTCCTCCAGCTGCACGCCGGCCGCGTTCCTGCCGTGCAGCTCGAAGAGGCTCTGGTCGGCGGGGATCTGCGCGAGCAGCTCCTGCGACTCCGCCTCGTCGGGATCCGCTTCGACGCGGGTCGAGACGGATGCCGATTCCTCCGTGGCGCCGAGCCGCACGCGCACGCTGAGCCCGGCGGGAGTCACGTCGTCCGGTGACCCGACGACGACGTCCACGTCGAGCCGTCCGGATCCGGATGCCGCGTCGAAGTCCGCGACGGCCCGCACGTCCCGCAGGAAGACCGGGTTCGTGGCGTACAGCCGCACGCCGCGGGTGATCCCGCCGTGCCACCACTGGTCCTGGTCCTCGATGAAGCTCGCATCCGACCACTTCACAACGGTCAGCTCGAGCTCGTTCTCGCCGACCGTGACGAGGTCGGTCACGTCGAACTCGGCGGCGATCCTGCTGCCCTTGCTCACTCCGGCCTGCACGCCGTTGACGCTCGCGAGGAGCACGCTCTCGGCTGCGCCGACGTTCAGGATGATCCGGCGGCTCACCCACACCTCAGGCACCTCGAACGTTCGGCGGTAGACGCCCGTCGGGTTCTCGTCGGGCACGGTCGGCGGGGAGGCGGGAAACGGCATCCGGATGTTGAGGTACTGCGGCAAGTCGCCGGTGCCCTGCATGGTCCAGGCGCCTGGCACGCGGATGTCACGCCATCCGTCACCGAGTTCGGCCTCCGGCCGGGGGAGCAGCTGGAATCGCCACGTGCCGTCCAGATCGATCACGTCAGCGGGAACGCCGCCGTCGAACCACGCGGTCCGCGCGACGGCGTGCTGGGGCTCGCGGCCCAGGGAGGTGACCTCCGGATGCCGCCACACCGCGCCCAGGGATGCTTCACGTGACGACGGCATTCGAGCTCCTTCGATCGGCAGGGAAATCCGTGTGCGAATTTATGCGATTTCGTGCCCCGACGCACATCGTGGTGTTCGGGACTTCGCAGTCGGCTCACGCGATGAATGTCGCTGTCCGTGCGGAAAACGCTCTCCACTGACGGATTCGGCATCGCTCGTCCGGTCATGTCTGATTCGCTATTCCCTCGCGGACGATGCGTGAATATGATCGACTATGTGCGTTTTTGCACACCCCTTGCACGTTACAAAGGAGTCAACATGCATGAGCTCAACGGTGGCACCCCCATCGGTCGCCGCACTCTTCTGAAGGGTGTCGGCGTCGGGGCGCTGGGCCTGGGTGCCGTCCCGCTGCTGGCGGCCTGCACCGGAACCACCTCGGGCGGCGGTTCGTCGTCCGGTGGCAAGTCCCTCACCTTCGGATCCAACGCATCCGACCCGGTCCCGAAGAAGGCCTATGCGGCCTTCGTCTCGGCGTTCGAGAAGAAGTCGGGCGACAAGGTCACCGTCAACACGGTCGACCACAACGGATTCCAGAACAAGATCAACAACTACCTTCAGGGCAGCCCCGACGACGCGTTCACGTGGTTCGCCGGCTACCGGATGCAGTACTACGCGAAGAAGGGTCTGGTCGCGGACGTCGACGATGTCTGGGACAAGATCGGCAGCAACTTCACCGAGGGCCTGACCAAGGCCTCGACGGGCGAGGACGGCAAGAAGTACTTCGTGCCGAACTACAACTATCCGTGGGGCTTCTTCTACCGCAAGTCGTTCTGGCAGTCGAAGGGATACCAGATCCCGAAGACCATGGACGACCTCGAGGCGTTGTGCAAGCAGATGCAGGCCGACGGGATCATTCCGATCCAGTTCGCCGACAAGGACGCGTGGCCCGCGTGCGGCACGTTCGACTACCTGAACATGCGCACGAACGGCTACCAGTTCCACATGGACCTGTGCGCGCACAAGGAGTCCTGGAACCAGAAGAAGGTGCAGGACGTCTTCGACACCTGGAAGATCATGCTGCCCTACCAGGACCCCGATGCGCTCGGTCTCACCTGGCAGGATGCCGCGCAGAAGCTCGCGCAGAACAAGTCCGGCATGATGCTGCTCGGCTCGTTCATCACACAGCAGTTCACCGATCCGACAGTGCTGGCCGACATCGACTTCTTCCCGTTCCCCGAAGTCGCGGTCGAGGGTCAGGACGCGGTCGAGGCTCCCATCGACGGCCTCATGCTGTCGAAGAAGGGCGGACAGAACCAGGCGGCAAAGGACATGCTCCAGTTCATGGGCACGGGAGCCGGCCAGGAAGCGTACTACTCGATCGACAAGTCCAACATCATGACGGCGAAGGATGCCGACACCTCCGGCTACAGCGCCTTCACGAAGAAGCTCGCCGGTGTCATCGCCGACGCCAAGTCGATCAGCCAGTTCTTCGACCGCGACGCGCTGCCCGCGATGGCATCCAACGTGCTCGAGCCTGCGATGCAGACGTTCATCAAGAACGGCAGCGTCGACCTGAGCAACATCGAAGCGCAGGCGAAGACGCTGTACGCCGCCGAGTAGCGGGAGCGAAGCATCCCTCATGGCGGTCACGTCTGCAGACACGCAGAAGGCGACCGCTTCCGGGCGGGGGGCCACCCCCGCCCGGAAGCGTCGTCGGCTGCGCCAATTCACACGCCGCGACGTCGTCGTGCTGTCGATCATGGTGGGCATCCCCACCCTGATCCAGCTCGTCCTCGTCTGGTTGCCCACCCTGTTCTCGATCGGCCTGTCGTTCGTGCAGTGGAACGGTCTCGACTTCAGCGACATGAAGTGGGCCGGATGGGGCAACTACCAGTACGTCTTCCAGGACTACACACCGTTCTGGCCCGCCGTGCTCCACAACGTCGTCTGGCTGCTGTTCCTCGGCGTCATCGGCACTCCGCTGGGACTCCTGCTGGCGGTGCTGCTCGATCAGGCACTCAAGGGCAGCCGCATCTACCAGAGCATCTTCTTCGCGCCGGTGATGCTGTCGCTGGCACTGATCGGCATCATCTGGCAGTTGTTCTACTCGCAGGACAACGGACTGCTGAATTTCCTGCTGGGCACGGCGGGCAAGCCGAACGCCGTCGATTGGCTCGGCACACCGGGAGTGAACCTGTGGGCCGCCATGGTCGCAGCGACGTGGCGGCACGCCGGCTACGTGATGATCCTGTACCTGGCCGGCCTGAAGAGCGTCGATCCGAGCCTCAAGGAGGCGGCATCCCTCGACGGGGCCGGCGCATGGAAGTCGTTCTTCCAGGTGGTGTTCCCCGCCATGAAGCCGACCAACATCATCATCGTCGTCATCACGATCATCGAGTCCTTGCGCGCCTTCGACATCGTGTGGGTGATCAACAGAGGCACGAACGGCCTCGAACTCCTCAGCGCACTGGTCATCCAGAACCTCATCGGTGAGGGCCAGGTGATCGGCGTCGGATCCGCACTGGCGGTGGTGCTGCTGATCATCTCTCTCGTACCCATCGTCTGGTATCTGGCGAGGACATTCCGAAAGGAGACGGAATGAGCGCCACCACGACGACATCCGTCCGCGTGCCGCCGCACGCGCCGACTCCGCCCAGGCGGCACAAGAAGCGTCTCTGGGGGACTGCGATCTTCATCACCGTGATGGCGATCATCTGGTTGCTGCCCCTGGTATGGGCGCTGTACACATCGCTGCGACCGAAGGCCGACACCGACAAGTACGGATACTTCTCGATCGCCGGACACTTCAACTTCCAGAACTTCATCGACGCGTGGACGCAGGGCGGGTTCCCGACCTACTTCGGCAACTCGGTGATCATCACCGTGCCTGCCGTGCTGCTGACCCTGTTCTTCGCCTCCATGATGGCGTTCGCCGTGTCGCGGTACAGCTGGCGGTTCAACGTGACACTGCTGATCATGTTCACGGCGGGCAACCTGCTGCCGCCGCAGGTGCTCGCGGCCCCGCTCTTCGAGATGTTCAAGCACACGACGCTGCCGTACTGGATGAGCGACTCCGGAACGCTGCTGAACACGTACGTGAGCGTCATCGCGGCGAACACCGCGTTCCAGATCGGCTTCTGCACGTTCGTGCTCTCGAACTTCATGAAGGCGATCCCGAACGAACTGACCGAAGCGGCGCGGGTCGACGGTGCGAGCATCTGGCGCCAGTACTGGAACGTCATCCTTCCGCTGACCAGACCGGCGCTCGCTGCGCTCGGCACGCTCGAGGTGATCTTCATCTACAACGACTACTTCTGGCCGTTGATCTTCATCCAATCCGGCAACCGGCTGCCGGTGACCACCGCCATCAACAACCTGCAGGGGCAGTTCCTGTCGAACTACAACCTGCTGGCGGCGGGCGCCATCATCACTGTCATCCCGACGCTGATCATCTATCTCGTGCTCCAGCGGCAGTTCGTCGCCGGTCTGACGCTCGGCGCCAGCAAGGGATAATCGCATGATGCTTGCAGCTGCGCGTCAGAGCGCCATCGTCGCTCGGGCCCGTGAACGCGGCACCGTGCGTGTCACCGAACTGGCCGCGCAGTTCGCGGTGAGCGAGATGACCGTGCGGCGTGACATCGACGTGCTCGTGACCGGCGGACTGCTGGAGCGCGTGCACGGCGGTGCCACGCTGCCCGGTGGCGGGCTGCGCACCGACGAACCGGGGTTCGAGTCGAAGATCGTGCTTCAGGAGCGGGAGAAGCTGGCGATCGCGCGGGAGGCGGCATCCTTCGTGCGTCCGGGCAGCGCGATCGGTATCAGCGCGGGAACCACCACCTGGCGGCTCGCGTCGATCCTCGCGAACGCGCCACTGGACTGCACCATCGTCACCAACTCGGTGCAGGTGGCGAGCGCGCTGTTCCCCAAGGCCTCCAGCGGGCAGGGGCACGTCATCCTCACCGGTGGCGAGCGCACGCCGTCGGATGCCCTGGTCGGCCCGATCGCCATCTCCGCTCTCCGGCAGCTCCACCTCGACTACCTGTTCCTCGGCGTGCACGGCATGGACGAGCACGAGGGATTCACGACGCCCAACCTGCTCGAGGCGGAAGCGGACAGGGCACTCGTGGCCGCAGCCCGTCGGGTCGTCGTGCTGGCGGACCACACCAAGTGGGGCACCGTCGGCATGTCCACCATCGCCGAGCTGGACGAGGCGGCCGTCGTGATCAGCGACGACGGTCTCGGCGCTCACGCAAGGGAAGTGCTGTCCACCCGTGCGGGCGAGCTGCGCATCGTCAGCACGCCCGAGTATCGAACCCCTTCGGAGGCCCCTTCATGATCGACCGGTTGTACCTGCGCGCGGCAGGCGTCAGCGTCCTCCTCGACCTGCGCGACGCGGATGCGCGCGTCGCGCACTGGGGAGCCGACCTCGGCGAGCAGGTGCCGGACGTCGCCCTCTTCACCGGGGGCGCCACCTCCTCCGCGTTCGATACACCGTTGAAGGCGTCCCTGATCCCGCAGGCGTCGCGCGGCTGGCGCGGCACGCCGGGCATCGGGGGCAGCCGCGACGGCCACGCGTTCTCACCGCGCCTGGTGCTGCAGGATGCCCGTGCCGACGACGCGGAGCCGGCCGGCTCCCAGCGCGCGGTCCTCGTGTTCACGGACGACGCATCCGCTCTTCGCGTGGACGCCGTGCTCACGCTGGACGCCACCGGTCTGCTGAGGATCGAGCAGACCCTCACCAACACGGGCGACGCTCCGTACACCCTCGAGGCGCTGGACGCGACGCTGCCCGTGCCCGGACAGGCGACGGAGTCGCTCGACCTCACAGGGCGCTGGACACGGGAGAAGCATCCGCAGCGCCGCAGCATCGACCAGGGCACGTGGAGCCGCACGGGACGCCACGGGCGAACGGGTCACGATTCGACGCTCGTGATCGCTGCCGGAACTCCGGCCTTCGGCTGGCGTTCCGGCGAGGTGTGGGCGCTGCACCTTGGCTGGAGCGGCGACCACACGAGCCGCGTGGAGCGCGCCGGCGACGGGCAGACCGTGCTCGCCGTCGGCGAGCTGCTGCGCTCGGGCGAGGTCGCCCTCGCGGCCGGCGAATCGTACGTCGCGCCGACCGTCTACGCGTCGTACTCCGGTGAGGGTCTCGACGGCATGAGCGCCCGCTTCCACGACTTCGTGCGCGCCAGGGCCGGGCATCCGTCGACGCCGCGTCCCGTCGTGCTGAACACGTGGGAGGCCGTGTACTTCAACCACGACCTCGGCGTGCTCTCGGAACTCGCGGATGCCGCGGCCGATCTCGGCGTCGAGCGCTTCGTGCTCGACGACGGATGGTTCCTCGGCCGTCGCGACGACACGAAGGGCCTCGGCGACTGGTTCGTGGATCCCGATGTCTGGCCGAACGGGCTGACGCCGCTCGTCGAGCACGTGCGCGGCAAGGGCATGCAGTTCGGCCTCTGGGTCGAGCCCGAGATGATCAGCGAGGACTCGCGGGTGGCGCGCGAGCATCCGGACTGGATCGCCCGTCCGGACGGCGCCCGTGGCCGTCTGTCCCTGCCGTGGCGTCACCAGCAGGTGATCGACCTGGTGAATCCGGATGCCTGGGCCTACGTCTACGAGCGTCTGGACGCCCTGCTCAGCGAGTATCCGATCGACTTCCTGAAGTGGGATCAGAACCGCGACCAGCTCGAGCTCGGCCACGACGGCCGACCGTCGACGCACGCGCAGACGCTCGCCGTGTACCGGCTGCTCGACGAGCTGAGGGCGGCGCATCCGGGCGTCGAGATCGAGAGCTGCTCGTCCGGAGGCGGACGCGTGGACCTCGGCATCCTGGAGCGCACGGACCGGGTGTGGGCATCCGACACGAACGACGCGCTGGAGCGGCAGGCGATCCAGCGCGGCACGGGTCTCGTGCTGCCGCCGGAGCTGATTGGATCCCACGTCGGGCCCGGCACCTCGCACACCACGGGTCGCACGCACGCGCTGTCGTTCCGTGCCATCACGTCGCTCTTCGCCCACTTCGGCATGGAGTGGGACGTGCGCACGCTGACGGATGCCGAGCGCGCCGAACTGAGCACCGCCATCGCCTTCTACAAGACGCACCGCGATCTCCTCCACACCGGTCGTTCCGTGCACGTCGATCGTCCTGGCACGGAGGATGCCGCGTACGGCGTCGTCTCGCACGACAGGTCGCGCGCCGTCTTCGCGTACGTGTCATTGGCCACCTCGCCCAACGAATCGCCGGCGCGGCTGCGCTTCCCCGGCCTCGACGCCGATCGCAGCTACCGGATCACGACGGGCCTTCAGCTGGATCGGCACGCCGTCGCCCACATCTCGCTGCCCGAATGGCTGCGCACTGCAGTCGAGTCCGGTGAGGGCGTCATCGTCTCCGGTCGCGTGCTCGCCGAGGCGGGCCTGCCGCTGCCCGGGCTCCACCCCGAGCACGCGATGGTGCTGGAGCTCGTCGCCGTCTGATCGCCACCGCCGGTTGAATCAGGCGCGGTGGCGGCGCGCGATGACGACCCGCGCCGCGGTGGTGCGGCGATCCGGGTGTCCCGGCAAGAATGGGGGCGGACTGCGAGGAGGCACGATGACGCACGACGCACCCGAGACGGATCCGGCCGGCCGAGCGGATTCGGCGGTCGGTCACGAGTCCGCGGATCGTTACGAGGAGTCCATCGTCACGGACTTCGCGCGGCGCATGAGCTACTCGTCGTACCTCGACCTCGATCGCCTGCTGTCTGCACAGCATCCGGTGAGTCGCCCGGAGCACCACGACGAGTTGCTGTTCATCGTGCAGCACCAGACGACCGAGCTGTGGCTCAAGCTCGTGCTGCACGAGCTGACGGATGCCTGCGCCCTGCTCCGCGACGACCTCCTGCAACCCGCCCTGAAGCGGATCGCCAGGGTGAAGCACATCCAGCGCACCCTCACGGAGCAGTGGTCGGTGCTCGCCACGCTCACCCCGACGGAGTACGCGCAGTTCCGCGGATTCCTGGGCAACTCATCCGGATTCCAGTCCTGGCAGTACCGGGCGGTCGAGTTCACGCTGGGCAACAAGGATGCGCGCATGCTGCGGGTGTTCGAGAGCGACGCCGGTGCGCACGAGCTGCTGGAGGGCATCCTGAAGGCCCCGACGCTGTACGACGAGTTCCTGCGATACCTGGCGCGGCACGGATTCGCCGTTCCCGCAGCCGTCATCGATCGTGACGTGACGCAGGCGTACCGCATGTCGGAGGCGCTCGTCCCGGTCATCGCGGAGATCTACGAGAACGCCGACGAGCACTGGTCGGAGTACGAGGCGTGCGAGGAGCTCGTCGACCTGGAGGACAACTTCCAGCTGTGGCGGTTCCGGCACCTGAAGACCGTGCAGCGCACCATCGGCATGAAGACCGGGACGGGCGGATCCAGCGGCGTGCCATTCCTGCAGAAAGCGCTGGACATCACGTTCTTCCCCGAGCTGTACGCGGTGCGTACGCAGATCGGAGCGTCGTGATCGAGGAGCGCCCGTGATCGAGGAGGGGCAGACCGTCGCGTTTCAGGACTGGTGGACGGGCGCATTCCGCGGCCGCAGCGTCTTCGCGCTGCGCAGCGGACTCCTGCATCCCGTCGACGCCGATGTCCGTGCCGACCTCTCCGTACCAGGCACCCTGTTCCCACGCCTCACGGATCACCACGTGCACCTGGGGCTCATCGACGCGGAGCCGCTGCTCGCCGGCGGCGTGACGAGCGTCGTCGACCTGGGCGGGGATCCTGCGGTGACCGGACGGATCCGCACGCAGGCCGCGTTCCCCGGGTCGATGCTGCCGCAGGTGCACATCGCTGGCGCGTTCGTCACGTGCGTCGGCGGGTATCCGTCGATGCGCGACTGGGCGCCGGAGGCGGCCGTCGTGCAGGTGGCGCAACCGGACCACGCGGAGACGGCGGTGCGGGCGCAGGCCGCGGCAGGGGCATCCGTCATCAAGGTCACGCTGAACGCGACGGCCGGACCGGTGCCGTCGCCGGAGCTGCTCGAGGCGATCGTCACGGCAGCGCGCGCGGAGGGCGTGCCCGTTGCGGCGCATGTGGAGGGCGAGGGGATGACACGCAGGGCGCTCGACGCCGGCGTCAATGTGCTTGCGCACACACCGTTCACCGAGGTGCTGGATGCGGGACTCGTGTCGCGCATCTCGCGCGCCGGCACGGCGGTCGTGTCCACGCTCGACATCCACGGATACGGCGAACGCACGCGCGAGTCCGACATCGCGGCGGACAACCTGCGTCACCTCGTCGCGGCCGGTGCCCGCGTGCTGTACGGGACGGACCTCGGAAACGGCCCGCTGCCGCTCGGCATCAACGCCAGAGAACTGACCGCGCTCGCCGCGACGGGACTGGACAGGGATGCGCTGGTCGCCTCGATCGCCGGCACCGCGCATCCGGACGCCATCGGCCCACGGCTGGCCTGGGTGCCCGGAACGCCGCCCGCCACAGCGGAGGCTGCTGCGGCATGGCTCGTCGGAGCGCGCGGCACGACCATCGACTACCTGGAGGAGACCCTGGAATGACGACGCAGCACGACGGCCGCACGGGTGCGCCGGATCCGTTCCACTCGTTCGCCCGCAGGGCGGACCGCAGTGACGGGTTGGCGCACTTCCGCGCGCGGTTCGTGCCATCGGACGGTCTCGTCGCCTACTTCGACGGCAACTCGCTGGGGCGGCCGACGGTGCAGAGCGTTGAGCGCATCCAGAAGTTCCTCACCGAGGCGTGGGCCGGGCGGCTGATCCGTGGCTGGGACGAGGAGTGGATGGAGTTGCCGTTCACGATCGGGGACCGGCTGGGGCGCGCGGTGCTGGGGGCGGCATCCGGTCAGACCGTCATCGGCGACTCGACGACGGTGCTGCTCTACAAGCTGGCGAGGGCGGCGGTGGACGCTCCGCGCGGCTCTGGCAAGCGAACGGAGATCGTGCTCGACACCGACAACTTCCCGACCGATCGGTACGTGCTCGACGGCATCGCGGCGGAGCGCGGTCTGACGCTGCGCTGGATCGAGGCGGATCCGGCCTCGGGCGTGACGCCGGCGCAGGTCGCGGCCGTCGTCGGCGAGCGGACGGCGCTCGTGGTGGTCAGCCATGTGGCCTACCGGTCCGGATTCCTCGCGGATGCGCCGGCCATCACGCGCCTGGCGCACGACGCGGGCGCGCTCGTGCTCTGGGATCTCTGCCACTCGGCGGGATCCGTCCCCGTCGAACTGGACCGCTGGGGCGTCGACCTGGCCGTCGGATGCACCTACAAGTACCTGAACGGCGGCCCGGGATCGCCGGCCTTCGCCTACGTGCGCTCCGACCTGCAGGAGGTGCTGCGGCAGCCGATCCAGGGCTGGATGGGATCGTCGGATGTCTTCGCCATGGGCCCCGAATACCGGCCGGCGGAGGGCATGCGCCGCTTCATCAGCGGCACCCCGCCGATCATCGGAATGCTGGCGATGCAGGACACGCTGGAGATGATCGAGGACCGCGGCATCGAGGCCGTGCGCGCCAAGTCGCTGGAGCTGACCGAGTTCGCCATCGCTCTCTTCGACGAGTGGCTCACGCCCCTGGGGGCGAAGCTGGCCTCCCCGCGGGATCCGGCTCGTCGCGGCGGTCACATCACGGTGTCGCATCGCTCCATGCGCACGGTCACCGCCACGTTGTGGGACCGCGGCGTCATCCCTGACTACCGCGACCCGGACGGCTTGCGCATCGGACTCTCGCCGCTGTCGACGTCGTTCGAGGAGACCTATGACGGCATGGCAGCCGTGCGGGATGCCCTTCGAGCGGAACTGCTCAAGGCCACGGGGCTCGGCTGACGTGACACGCGTGACCTCACGATGAGCGCCGACATGACAGATCCCGCTCTCCCGCCGGAAACAGGCCGTTCTGGCATGTTCTCGAACGGAAGTCCTGTCGAGCTGGTGTTGATGGGCAGCGTGTTCCTCCCCGCGGAGGCTCTGCAGCCGTTCGCGGATGCCCTTGCCGCGCGTGGACACGTGGTGGCAGTGGTCGCACCGACGGACACGAGATCGGCGGATGCCGTGCTCGAGGCGTGCGCGGAGGTCGCGCGACGCCACCCAGGGTGCGCGCTGATCGCGCACTCCAATGCGGGCAACGTCGTGCCGGGCGTCATCGCGCGGGCGTCCGTCGGCGCCGCCGTGTTCATGGATGCGGTGCTTCCGCCATTCGACGGCGGCACCTGGCCCGTGGTGCCGGCTGGAGCGGCTGCCACCCTTAAGGATCGTGTCGAGGCCGGGCTGCTCCCGCCCTGGACCCGGTGGTTCCCCTCGGACGACGTCGAGCCGCTGTTCCCGTCATCCGCATCCTTCGGCGCCGTCGACGCGGTGGCGCCGAGGGTGCGATTCAGCTACCTGGGGGAGACGCTGAGTGCGGCATCCGGTTGGAGCGATGCGGTGCCCTGCGGATACCTGATGCTCAGCGAGGCGTACGGATCCGAGCGGCAGCGTGCGGGCGCGGCAGGATGGCCCACGCGCGACCTCCGCCTCGGGCACCTCGGCATGCTGAGGGATCCGGAGGCCGTCGCCGAGGCGACGGACGACCTGCTGAGCGAGCTCGCCCGCCCGGATTCCGACCGGGCCGGTCATGACACACCGAGGCACGACGCACCCAATCCCGACTAAGCGGCTCCGGCGCGAGAGCGGGAGTGCACCGCCGCACCGATGAGTCCAACGCCCGCGATCACCACGTACAGCGCGCCGGAGAGGCCGAATCCCGCCTGCGGGCTCACGGCATCCGCCACCGCTCCTGCGAGCAGGCCGGTGAACGGGTTCATGCCGGGCAGGGCCATGTTCCAGATGCTCATCACCTGACCGCGGATGGGCGCCGGCGCGGCGAGCTGCACATACGCGTTGGCGCGGGCGATGAACCAGATCGACCCCGCGCCGGCCAGCCCGAGTCCGATGCCGAACAGCCACACGCTCGGAGCGAGCGCGGTCAGGATCACGACGAGGCCCGTGACCAGTGCAAGGGATGCGGTCGCGCGGAAGGCCGGAGATGCGCCCTGCATGGTCGCGCGCAGCGCGCCGATCAGCGCACCCACGCCGAACACGGCGGTCAACGTGCCGTAGACACCGCCGTCGAGCGCGAACGTCTTGGTGGTGATGAGCGGCAGCGTCACCGTGAGGTTGAAGAGCATCCCCGAGGTGCTGGCGAGCATCAGGGTGACGACGACGGCCGGGTTGTGCGCGATCCAGCGGATGCCGTCCAGCAGCCCTGCGCGGCGCTCGGCATGCGCCTCCCGGTGGCTGACCACATGACGGTTGAGGATCAGAGCGATGAGCGCCGGAACGAACGACACCGCGTTGAACACGAAGCACGGCACGATTCCGGCGGTGGCCAGCAGGATGCCCGCGAGCGCCGGGCCCAGCACCCGCGCACTGTTCATCACGACTTCGTACAGTCCGATCGCGGACGGCAGCAGGCGATGGTCCAGCACGTCCATCAGGTACACCTGGCGTGCCGGAGCATCGACGGAGTTCACCAGGCCGGTCGCGATCCCTATCGCGTAGATGAACGGAAGGCTCTCGTATCCGAGCGCGGTCACCACGGTCAGGATCGTGCCGAGCGCGATGAACGCCACCTGCGTCCACACGAGCAGCCGCCGGCGGTCGAACCGGTCGACGAGCACGCCCGCGAACGGACCGAGCACCAGAACCGGCAGGTAGATCGCGAACGTGATGCCTGCCAGGGCGATCCCGCTGCCTGTGGCCTGCGTCACCAGCCACGCCATGCCGATCAGCTGGGTGGACGTGCCGGAGGCGGAGAAGATCTGCGACGCGAACCAGCGGCGATAGGGGCGAACGGCCAACGCTGCACGGGGGCCGGTCTTCAGTTCGGACACAGGACGATGGTGTCAGAACCCACCGGCCGGCTCGACATGACTGTTCGCGCTCACCCGCCGAGAACATGCCGGTCTGGCATGTTCCGGGCCTGTTGTCCTGTTGACGCCGCACGCCGGGTGTCGGCTATGGTGTCCTCATGCGTTCGACCTTCCTCACCTGGTGGCCCGCCTGATCGGCGGACCGACGAACGCGCACCCACGCACACGACGACCGCCTCTCGGCGGTCGTTTCCCGTATCGGGGGAGTGATCTTCGGCAGGCGGCAGACAGGACCCGCCATGACCGACACCGATCCGCATCCGCTCCTCACCGAACTCCTCGCCCGGTCGCTCGCCGCCGAATCGGACAGCACTGAGGAGTGCCCGCCGTTCGCGCTGCTGCGACGGGAGGGCGACGACCACCTCGATGTGTTCAGCGGCGACGTCGTCGATGTCGACTCGTTGGCCGACATCCCGCTGACGGACGTGCCGGTGCTCGCGGTGGTGCCGTATCGGCAGATCCTCGAGCGCGGCTTCGTCGCCCACGACGACCGTGCTCCGCTGCGCTGCCTGAGGGCGTCCCGTCGCGAACGCATTCGACTCGCGGATGCCGTCTCCCTGCTCCCCGCGCACGCCCCTGCCACCACGTTCCACGGTCCGGACAGCACCGACGAGGAGTACGAGCGCATCGTGCGGCGCGTGATCGACACGGAGATCGGCCGTGGCGAGGGCGCGAACTTCGTCATCGCGCGGCGCTTCGAGGCGACACTGCACGACGCGCCGGCATCCGCGCTGCTCGCGTGGATGCGGGCGCTCCTCACCGGCGAGAACGGCGCCTACTGGACGTTCGCGGTGCACCTCCCCGCGCCTCAGCGCGTCGCGAACTCCGAGCGAACGGATGAAGCCGCCGAGCCGGTCATGCTCGTCGGCGCGACCCCGGAGCGACACCTCACCCTGAAGCGGGGCCGTGCCGTGATGAACCCGATCAGCGGCACCTACCGGCACGGCAGCGACGGACCGACGCGCGAAGCGCTGCTCGACTTCCTCGTGGATCCCAAGGAGACCGACGAGCTCTTCATGGTGGTCGACGAGGAGCTGAAGCTGATGAGCTCGCTCTGCCCGACGGGCGGTCGGATGTCGGGCCCCTTCCTCAAGCGGATGTCCCGGCTCACCCACACCGAGTACCTGCTCGACGGTCGCTCGTCGCTGGATCCGCGCGAGGCACTCCGTCGCACCATGTTCGCGCCCACCGTCACCGGATCCCCGATGGAGAACGCCTGCCGCGTCATCGCGCGCCACGAGACGCAGCCCCGCGGCTACTACTCCGGCGTGATCGCACTGTTCGAGCCCCAGGACGACGGATGGTCGCTCGACGCTCCCATCCTGATCCGCACCGCGAGGGTCACCGCCGACGGGCGACTCACCGTGACCGCGGGCGCCACCCTCGTGCGGCACTCCGACCCGGCAGCCGAGGCGGCGGAGACCAGGGCGAAGGCCGCAGGCATCCTCACGGCGCTCGGGCTGCAGGATGCCGCGCCCCGCCGGCCCACGTCAGTGCCGTCGGTCGAGACCGGCTTTGCGCCGTCTGCCCCGGGAGCTGCCGTCTCGTCTCGTCCGGTGCCGCCCAGGCCCGTGCGCACGCCGTTCACCGAGACGGATCCCGAGATCGAGGCCGCCCTTGTGCGCCGCAACAGCGCGCTGGCCTCGTTCTGGATGCGTGAGCAAACGACGACCTCGTTGCCCTTCGCAGGCGCGAACGTGCTGGTCGTCGACAACGAGGACGGCTTCACCGAGATGCTCGCCCACCAGTTGCGGCACTCCGGAATGGTCGTGCGTGTGCGGCCGTGCGCCGACGTCGATGACGTGCTGGCGGACGACCTCGTCGTGTTCGGTCCGGGGCCCGGCGATCCGCGGCGCCCACAGCCGCGGATCAACAGGCTCCGCGCGCTGATGGTGGAGCGGATCCGCAGCGGCAGGCCGCTGCTCGCCGTCTGCCTCAGCCACCAGGTGCTCGGGATGCTCGCCGGCCACGACGTCGCGCCGCTCGCGGAACCCCGGCAGGGCATCCAGCTTGCGGTCGACGTGTTCGGTGCGCCGGCACGCGTCGGCTTCTACAACACGTTCGGGGTGCGCGAGCGTGCGGAGACCGCGGACGACCGACGCGAGCTGGCGCTCGAGCCGTCCATCGACGCGAACGGAATCGTGACAGCGTTCCGTGCGCCGGGCATCGCCTCCGTCCAAGCCCACCTGGAGTCCGTGCTCTCACCCGACGGAGAGCGGATGCTGTCCGCCCTCATCGGGCACGCGCTGACCACGGCTCGCACGCCTTCGGCAGTGGGTTGAGCTCACGCGCAGCGTGTTCGCCTCCCGTCGACGTGACGGATCGCGCTCTCCGGCCGAATACATGCCCGATCGGCATGTATTCAGCCGGATGTCATGTCGGCCTCACAGCCATCGCCGGGCTCGCCTCAGCCCACGACCTCCTGGGTGCCGAGCACGATCGCGAGCGCGAGCTTGTCCGCGTCCTCGGTGCCGGGCTCCGCGGTGTACACGGTGATCAGGAGGTCGTCGCGGGCGACCGTGAGGTTGTCGCAGTCCAGCGTGATGCGGCCGGCAGCTGGGTGATCGATGACCTTCTGCCGCGTGCGGTCTGCGCTGTCCACGATCTCGGCCGTGTCCCAGAGCTCGCGGAACCGGGGGCTGGCGGCGGCGAGCTCCCCGATCAGCTTCGCGAGCGCCGGATCCGCCGGGTACCGGCTTGCGGTCAGTCTCAACTCGGCGACGAGCCCGCGCTCGAACGCATCCCGTTCCTCCGGATCGTGCACAGCTCGGGTGCCGGGCCCGACGAGGTTGCGCCACACGCCGTTACGCTCGTTGCCCGTCCAGGCGGACGTGTCTCCCATCAGCGCGTCGTACGGAGCGTTGGCCGTGACGAAGTTGAACGCGGCATCCTGCACGATCACCGGCGTGTGATCCAGGCGGTCGAGGAGCCGTTGCACGCTGGGTGCGATCCGCGTGGGCACCATGCCGGGACCCGGCGCGGCGAGACCGGCGAGCTGGAAGAGCACGTCGCGTTCGGCATCCGACAGTCGTAGCGCCCTGGCGAGAGCCTCGACGACCTGCATCGAAGGAGCGGATGCCCGCCCCTGCTCGAGCCGCGTCAGATAGTCGACGGAGATGCCGGCGAGGCCGGCGAGTTCCTCGCGACGAAGCCCTGCCGCTCGCCGCCGCTGCCCGACGGGCAGCCCGACGGTCTCTGGGGTGGCGCGGTCCCGCCACCGACGAACGGCGCCGCCGAAGTCCCACACATCCACGCGTTCCAGTCTGCGCCGGATCCGACGCCGCGTCCTGGCCTCGGCATTCCTACGATAAGCGGACGACTGCCAAGGCTCACCGCCGCGGCGCAGGCTGATGAACATGACAACGACACTCATCACCGGGGCTAACAAGGGCCTCGGAAAGGCAACAGCCCGCCAGCTCGTCGCAGCGGGGCACACGGTCTACCTCGGCGCTCGCGACGAGGGACGGGGCCGCGCGGCCGCCGACGAGATCGGCGCACGCTTCGTGCAGCTCGACGTGACCGACGACGCCTCCGTCGCGGCGGCGCTGAAGACGATCGAGGCGGACGGCGGGCTCGACGTTCTCATCAACAACGCAGGGGTCGCCAAGCGGCAGGGCGGCGGCGAAGCACTCGACGGACCGAGTGTGCTCGGGGTGTTCGACACGAACGCGGTGGGCGTCATCCGCGTCACGGAAGCGGCGCTGCCTCTCCTGCGCAGGTCGACGAACCCCGTGGTCGTCAACGTGTCGAGCGCGCTCGGGTCGTTCTGGGCGACACACGAGCCGACGCGTCCGGCGTTCTCGTTCCCGTCGATCGTGTACGGGTCGAGCAAGGCCGCCGTCTCCATGATCACGGTGCAGTACGCGAAGGCCGTGCCCGAGGTGAAGTTCAACGCCGTCGAGCCGGGTATCACGGCGACGGAGCTCGGCGGAGGAGACCCCGGCAGCCACCCGGGACGTCCCGCTGAGGAGAGCGCTGAGGTCGTCGTACGCATGGCGACCATCGGGCTCGACGGCCCGAGCGGCACGTTCCAGGAGGATGCCGGCGAGCTCGGCTGGTAGCTCACTCCCCGCACCCCGCCTCGTCAATAGCGCCACCTATTCATGTTCGCGCCACAAATCGTGGCGCTGAAGCGAAAAGCTGGCGCGGTGGCGCTGTTCGCGCGGAGTCGGCGGCCTCGTAACGCGGCCGAGCCGGGCACCTCGCTCCATTTAGGATGGAACGCATGTCCGACGGCTCCTCGTTCTACATCACCACGCCCATTTTCTACGTGAATGATGTTCCGCACATCGGGCACGCCTACACGGAGGTCGCCGCGGATGTGCTGTCCCGCTGGCACCGCCAGTCCGGCGACGACACCTGGCTGCTGACGGGTACAGACGAGCACGGCCAGAAGATCCTGCGTACCGCGACGGCGAACGGACTGGAGCCGCGCGAGTGGGCCGACCGGCTCGTGGCATCCGCCTGGAAGCCGCTGCTGGACACCGTCGACATCGCGAACGACGACTTCATCCGCACCACCGACGAGCGCCACGAGGTGGCCGTCACGCGCTTCCTGCAGAAGCTGCACGACGACGGGCACATCTACGCGGGCGAGTACGAGGGCTACTACTGCGTGGGCTGCGAGGAGTACAAGCAGCGCGACGAGCTGGACGAGCCGCTCAGCGGCGAATACCAGGGGCAGCTGGTGTGCAAGATCCACTCGCGCCCCGTCGAGATCCTCAAGGAGAAGAACTACTTCTTCCGCATGAGCGCGTTCGAGAAGCAGCTTCTCGACCTGTACGAGTCGCGTCCCGACTTCGTGCAGCCGGAGAGCGTGCGCAACGAGATAGTGCAGTTCGTGCGCCAGGGCCTCTCCGACCTGTCCATCTCGCGGTCGAGCTTCGACTGGGGCATCAAAGTGCCGTGGGATCCGTCCCACGTCGTCTACGTCTGGTTCGACGCCCTGCTCAACTACACGACCGCCGTCGGATACGGCACGGATGACGAGCTCTTCGCCCGGCGCTGGCCGGCGTACCACCTGGTGGGCAAGGACATCGCCCGCTTCCACGCCGTCATCTGGCCGGCCATGCTCCTGGCCGCCGGCCTCGAGGTGCCGCACAAGGTGTTCGGGCACGGCTGGCTGCTCGTGGGCGGCGAGAAGATGAGCAAGTCGAAGCTCACCGGCATCGCGCCGTCGCAGATCACCGACACGTTCGGCTCCGACGCGTTCCGCTACTACTTCATGAGGGCCATCAGCTTCGGCCAGGACGGCTCCTTCAGCTGGGAAGACCTGTCGGCCAGGTACCAGGCGGAGCTCGCGAACGGCTTCGGCAACCTGGCCTCGCGGGTGATCGCCATGCTGCAGCGGTACTTCGACGGAGAGGTGCCGACAACCGGCACGCCGTCCGAGGCCGACGCCGGCATCCGGAAGACGGTCGCGGATGCCGCGGCGAACGCCGACGCCGCCATCGAGCGTTTCGCGATCCACGAGGGCATCGCGGCGATCTGGACCGTCGTCGACGAGCTCAACGGGTACATCACGGATCAGGAGCCGTGGACGCTCGCCAAGGACGACGCGAACCGCGAGCGCCTGCAGACCGTCCTCTACACGGCGGCCGAGGGCCTTCGCGCGCTCGCTGTGCTGCTGTCCCCGGTCATCCCGAAGGCGACCCAGAAGCTGTGGACCGCGCTCGGGGTGGAGGATGCGCTCGGCGAGCTGGCCGCACAGCCGTTGCGGGATGCTGGGCGATGGGGGCAGTTGCCCGCCGGCATCCGCGTCGCATCGCTCGAGGCGCTCTTCCCGCGCATCGACCAGGGTTCCGCCGAGTAGCGGGCCGCCGCAGTCGCCATCATGTCCAGCGAGCCTCATGCCTAGCGACCCCACGTATCCGCCCCTGCCGCCACCGCTCACGGTGCCGGTGTACGACAACCACACGCACATCGACCCGTCGGCGCGTCCAGGACGCATCGAAGACGGCCTGGCCCTCAGCTATCACGAGCAACTCGATCGTGCGTCGTCCGTCGGCGTGCGCGGCGTCGTGCAGGTGGGCACCGACGTGGCGTCATCCGTCTGGGCGGCGGAGACCGCCGCGATCGAGCCGCGCATGCTGGCGGCGGTGGCTATCCACCCGAACGACGCGCCCGAACTGGATGCCGAAGGCGCCCTCGACGACGCGCTGGCCGTCATCGACGAGCTCGCCGGTCGTCCGCGCGTGCGTGCCGTCGGCGAGACGGGCCTGGACTTCTTCCGCACGGACGAGGATGGCCGCGCAGCGCAGTTCCGCTCCTTCGAGGCGCACATCGACATGGCGAAGCGGCACGAGCTGGCGCTGCAGATCCACGACCGCGACGCGCACGCTGAGGTCATCGCGACGCTGATGCGCGTCGGAGCGCCGGAACGGGTGGTGTTCCACTGCTTCTCGGGTGGACCGGATCTCGCCGAGATCTGCGCGGACAACGGCTGGTACATGTCATTCGCGGGGACCGTCACGTTCAAGAACGCGCAGAACCTGCGGGACGCGCTTCAGATCGCGCCGCGCTCACTCCTCCTCGTCGAGACGGATGCGCCCTACCTCACGCCCTCGCCGTACCGCGGCCGGCCGAACGCTCCGTACCTCATCCCGCACACGTTGCGCGGGATGGCCGAGGTGATCGGCACCGACGTCTCCGTGCTCGCAGCCCAGATCGTGTCCAACACGGAGCTCGTGTACGGCAAGTGGGATTCCGAGCCCGTTCAGGCCCCGCCGACGACGCCGATCGGCATCATCGCGTGATGATGGCAGGATCGGCCGTGCGAGCCGGAGTCGGGGGCCAAGGATGACCGTGCAACTGCTCGGACCGGCGGAGATCCGTGATCTGGCGGAGCTCCTGGATGTCACGCCCACGAAGAAGCTCGGGCAGAACTTCGTGATCGACGCCAACACCGTGCGCCGCATCGTGCGTGTGGCCGAGGTGGAGCCGGGAGACGTCGTGCTCGAGGTCGGTCCGGGGCTGGGGTCGTTGACCCTTGGCCTGCTGGAGGCGGAGGCATCCGTCGTGGCGGTCGAGATCGACGGACGGCTCGCCGCCCAGCTGCCGATCACCGTGCAGCAGCTGGCGCCGGAGGCTGTCGACCGGCTCACCGTGGTGCACCAGGACGCGCTGACGGTCGAGAAGCTCCCCGCGGATCCGGTGCGACTCGTCGCCAACCTGCCGTACAACGTGTCGGTTCCCGTGCTGCTGCACCTGCTGCAGCGGATACCGACGCTGAGGTCCGGTGTCGTCATGGTGCAGGCGGAGGTGGGGCAGCGGCTCGCCGCCGGACCCGGATCCAAGGTGTACGGATCGCCCAGCGTGAAGGCCGCCTGGTACGGGTCCTGGCGCACAGCGGGCCAGGTGTCCCGCCAGGTGTTCTGGCCGGTGCCGAACGTGGACTCGATCCTCGTCGCGTTTCAGCGCCACGAGCATCCGGGTGGTGGCCAGAACGGTGAATCGCAGAACGGCGATGCCCGGAGCGAAGAGGCGTTGCGTCGCCGGTTGTTCGCCATCGTCGATGCCGCATTCGGCCAGCGCCGCAAGATGCTGCGTCAGTCGCTGTCGGGTGTCTTCGGGGACTCGGCGACGGCATCCGCGGCTCTCGAGACGGTCGGGCTGCTGCCGACGGCTCGAGGTGAGGAGCTCACGATGGAGCAGTTCCTGGCTCTGGCTCGCAACGCGCCCGGTTCGGCGACCCCGTAGGTTGGTACACATGACGTCCGCGAGCCTGGGCCTTCCCGTTCACGCCCGTGCCCCTGGCAAGGTGAACCTGTATCTCGGCGTCGGTTCCGTCGGCGACGACGGTTACCACGACGTCGCCACCGTCTATCAGGCGGTCTCGCTGTACGAGGACGTTCGGGTGTGGCCGGCGTCGCGGGTGACGGTGAGCTTCAGCGGTCCCATCGACTGCAGCGGTCTGCCGACCGATGACAGCAACATCGCGGTGCGAGCGGCGCGGCTCGTCGCCGAGGCGGCCGGCGTCAGCGGCGGTGTGCGCATCGAGATCGAGAAGAACGTTCCGATCGCCGGCGGCATGGGCGGCGGATCGGCGGATGCTGCTGCCACACTCATCGCGTGCGACGCCCTGTGGAGTGCCGGACTCAGCCGAGACCACCTGCACCGCCTAGCGGCGCAGCTCGGTGCCGACGTGCCGTTCGCGCTCGCCGGAGGGACGGCGATCGGCCTGGGACGCGGCGACGAGCTGAGCCCGGTGCTCACGCAGGGACGATTCGAGTGGGTGCTCGTTCTGCCGCACGGCGAGTTGTCCACGCCTGCCGTGTATCGCGAGCTCGACCTGCACCGCGAACGGCACGCGGGGGAGTTGGGCCCGGTGGTCGAGCATCCGTCGGTGAGCACGGAGTTGCTGCAGGCCCTGCGCGCCGGAGAACCAGCGATGCTCGCCGAGAACCTCGCCAACGACCTGCAGGCGCCGGCCATCCACCTCTCGGACGAGCTGGCAGACGTGCTCGAGCTCGGGGAGCGCAGCGGCGCTCTCGCCGGGCTCGTCTCCGGATCCGGTCCGACGATCGCGTTCCTGGCCGAGGATCGCGAGAGCGCGATCGACCTGCAGATCGCGCTCAGCGCGGCCCAGCTGCGGGCCGTGCGGGTGTCGGCGCCCGTGCACGGTGCGAGGGTGATGACGCTCGGTGGGTGACCGCCGGGCATGACCGACGTCGCCGGATGGCGCGGACACGACCGAGGGACGCCGGAGTACCGACGCATCCTGATCGCCCTCGGATTCGCCGGCGTCGCGACGTTCGCTCAGCTGTATTCCCCGCAGGGCATCCTTCCGCTCGTCGCCCGTGACTTGCACGTCACGGCAGCGCAGTCAGCGCTCCTCATCTCTGCTGCGACCATCGGGCTCGCCGTCGGCGTGCTGCCGTGGTCGTGGCTCGCCGGTCGGATCGGATGCCTGCCGGCGATGCGCATCGCACTCCTCGCGGCCATCGTGTTCGGCACGGCTGTCGTGCTGGTGCCGGGTTTCGAGGCGATCCTCGTGCTGCGTGTGCTGGAGGGCCTCGCGCTCGGAGGCGTCCCCGCGCTTGCGATCACATACCTGCACGAGGAGGTGCGGGCATCCCACACCGTGGTCGCGGCAGCGACGTACGTCTCCGGCACGACCGTCGGCGGGCTGATCGGTCGCATCCTCGCCGCACCGTTCGCGGAGCTCGTGGGCTGGCGCGCCGGTGTCGGCATGGTGCTCGGGCTGTGCGCCGTCGCGACCGTGGCGTTCGTCCTGATCACGCCCGTGCCGCGCGGAAGCAGAAGGTCGCCACAGGCGACGCTGCGCTGGGTGGCGAAGGTGTCCGTGGCGAACCTGCGCAGCGTGGGCATGCTCGTGCTGTTCGCCCAGGCGTTCCTGCTCATGGGCGGCTTCGTCACGGTCTACAACTACTTGGCGTTCCGGCTGGAGCTTCCGCCCTTCGAACTGAACCCGTTCCAGGTGTCGCTGTTGTTCCTCGCCTACCTCGCCGGCACGTATTCGTCGCGTCAGGCGGGCGGAGCGGCTCGACGATTCGGGCGCACCCGCGTGCTGCTGGTCTCCATCGCGGTCATGGTCGTCGGCGTGCTGCTCACGCTGCTGGCCTCGCTCGCGTGGGTGATCGTCGGGCTCGTCGTGTTCACGGCGGGGTTCTTCGCCGCGCACGCGATCGCGTCCGGATGGGTGGGATCCCGCGCCGTCGTCGGCCGCGCCCAGGCGGCATCGCTCTACAACCTCTTCTACTACCTGGGATCGAGTGTCATCGGATGGTGCGGCGGACTCGTCTTCGCCGCCGGAGGATGGGGCGCAACCGTGGGGATGGTCGCCTGTCTCGCCGTTCTCGCTGCAGTGTTCGCGGGCGGCTACGCGCTGCGGACGCACTCCGCTCCGAGCGTCCGCTGACCCGCTCCGCTTCGGGGTGCGCACGATCGCGCCACGAACATGGCGCGATCGCGCCAGGAATGCGGGAGTGCGCCAGCATTTCTGGCGCAACCGCAACCGCAACCGCAACCGCGGGCGCCGCGCGCACGCGCGGGCGCGGGTGGACGTGCAGGACGCGGGGCAGGTGGGCTGGGCTCGCCTACCCGATCAGCTCCGTGAGCTCGAACCAGCGCTCCTCGAGAGCGGATGTCTCGAGCTCGAGCGAGCCGATGGCATCCGTCTTCGCGAGAAGCCCCGCGTAGTCGGCCTGGTCGTGCTCGGCGAGCGCGGTGCGCTCGGAGTCGATGCGCTCGGTGAGCTTGGCGATGCGCCGCTCGATGGATGCGACCTCCTTCTGCGCGTCACGCAGCGCAGAACCCTGCAGGCCGCCACCACCGCCGGCTGAGCCTGTCGAAGCCGCAGAGTCGACGTCGCCGGCGGAACTCGAAGCCCCGCCCGATGCGCTCGGCGCCCCAGCCGCATTCCGTTTCTCCTCGAGCGCGCGCAGGCGCAGGTACTCGTCCACTCCGCCAGGCAGGTGTCGCAACCGGTGGTCGAGGATCGCGTACTGCTGGTCGGTGACGCGTTCGATGAAGTACCTGTCGTGCGACACGACGATGAGCGTGCCCGGCCACGAGTCCAGCAGGTCCTCCATCGCGGCGAGCATGTCGGTGTCGAGGTCGTTGGTCGGCTCGTCGAGGATGAGCACGTTCGGCTGGTCGAGCAGTATCAGCAGCAGCTGCAGGCGCCGCTTCTGGCCTCCGGACAGGTCCTTCACCGGGGTGGAGAGCTGGGCGGAGGAGAATCCGAGCCGTTCCAGCATCTGGCCCGGCGTGAGCTCCTGCGCCTTCGACCCGGAGCCGATCGTGTACGTCGTGCGCAGCCGCCCCAGCACCACGCGCACCGGGTCCGCGAGATGCTGCTCGAGCTCGTCGAGGCGCTGCGTGAGCGAGGCGACCTTGACGGTCTTGCCGCGCTTGACGCGTCCGGCGGTCGGCTCGACGGTGCCGGCGATCAGCCCGAGCAGCGTCGACTTCCCCGCGCCGTTGACGCCGAGGATGCCGGTGCGCTCGCCGGGCGCGATCCGCCACTGAACGTCGTGCAGCACCGTCTTCTGCTGGAGGCCGTCCGCAGTGGATCCCTCGAAACCATCGGCGGCCGTCGATGACCCGATCCTTTCCTGAGGACGGAACCGGTTTCCGTCGCCCTCGCGGACCGGATACGACACCGACGCGTCGACAAGGTCGACGACCTCTTTGCCGAGCCGAGACACCGCGAGCGCCTTCAGCGAGACAGAGTCGCGAATGGGCGGCACGTCCTCGATCAGCGTGTTCGCCGCGTCGATGCGGAACTTCGGCTTGGACGTGCGGGCCGGTGCGCCACGGCGCAACCACGCGAGCTCCTTGCGTGCCAGGTTCTGCCGCTTCGCCTCGGATGCTGCTGCCATCCGATCGCGTTCAACGCGCTGGAGGATGTAGGCGGCGTACCCGCCATCGAACGGCTCGACGATACGGTCGTGCACCTCCCACGTCGCGGTGCAGATCTCGTCGAGGAACCACCTGTCGTGCGTCACGACCAGCAGCCCGCCGGCGCTGGCCGACCAACGGCGCTTCAGGTGCGCGGCCAGCCACGTGATGGCCTCGACGTCGAGGTGGTTCGTCGGCTCGTCGAGCGCGAGCACATCCCAGTCGCCGGTGAGCAGGGCGGCGAGCGCGGCGCGACGCCGCTGGCCGCCGCTCAGCGAGCCGATGCGGGCATCCCAGGGGACGTCCGACAGCAGCCCGGCGATCACGTCCCGCACGCGGGCATCGCCGGCCCACTCGTGCTCGGGTGTGTCGCCGACGACCACCTGGCCTACGGTGAGCGAGTCGTCGAGCACGTCATCCTGATCGAGCACGCCGATGCGGATGCCGCCCCGCACCGTCACCCTGCCGGAGTCGGGTTCCCTGCGCCCCGCGAGCATGGCCAGCAGGCTCGACTTGCCGTCGCCGTTGCGGCCGACGATGCCGATGCGATCGCCCTCATTCACCCCGAGCGAGACGGAGTCGAAGACGACCTTGGTGGGGAACTCGAGATGCAGGGCTTCGGCCCCGAGAAGATGCGCCATGTCGGGTTCAAGGGTAGGGGACCCGGCTGGATGCCCGACGCCCCGGTGACCCTGCACCGAACTGCGGCACTTCGGCGCGACACGCCGGACGGCACCCCGAAGTGCCGCAGCTCCGCACACCGCAGCCCGGCCCTCGCTTCGCGTCCACAGGCTCGCATGATGGGGAATCCACCACAGACTGTCCGCCGGGTGACCGAGCCGACGAGCAGCGGGGATACGGTCGCTGACAACGCGCGGGTCACCGGGCAGAATGGGAGGGTGTTCGTGTCGCCGGATGTGATCGGCATGGTGATCGCGTTGTTCGCGTTCGCCATCACAGTGCTGGGCGGAGTGGCGGGCATGCTCGCCAGACAGACGAAGGCGATCGACGCCAGGCTCGACGCCTCTGAGGGACGGGTCAACCAGCGATTCGATCGAGTGGACGACCGATTCGATCGAGTGGACGACCGACTCGATCGAATGGACGACCGCATGACTCGTGTCGAGGGCGAACTCGTCGAGGTCAAGGTCGCGATCGCGCGTATCGAGGGTCCGCGGCCGCGCCTGCAGCAGCTGTGATCTTGAGGGTCAGACGCGGCCGGGCGCCCGGCACCGTCCGATCGTCGTCAGGTGCCGATGCATCCGGTGCCGACTGACATCAGGCGTCGACGAGGATCGCCGCCGGCTCGATCCGGATGACGACCGACTTCGACGCGGGCGTGTTGCTGACGTCTGCCGTGGCGTCCAAGGGCACCAGAGGATTCGCCTCGGGGAAGTAGGCGGCGGCGCATCCGCGCGCTGTCGGATACGACACGAGCCGGAATCCGCGGATCACCCGGTCGACGCCGTCGCTGAACTCGCTGTGCACGTCGACGCGCTGACCGTCGCGCAGCCCCAGCTCCGCGATGTCGAGCGGATTCACGAACACCACATCACGGCCCTTCTTCACGCCTCGATACCTGTCGTTCAAGCTGTAGATCGTGGTGTTGAACTGGTCGTGCGCCCGGATGGTCTGCAGCAGCAGACGTCCGGGAGGACACTCGACGTACTTCAGGTCGTTCGCCGTGAACTTCGCCTTGCCCGTGTCCGTCGGGAACGTGCGCGAATCGCGCGGTCCGTGCGGCAGCACGAATCCACCCTCCCGGCGGATCTTCGTGTTGTAGTCGTCGCAGCCGGGACAGACGTGGGCGATGTGATCCCGGATGCGGTCGTAGTCCTTCTCGAAGCCGGCCCAGTCGATGGGGACAGAGTCGCCGAGCGTCGCGCGGGCGAGCCGCGTGATGATGGACACCTCGGACAACAGGTTCGGCGACACCGGATCCACCTTGCCCCAGGAAGGATGCACGGCGCACACGGTGTCCTCGACAGAGACGAACTGCTCGCCGGATGCCTGCAGGTCGACCTCTGTGCGTCCCATCGTGGGCAGGATCAGCGCCTCCTTGCCCACTACGGCGTGCGACCGGTTCAGCTTGGTGGACACCTGGACGGTCATGTCGGCCTTCTGCACGGCGTTCTCCGCGACATCCGTGTCGGAGATCGCGGCGACGAGGTTGCCCCCGAGCGCGAACCAGACCGAGATGCGGCCGTCGGCCAGAGCGCGGATGCCGTCCACGCTGTCCACGCCGTTGGTGCGCGGCGGGTCGAAGTGGAACTCCTGCTGCAACTTGTCGAGGAAGGCCGGCGGCATCTTCTCCCAGATGCCCATGGTGCGGTCGCCCTGCACGTTGCTGTGTCCGCGGATGGGCGAGGCACCGGCTCCCGGCTTCCCGATGTTCCCGCGCAGGAACAGCACGTTCATGATGTCCTTGATCGTTGCGACGGCGCTCTTGTGCTGCGTGAGACCCATCGCCCACGTGATGATGACGCGATCCGCCTTCATGTAGCGGTCGGCGAGTCCGCCGATCTCTCCCGCGGTGAGGCCAGTGGCACGGAGCACGTCGACCTCGTCCAGGTCGCGCACTTCTGCCGCGTATTCGTCGAATCCCTGGCAGTACGTGTCGATGAAGTCGTGGTCGAGCACGGTGCCGGGGGCGGCATCCTCCGCTTCGAGCACGCGTTTCGCCACGGCCTGCATGAGCGCCTGGTCGCCGCTCAGCCTGATCTGCAGGTAGTCGTCCGCGAGTCCGGTGCCCTTGCCGATCCAGCCGCCGATCTGCTGCGGATTCTTGTAACGCATGAGGCCCGCCTCGGGAAGCGGATTCACCGCGACGATCTTCGCCCCCGCCTGCTTCGCCTCTTCGAGCGCCGTCAGCATGCGCGGATGATTGGTGCCTGGATTCTGACCCATGATGATGATGAGGTCTGCCTTGGCGAAGTCGTCGTACGTCACCGTGCACTTGCCGACGCCGATCACCTCGCCGAGCGCCGCACCGGTGGACTCGTGGCACATGTTGGAGCAGTCGGGCAGGTTGTTCGTGCCGAACGCGCGGGCGAACAGCTGGTACGTAAAGGCCGCCTCGTTCGATGTGCGGCCGCTCGTGTAGAACGCGGCGTGATCGGGGGAGTCCAGCGACTTCAGCTTGTCGCCGATGATGCGGAAGGCCTCATCCCAGGCGATGGGTACGTAGCGGTCGCTGTCCGCTGCCTTGTAGACGGGCTCGGTGAGCCTGCCCTGCATGCCGAGCCAGTACTCCGACTTCGCCAGCAGGACCGGGATCGGATGCTCGGCCCAGAACGAACTCGAAACGGTGACGGGCGTCGCCTCCCACGTGACGGCCTTGGCGCCGTTCTCGCAGAACTCAGCCACCTTGCGGTGCGACGGGTCCGGCCACGCGCAGCTCATGCAGTCGAAGCCGTCCTTGTGGTTCATCGAGGTGAGCAGCTTCGCGGCGCGCGTCGGGCCCATCTCCCGCACCGCGGGTCCGACGGAGTGCAGGATTCCGGGGATGCCGGCAGCCCACTGCTTCGGATGCGAGATCCGCAGGTTCTCGACGTCGTCGACGGTTCGTTCGCTCGGCACCCCGTCGATCGTCATGCCGCGCTTCCTTCCGTGCAGGTCTCGTCGATCCGCTGCCCGCCGGCGTAGACCACCATCGATTCGCCGCGCACGAAACCGATCAGACTCATTCCGGCGTCGACGGCGAGTTCCACCGCCAGTGACGAGGGGGCAGACACCGCGGCCAGCATCGGGATGCCCGCCATGAGCGCCTTCTGCGTCAACTCGAAGCTCGCTCGGCCGGAGACCATCAGCACGGTCCCGCGCAGTGGAAGAAGGTCGTGCGTGAGCGCCCAGCCGACCACCTTGTCGACCGCGTTGTGCCGACCGACGTCTTCACGCACGACCATGAGCTCATCGTCGGCCACTCGGTACAGGCCAGCGGCGTGCAGGCCGCCGGTCTTCTCGAAGACGTCCTGAGCCGCGCGCAGCCGATCCGGCAGCTCCGCGAGCGTCTGCAGGGGTACCCGAACCTGGTCGCCGCGCACCTCGAACGACGAGGTGGTGCGCACGGCGTCGATGCTCGACTTGCCGCAGATGCCGCACGAACTGGTCGTGAAGAACTCCCTGGCCAGGGCGGATGCCGGCGGGGCGACTCCCGGAGCAAGCGTCACGTCGAGCACGTTGTACGTGTTCTCCACGCCCTCGCCCGCACAGAATCGTGCGGTGGCGAACTCGTCGCCGCGATGGATGACTCCCTCCGAGACGAGGAAGCCCGCCGCCAGCTCGACATCGTTCCCCGGTGTCCGCATCGTCACGGCGAGCGACCGTCCGCCGACGCGGATCTCGAGGGGTTCCTCGACGACGAGGGTGTCTTCCCGTCTCGCGATTGCGGCGCCGATCGTCAGCCGGGCGACTCGACGTCGGGTCGTGACCCTGCCCATATTTCATGGATACGCTGCTGCCCGCGATATCGCAACAGACGCGTGCGAGCGCGAGAGCACTAGAAGTCTCGCCGAGCGGCAAGCGCCTTCCCGGATGCGGACGAGACGACCCTGGCGCGTCATCCGCCGATGTACGACATCTCGATCCGCCGGCCGTCGTTCTCTGTCGCGGGCCGGTCGGAGGGCGGTGTCAGCGACGAGCGCAACTCCGTATACCTGTCCTCTCGTCTCGCCCACACCCCGGCCATCGCGGTGGCGAGTTCGTCGTCGTCGGATCCGGATCGCAGCAGCGCACGAAGATCCGCGCCGTGGTCGGCGAACAGACACGTGAAGAGCTGCCCGTCCGTGGAGAGGCGTGCCCTGGTGCAGCCCGAGCAGAACGGACGGGTGACCGAGGAGATCACGCCGATCTCGCCCGCGCCGTCCAGATAACGCCACCGCGTCGCTGTCTCGCCGGGAGCGCTCGGCGCGATCGGTTCGAGAGGATGCACGGCCGCGATCCGCGCCAGCACCTCGCCGGAGGGGACCACCTCGTCCAGACGCCATCCGTTCGTGCTGCCGACGTCCATGTACTCGATGAAGCGGAGCACGCATCCGGTGCCACGGAAGTGCTCGGCCATCGGCAGCACGTCGTCGTCGTTCTGTCCGCGCTTGACGACCATGTTCACCTTGACCGGGCCGAGTCCCGCGGTGCGCGCGGCTTCGAGGCCGTCCAGAACCCGTGCGAGCGGGAAGTTCACGTCGTTCATGCGCCGGAACGTCTCGTCGTCGAGCGAGTCGACCGAGACGGTGACGCGGTTCAGGCCGGCTTCGGCCAGTGCGGCGGCCTTCGCGGCCAGCGCGGATCCGTTCGTCGTCAGCGCGAGGTCGAGCCGACGGCCGTCGGGTGCGCGAAGCGCCGCGAGCATGGCGACGAGTCCCTCGATGCCCTTGCGCAAGAGCGGTTCGCCGCCGGTCAGCCGCACCTTGCGCACGCCGAGGCGCATCCCCGCCGTGACGACGCGCTCGATCTCCTCGAGCGTGAGCAGCTCGGCACGGGGGAGGAAGGCGTAGTCGCGTCCGAAGACCTCCCGCGGCATGCAGTAGACGCAACGGAAGTTGCAGCGATCGGTGACGGAGACTCGCAGGTCGGTGAGCTGCCTGCCGCGTCGATCGGCGACGGCGCCTGTGGCGGGCAGCGCACGGGCACCCCGCCCGTCGTCCCTCCGGATCGTCCCCGCCACGGAGTGCTCCTTCGCCTCGGTGACGCGAACCGGCGTGCCCATGCAACGCGCGGCAGTGCGCGTTCGCTCTCACCGATTCGAGAGTAAGCCGTGTGTCGAACTCGTGCGGGCTGCGGAGTACCGACGATGGCCCACGGCGGTCGCCCGCAGTGGTGAGAGCCGGCCTCAGATCAGTCCGAGAGCGAGCATCGCGTCGGCCACCTGCGTGAACCCGGCGATGTTGGCGCCCGCCACGTAGTTGCCAGGAGTGCCGTACTCATCGGCCGTCGCCAGGCATCGGTCATGGATCGACCGCATGATCTCGGCGAGCCGTTCCTCGGTGTACTCGAACGTCCACGAGTCGCGCGATGCGTTCTGCTGCATCTCCAGCGCGCTCGTCGCGACACCGCCCGCGTTCGCGGCCTTGCCGGGGGCGAACGCGACGCCCGCCTCGCGGAGCGCGCGGATGGCATCCGGCGTCGTCGGCATGTTCGCGCCCTCGGCGACGATGCGGCAGCCGCCCGCGATAAGAGCGCGTGCCGCATCGGCGTCGAGCTCGTTCTGCGTCGCGCAGGGCAGCGCGATCTGGCACGGCACGTCCCAGATCGAACCGCCCGCGATGTAGCGAGCGGATGCTCCGCGCTTCTCCGCGTACTCGCTCACCCTGCCGCGGTGCCCGTTCTTGATCTCCTTGAGGAGGTCCAGGTCGATTCCGGCCTCGTCGACGACGTAACCGTCGGAGTCGGAGCAGGCCACGACCACGCCACCGAGCTGGTGCACCTTCTCGATCGCATAGATGGCGACGTTGCCGGATCCGGAGACCACGACGCGCTTGCCCTCGAAGGAGTCGCCGGCGGTCTTCAGCATCTCGTCCACGAAGAACACGGCGCCGTATCCGGTCGCCTCGGTGCGCACCTGGGATCCGCCCCAGCTGAGCCCCTTGCCCGTGAGCGTGCCCGACTCGTAGCGGTTGGTGATGCGCTTGTACTGGCCGAAGAGGTATCCGATCTCGCGACCGCCCACACCGATGTCTCCGGCCGGAACGTCCGTGTGCTCGCCGATGTGGCGGTACAGCTCCGTCATGAAGGACTGGCAGAACCGCATGACCTCCGCGTCGGACTTGCCCTTCGGGTCGAAGTCGCTGCCGCCCTTGCCTCCGCCGATCGGCAGACCGGTGAGGGAGTTCTTGAAGATCTGCTCGAAGCCGAGGAACTTCACGATGCCGAGGTAGACGCTCGGGTGGAAGCGCAGACCGCCCTTGTACGGGCCGAGCGCCGAGTTGAACTCGACGCGGAATCCGCGGTTCAGCTGCACACGACCCCGGTCATCGGTCCACGGCACCCGGAAGATGATCTGCCGCTCCGGCTCGCAGAGTCGACGGATGACCTCGGCGTCGGTGTACTCCGGATGCTTCGCCACGACCGGCCCGAGGCTCTCCAGAACCTCGCGCGTCGCTTGATGGAACTCCGTTTCACCGGGGTTGCGTCGCACGACTTCGTCGAATACCGACGACAGGTTCTGTTCGAGTTCGGGCATGGGAGGTCTCCAATCGATCCGGGGGAGAGGTGTCGCCGGACGATCTGTGAGGATTCACAGGCAACCTCCCCAGGGTACCCGTACGTGGGATACCACTCGTTCACCGGCCCGGGCTCGGGCGTGCGGAGGCCCCGCTGAGTGGATCCTGCGTGTCGTGTGTGTGCGGAAAATCGGCACTCCGGCGCGACACGCCGCGTGTCGGCCGCGACGCGCCGACACGGATCCCGAAGGGCCGCTCTTCGGCACGGCAGCCGGGCTCAGTCGACTGGCTGGGCGCGGGCGCGTGAGACGACGCGTCCCCGTGCCGACTCGGGAAAGGTGGTCAGGAGGTGGCGCACCTGGTCGGCGTCGACATCCGCTCCGAAGAGCTCCGTGTTGGGCTCCATGCGGATGCCATCGGCGAGCGGTCCCGCCAGTACCGGATCGAAGCCGAGCGCGTCGACGAACGCGGCGACGGCATCCGTGTCGGCTGCTGCGTCCCCCGCTATCGCGATCGCCTTGCGGCCCTCCGCCCCGTGCGGCCGCGTCTCCTCTTCGAGATCGTGATAGCCCATGTGGTTGAAAGCCTTGACGACGCGGGATCGCGGCAGGAACTTCTGCACGATCTCACTCGTGGAGGTGAGCGGGTCGTTGAGGTCGTCGCGGATCCCGTCGATCTCCCACCAGTAGTTCATGGCATCGACGACCAGCTTGCCGTCGAGCGAGTCCACCGGCAGCGTCTCGTGCTTGCCGAGGGGCAGGGCGAGCACCACGAGATCCGCGCCGCGCGCCGCCTCGTCTGCGGAGACGGCACTGGCGCCCGGCACGAGCACCTCGACGATCAGAGCGATCTTCGCCGGATCGCCCGACCCTGCGACCAGCACGCGGAACCCCGCCGCGACCGCGAGGCGGGCCAGCACGGTCCCGAGCTTTCCAGCGCCGAGAATTCCGACCGTGCGGATGGCGTCGCCGCTGCCTGTCGTCACGATGTCCCATCGTAGGTCGGATGCCGTCTCGACATCCGACACCGTCCCCGTCGGGTGCCCGTTCAGTCGGCGTTCGCCCGGGGTCGAGCCGCCTCGGCCGGGCCGTCGGGGAGCTTGCGCATGCCGGTGAGCGGTGAGAACAGCACGATGCCGCAGCCGAGCAGCGAGAGCACGGCGCCGATCCACATCGTGGTGGTCACGCCGAGCCATCCGCCGAGCAGCCCGGCGAGCACACCGCTGATGGGCATCACGCCCCATACGACGAACCGGATGGACGCGTTCATCCGCCCGAGCAGGGGTCGCGGGCAGATGCGCTGCCTGAATGACACCTGCGCGATGTTGTAGACGAGCACGCCGAAGCTGAACAGGAAGTCGGCGCCGACGAGGAGCGGGATCGCTGCTGAGGGGAACAGCGCGGCGAGCGGGATGACGAACGGCGGCACCGACGACACCAGCGCCGCGACGACGATGACCGTCCCCTCGCCGATCACCCGGGACAACCAGGGCGTGCACAGGGCACCGAGGATCCCGCCGACGGCGCCCATCGCGGTGACGATGCCGTACACGGCGGGGGAGAGACCGAGCTCCCTCAGCACGAGAAGCGGCAGGAGGGTGAGCACGAGGCCGCCGAAGAGATTGAACGAACCGGTCATCAGGGTGATGCGCCGCAACAGCGGCGTGCCGAAGACGAAGCGGAGACCCTCGCCGATCTCCCGCGCGAGCGACGCGTGCGGCGATTTCTCGTGCCGCGGCTCGTCGTCGCGGATGGAGGCCACGAATGCGAACGAGAAGAGATACCCGATCGACGTCGCGAGCACGACGAGCGGCGCAGGCATGATCGCAAGCAGACCGCCGGATGCCGCCGGCCCACCCACACGGGCCACCTGAGCGCTCGCCTCCAGGCCGGAATTCGCCGACGCCACCTGCTTCGGCTGCACCAGCCTCGGCACGTAGCTCTGATACGTCACGTCGAAGAAGACCGTCGCACCGCCCACCACGGCGCCGACCACGAACAGGTACCAGATCTGCAGCACGCCCAGCGCCCACAACAGCGGAATGGATGCCAGTGCCACCGCCCGCACCGCGTCCGCCGTCATCATCACGCGGCGTTTGCGCATCCGATCCACCCAGGCGCCGACCGGCAGGCCGATCAGGAGGAACGCGAGGGTCTCCGCCGCGTTCAGCAGGCCGACCTCTTGCGCGGTGGCATCCAGCACGAGCACGGCGAGCACGGGGATGGCCAGCGTGCCGAGCTGCTCGCCGACCTGCGAGAACGTCTCGCCGATCCAGAGCCGCACATAGGACCGGTTGCGCCACACCGAGGCGTCGCGCGGCGTGTTGCGACCTTCGGCGACCACGGCAGGCTCCGCGCCGCCTGAGGACTCCGCGTTGGCAGGGGCGTCGGCGGGGTCGGGCATCCCTTCACCCTAAGGGCGTGCCGGAAACGGTGCGGCTGCGGCATCCACGGGCGCGGTTCGCGCGCACGAGCTGTGCATGCTTGGCTCTCGGGATGAGGTTGCACATCGACGCGCACGGATCGGGACACGAAGTCGCGGTCCTGCTGCACGGAATGACCGGGTCGTCGGAGAGCTGGTGGCGGCTCGTTCCGCTGCTCGTCGACAACGGATACCGGGTCCTCGCGGTCGACCTGCCCGGACACGGGCTGTCGCCGCGGGATGAGACGCTGACGATACAGCGCGCGGCAGACTCGGTCGCGGAATCGATCGCCGACGAGTGCGGTCACGCTCCATCCGTCGCCATCGGACACTCGTTCGGCGGGACGGTCCTCGCCGCGGCCGTCGGCTCGGGAGTGCTCATCCCGCGTCTCTCGGTCTACGTCGATGCGCCGTTCGGGTCCCGCGGCGGTTGGGACCACGCAGAACTCACCGCCCGATACGAGCAGGACAAGCTGGCCCGCACCTACGACGGGCTGCGCTCATCGCGGGCCTACTACAGCGACCGGGACTGCGTCGTCGAGGCGCGCGCGGCCGAGCGCTTCGATCCCGCGACCGCAGCCGCACCGGCTGCTGCTCCCGGATTCTCGTTCCAGCCGGAACCGGGGTCGATCATCGTCAGAGCCGATCCCAGCGACTACGTCGACGACGAGGCGGCAGCCGCGTACCTGCATCGCGGCGTGGCCGTCCGAAGCATCCCCGGTGCAGCGCACAGCGTCTGGTACAGCCACTTCGACGAGTTCGTGGGTGCGTTGCCCGAACTGTTCGGGACCTCGACCTCTTGGGGGCATGGGGAAGAGCAGGTCGTAGGGTTGCAGGATGAGCCAGGAGCTGTGGGATCGGGCTGCAGAAGACTTCGATGACGCTCCAGACCATGGGCTGACGGATCCCCGCATACGAGCGGCGTGGCAGGACCTGCTCCTGCAGGTGCTGCCGCCGGCCCCGGCACGCGTCGTGGACATCGGCTGCGGCACGGGCACCCTGACCCGGCTGCTGACCGATGCCGGCTACAGCGTGGATGGGCTCGACTTCTCCCCGGAAATGGTTCGTCGTGCTCGGGAGAAGGTGCCGGAGGCGGCGTTCTGGATCGGCGATGCGGCGTCCCCGCCGCTGCATCCGGGCGCATACGACGTGGTGTTGAGCCGGCACGTCCTGTGGGCGATGACCGATCCGGCGCGTGCGCTGAGCAGATGGGTCGATCTCCTCACACGCGACGGGATGCTCGTCCTCGTCGAGGGAAGGTGGGGCACGGCCGGCCTGACGGGGCGTGAAGCGCAGAAGATTGTGCTCACCGCACGCGAAGAGGCCACGATCCGACCGATGCCCGAATCCGTCTACTGGGGCAAAGACATCGACGACGAGCGCTACATGATCGTCAGCCGACGTTAGCCGAGCCGTCGATCGGCAGACCGCACGGCGAAGCTGCGCTCAACCGTTGCGAGAGAACGCCTGCGTCCCGAGCACGGAGAGCAGCCGCAGCTTCTCGTCGGCGTCGGTGTGCGGCGCAGCGGTCAGCACGAGCAGCGCCTGCCCCTGGTCTTCGGTGAAGAGCACCTGGCAGTCGAACTCGATGGCACCGACCTCGGCATGTATCAGCACCTTGTGGTCTTCGAACCGCGCCGCCACCTCGTGACGATCCCACAGCCCCGCGAACTCGGGGCTGATCCTCGTCAGTTCCCCGACGAGCTCGCCGGCGCGCGACCGTCGCCCCATGGCCCCGTAGGCGACGCGGAGGTTCGCGACCAGTGCACGGGACTGGCGGTCGCGATCGTCGGCCGGGTAGAGCATCCGCTCGGTCCCGGGATGCGCGAACCAGCGGTACACGTCGCTGCGCTCCCAGCCGGTGAGGGCGGTGCGATCGCCGAAGAGCGCGTCGGCCATGCGGTTCTGCACGAGGGTCTCGCCGAGGCTCGACAGCACGAGCGCCGGTGAGTCGTCGAGGCGGTCGAGCACGCGCAGCAGCGCGGGAGCGACGTACGTCGAGACGGATGCGCGGTCCGGCGCCGCATGACCGGCCGCGCGATAGAGGTAGTCGCGTTCGTCACGGCTGAGCCGCAGCGCACGCGCGAGGGATGCGAGCATCTGCTCGCTCGGCTGCGGACCCCGCTGCTGTTCGAGACGGGTGTAGTAGTCCGTGGACATCGCGGCCAGCTGCGCGACCTCCTCGCGGCGCAGGCCGGGGGTGCGCCTGCGCGCGCCTTCCGGCAGGCCGACGTCGGCAGGCGTCAGCTCGGAGCGCCTGCTGCGCAGGAACTCGGCGAGGGCGGCGGCATCCATGAATCCATCTTCGCCGGCGGTCCCCGGCCCATCCAGGGATTCCGGATCCCCCGATGAGCGCTCTCTGCCGCCCGCGTTCCGCCGCGGTCACGCTGAAGACATGCAGATCAGCGGAAACACCATCTTCATTCCCGGCGCCACCAGCGGCATCGGACTCGCGTTCGCCGTCGCACTCCAGGAGCGCGGCAACACCGTGATTGTCGGAGGCCGCAGGGTCGAGCTGCTGGAGCGCATCCGCTCCGAGCATCCCGGCATCGACGCGGTGCAGATCGACACGGCCGACTCGTCGAGCATCGCATCAGCGGCCGAGCGCGTGCTTGCCGACCACCCCGACCTCAACGTGCTGGTGACCATGGCCGGCATCATGCGCGTCGAGGACTGGCACACGCCCGCCGGATTCCTCGCCACGGCGGAGGCCACGGTGACGACCAACCTGCTGGGCACGATCCGGCTCATCGGAGCGTTCGTCGAGCACCTGCAGACGCGGCAGGACGCCGTCATCATGACGGTCTCGTCCGGTCTCGCCTTCGTGCCGTTGAGCGTGACTCCGACCTACAACGCCACGAAGGCCGCCGTGCATCAGCTGACCGAGTCGCTTCGGCTGCAGCTGGCGGACACGGGCATCCAGTTCGTGGAGCTCGAGCCGCCGGCGGTGCGCACCGCGCTCATGCCGGGGCAGGAGACGAGCGAGGCCGCGATGCCGCTCGACGAGTTCGTCGACGAGGTGATGGGGCTCATCGAGTCCGATCCGGACGCCCACGAACTGCAGGTGGAGCGCGTCAAGTTCCTGCGCTACGCGGAGGCGCGCGGCGAGTACGACACTGTCGTGGCGGCGCTCAACCGGCAGGATCCGCACGCCGCCCGCGCGGCGGCGTGACGCAGCTCCGCTGACCGAGGGGCCGACCCGGGCCGGGATCCCCCGTTGCGCTCCGGCCGAGACCCACGGGTCGCGGCGACGCCGGCGGTGATGCTCAGCATCCCGTCGGCGTGAGCGTCGGCTCCGCGAGGTAGCGATACGTGGCCGAGTGCCGGAACCCGAGGCGGTCGTAAAGCCTGCGGGCGACGGCGTTCGACGCCAGGACCTGCAGCCAGACATCCGTGACTCCGCGATCGGCTCCGGATGCCGCAAGCCCGGCGATCACGGCACTTGCGTGACCGCGACCGCGGGCGTCCTCTCGGGTGGCGACCGTGTACAGCCCACCCCAGAAGGTCCCGTCCCGCTCCACGAGGGCGAGCCGACCGACGGATGCCGCACCGCGCGCATCCCGAACCGTCGCGTACAGCGAAGGGACCCCGGTCAGGATGCGCCGCGCGACGTCGAGCTCGGCCGTTCCGCCGCGGCCGTCGACGGCCCACCACGTGGCCAGCCACTCGTCGTCCGGCGTCTCGTCGACCGCGACGGATACGGTGCTCGCTCCGGTCTCGCCAGTGGCATGGCCGAAATCTGTCGGTGTTCCGTCGGCGAGCGATCCGGCGATGGTCGCCAGCGGCGCCGTCATGACGAGGGTCTCGCTGTCCTCGACGTATCCGCGCTCGGCAAGGCGCTGCTGCAGCTCGGCGTCGTCGTCGGACAGCTGGAAGACGGCAGGGAGGCCGCGCTCGCGGTACAGGCGCTCGACGGCGGCGATCGCCGAGCCCGGATCCGCGACGGCCGACGCCGGGTACACGGAGTTCGCGCGGCGCGTGACGCCGGAAGCGAATCGCGCGACCCAGCCGTCGACATCCGCTCGTTCCAGCGCGGGCCAGCCGGCGTCGGCGAGCGCCGCGAGGTCGGCGCCGAGGTAGGGCGTTCCGGAGGGCAGCGGGGGCAGGAGGTCTGGCATCAGACCACGCTAGCTGGCTGTTCCGGAAGGCCGGCGTCGACCACGGGCGGGCAGCGCCGAACCATCGGCGCCAGCCAGGGCCAACTCTTCTCCGCGACCCTGCGGCACCTTGTCAAGCCGTCATGACCCGTGAAAGGGTTACACGCGGGGGGCTGGCCGCTTCCCGACGGCCTGCAAAGGCGCGGCGGAAGGAGCGGCATGTCAGAGGGTTATTCGGTGGGTTCGGCGCTGAACGGCAGCGGACACTACCCACGCACCGGCTCGATCGAGGTGATCGAGGAACGCCCGCGTCGGTCGTTCTGGTGGGCCTGGATCCTCGTCGGCATCGTCGTCGGGACCGTGGGCTTGCTGCCCTGGTTGCTGACCGGCATGACCCTCCCCGTGCAGAAGCTTTGGGCGACGCACACCTCGGCATCCGACATGCCGCTGGCCCTCCTCCCGTTCGGCACGAACGGGCTCGACGAGGTCGTCGTCATGTTCCTCGCCGGATCGACGATTGCCGGACTCGTCGGCCGCATCGCCCACAACACGCTGTCCCAGGGCGGATTCTGGGCGCTGCTCGGCGGCGTCGTGCTCGTGCAGGCCGCGGCGACGGCCCAGGCGGCCTTCGTGCTCCAGGCGGGCGTGAAGCATCACATCGAGTCGACGGCGTACCTGTCGGTGCTCGTGCTCGGCGCGCTCCTCGCGACCCTGGCCGGAGCCGGGATACTCGCGCTGATCGCCAGAGCGCCGCGCGCCGGCGCTCTGCTCGGCATCGCCCTTGCCGCGCTGCCGTTCTCCGAGTGGCTGGCGAGCTACACGACGCTGACCTCGTTGTCGCGGCTGCACCTGATCGGCACCGAGGTCATCGCCTGGCTCCCTGCCGTGATCATCGCCGCCGCGATCGGCTGGAGCGGGATGGACACGGTCGGACGCATCATCGCGGCCCTGGTATCGCTGGCGCTCGTCTGGATCGCGCCTGCCGTCAACGCGGCGATCGGCGCTGTCGCAGCCTCGCACGCGCTGTCGTCGGCGCCGTTCGCGCTGGCGCGACACGGTCTGGTCGCGTTCCGGTCCACGCTGCTCGAGTTCGACGTGCTGCTTCCGCCGCTCGTGCTCACCGTGGTCATCTCGGCCGTCGCCCTGCTGGTGCGCCTCGCCGTGAGTCGCACCCGTCGCGGACGGATGCCGCACGTCGCGGTCGAGTACTGAATGGATCCTGGCCGTAGACGGCAGGCACACGATCGGCTCTGCGATCCGCTCCGGGACAGGGGTCCACGACGCCCGTCCCGGAAGGATCCAGGGACTCGTTCCACCGAGACCGGCGTCGTTTCCTTTTGGCGCATCCGCGCCCGCTCTGATAGCCTCGCCCGCATGAACACCCGCTGGTATGCGTATTTCGCGTTGGCTCTGGAGGAGCCGACGGTCGGAACGCGCTGACCAGCACTTCTCCAGAGCCAACGGGCAGGATCGCAGATCCTGCCCTTCGCCTTTAACCGGCGGGTTGGCCTGGCCCTCTCGCCTGAGAACGTGAGGACCACTGATGACCACCCCATCCGCAGGAGAATCGGCGCTCGTCGACGGCGCATCCGTCGCGGGCGTCGAGCACGACGCATCCGCCGCCCACGCAGCGCACGGTCTGTCCGTCGCGGGAAACCTCGCCAAAGCAGGCGACACCTCCAACACGCGTGTCGTCGCGCTCGAGGCGCTGCCCACGCCGGCCGAGGTCCGCGCCGAGTTCCCGCTGAGCGCCGGAGCCGCCGACCTCGTCGCCCGCAGTCGCCGTGAGATCGAGGCAGTGCTGCGAGGCGACGACCCGCGACTGCTCGTCGTCGTCGGGCCGTGCTCGGTCCACGATCCGGATGCCGCACTCGACTACGCGCGCCGGCTCGCCGTGACCGCACGCGAACGCCGCGACGACCTGCTCGTCGTCATGCGCGTGTACTTCGAGAAGCCCCGCTCAACGGGCGGCTGGAAGGGCCTCATCAACGATCCGCACCTCGACGGCACGCACAAGGTCGCGGAGGGCCTGCGGATGGCACGCAAGCTGCTCATCGACATCCTCGAGCTGGGCCTGCCCGTCGGCTGCGAGTTCCTGGAGCCGACGAGTCCGCAGTACATCGCGGATGCCGTGAGCTGGGGAGCGATCGGCGCCCGCACCACGGAGAGCCAGATCCACCGCCAGCTGGCCAGTGGCCTCTCGATGCCGATCGGCTTCAAGAACGCCACGGACGGCGACGTGCAGGTCGCGGTCGACGGATGCACGGTCGCGGCGCAGCGCCACGTGTTCTTCGGGGTGGATGACGATGGCCGCGCCGCGCTCGTGACCACGAGCGGCAATGACGCCGGCCACGTCATCCTGCGCGGCGGACGCGGTGCTCCGAACTACGACACGGCGAGCGTGGCGGATGCCGCTGCGCTGCTGAAGCGAGCCGGCCACACCCCGCGCGTGGTCGTCGACGCCAGCCATGGCAACAGCGGCAAGGACCACGTGCGGCAGGCATCCGTACTGCGCGAACTCGCGGATCAGGTACGAGCGGGCGAGCCGATCGCCGGGGTCATGGCCGAGAGCTTTCTGCTGCCGGGCAACCAGCCGCTGACGGATGCCGGCCGCGCGGGTCTGACCTACGGCCAGAGCATCACCGATGCCTGCATCGGCTGGGACGACACCGCGGCGCTGATCGGGGAGCTGGCGCGCGCGGCCCGCGCCCGGATCGAGAACCGATCGTCCGTCGGGCTCACCCGATGATGTCGATCGGACCCTCTGAGCGCGCGTGGGAGCCGACTCGACGGGATCCGTGACGTCGGCGGCGCTCGGTAACGTACCGTGCATGTCACGTTCCGCTGTCGTCACGCTCCGCGCTCGCACCGATGCCGACACGGACATGCTGTTCGCGCTCTCGTCGGAGCTCGAGACGTGGGAGGAGCGCAGCCCGGCATCGCCCGCGCCGATGACGAGAGCTTCCTACGAGGCTCGCCTCGCTCGGATGGCTGAGTCGGACGGCAGAAGTGTGCAGTTCGTGATCGATGTGGACGGCGTCGCGGTCGGTACCGTCTCGCTCTTCGGCTTCGACGAGCTCGCTCGTCACGCCGAGGTCGGGATCGCTCTGGTCGCCGAGGCGAGGGGCAAGGGCATCGGCACCGAGGCGATCGGACAGATCGTCGAGTTCGCGTTCGTGCGTTGCAACCTGCGCAGAGTGCACCTGGAGGCGATCGCGTCGAACGCGGGCGCCATCCGCTCGTACGAGAAAGCGGGCTTCGTCGTCGAGGGTCGTCAGCGCGAGCACGCCTGGGTGCGGGGACGGTACGAGGACAACGTGGTCATGGGGTTGCTGCGCTCGGAGTGGCGGTCGCCCAGGGGCGGTGCCGAGTAGCGCACCCCGGCTGCCGATCCACCGCCCATCGCCGAGCCACCCGTTCGTTGTCGACTCAGGCTTTCTGCCCAGCCACCCGCTTGTCGTCAACCCACGCTTTCCGAGCCACCGGCGTGTCGCCCAGCCACCGGTTTGTTGTCGACCCACCCGCTTGTCGTCCACCCACGCTTTCCGGGCCACCGGCTTGTCGTCCAGCCACCCGCTTGTTGCCCACCCACCCGCTTGTTGCCCACCCACCCGGTTTGTTGTCGACCCAGCCGCTTGTCGTCCACCCACGCTTTACGGGCCACCGGCTTGTCGTCCAGCCACCCGCTTGTTGTCGACCCACCCGCTTGTTGTCCAGCCACCCCCTTATTCGCGCGAATAAGGGGGTGGGTCGACAACAACCTGCGGGTTCGCCACGGTGTCGGCTCGACCGCGGGCCCGGCGGCGGCGCTCAGCGGACGCTCGTCACCAGGTCCTGGATTTCGCGGACCACGAGCTGCGGGGCATCCAGCGGCACGTCGTGCGAGGTGCCGGGCGCTTCCACGAGACGACGGTTCGGCGCCGCGCTCACGAAGTCGGCCTGCGCCTGCCGCCAGAGGTTCGCGTCTTCTGCGGTCGGAAACGGGGTGGATGCCGACGGGATGACCGTGGCGGGGATCGAGGACGGCCAGGTCAGCTCGTGGTACGCGGCATGCTGGGGCGCGTAGTCCTGAGCAGTGGCGATGAGCTGACGCTCGGCAGCAGTGAGCTTCTTCTGCTTCTTCAGCTGGGCGACCTGCGGCGTGTTCGCGGCGACTACGCGGGCGATCTCCGTGCCCGTGTAGAACTCCGGCAGGCTGGCGTCCACGAGCACGGCGCCCAGAATGTCGTGCGGATGCTCCTCGACCAGGGTGGTCGCGATCTCGCCGGCCTCCGAATGCGACACGAGGACGGAGCGTCCGGCCAGGCCGAGCTGCCTCAGGCCGGCATGCAGATCGGAGGCCTCCTCCTTCATCGAAAACGGGCCGGGCACGACGTCGCTGCGGCCCATTCCTTCGCGGTCGTACGTCACGACCTCGGATCCGGTCGCCGCGGAGAGCAGCGGCACCAGCTTCTTCCAGTAGCTGGAGTCCGCCCCGCCTCCGGCGTCGAGCACCACGGCGGGCAGGGATCCAGGAGTCACGTGGAACGCGATCCGGTGTCCGTCGTTCTCGATCATCCGGAGGCCAGAGGCGGAGGTGGCGGCAGCAGAGGCTGCGGTGGAGGCGGACGTGGAGCCGGATCCGCTCGCCGTGGTGGCCGCGCAGGCCGACAGACCGACCGCGAGGACGAGGGCTGTCGCCGCAGCGGAGACGGTTCTGACGTGGCGGCGGAGTGGGACGGTTTCGGGCTTCATGATGGATTTCTCTCCTCGGGCGTCGCGTTCCAGCAGTCCTGGACGGGCCGGGTGCGGCCACAGATCCAGCCTCGTCCGACGGTGTGCCCACGACGACCCGGCTGACCCACCACTCGGTGCGGGCTATCCGGCCGACTGCCGGTGGGTCAACCCCCGGAGCATGGCGGATCCGGAGACCGTGACGAGCGCCATCGCCGCCGCGCTGAGACCCACGAGCACAGTGACGGCCGGCCAGATGCCCAGCGCGACGGCCGTGAGCAGCGGCGGAACGGTCATCCCGGCGTACGCGATCAGGAACACACCGGCGAGTGCCTCACCCTTGCGCTCGGGGCCGGCGAGGCCTGCAGTGGTGGCGAGCGCGGAGCGGAACAGGATGCCGATGCCGGCTCCGGTGACGCCCCCGCCCACGAGAAAGAGAGGGAGTGAGGCGACGACGGCGCTGATGCCGACGGCGACGAGCCCGCAGACCGGGAGTGCGATGGCGAGCCGGAACTGAACGGCGATCGGGAGCCGTGCTGTGACGACCTGGGCCGTTGCCGCCGCCATGAACACGACGAAAGGCGATACGCCCGCCAGAAGCACCGAGTGCTGTCCCAGGATGCCCGCGAGGAACGTCGATGAGAGCCCCATGAAGGTGCCGAACACAGCGAACGCGGCGAAGGCGCCCAGAGCCGCGGCCCAGAACGCGCCACGCTGCGCGGCGGGGACGGCGATCCGCTGCGGACGGTAGGGCCGGCGCTTCGCGTTCCGTTCGACAGTCTCGGGCACGAACGCCACGAGGATCCCCTCCGCGGCGAAGAAGACGGCGAACAGCACGTACGGAACCACGAGAGGTGTCGGGGACAGCGTGGCGATCACCCCGCCGACGAGGGGGCCGACCCCGATGCCACCCAGGTTGGCGAAGGTGGCGACGAGAGCGGACGGTCCGCCTGCGCGACCGGCGCCGGCACCCAGCTCGCCGAGGTGTGCGGTGGCGGCGGCCGCGAGGATCCCGATCCCGAGCCCGCTGACGAAACGGGCCACGATGAGGCCGGCAACGTCGTTCCAGACGAGGAACAGGATCGCGGCCACCAGGTTCACAGCGAGGGACGCGAGGATGATCCGCCTGCGTCCCATCCAGTCGGAGACGTGTCTCGCCAGGTAGAGGCTCAGCATGACGCCGACCGCATATGCACCGAAGATGACCGTGAGGATCACCGTCGGGAATCCGTCCCGCTGCTGGTAGATCGCGTAGAGCGGCGTCGGAACGGCGCAGAACGCCATCGCGGTGAGGAAGGCGAGCGCGATGATCCAGAACCCTGCGCGGTGCGGGATCCGTGCCGGTGCGGGTGCGGGTGCGGGTGCCGGTGCCGGCGTGGGAGAGGTGATCGTCGTTGTCATGACTCAAGGCTGGTCCGGCAGCATCATCGCGTCCAACGAATACTGACGATAGATGCCATCGATGACACCGATCACACCGTAGGCTCGGGCCATGGACACCCGACAGGTGGAGTACGCGATCGCCGTGGCGGACGAGCTGAGCTTCACGCGAGCCGCTGCACGGGTCTACGCCGTGCAGTCGACGGTCTCGGCAGGCGTGCAGGCTCTGGAGCGCGAGCTCGGCGTCGCCCTGTTCGAACGTGACCAGCGGGGCGTGCGGATGACGCCTGCCGGAGAGTCCGTACTGCCCGCGCTCCGGCAGCTCGCTGAAGCGGAGGCGCGGGCCCGCACTGCCGCCGATCCGGGGAAGGAGTTGCGCGGCGAACTGCGGATCGGCGTCTTCACGAGCGTGAGCTACCTGGCGCTCCCTCAGGCGATCGGCGACTTCCATCGCGAGCATCCGCTCGTCGAGCTGCGGTTTCGCTCGGCGCCTACCGGCTCGAGGGAACTCGCGGAAGACGTGCGACGTGGCCGTCTTGACCTGTGCCTGTTCGGACTGCCGGCTGCGGCGGCCCATGGACTGGCGGTGCACAGGCTGGCGACGACGCCGTTCGAGGCGATCCTTCCGGCGGGCCACGCGCTCGCGAACCGCGCGGAACTGCGGCTCGCCGAACTCGCGGATGAACGCTTCGTGGACGCCCCCGTCGGTTTCGGCAACAGGGACGTCCTCGACATCGCGCTCGGCAGTCGCGGAATCGTGCGGAACGTCACGATCGAGGCGACCGAGACCGCCGCCATCCCTGTCTTCGTCGCCGCGGGCCTAGGGGTCGCACTCCTTCCCGGGCTGCTCATCCCGCCGACCATGGAGGCCGTCCGCATCCCCCTCGTCGAGCACATCGATTGGGACTTCAGCGTCGTGACCCGTACCTCGCCCGGCGACGCGACGAAGGCGTTGCTCGCCCGCCTCCTGGCGGCGCACGGCGGCGTGTAGGGCCCCAGGTTTCCGGAAGCGTGACCGTCATCGCCTCGCCACCCCACGCATCCATCGCCGAGCGACCCACCCGTCCAGTGCCGAGGCACCGTCAATCCATCACCGACCCACCCCTTTGCTGTCGAACGACCCCATCATTCGCGCGGATGATGGGGTGGCTCGACAACACTGGGGTGGCTCGGCAACACACTGCAGGTTCGCCGCCGAGGCTCGGCGACGCGCGGGCGCAGCCCACGGGATCCGCGTGCCCGTTCAGCCGCGATACAGCGACACGACATCGCCGACGACCACCACGGCCGGCGACTGCACGCCGGCCAGCGCCGCGGCGCCCGCAATGGTGCCGAGAGTGCCGAGCGTCACACGCTGACGCGGCCCGAATCCGTCCTCGATGATCGCCACAGGCGTCGAGGCGGGTCTGCGTTCGGTGACGAGCGCCGCGGCGCTGATGGCGAGTCCGTTGACACCCATCAGCAGGATGACGGTGTGGTCGCTTCCGCCCGGCGCGGCGTCCAGATCCTCGTGCCCGGCGAGCACGGTGAACCCCTTGGCGACGCCGCGCGCGGTCACCGGGATCCCGACCGCTGCCGGCACCGACACCGCACTGGTCACGCCGGGGACGACCTCGACCGGAACGCCCGCTTCCCGGCACGCCTCGACCTCTTCGTGTCCACGGCCGAAGACGAACGGATCGCCGCCCTTCAGCCGCACGACCCGATTGCCGGCCAGCGCGCGCTCCACGATCAGCCGGTTGATCTCCTTCTGCGGAACCGGATGGTGACCCGGATGCTTCCCCGCATCGATGACCTCCACCGTGTCGTCCAGTTCATCCAGAAGCGACCTGGGGCCGAGCCGGTCGGCAACGACCACCTGCGCGGCGTGCAGCAGCTCCAGCCCGTGCAGCGTGATCAGACCGGCGTCGCCTGGTCCGCCGCCGATGAGGGCCACCGATCCGGTGACATGCTCGGAGTCGTTCACGCCTTCGGACTCGGCGACGTGCTCCGACCCGGCGACATGCTCGGACCCGGTGGCGGAACCCGTCATCGGGCTGCCCCGCGCGCCAAGCCGCGCCCGCGTGCCAGCCTGCGCTCGATCGGTGCGAACACGAGCAACTCGACAACGATCCCGATCACGAGGATGCCCACGATCGTCACGATCACGCCCGACAGATCCGCGAGCTGCCTGCTCTGGTCGAGCAGGGTTCCGAGCCCGAAGCCCATCGTGCCGCCCGTCGTGATGATCTCGGCAGCCATGAGGGAGCGCCACGAGAACGCCCAGCCCTGCTTGAGGCCGCCGACGTATCCGGGCAGGGCCGCCGGCAGGACCACCAGAGTGGCCTGCTGCCACTTCGAGGCGCCGAGCACGGTGCCGACCCTGCGGAACTGCGGCGGAACCTGGTCGACACCGGAGAGCAGACCGTTCACGATCGACGGTGTCGCGCCCATCAGCACCACGAAGTAGGCGGTGGCGTCCGAGAGGCCGAACCAGAGGATGGCGGCCGGCACCCATGCGACTGACGGCAGCACCTGCAGGCCCGAGATGAGCGGACCGAGCGCCCGGCGAAGGAGAGCGACCTCGGAGAGCAGGAGTCCCAAAGGCGTGCCGACGGCGACGGCGATGAGGAATCCGAAGACGCCGCGCTCGAGGCTCGTGAGCACCGCCTGCTGGAACCGTCCGCTCGACCACAGGTCGCCGAACGACTGTGCGACGGCGATCGGGCTGGGCACGATGTCGGGGCGGGGCTGCACGATCCACACGTACACCTGCCAGGCGACGACGAGCACGACCAGCAGTGCGATCGGCAGCAGCACGCTGCTCAGCGCTCGCCGCCACGACCGCGTCGAGCGCTGCTCGCCGGACTGCAGCGAGTCGAGCCCGGCCTCGACATCCGAGAGCGCGTAGCGGTCGTGGTCGGCGCGCGGCCTGGTCGCCGTGGCTGAGGAACCGCTGTACTCGGATCCGCTGAATTCGGATCCGCCGTATTCAAGCGACATGGCGCACCAGCTCTCCGCGCAGACGGTCGGTGATCCGGGCGGCCAGCTCCGCGGCATCCGCCTCGTCCTCGCCGGTGCGCAGACGCTCGTCGATCGTCCACTCCTCGGCGACGCGTCCGGGACGCGACGACAGCAGCACCACGCGCTGACCCAGCCGCACGGCCTCCCGCACGTTGTGCGTGACGAAGACGATGGTGCGGCCGGTCGCGCGCCAGATGCGCTCGAGCTGGTCGTGCAGGATGTCGCGCGTGATGGCATCCAGGGCGGCGAACGGCTCATCCATCAGCAGCACGTCGCGGTCCTGGCCGAGCGCCCTCGCGAGGGCCACCCGTTGCCGCATTCCGCCGGAGAGCTCGTGCGGGCGCTTGTCGGCGGCATCCGCGAGGTTCACGAGGTCCAGGAGTTCGAGCGCGCGGCCGGACCGATCGGCCTTTTTCGACACGCCGCCCAGCCGGAGCGCCAGCTCGACGTTGCGGCGTGCGGAGAGCCAGGGGAACAGCGCGGCATCCTGGAACATGACGGCGGCGCGTCCGCTCGGCACGCTGACCGTGCCGGCAGTCGGCGCCTCGAGCCCGGCCACGATGTTCAGCAGGGTCGATTTGCCGCATCCGGATGCCCCGATCAGGCACACGAATTCGCCGCGCGCCACCTGCAACTCGATGCCGTCCAGCACGAGGGGTTGCGCCGGACCGTACCGCTTCGTCAGGCCGCTGATGCCGATCGCCGGAGTCGCTGCACCGGTCGCGGCGCCGGCCGAGGCGGGGACGATCGTCGTGTCGCTCGTCATTTGACCCCGAGGCCGGCGGACGAGATCGCCGCCTTCTTCGCCGCCTCGAGCCGTGCGTTGACCGACCTGAGGTCGAAGATGCCGTGCAGGTCCGTCGACTTGGAGAGACCGAGCTTCACGGCGTGGTTCTGCAGCTCGGGGAACGTGGACGCGATCGGATCGAGACCGAACGTCACCTGGCCGAGGGCCCGCTGCAGTTCGGCGTCGTCGAGGCCTGCTCCGCTGTCGGCCTTGAGCTTCGCGTTGATGGCGTCGGCGACCTCCGACTTCGAGTGGGTGTTCAGCCAGCCGACGGATGCCTGATGTCCCTTGATCAGCGCATCGACGGTCTTGCCGTGCGCATCGATGAAGGACTGGTTCGCGACGAGCACCGTGGTCGGGAACTTTCCGCCCTTCCACTGCGACGTCTCGTTGACGAGCACGTGCGCTCCGCCCTCGATGACGAGTCGGGAGACCCACGGCTCAGGCAGCCACGCTCCGTCGAGCTTGCCCTGCTTGAACAGTGCGAGCGTCTGGGCATTGTCGGTCGGCGTGATGGTCACATCGCCGCCGCCGGTGAGCGAGGTGCTCAGTCCTTGCTTCGCCAGCCACGTGCGCAGCGCCACGTCCTGCGTGTTGCCGAGCTGCGGCGACGCGAGCGTCTTGCCCTTCAGCTGTGAGGCCTTCGTGATGTCCTTCGACACCACGAGAGCGGCTCCGCCGTTGGTTGCGCCGGAGATGATGCGGATCGACTTGCCGCCGCTCGAGGCGTAGGAGCTGATCGCCGGGCTCGGCCCGATGAACGCGGCATCGATGGCGCCGGCGCTGAGCGCCTCGACGGTCGCGGGGCCGGCGTTGAAGATCTCCGTCGTGAGCCGTGTGGACCCCAGGTTCTTCGCCAAGATCCCCTCCTGCAGTCCGATGAGCGCTGGCGCGTGCGTGACGTTGTCGAAGTAGCCGAGCCGGAGCTTCGAGGCTGCCGTTCCCGCGGATGCGGCCTTCGCCGAGGCCGTCGGTGCGGCGTCTGCTGCCGAGCACCCCGTCATGCTTCCGACGACTGCGGCGCCCATGGCGGCGACGGTGAACTGTGCGAAGGCGCGTCGTGTCAGGTGTGCGGTCATGATGGTGTCCTCGTGTCGATGGAGATCGGATGGAACGGTTCGTGTGGTGTTCGAGCAGTGGGGCGGCTGGGATGTTCGGAGGGTGCCGCTCGGACGGCAGCAGCCGAACCGTGCGGTCCCGTGGGGGTCAGATGGCGAACGCGTTCGCCGGATCGGCCTCCGCGCCCGCCGAGGAGACGATGCCGGCCGCGAGCGTGGCGCCGTCCTGCGGCTGGATCACGACGAACGCGCCGGCTCTGCGGTGCTCGGCGTAGGCGAGCAGGGGGAGTGCCGTCGCAAGCTTCAGCCGTGCCGTTCCGATGTCGTTGATCTGGAGACGGTCGGCCGGCTCGAGCTCCAGCGTCTCGAGGTTGCGGCGGCCGTCGATCGTGGTGACGAAAGCCTGCACCGTCGCCGTGCCGTACTTGACGAGCACGCGGGATCCCGGCTGCAGCGGCCGCGGGTCGAGCCAGAACAGGGATGCGGTGAGCTCGGACACGAGCTCCGGCTCCTCGTCAGCCGCGACGATGACGCTGCCGCGTGCCGCATCCACGTCGTCGGTCAGTCGCAGGGAGACCGACTGCGATGCCACTGCCGTCTCGAGTGAGCGTCCGGCGACGTCGATTCCCGCGACTCGCGTGCGGATGCCCGCCGGCAGCACTGTGACCTCGTCGCCGACGCGCACGGATCCGGATGCCACCTGCCCGGCGAACGCCCGATAGTCGCGGAAGGCGTCCGCGTCCAGGCCGGGCGCCAGCGCACCCTGCGGACGGATCACCGTCTGCACCGGCAGCCGGAACGGCGCCAGCGTGTTCTCGACCTCGTCGATCACCTCGAGCGTCTCGAGCAGGTCGAGGAGCGGAAGGCCGTCGTACCAGGGCGTGTTGTCCGACACGTTCACGACGTTGTCGCCCTCCAACGCCGACACCGGCACGACCGAGACGCCCTCGATCCCGAGGTCGGCGGCGACGGCGAGCACATCCCGTTCCACTGCGCGGAACACAGCCTCGTCGTAGTCGACGAGATCGATCTTGTTGACGGCGACGATGAGGTGAGGGACGCGCAGCAGCTGGACGACCGAGAGATGCCGACGGGTCTGCTCGAGCACGCCGTGACGTACGTCGATGAGCACGACGACGGCATCCGCGGTCGTGGATCCGGTGACCATGTTCCGCGTGTACTGCACGTGCCCAGGGCAGTCCGCGAGGATGAAGCTGCGCCTGTCGGTGGCGAAGTAGCGGTAGGCGACGTCGATCGTGATGCCCTGCTCGCGCTCCGCCCGCAGGCCGTCGGTGAGCAGCGCCAGGTCGACACGGTCGCCGCCGGCGAAGCCGCGCTGCTCGCTCGCGCGAGTGATGGCATCCCACTGGTCGGCGAGGATCGACTTGGAGTCGTGCAGCAGACGACCGACGAGCGTGGACTTGCCGTCGTCGACGGAGCCCGCGGTGGCGAAGCGGAATAGCGCGCTCAAAAGTACCCGTCCTTCTTGCGGTCCTCCATGCCGGCCTCGCTGATGCGGTCGTCGGCACGCGTTGCGCCGCGCTCGGTCAGCGTGGATGCCGCGACCTCGCGCACCACGGCCGCCACGTCGGCGGCGTCCGACTCGACGGCTCCCGTGCACGACATGTCGCCGACCGTGCGGTAGCGCACCCGTCGGATCTCGACGGACTCGTCGTCCCGAGCCGGGGAGACCGGCGACACGGCGCGCCACATGCCGTCACGGGCATATACCTGCCGTTCGTGCGCGTAGTAGAGGCTCGGCAGCGCGATGCCCTCGCGTTCGATGTATCGCCACACGTCGAGCTCCGACCAGTTGCTGATCGGGAACGCGCGCACGTGCTGACCTGGCGTGTGCCTGCCGTTGTAGAGGTTCCAGAGCTCCGGACGCTGGTTGCGCGGATCCCACTGCCCGAACTCGTCGCGCAGCGACAGGATGCGCTCCTTCGCCCTGGCCTTGTCCTCGTCCCTGCGGCCCCCGCCGAACACGGCGTCGTGGCCGTGCCCGCGGATCGCGTCCAGCAGCGGGACAGTCTGCAGCGGATTGCGCGTGCCGTCGGCACGCTCGAAGAGGCGTCCGTCGTCGATGTAGTCCTGCACGCTGGCGACCTCGAGCGTGAGGCCGAGGCGTTCCACCGTGGCGTCGCGGAAGGCGATCACCTCGGGGAAGTTGTGGCCGGTGTCCACGTGCAGCACGGGGAACGGGATGCGCGCCGGCCAGAACGCCTTCGCCGCCAGGTGCAGCATGACGACGGAGTCCTTGCCGCCGGAGAACAGCATCACCGGCCGGTCGAACTCGGCCACCACCTCGCGGATGATGTGGATCGCCTCGTTCTCGAGCACGTCCAGCGCGTCGTCCAGCGCCGCCTCCACGGGAGTGCCGATCAGGTCGACGGCGCTCACAGGTGGATCCCGCATTCCGTCTTGGCGAGCCCCGCCCAGCGTCCGGAACGCGGATCCTCCCCGGGTGCCACCTGCTTCGTGCACGGTTCGCACCCGATCGACGGGTATCCGTTGGACAGCAGCAGGTTGAGCGGAACCGAGTGCTCGCCCGCGTAGTCCAGCAGCTCGTCGAAGCTCCACGCCGCCAGCGGATTGACCTTGATGAGCCCGTGTCGATCGTCGAAGACGACGAGCGGCGTGTTCGTGCGAGTGGGAGCCTCGTCGCGGCGCACGCCCGTGAACCACAGCTCGTAGCCCGCAAGTGCCTTCTTCAGCGGCGCGACCTTGCGCAGCTCGCAGCACAGGCCCGGGTCGCGTGCGAAGAGGTCCTTGCCGTAGGCGGCATCCTGCTCGGCGACGGTCTGCTCGGGCAGCACGTCGACGACGCGCACGTCGAGCGAGCGGGCCACCTCGTCGCGTGTGATGCGCGTCTCGAGGAAGTGGTATCCGGTGTCGAGGAACAGCACGTCGACGCCGGGCAGCGACTGGGCGACGACGTGTGGCAGAACGGCATCCGCCATCGAGCACGCGACGGCGGCCGCACCGACCTGCACGTTCTCGGCGACCCAGGCGACGACATCGGCAGCGGATGCCTCCGCGCCGGTGAGCGAGCCCAGTTCGCGTTCGCCTGCGGCGGCGATGGCGCGCAGCGCGTCCTCGTCGCGCTTCGGAGCGCGCACCCCCGTCGTCGTGCTCGTGCTCATCGCAGTGCCTCCTCGTCGGCGGACAACGCCCATTCGGCGAAGGTCTGATCGTAAGTACGGTCCGCTATCCAGCGCCTAGTGATGCGCTCTACGTAGTCGATGAGGTCGCTCGCGGTCACCTTCAGGCCGCGTACGGTTCTGCCCAGTCCCGCCTCTCCGCGGGTGTCGGAGGCGAGCCCGCCGCCCAGATGCACCTGGAAGCCGGGGGACTGCACGCCGTTCTCGTCGGTGATGAGCTGACCCTTCAGGCCGATGTCGGCCGTCTGGATGCGCGCGCACGAGTTCGGGCAGCCGTTGATGTGCAGGCTGATCGGGTGCGGCAGCTCGATGCCGGCCAGACGCTCCTCGAGGCCGGCGATGGCATCCGTCGCCGTGTCCTTCGTGTCGACGATGGCGAGCTTGCAGTACTCGAGCCCGGTGCACGCGATCGTTGAGCGGCGGAACGGACTCGGGCGGGCGGAGAGCCCGAGTGCGTCGAGGTCGGCGATGAGCGGTTCCAGCTCGCTCTCTGCCACGTCGAGCACGACCAGCTTCTGGTGCGGCGTCGTGCGCAGCCGGTGCGAGCCGTGAGCCTCCAGCGCGTCGGCGATCGCGACGAGCTTCGTCCCGGACAGGCGTCCGACGGTCGGTGCGACGCCCACGTAGTAGTCGCCGTCCTTCTGCAGGTGCACGCCGACGTGATCACCGGGCGTCGTCGCCTTCGGCGCTGCCGGTCCGTCCGCGAGGGCGAATCCGAGGTATTCGCGCTCCAGCACGTCGCGGAACTTCTCGGGTCCCCAGTCGGCAAGGAGGAACTTGAGGCGCGCCTTGTTGCGCAGGCGGCGGTATCCGTAGTCGCGGAAGATCGAGGTGACGCCTTCCCAGACGTCGGGCGCCTGCTCCTCGGTGACGAAGGCTCCGAGTCGCTCACCCAGTCGGGGTGTCGTCGACAGGGCCCCGCCGACCCACAGGTCGTAGCCGGCGCCGAGCTCCGGGTGCACGATGCCGACGAGCGCGATGTCGTTGATCTCGTGCACGACGTCCTGGCTCGGATGCCCCGTGATCGCCGTCTTGTACTTGCGCGGCAGGTTGGAGAACTCGGGGTTGCCGATGTACCGCCGTGAGATCTCGGCGATCACCGGGGTCGGGTCGATGATCTCGTCGGCGGCGATGCCCGCGACGGGGCTGCCGAGGATGACGCGCGGCACGTCTCCGCACGCCTCCGTCGTCTGCAGTCCGACGGCTTCCAGCCGGCGCCAGATCTCCGGTACGGACTCGATCTCCACCCAGTGCAGCTGGATGTTCTGGCGGTCGGTGAGGTCGGCCGAGTCGCGCCCGAACTCGCGCGAGATCTCGCCGATCACGCGCAGCTGCTCCGTGCTGAGCGCGCCACCATCGATGCGCACGCGCATCATGAAATAGCGGTCCTCGAGCTCCTCGGGCTCCAGTGTGGCGGTGCGTCCGCCGTCGATGCCCGGCTTGCGCTGCGTGTAGAGACCCCACCAGCGGAAACGCCCGTGCAGGTCGTCGGGATCGATGCTGTCGAAACCGCCTGCCGCGTAGATGTTCTCGATGCGCTCGCGCACATTGAGACCGTCATCGGCCCGCTTGAGCTCCTCGTTCCCGTTCAGCGGAGCGCGGCCGTCGACCTTCCACTGGCCGTTCGGCACCCCGGCGCGCGGCGGGCGCACCCTCTGCGCCGGTCTCGATTCCACGGACGTCATGCTCACCTCACTGGTGGGTACCCCGACGCAGGCGAAGGGAAGGGCGGATGTCGACGCTCACGCTACGAGGGCGCCACGACCCCCGCGACCGGGGGTGAAACAGCCGTACACGTGACGTAACAGTTCGAGACGTGGTTGCGTCGGATGTCCGTTGGCGCGACGCTATGCACCCGCGTCGGCGCCCGGCCCGGATCAGCGAGCGCGCACGATCTCCGGCAGCCCTGCCGCCGCTGCCGCCTCCGACGCGCGGTCCAGCACGATGTCCACGAGCTGGTGAGGAGTGGACGCCGGGGTGAGGAGCGGATCCGCGACGCGATCGGCGCCGGCCTCCAGCACGAGGTCGAGGAAGTAGCCGGGGGCGAGCAGGTAGGTGGAGACCAGCACCCTGGCATCCGGTGCCGTTCGGCGTGCATCGGCGACGGCGTCACCGAGCGAAGGAGAGGCAGCGGAGAGGAAGCCGACGGCGACCGGCGTGGAGAGGCGGGCGGCGAGCATCCGTCCGGTCTCACGGCAGTCCGCAACGGCGCGTGGATCGCTCGAGCCCGCCGCAGCGAGCACGAGGGTGTCGCCCGGTGCGCGCCCGGCCTCCTCGAGCCGCTGCACGAGAACGTCGACGAGTCGTTCGTCGGGACCCAGCGCGCCAGAGACCGTCGCAGGGACCGAGGCAGAACGCGCGGCATCAGCGAGATCGACGAACACGTGGTAGCCGGCTGACAGCAGCAGGGGGACGACTATCGCGTGGTCCGCGTCGCGCGCCTCAGCGATCGCAGTGGGGACGTCAGGCTGCTCGACGTCGACGTGACAGCCGACGACGGGCACGGCCGCTGCTGCCGCGACGCTGGTCACGAGGCCGCGCACGGCCGCCTGCCCGATGGGGGAGGACGTGCCGTGGGATGCTGCGAAGAGGGTGGCGGTCATAGCGATCGCTCGATGCTACCGGTCGCCAGAGCGACGTCCCGGATCGCGTGCCGGCGCAGCGGCAGCCAGAAGTGCTACACGCCGATCGTGCGCTCCGGTGGGCGGTACTCGCGCACCTCGTGGTGCAGTCGCTCCATCGTCTCGTCGAGATGCGAGGCGGTGTTGGCGGCCTCTGTCAGCCCGTCGATGAGGTGTTGAGGGACCTGGGTGTCGTACTTGTAATACGTCTTGTGCTCGAGGCTGGCCCAGAAATCCATGGCAATGGTGCGGAACTGCACCTCGACGCGCACCTGCTCGGGGCCTCCGGAGAGGAACACGGGCACCTCGAGGATGACGTGCAGGCTGCGGTATCCGTTCGGCTTGGGGTTCGCGATGTAGTCCTTCACCTCGAGCACCGTGATGTCGTCCTGTGAGGTGAGCAGCTCGACGATGCGGTACACGTCGCTGACGAAGCTGCAGATCACGCGTACACCGGCGATGTCGGACAGACCGGACTTGATGGCATCCAGGTCGAGGTCGACGCCCTTGCGGGCAGCCTTCTCGAGCACGCCCTCCATGGTCTTGACCCGCACGGAGATGCTCTCGATGGGGTTGTAGCCGTCGACGAGGCTGAACTCCTCCCGCAGGATGTTGAGCTTCGTCTCGACCTCGGCCACGCCGAACCGGTAGCGCATCAGGAACTTCGAGACCTGGTCCCGAAGCGCCGTGAGGTCAGACAGCGTGCCGCTGTCGGCGTGTTCCAGGAGATCGAGCGTGCGCGGGCTCAGCAGAGGGCGGGGTCCGGGATGCTCGTCGGACCGGGCGAGTTCGGCGGGGGTCACGAGGTTGACAGTAGCCGTGTCAACTTGGTGAACCGTGTGTGCCGTCCCGATGCCCGCTGTGCTACGGCCACGATCGCTGACCGGTGCAGTCCACGAAGCGACGCCCATTCTCTCGAGCAGATCCGCCCCGGCCACGCGTTTTCCGGACCAAGGCTGAGCCAGGGCGACAACCCGAATATCGCCCTGGCTCAGCTCCCCCAGGTGTTGCCCCAAGTCCCCCCGACCGGGTAGATCTCTTCACGAGTCCCTGCAACAAGACAACTATCGCGGGGAGCCGCCTCCCTGGATAGTCAGCATTTGAGCGGACAGCCGGGGTACAGAGCACTGTCGCGTGGGGCACCCTGTATCGACCATCGCGGGTCATCCCTCGCCTCCCGTGTTCCGCTGTCCCGAAGTGTCGCATCGCCGATGTCGATGCGACACTTCGGGACAGCGGAACACGCTTGTCGCGGCGGCGTGTACGCCGCGACACTCTGGCCTCCGCCGCGACGCTCCCTCTTGCTCGGCCGGACGGCGGAACGCCGCCGCCCGGAACCGGCTCGTGGGGCCCAGCGCTGGTGGCCGTCTCGGCCACCAGTCCTCGGCGTGCACATGAGCTCAGTCGAAATCGAGGCTGAGCTTGCGCAGCAGGCCGGCGAGCCTGGTCTGCTCGCCTGCTGGCAGCGTGCGCAGCAGTTCCGCCTCCGCGTCGACGAGGCGGGTGATGGCGGCGTCGACGCGCGTGAGTCCCTGTCCCGTCATGCGCACGAGAATGCCGCGCCCGTCGTTCGGGTCGGTCTGGCGTTCCACGAGTCCGCGCTCGACGAGACGGTCGATCCGGTTGGTCATCGTGCCGCTGGACACGAGGGTCTGAGTGAGGAGCGCCTTGGGGCTGAGCCGATACGGCGCGCCGGCGCGGCGAAGCGCGGAGAGCACGTCGAACTCCCACGACTGGAGGTCGGAGCGTCCGAATGCGGCACGTCGCGCCCGGTCGAGATGCTTAGAGAGGCGGTCCACACGGGACAGCACCTGAAGGGGGGCGAAGTCGAGATCGGGTCGTTCGCGCTCCCAGGCGTCGACGATCCGCTCGACTTCGTCAGCGTGCTCCGGCATCCGTCCATTATCGAGCAGGGGGAGCGAGCGTTCAGCGGATGCGCGCCCAGCGTTCGCAGGTCGACCGTCTGAAGGCGGACCGCATCGTGGTGCCGAGCAGAGCATCCGCGGCCCGGATCGGTTCCTTAGGACGGAACTGCTCCCGGTTCCTGGGGTCGGAGCTGCTGCCGGTTCCGGGGGGACGGAACTGCTCCCGGTTCCGGGGGGACGGAACTGCTCCCGGTTCCTGGGGACGGAGCTGCTGCCGGAGCATCGTCCGGATCGCGCAGTTTTGGAGAAGCCCTCCCATCGGGGCTCTGTCACGATCGGTTCCATGAGCGAGAACACGACGACAAAGGCGGCGAAGCCGCGCAGCGCGACGAAGCAGGCGAACTCGGTGGAGTTCACCGCCGACGAGCGGGCGGCCATCCAGGAGTATTCGAACGAGCTGAAGACGAGCGCTCGCCGCGGCGGCAAGGCGACGAAGGCCGACGGACTGGCCGACCTGATGGCCCAGGTAGAGAAGATGGTCGAACCGGATCGCACGATGGCTCTGCAGGTGCACGAACTGGTGATGGCGGCGGTGCCGGAGCTCACGCCGAAGACGTGGTACGGCATGCCGGCGTATGCGCTGAACGGCGACACCATCTGCTTCTTCCAGCCGGCGAACAAGTTCAAGGCGCGCTTCTCGACCCTCGGATTCGGCGACAAGGCGAAGCTCGACGACGGCGAGATGTGGCCGATCTACTACTCGCTGAAGGAGCTCACGCCCGCCGTCCGCGACCGGATCACCGAGCTGGTGCGTCGCGCCGTCGCCTGAACCGTCGGGCGGTGGCGCCCTCCGGTCTCTGGCAGACTGGAGGGCGCTATCCGCCGTGGTGTAATGGCAGCACGACAGCCTTTGGAGCTGTTAGGTCTAGGTTCGAGTCCTGGCGGCGGAGCTCGCCCAAGCAGCAGAGCGGCGGAGCTCGCCCGAGTCACAGGGCGGCGGAGTTCGCGCACGTCATAGAGCGGCGGAGCTCGTCGCTGGGCGGCACAGCGAGTTCGCGTCGCTAGCCCGACGTCCGAGCGGGAATACTGTCATGGTGACCGATCCGAACCTCGCCATCATCGTTCTCGCCGCGGGCCAGGGCACGCGCATGAAGTCCGCGACGCCGAAGCTGCTGCACGATCTCGCCGGTGCGCCTCTCGTGGCACACGTACTGGCCACCGCCGAGGCGCTCGATCCGGCCGTGGTGATCGGTGTCGTGCGCCACGAACGCGATCGGGTGGCGGATGCCATCACGTCGCGCCTTCCCCAGGCGGTGATCGTCGATCAGGACGAGGTTCCCGGTACCGGCCGTGCCGTCGAGCTCGCTGTCGAAGCGCTGCCGTCCGGCTTCACCGGTGAGGTGCTGGTGCTGAACGGCGACGTTCCGCTCCTCGATGCCGACACCCTCGCCGACCTCGTCGCCCGCCATCGTGCGGATGGTGCAGCGGCGACCATCCTCTCCAGCGTCCTGCCGGACGCGAACGGATACGGTCGGATCGTCCGCGCCGCGGACGGATCCCTCTCCCACATCGTCGAGCACAAGGACGCGACGGCCGCCCAGCTCGCCATCGCCGAGATCAACGCAGGCATCTACGTCTTCGGCCTGAACGCGCTGCGCGATCAGCTGGCGAACCTCACGACGGCCAACGTCCAGGGCGAGAAGTACCTCACGGATGTCATCGAGCTGCTCCGTGCAGCGGGCAGCAGCGTCTCGGCCGTGCCCGTCGCCGAGTCGTGGAAGGCGGAGGGCATCAACGATCGCGCCCAGCTCAGCGAGGCTGCCGCACGGCTGAACGCGCTCATCGTGCGCGGCTGGCAGCTGAACGGTGTGACGGTGCAGGATCCGGCGAGCACGTGGATCGACCTCACGGTGACGCTCGCGGCCGATGTGACGATCCTCCCCGGCACGCAGTTGAAGGGGGCGACGGTCGTGGAGAAGGATGCCGTGATCGGCCCCGACACCACGCTCGTGGACTGCGAGGTGGGCGAGGGCGCGACGGTGAAGCGCGCGGACGCGACGCTCGCGGTGATCGGTGCACGGGCATCCGTCGGTCCGTTCGCCTACCTGCGTCCTGGCACGGTGCTCGATGCGAACGGCAAGATCGGCACGTTCGTGGAGACGAAGAACTCGCACATCGGCATCGGCAGCAAGGTGCCGCACCTCAGCTATGTCGGCGACACGAACGTGGGACGCGGTGTCAACCTCGGCGCCGGCGCGATCACGGCGAACTACGACGATCTGGCCAAGCACCGCACCGAGATCGGCGACGAGGTGCACACCGGGTCGCACAACGTGTTCGTTGCGCCGGTTAGGATCGGAGACGGCGCGAAGACCGGCGCCGGTGCAGTCATCCGCAAGGATGTCCCGGCCGGTGCCCTGGCTCTCAGCGTCGCCCCTCAGCGCAACATCGAGGGATGGGTCGAGAAGAACCGATCGGGCACGGCGGCCGCCGAGGTCGCTGGGCGTGCTCGATCCGCACAGGAAGCGAACGATGGCTCGCAAAGACAAGACGGTTGATCTCGACCGAGACCGGGGGATAGCTCCCGGTCTCGTCGCCAAGACGAAGAAGCGGCTCGTGGTCTCCGGCGGGCGCTCGCACCCGGAGCTCCTCGCCGCCGTCGCTTCCGAGCTCGGCACGGAGCTCGTTCCCACCGAGTACCGCACGTTCGCCTCGGGGGAGATCCTCACCCGGTTCGAGGTGTCGGTGCGCGGGTGCGACGTGTTCCTGATCCAGTCGTTCGGGCCGCCGGTGAACGAGTGGCTCATGGAGCTGCTCATCATGCTGGATGCCGCCAAGCGCGCCTCGGCCAAGCGCATCACGGTCGTCGCGCCGTACTATCCGTACTCCCGTCAGGACAAGAAGGGCCGCGGGCGTGAGCCGATCAGCGCCCGTCTGGTCGCGGATCTGCTGAAGACGGCGGGCGCCGATCGCGTGATGAGCGTCGACCTGCACGCGGCGCAGATCCAGGGCTTCTTCGACGGACCCGTCGACCACCTGTTCGCGAAGCCGGTGCTGATGCACTACTTCAAGGAGAATCTCTCTCCCGAGGATCGCGAGAAGCTGACGGTCGTCTCGCCAGACACCGGACGCGTGCGCGTGGCAGACCAGTGGTCGGACAGCCTCGGGGCGCCACTGGCCATCATCCACAAGCGTCGCGACCCGAACGTCGCCAACCAGGTCACGGTCAACGAGATCGTGGGCCGGGTGCGCGGTCGGGTGTGCCTGCTCGTCGACGACATGATCGACACCGGCGGCACGATCGTGAAGGCGGCGCAGGCACTCAAGGAGAGCGGTGCAGAGCGTGTCATCGTCGCGGCGACGCACGCGGTGTTCAGCGATCCGGCGATCGAGCGGCTTCAGGATGCCTCGATCGACGAGGTGGTCGTGACCGACACCATCCCCGTGCCGGAGGCGAAGCGGTTCCCGACCCTGACGATCCTGCCGATCGCTCCGCTGCTTGCCCGTGCCATCCACGAGGTGTTCGAGGACGGATCCGTCACCTCGATGTTCAACGGCGAGGCGTAGTCCCCGCGCCGGTCGAACCCAGGCCCGGCCACCCGTCCCTGCGCGTCAGCAGCCATGTGACGGTCGTGCGGGGCGGGAGCGAGACCACTTTCCCAGCCGGCTGCTCGATCCTGTCGAAACCGCCGTGCCGCAACTGGTTTCGACCAGCTCAACCAGCGGCGCGGAGGCCGGGCGCGATCAGCGCTGGATGAGCGTGGATGCGATTCCGACACCGCACGCGGCGAGCGTCGCCAGTGCGAGCAAGGCGAGCGGAATCGTGGGAGCCGCCTGCGGCATCCGATCGTGGTGCCGGCCGTTGCCGGCCAGGGAACGACCGCGCAGGTTGCCATAGAGCACGAACGCCGCCGCGACGACGATCAGCACCACGCCGGTCACGGTGAGCGGGACGGCACCGTCCTGCCATCCGTTCCGCAGAGCGAGCAGTCCGTTGACCGCCAGCGCCAGCGAGGTGCGCGACCAGGACAGCGCGGTGCGTTCGCCCTGCAGACCGGGATCACGCACGGGGGTGGCCGTCATCGGCCGTAGACGGCGATCAGCACGGTGAGGACGGCGCCGACCGCCAGAACGACGGCGGCGATCAAGGGCACGGCGATGGTGAGCGGCAGGCGCCTGCCGTTGCGCATCGCGATCTCGTTGGCCCGCCACCGCAGGTAGGCGACCACCGCCAGCACGGCGGAGAGCGCACCGAGCACGATGGCGAGGATGACGATCACCCAGTGCGGGCCGAGCTTGTTCGAGAACTCCTCGAGGAGCACGCCGCCGGCGAGGATGGCGAGTGCCGTGCGGATCCAGGCCAGAAACGTGCGCTCATTGGCGAGCGAGAAGCGGTAGTCGGGATCCTCGCCCTCTTCCCGCCACTTGGGTTCGCGCATGCCTCAAGGCTACTGGGCCGGGGTCGTACCCCCTGCAGTCGACCGTCCCGCGCTGTCCGATACGCCGGGTGCTTCACCTGCAGAAATGGCTCCAAGACGACGGTCTTGGAGCCATTTCTGCAGTTCAGATGGTCGTTCAGTGCGTGGAGGGGGCCGTCTCGATCTCGGTGCGGTCTCCCGACCACAGCGTGTGGAACACGCCGTCCTTGTCGACGCGCTTGTAGGTGTGCGCGCCGAAGAAGTCGCGCTGGCCCTGCACGAGCGCGGCGGGCAGGCGATCCGCCCGCAGTCCGTCGTAGTACGCCAGGCTCGAGCTGAATGCCGGCGACGGGATGCCGGCCTGCGCGGCTGTCACGACCACGCGACGCCACGCTTCCTGCGTGCGCCCGAGCGCCTCGCGGAAGTACGGCGCGGTAAGCAGGGCGACGAGCCCGGCATCCTCGGCGTATGCCTCCGTGATGCGGTTCAGGAACTGCGCGCGGATGATGCACCCGCCGCGCCAGATCGCCGCGATGTCGCCCTTCTTGATGTCCCAGCCGTACTGTTCGGCGCCAGCCACGATCTCGTCGAAGCCCTGCGAGTAGGCGACGATCTTGGAGGCGTAGAGCGCCTTGCGCACGTCCTCGACGAACGCATCGGGGTCGGAGACGGTCCAGCTCTCCGACGGGCCGGGCAGGTCGGAGGCCGCCGCGCGCTGCGCCGGTTTGCTCGACAGCGATCGGGCGAACACGGCCTCCGCGATGCCGGAGACGGGGATGCCCAGGTCGAGCGCGGTCTGCACGGTCCAGGCTCCCGTACCCTTGGCGCCGGCCTGGTCGAGGATCACGTCGACGAGCGGCTTGCCGGTGTCGGCATCCGTCTGGCGAAGCACCTCGGCTGTGATCTCGATGAGGTAGCTCTCCAGCTCGCCCTTGTTCCACTCGGCGAAGATGTCGGCGATCTCGGCGGGCGACTTGCCCGTGCCCCGGCGGATCAGATCGTAGGCCTCAGCGATGAGCTGCATGTCGGCGTACTCGATGCCGTTGTGCACCATCTTCACGAAGTGGCCCGCACCATCGTGTCCGACGTGTGTCACGCACGGCTCGCCCTCGGCGACCGCGGCGATGGAGCGCAGGATCGGGCCGAGGGTCACCCACGACTCGTCGGATCCGCCCGGCATGATCGAAGGGCCGTTCAGCGCGCCCTCCTCACCGCCGGAGATGCCGGCGCCGACGAAGTTGATGCCCGTCTCGCGTACGGCCTTCTCGCGACGGATCGTGTCGGTGAACAGGGCGTTGCCGCCGTCGACGATGATGTCGCCCGGCTCGAACACCTTGACGAGCTCGTCGATGACGGCATCCGTTCCGCGTCCGGCCTGCACCATGATGATCGCGGCGCGCGGCTTCGACAGGGTGGCGGCGAACTCCTCGTAGTCGTACGCGGCCAGGAATCCCGCCTCGGGGTGCTCGGAGAGCAGCTCGTCGGTACGGGACCGTGTGCGGTTGTAGATCGCGACGGTGTTGCCTTCACGGCTGGCGAGGTTGCGGGCGAGGTTGGATCCCATCACCGCCAACCCGACTACACCGATGTTCGCAACGGACTTCGCGGATTCCGAGTTCTCGGCCACGGCACTTCTCCTCGATGACGGGTCTTCATGAAGACGGGGGAGGGGGATGTCTGTCGCGGCTGGTATCCCAACGCCGCGGGCTTCCCACTCTAAAGGAATGCCCATGTCGCCCGTGGCAAACGTTCTCCGGCCCCGCACCCATCGGACAGAATGTCTGCATGACCGTCGTTCCACCCGCCCAGCTCCCGCCCATCGTGCTCATGGGGGTGTCGGGTGCAGGGAAGACGGTCGTCGGCAATGCGCTCGCGGATGCCTCCGGTCGCGTCTTCATCGACGGCGACGACCTGCATCCCGCCGAGAACAAGGAGAAGATGCGCGCAGGCACCCCGCTGACCGACGCCGACCGCGAGCCATGGCTGCGCATCATCGGCGAGCGTCTCGCGGTGGGCGACGGCGTGATCGTGGCGTGCAGCGCGCTGAAGCGCCGTTACCGGGACCTGCTGCGCGGATACGCACCCGACACCTTTTTCGCGCACCTGGATCCGAGTCGCACCACGCTCCAGCACCGGGTCGACGCCCGGGTGCACGAGTACATGCCGTCCGGGCTGCTCGACTCGCAGCTCACCGCGCTCGAGCCGCTGGAGCCCGACGAGTTCGGACGAGTGTTCAGCGACGAGCAGAGCGTCGAGCAGACCGTGGAAGACATCCGCTCCGCGCTTGCGGGCGACGGCTCCTCGCTCTGAGCGCCCGGTTCTGAGCGCCCCGGCGAGCGCTCTCGTCAGACGAAGGCCATGGTGGCATCCTGATCGGGTTCGACGGGGAAGACGCCGATGAACTCCACGTCGTGATCGAGGGCGTCGAAGTTGTCGATCCGCGCGCTCTCCGGCTCGTAGAAGACGTCGCCCGCCTCGAGGATCCGCTCCTCGCCGCCGGCTATCACATAGCGCACGCGTCCCTTGAGGATCGTGCCGAAGACCGGGCCGTTGTGCACGTGGGCTCCAGCGGGGGTCTGGGCGAGCATCCGGATGCGTCGCACTTCGACCCGCCCGACGGGCTTCGTCGCGGGAAATGTCACGTCGAGTTCGAGCACACGCGAGACGCGGTCGCTGAGATCTGCCATGTATCAAGGAGTAGCAGCGTCGGCAGCGGGATAGGCGTGCCGCAACCGCCTACTGTGTGCGCGGCGGGTTGTGCGCCACGTGCGTTGCGCGGGCGTCGGTCGTGGGGCAGACGGACGTGCTCGGAGGCCCCGATCGACGGGCAGTATCTCGCCCGGAAGGCGGGCGGCTGGTCCTGACCGTGAACGTCCAGCCGGATCTTGCGACAATTGAGGGGTGAGCGAGACGACGATCCGTACGACCGGCCGCGCGGCGAACCGTGAGGGTGCAGGCGCGGAAGCCGTGTCGCGCCCGCAGGTGCGTCCCGCGACAGAAGGCTGGAAGCAGCAGCTCGCGGCAGACGGCCGCCCCGCGCTGCAGTTCGCGTCCCCTCGCCGCAAGCAGCCGGAGACGCACCTGGCCGACCTGACGCCGGCCGAGCGCAAGGCGAAGGTCGAGGAGCTCGGACTCCCCGGGTTCCGTGCCAAGCAGCTGTCGACGCACTACTTCACCCACTACACGACGGATGCCGCGGCCATGACGGATCTGCCGGCATCCGGTCGCGAAGAGCTCGTCTCCACCCTCCTGCCGCCGCTGCTCACCGAGGTGCGGCGCTTCCGCGCGGATGACGGACGGACGATCAAGTTCCTCTGGCGCCTCTTCGATGGCGCGCTCGTGGAGTCGGTGCTCATGCGTTACCCGGGACGCATCACGCTGTGCATCTCCTCCCAGGCGGGATGCGGCATGAACTGCCCGTTCTGCGCCACGGGACAGCAGGGCCTCACCCGCAATCTGTCGTCGGCGGAGATCGTCGACCAGGTCGTGGCAGCGAACCGTGCGATCGCCCAAGGCGAGCTCGGGCACAGCCCGAGCGGCGCGCCGGAGCGGGTCCACAACATCGTCTTCATGGGCATGGGCGAGCCGTTGGCGAACTACAAGCGACTGATGACCGCCGTCCGTACGCTCGTCGCTCCACAGCCCGACGGCCTCGGCATGTCGGCACGCGGCATCACGGTGTCGTCTGTTGGGCTGGTGCCCGCCATCCGCAAGCTCGCCGACGAGGACATCCCGCTCACGTTCGCGTTGTCGCTGCACGCGCCGGACGACGGCCTGCGCGATGAGTTGATCCCGGTGAACTCCCGCTGGAAGGTCGACGAGGCGTTGGATGCCGCCCGCTACTACTTCGAGAAGACCGGACGCCGGGTCTCGATCGAGTACGCGCTCATCAAGGACATGAACGACCACGGCTGGCGCGCCGATCTGCTGGCGCAGAAGCTGAACGAGCGCGGGCACGGCTGGGTGCATGTCAACCCGATCCCGCTCAACCCGACTCCCGGCTCCATCTGGACGGCGAGCGAGAAGGATGTCACCGACGAGTTCGTGCATCGGCTCGAGTCGGCCGGTATCCCGACAACGCTCCGCGACACGCGCGGCAAGGAGATCGACGGCGCCTGCGGCCAGCTGGCTGCAGCGGAGTAGCGCGCTGGAGCTTGGAGCGGAGGCCATTTCTGGCCTCCGCTCCAAGCTCCCTCTTGCTCGGCCGGACGGCGGAACGGCGCCGCCCGGAACCGGCTCGTGGGGCCCAGCGCCGACCGCCGTCTCGGCGGTCGGTTCCGTAGGTCGCCTCGGAATCAGGCGGGTGCGACGACCCGGATCCCCGCAGCAGACGCGGCGCGAGCGAGTTCGTCGTCGTAGGTGACGATCTCGTCGACACCCAGCCGGAGCGCCGTCGCCAGGTGGATGGCATCGTTCGAACGCAGCGGAGCGTGAGTTCCCGCCGCGAGCAGGTCACCACGGGTGACGTCAACCAGGATCACGGCATCGAGAACGGTCGTGATTGCTTCCGAAGCGATGATGGCTGGATTGCGTCCGGCTGCGCAGTGGAGTTCGGTGTGAAGAAGCCACGAGGCGACGAGCCTGCGCGCAGAGTGGGCCAGGGCGTCGGCAAGAGCGTCGGACTCGTTCTCCTGCACGAGAAGTTTCATCGCGGCTGAGGTGTCGAGGTACGCGGTCGTCACCACGGTGCTCTGCTGTCCTCGATGATTTGGCGCGTCGTCCTTGACGCCTGAGCGCGGCGGGCGGTCAGAAGCGTCTCGGTGCCCGTCCGCGCCGGCCGGGCCTCGCCCTTGGCGACGAGATCGTCGATCACATCGCGTCCAGGGGGGACGATGACCGCCGCGAGTCTGCCGTTGTTGCTCACCTGCACGGATTCTCCGGCCTCGACGCGCCGTAGGATCTCGCCACTCCTGTTTCGCATCTCTCGATGGGTCACCGTCTCCATGTAGCACAGCGTAGCACGCGGTGGGAATCGGGAACAGTGCGCCGACATGCACCACGGAGATCCTCGAATCCGCCGGCAGCCCGACGACGCACCGCGACGCGCGCAGCGCTGCGCGAATTTCCGGCACGTCACACGTCTCTGCCAGGGTCGAAAGGATGACCTCCCTCAACCATTCGGGCGCTGGCCATTCGCGTGCCGTACCACTCGCCGAGCATCGGGACTCCGAGCGGACGTACGCCCGCCTCGCCGAAGACGCCTCGGGGCGTGCACCCGCACTTCAGACCGGTACGAACGCATGATGGGCGCCCATCACGCCGTCAGCGGCGCCGCCGCGTGGCTGGCGGTCACGGCGACGGTGCCGGCGATCCCGTTCGTGGCGGGGCGTGTCATCCCGATGAGCACCGGGCTCGACGTCCAGCCGCCCGAGGTCGTTCTGCTGGGTGCGCTGGTCGTCGCGGGTTGGGCGCTGGTGGCGGATCTCGACCATCACTCGGCCACGATCTCGCAGTCCGTGCCGCTGTTCGGCAAGCTCGCCTCTGAGGCGGTGGCGACGGCATCCGGTGGTCATCGCAAGGGAACGCACACCGTCTGGGCGGCGGCGATCGCCGGAGTGATCGCATGGGCCGCTTCGCTGCTCGTCTGGGACACGCATTCGCCGGTCGGAACGTTGTCGATCGGACTTCTGCTCGTGACGGCACCGGCCATCGCATTCGCCACTCACACGATCAAGTCGATCAGGATCGTCAACACCTGGCCGCGTGCTTGGCTCGTCGGCGTGATCGGTGCGCTCGCCATCGACACCGGGATCCGCACGAATTTCGCCTGGCTCCTGGTGGCGGTGGTTCTCGGATACGCCGTGCACCTCGTTGGCGACTTCCTGACCGTCGAGGGGATTCCACCCACCTATCCGTGGGTGCCCCGGCCTCCTCGCTGGTGGCGTCGCAACGCGCTGCTCGGACACTTCTGGCACGACAACGGATACGTGAGCCTGCCCGTGCTCGGGCGGACAGGCTCGAGACGCGAGTGGTTCCTCGCCGTCATCCTCACGCTCTACGTGCTCTACATCGCGTTCTTCGAGGTGCACGCGCTCGTGAACCTGCACTGGAGGCTGTGATGCATCGGGCTTGTCCGGGCGGAGCGGATGGCGTCGCTCAGACGTGGCGACGACGCCACGAGCTCGAGATGTCGGATGCGACCCTCGCCCATCGACGTCCGAGTGAAGTCTGACTGAAGGAGGATCGCATCATGGCTGACACCGTGGTTCATGCCGAGATCATCGGAGAGGATCCGGACGTGCTCAGGGGGTTCTACTCGGCGCTGTTCGGATGGGACGCGCCGGCCGGGGACCCCGTCGCACCCGAGGTTTCCCGTCCGGAGTCGTACTCGTTCAATCCATCGTCGGGCGGTGACGGCGTTCCGGTCGGGATCGGCGGCGGATCCGGATTCGCCCCGCGCGTGATGTTCTATGTCGGAGTCGCCGACGTCGCGGCGACCCTGGGGCGTGCCGTCGCGCTGGGCGCGACGGTCATCGTCGGGGCGACGACGCGACCGGACGGCGGCGTCCGTGTCGCGCAGTTCGCCGATCCGGAAGGCAACGTCATCGGGCTGGCCGGGCCCGCGTAGCCCCTGGAGAGACGTCGTCCCCGGCTCATCGGATCGAAGGCTGCCGGACATACCCCTAGGGGGTACTATGATGTGTGACCGAATACCCATGACGGGTACCGCTGCGGAGAGGACGACATGACCACGACCGAGTACCAGGTGACCGGAATGACGTGCGAACACTGCGAGCGGTCGGTGCGCGAAGAGGTCGGTCTTCTGGCCGGCGTGGACGACATCCGGGTCAGCGCGCAGACCGGCAGGCTGGTCATCGACTCGATCGACGCTCTCGACGACGCCGCAGTGCTCGCCGCCGTCAATGAGGCCGGGTACTCGGCCGTCCGCATCGCGTGAATCCCGTCTCGCCGGTCGTCGGCGGCAGCGTGCCGGCCGCTTCCGCACCCGTCGCGGGCTTGGCGGGCTCCAGCATCGAGCTGGAACTCGGCGGCATGACGTGCGCGTCGTGCGCCACGCGCATCGAGCGCAAGCTCAACCGCCTGGACGGCGTCACCGCGACCGTCAACTATGCGACGGAGAAGGCGACCGCCGCAGTGCCGGCCGGGTACGACCCGCTCCTGCTGATCGCCGAGGTCGAAAAGGCCGGCTACACCGCCGTGCTTTCCGCACCGCCTGCCGATGCGGAAACAGAGGCGGAGACGGATGCCGCGAGCGGGTCGGATCCGGATCTGGCATCCCTGCGCACGCGCCTCCTCGTCTCGGCCGTGCTGTCCGTGCCGGTCATCGTGCTCGCGATGGTCCCGGCCCTGCAGTTCACGTACTGGCAGTGGGCGTCGCTCGTGCTTGCGGCGCCGGTCGTCGTGTGGGGTGCGTGGCCGTTCCACCGGGCGGCCTGGATCAACCTCCGGCACGGTGCAGCCACGATGGACACCCTCATCTCGATGGGCACGCTCGCCGCGTTCCTGTGGTCGCTCTACGCGCTGTTCCTGGGCACGGCGGGAATGCCGGGGATGACTCATCCCTTCGAGTTCACGCTCGAACGAAGCGACGGATCGTCGCAGATCTACCTCGAGGTCGCCGCCGGCGTCACCACGTTCGTGCTCGCCGGTCGCTACATCGAGAAGCGCTCGAAACGGAAGGCGGGAGAGGCCCTGCGCCGACTGCTCGAGCTCGGCGCGAAGGACGTTTCCGTGGTGCGCGGCGGCATCGAGACGCGGATCCCCATCGCCCGGCTGCACGTGGGCGACGAGTTCGTGGTCCGACCCGGCGAGAAGGTCGCCACCGACGGTGTCGTCGTGTCAGGAAGCTCGGCGCTCGACACGTCGACGTTCACAGGCGAGCCCGTTCCGCTCGAGGTCGCGGCGGGCGACCAGGTGACAGGTGGATCCGTCAACGCGGGCGGTCGCCTCCTGGTGCGGGCGGTGCGCGTCGGATCCGAGACGCAGCTGGCCCAGATGGCCCGTCTCGTCGAGGACGCCCAGTCCGGCAAGGCTCAGGTGCAGCGTCTCGCCGACCGGATCTCCGCCGTCTTCGTTCCGATCGTGATCGGCATCGCCCTGGTCGCGCTCGTGGTGTGGCTGATGCTGGGGTATCCGGCATCCGCGGGGTTCACGGCGGCGGTCGCGGTGCTCGTCATCGCGTGTCCCTGCGCACTCGGGCTCGCGACGCCGACCGCGCTCCTGGTCGGGACGGGACGTGGCGCGCAGCTGGGCATCCTGATTCGCGGGCCCGAGATCCTGGAGTCCACGCGCAAGGTCGACACGATCGTGCTCGACAAGACGGGCACCGTCACGACGGGGCGCATGACGCTCGTCGACGCGGTCGCCGAACCCGGCACGGATCGCGCAGAGCTGCTGCGCGTGGCCGGGGCGCTGGAGGATGCCTCCGAGCACCCCATCGCGCAGGCGATCGCCAAGGCTGTGACGCAGGAGCTCGGCACGCTTCCCGCCGTCGAGGGTTTCACGAACCTCGAGGGCAGGGGAGTGCAGGGCATTGTCGAGGGGCACGCCGTCATCGTGGGACGCGAAACGTTGCTGAACGACTGGGGTCAGACGCTCGGGCCTGCCGTCGCAGCGGCGAAGGCGCGAGCAGAGGAAGGCGGCAAGACCGTCGTGACGGTGGCGTGGGACGGCGCCGCGCGGGGCATCCTCGTCGTCGCCGACACGGTGAAGCCCACCAGCAAGGATGCCGTCGCCCGGCTGAAGAGTCTCGGGCTCACCCCCGTGCTGCTCACCGGAGACAACGCGGCAGTCGCGCACCGGATCGCGGCCGAGGTGGGCATCGACGAGGTCGTGGCCGAGGTGCTGCCGCAGGACAAGCTCGACGTCGTCTCCCGGCTCCAACGTGACGGGCACGTCGTGGCGATGGCAGGGGACGGCGTCAACGATGCCCCGGCGCTCGCGACGGCCGACCTCGGCCTGGCCATGGGAACGGGGACGGATGTCGCCATCGAGGCCTCCGACATCACCCTGGTCCGCGGGGACCTCCTCGCGGCAGTGGACGCGATCCGGTTGTCAAGGGCCACTCTCGGCACCATCAAGGCGAACCTGTTCTGGGCGCTCGCGTACAACATCGCTGCGCTGCCGATCGCGGCGCTGGGGCTGCTGAATCCGATGTTCGCCGGCACGGCCATGGCGCTCTCCAGCGTCTTCGTGGTGGGCAACAGCCTGCGGCTGCGGCGATTCGCGAGCGTTGCGGCGGCCGAACGCTGAGGGCGGGCTCCGGTGTCCGTCGACAGCGAGCAGCGTTCTACCCGCGTTCGGAGGGCGAGCCGGTAGCATCCATAACGCGCGCTGGAGCGGGAGGCGATGGTCGATTCCACCCTCGCTGCGACGCCGTCACCGTCCCTGTCGGACGGCCTGACCCGGTGGTCGCACATCCGACGCATCAGTAGCGAGACATCATCGTCAGCACCAAGGAGGACTCATGCCCCACTTCGACCTCGTCGTGCTCGGAGCCGGACCCGGCGGTTACGTCGCGGCCGTGCGCGCGGCACAGCTCGGCCTTCAGGTCGCGGTCGTCGAACAGCAGTACTGGGGCGGGGTGTGCCTCAACATCGGCTGCGTCCCCGCGAAGACGCTCATCCGCAACGCCGAGGTGCTGAGCCTCGTGACGCGCGAGGGAGCCCAATTCGGCATCTCGGGCGACATCCACGCCGACTACGGGGTGGGCTGGGACCGCAGCCGTCAGGTCGCGGATGCCCGCGCCAAGGGCGTGCACTTTCTCATGCGCAAGAACAAGATCACCGAGTTCGACGGCCACGGGTTCTTCACCGGCCCGAAGTCGATGGACGTCGCGCTCGCCGCGGGCGGCACCGAACAGCTCACGTTCGACAACGCCATCATCGCGACCGGATCGACCGTGCGCCTGCTGCCCGGAGTGACGCTGAGCGACAACGTCGTGACGTACAAGGAGCTCATCCTGAGCCGCGACCTGCCGAAGTCGATCGTCATCGTCGGTGCGGGCGCCATCGGACTCGAGTTCGCCTACGTGATGGCCAACTACGGCGTGCAGGCGACCGTGATCGAGTTCCTCGACCGCGCCCTGCCGAACGAGGACGCGGACGTCTCCAAGGAGATCACGAAGCACTTCAAGTCCCTTGGCGTTCCGATCCTCACCTCCACGAAGGTGGAGACCGTCGTCGATGACGGCAACCAGGTGACGGTGACCTACACGGCGGCGGACGGCTCGACCGGCACCGCTGTGGCGGACAAGGCGCTCATCTCCGTCGGATTCGCGGCGAATGTCACCGGCTACGGCCTGGAGAACACCGGCGTCGAGCTGACGGATCGCGGCGCCATCGCGATCGACGACTTCATGCGCACCAACGTTCCCGGCATCTACGCGATCGGCGACGTCACGGCCAAGCTGCAGCTCGCCCACGTGGCCGAGGCGCAGGGAATCGTCGCTGCCGAGACCATCGGCGGCGCGGAGACCATGGCGCTCGGCGACTACCGCAACATGCCGCGTGCGACGTACATGCAGCCGCAGGTGGCGAGCTTCGGACTCACCGAGCAGCAGGCACGAGACGCCGGATACGACGTCGAGGTGGCGACGTTCCCGATGCTGGCGAACGCCAAGGCGCACGCGCTCGGCGACGCCCGCGGATTCGTCAAACTCGTGGCCGACAAGAAGTACCACGAGCTGCTCGGCGGACACATGGTCGGACTGGACGTCTCCGAACTTCTCCCCGAGCTCACGCTCGCCCAGAAGTGGGACCTCGGCGCCCTGGAGCTGGCCCGCAACGTGCACCCGCACCCGAGCCTCTCCGAGTCGATGCAGGACGCCTTCCACGGCCTCGTCGGCCACATGATCAACCTGTAACGCCTACCGCCCACCGCTGGTTGGTTTCGACAGGCTCAACCAGCGGTGGTCGGTCTCGACAGGCTCAACGTGCGGCCGGCGGCTACTCCAGGCGGAACGTGCCGATCGGCACCTCGGCGACTAGGCGGCGGGCGACGCCGAGGGCGTCGTCCTCGTTCAGCTGGTGCGTCGTGACGAGGGATGCGAGGTGGCCGGCGTCCAGCCGGCGTGACATGTCGTGCCGCGCCGGGATCGAACAGAACGCCCGGGTGTCGTCGATGAATCCGCTCGTCTTGACGAATCCAGCAGAGTCCGTCACGGCCGAGCGATACCGCGCGATGCCGGCGGGCGAGTCGAGAAACCACCACGGCGCCCCCGCGAACACGCTCGGGTAGAAGCCGGCGAGCGGGGCGATCTCACGCGAGAACAGCGTCTCGTCCACGGTGAACAGCACGATGCGGAACGTGGGGTTCACCCCGAAGTCGCGCAGGATCGGCGTCAACGGCACGGTGTATCCGCCGACCGCCGGCAGGTCGTGTCCGTTGTCGGGTCCGTATGCATCCAACGTCGGCCGGTGGTGATTGCGGATCACGCCGGCGTGCAGCTGCATCACGAGCCCGTCGTCCGCGCTCATCTCCGCGAGGCGGTAGAGCATGTTGCGACGGTAGGCATCGGCATCCGCCTGGCTGACGGTTCCGGCGAGGGCGTCGCGGTGGATGCGCTCGGCGTCCGACACAGCAAGCGGCCCGCTTCCGGCGTCGATGACCCCGGTGTCGGTGGCGGTGCCACCCGCTGCCTTGAAGTACGCGCGGCGCGACCGCAGCGCATCCAGCAGGCCGCCATACGTGCCGCAGTCGATGTTCGCCGCCGCTGACAGGTCATCGAGCTTGCCGCGCCACGTGGATTCGAGCGGATGCATGTACCGATCGGCCCGGAACGTCGGCAGCACCCGACCGCCGAACGACGGGTCGTCCCGAAGTTTCAGGTGTGCGGCGAGGTCGTCGGCGGGATCGTCCGTCGTGGCGAGCACCGCGATGCGGAAGCGGTCGAAGAGCGCTCGGGGACGGAACTCGGGTCGAGCGAGCGCGTCGGTGAGCTGGTCGTACAGGGCGTCGGCGGACTGCGGAGACGGAGCATCCGTGAGCCCGAACACCTCGCTGAACTCGCTCTCGAACCAGTAGCGAACGGGCGTGCCGAGGAACACGTCCCAGTTCTCGCAGAGCGTGCGCCAGACCTCGCGGCCCGAGCTCGCGACGTCAGATTCCGAAGCGGATGCGGCTGCCGCTCTCGCGGCGCCGCTTCCGTTCCTGCGCCGCACGCCGAGCCGGTCCAACGGCACGCCGACGGCGTGCAGCAGGCGGGTCACGTAGTGATCGGGGGTAATGAGCAGCGCGGCGGGATCGCCGAACGGCTCGTCGTCGAGCAGCATGGCTGCCGGGACGTGCCCGTGGGGCGAGTAGATCGGGGCATCCGCGACCTCGGCGTAGAGGCGACGCGCGACGTCCCTGGTGGCCGGGTCGGCCGGCAGCAGGCGGTCGGGGTGCGGTGCGAGAGCTGTCATGGCGGCGATCTCCTCGGTGAGTGGCAGGGCGGGTGTGGCGGGACAGTGCTTCGGTGCGGTGTGGCCGGACAATCCGGTCGGAAAGCGTGGTCAGGACGAGCGATGGTCGGGACGGAAAGCGGACGGGGATGACGAGGCAGGTCGGTCAGACGCCGACCGGGGGAGCCGCCGCGGCGGGCGCCGGTCCCGTCGACGCGCGCACGGTGAGGTGGGTGGGAAGCACGGCGGCGTGGCGCGCGCTCGGCGCCGAGCGGGGATCCAGCTGCGCTGTCAGCAGCGAGACGGCGAGCCGTCCGGCCTGCTCGATCGGCGCGGTCATCGTGGTGAGCGGCGGGTTGCAGAAGTCGGCGCCGAAGATGTCGTCGCATCCGACGATGCTGAGGTCGTCGGGAACTCGGATGCCACGGCTCGCCAGATGCTGCAGCATGCCGATCGCGAGCAGGTCGTTGAACGCGATGGCGGCCGTCACATCCGCATTGAGGACGGCGTCGGCCGCTGCAGCGCCGGCGCTCTGCCGCGGCGAGAACGGACCAAGCCGCACCGCGCGAACGTCGTGCGCCTTCGCGGCCTTGACGAAGGCTCGCCAGCGACTCTCGTTGGGCCAGGACGTCGCGGGGCCCGAGACGTAGGCGATGGACCGGTGGCCAAGCGACACCAGGTGCTCGAGTCCTTGCACCGTGCCGCTCGGTGTGTCCATGAAGACGCTCGGCACGCCACGCGTCTGGCGGTTGATCGCCACGAGCGGGAGCTCGGCGGCGAGAGCCGCCAGGGCTCTGTCGGACAGGCGGGATGCCGCGAGGATCGCGCCGTCGAACGAGGAGCGCAGGCGGTGCAGGAGGGCGTCCTCGTTCTGGTCGGATTCCTCGGTGTCGATGAGCAGCTGCGAGTACCCGGACGCCTTCAGCTGCCGCTGCGTGCCCCGGATGATGTCGAAGTAGAACGGGTTGGTGACATCCGACACGAGCACGGCGACGGCGCCGCTGCGACCGGATGTCAGGGCTCGGGCCTGCGAGTTGGGGGAGTACCCGAGCTCGGCCGCGATCCGCTCGATGCGCTCACGGGTGGCGACGTTGACGCGTCCGGGGTTGGAGAGCGCGCGGGATGCGGTGGAGATCGCCACGCCGGCGCGTTCCGCCACATCGGCGAGCGTCGCCGGTCGCGGTGCGCGTTCGGCCTGCTCCTGCATGGAGACAGCAAAGCAAGCGATCCGTCCATTCGGCAACAAATGGCAAACGTTTGCCATTTGTATTGGCGACTGCTCGGCTCTCGGATGGGTCCGGATGTCGGGCGGCGAGGATCAGTGCGAGGCGTCAGCGCGCAGTGCCGGGCAACGGGCCGGCGACCGACTCGACGACCGCGAGCGCACTGCGCTCCAGGAACGACAGGAACTCGGCCGCCGCCGCGTCGCCGGCTTCGCCGGGCTCGAGCTCTCCGTCGACGAGCGCCCGTTCGGCGAACGAGACCCAGGCCCGAAGCGCGACCCGGAGCAGCGGTGACGACGGGACGCCGAGCTCATCGAACACGGCGATCACGCGCTCCGTCTGGATCCGCTCGGCCTCCTCCACGACGGCCCGCACCGCGTCGTCCCCGCTGGCGACGCCGTGCACGAGCGAGACGAACGTGCTGCGGTGGTCCCGCACGAACATCACGATCTTCTCCAGCGTCGCGTGCAATCGCTCCAGCGGCGGGAGGTCGAGCTGCGGCTCCGTGGCGTTGAGCATGCCGTCGCGCGCGGCGCGCACCACCTCGCGGTGGAAGCCCTGCTTCGAGTCGAAGTAGTAGAAGAGAAGACCGCGGGAGACACCGGCCTGCGCGGCGAGATCCTCGACGTTCAGCTGCCCGAGCGGTCGGTCGGCGAGAGCGGCGACCCCGAGCGCGATGAGCTGGGCGCGGCGCTCGTCGGGCGTCATGCGGGTTCGGCGCTCGGCGGGCATGCAACGAGCCTAGGGCGTGGCGCGGTGCGCTTCGGAGCCGCTTCGTTGCCACCCACCCACCCCGCTCCTGCCCAACCACCCCGCTCTTGCCCAACCACCCCCGTGTTCGCGCGATTTCAGGGGTGGCTCGGCACGAGGCGGGTGGCTGGGCGAATGCGGTCGCTCTACCGGAGTGTCGGCACCGCGGAATAGCATGGCCCCCACCCGGGGGACGAAACTGGGGACTGGCATCCGCTATTGACTCGTGGTAAATAGTTACTGACGCCAAGTCAATAGCGATGCACCCCGTGCTGTTGCCCTGGCGCCGTTGTTCCGTGCGGACTGACCGCACCACGACACGCCGCACCACACGAGAGCACTGCAGTTCACCTCATCAGCACTTCGGATCAAGGAGGATCTATGAAGTTCCGTTCCCTGACGTCCTCACGGGCAGGCCGGGTCGCACTGGCAGCCGTGCCGGTCGGCGTCGTCGCGAGCCTGCTCATGACGGGGGTCGCCAACGGCGCCGTGCCCGTCGCGTTCACCGTCTCCGGATCCACGTTCCAGGTCGGAGCCAGCGAGCTCGACGCCACCGGCTTCTCGCAGTACTCGGGTGTGGCGAAGCAGAAGGACGGCACGACGCATCCCGTCTCGGTGGCGAACATCGGCAGCGCCAAGCTCTACGACCTCTGCCAGTCGGTCGTGGTGCCCGGAATGCCGGTGGGACTGAAGATCACCGCCGGGGGCGGCGGAAACCCCGCTACCGCGACCGACATGCAGATCGGCATGACCGACCTGCAGGGCGACGCGACGTTCAACAACATCCGCATCGGCGTCGACGCCTCCACCGTGAACACCGACGCCAAGGGATCCGAGGGCGACTTCGCCCAGGACGCCGACTCGGTGGTCATCAAGGGACTGAAGCAGACCGCGTGGAGCACGCAGGCTTCCGTCTTCAACCTGTCGGGTCTGCACCTGCAGCTCACCAACGGCGAGACCTGCTTCTAGACGGGCAATTCAGGCGAGGTGACGGATGCCGCTCGCGCGTCGTTCGTCACCTCGCTCCCGTCGGCTCGTCTCGACACCCGCTCGATTCCGTTGCGTCTCGCCGGTCGACCCGCCCCTGAATCCCGACCTTCACCCCCTCCCGACCGCCCGCGAAATCCCGACCACCCAGCCCGAAACCCGGCAATCCAGCCCGAAACCCGGCAATCCAGCCCGAATGGAGAACACTGTGCAGACCGCCAGCTGGTGGCGCGCCTTCGTCGCGTGGTACCGCAAGCGACCGTTCATCGGTGGAGTGCTCACCGTGCTCGGCGGAATCGAGCTGTTCTTCTCCGGCCAGCTGTCGCTCGGCGACATGAAGGTGCAGGTGGGCATCGAGGGCTTCCAGGCGACGCTGATCCCGATCGTGCTCGTGCTCGTCGGTGTGCTGGCGACGCTGACGCCGCAGCATCGCATCTTCTACGGCGTGATCGCGCTCGTCGTCGCCGTCTACTCGCTCGTCGGCGTGAATCTCGGCGGGCTCTTCGTCGGCATGATCCTGGCGAGCGTCGGCGGAGTGATGATCGTCTCCTGGATGCCGCGGCGCGGCCCATCCGCGGAGGCCGCGGACAGTGCACGGGCCGACGACGCACCGGCCGACGACGCACCGGCCGACGACGCACCGGCCGATGAGACCGATCTCGCAGCGGATCACGACTCCGACGGCACTTCGGATGACGCGTCGCACCCGGGAGCGGATGCCATCGCCGCGCTCGTGCAGGCCTCCGACGACGATCTGCCCGTCCGCGAGTCGATGTCTGACAGCTCCGGACGGGGTGTCGTATCGGGCGCGACACCGCGGGCGACACCACCGACATCCGGACGCCGTCGCGGATCGCGACCGAACGGCAAGAGCGTTGGACGACGCACGGCAGGCGGGGCACTGGCGATAGCGCTGACCATCACCGTCGGTGTCGGCCTCACGACCGGCCAGCCTCAGCGGGCGGCCGCCGCCGAGGCGAGCGGCGTGTGCATTCTCGGATTCATCGGCGACTGCACATCGCCCAGCCCGAGTCCCACGCCGACATCGACGGAGACCCCGCCGCCGTCGGGGAGCGCGACTGATCCGTCGTCCGGCGGCGGCGCGTCCGGCAGCGGCACCACGGGGGACGGCACCTCCACCCCTGCCGCCCCGATCGGACCGCAACTCATCGCGCCGGCATCCGCTTCGCCCGTCTTCACCGGAAAGCCTGCGCTCCTGCAGGGCTCGTCGCTCTCCTTCTCCGGTCTTCGCTACCTCGGCCTCGCCACGGTTCGGCTCTCGGACGGCAGCACGGCGACGGTGCTCAAGCTCTCGATGGACAGCGTGACCATCCCCGGATTCCGGCTCGACACACGCGACGCGAACGGCGAGGGAACCGACACCGTCGCGACCCAGATGGCGTTCAGCGGCGGTGTCGACACGTACTGCTCGTCGCTGAAGGGGATCCTGCAGAACGGCGCGGCGGTGCAGTACGACATCACGCATCCGCCGTCGACGGACGGATCCGTTCCCGTCACGCGGATCATCTCGCTCGAGGTCTTCGGCATCACCGGCGGCAGCTCCGCCCTGACGGGGTTCCACGAGATCATCAGCTGAGCGCAGCGCTCACGCTCGCACCGGGCGCGCGCAGCGCGTCGGGCGCACTCTCGCGCCAGCTTCTCGGTATTGCGCCAGGAATTCTGGCGCGGTAGTGAAAAGCTGGCGCGAGTGCCGAGTGCCGAGTGCCGAGTGCCGAGTGCCGAGTGCCAAGTGCCAAGTGCCGCGCAGGGGGGCGAGCGCGGAGAGCACGAGGATGCGTGGCGAATGTCAGGGCGTGGCTTCCGGAGAGAGAGTCGGTCCACGCCGTGGCAAACCATGGCAAACGTTTGCAGTCGCATCCGGCCGCTGCCTAGTGTCGATGGCATGAGCTCCGCCGAGGCCGCTGATGGCCCTACCTGGCTCCTCTCCGGCTTCGGAGACGAGATCGATGCAGACCCGAACATCCAACTGGCCGTGCTCGAGGCGCTCGGCGCCCGGCACATCGAGGTGCGCAGCGCCTGGGACGTGAACATCGTCGACCTCGACGCCGATCGTCTCGCCGAGCTGAAGACGGTGATCGATGCCGCCGGGTTCGGCGTCTCGGCCATCGCGTCGCCGATCGGCAAGGTCGACGTCTCCCTGCCCGTCGAGCACGAGGTGGAGCGCCTCGGCCGCGCGATCGCCGCGGCGCACGCACTTGACGCGCGGTACGTGCGCATCTTCTCGTTCTACCGGGGTGAGGGCATCGCCGCCGAAGACATCCGCGACGACGTTCTCGTTCGGATGCGCGCACTGGCCGACCTCGCCGAGCGCGAGGGCGTCGTGCTGCTGCACGAGAACGAGAAGGAGATCTACGGAGACGTGCCGTCCCGCGTGCTCGACATCGTCGAGTCCGTCGGATCCGACGCCCTGCGCCTCGCGTGGGACAACGCGAACTTCGTGCAGGTGGGCGTGAAGCCGTTCACGGATGGCTGGCCCTTGCTGAGTCAGCACGTCGAGTACCTGCAGGTGAAGGATGCACTGTTCGCCGACGGCACGGTCGTGCCGGCCGGAGAGGGCGACGGCGAGCTCCTGCAGACGGTCACCGCGCTCCGGGATGCCGGCTACCGCGGCTTCGCCTCCCTCGAACCCCACCTCGCCGACGGATTCGCCCTCGGCGGCTTCTCCGGACCCCGCGCCTTCGGCACCGCCGGACGCGCGCTGAACCGTCTCCTCGACCAGATCGGAGTGTCAGCAGCATGAGTACCTCGTCAGAGCCCGCCTCGAGCACTGAGACCACGTCGGACACCGACTCCGCACGCCGCCTCACCGCCGCCATCGTCGGCTGCGGCGTCATCGCCGACAACCACGTGCGGGCGCTCGCCGCGCTGGGTGAGATCGACATCGTCGCGCTGATCGATCCGGTGACGCCGTCGGCCGAACGTGTCGCGGGTCTCGTCGAACTGACCGGTCAGCCGCGGCCGGCGCTGTTCGCCGATCTCGGGGAGGCGCTCGCCGAGCATCCGGTCGACCTCGTCGTCATCTGCACGCCGAGCGGCCTGCACGTGCGGCTCGCCGAGACGGCGCTGAGGGCCGGAAGCAACGTGGTCATCGAGAAGCCGCTCGATGTGTCGGTGCCGCGGGCGCGGCGCATCCGCGAGCTGGCCGACGAGGCTGCCGAGCGCGGACTCGTCGCATCCGTGATCAGCCAGCACCGCTTCGACCCGGCGTCGGTGGTCGTCGCGAACGCCGCGCACTCCGGCGAGTTCGGCGTGCTGACCAGCGCCGTGGCATCCGTGCCGTGGTGGCGCACCCAGGAGTACTACGACTCCGGCCAGTGGCGCGGCACATGGGAGCTGGACGGCGGCGGCGCCGTCATGAACCAGGGTGTGCACACCGTCGACCTGATGGTGTGGTTCCTCGGCAAGCCGGTCGCGGTGTACGCGCACACGGCCAGGCTCGCCCACGACCGGATCGAGGTCGAGGACACGGCTGTCGCCACCGTGCGGTTCGAGAACGGCGCCCTCGCAGTGCTGCACGCCACCACGGCGGGATTCCCCGGACTTCCGGTCCGCGTGCAGGTGCAGGGCTCGAACGGCTCGGCCGTCGTCGAGCAGGACCAGCTGGCGTACTTCGTCTCAGGCGGTTCCGCAGGCGACTCGAACGCGGATCCGACGCGCTCCAGCACGCAGAACCGTGCGGCGGAGCTGGTCGGCCCTGGCGACCTGTACGGAACGACCCGACCCGCCGACGCGTTCGTCGAGGGACACGAGCGCCAGTACCTCGACATCGTGGATGCCATCCGTACCGGCCGTGCGCCCGGCGTGACCGTGGCGGATGCGCTGTTGTCGCTGGCCGTCGTGCGGTCCGTGTACCTGTCGGCGACGCTCGGACGCGAGGTCCTCGTCGACGACGTGCTCGACGGCGTGTATGACGACGAGCCGGTGCACACCGAGATCGTCACCGAATCCGCCGACGCGACGGTCGACGCGTGAGGCCGATGCCCGTGTCCCGTCGCCCGAGGGGACGTCGTCGGAGGCCCGCGGATGCCGTCGGTCGCTGACGCCCGCACCTCGCGCCCCGAGGTGCGCATGGCGCACCTCGGTCTCGGCAACTTCCACCGTGCGCATCAGGCCTGGTACACGCAGCTCGCGAACACTGCGGAATCACCTGCGGGTGCGGGTGCGGGTGCGGATGCGGATGCCTGGGGCATCGCCGCGTTCACCGGACGTTCACCGCGCACCGCCAAGGCGCTCGCCGCCCAGGACTGCGTCTACACGCTCATCACGCGCGCCGCGGAGGGCGACAGCGCCGAGATCGTGCAGTCGATCGTGCGGGCGCACGACGGAGCCGGATCCGAATGGGAGCGGACCGTCGCGGATCCGTCCGTCGCACTCGTCACGATCACCGTGACGGAGCGGGCGTACGAGACGGCCGAGGAGCAGTCGCGTCACGCCGGGGCCGCGGGCGAAACGGCGGGAGCACGGATCGCGCGCGGTCTCGCGGCGCGGGCACGGGCATCCGCCGGGCCGATCGCGCTGGTGAGCTGCGACAACCTCACCGGAAACGGTGACGCCCTGCGCCTGGCCGTACATCGCGAGGTGGAGGACGACGCGCTCGCCGAGTGGATCGCCCGGAACGTGTCGTTCGTCTCCACGATGGTCGACCGCATCACTCCGCACACGACGGACGCTGACCGTGTCACCGCGCGCGAGCTCACCGGATACGACGACGTCGTGCCCGTCGTCACCGAGCCGTTCAGCGAGTGGATCGTCGCCGGCGACTTCCCTGCCGGACGCCCGGCATGGGAGTTGGCCGGCGCTCGCTTCGTGGACGACATCGAGCCGTACGAGCGGCGCAAGCTGTGGCTGCTGAACGCCGGGCACACGCTGCTGGCCTCCACGGGCATCCCGCGCGGCCACGAGACCGTCGCCGAGGCGTTCGGCGACGCAGAGTGCCGCATGCTGCTGGAGGAGCTGTGGTCGGAGGCGCGCGTGCTGCTGCCATTCGACGCGGCCACGACGGATGCCACGCTCAACGCCCTGCGCACCCGTTTCGCCAATCCGCGCATCGCGCATCGGCTCGTGCAGATCGACGACGGAAGCCAGCAGAAGCTCAGACAGCGGCAGGCGGCCATCATCGCGGCGCGGCTGGATGCCGGCGACGAGCCGGGTCGCGCATCCCTCGCCACCGTCGAGGAATGGGGGAGAGCCAGAGGGCTCGACCTCGCCGAAGCGCTCGACATCCTGCAGCCGGGGCTCGCCCGCCGCGTGTATCTGCGCTGAGCCTGCGCAGGCGTGCCGACGCAGCCCCATCCCCTACTCCGGACCCATCACGAGGAGAATCCGCACCATGATCATCCAGTCCGCCGAGGTGCTCGTCGCGAGCCCCGGACGCAACTTCGTCACCCTGCGCATCACGACCGACGACGGGTTCACCGGCCTCGGAGATGCCACGCTCAACGGCCGCGAGCTCGCCGTCGCCGCCTATCTGTCCGAGCACATCGTGCCCCTGCTGATCGGACGCGACGCGAGCCGCATCGAGGACACCTGGCAGTACCTCTACCGCGGTGCATACTGGCGCCGCGGGCCGGTGACCATGGCCGCCATCGCCGCTGTCGACACCGCGCTCTGGGACATCAAGGCCAAGGCGGCCGGTATGCCGCTGTACCAGCTGCTCGGCGGCCGCAGCCGCGACGGCCTGCTCGTGTACGGCCACGCATCCGGGGTCGACCTGCCCGAGCTGTTCGACTCGATCCGCGAGCATCTCGACGAGGGATATCGCGCCATCCGTGTGCAGACCGGCATCCCCGGTCTCCCCTCGGTCTACGGCGTTGCGCACTCGAGCAACGCGCAGGCCGGAACGGATGCCGGATCCGACGCCCGCTACGACTACGAGCCCGCGCGCCGCAGCGCCCTCCCGGTCGAAGAGAGCTGGGACACCCGTGCGTACCTGCGTCACGCTCCCACCGTGTTCGAGGCCGTGCGCAACGAGTTCGGCCCGGAGCTGCCGCTGCTGCACGACGCACACCACAGGCTCACGCCGATCCAGGCCGCGAAGCTCGGCAAGTCGTTGGAGCCGTACGACCTGTTCTGGCTCGAGGATGTCACGCCCGCCGAAAACCAGGCGGTGCTGCGCCGCGTGCGCGAGCACACCACGACGCCGCTCGCGATCGGCGAGGTCTTCAACACCATCTGGGACTACCGCGAGCTGTTCGAGGAGCAGCTCATCGACTACGTGCGCAGCCCCGTCACGCACGCCGGCGGCATCACGGGCCTGCGTCGCATCTTCGACTTCGCGGCCGTGTACCAGATCAAGTCCGGCGCGCACGGACCCACGGATGTCTCGCCCGTCGGCCTGGCAGCCGCGGTGCACCTCGGCTTGGCGATCCCGAACTTCGGCATCCAGGAGTACATGCAGCACGCGCCCGTCACGCATGAGGTCTTCCGCACGACCTACACCTTCGAGAACGGCATGCTGAACGCGTCGGATGCCCCCGGTCTCGGCGTCGAGTACGACGACGAGGTCGCCGCGGCGCACCCCTACGCAGGCGCGTACCTCCCGGTGAACCGCCTGCTCGACGGCTCGATGCACGACTGGTGATGTTCGTCGGCTCTGCTGGTAGAGCTCCGACTCCCGCCGGTTGAGCCCCCGCGCCGGCTCGTTGATCCCCCACTCCCGCTGGTTGAGCTTGTCGAAACCAGCGCCAGCAGGAGGGCTGGTTTCGACAAGCTCAACCAGCGATGGCGGGCTCGGTCGGCGGTGGTGGTAAGTTCGCTGAACGTGCGGTGCGACTGCCCGCGTGAACCTGCACCGAGTGGTGCTCGAGTGAAGGAGGTGTCGATCGTGGCCGAAGTCTTTCGTGCCCCCGTCCGTTCCTTCACTCGACGTGGGGCCGCTCGCCGCTAGCATCCTCGCCGACGGCCGCGGCCTCCCCACCCTTGGAGACCGCAGTGTCCTTCTTCGGCGACGACTTCGTCGTCCCCACTTTCACCGTCTTCGACATCGATGACGGTCAGCGCAGGTCCACGTGGCCTGCCACCATGCCAACAGAGCGCGGCCCCAGGCCGCATCCCGACTGGGTCGTCACCTCGGCCGCCGCCGTCGACACCGAGCTCGGCATCCTGAAAACCGGCAAGGAGGCCGACGTCTTCCTGCTGGAACGTGCGGTGCCGAGCGCAGTGCCCGATGTCGACGGCGGGCGCTCCGTCGTGCTCGCCGCCAAGCGCTACCGCGGCGCCGAGACGAGCGACTTCCACCGCTCGAGCGACTACACCGCTGGCCGCCGCGTGCGGAACACCCGCGACATGCGCGCGATGGCCCGCAAATCCGACTACGGACGTTCGGTCGCCGCCGTCCAATGGGCCGCAGCGGAGTTCAGCGCGCTGTGCGGTGCGTGGGGCATCGGCATCCCCGTCCCGTATCCCGTGCAGGTGCAGGGCACGGAGATCCTGATGGAGTTCATCGGCGATCCGTTCGCACGGAGGGCTGCCCCTCGTTTGGCATCCGCGTCGCTGACCGCCGACCAAGTCCTCTCGTGCTTCGACCAGGTCGTGGAGATCATGCACCGGTTCGCGCTGGCGCAGACCGCGCACGGAGACCTCTCGCCGTACAACCTCCTTGTGCAGGACGACCGCGTCGTCGTCATCGACCTGCCGCAGATCGTCGACCTGATCGGCAATCCGAACGGATTCGATCTGCTCGAGCGCGACGTGCGCAACGTGTGCACGTGGTTCCAGCGACGCGGGGTGCCGGTCGACGCCGACGCACTCTTCGGCGAGCTGTGCGCCGACGCGTTCGGTTGACGGCGAGCACGGCTGGAGGGCAAGCGTCGTCGTCCGGACGTCCGGGGCGCTGGTAGACTCGTGTACCGAACTTCGGCGAGGGATGCCGGCACCGGCTCGAACGCGCCAGGCGCGACTTCGCAGGTGCAGCATCCGTGATCGACGCGGTGGACCAGGCTCACGTCTGTCCTCACGCTGACATGCAGCACGAGTTGACAACGAATCCCCAAAACGACGTGGGCCGAATGCCCACCGAAAGCGAGACATCACCATGGCTGACGACAGCAACAAGGTTGTCGCGGAGACCCGCGACCAGTTCGGCAAGGGCGCGGCGCGCAAGATCCGTGCAGCAGGCAAGATCCCTGCCGTCCTCTACGGTCACGGCACCGACCCGCAGCACGTCACGCTGCCGGCGCACCAGCTCGGCCTGATCCTGCGCAAGGCGAACGCCGTGCTCGAACTCGACATCGCCGGCAAGTCCCAGCTCGCCCTGGTCAAGGACGTGCAGAAGGATCCGGTGCACCAGATCATCGAGCACATCGACCTCATCATCGTGCGCCGCGGCGAGAAGGTTCAGGTCGAGGTCCCCGTACACATCGAGGGCGAGTCGTTCTCCGGCACCATCGTCGTGCAGGACCTCGCGACCGTGTCGCTCGAGGCCGAGGCCACGCACATCCCGGAGCGTATCGTCGTTGACGTGGAGGGCCTCGAGGAGGGCACGCACATCACGGCGGCCGACCTGAAGCTGCCGTCCGGTGCCATCCTGCTGGGCGACCCCGAGGCGCTCGTCGTCGCCATCGCCCTGCCGGCTGCTCCGGTCGAGGAGGAGACGGAAGAGGCAGAGGAGGCCGCAGAGGCCGAGGCTGCCGAGTCCGAGGCTCCCGCCGAGTCCGGCGAGTAGTCAGACCTCAGCGTTCGACCACCGAACAGCAAGCAACCGAACAGCAAGCGGAGCGCGCGCATGGCGGAGCAGCCCTGGCTCATCGTCGGCCTCGGCAACCCCGGCACGCAGTACGAGCGCACTCGCCACAACATCGGACAGATGGTGGTGGACGAGCTCGCGCGCCGCGCATCCGCCACGTTCAAGACGCACAAGACCAACGCGAGGGTCGCCGAGGGACGCATCGTCCCCGGCGGCCCTCGCCTGGTCCTGGCGAAGCCGAACACGTTCATGAACGTGTCGGGCGGCCCCGTCGCCCAGCTCGTGCGGTTCTATTCGATCGAGCCGTCGCGGCTGATCGTCGTGCACGACGAGCTCGACATCCCGTTCGACACCATCAAGCTCAAGTCAGGTGGCGGCCACGGTGGCCACAACGGCGTGCGCGACATCGCGAGCGCCATCGGCACGCCCGATTTCATCCGTGTGCGCGTCGGTGTCGGCCGCCCGCCTGGACGAACGGATGCCGCAGACCACGTGCTCAGCCCGTTCACGTCCAGCGAGCGTCAGGTTCTGCCGAACCTCGTCTCCGACGGGGCGGATGCCGTCGAGCACGTCACAACGGACGGCCTGACCTCCGCGCAGCAGCGCTACCACTCGCCGTCGGCCTGACGATCCGCGGTGTGCTCCCGCGGCACACTGTGTGCTCGTGCGGAACGGTGTGCTCCCGCGGCAATGTTCGGCTCGAAACGGCGCGTCGTCGTGCCGGATGCGGCGTGTCGCGGTCGACTGCCGCCCGAGCGCACGGCTGTGCAGCGAGCATCCTCACGGGTGGCTCCGAGCCGAAGCAAGGTCATCGCCGGGCATACGCACATGGTCGGCTCGTAACCTCGCCGCATGCAGTTGTTCACCCGGGAATGGGGCAGCGGCGACCGAGTCGCGGTTCTCGTGCACGGCCTCTTCAGCAGCTCCCGCACCTGGCACCGGCTTGGCCCCGATCTCGCCGACAAGGGTTACCGGGTGATCGCCGTCGATCTCGCCGGTCACGGCCGGAGTCCTCGGTCCAACTGGTACTCGCTCTCCGGCCTGGTGCGGAGCATCGCGGACACCGTTCCGCTGAAGCCTGAGCTCGCCATCGGCCACTCCCTCGGCGGGCTCGCCCTCTCCCGACTCGTCGCCCGGCTCCAGCCAGACCGCGCGGTCTACATCGATCCGGCGTTCCTCGGCTCACGTCTGCCGTGGTGGCAGCGGGCGGGCGCGCCGATGCTGTTCCACGGCATTCTGAACCGGCAGGAGCGCAGCATCCAGCGCAGCAACCCGCGCTGGGGCAGCGACGACGTGGCGATCGAGGTCGGCGACTACGCCGCTTTCGACCGCAAGTTCTTCAAACGCTTCGGCGACGGCCACGCGATGCCTCTGACCGCGCCGGATCGCATGGCCGTGCCGTCGATGATGATGCTCGCCGACCGGTCGAAGATGGTCAGCACGTCGGTGGCCGACCGGCTGCGTCGGGTGGGCTTCGAGATCCGCACGGTCGCGGGTGCCGGGCACACCGTGCATCGGGATGACTTCGCGGGGTTTCGGCGGGCGCTGACGGGGTGGGCGTAGCCGACTCCGTCCCCCTCACCGCCGCACGGCGTACTCCGCGATGAGCACGCCGGTGCTGGTCGGAGTCGCACGCGTGAGCTCGAGGTCGACCCGATCCGCCTCCCCGAACATGCGGGTACCGGTGCCGAGCGCGATCGGATGGATCAGCAGACTGTAGGTGTCGATCAGCCCGACAGCGTGCAAGGACCGGATGAGCTCGCCGCTGCCCATGATCATGAGGTGCGGAACCTCGTTGCGCTCGCAGAGTGCCCGCACCGTGTCGACCGCGTCTCCGGCAAGAAGCCGCGAGTTGGCGAACTCCAGCTCGGTGCCGGCGGAGCGCGACACCACGTACTTCGGCGATCGCAGGAGCACATCGGCGAACGGATTGGGGCCGGCGTTCTTCGTCCAGTGGGTCAGCACGTCCTCGTATGTGCGGCGCCCGAACAGGAGGGCGCCAGGCCGAGCCATGCCCTCGCCGGCGTAGGACGCCGAGATGTTGTCTTGATAGCCGTTCGCCCAGCCGCCCTGGGTGAAGCCGCCGCGAGTGTCTTCATCCGCTCGTCCCGGTCCTTGCATCACGCCGTCGAGGGTGAGGCTCTGGAAGACGCCGATCGTGGTCATGGGGGACTCCTTCCGATGATGCCGGCTCCTGGCCGTGCGCCCGCATGACGATCGAAGGATGGCACGATCGACAGTGCCGTCTGCGCGGCCACTCTCATCCTTACTCTCCAGGGCTGACCGGGCCACCCGCTACGCTCGATGCGGACCGACCTCCCGGTCGCTCCCCGGACGAGATGCGCCGTACCCGGATCCGACGACGACGCTGCCGGAGGGCAACGTGGAAATCGTCATTCAGATCGTGGGATCCCTGCTCGTGCTCGCGGGTTTCGCGCTTGCCCAGTGGGGGGTGCTCGACCAGAAGGCGGTCTTCTACCTCGTCTTGAACGTGGCGGGGTCGGGCATTCTTGCGCTCGAGGCGGTCTTCACATCCCAATGGGGTTTCCTGCTGCTGGAGGGCGTCTGGGCGATCGTCTCGCTCGTCGGCCTCATGGGAGTGCTGAAGTCGCGATTGACGCGTCGCACCGTCACGAACGCCGGCCGCGGAACAGGCGGTGACGACGCCGAGCCGTGATGACGACACTCGTGGTGGCGGCGGAAGCCGGATAGACGCGTCCGTCGGCTCCGATGACGAGCTCAGGAAGCCCGCCGGGTATCTCGTTCGGCAGGGGAGGATGAACTCCAGACATGATGTTTCCTCATTCCGCTTCGGATGTCAGAAGAGGAGCACCCACGGCGCCATCTTGATACACGCGAAGTTTCTTCTCGTACGCGTGTATCACAGTGCAGCCGTCTGACTCCTCACTTGTCGGAAGGGGTTCACCATGAGGGACATCACGACGGACGATCAGGTGCGCGAAACCGCGACCGGAACCGTGCAGTCGACGGCTGCACGGCCGGGTGCGCCGCAGAGAGAGCGCCTCGCGCAGATCGCATTCGAGGTCACACAACCGATCACCATCATTCGGCCGGAATGACCTCCTTGCCGCAGGCCGACCTGCACGCCACAGTGGTGTTCATGGGGGCTGGTGAATCCGCGGAGGCATCCGCTCGTCCCGTTCACGCGGTGGCGGCGGATGCCTTCCGCTCCTGGCTGGACGGCGACACGACGGCGATGCCGCGGTTGGTTCGTGCCATGAATCCGGTGTTGTGGCACGTGGTTCGCGCCTACCGCATCGATACCGCGACGGCGAAAGACGTCGTGCAGGAGACGTGGGCGCGATTCGTGCGCGGATACGCCGGGATTGACGACCCGGATGCCGTCACGGCCTGGCTCACCGTCACCGCACGCAGGGAGGCCTGGCGCACGGTGAAACGACTCGCCGACGACACACCACTGGACGTCGAAGCGCTCGAACCGCGCCTCGGGACAGTTCCTTCCGCGGAGGAATCCGCCGTGCGCGGCATCTCGAACGACCACCTCTGGAGTTGCGTGCGAACCCTGTCGGAGCGCTGCCAGCGCCTGCTGCGCATCATCGCGTTCGACGACAAACCCGACTATCGCCGCATCGCCGCGGAGACCGGCATGCGCATCGGCAGCATCGGACCGACGCGGTCCCGCTGCCTCGACCGTTTGCGCGACCTGATCGCGGAAGGAACCCGATGACACCTGAAACACTCGGCGATGCCGAACTGCTCGCCGCGCTGCGGCGCATGTGGGAGCAGAACGACCCGCCTCCGGAGGACCTCGACGCACTCGCGCTGGCGGCAGTCGAGAGAGCCGAGCTCGACGACGACCTGATCGTGCTCGAGCTCTTCTCGGAGGACCTCGCGTTCGCGAACGTGCGTGGCGTCGGCGAGCGCACTCTTCGCTTCGTGTCGGGCGGATATGAGGTGCTCCTGCGCATCGTGCGCGAGCCGGAGGGCTTCCGTATCGACGGCTGGAGCACTCCGCCCACCGAGGGTGTCGTACACGTCGACGTCGACGGACGCGAGCGGGCATCCGAATCGGATGCCCTCGGCCGCTTCGCCTTCACCCGGATCGCCCCGGGCAGAGCGGTCGTGTCTCTGACCGTTGCACCGAACCCGTCGCCCGTGTGGGCGACATCGGCATTCGCGCTCTGAGCTGACGAGGTGTGAGTCGAGGCGTTCCGGGTCGAGCACGAAGAACACGAGCACAAACAGAGCCACGAGCACGAGCACGAGCACTGAAGGGTGCGCGCGGGCGCCCCATCGCATCCGTCATCGCCGTTCGTAGACGAGCGGCCGAACATCAGTACACCGAGAGGACCGCAGCATGATCGAGAACTCGAACGCCCGACCGATACGCCACGTGAGGCACTGGAAGCCGCAGACGCCGCCGGCCGAGGTCGGGGTGCTCACCGCGGAGACCGCGAAGGCGATCCCGGTTCCCGGGGTGGTGGCTCATCCGACCGTCTATGCACCGGACCAGCTCCTGGTGTCGACCCTCGGCGATGTGGATGGCACGTTGGACCTCCTGTCGCAAGCGGCCGCGTCCTTCGGTTGGGAGATCCCGCGGGAGCGCGTGACCTCGGTTGCACATGTCGATGAAGACGACGAGACGCGGTCCCGCCGTACGGCGACGCACGCCTGGGCGACCGGTCCGCTCGGTGCGAAGCGGGTGGTCATCGCTCCCGGTGAGAACAGCACCCAGGCGCCGAACGCCTGGCTCGTCCTGCAGAAGGCACGGATGCTCGCGCCAGGCAACGTGCTCCCCGGAGTCGGCCTCAACCACGTGCTGACGGTGGGATCGGGGATCGTGGTCGATCCGTACGAGCAGACCAACCCGTACGAGCAGACCAACCCGTACGAGCAGACGAACCCGTACGAGCAGACGAACCCGTACGAGCAGACGAACCCGTACGAGCAGACGAACCCGTACGAGCAGACGAATCCCGTCGCCCCGATCAATGCGCGGTTGCCGTACAGCGCAATTGCTGGATATGCGATTCCGGGCTCCGGCGGACTTCAGCCAGTGGCACTCACCTTGTCGCGCCCTGTCCGATCCGCGAGGTCTTCCCGCACGGTCGTCGGGGTGCTGGACAGCGGGTGCGGAAAACATCCCTGGTTCGACGAGCGCGGCGGCGACCTTGTCGTGCATCGCGACGTCGTGGTGACGTTGCCCGACGGAACCACTGAGCCGATCGGATACCGCGACGCCCAGCACGACAGCGACGTTCACGGAGACGTGACCGGTCCGCTGGACGGGGCACTCGATCCGATTGCCGGCCACGGAACGTTCATGGCCGGTCTGATCCACCAGGCCAGCCCGGACTCGGACATCGTCGCTTGGAGGATTGTCGAGCCAGATGGCACGGTCGGCGAGGACCAACTGCTCGAGGCACTGTCACGCGTGGCGAAGCTCGTGACTGCTGAAGCCCAAGGCACAGGTGGTCAGCGGATCGATGTGCTCGTCTTGTCGCTCGGCTACTACCACGAGACTCCGCAGGATGGCTTGTACGACATCACGCTCTACCAGTTGCTTTCGGCCATAGGTCGCACCGGCACAGTGATCGTGTGCTCGGCCGGCAATGACGCCACCGATCGGCCTCAGTTTCCGGCGGCATTCTCGGACTGGGAGGGGGTCGAAGGAGAGAGATTCGTTCAGCCACCCCTCGATTCGACGCCGATCGTCTCGGTCGGGGCCCTCAACCCCAACGGCACGATCGCACTGTTCAGCAATGACGGGCCGTGGGTACGTGCATGGGCTCCAGGGGCGTCGGTCGTGAGCACCATGCCGCCGCTCAACGGCGGCTTCAATCCGATCGGTTCGCGTCGATTCGAAGGCGCCCTGCGAACATCGATCGATCCAGACGACTTCCGCGGTGGTTTCGCTGTCTGGAGCGGTACATCATTCGCCGCGCCGGTCATGGCTGGGCAGATCGCGAGAGCGATCGATCAGCTGGGTGCGGCATCGAGCTCGGATGAGCGGCGTGTTCGCGCCCGGGCCGCAATCGTGCAGGCCATGGGGGAGGCACCGACAGTGCGCTGACCGATCGAAACTGCACGCTCCACGGCGCGTCCGGCGGTCATAATCAGAGGATGCTCTCAGCGGTCGAGCTGTACGACCGGGGCGTCGCGCTTCTGAATGCCGGCAGGCATGCAGCAGCTCGGCGAGCTCTGGACTCAGCGGCGCAGCGTGCCGATGATCCCAATCTGCGCGCACGGATTGCGGGAACGCTCTCGTACCTCGTGCTCGACATGGGAGAGCCTGATCGTGCAGAACACCTGTGTCGAAACGCTCTTCGAACACCAGGGTTGACAGCTCAGACCAGGGGAGTGCTTTTCGGCCAGCTCGGGCTGATCGAGCGGCATGGTGGGAACTCGCGTGATGCTCTGCGTCTGCTCACGCAGGCGGCCCGGCTCATCGATGGCGATCCGACGACCGCAGGACGGATCGCCATGAATCGAGGCAATACGCTCCTCGATCTTGGCCGGTTTCCTGAAGCGCTCAAGGCCTTCGAATCCGCCGCTCGCCTGCTGCACGATGGCGGCCTTTTCGATGCCGCAGCCAAGGCGACCCACAACCAGGGATACGCCTCGCTGCTCGCCGGTGACCTCGTCTCGGCACTGCGTCACATGGATGCGGCACGAGAACGGGCTTCGGCCGCCTCGCCGGTCGACGCAGCTGTCGGAGAGGTCGATCGCGCGGAGGCACTGATCGCTGCTGGGATGCCGTTCGAGGCATCAGCGACGCTGGCAGCCGCCGCCGCGGTCTACCGCGCCCATCGTCTGCGACTTCGTCAGGCGGACGCGGTGTGGCGGCGCTCCCGGTCCATGCTGTACTTCGATCCGGCCGAGGCAGCGCGACTGGCTCGGTCTGCGGGTCGCCTCTTCCGATCACACGGCAACGAGGCTGGCGCGTTGCGGGCTCGCGCAGTTGCGCTCCGTGCTGATGCCGCCGGAGGTGTCCACTCGCAACACCTTCTCGATCAACTCGACAGCCTGACCGTGCAATTGGCTCGACGAGGGCTACGGGAGGACGCCGGCGACCTGCGGCTTGTGGCTCAGCGCGTCCGCATGCGGCGCGGTGGGGAAGCTGCCGCTCGAGCCGTACTGCATGGAACTCGTATTCCGCGTGATGTCCCCATTGCACGCCGGATCATCTCGCGAGAAGTGCGTGCGGAGGCCGCGGCCGTTCTGGGCGACGATCGACGCGTCGTGCGAGAGGCAGCGATCGGACTTGAAGAACTGGCGCAATGGCAGGCGCTCTTCAGGTCCGTGGACCTGCAGACGAGCACCGCCATGCACGGTCAGGCTCTGACGAAGCAGGGGATCGCGGCCGCACTCAGGGCTGGCGACGCGCGGATCGCGTTCGACTGGTCCGAGCGGGCGCGCAGTGTCGCGAGCCATTCGCCGGTGCCGCGGCCCCCGGCGGATCCGCAGACGGCGGCTGATCTCGCCGAGCTCCGTGCTTTGCGTCTCTCCGGCGATCACTCGACGTTCGAACATCGGCACGAAGCGGAGTTGCGCGACCGTATCCGAACGCGTCACTGGGCAAGCGAAGGAGCAGGAGTCCTCGCCCGGCATGCGACGCTCGATGAAGCCCAGGAGTCGCTCGACGACCGCACCGTCCTCGTCGCTTATCTCTGGTCGGGTGAACGACTGGTCGCGTTGGTCGTGGAGCCGGACGCTGCCAGCGCGATCGATCTGAGCCCTGACCGGTACGGCACCGCCGAGCGCGCGGCGCTCTTCGCCGATCTCGACATGCACGCCGCGAGGCTCGACGGGGCGATGGGCGCCGCGGTGGCGGCGTCGGTTGCGGATCGCGTGACAGCCCTCGACGAGCTGCTCGTCGCGCCCGTGATGGCGGCGTCGGAACGTGCGGCCTCGGCGGGCAGCCGGGTTGTCGTCGTCGCACCGGGCATCCTTGCGGGCGTGCCATGGACCATGCTCGGGGGCCTGGCCGGCCACCCGGTGACGGTGCCGTTGTCCGCGACGAGATGGATCGCGGAGCGGAATGCCCGCGAAGTCGTCGGATGCGGTGTCTCCGCAGGGTTCGTGGCCGGGCCGCGCGTGCCACGAGCGGATGAGGAGGTTGGACGGGCCGCATCCGCATGGTCGGACACCATCACACTGCAGGGTGAGGCCGCGACGACCGATGCGGCCTCGGCGCTCGCCGCCGGTGTGGACGTGTTCCACCTCGTCGGCCACGGCCGGCATGCGGCCGACAACCCGCACTTCTCCGGTGTCGAGCTCGCGGACGGCCCCTGGTTCGGCTACGACATCGAACGCATCGAGCGCATGCCGTCGACTGCACTGATCTCCGCGTGCGAGTTGGGCAGATCGTCCATCGGCTGGGGGCATGAGGCTCTCGGCATGGCCCGATCGTGGTTGCACGCTGGGACGCTCAGCGTGATCGCGTCACCGGTCAGCGTGAACGACGATGATGCGTGCGAGCTTCTCAGCGCCGTGCACGCGCGGCTGGCGATGGGTTCAGCTCCCGCGGTTGCGCTGGCCGAGGCGACCCAGTCAACCGGAATCGCTGCACCGTTCCTCTGCTACGGAGCGGGCTGGTAGCAACGCTGCGCCACGGGGCCTGGCACACCGTGACGACGAGTGAACATGTAGCGCCCACAGAAGCGCCAGGCGCCCGCACTAGCGAGACGTCCGGCGCTCCATCGTGCTAATTCGTGCGGTCGTATGGGTCGGGACGGCGGACGATGAGTGCGAGCAACCAGGCCATGCGGATCCTCCTCGATGAGTTGTGAAGCACTGCGATCGAGGAGACGCTAGCGCTTGCGCGGCGTCAAGAGAACACCTCGGATGAAGTTGTGGAGAACTCGCTCACCGTCCGTGCGCGGCCAGGATCTGGTCGAGGTCGATGTGGTCGAGGAGCTGCTTCCAGTCGAGGTCGCGTGCGATGTCCTCGACGTCCTTCTCTGCGAAGACCTTGCCGTTGCGCTGCACGATGACACCTTCGGGGACGATCGCGTTCAGCTCTGCGAGCACCGCGTTGTTCACCGCCTCGGTGTCGAAGTCGGCGCCGTAGCGTGCGTACACGTCGGCGGGCACGGTGTAGTCGATGATCGTGATCTCGGTCGCCATGTCGCGAGCCTAACCACGGCGCCCTGGCCCGGCGACCCTCGCCCCACCAATTCCCGACCCGCCCACCGCCCCGCCCCTCAAATGCCGAGCCACCCCTCAAATGCCGAGCCACCCCTCTATTCGCGTGAACAGAGGGGTGGCTCGACAATTACCTGCGGGTTCGGCGTGGCCGCACGTGCGGCGTGGCCGCACGTGCGGGCTTCAGCCCTGGTGCGCTGCCTGCAGGTCGATCGTGATGGTCACGTCGTCGCCGAGCAGCATGCCGCCGGTCTCGAGTGCGGCGTTCCAGGTGAGGCCGAAGTCCTCGCGCTTGATGACGGCCTTCGCGCTCGCACCGGCCTTGTAGTTGCCGTACGCGTCGGGGCCGAAGCCGCCGAACTCGAAGTCGAACGTCACCGGCTTGGTGATGCCCTTGATGGTGAGGTTGCCGTCGACGAGCAGGTCGCCGTTCTCGACGCGGGCGCCGGTGGAGACGAAGTCGATCGTCGGGTAGGTGTCGGCCTCGAAGAAGTCGCCGGTGCGCAGGTGGTTGTCGCGGTTCGGCTCGTTCGTGTTGATGGATGCGACCTCGGCGTGAGCCTCGACGGTCGCCTCGAGCGGGTTGGCGGGCGTGACGAACGTCGCGTGGAACTTCTCGAACTTGCCCTTCACCTTGCTGATCATGAGGTGACGGATGCTGAAGGAGACCTCGCTGTGCGCGGGGTCGATCACCCAGGTGCCCTCGCGGTAGCCGGGGATGTCGAGCGTGGTCGTTGCGGTGTCGGTCATTGTTCTCCTAGTACGAGCGGATGGAGGAAAAAGGATGCGCGGACTCTCCCGCACACCTATGCAAACGCATGGTCACCGTGATTATTCCGGGGTCCTAGACTTCGTCCGTGGATCCCGCAGTCATCGAGGCGCTGCAACGAGCTGTCGCCGCCGCCCCGAATGAAACCGTCCTCCGGATTCACCTCGCTGAATGCTTGCTTGCGGCATCACGTTACGCGGAAGCGCTCGCCCAGGTCAGCACGGTGCTCGAGGCTGAGCCAGGCAATGCGGATGCCCGCGCGATCGCGATCCGCACGGCGAACTCGGTCACAGAGTCCCTTCGAACTGGCGACCGTCGCGCTCTGGCTGACACGGAGCAGGCGATGTCCGCCCCGACCGAAGCACTCGTTCCTCAGGCGTCTGAGCTGCCTGAGCCTGGGCATGAGGAACAGATGCCGGTCGGCCCGCCGGTCTACGACTGGAGCGCCGCCGAGACCGAACTCGCAGGACTCGTGCCGCCGATGTTCGTGGACCCGTCTGACGCGACGGCGCGCACTGAAGGTTCGCGCGATCGCGTGACCATGGCTGATGTCGCGGGGATGGCCGACGTCAAGAAGCGCGTGGAGGCAGCCTTCCTGGCGCCGCTGCGCAATCCGAAGCTCCGATCGCTGTACGCGAAGAGTCTGCGCGGCGGGCTGCTTCTCTACGGACCTCCTGGGTGCGGCAAGACGTTCATCGGCCGGGCGATCGCTGGTGAGCTGGGTGCGCAGTTCCTGTCGGTGAGCCCGACAGACATCCTGGACGGGATGTTGGGTGCGAGCGAACGGAACATGCATCTGGTGTTCGAGTACGCACGATCGCACTCTCCGTGCGTTGTGTTCTTCGACGAGGTCGACGCGCTGGGGAGACGGCGGAGCTCGTCGCACAATGACGGCATCCGCGGAACCATCGATCAGCTGCTGACCGAACTCGACGGTGTCGGTTCAGACAACGACGGTGTCTTCGTGTTGGCGGCCACGAACCAACCGTGGGACGTCGACCCTGCCCTTCGTCGGCCGGGCCGATTCGATCGCACGATGCTCGTGCTCCCTCCGGATCGTGTGGCGCGTGAGGCGTTGTTCCGCGCCGCGCTCGAGACCCGGCCGATCGAGCTGGTCGACGTCCCGAAATTGGCTGCCGCCACCGGCGGACTCTCGGGCGCCGACATCGGCTACGTGTGCGATATCGCCACGGAGCAAGCGCTGCTCGAGAGCGTCGAGACGGGTTCCGTGCGCATGGTCTCGATGGCTCACCTGGAGGCGGCCATCGCAGAGGTGCAGTCATCCGTCGGCCCGTGGCTCGATACTGCCCGGACCATGGTCACGTTCGGCTCCGATGACGGGACGTACGCCGAGCTTCGTGCCTATCTCAAGAAGGCCAGGCGAGGGTGAGCGTACAGAGCGCGCTTGCTCTCGCGCAGACCTGGCTGAATTCGGATCGACCTGATCGTGCGCTCGAAGCCCTGGCTGACGAAGTGCGGAAAGCTCCCGACGACCCCCGATTGATGGCAATGGCTGGGCGTGCGCACGGCCAGCTCGGCAATCGGGAAGAAGCCGTCGAGTGCGTCGAACGCGCGGTCGCACTCGACCCTTCCGACGAATTCATCTGGCGGAGTGCCGCCGATGTGTATGGCGATGCGGGAGACCTCGAACGTGCACGCGCTGCAGCGTCCCGCGCCGTCGAACTCGCGCCGGACAACCCGTTCGCGCACATGAGTCATGCCGTTGCGCTGCTTCGCCGCCCAGGGCAGCCGCAGAGAGCCACGGCGGCAGCCCGCGAAGCCGTCCGTCTGGCACCGACGGAACCGGGCGCGCACTTCGTGTTGGGCAACGCCTTGTTGGACTCGGGCTACCTCACGGGTGCGGAGAACGAGTACCGAACGGTCCTGTCGCTGGCGCCCGGCCACCCCGGTGCCATCCACAACCTCGGTGTCGCCGGCCTACGGGGCGGTCAGGAGGGCCGCGCACTGGCGGCCTTCTCCGGAACGCTCTCGCTCGACCCGACGATCACGCTCGCGAGGGAGAACCTGATGCGCTCCGTCCTCGTGAGTCTGAACCGCTTGTCGGTGGCCGGTTGGATCGTCGCGGTGGGAGGCCTGGCGCTCTGGGCCTTCACCCTGCGTCCTCCCGGGATGCCGACACCCGCGCGGGGTGCGACGGTGGCGTTCGTCGTGGTCCTTCTCGCCACGATCTATGCACTGAACTCCTTTCCCGGGCATGGTGTCCATGACCTCGTCGTCGGGTACCGCTTCGCGTTCGGCCGGTCTCGCGCCCTTCGTACATCGGCGATCCTCGTTGTGGTCTCGTACGCGATCATCGTCTGCGCGGCGTTTCTGAGCGGCATGCTCCCCGAAGTGTTCTTCGTGGGTTTCATGCTGGTTCAGTACGTCACGAGGCGCTCGCTCAGGCAGGCTCGGCGGGAAGTCGTCGCACCCAGTCCGTACACTTGATCCAGTGATCCTCGAGGGCTTGACCGAGGCGCTTTCGCGCGCCCAGACGTTCGCCGACGCCGTTGACTATGCCCGACGCGATGCGGACTTCTCGGTCACCGCGGGGCTCCGAGTGCCGCTCGCATCCGCGCTGCTCGGCGCGCGTCCGTCCGACAAGCAGGTGCTGCTCATCGTCACGGCGACGGGACGCGAGTCGGAGTCGTTGCGGCAGGCACTGGCATCCGTCGTCCCTGCGGCGGAGGTCGTCGAGTTCCCAGCGTGGGAGACGCTTCCTCACGAGCGGCTGAGTCCGAGCGCCGAGATCGTCGGACGCCGCCTGGCCGCGCTGCGAAGGCTGGGGACGTGGACGCCGGATGCCGGGCATCCGCTGATCGTCGTCGCCTCGGTGCGCGCCGCGCTGCAGCCGCTCGCCGCCGGCCTCGATCTGCTGGAGCCGATCGTGCTCGTCGAGGGGAGCCGCGGACACGATCTCACCGGGATCTCGTCCCGTCTGGTCGATCTCGCGTATGCGCGTGTCGACATGGTCACGCGGCGTGGTGAGTTCGCCGTGCGCGGCGGCATCCTCGACGTCTTCCCGCCGACGGCGGAGCATCCGGTGCGCGTCGACTTCTTCGGCGACGAGGTCGAGCAGATGCGCGCGTTCTCGGTTGCCGACCAACGCTCGCTGCCGCACGACGTGCCTCAGGTCGAGTTGGCGCCCGCGCGTGAACTGCTGCTCACGGACACCGTGCGCCAGCGCGCCGCAGAGATGGCGCACGAGTTCCCCGGGCTGGAGCAGCTGCTGACGAAGGTGGCGGAGGGCATCCCGGTGGAGGGGATGGAGTCTCTGGCGCCCGCACTCGTGGATCGCCTCGTGCCCCTCACCGACTACCTTCCGGACGGCGCGGCCGTCGCCGTGATGTCCCCAGAGCGCGTCTCGGCCCGTGCCGTGAGCCTCGCGGAAACCAATCGCGAGTTCCTCGAGGCCGCGTGGAGCGCAGCGACGGTCGGTGCGGCCGCGCCGATCGACCTCGCGTCCGGCGACTTCATCACGCTGCGTCAGCTTCGCGACGCAGCGCAGCACAGCCGGCCAGGGGAGCCAGCGCCGGATCATCCGTGGTGGACGTTCTCCAGTTTCGACACCGGTGGAGCGGAGCCGATCGTCCCGATCGGCGAGCAGTCCATCGAGGATCTCGTCGAGTCGGCAGGCGACTACGTGCGGGTGGACGCGTCCGCCGTGCCGAGTTTCGCCGGCAACGTGGACGGCGCGATCTCGCACGTCGCGCAGCGGTTGTCCGATGGCTGGCGGGTCGCCATCGTCGCGGCCGGGCACGGCCTGGTGGAGCGCGCCGTCGACGTGCTCGCCGAGAGCGGGCTCGCCGCACGGCAGGTGGACTCCTACCCCGCGGATGCGGAGGCGGGCGTCGCGTACGTGCTCGCGGCATCCGTCGAGCAGGGTTTCGAGCTGCCGGAGGCGAAGCTCGCGCTGATCGGCGAGACAGAGTTCTACGGCCGCACCATCGGCTACGACTCGCGCCAGGTGAAGAAGCTCGGCGTGCGGCGCAAGAACGTCGTGGATCCGCTGCAGCTGAAGCCCGGCGACTTCGTCGTGCACGAGACGCACGGCATCGGCAAGTTCGTCGAACTCGTACAGCGGGAGGTGTCCTCCGGCGGCCGCAACGCCGTGAAGTCCAAGCGCGAGTACCTCGTGCTGGAGTATGCGCCGTCGAGGCGCGGATACCCGGGCGACAAGCTCTACGTGCCGACCGACCAGCTCGACCTGCTCAGCAGGTATGTCGGTGGCGAGGCGCCCCAGCTGTCCAAGATGGGTGGCAGCGACTGGGCGCAGGCCAAGGGCCGTGCCCGCAAGGCGGTGCGAGACATCGCCGTCGAGCTGGTGAAGCTGTACTCGGCGCGCATGGCGTCGAAGGGCCACGCGTTCGGACCGGACACCCCATGGCAGCACGAGCTGGAGGAGGCCTTCCCGTTCGTGGAGACACCGGACCAGCTGCAGACGATCGACGAGGTGAAGGCCGACATGGAGCGGCCGATCCCGATGGACCGCCTCATCTCAGGCGACGTCGGCTTCGGCAAGACCGAGATCGCCGTTCGCGCGGCCTTCAAGGCGGTGCAGGACGGCAAACAGGTGCTGCTGCTGGTGCCGACGACCCTGCTGGTCAGGCAACATTTCGAGACGTTCCAGGAACGGTTCGCCGGGTTTCCGGTGCACCTTCGCCAGCTCAGCCGTTTCCAGACGGACCGGGAGGCGAAAGAGGTCATGGACGGCCTTGCCGACGGCACCGTCGATGTCGTGATCGGCACTCACAGGCTGCTGTCCAAGAACCTCTCGATGAAGGATCTGGGCCTCGTCATCATCGACGAGGAGCAGCGCTTCGGCGTCGAGCACAAGGACGCGCTGAAGAAGCTCAAGACGAACGTGGACGTGCTCGCGATGAGCGCGACGCCCATCCCGCGCACGCTCGAGATGGCGGTGACGGGGATCCGGGAGATGTCGACGCTGGCGACGCCGCCGGAGGACAGGCATCCGATCCTCACGTTCGTCGGCCCGTATTCCGAGAAGCAGGTCGCCGCAGCCATCAGGCGCGAGCTGCTGCGCGAGGGACAGGTGTTCTTCGTGCACAACCGCGTGTCGAGCATCCAGAGGACTGCTTCTCAGCTCGCGGAGCTCGTGCCGGAGGCGCGCATCGCCGTGGCGCACGGCCAGATGAACGAGCACGCGCTGGAGCAGGTCGTCGTCGACTTCTGGGAGCGCAGGTTCGACGTGCTGGTGTGCACGACGATCATCGAGACCGGCCTCGACATCGCCAACTCGAACACGATCATCATCGACCGCGCCGACAAGTACGGGCTGTCCCAGCTGCACCAGCTGCGCGGTCGCGTTGGCCGCGGACGTGAACGTGCCTACGCCTACTTCCTCTGGGATGCCGACAAGCCGCTCTCCGAGACCGCCCACGACCGCCTTTCCACGATCGCGGCCAACAACGAGCTCGGCAGCGGCATGCAGGTCGCGCTCAAGGATCTCGAGATCCGCGGTGCGGGAAACCTCCTCGGCGGTGAACAGTCCGGCCACATCGCGGGCGTGGGCTTCGACCTGTACCTGCGCATGATCGGCGAAGCGGTCGGCACCTTCAGGGGCGAGGTCGCCGAGGGGCAGACGGAGCTGCGGCTGGAGCTGCCGGTTGATGCGCACATCCCGGAGGAGTACGTCGACTCCGAGCGGCTGCGGTTGGAGGCGTACCAGAAGCTGTCGGCGGCATCCGGACCGAATGCGAAGGCGGATGCCATCGACCTCGTTCTCGAGGAGCTCACCGACCGCTACGGCGAGCCCCCGGAGGCCGTCACGAACCTCATCGCGGTGTCCCGGCTGCGTCGGCGTGCCCAGCAGGCCGGACTCTCGGATGTCGTGGCCATGGGATCCAACCTGCGCATCGCCCCCGCCGAACTGCCCGACTCGATCCAGGTGCGGCTGCAGCGCATGTACCCGAAGTCGCGGCTCATCGCGGCGCAGAAGGTGGCACTCGTGCCGCTGCCGGTCACGGACGGCGAATCGCTGCCCGACGCCGAGCTGATCGGATGGGTACGATCACTGCTCGACGCGATCTTCCCGCTTCCGGAGCTGCGCGCTGGAGCTGAAAGCGAAGACCCAGTGGGTCTTCGCCGCGACGCCAGCGCCGGGTGAGCTGTGCTCACTCGGGTCGGCCGGAGCCGAAAGCGGATTTCCGTCTCCTGAGCCGGAGTCCGGGTGCAGGCTGCCTTGTCGGTGCCGCCGAGTACCTTGGGCGGCGAAGAGGGAGGACCACCATGGCAACTCTCGAAGGCCGCGACGCGACCGCTCTGCTGGTGCTCGACGTGCAGAACGGTGTGATCGGCAACGCGTACAAACGCGACGAGGTCGTGGAGAACATCCGCGCTCTCGTCGAGAAGGCGCGAGCGGCTGAGGTCCCCGTCGTCTGGTTCCAGCATTCGGACGATCATGTGCCGCTGGGCAGCGAGGCATGGCAGTTCGTGGCAGAGCTGGATCGGCGCAATGACGAGCCGGTGGTCCCCAAGCTCTACCCTGATGCGTTCGAGGAGACGACTCTGGGTGCCGTACTCGCCGATCTCGGCGTGGGCCGGATCGTGGTGACCGGAGCACAGTCGGACCAGTGCATCCGCGCGACCATCCACGGCGGAATCACCCGCGGATACGACGTCACCCTCGTCGGGGACGGCCACACGACCGAGGATCTCAGCGAGTGGGGTGCACCGCCGCCCGCCGTGGTGATCGGCCTCACGAACTTCTCCTGGGCCGAGCACCAGGCACCCGGGCGCACGGCCGAGGTGGTCGACGCAGCGGACGTGGACTTCGGCTGAGGTCGCACGAGGGGCCGCCGCGACGCGGACCGGCAGAAGCACGGCGACGCCGGCACAGCGCCGGGAAGCACGGCGACGGCGGTGCGGTGCCGGCCGTTGCTCGGCCCCGTCGATAGGCTCATGCGATGTTTCCGTCAGGGCTGTCGATGTTGTGGGAGCAGACCGATCCGCGCGTCGCGCTGCGGGAGCGTTTCGGATTCGAACGGTACGAGGAAGCCGTCACCTGGCTCGGCGAGGAGCTCGCACGTTCCTGGGCGCTCGAGGTCGTGGAGTGCGACCGCATCCTGATCAGCGCCCACAACGCGATCGCCTGGGTGCGCACGGCGGATCAGCACCTGGTCGTGAAGTGGTCCCGCGCGTATCCGCTGTTCGCACGGTTCTCGGCGGTCGCCGATCTGGTCGGCCGGCTGCACGAGGCGGGGATGCCGGTGGTGCCGCCGATCGCATCCGTCGCGGGAGACTCGCGCGTCGTCGTGCGACCGCGCGGCGTGCAGCTGTCGATTGCGGTGCAGAGGAACGTCGAGGCGAACCATCTCGACGTCGCCGACGACGAGGCTGTCCGCAACGCGGGCGCCGTGCTTGCGCGGTTGCACGGCGCGTTCGCGAGCTCTCGGGACGAGCGGCTGAACCACAATCCGCAGCGCTACGGCGAGACCGCACCGCCGGCGGACCTGCGGGTGCGCATCCTGCGATGGCTCGACGAAGACGACGTCGGTCGAGCGCCGGGTGCGTCTGCCCGGCTGCGCGTCGCCGTCGAGTCCCTGCGCCCGCTCGAGGTGCCGCGGCAGCTGATCCACGGCGACTACCGGTCGGGAAACATCCTCACCGCAGGATCCGAGGTGGTCGCCGTGCTCGACTTCGACGAGGTCTCGCTCGACCACCGCATCACCGACATCGCGAACTCGCTCGTGCTGCTCCGCACACGATTCACGCAGTGGAGCCCGACGCCGCAGGAGGTCCGCGACACGTTCCTCGCGGGGTATCAGGCGGTGCAGCCGCTCGGTGCAGACGAACGGCGCTGGCTGGATGCCGTGCTGCTGTGGCGGGGGATCCTTGCGATCCCGGCGGGCGACGACCCGTACGGCTGGGCGGACGCGCTCTGATCGAGCCGCGCTCCGCATCCGGCTCCCGCGCGCCCTCGCTACCGTTGACTCCGTGACCTTCGCCCCCGCTCCCGCCTTCACGACCCGTCCCACCCTCCGTGGCACGTTCGGCGTGGCCGCTTCAACCCATTGGCTCGCCACCGCGAGCGCCCAGTCGGTCCTCGAGCGCGGCGGCAACGCGTTCGACGCCGCCGTCGCCGCGGGCTTCGTGCTGCACGTGGTCGAACCGCACCTGAATGGTCCCGGAGGCGACCTCACCGGGCTGTTCCGAACCGCTGACGGCGACGTCCGCGTGCTCATGGGGCAGGGTCCCGCCCCCACCGCCGCGACGCTGGAGCGCTACCGCGACGTCGAAGGACTGGCGGATGTCCCCGGTGCGGGCGCGCTCGCCGCCGCCGTCCCCGGGTCGGTCGCCGCGTGGCTCTGGCTGCTGGCCGAGCACGGCACGTGGGAGCTGGGGGACGTGTTGGCGTACGCGATCGGATATGCCGAGCACGGGCATCCGGTGCACCAGAACGTGGTCACGACGATCGAGCGGATCCGCTCGCACTTCCTGGCGCACTGGCCGACGTCAGCGGCGCTGTGGCTCGATGGAGAGGGCAACGCCCCCGAGGTGGGCGAGGACATCATCAACCCGACCTATGCCTCCCTGCTCAGGCGGCTGATCGACGCGGGGGAGGGACGGGTGACGAGGGCGGAGCGGATCGCCGCCGCCCGTGAAGCCTGGTCGACCGGATTCGTCGCGCAGGCGATCGAGCGCTTCGTGCGCACACCGCATCGTCACAGCGACGGCCGCGATCACGTCGGCGTGCTCGCGGCTGCGGATCTGGCGGCCTTCCACGCGGGAGAGGAAGAGCCGGTCAGCATTGATTTCCGAGGTTTCACGGTGCACAAGGCGGGGCCGTGGGGGCAGGGGCCCGTGTTGCTGCAGACCCTCGCCATCCTCGACGCATACGGTCGGCGGCACGGACTCGACGACGAGCACCTGGATCCGTCGACCGCGGTCGGCATCCATGTGATCGCCGAGGCGGAGAAGCTCGCGCTGGCCGACCGGGATGCCTGGTACGCGGACCCGCGATTCGCCGACGTGCCGCTGGCCACCCTGCTCTCTCCGGAGTACGCGGAGGCCAGGGCCTCGCTCATCGGCGACGAGGCGAGCGCCGAGCTGCGCCCCGGATCGCCCGACGGCCGCACGCCGTACCTCCCGATGGTCAAGGCGGGAGTCGGCAAGGACGGACTCGCGGATGTCGACGACGGGTCCGCCGACTCTGGTGCCGACAACACCGACGGCACCTCGTACGGTGAGGCGTCGTCCGCCGCGCGAAACGATCTGCCGGCAGGCATCGGCGAACCGACCGTCGATCGGCACGGCCAGACCAGGGGTGACACCTGCCACCTCGACGTCGCCGACCGCTTCGGCAACGTGGTGACCGTCACCCCGTCCGGCGGGTGGCTGCAGTCGTCGCCGACCATCCCGGAGCTGGGCTTCTGCCTCGGCACCCGCCTGCAGATGGCGTGGCTCGATCCCGAGTCCCCTGCTGTGCTGCGGCCGGGCGCCCGCCCGCGCACGACGCTTTCGGCAACGCTGGTGACCGCATCCGCTCCCGACGGCGGCACGCGAGTGCTCACGCTCGGCACGCCGGGCGGCGACCAGCAGGACCAGTGGCAGCTGCCCGCCCTGCTGCGGATGCTCGTGGCCGGCTGGGATCCGCAGGCCGCCATCGACGCCCCCACGTTCCACACCACCAGCCACGTCTCCAGCTTCTGGCCGCGCGTGTGGGAGCCCGCTGGTCTCGTCGTCGAGGATCGCGTCGGATCCGACGTGATCGCCGAGCTCGAGCGCCGCGGACACCGGGTGACCGTCTCCGGATCGTGGACTCTGGGGCGCCTCAGCGGCGTCGGCAGCATCACGTCACATGGGGTGTCGTCGCCGCGGGAGCTGTGGGCAGCGGCGAACCCGCGAGGGGTGCAGGGGTACGCGTCGGGGCGGTGAGCTCGGTACGCTGCCGCTACCGTCGATCCCATGGCAGACATCGCATACCGCACCCTCGGTCCCTCCGGCCTCGTCGTTTCGACGGTGGGCCTCGGCTGCAACAACTTCGGCCGACCCGATACCCGCACCCAGACCCAGGAGGGCACGAGCGCGGTGCTCGATGCCGCCGTCGACGCTGGTGTCACGTTCCTCGACACGGCGGACGTGTATGGCAAGGAGCCGGGCCTCAGCGAGACGCTCATCGGCGTCGCGCTGAAGGGCAAGCGCGATCGCGTGGTGCTCGCCACGAAGTTCGGCATGGACATGCGGGGGACGAACGGTCCTGACTGGGGTGCCCGCGGTTCGCGGCGCTACGTGCGGCGCGCGGTCGAGGCATCCTTGACCCGGTTGCAGACGGACTGGATCGACCTGTACCAGCTGCACCGTCCGGATCCGCTGACGCCCATCGAGGAGACCCTCGACGTGCTCGACGACCTCATCACCGAGGGCAAGGTGCGCTACATCGGGCACTCGAACTTCGCCGGATGGCAGATCGCCGATGCCGAGTATCAGGCGGTGCTGCACGGGCATCCGCGGTTCGTCTCGGCGCAGAACGAATACAACCTCGTGCGACGGGATGCCGAGCGCGAGGTCCTTCCGGCGGTGAACGCGTACGGGCTGGGCTTCCTGCCCTTCTTCCCGCTGCACAACGGCCTCTTCACCGGCAAGTTCTCACGGTCGGGCGGACCCGACGACAGCCGGATCATGCGGCAGCGACGTCACATCATCGACGAGGCGCCGTGGGATGCCCTTGACGCCTTCCAGCGCTTCTGCGACGTCCGCGACATCTCCATGCTGCAGGCCACGTTCGGCTGGCTGCTGGCGCAGCCCGGTCTCGCCAGCGTGATCGCCGGTGCGACTTCCGCAGAGCAGGTCACCTCGAACGCGGACGCCGCCACGGCCTGGACGCCGACGGCAGACGAGGTGGATGAGGTCTCGGCGCTGTTCTCGGCGTGAGCGAGCCTTCAGCCGCCTCGTTGTATCGCTTGTGTTATAACTACTAATACAAGCGATACAGGGAGGCGCGATGCAGATCGAGATCGATCCGATCTCCGAGGTCCCGCTGTACCAACAGCTGCGCGACCGCGTCGTGGAGGGCATCGCCGCCGGACGGCTGCGCCCGGGCGACAAGCTCGCGCCGGTGCGGCAGCTGGCCGGCCAGTTCGGCATCAACATCGCCACGGTCGGCAAGGGATACGACCTGCTGCGGGCCGAGGGACTGGTGCGCACGAACCGCACGGTCGGATCCGTCGTCGCACGCGGCCCGCACACAGCCGATTCGGCTGCCGAGTGGGATGCCGCGGCGCGGGCGGGCTGGGAGGCGCGACTCACGACAGTGCTCGCGGAGGCCGTCGCGCAGGGTGAGACGGATGGGACGGTGCTGAAGGCCGCGCGGAGCATCCTCGCCGATTTCGCCCAGCAGCGCACGACCGGTGACACCGGAGCAGGAGAGAACGACAACCGATGAACGCCGCAGTCTTCGTCACGATCCTTGTGACTTTGGTCGTCATCGCAGCGATCATGCTGCTCCTGCCTGCCATGATGCCGCCGACGATTCCGATGGGCGTCAGCGTGCCGGTCGCCCGGCAGGACGAGCCGGTGATCAGGTCGGCTCGCCGTCGCTACTACGTGATGATCGGTGCCGCCTGGTTGCTGGCCGTCGTCGTGCTCGTGGCGCTGGTGTTCGTCGCACCCGTAGCCGCCTCGATCGTCAGCACCCTGCTGTTCGTGGTCGGAACCGTCGTGGCGTACATCATCGCCCGACAGGCGATCGTGCGGGCCAAGCACGATGGCCAGTGGTACAAGGGCGTCAAGGTGCGCCTGGTCGGATCGGTGACGGTCGACCCGGTGCACGCGCCGGTTCCGGCCGGATGGTTCGCGGCATCCCTGCTCCTGCTCGCGATCGCCGCCGCGATCGGCGTCGGCGTGTACGACTCGCTGCCCGCGCAGGTTCCGATCCACTGGGACGCCGGGGGCGCGCCGGACGGCTTCGCCGTGAAGAGCGTCTGGGCGGTGTTCGGCCCGCTCATCATCGGCGGGATCGTGCTCTGCGGTGTCTTCGCCCTGTCGTTCCTGAACCGCGTCGTTCCGGTGCGAGGGCTCCCCTCCTCGGGCGGCGAGGGAAATCTGGTGCGCGCACGCGCCATCCGATCGGCGGTTTCCGCGCTGCTCGGCCGAGTGATGTTCGTGATCACCCTGGCGCTGGCCTGGATCTCGGTCGCCTCCTGGCTGTTCCCGCAGACGCACTCGGCGGTGGCGGCCGGCAGCTTCGTGATGCTGGGGCTCATCCTGCTCGTGCTGGTGCTGTTCCTCCTGCGGTGGAGCCGGATCGTCCGCAGTGGCGTGCCGAAGCCGACGGACTCGACGTCCGCGGCGGATGCCCCAGACGACGACCGCTTCTGGAAGGCCGGCGTCTTCTACGTCAACCCCGACGACCCGTCGATCATGGTGCCGCGACGCTTCGGCGTCGGCTGGACGATCAACCTCGGGCATCCGGCGGGCATCGCGATCGGCGTGGTTCTGCTCCTCGTCGTCGTCGGCCTCATCGTGTTCGCCATGGTCGCGCGGGCCCCACGCTGATCTCGAGTCAGTCGATCCAGGGACGTCCGGGGCTCAGGTCGACGCACCTCAGCAGCATCCGAATCCGCTCCACTGGAACCCTCGCAGCACAGGAGGAAACATGACACCCGACGAAGGCACTGCTCGGTCAGGGACAGCGGCGTCTGCCGATCAGCTGCGCGCCGTAGAGGCGGACGCGGCATCCGCGTCGCCGTTCCCCACGAAGGTGCCCTGGCTCGCCATCGGCACCTATGTCGTCATCGCCTTCGGGCTCGCCTGGCTCATCTGCCTGCCGCTCTGGCTGAGCGGGCGGGGCCTGAACACTCCGGGGGCGATCTTCCTGATGATCGGCATGATGTACACGCCCGCCGCGGCCGCTCTCATCGTGGCGCTCTTCGTGCAGCGTCCGCGCCCGCGATCGCTCAGGGAGTACCTGGGCGTGTGGCCGCTGACGCCGGCGAAGCGCGTCATCGGCCTCATCGTCATCGGGCTGGTGGGCAGCATCCTGGTCGTCATCGTGAGCGTTTTCGCGGCGGCGGCACTCGGGCTCGTCAAGCTGGACCTCGTGCACTTCTCGGCATTCAGAGAGGTGATCGAGGCCGCAGCACACGGCACGACCATCCCGTTGCCGATCGGGCTTCTGGTGCTGATCCAGCTCGTGTCTCTGCCGTTCGGATCCGTCTTCAATGCACTCGCCACAGTGGGCGAGGAACTCGGCTGGCGGGGCTCGCTGCTGCCGAGCCTGCGGCCGCTCGGCACGTGGCCGGCACTCATCTTGACCGGCGTCATCTGGGGTCTGTGGCACGCGCCGATCATCCTGCTCGGTTACGACTTCGCCCAGCCGAACCTGTTCGGCGTGCTCATGATGGTCGGCGGATGCCTGTTCCTCGGCATCCTCATCGGCTGGCTGCGCCTGCGCAGCGGCTCGGTCTGGCCGTCGGTGTTCGCTCACGCGGGATTCAACGGCGCCGCCGGGATCCTCACGGTGCTCGCGGCCGCCGGATCCTCGCCGGATCCCGTGATCGTGGGCCCGCTGGGATTCGTCCCGTGGACCGTCATGGCCGTGATCGCCGTGGCGCTCGTGCTCACCGGTCAGTTCCGCAGGCAGCCGAGACTCGGCAGTGTGCAGCGGCCGGCGGCCGTCGCCGCTTCGTAACCCGGATGCTGGATGGCCGGTTGCTCTGGCGGTCGGCCGCACTGCGTCGGTCCGCCCTCCGGCCCCCGAGCCGGCGGCTCAGCCGTGCATCATCGGCTGAGTCGTGCCTTGTCTGCTCAACCGGACGTCAGCGCCACCGGATGCTGCCGCCGGTAACGCCGCGCCAAGAGTGTGACGGCCATGCCGCCCGCCACGATCGACACCGACGAGCCGAGCAGCACCGCGAGCACGCCCTCGTCGCGCACCTCGGCACTCTGCGCGAACGCCAGTTCGTTCATCAGGAGCGACACGGTGAAGCCGATTCCGCCGAGCGCGGCGACGACCAACGCGTCGGCGAGCCCCAGCGACGGACCCGAACCACGACCGAGCTTCCCGCCCAGCCATCCGCCGATCGAGATCCCGACGAACTTGCCGACGGGCAGCGCGACCAGGATCCCCCAGAACGACGCGGACAACTCGGAGAGCGGCACGGACGGGATCGTGACCAGCGCAGCGGAGAACGCGAAGAGCGGCAGGACGATGCCGTTCGACCACGGTTCCAGTACGTGCGTCACACGCCTGGCGGGTTCGCGTGACATGACGAGTCCCAACCCGACGCCGGCGATGGTCGGGTGCACGCCGGAGCCGTGCACCAGCGCCCAGGCGAGCAGGGCGACGAGCACCATGAGCACCGCGACAGGTGCGCGCATCCTGCCGTGCAGCATTCTGCTGAGGAGCCCGAAGGCCACGACGGCGACGGCCGCCAGCCCGAGGTCGATCAGGTTCGGATCTGACGTGAAGAGCACGGCGATGATGATGATCGCGATGAGGTCGTCGAGCACCGCGAGCGCGAGCAGGAAGACGCGGATGCGACGCGGCAGTCCCCGTCCGAACACGGCGAGCACGCCGAGTGCGAAGGCGATGTCCGTCGCGGTGGGCACCGGCCATCCGGATGCGTAGTCGCTGCCCGCGGTGAACACGAGGTACACGAGTGCTGGGGCGATCACGCCACAGACCGCGGCGATCGCCGGATGCAGCGCCTTCTGCCACGAGCTGAGCTCGCCCACCGTGAGCTCGTGTCGCAGCTCGACGGCGACGACGAAGAAGAACACGGCGAGGAGCCCGTCGCTGATCCAGTGCGAGACGCTCAGCTCGAGCCCAGCGGGTGGCACTCCGAGCGGGATCTCCATCAGGCGCTGCAAGGCCGGCCCCGCAGCGGTGTTCGCGAGCACGAGGCCCAGTGCCGCGGCGCCCAGCAGGATGCCGGCAGCACCGCGTTCGGACCGGATCAGGCTCATGCGGGCACCCCTCGTCGCGACCGCGGATGAGACATGCCGCTCATCACGAGCGGCGGCAGCCGCGAGCCGACCAGACTTCCCGGCACACCAGCAGCGAGTCTATCCGGTGGCCGGCGTCAGACTGCCGCGCCGCCGATCGGTGTCACGAGGCAGATCACGTGGCCGTCAGGATCGTGCAGCACCACCTGCCGCTCGCCCCACGGCTCGTCATCCGGACCGTGCACGACCTCTGCTCCGGCAGCGACCGCGGCCGTCGTCGCCCGATCGACGTCATGGACGGTGATGGTCGCGGCGATGCCGTGCTCGCCGGGAGTCGGCTGCCGTCTGTGCAGCATGACCTCGACACCGCCGGCGTCAAGGGCGGCCACGTCGTCGTTCGACCACGTCACAGGGAGCCCGAGCGCTTCGGCATACACGCCGAGCGACCGCTCGAGATCCGACACCGACACGACGATCCGACTCACGCTGGTCACCCCGCAAGCCTAGGGGTACGACGGCACCGACGAGCACGGCTGCGGGCGAGCACCCGTGACACGATGAGATCCGACGACGGGAGGCCGTGATGACCGATGACACGGGCGACAGCCGCAACGAGAGGCGGGCCGGCGACGACCGGTCGCGACTCGACCTGTTCGCGGATGCCATGGCATCCGTTCTCGACACATGCGTCTGGTCGCAGACCATGACGCACGAGACGCTCGTGCCGTACCTGATCGAGGAGTCGTACGAACTGGTCGAGGCGATCGAGGCCGGCACGACCGACGAGATCATCGAGGAGCTCGGCGACGTGCTGTGGCAGGTGGCGTTCCACTCCGAGGTCGCGTCGCGAACGGCAGGGGAGGAGTTCGACATCGAGGATGTCGCCCAGCGCGTCACCGAGAAGATGGTGCGTCGTCATCCGCACGTCTTCGGCGACGAGGTCGCCGACACGCCGGAGGAGGTGCTGCGGCTCTGGACGGCGGCCAAGGCCGCCGAGAAGACCACTCGACGCAGCGTGCTCGACGGCATTCCTCGCTCGATGCCGGCGCTGGCGCTGGCGGACAAGGTGCTCGGACGCGCTGCACGCCTCGGCGTTGCGCCGCCGCCCGCCGAACTGTCCGAGCGAGCGCAGCGAGACGAAGGACCCGCCGTCTGGCACGACGAAGGCGGGCTCGGCGCTCTGCTGCTGTCCATCGTGGCGTCGGCGCGCGAGCACGGCCTCGACGCCGAGCGGGCGCTGCGCGTCGCGGTGCGTGAGCTCGAGGACGAGGTCAGGGCCGCAGAGCTGTCCTCTTCCGATCACGACTGAGGCGCGGCATCCGCCTGCTCAGGCGATCACCGCTCGTGCGATCACGACGCGGCGGCGGCCTCCGTCGGAGTCGTGGAGGTGCCGACCTGCGGCGAACGCCGCGTTGGCATGAGCAGCACGGCGGCCAGGAGCGCGACGCCGATGACGGCGATCGCGAGGAAGACGAGGTGCGTGGCGACCTGGAGCTGCGGGCCGTGCGGAGCGCCATCCGGTCCGACTGTCGCGTTCGCGTTGACGATCGCGCCGAACACCGCGACACCGACCGCCGAGCCGATGGAGCGTGCGAACATGTTCGTGCCCGTCACGAGTCCGCGCTCCTGCCAGTCGACCGAGCTCTGCGCGCCGATCAGCGTCGGCACGGCGGTGAGGCCCATGCCGGCGCCGATCACGAAGCAGAACAGTGCGACCAGCCAGATGCTGGTGCCGGCGGCGAGCGTGGTGAGGAGTGCGGTGCCGACGACGACGATCGCCGATCCGATCACGGCGGTCCAGCGGAATCCGATCCGCAGGTAGAAGCGCCCGGCGATGGACGCCGTCAGTGGCCAGCCGACGGTCAGGGCCGCCACCGCGAATCCGGCGATCAGCGCACTCGTGCCGAGCACGTCCTGCGCGTAGATCGGCACGTAGGTCGTGAGTCCCAGCACCACGGCGCCGATGATGAGAGATGCGAGTGTCGAGCTCCAGATGATGCGCCGCTTCAGCACGCCGAGCGGCAGGATCGGATGCTCCGCCCTCAGCTCCACGAACACGAACGCCACCAGCGCGGCCGCTCCCGCCGCGAAGATCACGATCGACACGGCGGAGTTCCACGCCCACGCCGTCCCGCCCTCGAGCAGCCCGAGGATGACGAGCGCGGTTCCGACCGTCAGGAGGATCGCCCCCGCGTAGTCGATGCGCGGACGGCTGCGCTGGATCCCGCCATCGACGTGTCGCTTCTCGTCGAACTTGCGCCACAGCATCCAGGCCGCGAGCAGCGACAGCGGAATGTTGATGAAGAAGATCCACCGCCAGCTGACGAACTCGCTGAACACACCGCCGAGCGTCGGACCGACGACGGCGGAGACACCCCAGACGCTGGCGAGGTAGCCCTGGGTCTTCGCCCTCTCCTGCAGCGTGTAGATGTCGCTGGCGATGGTCATGCTCATCGGCAGCACGGCGCCCGCACCGAGGCCCTGGATCACGCGGGACGCGATGAGCACGGGCATCGACCAGGCGAAGCCGGCCAGGATCGAGCCGACGAGGAACAGGCCGATGCCGATCAGCATGAGGTGCTTGCGGCCGAAGAAGTCGGCGAGGCGGCCGTAGATCGGCACGGAGACGGCCTGGGCCAGCACGTAGATGGAGAACAGCCACGGGATCTGTGCGAAGTTGCCGAGCTCACGGGCGATCGAGGTCGAGGCGGTCGCGATGATGGTCGAGTCGAGCGCGACGAGCGCGGTGGCCAGCATGAGCGAGAGGAGGATGGGACCGCGTTCGGAACGAAGCCCGACGCTGCGGCGTGAAATCGTGTTCTCTGACATCGTCAGGTGCAATCCGGATGCGGTCTCCGGTATTCCCTCCGCGGCGAGACGGCCTCGCCGCACGTGACGGCCTCTGACCGCTTCAGGTCCCTGGAAGAATGAACGCATGGCTCAAACCGTGAACCCGCCCCGCGGCATGCGCGACTTCCTCCCCGCAGACAAGGCCCGCCGCGAGCACGCGTTGGGCGTCATCCGCTCCAGCTACGCGGCACAGGGCTTCGACGAGATCGAGACGCCGGTCATGGAGGATGCCTCGCGCCTGCACTCCGGGCTCGGCGGCGACAACGAGAAGCTCGCGTTCGGCATTCTCCGTCGCGGCCTGACCGCGGATGCCGTGGCCGAGCTCGCCGCGTCAGGCGACCTCGAGGGACTCACGGATCTCGGCCTCCGCTTCGACCTCACCGTGCCGCTGGCGCGGTTCTACGCCAGCCACCGTGCGGCGCTGCCGAGTGTCTTCAAGGCGATCCAGATCGCGCCGGTGTGGCGCGCCGAGCGTCCGCAGAAGGGCCGCTACCGGCAGTTCGTGCAGTGCGACATCGACATCATCGGCGAGTCCGGAACGGTCGCCGAGATCGAGCTCATCACATCGACGATCACCGCGCTGGAGGCGCTCGGGCTCACCGGGTGCACGATCCGCATCAACCACCGCGCCATCCTGCGCGGCCTCATCGCGTCGTGGGGCGTCGCCGAGGCGGACTACGAGCGCGCCATGATCACCATCGACAAGGAAGACAAGATCGGTGTCGAGGGTGTCGTCGCGGAGCTCGTCACGCTCGGCCTGGTCGACGAGGCGAGCGGTGCCGTCGTCGCCGAGAGTCTGTCGGGTCTGCCCGACGACGGCTGGAACCTCGAGCGGGGAGTCGTGCCGCCGCCGGCGTGGCTCGACACGGATGCCTATGCCAGCCTCCACGGGATACGTGACGCCGTTGCCGCGGTCGCCCCCGGGACCCCGCTGGTCTTCTCGCACAACCTGGTGCGCGGGATGGGCTACTACACGGGCGCGATCTTCGAGATCCAGCACCCGGAATTCGGATACTCGCTCGGGGGAGGCGGCCGCTACGACGGCATGATCGGCCGTTTCCTCGGCACGGACGTGCCCGCCGTCGGCTTCTCCCTCGGTTTCGAGCGCATCGTCGACCTCGTCGACGTTCCGGAGGAACAGGCAGCCGACGCAGTGGTGCTGGTCTACGACCGCGACGTCGACCCGACGACGCTGTTCCGCCTGAAGGCCGAGCTGGTGGACTCCGGCGCCAGGGTGCGAGTCGAAAAGCGCGTGAAGAACCTCAAACCGCTGTTGGAGCGCCTCACCGAAGCCGGCTACACCCGCTTCGCAACGGTCGGGTCCGACACCGCGGACGTCTCCGCGCTGCAGTTCCGCGCGCTCGGCTGATCGGCGCAGCTCACGCTCACCCTCTCAACCGCGCCATGTGCGCGCTATTGCGCCAGCGAGAGCGGCGCAATAGTGCGCACGTGGCGCAGTAGCAGGTGAGAGCGAGGTCACTCTCGCAGTGCTGCCAACGTGCGGGTGACACGCACAAACAGTTCGCGGTCGACACTCACGCCGTTGTCGCGTAGCGCGAGCACCGCGGCGCCGACGGCGCCGTCGGCCACCTTGCGGATCTCGGTGACGCCTTCCAGCCCGTCGACGGGGAGCCCGAGCGCCCCCAGAACACCGCCGCCGCACACCACGGGGCCGCGCACGTCTGCCGAGTCGATCGAGGCGAGGGTCGTGTGCAGGCCGGCACGGGCATCCGCGATGATGGTCGTCGCGAGCGGATCGTCGCCGGCCGCGAAGACGAGCGGCGCGAACCGCGCGAGCTCGATGGGTCGCAGCGCGTACACCTCGTCGACGAGGTGCTTGAGCGACTCGACGCGTCCGTCCTCTGCATCGAGGATCCGCAGATCCAGCGGGATGCCGAGCGTGTCGAGCAGCAGCGGCGTGAGCGCCGTCGCCGGGCCGCGATCGTCGAGGTGGTCGGAGACGGCGCGCACGACGCGGCGTCCGATCCAGAATCCGGATCCGTCGTCGCCGAGCAGCCAGCCGAGACCGTCGGCCGCCCGGTTCGGCCGCCCGTCGACCACACGGATGGCCGCCGCGCCGGTGCCGGCGACGATCGCGTAACCCGACGCCTCCCAGGCCCCCGAGCAGAACGTCGCGAGCAGGTCGGACTCGAACCTGACAGCGCCCGACACACCGATCGACGCGAGCGGACCGCCGATCCATGCGCTCGACACGTGCGCACGCGAGCCGGCCATCGCAAGCACCGGGGTGGTGTCGATGGCGGCGGCTTCCGCCTGCTGGAGTGCGGTCGCCACAGCGGAGGTCACTTCACGAGCGGCATGTTCCGTGCCTGATGAGATCGGATTTCCGGATCCTGCGCGACCGTAGCCGAGGCATTCGCCATCCATCGTCAGCACGATGGCGCGAGTCGAGGTACCGCCGGCGTCGACGGCGAGCAGATTTCCCATTGGTTGCTTTTCGGTTTCGGGTCTTGATCCTGGGGCGAACAGTCCTGATAATACTTTTCAACCATCCCCCGAAGAAGTGAGACGGATTTTCACGTGAACGCAGCACCCGAACTGACGAACGACCAGGGCAGCGCCCAGGCCGTCGTCACAGGCCCGGGAGTAGGCATGCGCATTCAGTCTCGACTGCCGCAGATGTCGCAGGCAATGGCGAAGATCGCCACGCTCCTGCTGGAGTCCCCCGATGCCCCGCTGCGACTGTCCATCACCGAGCTCGCCGAGACGGCCGGCACGTCACCCGCCACCGTCACGCGGTTCTGCCGCACCATCGGCTTCTCCGGATACGTCCCGCTGCGCGTCGCCGTCGCCTCCGACGTGGGACGCGAGCGTGCCCGTGAGACGTGGAGCGAGGACATCGGCCGCGCCTTCGGACCTGATGACTCGCCCACCGAGGTCATGAGCACCCTGCTGACCGCGCACACCCGGTCGCTGCACGAGACAGCGGATCTCATCGACCTGGCGCGTCTCGAGCGCATCGCGACGCGGATCGCCACCTGTCACCACGTCGACCTCTACGGCATCGGCGGCAGCGCCATCATGGCCGAGGAGATGCAGTCCCGGCTGTATCGCATCGGCATCAACTCGCACGTGTGGCCCGAGGTGCACACCGGACTCACGAGCGCATCGCTGCAGGACGAGCACTGCGTCGCCATCGGCATCTCGAACACGGGTCGCACCGAGGAGACAATCCAGATGCTCGAGCGCGCCAAGTCGACCGGCGCACTGACGGTAGCGATCACGAACTCTCCCGATTCGCCGCTGGCCCAGCTGGCGCACGAGCACATCGTGACGCTCGCCCATGAGCAGTTCCTGCAGCCGGACGACCTGTCCGCCAAGCACTCGCAGCTGTTCGTGCTCGACCTGCTCTACCTGCTCGTCGCGCAGCAGAACTTCGGTCGAACGACGACGACGCTCGCGGCATCCGCTCTCGCCGTCCTGCCGCATCGCCGTACCGACCGTGCCCACCGTCTTGCGGGACGGGAGTCGCAGCGCAGCGGCCTCGCGGCATCCGACCGATCCACCACGCACGACCACGACAAGGAGCACGCATGACCCGCCTCTTCGACGACTTCCGGCACGAGGCCGCGACGCGCATCGACGCGTTGACGGCCGAGGCGGATGCCGGCGCCCTCGACCCCGCCATCGACATCCTCGTCGAGGCGGTCGCCGCAGGAGGCGTGCTTCAGGCGTTCGGGACCGGCCACTCGGAGGCGTTCGCCATGGAGATCGCCGGTCGCGCCGGCGGACTCATTCCGACGAACCGGATCGCGCTGCGCGACGTCGTGCTGCGCGGATCCCGCACCGTCGACATCCTCGGCGGAAGCGGACTGGAGCGCGACCCGTCTGTCGTCGAAGAGCTCTTCGGACTCTCACCCGTCGGCGAGAACGACGTCTTCCTCATCGCCTCGAACTCGGGTGTCAACGGATCCATCGTCGGCATGGCACTCAAGGCCAAAGAGACCGGTCACAAGGTGATCGCCGTCACCAGCCTGGAGCACACGAACGCAGTCGAGCCGAAGCACCCGAGCGGCCTCAAGCTGCGCGATGTGGCGGATGTCGTGATCGACAACAAGGCACCGTACGGCGACGCGACGCTGGAGCTCGCGGGCGGTGTGAAGGTCGGGGCCATCTCGTCCATCACCGCCGCCTTCATCGCGCAGCTGCTGACGATCGCGGTCGCCGAACGCCTCGCCCTGACAGGGGCGACCCCGCCCGTCTACATCTCGGCGAACATCCCGGGCGGGGACGAGCACAACCAGGCATTGGAGGACCTCTATCGAGACCGGATCACCCGGACCGCCTGACGGCTCGTCCGTCCGGTCGCCTGACGCACCACCCACCACCTAAGAGAAACAAACGAAAGGCAGCATTCGAATCATGACCACAGAGAACAGAGGGCTCAACCGGCGGACGTTCATCCGCGGTGCGTTCGCTGCGGCGGTCGCCGTCCCGATCACGGTGAGCCTCGCCTCGTGCTCCAACGGCGGCGGCGGGGGTGGCGGCGGCGGCACGAAGTCGGCCACCAATCCGTTCGGCATCGCCGAGAGCTCCAAGATCGAAGCCGTGATCTTCAACGGCGGCTACGGCTACGACTACGTGACCTTCGCGGCGAAGATCGTCGACAAGAAGTGGAAGACGACGTCCAAGGTGACGCCGCAGACGAACATCGCTCAGTCGCTGCAGCCGCGTTTCGTCGGCGGCAACCCGCCGGACCTGATCGACAACTCGGGCGCGAACCAGATCGGCTTCAACACGATCCTGAAGAGCCTCGAGACGCTCGACGACGTGTTCGAGGCGAACAACTACGAGGGCAAGAAGATCGCCGACACCCTGTACCCGGGGGTGAAGACACCTGGCACGTTCAGCAACAAGTTCGTCGCGATGAACTACGTGATGACCGTGTACGCGGTGTGGTACTCCGCCAGCCTGTTCGACGAGAACAGCTGGACGCCGCCGAAGACCTGGGACGAGGCTCTCGACCTGGGTGCCAAGGCCAAGGCCAAGGGCAAGTACCTCTTCGTCTGGGGCAAGGAAGCCGCGACCTACTACCTCACGATGGCGCTCAACTCGGCCATCAAGGAGGGCGGCCTCGATGTCATGAACGCGGTCAACAACCTGGAGAAGAACGCCTGGTCGCAGAAGCCGATCCAGGATGTCTTCAACAAGCTCGGGCAGATCGTGTCCGCCGGCTACTTCATCCCCGGAGGCGCCGGCACCCAGTTCACAGCAGCTCAGGCGAAGTGGAGCAACGACCAGCAGGCGATCCTCTACCCGTCGGGCGGTTGGATCGAGAACGAGATGAAGAAGGCCACGAAGGCGGGCTTCAAGATGACGGGCGCGCCGGAACCGACCGTGTCCGACAGCTCGAAGCTCCCGTACACGGCGCTTCGTGCAGCGGCCGGTGAGCCGTACATCGTTCCGTCACAGGGCAAGAACGTCGCAGGCGGCAAGGAGATCATGCGCGCCATGCTCTCCAAGGACGCGGCGACGAACTTCTCGAAGACGAAGCTGGCGCCGACGATCGTCAAGGGCCTTGTCCCGTCAGACGGCTTCGGCTCCACCGCCCTTGTGTCGCAGACGAAGATGCTGGATGCTGCTGGCACCAACATCTTCGACTGGGAGTTCGCCAGCCTGTACGGCCTCAACACCGACCAGCTCGTGATCTGGAATGCGTTCCTGTCCGGGCAGGCCGACGTCGCGGCTCTCACCACCCAAATGCAGGCGATCTCCGACAAGGCCGCGGCATCCAAGTGACGCAAGCAACCAGCACTACGACGACGGGAGGGCGGGTCGCCCCGCCCTCCCGGCGCCGCCGCGCCCAGAAGTGGACCTTCGACAGGGTCAGCTTCATGGCGGTGTTCCTGATCCTCCCCCTGGTGATCTTCCTGGTCTTCGTGATCTGGCCGTTCATCCAGGCCGTCTACTACTCGCTCACCGACTGGGGCGGGTTCTCCCCGACGATGAACTTCATCGGGTTCAAGAACTTCGTGAACCTCGCGCAGGACTCGACGTTCATGCAGGCGGTGCTCAACTGCATCCTGCTGGGCATCGTCGTTCCTCTTGTGACGATCGTCGTCGCGCTTGTCATCGCGAGCGTCGTCACTGTCGCCGGGCCGAGCAAGGGGCAGATCCGCGGCGTGAAGGCTTCCGGGTTCTACCGAACGGTCTCCTTCTTCCCGTACTGCATCCCCGCCATCGTCATCGGCCTCATCTGGTCCCAGGTGTACGACCCGAGTTCCGGTCTGCTCAACGGATTCCTCACCGCCATCGGCCTGAAGAACTTCGAGAACTTCGCCTGGCTGGGTGAGGTGTCGACAGCGATGCCCGCATCCATGTGGGTCATCATCTGGGGCTTCATCGGCTTCTACACGGTGCTGTTCGTCGCGGCGATCAAGAGCATCCCGGCGGAGATCTATGAGGCGGTCCGTCTCGACGGCGCCGGACGATTCCGCACGGCGATCTCCATCACCATTCCGTCGATCCGCGACAACATCCAAACCGCCTACATCTACCTCGGTATCGCGGCCCTCGACTCCTTCGTCTACATGTCAGCACTGTTCCCGAACGCGGGCGGCCCGAAGAACACCACGCTCGTGATCAGCCAGGATCTGTTCAACACCGCGTTCCGCAAGGGCCAGTTCGGCTATGCGACCGCGATGGGCGTCGTGCTCGCGGCGATCACCCTGATCTTCGCTGCGATCGTGTTCCTCGTGAATCGATTGAGCAAGGGCCGAGAGGAGGGCAGGTCATGACCGCCACCGCAAGCGTCGTCACCGCGAAGAAGGGCACGCTGAAGCCGGGGACCAACAAGCAGAAGCTGTCGGCGGGCGACAGGGCCGTCGGCACGGCGTCGCACGTGCTTCTGATCGCATGGTCGTTGGTCGTCGCCATCCCTCTTCTCTGGGTGTTCATGTCGTCCTTCAAGACGACGAAGCAGATCCTCGACAACCCGTTCTCGCTGCCCACCAAGCTCGACTTCTCGAACTACGTCAACGCGTGGAACGGATCGGGCATCGGCAGCTACTTCCTGAACACGTTGATCGTGGTCGGCTTCGCGCTCGTGATCGTCATGATCCTCGGCGCCATGTGCGCCTATGTGCTGGCCAGGTTCAAGTTCTTCGGGGCGCGGGCCATCTACTGGCTCATGCTCGCCGGACTCACCTTCCCGCCGTTCCTGGCGATCGTTCCGTTGTTCAAGATCCTGCAGGGGATCGGCCTGCTGAACACCCTGCCCGGCCTGATCCTCACCTATGTGGCGTTCGCGCTGCCGTTCACGGTGTTCTTCCTGTACTCCTTCTTCCAGGGTCTCCCGGATGAGATCTACGAAGCGGCGCAGGTCGACGGCGCGAGCGAGTGGCGCACGTTCTTCCAGGTGATGCTGCCGATGGCCACCCCCGGTATGGCAGCGGTCGCGATCTTCAACTTCCTCGGGTTGTGGAACCAGTTCCTCTTGCCTGTGGCGTTGAACTCGGACCAGAGCAACTACGTGCTGACCCAGGGCATGGCGCAATTCGCGTCGCAGGCCGGATACTCGGTCGACTTCGGTGCGCTCTACGCGGCAGTGGTCATCACCGTCATCCCGGTCCTGGTCATCTACATCTTCTTCCAGCGCCAGCTGCAGGGCTCGGTGTCCCAGGGAACGATGAAGTAGTCGAGGGATCCCACTGAAGAGGGATGGAAGGCGGCCGTCACCGACGGCCGCCTTCTTCGTGCTGCCGGGTGGGACCGCGCCGATAGACTTGCCGGCGGACAGTCGTCCCTCCCCATCAAGACTTTTCTAAGGAGACCGTTGTGGCTTTGATCGAGGCTGTAGGCGCACGCGAGATTCTGGATTCCCGCGGCAACCCGACCGTCGAGGTCGAGGTTCTCCTCGAAGACGGCACCGTGTCGCGTGCGGCCGTGCCGTCCGGCGCATCCACCGGAGCCTTCGAGGCGTATGAGCTTCGTGACGGCGACAAGTCCCGGTACAGCGGCAAGGGTGTCGAGAAGGCGGTCGACGCCGTGCTCGACGAGCTCGGTCCGGCGATCGAGGGCTTCGAGGCATCCGACCAGCGCGGTGTGGATGCCGCTCTCATCGAGGTCGACGGCACCGAGAACAAGAGCCGCGTCGGCGCGAACGCGATCCTGGGCGTGAGTCTTGCCGTCGCTCGTGCGGCAGCCGACGCCGCGGATCTTCCGCTGTTCCGTTACGTCGGCGGTCCCAACGCGCATGTCCTGCCCGTTCCGCTGTTCAACGTGATCAACGGTGGCGAGCACGCCGACAACGGCATCGACATGCAGGAGTTCTTCCTCGCGCCGATCGGTGCTTCCACCTTTCGCGAGGCGCTGCGTTGGGGGGCCGAGACCTACCACGTGCTCAAGTCAGAGCTCAAGGCCGCCGGCTTCAGCACCGGCCTCGGTGACGAGGGGGGATTCGCGCCCGACCTGCCCAGCAACCGTGAGGGTCTTGACTTCCTCGTCAAGGCGATCGAGAAGGCCGGATTCACCCCGGGCACCGACATCGCGCTGGGCCTGGATGCGGCAGCCACCGAGTTCTTCGAGGACGGCGTCTACACGCTCGACAAGAAGCAGTGGACGGCGCCCGAGCTCATCGACTACTACGCGGATCTCGTCGACGCATACCCGATCGTCACGATCGAGGATGGTCTGGCCGAGGACGACTGGGAGAACTGGGGACTCCTCACCGAGAAGCTCGGCACGAAGATCCAGCTCGTCGGCGACGACCTTTTCGTCACCAACCCGAAGCGTCTGGCGAAGGGCATCGAGCTCGGTGTCGCGAACTCGCTGCTCGTGAAGGTGAACCAGATCGGCACCCTGAGCGAGACCCTCGACGCCGTCGAGATGGCCCACCGCGCCGGCTACACGGCAATGTTCTCCCACCGCTCCGGCGAGACCGAGGACACCACCATCGCCGACCTCGTCGTCGCCACGAACTCCGGACAGATCAAGAGCGGCGCCCCGGCCCGCAGCGAGCGCGTCGCCAAGTACAACCAGCTCCTGCGCATCGAGGAGGAGCTCGACGCGGCGGCGACGTTCGCCGGCCGTAGCGCGTTCCCGCGCTTCACGGCGTAGCGCACCTTCATCGGGGCGGGCTTGCTGCCAGACTTGTCGGCATGCCCGCCTCGAATCGTCGTGCTTCCGCGAACTGGTTGCGTGGCATCCGCTTCTCCTGGTTCAGCCTCGTGATGCTCGGGCTCGTCGTGCTCGGTGTACTGGTCATTGCGCCGACGCTGCATCTCTACATCGACCAGCAGCGCGAGATCGCGCAGTTGCAGAAGAACAACACCGACACGGCGGCGACCATCGCGAACCTGAAGAAGCAGGAGGCGAACTGGAGCGATCCCGACTACATCAAGGCGCAGGCCAGAGGCCGACTGCTCTTCGTGATGCCGGGGGAGACCAGCTATCTTGTGATCGACGATCGGCCGCCGGCACCGAAGAAGGATGCCTCTGAGGTGAGCACCGACATCCAGTCCACGAAGACCGACTGGCTGAGTGCCATCACGGGATCGTTCTTCACGGCGGGCCTGACCGACCAGACCGCATCCCAGCTTTCCCACTGACCCACCTGACAGCAGTTCTCCCATGACAACACCCCCGTTCGATCCGGTGTCGGATCGCGACATCGCGATCGTCTCCGCGCAGCTCGGGCGTCCGGCGCGAGGCGTCATCGGCATCGCCGCGCGATGCGTCTGCGGTGCGCCGACGGTCGTCGCGACAGCGCCGCGGCTCCCGGACGGCATGCCCTTCCCCACGCTCTACTACCTGAGCCACCCGGCTGCGACGGCCGCGATGTCCAGGCTCGAGGCGACGGGCGTCATGGCCGAATTCGCGGAGCTTCTGGCGGATGACGAAGAGTTGCGTGCCGCCTACGAGAAGGCACATCAGGCCTATCTGCGCGACCGGGACGGCATCGAGGCTGTGGAGCAGATCGCCGGATTCTCGGCCGGCGGCATGCCGACCCGCGTGAAGTGTCTGCATGCGCTCGCCGCCCATTCGCTGGCCGCCGGGCCCGGCGTGAACCCGATCGGCGACCTGGCGCTGGAGCGAGGAGACTGGTCGCCGGATGCCTGTGAATGTCCTGACTACGGCTTGCGGTAGATTGGACCCATACTTTTCGTTTCAAGGAGACGCTGCACTGTGCCCAAAATCCTGATCGTCGGCGGCGGATACGCCGGTTTCTACACGGCTTGGAAGCTCGAGAAGTGGCTGCGCAAGGGGGAGGCAGAGGTCACGCTCGTCGACCCGCTTCCCTACATGACGTACCAGCCCTTCCTTCCCGAGGTCTCGGCAGGTGAGATCGAGCCTCGGCACGCCGTGGTGTCCCACCGTCGTCACCTGAAGAAGACGAAGATCATCGGCGCGAAGGTCACCTATGTGAACCACGCCGAGAAGAAGGCCACCATCACTCCGCCCGTCGGCGAGCCGTGGGAGTTCGAGTACGACCAGGTCGTCATCACGGCCGGTGCAGTGAGCCGCACGTTCCCGATCCCGGGCGTCGCGGACCAGGCCATCGGCCTGAAGAACATCGAGGAAGCCGTAGCGATCCGCGACCGCATCCTCGACAACTTCGCCAAGGCCGCCCAGCTGCCTGCTGGCCCCGAGCGCGACCGTCTGCTGACCGTCGTCGTCGTCGGCGGCGGATTCGCCGGCATCGAGGTGTTCGCCGAGCTGCGTGGCTTCGCCAGCGCTCTGCTGCGTCAGTACCCGGAGATCAGCTTCGAGGACACGCACTTCCACCTCATCGAGGCGATGGGCCGCATCATGCCCGAAGTTTCGCTCGAGACGAGCCACTGGGTCATCAAGAACCTCGCACAGCGCGGGGCGGAGATCCACCTCGAGACGCAGCTGCAGAGCGCCGTCGACGGCGTCGTGCAGCTGAGCACCGGCGAGAGCCTCGAGTCCGACCTCATCATCTGGACCGCCGGAGTCATGGCGACGCCGCAGATCGTGCGCCACACCGACCTCCCGATCGAGGAGCGCGGCCGCGTCAAGGTGCGAGCAGACCTCCGCGCCACGACCGACGGCGACGACATCGTCGCCGACGCATGGGCATGCGGTGACGTTGCAGCGGTGCCCGACCTGTCGGGCTTCGGCGTCGGTGGCAACACCGTGCCGAACGCGCAGCACGCCGTCCGTCAGGCCAAGCTGCTCGCGAAGAACATCGTCGCGACGCTGCGTGGCGAGGGAGTCAAGAACTACTTCCACAAGCCGCTCGGCGCCGTGGCCGGTCTCGGCCTCGGCATCGGTGTGTACCAGTGGCGCAAGATCGCCATCAAGGGCTGGCCGGCATGGTTCATGCACCGCGGTTACCACGGCCTGGCAATGCCGAGCTGGGAGCGCAAGTGGCGCGTGCTCGGCGACTGGTGGCTCGACTTCTGGCTTGGCCGGGACAACGTGTCGCTGTCCAAGGTCCAGCAGCCGCGCGAGGCGTTCGAGGAGTTCGCCGCCCGCCCGAAGCCGCCGGTCGAGGCAGCTGCGCCGAAGGCCGACGAGAAGGAGCCCGCGAAGGCATCCGTCTGACACCTCTCAACGGAACGGCCGCATCGGGATGCCCTCCCATGCGGCCGTTCCGCATCTGACGGCGCAGCGCGGTCGGATAACCTGCGTGTGACCGCGTGAGCGTAGCCCCCGTAGCCCAATCGGCAGAGGCAGGCGACTTAAAATCGCTTCAGTCTGGGTTCGAGTCCCAGCGGGGGCACGGCACCAGACGCCCGATGAGATGTGGCCTCCTCAGGAGGGGCGAGCCGCAGGCCGCTCATCGGAACGCGCACACCCGAAGAGGTTCATGCGGATCACAGGGCTGTTGGGCCGTCGGGGCACAGGGCGGGGCCGCCGAACCGGACCGGAACGTCCGACCGGGTGTGAGCGTCAGTTCCAGAGCGTGAGCTTGTCCGGGTTCATCATCAGACGCACATCGGTCACGAGACCGGCGGCGACGCCGAGCGTGACGACGCCGATGACTCGTCCTTCGTCCCACAGTGCAAACCCGAGTCCGTCGCGGGTCTCCTGGTCCAGAACCACGGCCCTCGGATTCTTCCGCAGTGCTCCGAACAGGAACCGAGCCACCTTGTCCGCGCCGAAAATCGGATTGCGTGCCGCTGTGACGATGCCGCCGCCGTCGGAGCGCAGCACCACGTCCGGGTCGAGGACGGAGATGAGACCGGCGATGTCGCCCATGCGTGCGGCAGCGGCGAACGCCTCGACCACCTCGATGAGCCATCATGGGAAACCGTCTCCCCTCAGCGCCCCGGCTCGCGGCCGGTCGGACGCACACGTCGTCGCCCTCGACCCCTGGCCCTGACCGCGAGGAGCGCGCATCCGATGACCGCGATGCCGCCGAGCAGAGTGGGCCAGGTGAGCCGCTCGTGCAGAAGCAACGCCGCCCAGGCGATCGTCATCACGGGCTGAGCGAGCTGTACCTGGCTCACTTGTGTCATGGGTCCGAGTGCCAGTCCGCGGTACCAGGCGAAGTAGCCCAGGAACATGCTGACGACCGCGAGGTAGGCGAACGCGCCCCACTCCACAACCGTTCCGCGCGGTGGCTGTCGAACGAGTGCGAGCCCAGTCAGGACGGTCATGAACGGGGCGGCAAGCACGAGCGACCATGAGATGGTCTGCCACGAGCCCAGATGCCGGGAAAGCAGGCCACCCTCCGCATACCCGATCGCACAGGCGACAACGGCGGCGAACAACAGCAGGTCCGGCCACTGAAGCTGCGTCACGCCGCCTCCCTGCACACACGCGAATGCGACGGCAGCGACGGACCCGATGCAGGTGGTGACCCAGAACGATGCTGGTGGACGTTCGCCGCCCCTGATCACGGCCGTCACCGCGGTCGCTGCCGGAAGCAAGGCGATCACGACGGCGCTGTGACTGGCCAGAACGACGGTCAGGGCGTAGGAGGTCAGCAGTGGAAAGCCGACGATGACACCGCCGGCGACGATCGCCAGTCGACCCCATTGAAGGCCGCGTGGGATCCGCTGACGTGTGAGTGCCAGGGCGACTCCGGCGAGGAGTGCCGCGATGACGGCCCGTCCCGATCCGACGAAAAGCGGGGACATCGCGCCCCCGGCTACGGCGACGCGAGTGAACGGCACGGTGAACGAGAATGCAGTCACGCCTACCAGGCCCCACCAGAGACCGAATCGCTTCTTCGGTAGCGGACCGGAGATGGACACGGTAGCGCTATTGTCTGCTGTCATGAATAACAGTAGCAGTGATCGTCTCGCCGAGACGCTGCGGGACTGGATCGTGTCGGCGCCGGCGAGTGCGCAGCTCCCGTCGACCCGAACCATGGTCTCCCGATACGGGGTGAGTCCGGTCACCGTGCAAAAGGCGCTGCGCACGCTGGCCGCGCAGGGTCTTGTCGAAGCGCGGCCCGGCGTGGGAACGTTCGTGCGCGCGATACGGGCCGCCCGACCGCATGACTACGGGTGGCAGACGGCGGCCCTCGGCTCGCCGTCTGCACGTACACCCGCACTGGGATCGGTCTTGCGAACGGCGCCCAACGACGTGATCGCCCTTCACTCCGGCTATCCCGACAAGGAACTGCTCCCGGTCGGGCTGGTGCGGGCAGCGCTGGCCAGAGCGGCCCGCAACGACGCCTCCGTCCTGCGGCCGCCGGTCGCGGGCCTGCCGGAGCTGCAGGCCTGGTTCGCATCCGAGCTCGGCGCGGTCACGGCGACGGGTCTCACCCCGCCCGCCGTCAGCGATGTGATCGTGTTGCCGGGCAGTCAGAGCGGTCTGAGCACGTTGTTCCGGGCGTTGGTCGGTGCTGGACGCCCGCTGCTGGTCGAGTCGCCGAGCTACTGGGGCGCGATCCTCGCCGCCTCGCAGGTCGGTGTCGAGGTCGTGCCGATTCCCAGCAGCCATCGCGGTCCGGATCCCGATGAGCTCGACCGCGCGTTCGTGCGAACCGGCGCGCGGGCGTTCTATGCTCAACCGACCTTCGCCAATCCGACGGGTGCCCTGTGGTCACCGGAACTCGGCGATCGAGTGCTCGACATCGTGCGGGATCACGGCGCTTTTCTCATCGAAGACGACTGGGCGCGCGACTTCGGGATCACGGTCGACTCCGCGCCGCTCGCCGCGCGCGACGACAGCGGACATGTCATCTACATCCGGTCGCTCACCAAGAGCGTGTCACCGGCGGTCAGGGTCGCCGGGCTCATCGCGCAGGGTCCGGCCCGTGACCGCATCCTCGCGGATTCCCAGGCGCAGGCGATGTACGTCAGCGGGGTCCTGCAGGCCGCAGCTCTCGATGTGGTCAGCCAACCGGCCTGGCGTTCGCACCTGCGGGCCATGCGGCGACAACTTGCTTCACGACGAGATCTTCTGGTGACGGCACTCCGAGAATTCGCACCGACCATCCATCTGGAGCACGTGCCCCACGGCGGCCTGAACCTTTGGCTGCGGCTGCCCGACCACACGGATCTGAGCAGAGTGGTTCGCGAGTGCGAGAGTCGTGGCGTCTTGGTCGCCGCCGGCGACGAGTGGTTCCCCGCGGAGCCGGCAGGGCGCTATCTGCGGCTCAACTACTCCGGCCCGAACCCCGGGGCATTTCCGGAAGCTGCTCGCATCATCGGACACGTGCTCGCTCTGCAGTAGATCGCCGTGGGGTGGATGCGCCGCTCGGCACGCACATCCACCGCACCGGTTCGATTCAGCGGGTGTTCCGAGTCGTCAGCCATGTTGCGTAGTCGATTCGTCCCGTGCTGAACGCTGCCAACGGAACGAGCCCATCCGCGCCGACGTCGACCCCGAAGTAGCGGGCGTCGGCATCCTCCACGATCGGACGCGATACTCCCTCGGGCACCGCGCGACGCAGGAAGTCTGCCATCGATGTCCGCTCGGGGCCGGCGACCTCGACGATCTCCGATCGCGGACCCGCGATCACGGTATCGGCGACCGCGCGTGCCACATCGAGCACCGCGATCGGTTGGAACGCTGTGGCCGGAGCTCGGACGACGCCATCGACCGAGAGCGCGTCGAGGATGTTCGGCAGAAACTCGAAGAACTGGGTGGCGCGCACGATCGTGTACGGAACGCTGCGGTCGGCGAGCACCCGCTCCTGAGCTGCCTTGCCCGCCAGATAGCCGGACGCCGTCATCCGGTCCATGCCAACGATCCCCAGGGCGATGTGGTTTCGGACTCCGGCGTCGAGCTCCGCGGTGACGACGTTGCGGGTGACTGACGTGAAGTAGTCGACCACCTCTGCTTCGTTGTAGATGGCCGCATTGGTCACATCGACGACGGTGTCGGCGCCGTGGAAGGCGGACGCGAGGCCGATGTTCTGCGCGGCGTCGACGCCGGTCGATCGTGACGCGACGACGACGTCATCGCCGTGCGCGCGCAGGAGCCTGACCACCTCGGTTCCGATGCGGCCCCTGCCTCCGAGGACTACTGCTCTCATCGATTCCTCCTATTTCGGATATCTGTTATCCGGTTAAGTATCCGGATAACAGATATCCGAATCAAGTACGATGACGGAATGCGGTTGTCCGGCGGCGTGGAGTGGGCCCTGCACTGCTGCGTGGTTCTCAGCAAGGGTGTCGACGACCCCGTCCCCGTCGCCCGGCTGGCCGAGCTGTACGACGTGTCACCCACATACCTCGCCAAGCACCTCCAGTCCCTCGCCGCGGAAGGCCTGATCGAGTCGGTTCGCGGAAAGCGCGGCGGATATCGGCTGACACGATCCGCAGAGACCATCAGCGTGTTCGACGTCGTTCGGGCGATCGACGGTGAAGGGCCGGCATTCGTCTGCACCGAGATCCGTCAAAGGGGCCCCTGTGCCGCAGCCTCGGAGGACTGCCAGCGAGCCTGTTCCATCGCGCGAGTGATGTTGGCTGCGGAAGACGCCTGGCGCTCGTCCCTGCGCGGCGTCTCGATCAGCGACGTCGCAGCCGATGTCGACCGTGTCGCGGGCGAGGGGGCGCTGACCCGGATGCGGACGTGGCTGGGAGCGCCGTCGGGCGAGGGCGCCTGATCCGCTGTTTCCCGCGCGCGTCGTGGGAGATGTCCTCGTCGTAGCCGTCGACGGTCGCGAGCACCGGCAGCACATATCCCTCTCGCGACCGAGGCGACGGTGCGGGGGAACTGGGATACTGGCGCCATGTCCGCGTGGCTCGCCGGCGTGCGGGACCGGCTCGGAACGAGCATCCGTTCCGCGAGTCCCTACGTGCTGGACTCCGTGATCGCGTTCGCCGTCGCGGTGCCGACGTCGGTGCCGTTCGTCATGGCATCCCCCGGTACGGTCACCGTTCTGGGTGCAGTGCTCAATCTCGGAACCGTCGTGCCGCTGATCTGGCGTCGTCGCTGGCCCTTCGCGATCGCAGTCACGGTCGGCCTGTTCGCGCTCGCGGTGTCGCTCTATCACGCGCCCGGGCAGGAGTTGCAGTACGGGTTGCTCGTCGTCATGTACACGATCGCCGACCTGGCACGACCGTGGCAGAGACGCACCTTCGTGACGGTCGTGCTCGCGACACTGCTCGTTCAAGGATGGCTGCTCTCGACGTATCGGCCGGCCGAGCTGATGTTCACGCTGCTGCTGCCTCTCACCGCCTACCTTCTCGGCTCGCTCGCGAGGACGAGCCGCGCACGTGCGCAAGCACTGGAGGATCGTGCCCTTCAGCTGGAGCGCGAGCGGACCGCTGATGCAGCGCGAATCGTGGCCGAGGAGCGCGCTCGGATCGCGCGAGACATGCACGACGTGCTGGCGCACGGGGTCAGCATGATGGTCGTGCAGGCCGAGGCGGGTCCGGTGGCGGTGCACACCGATCCGCATCGTGCTGCGCAGATGTTCGACACGATCGCCGCCTCGGGCCGGGAAGCCCTGGCGCAGTTGCGTCGCGTGCTCGGCGCGCTCGGAGAGCAGCACGCGGTGGGTCGGCTGAGTCCGCAGCCGACACTGGACCAGCTCCCCTCGCTGGCGGCCGAGCTGAAGCAGGTGGGGCTGAACGTGGAGCTGCACACGACAGGGGCGCCGCGCGCGCTCCCCGCCGATGTGGGGGTCGCCGCCTACCGGATCGTCCAGGAGGCGCTGACCAACACCGTCAGGCACGCTCAGGCGTCGACGGCGAACGTGTGCCTGACGTGGAGCGACGGCGGTCTGGCGCTCACGGTGGCCGATGACGGAAGGGCGGACGGCATCGTGAACGGTGGCGGTCGCGGCATCATCGGCATCCGGGAACGTGCTGCAGCCTGCGGTGGCAGCGCGGAGGCGGGACCCAGAGAGGACGGCGGGTTTCTGGTGACCGCCTGGCTTCCCGACGGCGGCGAGACGAGACGGATCAGTGGTGAGGCCGGAATCAGGGCACATGGCTGAGCCGGCGGACAGCAGGGGCATCCGAGTCGTGCTGGCCGACGATCAGGAGCTCGTGCGCAGCGGATTCGCCATGATTCTGGACGCCCAGCCGGACATCGAGGTGGTCGCAGAGGCGGGTGACGGGCTGGCGGCGGTCGGCGCGGCGCAGCAGCTCGCGCCCGACGTCGTGCTGCTCGACATCCGGATGCCGCGCATGGACGGTCTGGAGGCAGCCCGCATCATCTGCGCACGCACCGCGTGTCGAGTGATCATGCTGACGACGTTCGATCAAGACGACTACGTCTACGAGGCATTGGAGGCGGGCGCGAGCGGATTCCTGCTGAAGGACGTGCGACGCGACGACCTCGTTCACGCCGTGCGAGTGGTCGCGGGCGGCGACGCTCTGCTGGCACCGACCGTGACGAGACGGCTGATCGCCGAGGTCGTGCGCAACCGTTCGCGCGTGGACGCCGAGCCCGACGAACGCCTGCGTTCGCTCACCGAACGAGAGAGTGCGACTCTGCACCTGATGGCCCGGGGCCTGTCCAACGCCGAGATAGCACGCGCGATGGTGGTCAGCGAGCACACGGTGAAGACCCATGTCAGCAACGTCTTCGCCAAGCTCGGGCTCCGCGACCGCGTGCACGCGGTCATCCTCGCGTACGAGTCCGGCCTGATCGTCTGACGCGAGGCGTGCGGGAGTTCCACCGCGACCCCCTCGGCACTCCCTCTCGCGAACGAGTTCACGCGCAGGCTCGTGCGGGAGAGGGATGCCGGATTTCGGTCCGCGCGGCGATTCGTCACCGTAGCCGGTTCGGGAGCATCGAAGAGCCGATGCTTCCTTTCGTCAGGGGTGACCATGAACGCGACAGTGTCCGAATCCGAATCCGGATCCGGATCCGATCGTTCCCGCTCTTGGGCTCGGGCGACATTTCTTCCGGTTCTCGCCTGGGTGATCGTGCTCTCCGGTCTCACGCTCGGGGCGGCAGCCTGGCTCACGTGGACCGGGGGCGATTATCGCGACTTCTCACCCGCGATCCTCGTGGTCGCGTATTCGCCGGCGCTCGCGGCGATCGTCGTCTCCTGTTTCGAGACGGGGCACTACGGAGTGAGGGCGCTCCTGACCGGCCTCCTGCGTTGGCGGGCCCGGCCATGGTGGTACGTCATCGCTCTCTTCGGGCCGCTCCTCCTCGCGCTCATCACGGCCGGATCCCTTGTCGTCTCCGGCGTCGTGGCACCCACCGCACCGCTGGTTCTCCCCGCCGCGTCGGCGGTTCCGGTGCTGCTCGGCCCCCTGATCGCGGGTTCGCTCGGTGAAGAGCCGGGCTGGAGGGGTTTCGCCCAGAACCGGCTCCAGACCCGGTGGGGCGCCCTGCTCACCGCGGTCGTGGTGGGCGTGTTGTGGTCGGTGTGGCACCTCTGGCCGATGCTCACCCCTGTCGGTCGTGCCGAGCTCGGCCCTGCGGATGTCGCGCAGACGTTCCTGCGACTGATCGCGACGGCCGTCGTCTACGCCTGGTTGTACAACGCTTCCGGCCGATGCCTGCCCGTGGTCCTCGTCGCCCACGCCGGCCACAACATCGCGGTCGACCTCATGCCGGAACGGGTGATCGGGTCGGATGCCGGGGCCATGACGATGGCGGCGCTGTACGCCGTTGCGGCAGTCGCGGTCGTCGTGGGCACTCGCGGCAGGCTTGGGCGGAGCACGACCGGGGGTGTGCGGTGAACTCGGCGGTACGCGAACGGGACGGGGCCGGGACCGCAGGACGGACATCCGTCTCCCGATCCTTCGCCCGATTCTGTGTCGTGGCGGCTCCGTTGCTGCTCGTCGGCTACGGGCTGCTGCGCATCGTCGACGGCCTGGCCGACGGGCACGGGCCGGGAGTCTGGTGGACGGCATCCCATGCGCTGTTCCTGGCGTCGTTGCTGTTGTTCTGCGTCGTTCTGGTGGGCCTCGGCAGGCGGGTGCGAGGGCGATGGGTACGATGGCTGGCCCTGATCGTCACCCTTGTGGCAGGGGCTGGGCTCGTCGTCGTGGTGCGGACCGTGGTCATCGACCTGATCGTCGGACTCGTGGCGACCAGTCGCACAGACATGGAGAGGCTCTTCGACGCGTTCGGATCCGCGCCGGTCCCTCTCCCCGAGATCGTCTCCGACGCGGCACCTGCCGTGTTCTTCGCCGGCGTGACGACGTTGCTGCTGTTGCTCGTTCTGCAGCGGCCCGCCCTCGCCCCATGGTGGGCGCCGGTGCTCTCGCTGGGGACGGCGTTCGGTCAGATCTCGCCAGGATTGGCGCCCATCGGCGCGGCGATGCTGCTGGTTGCACTGATCGCAGTGGTCGACAGGGTGCAACCGGGGGACAGGGCGCGCGAATGATGTCCGCAGTACCTCCCTCGGCTCTCGTCCCCATCGGCTCTGGCTTTCGTCAGCTCGCGCCTCCCTCTGCGCTGGTTCCGTACGACTCCGGCGATCTGATACCTTGTGCTGCAAGGTATCGAGCAGTGCGAGGTATGTCGGCGTGATCCGACAGCCCGAGCCGAAGGCAGGGGAGTGTGCGGATGAAGGTCGGCAAAGATCTGGTCGCGGCGTCCGCAACGCCCATGGTGCTCGCCATCCTCGCCGAGGGCGAGTCGTACGGCTACGCGATACTGCAACGCATCGCGGAGCTCTCCGGCGGCGAGCTGCAGTGGAACGACGGGATGCTCTACCCGCTGCTGCACCGTCTCGAGCGCCTCGGATACGTGGAGGCGCACTGGGACTCGTCGCATCCGGGCCGGCCTCGCAAGCAATACCGGCTGAGCGACGACGGCGCGGCGGCGCTGGCCGAGCAGCGCGCACAGTGGACAGTGGTGAGTGCCGCGCTGCAGCGGGCGTGGGCCCAGCGGCTGGCACGGGTCGACGGCGGAGCGTTCTGACGTGGACGCCTCGATCGAGACGCGCATCGACGACTGGCGCGCGCACCTTGTCGCCCACCCGGCGGTGTCGTCCGACGACGTCGCCGAGCTCGAGACACACCTCCGCGATCAGCTCGACGTGCTCGTGTCCGGCGGACTGGCGCCGGACGAGGCGCTGATCGTTGCCGTGAAGCGGATGGGCGCGCTCGACGAGGTCGCTGCCGAATACGCGCGAGAGCACTCGGACCGGCTCTGGAAGCAGCTCGTGGTCGGGCGGGCGACGGGGCGAGAGAGCGGAACATCCGGTCTTCCGCTGGCGATAGGGCTCGCGCTCGCTGCCGCTGCCGCAGTGAAAGTGCCCGCGCTCTGGGGCGTCACGCTGTATTCGCCGTTCTTCCTGCGCAACGGTGTGCTCCTGGTGTTGCCGTTCCTTGCCGCCTATTTCCTCGTGCGGCGTCGTGCGGGCTGGTCGACGGTTGTAGCTGTCGCCGTGCCGTTCGCGGTGTTCGCACTCGTGCTCAACCTGTATCCGTTCGCCGATTCCGGAGGCGGTGGCCTCGGCCAGACCGGCCTTCTGGCCATCGTGCACTCCGCCGTCGTGCTCTGGCTCGCGGTCGGTGTCGCCCATGCGGCGCGGAACTGGCGCTCCGGCCGGGCCCGCATGGATTTCGTGCGTTTCAGCGGCGAGTGGTTCGTCTATTATGTGCTGATCGCCCTCGGCGGTTTCGCGCTCATGGCGCTCACCGACGGCATCTTCGGTGCGGTCGGCCTCAACGTCACCGCCGTCGTTGCGGACTGGATGCTCCCCTGCGGGGCGACGGGCGCCGTCCTCATCGCCGCGTGGCTGGTCGAGGCCAAGAAGAACGTCATCGAGAACATCGTGCCCGTGCTCACCAAGGTCTTCTCGCCGCTGATGACGCTGCTGCTTGTCGCCGCCGTCATCGCCACCCTGGTGCAGTTCGACTTCATCGACGACGGCCGCGATCTGCTCATCGTCTTCAACCTCGTGCTGCTCGTCGTGCTCGGCCTCGTGCTCTACGCTCTCTCCGCGCGAGATCCGGATGCCGCCCCCTCGTGGTCCGACCGGCTTCAGCTTGTGCTGCTCGTCGCAGCCCTCGCGGTGGATCTCATCGTGCTCATCGCCATGATCGGCCGCATCGGCACCTACGGCGCGAGCGCGAACAAACTCGCCTCGCTCGGGCTCAACCTCATCCTGCTCGTGAACCTCGCGGGAGCGGCCTGGCTGCAGCTGAGCTTTGTGCGTGACCGAACGCGCCTTGCCGCGCTCGAGCGCTGGCAGACCTCATATCTCCCGGTGTATGCGACATGGGCGGCTGTGGTGGCCATCGTCTTCCCGCCGGTGTTCTCGTTCGTCTGAAGACGGTCTTCTCCGTCCTCTGACGGGAGTGCAGATCGGCTCGCGATCGTGCATACTTGGTCAACTGACCCAGTTCTGCCCGACGAAGAGCAGGAGCACTCCGTGTCCCATCCGATCCGTTCCGAACGGCCGCGCGCATGACGCGCATGTCTGTCGCCGATCGCCGAGCCGCGCTCATCGCGGCCGCACTCAGCGTCATCGCCAGGGAGGGTGTCGCCGCAGCGACCACCAGAGCCATCGCCGGTGAGGCCGGCATGCCGCAGGCGTCCTTCCACTACGCATTCGAATCCCGCGACGAGCTGATGCGCGAGGTTGTGAAGCATGTCGTGGAGCAGGAGGAGCGGTCGATCCTGCCCGCCATGGCACCGGCATCCGTTCCCGCCGACATGCGCGAGGCGCTGAAGAGCGGCCTCGAGCACTACTTCGCGGGCGTGCTGGCCGATCCGGATCACGAGCGCGCCATGTTCGAGCTCGCGCAGTACTCGCAGCGCACGCCCGGTGCCGAGCAGCTCGCCCTCGTGCAGTACGAGCGGTACTACGCACTCGCCGAGTCGTCGCTGTGCGCAGCGGCGGAGCTCGTGGGTGCCGTCTGGAGCCGTCCGGTGGACGAGATCGCGCGCATGCTGGTCGGTCTCACCGATGGGCTCACGTTCACGTGGCTGGCGACGCGCGACGATGAGGCGGCACACCGTCTGATCGACTTCGCAGCGGATGCCGTGGCCGCCCTGAGCGAGCCGCGTGGCGTCGCCCCCGCTGGTGCCTCGGCGGCCGGCGCCGTTGGATCCATGAAGCAGGGAGCACGATCGTGACCGCTGACGGAACGGTGGCGGGCGGAACGCGCGTGACCGTCGACGTCTTCGCCGAGCCTGTCCGCAGGGTCGGCGGCCGTTGGATCGCCGCCTTCGCGTTCGCCTGGTTCGGCGTCTGGATGGCCCAGCTCACACCCATCCAGCTGCTGCTGCCGGCGCAGATCCAGGAGCAGTTGAAGACGGATGCCTGGGTGCAGAACGTGGTCGCATTCGGCATCATCTCCGGCATCTCCGCGCTGTGCGCGATCGTCGCGTTCCCGGTGACCGGCGCGCTCTCTGATCGCACGACGAGCCGCTTCGGACGCCGCCGCCCCTGGATCGCCGCGGGCGCCGTGCTCTTCGCGCTGTCCCTGCTCCTGCTGGGCCTGCAGACGACGATGGTCGGCATCGGCGTGTTCTGGTGCCTCGCGCTCACCGGATTCTGCGTGCTGACCGCCGCGCTCACGGCGACGATCAGCGATCAGGTTCCCGTGGACCAGCGCGGATACGTCTCGGGCTGGTTGTCGGCGCCGCAGGCGATCGGCATCATCGCCGGCATCCTGCTCGTCACGATGCTCGCGCTGGGCACGTTCCTCGGTTATGCCGCGATGGCGGTGCTGCTCATCGTGTTCGTGACGCCGTTCCTGTTCATCCCGGATGCCGTGCTGCTGCCGTCCCAGCGCTCGCCCTTCTCCCTGCGCGGCATGATCGACTCGCTGTGGATCAGCCCCAAGAAGTACCCGGACTTCGGCTGGACCCTGCTCAGCCGCATCCTGGTCAACTTCGGCAACGCGTTCGGCACGACCCTCCTGCTTTACTTCATCGAATTCGGACTGCACGAAACGCCCGGGCAGGCCCAGGACGACCTGCTCGTGCTGACCCTCATCTATATGGTGTTCGTGATCGCCGCCGCACTCGTGCTCGGCAAGCTCTCCGATGTTATCGGCCGGCGCAAGGCGTTCGTGTTCCTCTCCTCGACGCTGCAGGCGCTCGCCGCGATCATCCTCGCCTTCGTTCCGCTGCTCGGCGTCGCCATGGTCGCGGCCGGACTGCTCGGCCTGGGCTACGGATGCTTCCTCGCCGTCGACCAGGCCCTCGCGACCCAGGTGCTTCCCGACCCGGAGACCCGCGGCAAGGATCTCGGCATCATGAACATCGCCACGGCGGTTCCGCAGGCCTTGGCCCCTCTGGTCGGTGCCCTGCTGGTGCTCCTCGCCGGATTCGCCGGCCTGTTCGTCACGGCGGCCGTGTTCGCGTTCGCGGGCGCGCTGGCCGTCTCTCGAGTGAAAGCGGTGCGCTGATGGCGACTGAATCCACGACGTCGTCCGGCTCGACGACCATCGACCTGACGACGGAGCCTGCGGCATCCCGGCGGCGGTGGGGAAACCCGGCGCTGTTCTGGCCGAGACTCGGCGCGGCCACGGCCCACCTCGACGCTCCCGTCGCCGTGCTGGAACTCGACGCGCTTCGCGCCAACGCCCACGACATGCTCGCCAGGGCGGCGGGAACCCCGATCCGCGTCGCGTCGAAGTCTGTGCGCGTGCGCGCCGTCATCGATGCAGCCCTGGCCTTGCCCGGCTTCCACGGTGTTCTCGCGTACACCCTCGAGGAGGCGCTTTGGCTCGCCGAGGGCGACGCCGACCATGCGCCGATCGAGGACATCGTGCTCGGCTACCCGACAGCGGATCGCGCGGCTCTCCGGCGTCTCGCGGCCTCCGGTGAGCTCGCCTCGCGGGTGACGCTCATGGTCGATTCCGTCCAGCACCTCGACTTCGTCGATCGCGTGGTTCCCGCCGGCAAGCGGGAGAGCATCCGAGTGGCGATCGAACTCGACACCGCGTGGATGGGCCCGGTCGGCCGCATCGGCGTGTTCCGCTCGCCCGTGCGCACGCCCGACCAGGCATCCGCTCTGGCAGCGCACATCGTCGCCCGACCCGGCTTCACCCTCGTCGGCATGATGGCCTACGAGGCGCAGATCGCCGGACAGGGGGATGCCCCGCTCGGCCGCCCCGCGTACGCCGCGACCGTGCGCTGGATGCAGCGCAACTCGAAGGCGGAGCTCCTGGAGCGGCGTGCCGCAGCGGTCGCCGCGGTGCGCGGCATCGCGCAGCTGGAGTTCGTCAACGGCGGGGGAACGGGATCGCTCGAGTTCACGTCCGCGGATCCCTCGGTCACCGAGATCGGCGCCGGAAGCGGGCTGCTCGGCGGCCACCTCTTCGACAACTACCGCTCGTTCTCGCCCGCTCCGGCGGCATCCTTCGCGCTCGACGTGGTGCGCAACGCTGAGAAGGGGAGCGCGACCATCCTCGGCGGCGGATGGGTGGCATCCGGTCCGCCAGCCGTCGACCGGCTGCCCGCCGTCGCCTGGCCGACCGGACTGAAGATGGCGCCGCGCGAGATGGCGGGCGAGGTGCAGACCCCGCTGGGCGGTCCGAACGCGTCGGGGCTGCGGGTCGGCGACCGCGTGTGGTTCCGGCACACGAAGTCGGGCGAGCTGAGCGAGCACGTGAACGCGTTCGCGCTGGTGGAGAACGGCGAGGTGGTCGGATCCGTTCCCACGTACCGCGGAGAAGGGAAGGCGTTCCTGTGACGGCGACCGGCGCCGTGTGGCGCAACTGGGGGAGGAGCCAGCGGATCCGTCCGGCGCACGTCGAGCGGCCGCGGGATGTCGCGGCCGTGCAGCGCGCGGTCGTCGCGTCCGCCTCGCGCGGCCTGCACCTCAAGCCCGTCGGCGCCGGACACAGCTTCTCCGGCATCGCCGTCGCGCCGGGGGTGCAGCTGGACCTGCATCAGCTCAGCGGCGTGATCGCGGTGGACGAGGCATCCGGCCGGGTCACGCTCGGCGCTGGCACCAACCTGTACCGGCTGCCAGAGCTGCTGTCGCCATACGGGCTCGCGCTGGAGAACATGGGCGACATCGACCGGCAGACCATCGCCGGTGCCACGTCGACCGGCACCCACGGCACGGGTGGCCGATTCGGTGGACTCGCCACGCAGATCGTCGCGGCAACGCTGGTCACGGGAGACGGATCCCTGCTGCACGTCTCCGAGACGGAGAACGCCGAGCTCCTCCCGGCAGCACGCCTGGGGCTCGGCGCGCTCGGCGTGCTCGTGGACATCACGCTCCAGTGCGTGCCGGCGTTCCTGTTGCACGCGGTGGAGCGCTCGGAGCCGTTGGGTGACGTCCTCGACGGATACCTCGACCGCTCCCAGCGCGAGGACCACTTCGAGTTCTACTGGTTCCCGCACACCGACGTCGCCGTCACGAAGACCAACACCCGTCTGCCGGTCGATGCCGAGCGTCGCCCCCGCGGCGGCTTCTCGGCGTGGGTCTCCGACGAGATCGTCGCGAACGGCGTGTACCGCGGCATCTGTGCCGTCGGATCGGTGATCCCGGGGATCATCCCGCCGGTGAACCGCATGGCTGGCGGTCTGATGGGCAACGGGGAGTTCACAGACCACTCGCCGCGTGTGTTCGTCAGCGATCGTGCAGTGCGCTTCCGTGAGATGGAGTACGCGCTGCCGCGCGAGGCCGTGCCGGGAGCGCTGCGCGAGGTGGATGCGCTCATCCGGTCCCGAGGATGGCGCATCTCGTTCCCGGTCGAGGTGCGCTCAGCGGCGGCCGACGAGAACTGGATGTCGACGGCGTACGGCCGCGACACCGGCTACATCGCCGTGCACCGCTACTTCCGCGAGGATCCGACCAAGTACTTCGCCGCTGTCGAGGCGATCATGCGCGCCCACGACGGACGCCCGCACTGGGGAAAGATGCACACCAGAACCGCGGATGACCTGCGTCCCGTCTACCCGAGGTTCGACGAGTTCGTCGCCGTCCGCGACAGGCTCGACCCGCAGGGCGTCTTCGAGAACGGATACCTCCGCGCCGTCCTCGGCCCCGTGAAGGTCCCCGCCGCAGAGCGCTGACGCCGGCCATCCTCGCCATCGGCTCTGCGGCACCCTGGCCCTTGCTCCGAGTGTCGTGAGAACGCGCCGAGCGCCGAGCAGCGCCCAGTAGGATGGGCGGGTGTCGTCGCTCGACACGTCCCCGTCGGTTCCCGAGGAGTTGCCCGCCATGGAATGGCTGATCCCCGTCATCATCATCGTCGTGATTCTGGTGATCATCGGCATCTACTTCTGGGCGATGTACAACTCGCTCGTCACGCTCAACGTGCGTGTCGACGAGGCGTGGAGCGACATCACGGTGCAGCTCAAGCGTCGTGCCGACCTCATCCCGAACCTGATCGAGACGGTCAAGGGATACGCCGCCCACGAGAAGACCGTCTTCGAAGACGTCACCAAGGCGCGTGCCGAGACGCTGTCCGCGAGCGGACCGGCGGAGGCATCCGCCGCGGAGAACCACATCCAGACCGCTCTGCGCAGCATCTTCGCGGTCGCAGAGGCGTACCCGCAGCTGCAGGCGAGCCAGAACTTCCTGCGTCTGCAGTCCGACCTGGTCGACACGGAAGACAAGATCCAGGCCGCGCGTCGCTTCTACAACGGCGGCGTGCGCGAGTTCAACACCAAGATCAAGGTGTTCCCGAACAACCTCTTCGCCAAGCGCCTCGGATTCGGTGCCCGCGACTTCTTCGAGGTGGCCGACGCCAATGCGATCGCCGAGCCCCCGCGCGTGCAGTTCTGACCGGTCGACGGCCGTAGCGCTACAGGCATCCGTGGATCACAGGGCACCCGTCTATGTATAGGGCCATCGCCGCGAACAAGCGGAACACCGTCTTCATCATCATCGTCTTCCTGATCATCATCGGCCTGATCGGATGGCTCGCGAGCTTCCTGTTCAACAGCTGGACCATCCTCATCGTCGTGATGATCATCGCGATCGGGTACGCGTTCCTGCAGTACTGGACCGCATCCGGACAAGCCGTCGCGGCGTCGGGCGCCCAGGAGATTCAGAAGGCAGACAACCCACGCCTCTGGAACACGGTCGAGAACATCTCGATCACCATGGGCACGCCCATGCCGAAGGTGTACGTCATCAACGACCCGGCGCCGAACGCGTTCGCAACGGGACGGGATCCGCAGCATGCGGTCGTCGCCGCCACCACGGGGCTGCTCGACATCATGGACGACTCCGAGCTGCAGGGCGTCATGGCGCACGAGATGGGTCACGTGCGCAATTACGACATCCGCGTCTCCATGATCGTGTTCGGTCTGACGGTCGCCATCGGCCTGATCGCCGACATCCTGCTGCGCATGAGCATCTTCGGCGGCTTCGCCGGCGGCAACAACCGGAACAACAACAGCGGTGGTGGCGGGGGAAACCCGATCCTGTTGATCGTCGGTCTCGTGGCACTCATCCTTGCGCCGCTCATGGCCTCGCTGGTGCAGCTGGCGGTGTCGCGTCAGCGCGAATACCTTGCGGATGCCACGAGCGCCATGACCACGCGCAATCCCGATGAGCTGGTCAGCGCGCTGCAGAAGCTCGAGGAGTACGGACGGCCGATGCGCCGCCAGAACTCGTCCATGGCGCACCTCTGGATCGCGAACCCGCTCAAGCCCTCCGTGATGAGCCGGCTCTTCTCGACGCACCCGCCGATCGAGGACCGGATCGCCCGCCTCAAGAAGATGGGCTCGAGCTTCTAGTCATCCCTTCCTGGGAAAGTCCTTGACGCGCACAGACGCCGGGGTGAATTCTGGGCTCTGCGACGACCCCGTTCGGGGGTCGTGACGACCCCGATCCGGAACGATTTCCGGTGCGGGCCGTTCCGCAGTCAGTTCCGTCAAGGAGACAAAGGTGTCTGAACCCGATACCCCAACGCGCGGTCCGGCGAAGCCGGTTCCCTACGCGATTTCGGGCATCCTGATCGCGATCGCGATCGTCATGCCGTTGATCGTCCCCCTCTACGCATTCGCCGAGCCGAGCCTGTGGGGGATCCCGTTCTTCTACTGGTATCAGCTGCTCTGGGTGTTCATCGCGGCGGGGCTGCTCGGCATCGCGTACCTCATCATGCGCAAGGAGGACCGGCGTCGCCGCGAGGAGGTTCGCGGTGCTTCCGGTGCGGCATCCGCGGGTCCTGGAAATCAGACCATCGCCGACGAGAACACCGGCGATACGAACACTGAGGAAGGGGATGCCCGATGATCGCGAACTCCTTCCACCTCGCCTCTCTCGCCGGTCATCTCGCGACGGCGACGGGACCGGACGCCCACGGCAACCGCCCCGTCAACTGGGTGGCCCTGATCGTGGTGATCGTGCTCTTCGTCGTCGTCGCCGTGGTCGGATTCCTCGCCTCCCGCTGGCGCACCGATCCCGCGAGCCGTGGACTCCACACGCTCGATGAATGGGGCCTCGGCGGCCGCGGATTCGGCACCTGGATCACCTGGTTCCTGCTGGGCGGCGACCTGTACACGGCGTACACGTTCGTCGCGGTCCCCGCCGCCATGTGGGCGTCAGGAGCGGTCAGCGGATTCTTCGCCGTCCCCTACACGATCGTGCTCTACCCGATCGTGTTCCTGCTGATGAGCCGGCTGTGGTCGGTCTCGCACCGCCACGGATACGTCACGCCGGCCGACTTCGTCGGCGGTCGCTACGGCAGCAGGTGGCTGTCCGTCGCCGTCGCCGTCACCGGCATCGTGGCGACCATGCCGTACATCGCCCTCCAGCTGGTCGGCATCAAGTCCGTGCTCACCGTGCTCGGACTCGGCTCTAATACGAACCCCTTCATGGCGGACCTGCCGCTGATCATCGCGTTCGTCGTGCTCGCGGCCTACACCTACACCGGCGGACTTCGCGCCCCGGCCCTGATCGCGATCGTCAAGGACATCTTGATCTACATCGCGATCATCGTCGCGATCGCCTATCTGCCGGCGCACTTCGGCGGCTGGGAGGGCATCTTCACCGCTGCCGGCGACAAGCTCGGCAAGACGAACCCGGCAACCGGCACGCCGTTCGGCGCGACGATCCCCGGCGCGGGCAGCTTCAATGCGTACTGGACGCTGGCGCTCGGCAGCGCGATGGCGCTCTTCATGTACCCGCACTCGGTCACCGGCGTGCTGTCCACGAAGAGCCGAAACACCATCCGCCGCAACGCGATGGTGCTACCGCTGTACTCGCTGATGCTCGGCTTCCTGGCGCTCCTGGGCTACGTGGCCATCAAGGCCGGCACGCAGCCGATCGACACGAACGGTGCCATCAACGCCCAGCTGGTCGTGCCGCAGCTCTTCCTCGACTCGTTCCCGTCGTGGTTCAGCGGCATCGCGCTCGCGGCCATCGCCATCGGCGCTCTCGTGCCTGCGGCGATCATGTCGATCGCGGCGTCCAACCTGTTCACGCGCAACATCTACAAGGACCTGTTCAAGAAGAACGCGTCGCCGAAGCAGGAGGCGAACGTCTCCAAGCTCGTCTCGCTCATCGTCAAGGTGGGTGCCCTGGTGTTCGTGCTCGGGATGGACCAGTCCTCGGCGATCAACCTGCAGCTGCTGGGCGGCATCTGGATCCTGCAGACGTTCCCGGCCATCGTCGCCGGCCTGTACACGCGGTGGTTCAACAAGTGGGCGTTGTTCGCGGGTTGGGCCGTCGGCATCCTGTACGGCACGATTGCGGCGTACAACGTGCTCAATCCGGCAACGCACGCGCACTTCGGCGGATCCATCGCACCGTTCCCGTTCACCACGGTGCCGGTGTACATCGGCATCTCGGCGTTCGTGCTGAACGCGGTCGTCGCCACCGTGGTCACTCTGATCTTGCGCCTGTCCAAGGTGAAGGACACGACGGACTCCACGCGTCCGTCCGACTACGGTGCGGACGAGGACGACCCGAAGGTGATCGCCGTCGAGCAGGCGCAGCCGCCGCTCGACCCGGAGGTCGACGAGCGTTCGGACGCTGCCAAGGCCTGACGATCACATCCGTGGACGGCGGTGGCATCGGTCAGAGGACCGAAGCCACCGCCGTCGCCAACGGTGCGGACAGGGTTCCGCGGTCCCGCACCTCGATCGCGGAGAGGCCCTGCCAGTCGGCGGCATCGCGCAGGAGTGCGGCGAGACGCTCGGGAGTCTCGGCGTCGGCATCCGCTTCCGCCCACGCGGACTGCACGATGAGCACCCCGGCCTTGCGGTCGCTCTTCAGGTCGACGCGCGCGACGATGCGGTCGTCCTGCAGCACGGGCAGCACGTAGTAGCCGTACACGCGTTTCGGCGCCGGCGTGTAGATCTCGATGCGGTAGTCGAGGCCGAACATCCGCAGCGCCCGCTCTCTCCGCCACACGATCGGGTCGAAGGGCGAGAGCAGAGCGGATGCCGGAACCGCGCGCGGTATCCGCGTGCCGGCAGCCAGCCAGGCCGGCGCCGGCTTTCCCGATCGTTCCCATCCCGCGACACGCACGGGCTGCACGTCTCTTGAGTCCTCGAGGTCGCGAAGCGCGGCCAGCGTCGGCGCGTTCTTCAGCCGGTAGTAGTCGGCGATGTCGCCGAGCGTGCCCACTCCGAGAGCCGTGACGGATCTGCGCACCAGCTCGCGCACGGCATCCGCTTCGTCCACGTCGACATCGAGAACCGATGCCGGGAACACCTGCTCCGGCAGGCCGTAGCGTCGCTCGAAGCGATCACGGCCGGCGATCGCGACGTCGCCGAAGCGGAACAGCAGTTCGAGCGTGTTCTTCACCTCCGACCAGCCCCACCATGGGCCTTTGCGCACGTTCTCCTCATGCTCGATGGCGCTCGCGGCGAGGGGACCGCGGTCGGCGAGCTCGGAGAGCAGCCAGCGCGCCGTGCGACCGTGTGCGGTCTCCCAGGCGTCGCGATCGCCCGCGTAGCGGGAGCGGAGGGCGTCCATGCGCCAACGGAACAGCGGGCGGTCCTCGCGCCGCACGAACGCCGCTTCGTGCGCCACGTACTCGGTGTGCGCGGCGCGGGCCTTCAGCGTGACGGCGTCGAGCAGCGACTTGTCGTAGGCGCCGAGCCGGGCGAACACCGGGAGGTAGTGGCTGCGCTCGAACACGTTGACCGAGTCGATTTGCAGAAGTCCGATCCGGTCGACGAGCGCGTTGAGCTGGCGTGTGCCGACAGGCGTGGTGCGGGCACGCGCGAAACCCTGCGCCGCCAGGGCCACGCGCCTGGCCTGTGCGGCGGAGATCGACGCGGTCGGCATCGGTGCAGAACCGGCCGACGCCGTGCGGGTCGGTGCGGAGCTGATCGGTGGAGAACTGCTCCGTACGGAACCGATCGGTGCAGAACCGATCGGTGCAGCACTGAACGGTGCCGTGGACGTCGGGGCAGCGGGGACCGACGCGAGGGAGGTCGACGCTGAGCCGCTGGAGGATGCCATCCGCACGAGACTAACCGCACCCTCCGACACCGGGCCGCTCGGTCCGTTCGTCCGGTCCGCTGTGCGGTGTCGGCGCCACCTGGCGCGAACAGGCGGACTTCACGGTCGGCAACGGCAAATAGACTGACCCGATGGCGCAGCATCCGGAGCCCGATCGCCTCGTGCAGGAATCAGTCGCGGAGTCCGTTCGGGAACCCGTTCACGAATCCGTCGAGGAGTCCATCCCGCGCGGCGTCCGCATTGCCGGAGCCTGGTCGTGGCGCCTGCTCCTGATCGGAGCCGTGATCGCGGTCGTCGTGTTCCTCGTGGTCCAGCTGCGACTCATCGTCGTCCCTGTGCTCGTCGCGGTGCTGCTCGCCGCCCTGCTCGTGCCGTTCGTCGAGATCATGGTGAGGCACAGGTGGCCGCGCTGGCTGGCCATCGTCGTCGCGCTCGTCGCCGTCGCCGTCGTGGTGGGCGGCCTGGTCGTGCTGGTGGTGTGGCAGATCCGCGAGGAGGCCTCGTCGCTGCAGTCGAGGACAGCGGAGTCGCTCCAAGCGTTCCGTGATTGGCTGCATGCTCCTCCGCTCTCGCTCTCCGATTCGCAGATCGACGGATACGTCGCCCAGCTCCTGAAGGCCCTGCAGCAGGACACGCAGGTGCTGATCTCCGGCGCGCTCTCGATCGGCTCCACCCTCGGACACGTTCTGACGGGCGCCGTGCTCACGGCCTTCAGCACCCTGTTCATCCTCATCGACGGCAAGGGGATCTGGTCGTGGATCGTGCGCATCTTCCCGCGCAGGGCACGGGCGGCCGCCGACGGAGCCGGTCACGCCGGATGGGCCACCCTCGCCAGCTTCGCCCGCGTGCAGGTGCTCGTGGCGTCGATCGACGCGCTCGGCATCGGCCTCGTCGCGTTCGCTCTCGGCCTCCCGCTCGTGGTGCCGATCGCGGTACTGGTTTTCCTGGGATCGTTCATCCCGATCGTCGGTGCGGTCATCACGGGCGCTCTCGCCGTCGTCGTCGCGCTCGTCTACAACGGCTGGGTGGCCGCGATCATCATGCTTGCGGGCGTGCTGGCCGTTCAGCAGCTGGAGGGGCACGTGCTGCAACCGCTCATCATGGGATCGGCCGTGAAGGTGCATCCGCTCGCCGTCGTGCTGGTCGTGGCGGCGGGATCCCTGCTGGCCGGCATCCCCGGCGCGCTGTTCGCCGTGCCGTTCGCCGCCGTGCTCAACGTCATGGTGAGGTACGTGTCCTCCGGCGCGTGGCGACCGGGGGCGGTGCCCGCGGATGCCGGGCCCCCCGACGCGCTGTGGCAGACAGTGCCGCGACCGCGCAGGTGGCGGGAGCGTCGTGCCGAGGCATCCGCCGCCCGTGCCGGCGACGACGGAACCGGCGGTGCTGAGACGGATGACGCGCGCAGGGCCGACGACCGCCCGTAGGTCGCTGGGGTGGGGCTCGGCCACGGTGCCGGCCGTCCGCCGTCGGCTACCCCAGTGCCCATACCGGGTTCGGAATGGGCCGAAACGTAGACTTCTGGCGTGACAGCCGTGAGCGAATCCACTCGTCCCTTCACCGTCGGCCCCGGCCTGGACGAGATCGAGCACGCTCACGAGGTCGTGTCCCGGGTCGCCAAGAAGACTCCTATCGAGACGTCGACGTATCTGTCCGAGATTCTCGGTTCCCCTGTGCTGCTCAAGTGCGAGAACCTGCAACGAACCGGCTCGTACAAGATCCGCGGCGCCTATTACATGATGTCCAAGCTCAGTGCCGAGGAGCGGGCGAGGGGAGTGGTGGCTGCATCGGCGGGCAACCACGCGCAGGGTGTTGCCTTCGGTGCCCGCGAGCTCGGCGTCAAATCCACCATCTTCATGCCGCTCGGCGTTGCGCTGCCCAAGCTGCAGGCGACGCGCGACTACGGCGCGCACGTGGTGCTCGGCGGGGCCACCGTCGAGGAGCCGCTTCGGGCCGCCGCCGAGTTCGCACGCGACACGGGAGCGATCTTCGTTCCCCCGTTCGACCACCCTGACATCATCACCGGCCAGGCTGCGCTCGGTCTCGACATCATGGACGACGTGCCCGACGTCGACACCATCATCGTGCCGATCGGCGGCGGCGGACTGATCTCAGGCGTGGCCGCCGCGGTCAAGCAGCGAGCGCGCCAGGAGGGGCGGGACGTGCGGATCATCGGCGTGCAGGCGGAGAACGCTGCGCCGTTCCCGGTCTCGTTGAAGGCGGGCAAACCAGTGGAGATCGCGACGGGATCCACCATCGCCGACGGCATCGCCGTCGCCAAGCCGGGAACGCTCAATTTCGCGATCGTCAAGGAGCTCGTCGACGACGTCGTCACGGTCAGCGACGATGACACGGCGCGTGCTCTCCTCCTCCTGCTGGAGCGTTCGAAGCTCGTGGTGGAGCCTGCGGGAGCGGTGGGCGTCGCGGCGCTCCTCACGGGCGCGGCACAGGCATCCGGAGGCGAGCTCGGTCGCACTGTGGTGCTGCTCTCCGGCGGCAACATCGACCCGTTGCTCATGCAGCGCGTGGTCGCCGCCGGGCTGGCGATCTCCGACCGCTACCTCAACCTGCGGCTGATGCTGCCGGATCGCCCCGGCCAGCTCGCGCGCACATCGGAACTGATCGCCGCAGCGAACGCGAACGTGGTGGAGGTGCTGCACACGCGTCACGGTCATGGCCTGCAGATCAGCCAGGTGGAGCTGCAGGTGAGCGTCGAGACGCGCGGGCCTGACCACCGGGCAGAGGTGGTGCGCATTCTCCGCGAAGCGGGCTACGACCCGATCGTCGACTGACTCCCACCCGTTTCGTGTTCAGGAGGACTCCCACCTGTTTCGTGTTCAGGAGGAGGGAGGTTTCGACGCCCATATGCAGCCGAGACGGCTGTGAGCCTGAACACGGAACGGGTCCCGTCCCGAGCGCCCGTTCGGACTCTGGACAGACGGATGCGCCGCCCACCTCAGGTGGACGGCGCATCGTCGTTCGTGCCGACCGCCCGGGCGGCGGTCGTGAGGGCTACTGACCGGTCCAGGTATCGACCTTCGTGACCTGGACCTGGATCTGCCGGCCGTTCGGGGCCGTGTACGAGGTGGACTCGCCGACGCTGAGACCGAGGATGGCGGAACCCAGCGGGCTCGCCTCGCTGTAGACGGACAGCTCGCTGCCGTCGCCGATCTCGCGGTTGCCGATGATGAACGTGTCCTCATCGCCGGCGATCACGGCGGTGACGACGGTGCCGGGCTCGACGACTCCGCGGCTCTCGGGGGCGGCGCCGACCTTGGCGTGCCGGAGCAGCTCGGTGAGCTGGGCGATACGCGCTTCCTGAACGCCCTGAGCGTCCTTCGCGGCGTGGTAGCCCCCGTTCTCTTTGAGGTCGCCCTCTTCGCGAGCCGCCTCGATGCGCTTCGCGATCTCTGTGCGGCCGACAGTGCTGAGATGCTCGAGTTCAGCGGCGAGGCGGTCGTGCGCCTCTTGGGTCAGAAACGTGACCTGTGTGTCCTGGGACATGTGAACTCCTAGGGATGGGGGACAACGGGCTTGGAGGCACGCGCCGGCTGGCGCTGACAGTGCCTCCATCAACATCGACGCCCCGACGTGTCCGTCAGGGCGTATCAGAGGATTCTACGTCAGCGGGTCGCCGAAGACCAGCAGGAGTCCACCGATCCGGTCACGCTCGGCTGGATCGTGCGCACCACGGTGCTGAAGGACCGGGTCGTCTTGGCGGAGACGGGAAGCTGAACGATCTTCCAGCCTGTGACGGTGAAATCGACATCCTGAGCCTCGATGGCACAGGCGACGGAGGCGCCGGCATCCGCGGACACGGTGAACGAGACCTTCACGTGCTGCGCGTCGATCACCTGGTCGGAGCCGGAATCCGCACTGATGCCGGAACCGTTCACCTGGTCGAGGCCCGCCCACACGGTCCAGCAGGCCATGACGACGACGATGAAGGCGCCGAGTCCGATGAGCAGCCAGCGGTCGCGCTTCTTGGTGCGTGCGGTGCGTCCGTAGCGAGCGCCGACGGTGTCGGCCGCTGGGGATACGTTGCGCCCGGATGCCGTGGGTTCGGGCACGAGGCGACCTCCGATATCGAACGATTAGGCTGTGGAACAAGCCTACGTGCTCTCACCTGTCAAGCCCTCCACCGCCCAGATTGCCGGATGCCTACCGTGACTCTTCGCCTGCTCGCCGTGCACGCCCATCCCGACGACGAGTCGAGCAAGGGCTCGGCCACCTACGCGTACTACGTGGACCGTGGCGCCGAGGTGATGGTGGTCAGCTGCACCGGCGGCGAGCGGGGCGACATCCTCAACGAGGGGCTCGAGGCCAGAGCCTTCGCCGAGCGGGACATGCCCGGCCTGCGACGGATCGAGATGGAGGCCGCGGCGCGTGTTCTCGGCATCCGCCACCGCTGGCTGGGCTACGTCGACTCCGGTATGCCCAGCGAAGACGGCAGCGTGCCGGCCAACTCGTTTGCGTCGATCCCGCTGGAGATCTCCGCCGAGCCGCTCGTGAAGGTCATCCGCGAGTTCCGTCCGCACGTGCTCGTCACCTACGACGAGAACGGCGGATACCCGCACCCGGACCACATCCGCTGTCACGAGGTGTCGATGGTGGCGCGGGACTGGGCGGCCGATGCCTCCCGCTATCCGGCACAGGGTGCGCCCTGGCAGATCGACAAGCTCTATTTCGAGCGCACGTTCAACGCAACGCGCATGACGAGCGTGGCCGAGCGCGTGCGCGTCGAAGATCCGGAGTCTCCGCTCCTCGAGCACTTCGACGAGATGAAGCAGCGGTGGGAGGGCCGGCCCGATCTGGCGACCACGCATGTGCCCGTCGGCGACTTCTTCGATGCGCGGGATGCCGCGTTGCGCTCGCACGCCAGCCAGGTGTCGCCTGACAGTTCGTTCTTCTTCTGGCCGAACGACGTGCAGCGCGCAGCATGGCCGTACGAAGACTTCCAGCTGATCGACTCGAAAGTGGAGACCGCAGTGCCCGAGAACGACCTGTTCGCCGGAATCGAGGGTGACTAGGTGCTGACCATCCTGCTCCTTGCGGCCACACCATCGCCGACGCCCACCACACCGAACGCGGACCTCGTCACCCCTGGCGTCTGGGGCTTCATCATCACGTTGTGCGTCGGCGTGGCCACGATCCTGCTCGTCTGGGACATGATGCGGCGAGTGCGCCGCACCCGGTACCGCGCCGAGGTGAACGCCAAGCTCGACGCCGAAGAGGCCGCGCGCGCCGGCGGATCGGACGTCGAGGTCTCGCGCCCGGCATCCGGGGACGGCGACGTGCGTCGTCCCGATCGCGGCGCCTGACCGCGAGGACAACACCAACCTGTGCGTACGGCGATGGTCGGCGCGGTGCTGCTCGCCGCGGGTCTGATCGCGATCGTGACGGGAATCTTTCCCGGGCCGGATGCGCTCGCGCTCCTCGAGCGCGTCTGGCCGGTGCTGCTGTTCGTCGTGGCCATCACCGTGGTGGCGGAGCTCGCGGCCGAGGCCGGACTCTTCGACCTGCTGGCCGCCTGGATCACGCGATCGGCCCGCGGCAGCGCCTGGGTGCTGTGGCTGCTGACCGTCGTCGTGGCCACCCTCAGCACGATCTTCCTGTCGCTGGACACGACCGCCGTGCTCCTCACGCCGATCGTGGTCGCGATGGCGCGGCACGTGCGCCTGAATCCGCTTCCCTTCGCGCTGACCACCGTGATGCTGGCGAACACCGCCTCCCTGCTCCTCCCCGTCTCCAATCTGACCAACCTTCTCGCGGAGCAGCGGCTGGGCGGTGCGGGAGCGGGCGGGGTGGGCACCGCGGGATTCGTGGCACTCAGCTGGGCGCCGGCGATCGTCGCCGTTCTCGTGCCGTGCATCGCGATCGCGATGCTGGGGCGGAAGACCCTCGCCGCGCGATTCGTCGCTCCTGAGGCCCGGCCGCTGCGCGATCGGAGGCTGACCGTTGCTGCTGCAGTGGTCATCCTCGCGCTGCTGCCGGCGCTCGTCTCGGGGATTCCGGTGTGGATACCGGCGTGCGTCGCCGCTGCGGTGCTGTGCGTCGTGTTCGCCGTGCTCCGCCGGGACGCCCTCCGGTTCGCTCTCGTGCCCTGGTCCATGATCCTGTTCGCCGGCGGGCTGTTCCTCGCCGCGGGAGCCGTCGAGGCGCTCGGATCCGGCGCCGTCGTACGGGAACTGGTCGGATCCGGTTCGTCGCCGCTCGCGCTTCTGCGCGTCTCAGGAGTGGGGCTGCTGGGTGCGAACGCGGCCAACAACCTGCCAGCGTACCTGGCGCTGGAACCGGCGGTGCGGCATCCGGCGCAGCTCATGGCCCTGCTCATCGGAGTGAACGTCGGGCCGCTCATCACGCCGTGGGCGTCGCTGGCGACGTTGCTCTGGCACTCGAGGCTGCGGCGGCTCGACGTGGCCGTGCCGTGGGGACGCTACATGGCGATCGGGGCAGTGGTGGCTCCGGTGACGGTCGTGGCCGCGACTCTCGCCCTCGCAGTCATCGCCTGACGGCGGGCGGGGCGGTGACGCTCGGGCGCGCGCCGGCGCCGGCGGACGTCAGCCGGCGTGGTACGCCGGGTGCAGCACGATGAGCAGGCATGCGGTCCAGTGGCAGAGGAACGCGAGCACGGTCAGCGTGTGGAAGATCTCGTGGAAGCCGAACTTGTCGGGGAACGGATTCGGACGCTTCAGCCCGTACACGAGAGCGCCGATGGTGTAGAAACCACCGCCGACGAAGACGAGGACCATCATGGCCACGTCGGCGTTCACCAGGTCGACGACGTACATCAGCGCCGCCCACCCCAGGATCACGTACAGCGGCACGTAGAGCCAGCGCGGCGCCGTGATCCAGAACACGTGGAATGCGATGCCGAGCAACGCGCCGCCCCACACGATCGAGAGCAGGATGATGCCCTTCTGCGTCGGCAGGGCGAGCACTCCGAGCGGCGTGTAGGTGCCGGCGATGAGCAGGAAGATGTTCGCGTGGTCGATGCGCTTGAGCAGGACCTTGGCTCGCGGCTTCCAGTTGAAGCGGTGGTAGAGCGCCGAGTTGCCGAACAGCAGCATCGACGTGAGCATGAACACCGCCGACGCCCACTTCGCCGGCGCACCGTCGGCGAGGCAGATGAGCACGATTCCGGCCGCGACGGTGACCGGGAACGTCGCGGCGTGGATCCAGCCACGCCAGGTGGGCTTGAGCTCTCCCGGGTTGGCGGCCGAGGCATCCACGAGGGGAAGATTCGGGATGCCGCGCTCGTGCACGTCGTCGGCCTTGACGGCGGCGTCGGCTGCCGACAGCGTGTCGGCCGACTGCGCCAGCTCGTCGGCGACGTCGACGTACTCGTGCGGGGTGCGGGGCATGTGGCAAGCCTAGGCGGGGACATATGCCGCGAAGCTGGGAAGGTGCGGCCAGTGCCGGTCGCTGCTTTGGTCGGCGCGGATCGTGTCGCCGCTTACGCGCGCTAACGTATTCGGGTGACATCTCGCCGGATCCCGTGGCCCGGCCCGGGCTTCCTGTACGGGCTGTACCAGAATCGATTGCGGCGGAGCCTCGACCCCGCCGTCGTTCCACACCACGTGGCGATGATCATCGACGGCAACCGCCGGTGGGCCCGCCAGTTGGGCCTGGAGACCGTTGCGCACGGACACCGTGCCGGTGCCGCGAAGATGCTCGAGTTCCTGCGCTGGTGTGACGAGCTCGGCGTGAAGGTCGTGACCCTCTACCTGCTGTCCGCAGACAACCTCACGAATCGGGACCGCGGCGAGCTCGCCGACCTGATAGAGATCATCGCCGATCTCGCGCACGCGGTGTCGGCGGCCGGCGACTGGCACGTTCAGCACGTCGGAACGACCGTCGGCCTGCCCGGGCGGCTCGTGAAGGCACTCGCCGACGCCGAGGAGAGCACAGGCAAGAACGAGGGCATGCACGTGAACCTCGCCGTCGGGTACGGCGGCCGCAAGGAGATCACGGATGCCATGCGCAGCATCGTCGCTGAGCATCACGCAGAAGGCAGGAGCCTTGAAGACCTCGCCGAGCGTCTGACGCCCGACCTGATCGGCTCGCACCTCTACACCGGCGGCCAGCCGGATCCGGATCTCGTCATCCGCACCTCCGGCGAGCAGCGCCTGAGCGACTTCATGCTCTGGCAGAGCGCCCACAGCGAGTTCTACTTCGTGGAAGCGCTCGGACCGGATCTGCGCGAGGTCGACTTCCTGCGCGCCATGCGCGACTACTCCCGTCGCCACCGGCGTTACGGCGGTTGATATCGATGGAGGTCCGGGTGGACTGACTCTGTTGTCTGCTCCCTGCAACACAGCAGAATGGAACTGGGAGGTCCCGTGACAACCGTCGAAGAGTTCGCCGAAGGTTTCCTGGAAGATCCGGGCTATTTGGATTTCGGCAGAGTTGGTCCACTGTCCGCGTCCGTCGTAGCCGAGGTACAGGGCATCAACGAGGTGTTCTCCCGTGCCAGGTTCGGGTCGCTGGACGCGTTCCGCGCCGAGGATGCGCGGATGAGGGATGCGGCATCCCGTCTCACCGGATTCGACGCCGAGCGGATCGTCTTCCAGCCGAATGTGGGCAGCGGACTCATGCACGCCATGTTCGGGTTGACCGGAGCCGTGCTGGTGTCCGGCGCAGAGTTCCCGTCGATCACGTTCGCGGCCGCCAGGGCGTCGGAGGCTCTGCACGCCGTGCAGCCGGTGTGGCTCGAGACGGATCACGGTCGCGTCACCCCCGGAACGGTCAAGGAGCAGCTCACGAGCGCCGTCACGGCCGTCGCCGTGAGTCTCGTCGACTCGCGGACCGGATTCGTCGCCGATATCGACGGCATCCGGCAGGTCATCGGAGACCGACTGCTGATCGTGGACGCCGTGCAGGGATTCGGTGTTGTGGATGCGCCGTACGAGGTCGCCGACGTCGTCGTGGTCGGTGCCGAGAAGTGGCTGCGCGCAGGATGGGGCGCCGGGTTCATGGCGCTGTCGGAGCGCGCGATCGACAACCTCACGCCGGTGTGGAGCGGGCACACGGGAGCGGGCGTCGTTGATCCGTTCGACGAGGTGCTTCCGCCTGTGCACGCAGCCACGGCGTTCACAGTTGCGCGGCCGGACAGCGTGGCTCAGGCGCGGCTCTCCGCGGCGCTCGAGGATGTGGCATCCGTCGGTGTGGATGTGATCGAGGCGGCCGTCGCGGATCGCGTCGATCGCGTGATCGACCTCGCAGACGAGTACGGCATCCCGATCGCGTCGGCGCGCGAGACCCCGGAACGCGCCGGAATCGTGGTGTTGGAGCCCGGTCAGGAACGTCTGACGCTTCTCGGCGCGTCGTTGTTCAACCACGGCATCACGGCAACGACCAGGGAGCACACGGTCCGGCTGAGCGTGCACGTGTCGTGCGGAGACGAGACGCTCGAGATGCTGCGGGGCGCGTTCACCTCCTTCGCCACGGCGTAGAGGCGATCCGACCGCTCAAGTCGGCTCCGCGGACGCGGTGCCCTCGCTCGCCGCGAAGGCGTCGCGACACGCTCGACCCCGGGTGTCGAAGAGTTCACGTGCGTGTAACCGACGGCCGGGTGTGTCCTCCGACGCGATGCGACGCGACGGGCCTACCGTCGAGGTGTCGGGCATCGTGCCCGGCCGAGGCGGCCGTCATGGAATCGTCTTGAAAGGTGCGACCGCTTCGCCGACAAGATCCGCGCCGGCCCCCTGGGAGGCGCGGGGTGGGAGTGGTTGTGACCGCGATGCATACCCCAGAGCCGATGACGTCGGTGGACACCTTGTCATCGGACCAGGCCGCACTCGATCGCGAAACGCACCAGACGGAGCTCACGTACGTGCTCGACACGTCCGTGCTCCTGTCGGATCCGCGGGCGGTGTTCCGGTTCGCCGAACACGCCGTGGTGATCCCGGTGGTCGTGATCAGCGAACTGGAGGGAAAGCGCAACGACCCTGAGATCGGGTACTTCGCCCGACAGGCCCTTCGTCTGCTGGACGAGATGCGGGTGCGCCACGGGCGCCTCGACTTCCCGGTGCCGGTCGGCGACGGGGGATCGCTGCGCGTCGAACTGAACCACTCCAACATGTCGGTGCTGCCCAGCGGCCTGCAACTCGGGGACAACGACTCCCGGATCCTCGCCGTCGCGCAGAACCTCGCGAACGACGGGCTCACCGTCACCGTCGTGTCGAAGGACCTTCCGCTGCGGGTCAAGGCGGCGTCCATCGGCCTCTCCGCCGAAGAGTACCGTGCGGAGCTGGCACCGGAATCCGGATGGACGGGCGTCGCCGAGATCGACCTCGGATCCAACGACATGGCCCAGCTGTACGAGCACGAGGAGCTCGCGAGCGATCTCGTCGCCCAGCTTCCGGTGAATACGGGATTGATCGTGCACTCCGAACGCGGATCCGCGCTCGGCCGGGTGACCGGCGACGGGGTGATGAAACTCGTACGCGGAGACCGGGACATCTTCGGACTGCACGGACGGTCGGCCGAACAGCGACTGGCCATCGACATGCTGATGGACCCGGAGATCGGCATCCTCTCGCTCGGCGGGCGTGCCGGAACCGGCAAGTCCGCGCTGGCGCTCTGCGCGGGACTCGAGTCGGTGCTGGAGCGCCAGCAGCACAAGAAGATCATGGTGTTCCGTCCGCTGTACGCCGTCGGCGGGCAGGAGCTCGGATATCTGCCGGGAGACCAGGGCGAGAAGATGAATCCCTGGGGTCAGGCCGTCTTCGACACGCTCGGTGCCGTCGTCTCGCAGAACGTGATCGACGAGGTCGCGGACCGCGGCATCCTCGAGGTGCTGCCGCTCACGCACATCCGCGGGCGGTCCCTGCACGACGCCTTCGTGATCGTCGACGAGGCGCAGTCCCTGGAACGCAACGTGCTGCTCACGGTGCTCAGCCGCATAGGCCAGAACTCGAAGGTCGTGCTCACCCACGACGTCGCCCAGCGCGACAACCTCCGCGTGGGCAGGCACGACGGGGTGGCATCCGTGATCGAGACGCTGAAGGGGCATCCGCTGTTCGGACACGTCACGCTGACGCGCTCCGAGCGGTCGGCCATTGCCGCTCTGGTCACCGAGCTGCTGGAGTTCGGCGAGATCGCCTAGCCGACAGCTCGAGGGACGCCGCGCGCCGGGGAGGGGCCGGCGCGCGGCTCTGTCTGGTGGAGCGCTCCGTTCCCGTCGGCCGCGCCCGGACGGAACGGCTCGTGACGGCCCGGCGTGTGAGCCGTGGAACCCTGCACGTGGACGGACAGCGCCCGCTGCCCGCGGACGGGCCCCGCGCCTGCGAGGAATCGGTACTCGTGGCGGGCGTGCGCTTGTGCACAAGTCCGGAGCCCGGATCCGCCCCCTCGCTATCGTCGCGCTGTGTCCGTTCCCGTTCTGTCGTCGCGTCGCCTGCTCTCACCGTTCGTCCGGCGGGCGGCATGGCAGACACCGCTGGCCGCCGCCCTGGTCGTCACCGCCGTGTGGGCTGTCGGATGGCGGTTCGAACTGGTCGGATGCCTCTACCTCGCGCTCGTCACGCCGGAGCTGTGCCGCGTCGACGCCACCGAGCACCGGCTGCCGAACGCGCTCGTGCTGCCCGGTCTCGCGTTCGCGTCCGTAGGCGTGGTGTTCGGATGGCTGGCCACAGGCAGGGCACCGGTGGGAGCCCTCCTGACGACCCTGGCGGTCGGCGGATTCTTTCTGCTCGTGGTCATCGCGGGCGGAATGGGCATGGGAGACGCGAAGCTCGCGGCGGTGCTGGCGCTCGCCGGGGCATCCGTCTCGATCCTGGTCGTCGTGGGCGCCGTGGTGCTGGGCTTCATCGTCGCCGGTGGGGCGGCGCTGGCTCGGCTGGCGATGCGCGGCGGATCCGGTGACATCGCGTTCGGCCCGTACCTGCTCGGCGGCTTCTGGGTGTCGCTCGCCGTGCTGCCGTTCCTCGGCTGACCCGCGCGGCTCGTGCTGACGCGTTGTCTCGGCTCGCACGCTGTCGCGGCAGACATGTGCTGGCGCAGAGACGGAGCAGCCCGGTGGTCGAGAGGATCGCCTCGGCCACCGGGCTGCCCGGAATGGACTACTTCGCCGTCGGCGGGGTGGTCATGCTGAGCACGTCGAGTGCCGTGTCCAGCTGCTCGAGCGTGACCTCGCCGCGCTCGACGAAACCGAGGTCGATCACGGCCTCGCGAACCGTGATGCCCTGGGCGACAGAGTGCTTCGCGATCTTGGCTGCAGCCTCGTATCCGATGATCTTGTTCAACGGGGTGACGATCGAGGGAGAGGACTCGGCAAGGGCGCGAGCACGCTCGAGGTTGGCCTCGAGGCCACGGACAGTCTTGTCCGCGAGCGCGCGCGACGCGTTGGAAAGCAGACGGATCGACTCCAGGAGTGCGGTCCCCATGACCGGGATGGCGACGTTGAGCTCGAACGCGCCCGACGCGCCGCTCCACGCGATGGTGGCGTCGTTGCCGATGACGCGGGCGGCGACCATGAGCGTCGCCTCCGGGATCACCGGGTTCACCTTGCCTGGCATGATCGAGGATCCCGGCTGCAGGTCGGGGATGTGCAGCTCGCCGAGGCCGGTGTTGGGGCCGGAGCCCATCCAGCGCAGGTCGTTGCAGATCTTCGTCAGGCTGACCGCGATGGTGCGCAGTGCGCCGGATGCCTCCACCAGGCCGTCGCGGTTGGCCTGCGCCTCGAAATGGTTGCGCGCCTCCGTGACCGGCAGCTCGGTCTCCTGGGTGAGGAGCTCGATGACCAGCTGCGGGAATCCGGCAGGCGTGTTGATGCCGGTGCCGACGGCGGTGCCGCCGAGCGGAACCTCGGCCACGCGAGCGAGGGCGGACTGCACGCGGTCGATGCCCAGGCGCATCTGCGCCGCGTATCCGCCGAACTCCTGGCCGAGGGTGACGGGGGTGGCGTCCATGAGGTGGGTGCGTCCGGACTTGACCGCGTCCTTCCACAGCTCGGCCTTCTCCTCGAACGCCACGGCGAGGTGGTCGAGCGACGGGATGAGGTCGTCGATGAGCGCGCCCGTGACGGCGATGTGCACCGAGGTGGGGAACACGTCGTTGGAGGACTGGGACGCGTTCACGTGGTCATTCGGGTGCACCGGACGTCCGAGGCGACGAGTGGCCAGCGTGGCCAGAACCTCGTTCATGTTCATGTTCGACGACGTGCCGCTGCCCGTCTGATAGACGTCGACGGGGAATTGGTCGTCGTGGATGCCGGAGATCACCTCGTCGGCACTTGCCGCGATCGCCTCCGCGATCTCGCCGTCGAGCACGCCCAGCCGGGCGTTCGCCAGCGCCGCCGACTTCTTGATGCGCGCGAGAGCCGCGATCTGCGCGGACTCGAGGCGGGAGCCGGAGATCGGGAAGTTCTCAACGGCCCGCTGGGTCTGCGCACTGTAGAGCGCGTCGCGGGGGACCCGCACCTCGCCCATGGTGTCGTGTTCGATGCGGTAGCCGGCGTCATCGCCGGGATTGTGGCTGTCCATTCGAGGATCCCTTGTCGTATCTGGTGACTGTCGTGCGTTGTGAGTGCGCTGGGCGCTGCCTCACACCTCGCCGATGACGAGGTGTGAGGTGACGGTTCCATCGCTGAGTCGATAGTTCGCGCCCACGATCGCCAACTCGCCGTCGGCAACGGCCTGGGCGACGAGCTCGCTGCGACGGAGCAGCTCGCTGACCGTGTCTTTCACGTGCTCGCGTGCGACCTCGGTCGAGTCGACGGCGGTCGGATCGGTGACCTCGCCGGCGACGCGACGTACCGCAGGCACGATGGGGGCGATCAGGTCGGCGATATGGGGCGGAAGACGGTCGGCGTCGGGCGCCGCCGAGTCGATGGCCGCGCGTACGGCGCCGCAGCTGTCGTGGCTCATCACCAGGAGGAGCGGGACATGCAGCACCGCGACCGCGTACTCGATGGATCCGAGCACGGACTCCGAGATGACCTGTCCGGCGTTGCGGATGACGAACGCGTCGCCCAGCCCAAGGTCGAAGATGATCTCGGCGGCCAGACGCGAGTCGCTGCATCCGAAGATGGTCGCGACGGGGGCCTGCGAACCCACGGTCTCGGCACGCCGTTCGGCATCCTGATGCGGGTGCAGCGGCGCTCCCGCGATGAAGCGAGCGTTGCCGGCCTGCAGCTGGGACCAGGCTCGTGCCGGGTTGGTGTTCGTCATCAATGACCCTTCGCATCGTGGATGAGTTGCGTGCTCACGGACTCCGCGAGTTTCTGGAACTCCGCGTTCGACGCCGTTCCGTAGACGACGACGGTGCTCTTGCCCTGCTTCGTCGACAGCGCGTACTTGGCGTCTCCGACATCGCGGCTGGAGTCGCGGTTGTCGTAGATGTTCCAGATGATGCCGTTGATCGTCGTCGTGGAGACGGCACGCGTGTTCGCCACCTGGTCCGCCAGCCAGGTCCCGTTGGCGTTGAAGCCCTGGGCGATGCCGATGTACTCCTTCGACGGAGTAATCAGCCCGATGTACCACTCGTCGACGTGGTCGTCGGTCTCCTGTCGCAGCTGCGCGGAGTTCGACGTCCAGCTCTTCGGCAGTTCGGGAGTGAGCAACGGGTCCGGTTCAACTCCGGCGCCCTGCGCAGCGATCTTCTTGTAGTCGACGTTCGTGGTCGTCTCCGGGACGGCGCGCGGCACCATGAGCACGATGACCAGCACGAGTCCCAGTGTCGCCAGCAGCGAGTAGACCAGATTGTTGACCGTCTGCCTGCGGCGGTGATCCGAGGATGCCTGCGCCTTGCGCTCCGCGGTCTCCTTGGCGGTCTCCGGCCGGCCGAGTTCGGCGACGACCGGATGTTCGTTCTTCGCCATGGCCTCAGGCAGCGTCCCCTCGCGGATCGTCTGATGCGCCGCGGTCCACGCCGGCGCGCGCCGCGTCGAGCCGGGCCTTCGCGCCGATCAGCCACTCTTCGCAGCGGCGGGCGAGCTCCTCGCCGCGCTCCCAGAGCGCGAGGGATTCCTCGAGCGTCGGGGTGCCCTGCTCGAGGCGGGACACCACGCCGATGAGTTCGTCGCGAGCCTGTTCGTAGCTCAGCGAATTCGGATCCGGGTCCGCGGATCGCGGCTCGCCGAGGCGCGTGTCGGCAGGGCCGGCGGAGTCGGTTGGCATGGCATCCATCCTAACGAGCGGACGACGGACGCTCGCTGAGTGCGTCGGGGCCGGTGGAGAGTCCGTCGTCGCGGACCCCTGTGGACACGGCGTCGATCGCGCCGTCGGCGACGGTGACCGTGAGAGCCGTGCCGCTCGGGGCCGTGGAAGCGGACCGCACGATGCCCGATGCGCTCTGCACGATCGCGTAGCCGCGATCGAGGGTGCTCTGCGGCGAGAGCGCACGCAGCCGCATGGCGAGCTCGCGGGAGGCGTTCTCGGCGCGCTCGAGGTGACGGCTGACGAGTTCCTCGCCCCTGGCGACGTAGCGCGTGAGGTCCTCCGAGCGCGAATCGACGATCCACGTGTGCGAGGCAAGGACCGGACGCGAGCGGAGTTGGCTGATCCGGTCGATCTCGTGGCTGAGCAAGGCCGTCACCCTGCTGTTCATTCGCGTCGACGCCTGCTGGACGCGCAGCAGTTCCTCCGCGACGTCGGGGACGACGCGCTTGGCGGCATCCGTCGGCGTCGACGCGCGGAGGTCGGCGACGTCGTCGAGCAGCGGACGGTCGTTCTCGTGTCCGATGGCGCTGACGAGCGGCGTCGAGCACGCCGCGGCGGTGCGCACGAGGGCTTCGTCGCTGAAGGGCAGGAGATTCTGGAAGTCGCCGCCACCGCGGGCGACGATGATGACGTCGACCTCGGGGTCGGCATCCAGCTCGCGGATGCCGGCGGCCACGTCGGCCGCCGACCTGTCGCCCTGAACGGTCGCGTGCCGCACCCGGAACCGCACGGCAGGCCAGCGCAGCTGCGCATTGCGGAGCACATCTTTCTCGGCGTCCGAGTCTTTGCCGGTGACGAGCCCGATGCAGTGCGGCAGGAACGGCAGCGTCTTCTTGCGACCGACGTCGAAGAGGCCCTCCGCACGCAGTTGGGTGCGCAGTCGCTCGAGCCGTTCCAGCAGATCGCCGAGGCCGACATGCCGCATGTCGTACACCTGCATGGTGAGCGTGCCGCCCTTGAACCAGTAGTTGGGCTTCACCAGCCCGATGACGCGGTCGCCCTGCTTCAGATCAGCAGGGATCTTCGCCCGCGTGGACGACCAGATCGTGAAGGAGACCGTCGCCTCCGCCTCGAGATCCTTGAGCTTGCCGTAGACGTTCCCGCCGGAGACGCCCCACTGCGTGATCTCACCCTCCACCCAGACACTGCCGAGGCGATCGATGTAGTCGCGGATCTTGCCGGCCAGGATGGCGACCGGCCACGGAGTCTCGACGGTGGGCAGGGCATCCGGCACGCGCAGTTCCCTCCAGTTCGCGGCTCCGCCGCACTCCGTACTCGATCAGCCCCGTGACAAGCGCCCGCTCGCCCGCTCACCGGAACCGCACGGGCGCTCAACCTAGAATTGACGACCGTGACCGACACGACGATCGACCTGGCGATGCCGCGCCTTCCCGGCGTTCGGGGCAGGCTCAAGGATATCCCGGGCCCCGGACCCAAGCGGGTGCTGCTGGCCGCACCCCGTGGATACTGCGCGGGTGTGGATAGAGCCGTCATCGCCGTCGAGAAAGCACTGGAGCGCTACGGAGCGCCCGTCTACGTGCGCAAGCAGATCGTGCACAACATCCACGTCGTCTCCACGCTGGAGAAGCGCGGCGCCATCTTCGTCGACGACGTCGACCAGGTGCCGGAGGGTGCGCACATCGTGTTCAGCGCGCACGGCGTTGCGCCATCCGTCGTGCAGGCCGCCGCAGACCGAGGACTGCGGGCCATCGACGCGACATGCCCGCTCGTGACCAAGGTGCACCGCGAGGCCGTGCGGTTCGCCCGCGACGACTACGAGATCCTGCTCATCGGCCACGCCGGCCATGAAGAGGTGGAGGGCACGGCGGGGGAGGCTCCTGATCACGTCACCCTGGTGAACGGTCCCGACGACGTGGACGCGCTCGAGGTGCGCGATCCGGACCGCGTCGTGTGGCTGTCGCAGACCACGCTCTCGGTGGACGAGACGATGGAGACCGTGCGGCGCCTGCGCGAACGGTTCCCGAACCTCGCGGACCCGCCGAGCGACGACATCTGCTACGCCACCCAGAACAGGCAGGTCGCGATCAAGAAGGTGGCGCAGGACGCCGACCTCGTCATCGTGGTGGGCTCGGCGAACTCCTCGAACTCCGTGCGGCTCGTGGAAGTGGCGCTCGAGAACGGCGCGAAGGACGCTCACCGCGTCGACTACGCCAGCGAGGTGCAGCAGGAGTGGCTCGATGGCGTCTCGACTGTCGGGGTGACGAGCGGCGCATCCGTGCCCGAGGTGCTCGTCCAGGAGCTCCTGGACGACCTCGCGGATGCCGGTTACGGCGACGTGGAGATCGTCAAGACCGCGGAAGAAGACCTCATGTTCTCGTTGCCCAAGGAATTGCGCCGCGACGAGTCCGGAAACCAGGACGAGCGCGCCCTCGGAGGTCGAGGACGATGAGCGACGCAGGATCCCGTCCCCGCCCGCAGTACGGCGAATACGCCACCCCCGAAGAACAGCGGGCGGCGATCAAGGCGCCGGAGACGAACCCGCACTACGCACCGCCGGAGCCCGATGAGGTCGAGAGCGCGCCGACCCAGCATCCGTTCACCGCGGATGCCACGACCCGGCAGAACCCGCCGGTCGACCCCGACTCGCCGGCGGCGTACAACGGATCGGCGTTCCTGAGGCATCCCGCCGACCGCGTGATCACGATCGCGCTGCTCGTGCTCGGGCTCTATAACGTGATCACGACGATCATGCAGCGCTCGGACATCCCCGACGAGATCGCGCTGCTCTACAGCAGTGCCGGTATCACGGGCGACTACACGGTGACGTCGCTCACCGGCACCGTCGCCGACGTGATCGCCATCGTGTCTATGGCGCTCTGGGTGGTCGCTGCAGGTCTGTCGACGTTGACGATCCTCCGTGGCCGGATCGCGTTCTGGATCCCGCTCGTGGCCGGCGTGCTCGCGAGCCTCGTGAACAGCGCGGGGCTTCTGGTGCTGGTGTTCCACGATCCCGTGTTCCTCGCGTTCCTCCAGCAGGGGCGCTGACACCGGGGAGCGGACGACCCCGCGAGGGTCGAGACGATCCGGATGTGCGAAGAGGGCGTCGGCACGTGGCCGACGCCCTCTTCGCCTGAAGGAGTGGTCGCGCTCGTGCGGCGACCGCTCCCCTCCGTGAGGTTCCCTGCTCCTACTTGCCCGTCAGCGACTGACCGGCCGAGCCGAGCTGCTGCGTCGCCTCGATGACGCGCTGTGCCATGGCAGTCTCGGCGACCTTGCCCCATGCGCGCGGGTCGTACTGCTTCTTGTTGCCGACCTCGCCGTCGATCTTCAGAACGCCGTCGTAGTTGCTCAGCATGTAGCCGGCGACGGAACGCGTGAACGCGTACTGCGTGTCGGTGTCGATGTTCATCTTCACCACGCCGTTGGCGACCGCCTGCGCGATCTCCTCGTCCGTCGATCCCGAACCGCCGTGGAAAACGAGGTCGAGCGGCTTGGGGCCCGCGCCGAAGCGCTCCGCGATGCCGGCCTGGATCTCGCCGAGCAGCTCGGGACGCAGCTTGACGTTGCCAGGCTTGTACACGCCGTGCACGTTGCCGAACGTGAGGGCCGCGATGTACCGCCCGTTCTCGCCCAGTCCCAGAGCCTCGACGGCCTTCGTCACGTCGCCGACGGTCGTGTAGAGCGCGTCGTTGGTGCCCTCGTGCTGCACGCCGTCCTCTTCGCCGCCGACGACGCCGATCTCGACCTCGAGGATGGCGTTGATCGCCTTCGTGCGACGCAGCATCTCCTGTGCGATCTCGAGGTTCTCCGCCAGCGGCACCGCGGAACCGTCCCACATGTGCGACTGGAAGATCGGGTTGCGTCCCGCCTTCACCTCTTCTTCCGAAGCGGCGATCAGCGGAAGCACGAAGTCCTCCAGCGCAGGCTTCGGACAGTGGTCCGTGTGCAGGGCGACGGTGATCGGGTAGCTCTTCGCCACCTCCGTCGCGAACTTCGCGAAGGCGAGAGCGCCGGTCGCCCGCGCCTTCACGGTCTGGCCGGCGAAGTAGTCGGCACCACCGGTCGTGACCTGGATGATGCCGTCGGAGCCGGCCTCGGTGAGACCCTGCAGGATGGCGTTGATCGACTGCGACGACGCGGCGTTGATCGCGGGATACGCGAAGCCGCCCTTCTTCGCGCGATCGAGCATCTCGGCGTACTGGTCCGGGGTCGCAATGGGCATGACGTCTCCTCGATGAAAGGGGCTGGGGTGACGCCCCAATCCTAGAGGCGATTGAGGTGACCCCGGCGAGAGCTCTGCGAGCTCGCTCGCAGGGCCGACCCGATCGAGCCCCTGAGCGGGCGTGGCCGCTGTCGGCTAATCGGCCACATCGACCCTGATCGCGGTCAGCCGCACCGGCACGTCCCCGGCGCGCAGCGTGAGCAGGTGCCGGCCAGAGGAGAGCGGATGCGACGCCGTCTCGGCGCCGACCCGCGCGGCGTCTTGGACGAATGGCGCCCCGTCGTCCCAGACGTACTCGAGGCCCTCGATCGCCGGACCGGATGCGCGCACCACCACCGCGCGAGCCTCACGGAGTCCCACGTCGTAACTGACTTCATCGCCCGAGTCGAGCTGGACCTCGAAGGTGCCGGCCGCTGCGCGTTCCTCCTCGGCGGGGGCGAAGGGGTTGAGTGGAGAATCCGGTCGGGTGCGCACGATCCGCGGGCCGTCCCCGGCCCGGAAGCCCTCGTTCCTGGACCGCATCCAGCCTTCGTTCGTGACGTCGTCGCTGCTTCCGTCCGTGCCCTCGGTCGTGCCCTCGGTCGTGACACCGTTCGCGACGTCCGGAACATCACCGGCGGACCGGGCCGATCGATCGCCCGTGACCTCGTCGAGCAGACGGGAAGCCGTCGCATCCTCGGTGCGTCGCGCGGCAGGCAGGTCGCGGAAGACGTATCCGGTCGCGGGGATGGACAGCGGTGCCGTGCGGAACACCGCGGACACCACGTCGCCGCGCCGGTCGCAGTTCTGCAGCCGCATGGCGCCGAGCAGATCGGTGAGGATGCGCCACGCCGACTCGGCGTCCGGCCGCGCCGCGGCATCCGTCGTTCCGGCCACGATGTCGGCCCAGCCGTCCGGCGCAGGCACGGAACGCGGAGAGGTCGGCGTGTCGATCTTCTTCCACGGCCACAGGTTCCAGCCGATGGACTCGTCCTCGAAAAGCTGGAAGGCCGTCTGCATCCACTCCACGGAGTTCTCGCCGCTCTCGCCCATATAGATCGGCAGGCCGAGCTCATCGCGGGCGCGAAGGTAGTCGGCGATGCTCGCGCGATCCGGCGGCGACCAGTACTTGTGGAACTGGAGGGCGGTGTTCTCGTCCCACACCGCGGTGAAGATCGCCCAGTTGTTCGCCCAGTTGCTGCCCTCGTACATGATGAGGTGCTGGTCCCCGGTGGCACGGATCGCGGCCGTGAGCCGGCGGTAGATCGCGGCCAGCGCATCCGCGAACCTGTGCTGGTAGTCGCCGGGCAGCGGTTCGTTGAGCAGGTCGTAGGCGGCGACGGTGTCGTCATCGCGGTACCGGCGGGAGAGCTCCAGCCAGAGGTGCTCTGTGAGGTCGGCGTATCCGTCGGCCATGAAGAGGTCGGGACGCCCGGCGGGGGAGTCGTCGATGTTCGTGCCGGTCTGACCGCCTGGGGCGCCGTGCAGATCGAGCACCACGAGCAGGCCGTGCCGTTCGCACCACCGGACGCACTCCTCGATGATGGCGAATCCGGACTCGATGAACTCGCCCGCGTCCGTCATGACGACGCGGGAGTTGATGGGCAGCCGGATGTGGTCGAATCCCTCGGCGGCGATGGCCGCGACATCCGCCTCGGAGAAGAAGGCACGACGGAAGCCCGTCCAGAACTCGGCGGCGCGTTCCTCGCCGACGAGTTCCGCGACGTACGCCTCGATGGCGCGCGGTGAGGTGACGGGATCGCCGAAGCCCCACATGTAGCCCTCGGGGAGCAACCAGTTGCCGATTCCGATGCCGCGGCGGAGCGCTGTGCGTCCTGCCGGGTCGACGATGCGGCCCTGTTCGCCGCGCACGAGTCGGGTCGTGACCGTCGCGATGGTGTCTGTCATTCGAATCTTCCTAACGAGCGTTTAGTAATACTGCAATCCGATTACGCTGTGCGCATGAGCCTCAGTACGTCAGACGACCGGACTCCGGATGCGAACGAGCCGGCCGAGAGTCGCAGCGTCGACGGCGAGGGCGTGCAGAAGCGGAAGAGCCGACTGCGCAAGCAGAAGATCCTCGAGATCTCGTCCGAGATGTTCGGCTCGAAGGGCTTCAACGGCGCCTCGCTGGCCGACATCGCCGGAGAAGTGGGGATCACGCCCGCCGGGATCCTTCATCACTTCAAGTCCAAGGAGATCCTGCTCACCGAGTTGCTCGCGGCTCGTGACTCGCGCGACATCCGGCGTGCGGTCGACAGCAACGGTGTGCGACCGGAAGGCATGGACTTCCTGCGGCACCTCGTCGACACGGCAGCGGTCAACCAGACGGAGCACGAGTCGACGAGGCTCTACACCGTGCTGTCCGCGGACAGCGTGACGGACGGGCATCCGGCTCAAGAGTGGTTCCGTTCTCGGTATGAGGGGCTGCGGCGGATGATCGTGGCAGCGATCAGCGCGGCGCGTGACGCGGGCGAGATCACCGCGTCGTTCGACGACGAGGAGACGGCGTCCGCGATCGTGGCCGTGATGGACGGGCTCCAGGTGCAGTGGCTGCTCGCGCCGGGATCGGTGGACATGGCCGCCACGACGAAGCGCACGATCGAGAGCCTGATCGGCGTCGCTCTCGGCGAGGGCGCCGAGGACGGCACAAAGAGTGACGACGACACGAAAGGTGACGACGACACGAAGGGTGCGGACACGACGGAGTGAGGCTGACCGGATCCGCTCGGGCGCGAATCGGGCACGAATCGGGCACGAAACGGGAGCGGACCCGGCGTAGGACCGCCGGGGAGGTGGCTCGCCGTGCGTGGGGGAACACGGCGAGCCACTTCTCATCCCTTGATCGCGCCGGTCAGGACACCCTTCGTGAAGTACTTCTGCGCGAACGGGTAGACGATCAGGATCGGGATCGTCGACAGCACGATCACCGCCTTCTGGATCGTCTCGCCGGGAGGCGGCGGGATGTTCGCGGGCAGATCCGTCAGCGTCGTGCCCTTCACGACGTACTGGTTCAGCACGAGCTGCACCGGCCACATCGTGGTGTCGTTCAGATAGATCAACGCGTTGAAGAACGAGTTCCAGTACCCGACGGCGTAGAACAGTGCGACGACGGCCAGCACCGACTTCGACAGCGGGAGCACGATCCTGAGGAAGATCTGGAACTCGTTGGCGCCGTCGAGCTTCGCCGACTCGATCAGCTCCGGGGGCAGCTCCATGAAGAAGTTGCGCACCACGACCATGTTGAAGGCCGAGATGAGCCCCGGGATGATGAGCGCCCAATAGGTGTTGATCATGCCGAGCGACCGCACGAGCAGGTAGTTCGGGATGATCCCCGCGCCGAACAGCATGGTGCACAGCACGAGCACGAGGATCGGCTTCGCGAACGGCACCTCCTTCGTCCTGGTCAGGCCGTAGGCGAGCGTCGTGGTGAAGATCATGGACAGCGTCGTGCCCACGATCGTGATCACCGCCGAGACACCGAGGGCGCGGGTGACGACACCACCGGCGAGGATCGACCTGTAGGCGTCGAACGAGAAGCTCGTCGGGAAGAACGCGCCGGACTCGGCATCGTGGTTCGACGCGAAGCTCATCAGGATCACGTAGAGGAACGGATAGAGCATCAGCACCACGATGACCGCGATGATCACGGCCTTCGCGATCTGCGTGCCGATCGACGGCTTCTCCGCCCACGGCGGCCGGCCGGTGGTCTTCAGACCCGGTACCCGGCGCTTCGCCGGTGAAAGTGCATCCACGACCGCCATCAGAAGATCCCTCCTGTTCCCATCCGTTTGGCGAGTTTGTTTGCTCCGACCACGAGCAGCGTGCCGATCACGCCCTTGAAGAGGCTCGCGGCAGCCGCAAGACCCCAGTCACCGCCGGCTATTCCGCGGAAGTAGACGAACGTGTCGATCACCTCGGACGCATCCGATCCGACCGCCGGCTGTTGCAGGAGGATCTGCTCGAACCCGACCGTCAGCACGTTGCCGATCTGCAGGATCAGCAGGAGCGAAATGATCGGCACCAGGCCGGGCAGCGTGATGTGCCAGGTGCGCCGCCACGCGCTCGCGCCGTCGGTGGCCGCGGATTCGTACAACTCCTGCGGAATGGCGAGGATGGCGGCGAAGAAGATGATCGTGCCCCAGCCGACGTCCTTCCAGATGACCTGGGAGGTGACGAGCACCGCGAACGTGTCCGGGTTCGTCATGATGTTGACGTCGTGCAGGCCGATCTTGTCGAGCAGTCCCGCCACGGGCCCCGCGCCGCCGAGCACCTGCTGCCAGATCGAGATGACGATCACCCAGGAGATGAAGTGCGGCAGGTAGACGACGCCCTGGAGGAACCGCTTGAGCCGGTCGGACACGAGGCTGTTCAGGAGCAGCGCGAGAAGGATGGGTGCTGGGAACGAGAACACGATCTGCAGCAGCGAGATGATCAGCGTGTTCTTCACCGCGTTCAGCACCTCGGGGTCGCTGAAGATGTCGATGAAGTTCTGCAGCCCGACCCACGGCGATCCGAAGATGCCCAGGAACGGCGAGAAGTCCTGGAACGCGACCACGTTTCCGAGCAGCGGCACGTAGGCGAAGACGACGAAGAAGACGAATCCGGGCAGGATGAAGGCGTACATCGCCCGCGCCCGCTTCATGCGGGTCCACAGGCTGGCGCGCGGCCGACCGGTCGGCACGGCGCGTCCCTGGGGACGCACCGTGCCGGCCAGCGGGCTCGGGGCGATCTGAGTGCGGTCGGTCATGACTTCTTGTCGAGCGCCTTCTGGTACTCGGCGCGGATCTTGTCGCCGCCAGCTTGACGCCATTCCTTGCGGTACTTGGCCAGATTGCTCATCGGCATGTGACCGGAGATGATGCCGTTCTGGTAGTTCTGGCTGATCTGCGTGAGCTTCGCCGAGGCGCTCGCGTTCGTCGCCGAGTAGTGTCCGACGGTCGGGTCGGGCACCGTCGCCGCAGTGAGCTTCTCGACCTGCGTCTGGTAGTCCTGCGCGAACTTCTCGGCGGCCTGAGGGATGCGCGTGGTCGGCGCGTTGAAGCAGCCCAGCCACTGCACGCCGGCGCGGTCGGCATCTGCCTGCGTGTTCCCCAGCGGAACCATCGCCATGTCGTCGTCGAACTTGTAGTTCACGCCCTCGATGCCGGAGTTGATGAAGAGGGACTCCTTGCTCCCGTACGGCGCACGCCAGTAGTTGCACACGCCGAGCAGCTGCTTGAGCTTCTTCGGGTCCTGCGCGGCCTTGGCCGAGATGGCGACGATGCCCCAATAGCCGGAGTCGCGCGGGACCACGATCTTGCCGCCGTCGTGTCCTGGCGGGACGAGGAACTTCGGATCCGCTCCCTTGACGGCCGTGCTGCCGCTGGTCAGCTTCGTCAGGATCGACGCGCCGAAGAATCCGTTCACGGAGTCGAGGTGGATTGCCGCCTGACCGGTTCCGAACAGCCCGGCGTTCTTCTGTGTCTGGCTCGCCAGTGAGAGCGCGTCGGGGTGGAAAACACCGGCGGACCACAGCTCGCGTTCGTACTTGAGGGTCTGCTCGAAAGCATCCGTCTCGATGACGTTCACGAGCTTGCCGCCGTCGAGCTGCCAGCCCGTTCCGGCGCGGAACATCCACTGGAACATGCCCTGCACGAGGCCCGTGAGGCCGGCGATCGGCCAGAAGCGAATGCCGTTCACGCTCTTCAGCTTCGCCATGTCGGTGAGCATCGCCTTGAAGCCGTCGGCGTCCTTCGGGAACTCGGAGTGGCCGGCCTTCTTCATGAGGTCGTACCTGATCACCGGGAAGTTGCTGAGGTAGGCGTTCTCGTTCGGGATGCCGTAGATGTGGCCGTTCTTCTGCGACGCCTGCCACGTGCCCGTCTGGATGTTGGCGAGATTGGGCCACTTCAGGATGCCGTCGCCGGCGAGCACCTTGGACAGGTCGGCGAACACGCCGTTGGAGATGGCCTGGCTGCCGATCGCCGTCGTGTCCTGCACGAACAGAAGGTCGGGGATGTCGCCGGATGCGATCACCGTCGCCATCTTGTCGTTGTAGCTGTCAGAAGGCACGAGCGTCGGGTTGAACTTGATGTTCATGTTCTTGTCGACCTGCTGCCAGTACAGGTTCTTCTCGAGCGGGTCCGGCGGCGCGCCCCAGAGGATCTGGAAGCTCGAGACCTCGGATCCGTCACCGGGAGGAACCGTCACGCTCGTGAAGTACGACTTCGGCGGGCTCGTGTAGGTCGGCGGCATGCCGGCGACCTTGCTGATGAGACCGCCGGGAACGGTCTTCGGGGGAACGTGCGTCGGCAGCTTGAAAGCGCTGGCTTCGGCCACTCCGGCGCCGCCGCCGCTCGCACCGCCACCGGTCCCGGTGCACGCTGCGAGCAGACCCGTCGCCGCGATTCCGAGTCCCAGTCCGAGTGCTGTACGGCGGGACATCGTCACGCCACTCGATCCGTGGTTCACCACATCGTCCTCACATCGTTGTCAAAGGATTGGAGCCCCCGGGCTGAGGGCGTCATCACTCTAGGGTCGGCGTAGGCAAAAAAGCTAGTGAGCGTTTAGTAAGTTTTTGTCAGCTTGTACCCCGTTATTCGGGAGCGGCGTGCGACGACGCGGAGAGCGCTGCGGATGTGAAGAACGCCGCGGTCCGCCGATTTGTGAAGATCCTCGAAACATCACGGGTTCTGTGAGCCGCGTAGGCCCCGTTCTTGCGCGACCGTGGAGACGTGTTGATCGAACAGACCACTGGATCCGCCGCAGACAACCGCACGGCCGGCAGCGACGTGCACCCCTCATCGGCCTCGCGAGGCCGGACACCCGATGGCAACAAATGGCAAACGGTTGGCATCGCCGTGCCCGCCACCGACGAGGAGCGTGGTCTCCACGAGCTCGGACTCGACGAGCGCGGTGCATTGCATCCCGACCGCAACCTCGCGCTCGAACTCGTGCGGGCGACAGAGGCCGCGGCGATCCGCGCGACCCCGTGGATCGGCAAAGGGCGCAAGAACGACGCGGACGGCGCGGCCGTGGATGCCATGCGCGCCTTCCTCGCCACCGTGGACTTCGACGGCGTCGTCGTGATCGGAGAGGGCGAGAAGGACCGAGCGCCGATGCTGTTCAACGGCGAGCACGTCGGCACCGGCCGCGGCCCCGCGTGCGACATCGCCGTGGATCCGATCGATGGAACCTCGCTCACCGCCGCCGGCCGGCAGAACGCGCTGTCGGTGATCGCTGTGAGCGACCGGGGCACGATGCTGGACGCCTCGGGCGTGTTCTACATGGACAAGATCGTCACCGGGCCAGAGGGCAGGGGAGTGGTGGACATCCGTCGGCCGATCGGCGAGAACCTGCGCGCGTATGCGGCGGCCACCGGCCGCGAGGTGGGAGAGCTCCGGGTCGCAGTGCTCGACAGGCCGCGCCATGAGGGCCTCATCCAGGACATCCGGGATGCCGGAGCCGGCACGCGGCTGCTCCTCGACGGCGACGTGGCGGGTGGCATCAACGCCGTGCGACCCGGAACGCGGATCGACCTGTGCGTCGGGATCGGCGGAAGCCCCGAGGGGATCACGACGGCCTGCGCGGTGAAGGCTCTCGGCGGATTCATGCAGGCGACACCCGCCCCGCGCGATGCGGCCGAGCGTGATCGCGCGATCGCGTCGGGGCTCGATCCCGAGAAGGTCTACGAGCTCGACGACCTGGTCGCCGGTGACAACACCCTGTTCGTGGCCACCGGAGTGACGGACGGCGGCCTCGTCGACGGCGTGCGACGCGACGGGCCGGTCATCCACACGAGCAGCATCGTGCTGCGCTCGAAGTCGGGGACCGTGCGGCGCATCGCCGCCGAGCACCTCGTCTCCAAGTGGTGGTGACGGCTCCCACCCCGTCTCTAAGTGGTGACGGCTCGCAGACCGGACGTCAGGCGCTGAGTTCCTCTGCCGCGTGCAGCCTGTCGGCTTCGTTGCCTGGTTCCAGCTCGAGAGCGGTCAGTTTGCGCGGTGAGCTGTGGATGGCTGCCGTCTCATCGATGATCTTCGTCTCGTCGATGCCGGGGAACTGGCGTGCAGTGACGAGCACTCGCGACTCGAGCGACGCGGCGAACTTGTTGTAGCTGTCCACCGTGCGCTCGATGGCACGACGCAGGCTCTCCGCGTGGCCCGCCAGCGCGCCCAGGCGCTGGTACAGCGTGTTGCCGAGATCGAAAAGGTGCTTCGCCTCATCGGAGACCGCCTGCTGCTGCCAGGTATAGGCGACGGTCTTCAGGACCGCCCAGAGGTTCACGGGCGACGCGAGGGCGACTCGCTTGCCGAAGGAGTAGTCGAGGATTGTGGGGTCGCTCTCGAGCGCTGCCGAGAGAAGCGATTCGCTAGGCACGAACGCCACCACGAACTCGGGGCTGGCGGCGAGACCCTCCCAGTACGTCTTCTTCGCCAGGGCATCGATGTGCCCGCGCAGGGCCTTGACGTGCTTGTCGAGGAGCTGCTTGCGCCGCGCGCCCTCCTCGCCCACCGCGGTGACCGGGATCTGGCTGGCCTCCAGGTAGGCATCGAACGGCACCTTCGCGTCCACAGCGATGGACTTGCCGCCGGGAAGCGTGATGACCATATCGGGACGGCCGGCACCGGCATCCGAGGTGATGCTCTTCTGCGTCTCGAAGTCGACATGCTGCGTGAGTCCCGCAGCCTCGACGACCCGGCGCAACTGCGTCTCTCCCCACACGCCGCGCACACTGTTCGAGCGCAGCGCCCCGGCGAGTGATTCGGTGGTGGCGCGAAGTGCTTCGTCGCTGAGCTGGGCCTGCTTGAGCTGCTCGGCCAGCGATCCGTACTGCTGCCCGCGCTGCTGCTCGATCTCGGTGACCTTGCGCTGCATCGCCTCCAGGGTCTCCTTCACCGGTGCGAGAGCATGCAGCACCTGCTGTTCACGCTTCTCGCGCTCGACCCGCTCGGCCTGATCCACCCGCTGCTGCTCGAGTACGGCGCGCTGCTGACCACGCAGCTCCTGGATCTGGTCGCGGAACTGCTCCTCAGACTTCACTGCCTGCTCTCTGAGGCTGATGATCGTCGCCTGAGCTGCGGCCAGGTCGGCCTGCGTCTGCCACAGCTGGGCAGCATCCTCCGACCGGACGCGCTCGAGATCGGCAGCGTGCCTGGCCTCGATGACGGCGGGGTCGACGACGACCGTCGTGTCGTGCGACGTGCGCCGGGCGGCGAGCGCGAGTCCGCCGAACACGCCTGCGACGGCGCCGACCACGAGACCGATGATGAGGAGGAGAACGTCCATGTCTTCATGGTCGCAACAGCCACCGACATCGCTGGGAGGGCTCGCCAGCATGCCGCTTCCGGCATACGACTCGGTGCAGGTCGTCAGGCCGCTTCGGCGACGTCGCCGATGCGTCCCATCCGGACCGGGACGTTCGTGGCGAGCTCGCCGATGGAGCCGGCGCCGTGCCGCTTCGAGGCGTGCACGACGATGGCAGCGCAGGCTTCGGCATCGGCGAGGGCGTCGTGGTGCTGGAACCCTTCGAATCCGGCAGCCATCGCCGCGACCGGCAGCCGGTACGAGTCGAGCGAGTAGGTCCTCCGCGCCACCTGCAGGCTGCACAGATAGTCGAATCGGGGACAGCGGATGCTGGTGGCGGAGCACGCGCCGCGGATGACGCCCATGTCGAACCCTGCATTGTGCGCGACGAGAACGTCGGCGCCGGCGAACTCCACGAGGTCGGCCAGCTGGTCGCCCCATCCGCTCGCGTGTTACACATCCCGTGCCCGGATGCCGTGGATCCGCACGTTCCATTCCAGGAACGCATCGTGTCCGGCCGGCGGCTTGATGAGCCATCCGGCGGTGTCGACGACCCGGCCGTCGCGCACCTTCACGAGACCCACCGAACACGCAGAAGCGCTGCTGGAATTCGCGGTCTCGAAGTCGATGGCGGTGAAGTCCAGTGGCACGTCGTCATGCTCGCACGAGCAGACGACACGGTCGGCACCGCCTTCGGCGTGGTCGGGGATTGCCGTTCGGATCAACGCGATATATCGTGATACGGCCGGTTCGGCCCACCGCCGCGCAGAATGTCGGGGGTGCGGTGCACAGTACTCGGCATCCCCTTTACGGCACCTCGACTCAATCGGAGCATTTCGTGCTGCTCAAGCTCCTCGTCCGCTATCTCAAACCATACAAATGGCTGCTCCTGGGCGTCCTGATCTTCCAGTTCGCCTCGGCGCTGGCGAGCCTGTATCTGCCCAGCCTGAACGCCGACATCATCGACAACGGCCTCTCCAAGGGCGACACCGGATACATCTGGCGCACGGGCACGCTGATGCTCGTGATCTCCCTCGGGCAGATCGTCGCGGCCGTCATCGCCACCTACTTCGCGGCGAAGGCCGCGATGCGCGCCGGGCGCGACATCCGCGACCAGATCTTCGACCGGGTCTCCGCGTTCTCCGAGCGCGAGGTCTCGTCCTTCGGTCCGGGTTCGTTGATCACCAGGAACACCAACGACGTGCAGCAGGTGCAGATGCTCGCGATGATGTCCGCGACCTTCCTTGTCTCTGCGCCGTTGCTCGCGATCGGTGGCATCGTCCTCGCCTTGCGGCAGAGCCTCAGCCTGTCCTGGCTGATCGCCGTGGCCGTGCCGATCCTCCTCGTCGTCGCGGTCCTCATCATCAGCCGCATGGTGCCGCTGTTCCGCAGCTTCCAGGAGAAGCTCGACATCGTGAACCGGGTGATGCGCGAGCAGCTCACCGGCATCCGCGTCGTGCGGGCGTTCGTGCGCGAGCCGATCGAGGAGGCGCGCTTCCGCGACGCGAACACCGACATCATGGTCGTCGGCCGCAAGGTCGGCTCGCTGTTCGTGCTGCTGTTCCCCGTCGTGATGCTCATCCTCAACGTCACTGTGATCGGAGTGATCTGGTTCGGCGGAATCAAGGTGGACTCCGGCGAGGTGCAGATCGGCACTCTCTTCGCGTTCATGCAGTACGTCATGATCATCCTGTCCGGCGTCATGATGGCCAGCTTCATGACGATGATGATCCCGAGGGCCGCCGTGTCTGCCGAGCGCATCGGCGAGGTGCTCGCGGCGGAGACGTCGCTCGGCCGCGCGGAGCATCCGATCTCCGAGTTTCCGACGCCGGGAACCGTCGAGTTCACCGACACCTCCTTCACGTACCCGGGCGCTGAGCACCCTGTGCTGTCGGGCATCAGCTTCACGGCGAAGCCCGGAGAGACGGTCGCCATCGTCGGATCGACAGGTGCGGGCAAGACGACGCTCATCTCGTTGATCCCGAGGCTCTTCGACGTGACGGACGGCAGCGTCTCGGTCAACGGCGTCGACGTGCGGAACGCCGATCTCTCCGCCCTGTGGCAGACGATCGGCCTCGTGCCGCAGCGGCCCTTCCTCTTCACAGGAACCGTCGCCTCGAACCTCCGCTTCGGACGTGAGGATGCCACGGATGACGAGCTCTGGAGTGCGTTGTCCATCGCCCAGGGCAGCGACTTCGTCGCCCAGATGGACGGCGGTCTCGACGCACGCATCTCCCAGGGAGGCACCAACGTCTCCGGCGGGCAGCGGCAGCGCCTTGCGATCGCCCGTGCCATCGTGCACCGGCCGCGCATCCTGGTGTTCGACGATTCCTTCTCCGCGCTCGACCTGGCGACGGATGCGCGGCTCCGTCAAGCGCTCTGGCGAGAGCTGCCCGACGTGACCAAGATCGTCGTCGCACAGCGTGTCTCGACGATCACCGACGCCGACCGCATCATCGTGCTCGAAGACGGACGGATGGTGGGCGTCGGCACCCATGACGAACTCCTGACGTCGAGCGATACCTATCGCGAGATCGTGGAATCCCAGCTCGGAGTGGAGGCCGGCCGATGAGCGCCGCGAAGAACGGCGCCAAGGGCGCCGCGACGACGACAGAGCTCACCGCAGAGGAGAAGCTCGAACTCGAGCTTGCCGAGCAGGCCAGGCTGTCCGCCGACGACTGGAGCGGCGGAGTCGCGCCGGGCAAGGCCAAGCGCTTCGGGCCGTCCTTCCGCCGGCTGATCGGGCTCTTGAAGCCCAATGCCCTGGCCTTCACGTTCGCCTCCATCCTCGGTGCGATCGCCGTCGCGTGCACCGTTGCTGCACCGAAGGTGCTCGGTGAGGCCACGAACATCCTGTTCGAGGGCGTCATCTCGAAGAACCTGCCCAAGGGTGCAACGCAGGACCAGGTGGTTGCCGGTCTCAACGCATCCGGCCAGCACGATCTGGCCAACATCGTGAAGGCGATGCAGAACCTGGACCCCGGCACAGGCGTCGACTTCGTGCGGCTGAGCCAGGTGCTGATGATCGTGCTCGCGCTGTACTGCGTCTCCGCGGTGCTCAACTGGCTGCAGGGCTACATCATCAACGTCATCATGGTCAGCGCCATGTGGCGTCTCCGCGAGCAGGTCGAGGCGAAGATCAACCGCCTGCCGCTCAGCTATTTCGACCGCGTGCAGCGTGGAGAGCTCATCTCGCGGGTGACGAACGACATCGACAACATCACGCAGATGATGCAGCAGTCGCTGTCCAGCGCGCTCACCAGCGTGCTGACCGTGCTCGGCGTTCTCATCATGATGCTGTCCATCTCGTGGCAGCTCACGCTGGTGGCGCTGGTCTCGCTTCCGCTGATGGCTGTGATCTTCGGTGTGATCGGCCCGCGTTCGCAGAAGGCGTTCAGCGTGCAGTGGCGCAAGGTCGGTCGCCTGAACGCACGCGTTGAGGAGTCCTTCTCCGGGCACGCGCTCGTCAAGGTGTTCGGGCGCGAGAAGAGCTCGCGCGAGGCCTTCCGGGCCGAGAACGAGGAGCTGTACCAGGCCTCGTTCAAGGCGCAGTTCCTCTCGAACACGATGATGCCTGCGATGCAGTTCATCGGGAACCTGACCTACGTCGGCATCGCCGTGATCGGCGCACTCATGGTCGCTGGCGGGCAGCTCCGGCTGGGCGACGTTCAGGCGTTCATCCAGTACTCGCAGCAGTTCACCCAGCCGCTGTCGCAGCTGGGCGGCATGGCCGCGGTCGTCCAGTCGGGGACGGCGTCCGCCGAGCGTGTGTTCGAGCTGCTCGACCAGGACGAGCAGGAGCCGGACGCTCCGGATGCCCCCGCACCGGTCGACGGCGACGGCACCATCGAGTTCGAGCACGTGTCGTTCTCGTACAACCCGGAGCGTCCGCTCATCCGGGATCTGTCCTTCCGTGTCGAGCCTGGCCAGACGGTCGCCATCGTGGGACCGACGGGTGCAGGCAAGACCACGCTGGTGAACCTCATCATGCGGTTCTACGAGCTGAACGGCGGACGCATTCTGCTCAACGGACAGAACATCGCCGACCTCACCCGGCACGACATCCGCGCCAAGACCGGGATGGTGCTGCAGGACCCGTGGCTGTTCGCGGGAAGCATCAGGGAGAACATCCGCTACGGACGGGCGGATGCCACGGATGCGGAGATCCACGAGGCTGCCGAGGCCACCTACGTCGACCGGTTCGTGCACTCCCTGCCCGACGGTTACGAGACGGTGCTCGACGAGGATGCGTCCAACGTGTCGGCAGGCGAGAAGCAGCTGATCACGATCGCGCGCGCGTTCGTGGCCAAGCCCAGCGTGCTGATCCTCGACGAGGCGACGAGCTCCGTCGACACCCGCACGGAGCTCCTGCTGCAGCACGCCATGAACGCGTTGCGCCAGGGACGCACGTCATTCGTGATCGCACACCGGCTGTCGACCATCCGTGATGCCGACCTCATCCTGGTGATGGAGCACGGCGACATCGTGGAGCAGGGCAACCATGAGCAGCTCATCGCGGCGAAGGGCGCCTACTACCGGCTGTACAACGCGCAGTTCGAGCAGGCCGCGACGGATCTCGACGAGGAGTTCGCCGACATCCAGGGCGACCGGCTCGCGGCTGAGGCCGAGGAGATCGCCGAGCGCGACGAACCGGACGCGGCGGTCGTCGACTGAGCGTCGGTTCGTGAGGGGCTCGGTGCTTCGGCGCTGCTCCACGACGTCGGAACTGGATCATCCGGTTCCACGTCCGGGGATCAGCTCACTGCGGCGCCAGGCCCCTCGCGCGTTCAACCGGATCCGGCGCGCTGCGGCGCTCCCGTTCGACCCATACGCTGGTCGCATGCGCTCACGTGAAGAGAAGCTCGAGCACGCGCGGTCGTTCGGTTCCGTCGCCGACGTGTACGAGGCATCCCGTCCGGAATATCCCCCGGAGGCCGTGGCGTGGCTGGTCCATCCCGAGCAGCAGCACGTGGTGGACGTCGGCGCCGGCACGGGCAAGCTGACCCGCACGCTGGTTGCAGAGGGCCGCGAGATCGTCGCGGTCGATCCTTCGGAGGAGATGCTCCGCGTGCTGAGGTCGACTGTGCCCGGCGTCGAGACGCTGATCGGCACGGGGGAGCGGATGCCGCTGCCCGACGAATCGGTCGACGCGGTGACCTTCGCTCAGGCCTGGCACTGGGTCGACCCGCCCGTCGCATCCCGCGAGGTGGGCCGCGTGCTCAAGCCCGGCGGCACGCTCGGACTGATCTGGAACTTCCGCGACGAGCGCGTCGACTGGGTGAAGAAGCTGGGCGCTGCAATGCACGCAGACGGCGACCAGTACACCGAGGGAATGGATGACGATCCGCACGTCCTCGCGCCGTTCGGACAACCGGAGCGGGCATCCTTCGCATGGACGCAGCCGTTCGACCGGGAAGGCATGCTCGATCTGGTCCGTTCGCGCAGTTATTTCGCCGTGATGGACGCCGAGCAGCAGGAGGCGACGATCGTCGCGGTGCGCGAACTGCTGGACACGCATCCGCAGACCGCGGGTCGCGAGGTCATCGAGCTTCCGTACATGACGCTTGCGTTCCGGTACGTGCGCCCGTGAATCGGATCACCGCTGTCTGCTTCGACCTCGACGGCACGTTGCTGCGCAACGACCTCGGCGACCGTGTGATCGGCCGGGTCTGCGCGACGCTCGCGAAAGAGGATTCGCGCCTCGTCGTCGATGAACTCGCGGAGGCGAATCGGCGCGCGTGGTGGCGGGCCTGGCCCGAGGTCGGAGACGACTGGGTGACCGGCCGCGCGGCAGGAGATGCCCTGCCGCGTGCGGCGTGGCAGCAGGCGCTCGCGGATGTCGGCGTGCAGGACGAGCACATCGTCGAGCGCGCCGTCAGCCTTCACCTGGCGGAGGAGTTCGCGTCCTTCGAGCTGTATCCCGAATCCCTCGAGGTGCTGGCGGATCTGCACCGCACGGGCATCCGTCTGGCGCTCATCACGAACGGGCCGAGCGTGCAGCAGCGTTCGAAGCTCACCGCGGTGGGAATCGACGACGTCTTCGATGCGGTGATCGTCTCCGCGGAAGCCGGAGTGGCGAAGCCGCATCCGGCCATCTTCCATGCGGCCCTCGACGCGATCGGCTCGCGACCGGAAGACGCCGCGCACGTTGGCGACAACCTCGAAGCGGATGTCGCCGGTGCCGCTGCTGCCGGCCTGCGATCGGTGTGGGTGGACCGACCGGGTGCTGCGGGCCAAGCGCCGATCGTCGGCTCGCCCGATCACGTGCTGGCGGATCTTCGCGCGTTGCCGGAACTGCTCCGCGCGCTGCCCTGAGCACGATGAGGGTTCCTGTCGCCGGATACGATGGATGCCCGTGGCTCTCACTATCGGCATCGTCGGCCTGCCCAACGTCGGCAAGTCCACGCTCTTCAACGCGCTGACCAAGAATCAGGTGCTCGCGGCGAACTATCCGTTCGCCACCATCGAGCCGAACGTCGGTGTGGTGAACCTGCCAGACCCGCGACTGAACACGCTCTCCGATCTGTTCCACTCCGAGCGCATCGTGCCAGCCACGGTGAGCTTCGTCGACATCGCCGGCATCGTGCGCGGCGCGTCGACGGGTGAGGGTCTCGGCAACCAGTTCCTCGCCAACATTCGTGAAGCGGATGCCATCGCCCAGGTCGTGCGCGGATTCGCCGATTCCGACGTGGTGCACGTGGAGGGCGAGGTGAATCCGGCGAACGATCTGGAGACGATCGGCGCCGAGCTCATGCTCGCGGACCTCCAGACCCTCGAGAAGGCGATCACCCGGTACGAGAAGGAGGTGCGCGGTCGCAAGCTCGACGGCGCCGTGCTCGAGGCGGCGAACGCGGCGAAGGACTCGCTCGAGCGGGGCGTGCTGCTGTCGGCATCCGGCCTCGATCTCGCTCCCATCAAGGAGCTCGGGCTCCTCACGTCGAAGCCGTTCATCTTCGTGTTCAACGTGGATGAGGCCGTGCTGACGGATGCTTCGCGCAAGGGAGAGCTCGCCGCTCTCGTCGCGCCCGCACAGGCCGTGTTCCTCGACGCGAAGATCGAGTCCGAGTTGATCGACCTGGATCCCGAGGATGCCGCTGAACTGCTCGCCTCGACGGGCCAGGACGAGAGCGGACTCGACCAGCTCGCTCGCATCGGATTCGACACCCTCGGCCTGCAGACGTTCCTCACGGCAGGCCCGAAGGAGTCGCGCGCGTGGACCATCCACAAGGGGTGGAAGGCTCCCCAGGCCGCCGGCGTGATCCACACCGACTTCGAGAAGGGCTTCATCAAGGCCGAGGTGATCTCGTTCGAGGACCTCGTCGAGCTCGGCTCGGTGCACGAGGCGCGCGCCCACGGCAAGGCGCGTCTCGAGGGCAAGGATTACGTCATGCAGGACGGCGACGTGGTGGAGTTCCGCTTCAACGTGTAGCGGTGCCTCGGGCGGGCTTCATGCCCCACTCGACGGCGCGTACGGACGGCGTTGGCGCGGATTCGGCGGTTCCGATCGGACGCTCAGAGCGCCGGACCGGTGACTTCGAGGAAATCGCTCAGCCAGAGCCGGACGATGGCGAGGGTTGCCACACTGGTCGTACCGGCAGTCGCCACGATGCGTTCTCGTGAGATCGCTCGCAGCTGCTCCGTCATCGCCCACGATGGCTTGATAAGGCCTGCAGAATCGTCGATCCGTACGTGGTTGTTCCACGATCGGTCCACGGACGTGATGGGCACGACGAGTGCGAGGCTCGTGACTGCGTTCAGATATCCGTTTCCGGCGACGACGAGTACGGGTCGACGTCCGGCCTGTTCGCGGCCGATGACGGGGTCGAGGGCCGCCCACACCACCAGGCCTGGAGCGAGGGCGATCTCACTCATCGATCCGGGGAGAGATGGCGTCCCATTCCGCCGTCTCCCGATGGTAGGACTCCATCAGTTCCGGCGGGGTCGCGGCGATCTGCTGCTGGAGGACGCGGAGACGCTGCTCTCGATCAGCGCGGCTCGCCAGCTCATCGAGGTAGGCGCCGAGCGACTTCCTGGCAGTCCGGGCTTGAGCCTTGAGCCGATCCCTTGTGGCCACGGAGACCTTGATCGTGGTCATTGTCATACTTTCAGTATACGAGCGTCCGGGTTCATCCGATCAAATAGACCAGGCCACTTCGGTTCTCGGCCAGCGCAGCGGTGAATCTCTGGGCGTCACGGATGTACGGCATCATGTAGGCGAACTCCTCGTCTTCGCCGCCACCCCATCGATCGAGGTGGAGATCCTCGATGCGCCGCCGGACGGTCTCCTCGGAGAACGTGCCGAGATGCTGCGACACGACGGCTACCTCATCGGGTGTCATCACTTTCGTGTAGCCGTACCAGCCGAGTCCGTGCGGGGTCACGGCGCCCTCGACGAGGGCGAACGCAGGCTCTGACAGTCCACCCGGATCTGGTCGGAAGAAGTGCTGCAGGTCACCCCAGCACTTGTCCATGTACAGCATCTCGGGCTTCTCCTCCAGCGGGCCCCAAGCATCCATGAGCGGATCCCCGCCCAGAAACTTGTAGGGGTCGGCGCGTGCGGCGTCGAGATCGCATTCGGCGACTGGATAGGCGTAGTAGCGGATTCCCATGCGGCAAGTGTGTCGATCAATGAGCGGAGGCGCTCGCGCTGTTCCTGTTTGGTGGACGCAGCGACGCCCTGCCACCCTGGGGAGGACGACACGGTGGGCGCGAGCAGTTTGTCGGACCTTGGTGGCACGATCGGAACATGCCCGAGTCACCTGAGGTGCAGGCGCTCGTCGACGATCTCGATGCCCGACTGCGCGGACGCGCGTTGACCGGCGTCGACGTGCTCGAGTTCCGCATGGTCAAGACGCGATCCCGTCAGCCGTCGACTCTGGTGGACCGGAGCGTGACCGGTGTCACCAGGCACGGCAAGATGTTCGACCTCGCGCTCGGTGGCGCGCACCTCGTCGTCTCGCTCGGACGGCACGGCTGGGCGAGCTGGGGCGAAGGCGAGTCGGTGAGTGCGGCCGGCCCCTCCGGCGGATCCGCTGCTGCGCTCGCCATGCTCGACTTCGAGGGCGGAATCCGCCTCGAGCTCACCGACTCGGGCGGATGGGTGTCGCACTCCCTGTGGGTCGTGGATGCGGCATCCGACGTCCCTTCCTTTGCGGGCCTGGGACCTGATCCGGCGCTGCCCGACTACAGTCGCGCCGACTTCGATCGCGCCTTCGTCGGCCGTCGCAAACAGCTGAAGGCGATCCTCCAGGAACAGAAGTCGATCGCGGGAATCGGCAACGCGTACTCCGACGAGATCCTGTTCGCGGCCAGGCTGAGCCCCGTCGTTCACGCGTCCGAACTCGATGCCGACGAACTCGACCGGCTCTTCGAGCAGACCACGGGGGTGATCCGCTCCGCGATCTCCGCACGCCGCGGCATCCCGATCGCCGAGCTCAAGGCGACGAAGGTGGCGGCGATGATGGTGCACGGCAGGGCGGGCGAGCCCTGCCCCGGATGCGACGACATCATCCGCGACTTCGCCTTTGCGAGCACGACGGCCCAGTACTGTCCCGCGAGCCAGACGGGCGGCGTGATCCTCTGACGGGCCGAGCTCATCCTCGCCGGACCACGGGCTCGGCACGTCGACCTGGCCGTTGCATGCTCGCGCCCGCTACGGTCGTCGCATGTCCCGCGACACGACCCTCGTCCTCGTCGACCAGCAGGGCGGGATGCTCGGCGTGCTTCCGACCTTCACCGTCGTTCACCCGTGGTGGCAGGACGTCGATGAAGTGGTTCGAACGGCGCGCGCGACCTTCGGCATCGACGTGCAGATCCTCCGGCTGCTGCGCGGACGTGGGCAGGACCGTCCGGCATCCGGCGGCGAGGTGACGTATCTCGCCCAGGTCGAGACCCGGACACTCCCGCCCTCTCTGCCGTTGACGCCTGTTCCGCACGACCTCGACCTGGACGATCAGCCCCTGCGGATGCCGTGGGCACGGCCCGGCGGACCGGATGCGTCTGTCGCGTGGGCGCGAACCGCTCTCGAGGGTCGAGGGTTCCGCGATCTCGAGGCCGTTCAGCAGCGCACCTGGAACCTGTCCGCGCTCTGGCGCCTGGATGCCTCCGCCGGCACGATCGCCTGGCTCAAGCAGGTGCCGCCGTTCTTCGCGCACGAGCCGCACGCACTGCGCCTCGTGAGGGCCGCGGCTCCTGCGCTGGCGCCGGAGTTGTTCGCTGCGGACGACCGCGGCCGAATGCTCCTCGCCGACGTGCCCGGTGCCGATGGACACGGTGCGGACGCTGCGACGCGCATCCGTGTCGCACAGCTCTTCCATCCGGTGCAGGCGAGGTATGCCGGCGAGGCGGACGAACTGCTCGCCGCCGGGTTGCCGGACCGTCGTCTCGAGGCGGAGCGTTTCGTCGAGGTGGCGCGGTTCTGGAGCGAGAGTGTGGACGGCATCCGTGCGCTGATCGACGCCCTTCCGGCACGGCTGGAGAGGGTGGCGGCGTGCGGGCTCCCGGACACCCTGGTGCACGGTGATCTGCACGCGGGAAACGTGCGCTTCGGCGGACCCGAGCCTGTGATCATCGACTGGGGCGATGCGTCGCTGTCGCATCCGGCATACGACATCCTGCTGCTCACGAAGGTGCTCTCGCCCGGAGACGCAGCGGTGGTGGAAGACGAGTGGGTGTGTGCCTGGCGTCGCACGGTTCCGTCCAGCGACCCGCGCGGCGCCCTCGAACTCATGCGGCCCTTGGCGGCATGGCGGGCAGCGGTGACGATGCACGACTTCCTCACGAACATCGAACCGAGCGAACGGGTGTACCACCTCGATGACGCCCGCGCCGCGATGGAGGAAGCTGTCGAAGCGGCCGGCTGAAACTGTGCGCACCCCGGCGGCCGCTGACACACTGGGCGGATGCCGGACGCTCTCTTCGACGACGCGCGCTTCGCTCGCCTCTACGATCCTCTCGATCCTGATCGCACAGACCTCGACGCGTACGCGGCGATCGCGCGGGAGTTCGACGCGCAGACCGTGATCGACGTCGGATGCGGAACCGGCACCTTCGCCTGCATGCTCGCCGCCCAGGGCCTGACGGTGATCGGCGTGGATCCGGCGCTGGCCTCGCTCGACGTCGCTCGCACCAAGCCTCACGCGGAGCGGATCACCTGGATCCATGGCGACGCGACCGATCTGCCCGGGTCGTCGGGTGACATCGCCTTCATGACCGGGAACGTGGCCCAGGTCTTCCTCACCGACGAGGACTGGGATGCCACACTGCGCGCGATCCGGTCCGCGCTACGTCCGAGCGGTCGGCTCGTCTTCGAAACCCGGGATCCGGACCGCGAAGCCTGGCGTGACTGGGTCCGCGACCGCACCTACGTCGACACCATCGTGGAGGGCGTAGGGCGTGTGCGCACCTGGACGGATCTCGTGGAGACCCAGGCTCCGTTCGTCACATTCCAGAACACGCTGATCCTTCCCGACGGCGAGACGCTGCACTCCACGTCGACGCTGCGGTTCCGTCGCCGCGAGGAGGTGGAGTCCTCGCTGGCGGCGGCCGGATTCGCCGTCGATGAGGTGCGTGAGGCGCCGGACCGACCCGGTCGCGAGTTCGTCTTCGTCGCACGGCGAATCTGAACCGTTCCGGGGTCGAGGGCTCTCACATCGAGTCGGGCCGCGATCGGGTGCCCGAGTCAATTGGTGACCGCGTGCTCCACGCTCATCACGAGGATGACACGGTCGGCCCTGTCCTCCGGCGCCTGCGGATCCGTCTCCCCGTAGCGTCGGGCCAGGCGCACGTAGAACTCGCCTTCCGGATCGGGGACGACGTTCACCAGGCGCCCACGGACCTCCAGGAAACGGTAGAAGGAGCGCTCACGCACGATCGCGAGACTCATCGTCGGATTCCGCTGCAGGTTGCGGTACTTCTGTCGCTTGGTGGTGTGGGTGAAGCGGATCAGCTCCCCATCGAACTCGAACCACATCGGGTTCACCTGAACCGTGTCGTCGGGACGGATGGTGCCGAGGAATCCGAAGTTCGGCTCGTTCAGCAGCGGGAGGAGATCCTCGGGGATGATGTCGGAGGCGGTCATGGGACCATACTGTCGGCTCGGCCTCGAGGCCGAGCCGAGACACGGTCGCCGTGTGCGTCATCCGTTGTCACTCATGCACAGTGCACAGACGTCGCACAGGCGCTCGAGTTGTGGCCCGTGGCGCATTTCCGGCATCTCCGCGGTCAGGTATGCTAGCCCGCAACGTCGCCGCCTCGGGGGATGCGGCGCAGCAACGAAGGCGGGGTGGGCCTGACACGACGATGGAGTTCGAGTGGGACGACACAGTGCCGCACCCGTGCATCATCAGCCTGCCACGCCCGATCGTCCCCGCTCGCGCAGGCGCTTCATCATCGGCATCATCTCCGGTGCGGTCGTCGTCGTGCTCCTCGCGGTCGCAGGCGTCGCCTGGGGGACAGGCGCGCTGAAGGGCATCTTGCCCTCGCCCGCGAATGCCCTCGGCTGCGACAAACCGACCCAGTTGCGCGTGGTCGCAGATCCGGCCATCGCCCCCGCCCTGACGAAGTCGGCCATGTCATTCGACGCCGTCACGCCGTGTGTCACGACGACAGTGCGCGCGCAGACGTCGGCGGAAACCGCATCGATCGTCGCGTCGGGCAACGACCCCAAGGCCGACGTCTGGATACCGGATTCTCCTGGCTGGGAGGCGCGGATCGCCGCGACGGCGAAATCCCTCGGACGTGGAACGCCGAAGGCTTTCTTCGGCGTGAACGTGGCCACGACACCGATGATCTTCGCGGCGCCCGCCAAGCAGGCCGACTCGCTCGCCGCAGCGAAGCCCGCCTGGTCGAGCATCTACGGCGGCACCGTGAGTGCGCTCCTCCCGGATCCGGTCAACAATGGCGCCAGCCTGCTCGCGCTGAGTGTGCTCAAGTCGAACGCTCCTGCCGGCAATCCGCTCGCCTTCGACGCCGCGATGATCGCCATCGGAAAGGTCGTTCCCACCGACCCCACCTCGGCGTTCACCGACGCGGTCAAGGCGTCGACGCCGACGGTGGTACTCACGACAGAGCAGGCGGTCTTCGCGCACAACGAGTCCGAAAAGGGCTCCGACCAGCAGTTCTTCGCGGTCTATCCGAGTTCGGGAACCGTACTGGACTCCTATCCGTACGTGCGTCTGGCGGGAGCCACCTCCGGGAGCGCCGCGAAGGATCGTCTCCTCAACAGCCTCGAGCGCGCCTTCGTCACCGACACGAAGCACATGGCGCAGTACGGATTCCGTAGCGGCATCGGCATGGGGTCGCTCAAGGCGACCGGAGTGCTCGCCTCCTACACGAACATGCTCTCGCCCGACCTGTCGTCGCAGGTCGACCTTCTTCACGCGTGGTCGACGATCACGATGCGTTCGCGAATGCTGGCCGTGGTGGACGTCTCCGGATCCATGAACGAGGATGCCGGCGGCGGCATGACGCGCATTGGCATCTTCCAGCAAGCCGCGATGGGTGCCGTCTCGATGTTCTCGCCGCAGGCCGAGCTCGGCATCTGGATCTTCTCCACCAACCAGAACGGTTCGACCCCGTACCGGGAGATGACCCCGATCGCGCCGATCGGGGACCCGGCACACCAGGAGGCCATCGCAGGCATCATCGGCGCGCTGCCGAGCTACGTGCAGGGCGACACCGGCCTCTACGACACGGTGCTCGCCGCCGTGAAGGACGTGCAGAAGGACTACTCGCCTGGCATGGTGAACTCCGTGCTGGTGATCACCGACGGCAAGAACGACAACCCTGGCGGTGGGCTCTCACTGCAGGATCTGCTTTCGCAGCTGAAGACGGTGGAGAACCCGGACAAGCCCGTCGAGGTCATCATGATCGGATTCGGACCCGACACGGATCTCGCTGCGATGAGCCAGATCGCGGATGCGACAGACGGTGGTGTCTACACCGCGACCAAACCGCAGGATCTGGGCAACGTGCTGGTGGATGCGCTGTCGCAACGGTCCTGCCGCCCGAACTGTCTCATCCACTGACGTCCGCGGCCGGTGTGCGCCGGGGCGGTGCGCCCGCCGGGTGTCAGCGCTCGGGGGTCACGGTGCGGGCGCGGGTCCGTCCGTCGGCCGCGGCTCGGGCAGCCAGCCCTCCAGCTCTTCTTCTTCGGGGGCGACCTCGACTTCCTCCTCTTCCTCCGGAGTCAAGTCCTCGCCAGAACGGGTCGTGTCGTCGTCGCGCGCACTCATGTGATCACGCTACGCCACACGCATCCGTGTACCAGGCCGTCCGGTAGAATCGCGGCACGAAGCCGCTCGAGTGGAGGCGGCCGAAGATCGCAGGCGGGGGCGGCCTGACCCGACGATGGAGTACGAGTGGGACGACACAGCGCCCCTGCGCACCCTCATGACATCCAGTCCGGCGCGCGAGAGGCGCGCCCACGCTCTCGCAGACGCTTCCTGATCGGCATCGTCTCCGGTGCCGTCGCCGTGGTCCTGATCGCTGTCGGCGGAGCAGCCTGGGCCGGCGGTCTGCTGGGCAGTTCCGTTCCTTCCTTCGCGGATGCCATCGGCTGCGGCAAGCCGACGACGATCCGCGTGGTGGCCGACCCCAAGATCGCGCCCGTGCTCACCAAGGCGGCGAACTCGTTCGATGTGGTGACCCCGTGCGTGAAGACGACGGTGCGGGCGCAGGATTCCGCAGACACGGCATCCATCGTGGCCGCAGGGGGAGACGTGGGTGCCGATGTCTGGGTGCCGGACTCTCCCGGGTGGCAGAGTCGCATCGCGGCGACAGCACTGTCGCTCGGACGCGAGTCGCCCAATGCCGTCTTCGAGGCGTACGTCGCGACGACCCCGCTCGTGTTCGCCGCGCCTTCGAAGAAGGCGTCGTCGATCGCAGCGGCGAAACCGACGTGGGCCGGCCTGTACTCGGGCGATCTCAACGCGCTACTGCCCGATCCGGAGGCGAACGGGGCGAGCCTCCTCGCTCTCAGCAAGCTGAACGGCGTGGCTCCGGCCGGCAACGATCTGGCGTTCGACACGGCGCTCGTCGCGCTGGGCAAGAACATACCGGCGACAGCGGAGAAAGCGTTCGCGGCAGCCGAGGAGAATGCCACGCCCTCGGTCGTGCTCACGACCGAGCAGGCTGTTTACCAGCACAATCGGCAACATCCCGCTCAGCAGTTCTTCGCCATCTACCCCGGCGACGGCACAGACGAGGACGCCTTTCCGTTCGCCCGCGTCGCCGGACGCTCAACGGGGAGCGTTGTGAAAGACCGCCTCATGACGGCATTGGAGAGCGCCTTCGTCACGGACCAGAAGCACCTCGCAGAAGGCGGCTTCCGGTCGGGTCTCGGACAGGGGCATCTGCGGGCCGCAGGCGTCCTGAAGACCTACTCGACCGCGGCTCCGGGAGGACTGGCCACGCAGGTGGACATGCTGCACGAGTGGTCCACGATGACGATGCGCGGCCGTATGCTGGCGCTCGTCGACGTGTCGGGATCGATGAACGAGGATGCCGGCGGCACGACCCGCATCGGCATCTTCCAGCAGGCTGCGGCGGGCGCGATCGAGATGTTCTCACCGCAGACCCAGCTGGGCGTGTGGAGCTTCTCCACCAATCAGCAGGGGTCGCAGCCGTGGACGGAGCTCACGCCGGTCGCGCCGGTCGGGGACTCGGCTCACGCCGCCGACATCTCGAACGTGATCAACTCGCTGCCCAGCCGCGTGCAGGGTGACACGGCGCTCTACGACTCCGTGCTGGCCGCGGTGAAGAACATGCAGGCCAACTACGTGTCGGGCATGGTCAGCTCCGTGCTGGTGATCACGGACGGAAAGAACGACAACCCCGCCGGCGGACTCAGCCTTGATCAACTGGTCGGACAGCTGAAGTCCATCGAGAGCGTCAACCGGCCGGTCCCGGTGATCATGATCGGATTCGGTCCCGACACCGATCAGTCCGCCATGAAGCAGATCGCCGATGCCACGGGTGGCGGGGTCTACCAGGCGCTCAGGCCACAGGATCTCGGTGCCGTGCTCGTGGACGCCATCTCGCAGCGCACCTGTCGTCCGCACTGCGGCAACTGACCGGAAGGCCGGAGGGCCTCTGAGAGGATCCCGTGCTCGGGGCGTTCCGAGCGCAGGACGGGCACCTGCTCGGAGGGACGGATCCGTGGCTCGACGGCCTCCTAGAGTCCTCGTGCCGCTGCCACGGCGTCGCGTAGCGCTTCCGCGGCGTGTGCGAGATCGGCGGGGGAGACCGTCGTCCAGCTGAAGCGCACGGCGGTCGCCGCCGCGTCGTCGGAAAGTCCGATGGCCCGCAGCACGTGCGACGGCTCGGTGCGCCCGGCCGCACAGGCGGAGCCGCTAGAGGCGATCACACCGCGGCGCTCGAGCTCGAGCAGCACGGTCTCTCCGTTCACGCCGTCGATCGTGAACGACGCGTGTCCGGGGATCCGGCGCACGCGTTCGCCCGTGAGCCGAGCCTCGGGCAGCAGACGAAGCACGCCGTCGATGAAGGTGCCCGTGTCGGCCAAAGGATCTGGTGCCTCGTCGGCCGGAGCACCTCGGTGCCGCATCCGCTCGTCGTCTGCGGCTTCCAGCGCCACGGCGAGAGCGACCGCAAACGCGACGTTCTCGGTGCCGGAGCGCCGCCCGCGCTCCTGGCCGCCACCGTGCAGCACGGGCTCGAGCGGGATACCGCCCCTCACGAACGCCGTGCCCGAACCCTTCGGCGCGCCAACCTTGTGTCCGGAGAAGCTGAGAGCGTCGACGCCGAGGGTCCGTACGTCCAGGTCGAGCCGGCCGGCAGCCTGCACGGCGTCGGTGTGGAAACGTGCCCCGACCGCGTGAGCGACGGATGCCAGCTCGGCGATCGGCTGCACCGTGCCGATCTCGTTGTTCGCATACGCGATCGACACGAGCGTCGTGTCGGGCCGCAGCACCGACGCCAGGGCGTCGGGAGTCGCCGTGCCGAACTCGTCGAGCGGAACGAAGTCCACGTCGAATCCGTGGATACGCCGCAGATGATCGACCGATTCCAGCACCGCTTCGTGCTCGGTGGCCGCAGTGACGAGATGCCGTCCACGCGGATCCCCGAGCGCAAGGCCCTTGATCGCGAGATTGTCGCCCTCCGTGCCGCCCGCGGTGAACACGACCTCGGATGCGCGGCACCCGAGCACGGAGGCGACCCGGGCGCGGGCATCCTTCAGCGCGGTCGCTGCGCGCAGACCCGGTTCGTGCGTGCTGGACGGGTTGCCGAACTCGCCGGTGAGGTACGGCCAGGCGGCCTCGAGCGCCGCACGACGCACCGGGGTGGTCGCTGCGGCGTCGAGGTAGAGGACGCTCACTGTGCCGCTACTCCTCTTCGTCGTCGCTGAGAAGGCCGATCCGGGTCGGACTGCCGTCAGCGGCGTCGTTGTCGTTGTCGTCAACGTCGGCTTCGGCGTCGATGTCGACATCGAGCCCGAGGTCGAGCGAGCGCACGCTGTGCGTCAGCGCGCCAACGGAGATGACGTCGACGCCGGTCGCGGCGATCGCGGCAACGGTGTCGAGGTTGACGTTGCCGCTCGCCTCCACGATCGCGCGTCCGTTCACGAGAGCGACGCCCTCGCGCAACTCGTCGGCCGTGAAGTTGTCGAGCATGATCGTGTCGACGTCGCCTGCGAGCACGGGCTCGATCTGGTCCATCCGGTCCACCTCGACCTCGAGGTGCGTGGTGTGGCCGAGCTGTGCGCGCACGGCCCGGATGGCATCCGTCACCGAGCGCCCGTCTGCTGTGAGCACGGCGAGGTGGTTGTCCTTGGCCATGACGGCATCCGAGAGCGAGTTGCGGTGGTTGCGTCCGCCGCCGCAGACCACGGCGTGGCGCTCGAGTGCGCGCAGGCCCGGCGTGGTCTTGCGGGTGTCGACGATGCGGGCATGCGTTCCGGCCGCCAGCTCGACGTAGCGCGAGGTGAGCGTGGCGATGCCGCTCATGCGCTGCACGAGGTTCAGCGCGACCCGTTCGCCGCGCAGGATGCCCCGTGCCGGCCCCGCGATGACCGCGAGCGTCTGTCCCTTCGCGAAGCGTTCTCCGTCGGCGACGAGAAGGCTCACGGCGATGCGTTCATCCACGGCCCGCATCGTGCGCACGAGGACCTCTCCGCCGGAGAACACACCGGGCTCGCGGGCGACAAGACGAGCGGATGCCGCCGCGTCCGCCGGAATGAACAGCTCGCTGGTGACATCGCCCCACGGCGCGTCCTCGTCGAGGGCCGTGTTCACGACGCGGTCGATGATCTGTCGGGTCAGCACGTGGCGACCACCTCTCGGATGAGGCCCTCTCGGGCGGATGTCGTGTGGTCGCGATCGGTCGTCCCAGAACCCGCGCCGGCGAGGCGGGACGACCTCCACAGCACCGGCTCGCCGAACCGGTTGGTGACGATGGTGTGTTCAGGGGTCCCCGAGGTCTCGGGGAAGTCGCTGCGGAAGTGAGCGCCGCGGGATTCCTCGCGGCTCATCGCCGATCGCACGAGTAGAGCACCGAGCGAGACGAGGTTGCTGTTCTCCTGCTCGGCGATGGAACGCGGGGATCCGTTCCCCTCGCCATCGGCGCGGGCGCCCAGGCGTTCCAGCACGAATGCTGCCGCACGCAGCCCGTCGCCGTCCCGCTCGACGCCTGCGCCCTCCCAGAGCAGCTCGCGGACGAGGTCGCCGGTGTCGCGCCGTTCGTCGGCGGCACGATCGATGCGCTCGCCGGCGGATGGTCCGCCGGCCGCGGCGCGGGATGCGTCGTCCGTTCCGGGGCGATGCGACGTCGATGCGATCTCGCTCGCGTCGACGAGCGGCGACACCGGAAGATCGGCTGCGCCGATCGCCTCCGTGGCGCGCGCCGCGAACACGAGCCCCTCCAGGAGCGAGTTGGACGCGAGCCTGTTGGCCCCCTGCGCGCCCGTGCACGCGGCCTCACCGATCGCGTACAGGCCGGGCAGGCTCGCCCGGCCCCAGGCATCCGTCCGCACTCCGCCCATCCAGTAGTGGGCAGCAGGCGTCACGGGCACGGGCTCGCTCGCCCAGTCGAACCCCGCGGCGTCGCACGCGGCCTGGATCGTGGGGAAGCGCCGAGCGAGGAACGCACGGCCGAGGCGCGTCGCATCCAGGAACACGGGAGCACCGTCCTGGGCCGCCATCCGCCGGGCGATCCCGCGCGCCACGACGTCGCGAGGGGCGAGCTCCGCGAGCGGATGCACGCGCTCCATGAAGCGCACTCCCTCGGCATCCCGCAGCACGGCTCCCTCACCGCGTACGGCTTCCGACACGAGGGTGCCGCCCGGCACGGCCAGAGCCGTCGGATGGAACTGGTAGAACTCGAGGTCCGCCAGCTCGGCGCCCGCGCGCCACGCGGCGGCGACGCCGTCACCGGTCGCGACGGCCGGATTGGTCGTGTGGGAGAAGAGCCGTCCGGCCCCGCCGGTGGCGAGCACGACGGCCTCCGCTGCGATCGTGCTGCGCCGGCCGTCGGCATCGAGCGTGCGCGCTCCGATCACCCGACCGTCGTCGACGACCAGGTCCGTCAGCATTGCGTGCTGGACGATGCGGATTCCGGATGCCCGCACCCGCGTCGCCAGTGTCACCTCGATCGCGCGTCCGGTCGCGTCGCCGCCCGCGTGCAGCACCCTGGACCGTGAATGCGCCGCCTCGAGACCGCGCGCGAGCCGTCCGTTCTCACGATCGAACGGAACCCCGAACCGGAGCAACTCGCGCACGCGCTCCGGACCCTCTGTGCACAGGATCCGCACCGCCTCAGCGTCACCCAGGCCGGCGCCGGCGGCGAGCGTGTCGGCGACGTGCAGCTCAGGGCTGTCGTCGTCGAAGAGCGCGGCGGCGATGCCGCCCTGCGCGTAGAGCGTGTTGCTCTCCTCGAGCCCGCCCTTTGTGAGCAGCGTGACCTCAGCGATCGCGGAGAGCCGCAGCGCGGCGGTGAGGCCGGCGATCCCGCTGCCGACGAGGAGGACGCGGGGTGCGGCATCCGGGCGGCGAACGAATGCGTCGGGGCCACCAGGAAGCGTCGCGACGCTCATGTCACGCCGCCATGGTCGTATCGGGGCGTGCGGCGAGCATCCGTACCAGTGCCACTCGGGCGTCGGAGGCGACAGCGTCGCTCACGCGCACCTGGTTGACGACCTCGCCGCGCGCGAAGGACTCGAGCACCCACGCCACATAGCCCGGGTGGATGCGGTACATCGTCGAGCACGGGCACACGACCGAGTCGAGGCAGAAGATCGTGTGCTGCGGATACTCGGCCGCCAGCCGCTGCACCAGGTTGATCTCGGTGCCGATCGCGAACGTCGACCCCGCCGGTGCTGCCTGGATGGCCTTGACGATGTAGTCCGTCGAGCCGTACTCGTCAGCCGCGTCGACGGTCTCCATCGGGCACTCCGGGTGCACGATCACCCGCACGCCGGGGTGCTGTGCTCGCGCCTGCTCGATCTGGGCGACGGTGAACCGCTTGTGCACCGAGCAGAACCCCTGCCAGAGGATCACCTTCGCGTCCGTCAGCGCTTGCGCGTCGTTGCCGCCGAGGCTCTTGGCCGGGTTCCACATCGGCATGAGCTCGACCGGGATCCCCATCGCCTTCGCGGTGTTGCGTCCGAGGTGCTGATCGGGGAAGAACAGCACGCGCTTGCCGCGCTCGAACGCCCACCGCAACACCGTCGACGCGTTCGACGACGTGCACACGATCCCGCCGTGCCGACCGCAGAACGCCTTGAGCGCTGCCGAGGAGTTCATGTACGTGACCGGGATGACGGATGCCACGCCGTCGGCATCCGCCTCGCCCGCGTACAGCGCCATGAGCTGCTCCCACGCCTCCTCGACCGAGTCGATGTCGGCCATGTCGGCCATCGAGCATCCGGCGGCGAGGTTCGGCAGGATCACGCTCTGCTCGCGTGAGGTGAGGATGTCGGCCGTCTCCGCCATGAAGTGCACCCCGCAGAACACGATCGCCTCGGCTTCCGGATGCGCCTTGGCCGCGTTCGCGAGCTGGAACGAGTCCCCGACGAAGTCGGCGTACTGCACGACCTCGTCGCGCTGGTAGAAGTGTCCGAGCACCATTACGCGGTCCCCGAGGGTCTCCTTCGCGGACCGGATGCGCTCGGCCAGCTCCGCAGCCGACGCGTCGCGGTACTCCTGCGGCAGTTCGCCCTGCCGGGGCGAGTCCGCCGGGATCGGATCCGCCATCGACGCGCCGGGTCCATACCCGGGCATCCCGAGGTCGAAGGTCCACGGCGCGTCGACGAGGTCCGTCGCACAGAGCTCGCCGGATTCGTCTCCTGCGGCGATGAGCTGGATCGTACGGTCGACCGAGGCGGTGAGGGTCATATTCGCTGCCTAACTGCTAGTTCGTGCCGAGCTCTCTGAGCGAGCGGGGCGTCCAAGGATCGGAGAGAGAAGTCGGCTCCCTGAGTGAGCGGAGCAGGTCGAAGGGTCATGAGTGGCTTTCCGGGTCACGGATGCGGCAGCGGCCCGGTGTCGACGAGCCCGACGGACGTGTCGTAGCGGTACAGTTTGGGCGGCCTGTGCCGAGTGCCGGTCACGCGTTCGCCCGTGTCGACGAGTGCGTCGGATGCCTCCATCGCGCGCCGGAAGTTCGCCGGATCGAGGCGCTTCCCGCGCACCGCTTCGTGAACCTCGCGCAGCTGGGCGAGGGTGAACGTCTCGCCGAGGATCGCGTGCGCGATCCGCGAGTACTCCATCTTGTTGCGGAGCCGCCAGAGGGCGTACTCGACGATGAGGTTGTGGTCGAACGCGAGAGCGGGGAGCTCATCCGCGGGGAACCAGCGCACGTTCTGGCCGACGGTCGCCCGCGCAGCCTCCTCGGATCCCACGAGCGCCCAGTACACGATCGAGACCACCCGCGCGGCCCCCGGTTCACCCGACGCTGTGCGGTCGACGTCGCCGAACGCGTACAGCTGCTCCAGGTACCGCGGGGCGAGACCGGTTGTCTCGCCGAGCGTGCGACGTGCGGCATCCGCCAGACCTTCGGTCGTCCGCAACGGTCCGCCCGGCAGCGCCCAGCGCCCCTCGAACGGCTCGCGGATGCGCCGCACGAGCGGTAGCCACAGCGTCGGTGCCGCACCCTGGGCTCCGAACCTGTCGTCCGTGCGCAGCGCGAAGATCACCGTGGACACGGCGAGCTGCAGGTCGGCACGCGGTGTATTCGCTGACGCGGTGTCCTGCGCAGGAACACGGAGGTCGTCGGTTCGACTACTCTCGGTCACGATTCCTCGCTCTAAAGGTCATTGAGACTTAGAGAGATCATAGCAGTATGAGTCAGTATGACTAGAAGACGATCATCCACACGAACAAGACTGGTCTGGTTCGTTCCGCGTCCGTAGAGTCTGTTCGTGCACACAGCACTGTTCGGGCGTCGGATGTCCGAGGGGTGGGACGACTTCGTTCCGCGCGCCCAGGGGAGCGCGGTTCGTGTCGTGCTCGTGGGAGACCCTGGCACGGGGAAGACGAGCGGTCTACGGCTGATCCAGGAACGGACAGAGGCCGTCATGTCCGTCGTCGGGTTGACCGGCAACCTCGTGAACCGCGATATTCCGCTCGCTCTCGCCTCGACCATCGTTCCGGTCAGCGCGGCCGCCAGCCCCGTAGGGATGCTCTCAGCCGTGCGCACGACCCTCGCGTCACGGCCTGCGACCATGTTCATCGTCGATGACGCGGACGACGCCGACCACCTGTCACTCGAGGTCCTCTGGGACGCCGTCGTGCTCGGCGGTCACTCGCTGGTGATCGCCGTTCAGGACCTCGATCGGCTGCCTCTCCGGATGCTGCGTCACGTTTCCGCAGGACAGATTCAGCTCGAACGCCTTCGGCCTTTGAACGAGATCGAGTTGGCCCTCGCCGCGGAGGAGATGCTGGGTGGCGCGCCACTGGCTCCTCATGTCGCTCACGTGCTGTGGCGGAGTACTGAGGGCCGTGGGGCCCTCGCCGGAGCGCTCCTCGACCACGCCGTGACCACCGGGCTGCTTCGAAAGCTGCACAGCACGTGGGTGTGGGCACCGAGGCTAGAGGACGACGTGATCGGCGACGACTACGTGCGGCTCATGGTCACGACGCCGCTGCATGGCATCTCGAGCGCGGCACTTCGACTCGTGGAACTGCTCGCGGTCGCCGGCCAGCTGCCTCTTCCGCTCGTCGACGAGGAACTCACGAACGCGCTCGAGGAATGCATGGACCGGGCGGTCATCGCATCCACCGGCCCGGACGGGCGCCTCTCCGTCGCGCTCTCCCCTCCGCTCCTTGCCGACGTCATCCGTGCCGGGCTCGATCCTTTGCGTGCAGCGCGACGGTCCGCCGAGGCCGCTCGTCTGATTCTGGCAGCGGGGGTCCCAGGGGCGGCCGAGATGCTCGTCGCAGCACGCCTTGCAATGGAATCCGGCGACGGCTCGATCGACATCGATTACGTGAGCACAGCGCAATTGGCGCTCTCTCTGAGCGCAGTCGGGTTGGCTGAACGCCTGGCACGAGCCGCGATGAGGAGTACCACTCAGAGTTCCCGGTTCATGACGGGGCTGACCTTGGCGGCCGCGATCAGTGCCCAGGGGCGTGGCGTGGAATCCGAGCGGATCCATCTCGATCTCGTCGAGTCAGAGGTCGACGCCGATCTGCTCGCCTTCGTGGCTGCGAGCCGGGCGGCGAATCTCTATTGGGCATGCAACGAGACCGAAGCGGCGCATCGGGTTCTTGATGAGATCCCGTTCTCCGATCTCTCGGAGCAGGCACATTCCCGACTGCTGGCAGCACGGTCCTGCATGCGCTGCTTCGACGGCGACCTTGCGCGAGCCGAGTCTGACGCCATGGATGCCCTACGACTCGAGCACGATGACTTCACCGCCGTGTGGGCGCTGTCCGCGGCGGCCTTCGCTCGCGCCGTACGCGGGGGCCATGGCGTCGCCGCGGAGGTGGAGCCCCTCGTCCGACGCGGTCTCGATGCTGCGCGCCGATGCGCCGCGGGCATACAGCAATGGCTTCTCGGCCTGGCGGGAGTGTGCGCATTGTGCAGCGAAGGCAGATTCCGGGATGCGGAGCTGATCTGCGACGAGCTCCGCGCATTCGGTCTCGGCGAATCGGTGACAGGCGGCCTCTGCGAGCTTCTCGACGGAATCGTGGACCTCACGCGCGGCCGCCTGGATTCGGCCAGGGGACATGCGGCGGCGGCATGGAACCTTCTCGAGTCCGACGGCCCACGCGGCTGGGCCTGCCTCGCAGCGACGCTGGGCGTGTTCGTCTCTGCCGCGCGTGGCGAGTCCCACGATGCTCGTGACCTGATGGTCGAGGCGAAGGCACGCTTCGGCGATTGCGTGCGGGTTTTCGAGCCCGTGCTCGTGCTCGCCGAAGCGCACCTCGCCTTTGCGGCAGGTCGGGTGTCAGACGCGCTCGACCTTGTGCGGCTGTCCCGACAGGCGGCCGACCGAGGAGCGACCGGACTCTTTCTCCTGAGCGTTCTGTGCGACACCGCGCGGTTCGGCGGGAATGTCGACGTTGGTCGGCTGACCTCGCTGTTGGAGCCAACGACAGAGATCGGTGTTGCGATGGTCTCGTTCGTCGAGGGATCGCGGACGCGTGAACCGAGGACGCTCAGGGAGGCGTCGCAGCGTTTCGCGACGATGGAAGCGGGACTGCTCGCCGCCCAGGCGGAATCGCGGGCGTTCGCCATAGCTCAGCGACGCGGCGAAGAACCCGGTGCCCGGCTGCTGGCGGAAGTCCGTCTGCAGGGCCTGTGCGCCGAATACACGATCCCGCCCACCAGCCCGTTCGTACGGGTGGTGCAGATGGACGTTCTGACCACTCGCGAGCACGAGGTCGCGCGGCACGTGGCGGCCGGCATGGGCAACAAGGAGATCGCTCGGGTGCTGGGTGTCTCCGTGAGAACGGTCGAGGGCCACGTGTACCGGGCATGCCAGAAGCTCGACTTGTCGGATCGTCGAGCGCTCGCCTCGATCCTGGACGGTGCTTCCCGCAGGATCCCGCCGCCGGAAAACGAGTAGTCGACTACGTATGCCATGCCGACGAGTGCGTTGTGCACTGATGGCATGACTGATGTGAATCTCTCCCGCCTGGCGGGAACACCTGTGAAAGTGATCAAGTTCCCCGTCAGGGTGCCACCGCTGAAAGACGCGGGACCGCACGGGGGCCGCGAGTTCGAGTCCCCGTCGGGGCGTTTCGAGGTCTACGGCGAAATACTCAAGAAGTATCTGTCCTTCGGCGGAACAACCTCCGTTCTCGCCTTTCCTGTCGGCGAGGAGAGCGGATGCCCGGACGGCGTCGGCCGTTTCCAGCACTTCCAGGGCGGCTCGATCTACTGGACTCCGGCCACCGGCGCCCACGTCGTGTACGGTGCGATCCGTGACCGCTGGAGCTCGATCGGCTGGGAACGGTCCTATCTCGGCTACCCGTTGACCGACGAGATCGACTTCGACGGCGGTCGGATGAATCAGTTCCAGGGCGGCCAGATCTATTGGTGGCCCGACACCGGCGCGATCGATCTCCACGAGGTCGTCCTGCACTACACGGGCATGATCTGCTGGCATGAATCGGATCATGACCAGTCGTCGGATTCCGATGAGCCGTATGCCATCTTCGGCGTCGTCGCACCGGACAGCACCAGCACCGTCCATACCCGCATTTACGACGATGTCGACACCGGCGAATCCAGGCCGGACCTTCTCGAGCTGTACCGCGGCAAGCCGGGAGGGCTCGTCGTCACGACGACGATGTGGGAGAACGACTTCGGGAATCCCGATCAGTACGAGCCATCGATCAAGAATGCGATCGACGAGGCGGCGAAGGATGCCGGGCCGTACGTGTCGAAGATCCCGTATGTCGGGCTGGTGTTCGCCGCCCTGCTGCCGTTCGTGCCGAAGGTTTCCGGCGCCATCGCCACCGGTGTCGGGAAACTGCTCAACCTTCAGGACGACAACGCTGGCCACGCGGAAGTCGCCTTCTCCCCGAAGGAGATGATCGTCAAGAGCGCCCGTGATCAGAACCAGTGGCAACAGGGAATCGGCTACAAGGCCTCCACGGGTCGAATCACCCACGATGGCGGCTACAGCTACGAAGTCTTCTTCGGCTTCGTGCCCGCCTAGGACGAAGGGACCAGCGCCGGCAGGCCCACCATCGACGAGACGTGGGTCTGCCGGCGCAGCGACGCCGGGGCGCCGTGCCGTGCGTGTGACTGACCGCGCACGATAGGCTGAACGCACAACAGAACATCGGGCCACACGGTCGATGCGGGAGAGTCCGCCGGGAGATCCGGGCGGACACCGAAGGAGCAATCCTCCCCGACAATCTCTCAGGTACCCCTACCGCATCGAGCTGGCCGCTCTGGAGAGCAGATCGCTCGGGCATCGCCGGCGCGGTCTCGCCCACGGTGAAAGTCCCGGCCACGTCCGGGGCGAATCTCTCAGGCCGAATGACAGAGGGGGAGTTCCCAGCACACCAACGGTGTGTCGTCTCTCGACGGGTCTGCATTCGCCTCACGGATGCAGCCTCGCGAGACAGATCGGAGAACTCATGGCCCAGGTTCCGTCGTCATCCGGCAGCACGGATCGGCCCGCGCCGTCCGTGCACGTCGAACGGCTCTCGCCGCTGAACGACGCTCACGTCGCCGCCGGCGCGAGCTTCACGGACTTCGCCGGCTGGCAGATGCCGGTCCGCTACTCCAGCGACCTCGCCGAACACCACGCCGTGCGTACGGCGGCCGGCCTCTTCGACCTGTCGCACATGGGCGAGATCGTCGTCCTCGGCCCGCAGGCGGCCGACGCGCTCGACTACGCCCTCGCCGGCAGGCTCTCGGCGCTCGAGCAGGGTCAGGCGAAGTACTCCCTGCTGCTCGACGAATCGGGCGGCATCCTCGATGACCTGGTCGTGTACCGAACGGGCGTCGACCGCTTCCTCGTCGTCGCCAACGCGGCCAACCGGCAGACGGTCGCCGACGCGCTCGTGCAGCGCGCGGCATCCTTCCAGGCGGATGTCTACGACGAGTCGAACGACATCGCGCTGATCGCGATCCAGGGCCCGCGATCGCTCGAGATCCTCCAGAACGTCGAGGAACTCGGCATCGAGGCGGGCACCGACCTGCCGGAAGACCGCGAGGATCCCGACATCGAGAACGCGCTCGCGGCGCTGAAGTACTACCGCGCCCTGTCCGGAACGTTCCAGGATCACCCCGTGCTCATCGCCCGCACGGGATACACGGGCGAAGACGGCTTCGAGCTCTACGTCGCGCCCGACAACGCCCGAGCCCTGTGGGACGCCCTGCTGGAGACGGGAGCCGGCGCTGGCCTCGTGCCTGCGGGGCTCGCCAGCCGCGACACCCTCCGCCTCGAGGCGGGCATGCCGCTGTACGGCCACGAGCTCTCGACGCGCACGTTCCCGTCGCAGGCGGGACTCGGCCGGGTCGTCGCGCTCGCGAAGCCCGGCGACTTCATAGGGCGCGAGGCGATCGAGCGGGGTGCGTCGGAGGATGCCCATGTGCTGGTCGGCCTCGCCGGTGACGGCAAGCGAGCTGCGCGGGCCGGCTACCGGCTGTACGCCCGCAGCAGTGACGAGGCGGCCGTCGGCGAGATCACGTCCGGGGCGCTGTCGCCGACCCTTGGACATCCGATCGCCCTCGCTTACGTCGATCCGGCGCTCGCCGCGGTCGGCACGCAACTCGATGTGGATGTGCGCGGAACGCGCATCCCGTTCACCGTCACCGAACTGCCCTTCTACTCGAGAAAGAAGAACTGACATGGCCGTCCCCACCGATCGCCGCTACACCGCCGAGCACGAATGGGTGATCGTCGACGGCGACACCGCAACGGTCGGCATCACCGAGTACGCCGCCGAGAAGCTCGGCGACGTCGTCTATGTCGATCTCCCGCAGGTCGGCAGCGACACCGCGGAAGGTGCCATCGTCGGTGAGATCGAGTCGACGAAGTCGGTTGGAGAGCTCTTCGCCCCCGTCACCGGTGAGGTGCTGGAGATCAACGACGCGGTCGTCGACTCGCCGGAGCTCGTCAACTCCGACCCGTTCGGCGATGGCTGGCTCATCAAGGTGCGGGTGGCCGATGCAGCCCGCCTCGAAGACCTCCTGGATGCCGCCGCCTACGATGCACTGACCGGGGAGAGCGCGTGAGCACGGCCACGGACAGGACCGACACCACCGGTATCCCGAGCACGGACGGCCACCCGGCGGCAGGCCTGCGCTCCACCTTCGCCGACCGCCACATCGGACCTGACGCGGATGCGACGGCCCTCATGCTGCGTACGCTCGGCTTCGACTCGGTCGACGAGCTCGTGCGCACCGCCGTGCCGAAGGGCATCCAGCTTCCCGCGGATGTCGACCTCCCCGGCCGCACACTGCCGATCGAAGGCGTGAGCGAACGAGCTGCGCTCGCCGAGCTGCGCTCGCTCGCCTCCCGCAACGCCGTGCACACGTCGTTCCTCGGACAGGGGTACTACGGCACGCTGACGCCTGCGGTCATCCAGCGCAATGTGCTGGAGAACCCGAGCTGGTACACGGCCTACACGCCGTACCAGCCGGAGATCTCGCAGGGCCGTCTCGAGGCCCTGATCAACTTCCAGCAGCTGGTCTGCGACTTCACCGGACTCGACATCGCGAACGCCTCGATGCTCGACGAGGGAACGGCTGTCGCCGAGGGGATGCTGCTCGCTCGTCGCGCCTCCCGCGCGAAGTCCAACGTCTTCCTCATCGACAAGGATGTGTTCCCGCAGACCCTGGCGATCGTGCGCGGCCGGGCGGCAGCAGTGGGTATCGAACTCGTCGAGCTTGACCTCAGCTCCCTGAACGAGAAAGGCGAGCGGCGCCCAGATGGCGTCGAAGGGTCGAACGGCCTCCTCGGCCTCCCCGACGCCTTCGGCGCCTTCATCCAGTACCCGTCGGCCTCTGGTCGCGTCTGGGACCCGTCCGCGGTGATCGATGCCGTGCACGCGGCCGGCGGGCTTGCCGTCGTCGCGGCCGACCTGCTGGCACTCGCACTCCTCAAGGCCCCAGGCGAGCTCGGCGCCGACATCGCGGTCGGCACCACGCAGCGCTTCGGCGTTCCGATGGGTTTCGGCGGTCCGCACGCCGGCTACATGGCCGTGCGCAAGGGCCTCGAGCGCCAGATGCCCGGCCGCCTCGTCGGCGTCAGTCAGGATGCCGCAGGCAAGCCCGCCTACCGTCTCACGTTGCAGACGCGCGAGCAGCACATCCGCCGTGAGAAGGCCACGAGCAACATCTGCACGGCCCAGGTTCTCCTGGCCGTCATGGCCTCGATGTACGCCGTGTATCACGGTCCGCGCGGCATCCGGGCGATCGCCCAGAACGTGCACGCGGATGCCGCGCTCCTCGCCGACCTGCTCAACCAGCGGGGCGCACAGGTGCTCAGCGACTCGTACTTCGACACCATCCGGGTGCACGTCGATGACGCGGATGCTCGCGCCGCCGAACTCCACGGTGCGGGCATCCTCGCGCTCATCGTCGACGACACGACACTGTCGTTCAGCCTGGACGAGGCCAACGGCGATGTCGCGACGCTCACGCTCATCGCGGATCTGGCGACGGGGGGAGCCGCAACCGGTCATCCGCTCGAAGCGGACGGCCCCGACGAGCACCCGAATGAGAACGGCGGGTCGTCTGCGATCGGGCGGGACGGCATCCGCCGCTTCCCGGAAGCCCTCGCCCGCACGAGCGATTACCTCACGCATCCGGTCTTCTCCTCGTACCACTCGGAGACGGCGATGATGCGCTACCTCAAGCTCCTCGCCGACCGCGACTACGCGCTCGACCGTGGCATGATCCCGCTCGGCTCCTGCACCATGAAGCTCAATGCGGCAACCGAGATGGCCGCGATCACGTGGCCCGAGTTCGCCCAGCTGCACCCGTTCGCACCGGCGACGGATGCCGCGGGCTACCTCGACCTGATCGCCCAGCTCGAGACATGGCTGGCCGAGCTCACCGGCTATGACACGGTCTCCCTGCAGCCGAACGCCGGCAGCCAGGGAGAGCTCGCCGGTCTGCTCGCCATCCGCGGATACCACGACAACAACGGGGACACCCATCGCACCGTCTGCCTCATCCCGCAATCGGCGCACGGCACGAACGCCGCCTCAGCGGTGCTGGCCGGCATGCGCGTCGTCGTGGTGGCGACGGATGCCTCCGGCAACGTCGACCTGGACGACCTCCGCGCCAAGGTGGCCGAGCACGCGGCAGAGCTCGCCGCCCTGATGATCACCTATCCGTCCACCCACGGCGTGTACGAACACGACGTGGTCGCGGTCATCGACGCCGTGCACGAGGCCGGCGGACAGGTCTACATCGACGGCGCGAACCTCAACGCCGTGCTCGGATTCGCACGCTTCGGCGACTTCGGCGGCGACGTCTCGCACCTCAACCTGCACAAGACGTTCTGCATCCCGCACGGCGGCGGCGGTCCCGGCGTCGGACCTGTCGCCGCGAAGGCGCACCTCGCGCCTTTCCTGCCAGGGCATCCGCTCATGCAGTCGAACGACCACGTGGGATACGCCCACCACGGAGCCCCCGTGTCGGCCGCGCCGTACGGGAGTCCGAGCATCCTGCCGATCTCGTGGGCGTACGTGCGGATGATGGGCGCGCAAGGACTCGCGGATGCCACGGGTGCCGCAGTCGTCTCCGCCAACTACATCGCCGCTCGCCTTCGCGATCACTACCCGGTGCTCTATGCGGGAGAGCGGGGGCTCGTGGCGCACGAGTGCATCCTCGACATCCGCCCGCTCACCGACGCAACGGGCGTCACGGTCGACGATGTCGCCAAGCGCCTCATCGACTACGGATTCCACGCGCCGACCATGAGCTTCCCCGTCGCGGGCACGCTCATGGTCGAGCCGACGGAGAGCGAGGACATCGCCGAGCTCGACAGGTTCGTCGAGGCGATGATCTCGATCAAGGCCGAAGCGGATGCCGTCGGTGCCGGCACGTATCCCGCCGAGGACAACCCGCTGCGCGGCGCACCGCACACCGCGGAGTCCGTCGTGGGGGAGTGGACGCATCCCTACACGCGCGAGCAGGCGGTGTATCCGGTCCCGTCTCTGGTGCGGACCAAGTACTGGCCGCCGGTGCGCCGGATCGACCAGGCGTGGGGCGACCGCAACCTGTTCTGCGCGTGCCCGCCGCCTGAAGCGTTCGCCTAGCTCAAGCCGCGCGATGGCCCGCCCGTCCGCCGGCGTGCCCCTTTCTCCCCCTGAGCGTGCCCGTTTCTCCGCCCGAGGGTGCCCGTTTCTCCGCCCGAGGGTGCCCGTTTCTCCTCCTGAGGGTGCCCGTTTCTCCTCCTGAGGGTGCCCGTTTCTCCTCCCGAGCGTGCCCGTTTTCCCTCCTGAGGGTGCCCGTTTCGCCGCTGGACGGTGCACACACGTAAGCAGAAACGGGCACCTCCGCGAACAGAGACACGCACTTTCGGGCGGAGAAACGGACACCCTCGCGGAAGGGGAGCGCACTCCGCACTCCCGAGAATGTGGTGACCGTTGGGGAGCGGCGGGAGCAGCGTCAGGACTTCGGCTGTCCGAACACCCCTGGCCAGAGCGCGACGGCGAGCGGGTATCCGACGAACGACACGATGTCGAGCAGGCTGTGCGCCACCACGAGCGGTGCGGTACGTCCCCACCGTCGATAGCACCAGCCGAAGACGACGCCCATCACGGCGTTGCCGAAGAACGGTCCGATGCCCTGGTAGAGGTGATAGCTGCCGCGCACGAGGGCGGATCCGACGATCATCCACCACGAGTTCCAGCCCAGTTGCTTGAGCCGGGTGAAGAGGTAGCCGATCATGATGACTTCTTCTTGCAGCGCGGCGCGCACGGCGGTGAGCACGAGCATCCCGGCGGTCCACCAGTACGACGGATCCGGCCACGTACCGACCGAGACGGTGATGCCGAACACCCGGCTCAAGGCGTAAAACCCGAGCCCGGGCACCCCGATCACCGCGAACAGGAGTGCGCCGCCGCCCAGGTCGCGCCACGGTCTCGACCAGTCCAGGCCGATGCGTCTGAACCCTGTCTGCTGGGGGCGCCACAGAAGGTAGATGACCAGGGCGACGGCCATCAGCGCGAAGAGGATGTCGAGCGCCTGGTACGTGAAGTCCAGCCATGGGGTCGGCGACTGGGACTGGTTGACCTCGGCGCTCTGATCTTTCAGCGGTGTGGGCGCTGCCAGCCGCTGCACGATCGTGAGGATCGAGTACACGGCCGACTGTCCGAGCGACAGGCCGAGAACGATCGCCACTTCCCACCACAGCCGGGCGCGCTGCCCGCGAGGAACGACGGCCTCGAGCGGGAAGGATGCCCGTGGTTTCGCGGTGTCTGCCGCCCCCTCTGCCATGGCTGACATCCTCCCACGCGACCTCGTCCGGCACGGCTCCGGAAGCCCGCGCAGACGTCGGCCCGGGCCCGCCGGTTCGAGCCAAGAATGAGCATCACTCAAGATTGCTCAGATGTTGCAGATAGCGAGAGATTCCTGCGCTGATCGCCGCTGTCGCGCAACAATCCGTTGCGATGGTTTCTAGCCTGTAACAGTTTGTGCTGCCGGTTTGCCCGCTGAGGGACGGATGTTTATCTTTCTTCTATCTCTCGCGCCGCGATCGCGTTGGGTCGTCGTGTGCGAAAACCCCCACAGGAGGAAAAGTGAAACTCAGACGAGCAGTCGTCGCCTTGGCAGCAGTGGCTGCCGCCGGCGTCGTCCTCGCGGGGTGCTCGGCACCCAAGCAGAGTGAGCTCAGCGAGAAGACATCGCTGTCGATCGCTCAGAACTCGGCCGTGACGACGCTGAACAATCTCATCTCGAATCAGTACAGCACGTACAACTCGAACATCGCCTACCTGACCGGTGGCGGTTTCGGCTTCAACTACTACGACGCCACGCCCAAGCTGGTGAAGAACACCAAGTTCGGCACCTACGAGAAGACGTCGAGCAGCCCGCTGACCATCAAGTACACGCTGAGCGACAACGCCAAGTGGAGCGACGGCGACCCGGTGAACGCGGCCGACATCCTTCTGCAGTGGGCGTCGAGCATCAGCAAGTACAACAACGCCAAGAGCGGCGCGAACTTCAACAACGTCAACGCCGGCACCGGCCTCGACAACATCGAGAAGGTTCCGACCGTCAAGGATGACAAGACGGTCATCACGACGTTCGCGAAGCCCTATGTCGACTGGGAGGTCTCCCTCCTGTCGCCGACCCTTCCGGCGCACATCGTGTACCAGGAGGCCTTCCCGAACAAGAAAATCTCCAACGCTGACGCCGACAAGGCCGTCATCAAGGCGATCCAGGACGGCGACACGAAGACCATCACTGCTCTCGCCAAGGCGTGGAGCACCAAGTGGAACGTCACGAGCATGCCGAGCGACAAGAAGCTGCTCGTCAGCGACGGTCCCTACCAGGTGAGCTCTTTCGTGAAGAACCAGTACATCACCCTGACGCGCAACCCCGACTACAGCGCCGGCCCGATCCCGAAGGTCGACACCCTCACGGTGCGCTTCATCCCGGACCAGACCGCTCAGGTGCAGGCGCTCCAGAACGGTGAGGTCGACATCATCTCCGGTCAGGCCACCACCGACACGGTTCAGGCGCTGAACAAGCTGTCCGGCGTCAAGGTGACCAACACCTCGGAGTCCAGCTACGAGCACGTCGACCTGACGATGGACAACGGCGGTCCGTTCGACCCGAAGACCTACGGCGGAGACGCCGCGAAGGCCCTCGAGGTTCGTCAGGCCTTCCTGAAGACGATCCCGCGCCAGGAGATCGTCGACAAGCTGATCAAGCCGCTCAACCCGAACGCCACGCTCGACAACTCGCAGTTCTTCCTGCCGGGTGCCGACGGCTACGACGAGTCGGTTGCGGCCAATGGTGCCAGCGCCTACGACAAGGTCGACATCCAGGGTGCCAAGGACCTGCTGGCCAAGGCCGGCGTCTCCAACCTGACCGTCAAGTTCGCCTACCCGAACGACAACCCGCGTCGTACCAGCGAGTTCGCGCTGATCCGCGACTCGGCGGCTCAGGCCGGTATCACGGTGCAGGATGCAGGCAGCCCCGGTGAGGACTTCTTCACCAACCTGGGTAACGGATCCTACGACGCGTCGATCTTCGCGTGGCAGTTCACGAGCCTGGCCTACACGGGCAACCAGGCGGCGTTCCAGACCGGTGGACAGTCCAACTACCAGGGCTACTCCAACACGGACTCCGACGCACTGTGGAAGAAGCTCGAGACGAGCACCGGCTCCGCGGCTGACAACAACAAGATCCTCGCGGAGATCGACAAGAACACCTGGGCGGATGCACCCGGCGTGACGATCTTCCAGTTCCCGGATGTCACCGCGTGGTCCGACAAGGTCGCCAACGTGAAGGACAACCCGATCAACGTGACGGTGTTCTGGAACTACTTCGACTGGACCTCGGAGCACTCCTCCAAGTCCACATCCTCGAAGTAAGTTCTCGTCCGCTGACCGTCTGAGGTCATCGAGAACAGGGGCGCCGAGGCAGACAACCTGCTTCGGCGCCCCATTCGCGAGCATTCGGCGCTGGGGACCCCAGTGAAAGCCGAGCCCGCACGGTGACCATCCAGGCTGGTCGGAGTACGTTTTGGATGACCGGCACGCACCGAGCGCGCTACCGCGCGCCCGCGTGCCGACTGACCAAGAAAGGCCTGTCCATGGTCGCATTCCTCACCAGGAGGTTCTTCGCCTCGTTGGTGGTGTTGGCCGTCGCTTCATACATCGTCTATGTGCTCACCTGTTTTTCGGGCAACCCTCTGCAAGATCTCCTGCAGACGCACGCGAAGAACAAAGAGATGCTCATCGAACAACGCGTGCAGCTGCTCCACCTCGACGTGACACCGTTCCTGCGGTACTTCATCTGGCTCGGCGGCATCCTGCAGGGATTCGTCGGGCACTTCTCCCTCGGCTACGCCATCAACGGCCAGCCGGTCACCGATGAGCTCGGCTCCGCAATGTGGGCGACTCTGCAGTTGGTCACGACGGCCTCTGTGGTCGCCGTCATCTTCGGTGTGCTCATCGGCATCACGACGGCGCTGCGCCAGTACACCGCGTACGACTACGGTGCGACGTTCCTCTCCTTCCTGTTCTTCTCGCTGCCGATCTTCTGGCTCGCGGTCATGCTCAAGCAGTACGTCGCGATCGGCTTCAACAACTTCTTGGCCAACCCGGTGATCGGGCCGGTCGTGATAGCGGTGCTCTCCCTTGTGTCCGGGGTCGTCTGGCTCGGGATCATCGGTGGCAATGCGAAGCGAAGACTCATCGTCTTCGGCATCGCCACGGTTGCGACCGCAGCGGTTCTCGCATTCATCTCAGCGACGAGATGGTTCGACGATCCGGGGCTGGGCATCGTGGTGGTGACGCTCCTCAGTGTCGGATTCGCGTTCCTGGTGACAGCGGTGTCAACGGGACTCGAGAATCGCAAGTCCCTGTACTCCTCGCTGACCGTCGTCGCGATCGGTGCCGCGCTGTACTACCCGCTGCAGTACCTGTTCCCGTACATGAGCATCTGGTTGTTCATCCTGCTCGCCGTCGTCGCCGTCGGCGTCGGCCTCCTGGTGGGCTGGCTCTATGGCGGACACGACCGCTGGGCGTCCGCTCGCACGGCGGCGATCACGGCCTTCCTGATGGCTGCGGTGACGGCACTCGACCGATATATGCAAGCGTGGAACGTCTACGCGAACAGCTCGTCGGCGAATGGCCGACCGATCGCGACCATCGGTTCGATCACTCCTGGTCTCTCCGGTGACTTCTGGATCACCGGTATCGACCACTTCACGCACTTGCTTCTGCCGACGCTGGCACTCATGCTCGCGTCGCTGGCCGCGTACAGCCGGTACGCGCGCGCGAGCATGCTCGACGTGATGAACCAGGACTACATCCGCACCGCGCGATCGAAGGGCCTGACCGAGCGCACCGTCGTCGTGCGTCACGCGTTCCGCAATGCCCTGATCCCGATCGTCACGATCGTCACGCTCGATTTCGGCGCGCTGGTCGGTGGCGCGGTCGTGACAGAGACGGTCTTCAACTGGCAGGGAATGGGGGCGCTGTTCCAGGGAGCCATCAATATCACCGACGTCAACGTGGTGATGGGCGTCTTCCTCGTGGTAGGCATCGCGACGATCGTGTTCAACGCGCTCGCCGACGTCGTCTACTCCTCCCTCGACCCACGAATCCGAGTTTCCGCATGACCGAATCTGAAGAATCCAAGGCCCTTCACGAGCCGCCGCACTCGCGTGGCGACTCGACTCTGCCCAGCGGTGACGATGTCGAGCGTGAGCTCGATCTCCCCGGCCTCGAGCACTCCGAGAACGCGATCGAGATGAAGGAGGTCGAGGGGCTCAGCCAAGGGCGGATCATCTTCCGCCGCTTCATCCGCCACAAGGGCGCGATGATCTCCCTCGTGATCCTGCTGCTGGTCGTGATCCTGGCCTTCAGCTCAGTGGGGCTGGACGCGCTCGGACTGCACATCCACGGCTGGTGGAAGTACACGTGGGCCGAGATCAACCCGATCGTGAACAACACGCATCCGACGCTCACACTGTGGCCCTTCAGCCTCGGCGATCACCCGTTCGGGCAGGACGAGGTCGGCCGCGACGTGTTCGCGGAAGTGATGCGTGGCATCCAGCAGACCTTCATGATCATCGTGGTGATCGGTGCCGTGTCGACGACGATCGGTGCCGTGCTCGGTGCCGCCGCAGGTTACTTCGGCGGCTGGGTCGACTCACTGCTGATGCGCTTCACGGACATGGTGATCATCGTTCCGCTGATCCTGCTGGCCGCGATCGTCGGTCACTACGCGGTGGGCGCCGGATCCTTCGTGTTCGCGTTGATCCTCGGACTGCTTCTCTGGACATCGCTCGCCCGACTCGTGCGTGGCGAGGTGCTGGCGCTGCGCGAGCGTGAGTTCGTCGATGCGGCCAAGGTCGCGGGCGCGTCGAGCGGGCGCATCATGTTCAAGCACATCCTGCCGAACGCGGCCGGCGTGATCATCGTCTCGGCGACGCTGACCATGGCCGCTGCGATCCTGCTCGAGGCTGCGCTGAGCTACCTGGGCCTCGGGGTCCAGTCGCCTGACGTGTCTCTGGGAAGCCTGATGGGCCTGTACCAGAACTCGTTCAACACGCGTCCGTGGCTGTTCTGGTGGACGGGCTCGTTCATCGTTGTCATCGCGCTGACGATCAACTTCATCGGCGACGGACTGCGCGATGCGTTCGACCCACGTCAGCGTCGGCTGCTCAACCGCAAGGCGCGCCAGGCGAAGTCAGCGGCGCGCGAGAAGGCCGCAAGGGCCATCGCCTGACGCACACGATGAACTACTCGATATCAGATCAGGATGCCCGCCAGCGTGAGCAGCACCAGCGCGGCGAGCACGATCAACCGCCAGCGGTGCCACGTCACCTCGACTCCGGTGCCTTCGACGGCGCCGGAGTCGAGGTGACCGGCAGCTTGAAGCTGAGCCCAGGCCCGGCGCACACGGAGCGCGGCGGCGCCCGAGTCGGAGTTGGGCACATCGCCGATGCCGACGCTTCCGCCGGCACCGTACGTGCTCTCCGGCAGCTTCGAGAGATCGGAGCGAGTGGCGCGAAAGGTCGTGAACCGACTCGGTCCGGGCGCCGCCCAGGCGGTGTACTTTCCGCTCGCCGTACGGATCGTGAGCGCGTACTTCGTCTCGACCGTCGCGATCGCCGGCCAGGTGATGCGCACGGTTCGAGCGATGTTGACCAGGCTCACGCCGGCGGAATCCAGCTTCACGGCTGGCGCCCAGTAGAGCATCCAGCACAGGTACGCGGCGAGCAGGAAGGCCGGGGCGAAGCGAAGGCTTCCGCCTCCGTCTCTCACCGTCGCCAGCGATACCAGGCAGACGACGATTATCGCCCAGACGACCACGCACAGGACCTGGCCGAATCGTGGGCGAAGGACAACGGGCTCGATCACCGCTCAATGGTGGCATAGGGCCCTGGGGAAAGGATTTCAGTTCTCGTGACAGACACGACACTCACGCAGGCACGGGCGGGCTCGAAGCCCGTGCTCAAGATCGAGGACCTCGGCGTCGACTTCTGGGTCGACGGCACGTGGTACCCGGCCGCCATCGAGATGAACTACGAGGTCATGCCGGGAGAGGTGCTCGCCATCGTCGGCGAGTCCGGGTCCGGCAAGAGCTCCAGCTCGATGGCTCTCCTCGGCCTGCTCCCGCCGAATGGCCGAGTGACCGGCACGATCGAATTCGGCGGCCGCGACATCAGCCGCATCTCTCCCGCTCATCTTCGTCGGCTGCGCGGTGAGGACATCGCGGTCATCTTCCAGGAGCCGATGACGGCGCTGAACCCCGTGTACACGATCGGGTTCCAGATCACCGAAATGCTGCGTCTGCACAAGGCGATGACGCCCGCGGATGCTCAGGCTCGCGCGCTCGAGCTGCTCGAGATGGTCGAGATGCCGAATCCGGCGACGACGATCGACAAGTATCCGCACCAGCTCTCCGGCGGACAGCGGCAGCGCGCCATGATCGCCATGGCGATCTCGTGCGATCCCAAGCTCCTGATCGCGGACGAGCCGACGACCGCGCTCGACGTGACGGTTCAGGCCGAGATCCTCGACCTGTTGCGCAACCTGCGCTCCAAGATGGACAGCGCCGTCGTGCTGATCACCCACGACATGGGCGTGGTGGCCGACCTCGCCGACAAGATCGTCGTGATGAAGGACGGGCGCATCGTCGAGTCCGGAGACATCATCGAGGTGTTCCAGGAGCCCAAGCATCCGTACACCCGCCAGCTCCTCGCGGCCGTCCCGCGGCTGAGTCTCGACCCGACCGTCGAGGTCGAGGTGGAGACGGTGCCCAGGGAGGGTGCTCCCGTTCTCAAGTTCGAGGACGTCGTCATCGAGTACCCGAAGCGCGGCCGCATCCCGGCCTTCCGCGCCGTGGACGGCGTCAGCTTCGAGATCTATCCCGGTGAGGTCGTCGGGCTCGTCGGCGAGTCCGGATCCGGCAAGAGCACGATCGGCCGTGCAGCCGTCGGCCTGCTTCCTGTTCACTCTGGTGCACTGACCATCTCCGGAACGGACATGGTCAAGGTCAACGCGAAGCACCTGCGGGCGCTGCGTCGCAAGATCGGCATCGTCTTCCAGGATCCTGGGTCGTCGCTCAACCCGCGCATCCCGATCGGCGAGAGCATCGGCGAGCCCCTGATGCTTGGCGGCCAGGCGCACGGAAAGGCTCTCGACAAGCGCGTCGAGACCCTGCTCGACGAGGTCGAGCTGCCGCGCTCGTTCCGCAACCGCTACCCGCACGAGCTCTCCGGCGGACAGCGGCAGCGCGTGGGCATCGCCAGGGCGCTCGCGCTCCGGCCGCCGCTGCTGATCGCCGACGAACCCACCTCGGCTCTGGATGTCTCGGTGCAGGCGCGCTTCCTGGACCTTCTGCAGAACCTGCAGCAGGAGTTGCAGTTCGCGTGCCTCTTCATCACGCACGACCTCGGTGTCGTCGACGTGCTGGCGCACCGCATCATCGTGATGCACAACGGACGTCTGGTGGAGCAGGGAACGAAGGATCAGGTGCTCCGCAACCCGAAGGACGACTACACGCAGCGGCTCATCTCGGCCGTTCCGCTGCCGGATCCCACGCTGCAGCGCGAGCGCCGGCAGCAGCGTGCAGAACTGCTCGGAATCGATTCGGTAGACTGAGAGACGGGCTCCTTCCGCCCGTTCGCCGTGCCCGGCGTCGCTATTGTCAGCGACAGCGCCTGTCAAGAGACGCCAGGGCATTCCATTTCAGTCTGACCGCGCCGTCGCGGGCAGGCATCCATCCATCCCTGCACGCGAGGAATACCGCCATGGCCATCCGCAACCGCGACGATCTGCGGAACGTCGCCATCGTCGCTCACGTCGACCACGGCAAGACGACGCTCGTCGACGCCATGCTGAACCAGACGCACTCGTTCGCCGAGCACGCACACGTCGAAGAGCGCGCGATGGACTCGAACGAGCTGGAGCGTGAAAAGGGCATCACGATCCTTGCCAAGAACACGGCGATCTCGTACAACGGCAAGCACGCGAGCGGCACCCCGGTGACGATCAATGTGATCGACACCCCCGGGCACGCCGACTTCGGCGGCGAGGTGGAGCGCGGCCTGTCCATGGTGGACGGCGTGGTGCTCCTGGTCGACGCATCCGAGGGGCCGTTGCCGCAGACCAGGTTCGTGCTGCGCAAGGCGCTCGAGGCGAAGCTGCCGGTCATCCTCGCGGTGAACAAGACAGACCGACCGGATGCGCGCATCGACGAGGTCGTGGCGGAGAGTCAGGACCTGCTCCTCGGCCTGGCATCCGATCTGTCAGATGATGTGCCGGACCTCGACCTCGACGCGATCCTCGACGTGCCGGTCGTCTACGCCTCAGGTAAGGCCGGACGCGCATCCGCGACGCAGCCGGGGAACGGCGAGCTGCCGGACAGCCCTGACCTCGAGCCGCTGTTCGATGCGATCCTGACGCACATCCCTGCGCCGACCTACGATGACGAGGCGCCGTTGCAGGCCCACGTGACCAACCTGGATGCCTCGCCCTTCCTCGGCCGTCTCGCGCTGCTCCGCGTGTTCAACGGCACCATCAAGAAGGGCCAGACGGTCGCCTGGGTGCGGCACGACGGCGACGTGCACAACGTGCGCGTGACCGAACTGCTCATCACCAAGGCTCTCGACCGCTACCCGGCTGAGAGCGCGGGTCCCGGCGACATCGTCGCGGTCGCCGGTTTCGCGGACATCATGATCGGCGACACGCTCGCCGACCCGGATGATGTGCGTCCGCTGCCCGCCATCCACGTCGACGACCCCGCCATCTCGATGACGATCGGCACGAACACGTCGCCGCTGGTGGGCAAGGTGAAGGGTCACAAGCTCACCGCGCGCATGGTCAAGGATCGCCTCGATCGCGAGCTGGTCGGCAACGTCTCACTCCGCGTGCTCGACATCGGACGCCCCGACGCCTGGGAGGTGCAGGGCCGCGGCGAGCTGGCGCTGGCCATCCTCGTCGAGCAGATGCGCCGCGAAGGCTACGAGCTCACCGTCGGCAAGCCGCAGGTGGTCACGAAGAAGGTCGACGGCAAGACTCACGAGCCGTACGAGCACCTGACCATCGATGCACCCGAGGAGTACCTCGGCGCCATCACACAGTTGCTCGCAGCCCGTAAGGGCCGCATGGAGAACATGTCGAACCACGGCACCGGCTGGGTGCGGATGGAGTTCATCGTTCCGTCACGAGGTCTCATCGGCTTCAGGACGGAATTCCTCACGATCACCCGCGGCACCGGAATCTCCAACGGCATCTCGCACGGATACGGCGAGTGGGCCGGTTCCATCGTCACGCGGAGCAACGGCTCCATCGTGGCGGATCGTGCCGGTGTGGTCACGCCGTTCGCGATCATTGCGCTGCAGGAGCGCATGACGTTCTTCGTGAATCCGACCGAAGAGGTCTACGAGGGCATGGTGGTCGGTGAGAATTCGCGAGCCGATGACATGGACGTGAACATCACCAAGGAGAAGAAGCTCACCAACATGCGGCAGTCGACCGCGGACAACTTCGAGTCGATGACGCCGTCGCGACAGCTGACGCTCGAGGAGTGCCTCGAGTTCGCACGCGAGGACGAGTGCGTCGAGGTCACTCCCGAGATGGTGCGAATCCGCAAGGTCGTGCTCGACCAGCAGACTCGCGGTCGTCAGGTTGCCCGGCTGAAGCGCGAGACGCTGGCCTGAGCCCGGTCCGCGAGGGGCGCGATATCCGTCCCTTGGCTGTCCCGTCGCGAAGCCGCACGATTCCGTGTCTGCGGGTGTCCGTTGCGGGCGAACGAGGGCGCAGTCGTTTGACCGCTCCTTGAGATTTCCTTGGGACTTCTCGTGACCCCTCGCTGAGCCGCGTTACCTTACCGGTGAGGTGCGCGCCGACGCACCGCGGGTCGGGAGTCATCATGAGCGGAATTCGTCGCGCCGCGATCGCCGTGCCGCTGGCGGTCGCGCTGGCGTTCGGGTCCACGGCGGCGCTGTCGGGCTGCAGCGTGCAGACGCTGGTGCGCAACATCACCCACGGCAGCGTGAAGGTCGGGGCGCACTCGGTGCCGTCCGACTTTCCGTCCGAGGTCCCGCTCGCGCACGGGACGGTGCTCTACGGCGTGTCGGCCGGATCGACAGGCGGCAAGATCTGGAACGTCACGATCAGGGTGGGCGGCGCTGACGCGCTCGACTCCATTGCGAAGCAGATCACCGATGCCGGATTCCAGCAGAACCTCGACCACTCCGGTGAGAACGGCGGGTCCGAGTCGTTCCGGAAGGATCCGTACACGGTGCTCGTCGTCGTCACGAAGGACGATGCAAAGGGCTGGGTCGCCAACTACACGGTGACGGAGAAGAAGTGACGGCGCCTGGCGGGGCGCGCCGGAGTTGAAAGCGGAGGCCATTTCTGGCCTCCGCCGCGACGCTCCCTCTTGCTCGGCCGGACGGCGGAACGACGCCGTCCGGAACCGGCTCGTGGGGCCCAGCGCTGGTGGCTGTCTCGGCCGCCAGTCTTCGGCGCCCCGTTTCGGAAACGCAAGACGCTCCAGGTCGCGGCGGCGCGTACGCCGCGACAGACCCGACCATTCAGCCGGCCAACCGCGGCGCGCCGGGCAGGGCGCGCTGGAGCTGAAAGCGGAGGCCATTTCTGGCCTCCGCCGCGACGCCAGCGCTGGTGGCCGTCTCGGCCGCCAGCCTTCGGCGCGCAAGACAACTCAGTCGAAGAGCTTCTCCGCCAGGTAGTGTCCGGGTTCTGGAGCCGGCGGGACGGCGAATACCGCGGATCCGATGTGTGAGATGTACTCCTGGAGCCTGTCGTACGACCCGAGCTTGCGCTGCAGCGTCACGAAGTGCGCAGGGTCGTTCATGTAGGCCAGGAAGAGCAGTCCGGCGTCGAGTTGTCCGTATTGGTTGATGCCGTCCGTGTAGTTGTACGAGCGGCGCAGGATCTTGACCCCGCCGTTGTTCTCGTGGGCTGCCAGTGCGACGTGGGAGTTCTGCGGGATCACGTGCGCTCCGCCGGTCGTCTTCGCGAAGTCCGGAGTGTCGAACTCCTTCGTTCCGCTCAGCGGAGCTCCCTCGGACTTGCTGCGACCGAAGACGTTCTGCTGATCGCTGATACGGTCTGCATCCCAGATCTCGATGTTCATTTGGATCTTGCGCGCGACCTGGTAGGTACCTCCCGACATCCAGTCGGCGTCGTCGACCCAGACGAACTTGTCGAACTCGTCGTCGGCGCGGATGTTGCGGGTTCCGTCCTTGAATCCCATCAGGTTGCGAGGCGTGGTCTGGTTCGCACCGGCGGAGGCGCGTCCGAATCCCATGACGGTCCACCGCGTGCTCGCGGTGCCGCGGCCCATGCGGGCGAGGTCGCGGATCGCGTGGTACGCGACCTGCGGATCCTCCGCGCACGCCTGCAGACTGAGGTCGCCGCCGGTGAGCTCGGCCTGCAGGGTGTCGCTGGGCAGCGCTGGCAGGTGCTCGAGCAGCTTCGGTTTCTTGGCCTTCAGGCCGAATCGGTCGTCGAAGACGCCCGGCCCGAGGCCGAGCGTCACCGTGAGCGCGTTCGGGCTGAGGTCCGCGGCCTCGCCGGTGTCTTGCGGCACGGCATCCGGCCGGGCGGGCTGTACGAGCCCCACGGGCTTGCCCTGCATGAGCTGGGCGATCCCCGCAGACCACCGGGCGAGGAGCGATTGGAGGTCGGTCGTCGTCGTGCCGGGGTCGATGTCGAACGTCATGTAGACGCAGTGCCGTTGCGGCTCCGTGCGCACGCCCGCCTGGTGACCGCCGCCGTAGAACGGATAGCTGAGGGCGGCATCGATCGCGTCGCCCTGGTCCTTGGGCGTGAGGGCTTGAGCTGCGAGCGTTCCGCCCACCCCCGCCACAGCGCCGACCGCGAGGCCGCCGGCCCCCATCGCGAAGAGGCCGCGACGGCTCAGGCGCTCCGGACGAGAGGTCCGATCTGCCTCGGGCGAGCGCGTCGATCCATCCGCTGCGGATGCCCGGGCGTCGGCGGCCGCGATCGCGTGCGGATCCGCGTCGGGTGAGGCGGCGGTGCCGGGTGTGCCGCGGTCGTCTGCGGGAGTGGGCGGAACATCCATCATTGTGCTGTGGCGACCTTCTCCGCCAGACGGGACAGCGGATCCTGCAGGGCCTGCACCGCCTGGCTCAGCTTGTTGGCATCGCTCGCCTTGAGGGCGGGCGTGTAGGTCACGTAACCGCCGACAGCTGACGGGTCACGGTACGTGTCGAGAAGCTTGTTGACCTTGGTGAACTGCGTTTCGATCTGCTTCGTCAGGTTCGTGTCGATCTTCGTCAAGCCCGGCTTGAGATACTCGAAGGCCTGCTGGGAGCCCTCGACGTTGGCTGCGAAGTCGACCAGGTCGATGTGGCTGAAGGCCTCTTCCTCGCCCTTGATCTTCTCCGACTGCACCTCTTCGAGCAGGCCGGCGGCGCCGTTCGCGAGGTCTTCCGGCTTGTACTTCAGCGACTTGGCCAGGTCGGCCAGGCTGGTCACGTTCTTCTGCAGTTCCGCAGCGAGCTGCTTGGTGCCGTCCGTGATGGTGCCGCCCTGCCAGAGGTCGCGCTCGATGGCGTGGAATCCGTGCCATCCCACGGCGTCATCCAGGTTCGACGCGCGCATGTCGATCAGATAGTCCAGGTTGCCCGCGTTGTCGTTGGCCTTCGTTCCCGGCAGTACGAAGCCGTCCACGTCGGACTCGATCCGCTCGTAGAACTGCCGAGCCTGACCGTATGCCTGCTGGGCGGCGGTGAGATCGCCGGAGTCGATGGCCGACTTCAGGGTGGCGACACCCGTGACCAGGCCGGAGATCTGATCGTCGACGTACGTCGCGTACTGGGTCGCCCCGCTCTTGAGGAGCGTCTGGGTGCTGCCGGTCTTCTGGGCGGCGGCCTTGCCGGTCACAGTGAACGCGACGTTCTCGTTCTTGCCGCCAGGGCAGTACACCGTGTACTTGCCGCCACCGAGAGTGAGTGTGAAGCTGACCGGCTTGAGGCCGGGCGCGAGGTTCTCCTTCTCGCCGATGATGCGCTGGTCGCTCTGCAGTTCGACCTCGGTGATGCCCGTCGCGCTCTTGTTCTCGACGGTGAACGTGATCGGGCCGGCGGGAGCCGACGTGTGGTCGATCGTGCACGCGTCGGAGGACCCATCGTTGGCGAGGGTGATCTTCACATGCGAGGCGCCGGAGGAGGACGGCTTCGCGGCGTTGCCGTCGCTCGAACATCCGGCGAGCACGAGGGTGGCGCTGACGAGGGCCGCTGCGGTGACGAGAGCTTTGCCCAGACGTCGACGGCTGTTCGGGTGCATAGGGAAGTACTCCTGGATCGAGGGGAAAGGTTTCGAGACGGACGGCGCCGTCTACGGCGTGGCGTCAGCGGAAGCTGCTGCCGGTTGAGGAGACGCCGCCGGGGCGGCGGGGGTCTGTGCTGTCGTTGTGGGGGTGACGGGGGAGCGGAGTGAGCGTCGTGCGCGGATGCCGTTGCCCACCAGGACGATCGCGGCGATCCCGAGCGCGATCGGAAGCCACAGCTTCCAGAGCTGCGCCTCGCGAGCGGATGCCTGTGCCGCCGCGATCGATGCGCTCACGGTCGCGACGTGGCCGGCCTTGACGGACCACGAGTCGTCTCCGTCGTCGACGACGAACGCCCGCGTCGCGGTGAGCCCGCCGCCCGAGACGGAGAGCACGGTGCGGACGCTGCTCCCGGCATCCACGAGACCGTCACCGTGGCTGTAGGCGGAGATGCGGGAGGTGCTGGTCCATCCTGCCGTGTACGGGCCGGGTGCATGGGTCGGATCGATGCCGACCGGTATGCGTCCGCCGGTGAGCCGTACGAGATCATCGAGGCTCAGGGTTGCGGGCTTGCCTGCAGGATGAGACGTCACGGTGGTCGCCCACACGCGGTCGGCACCTTCGTGGGAGGTCGTGGCCGAGCCCCCGAAGCGATAGTCGGCCGCCGCTGCGCCGGTGACGGCGAGGTCGGCGCCGTCACCGTGAACGCGGAATGTGACGGTTCCGCCGTTCGTGAGGGGCGCGGCCGCGGGCACAGCGGCCGACGAACCGCTGGGCACCGCGACCGCGAGCACGATGGCCGCAGCGCCGAGGGCTGCGGCGGATCCGAAGAGCACCCTGGGCAGGGCGGCGCCGGTCGGACGCCAGCGCTGCGGCCACAGGGAGAACGCGAGCATCGGCACGACGTAGAGCAGCCAGCCGAGCACCTCGACGACCCGCGGATCGGCGGGGATGCCGAGCACGCCGGTGAGGAGCGCCGCCTGAACCGATCCGGCCGGAGCCAGCCAACCGAGGTCTACGGTGGGTTGCTGGCCGAAGGTGATCCAGCCGGCTTCGTGGGCCGTGCGGAGCGTGGTGAGAACCAGACCGCCTGCGACGAACACGAGGAAGACGCCGGTGATGGTGAAGAACTTGGAGAGGTTGAGCTTCACTCCGCCGGTGTAGAGCCCGATGCCGATGGCCACGGCCACGGCGATGCCGATGACGGCGCCGAGCGCCGCGGCTCCCGCGCTGGTCGAGGCCTGGAATGTCGCGAGCAGGAAGACGGAGGTCTCGAAACCCTCCTTCAGCACGGCAAGGAACGCCATGCCCGCCAGTGCCCAGGTGGTTCCGGAACCGAGAGCGTCGGCAGCTTCCTTCTCCAGCTGCTTCTTCATGCCGCGGGAGTGCTTCTTCATCCAGAGGATCATCGTGGTGACGAAAACCACGGCAACCGCCCCGATGATCGTCTCCATGGCTTCCTGGGCGGCCTGGGGGAGGGCTGCTTCGATCGCCTGAAGGACCACGCCGACGGCCACGCTCAGGACGAGTGCGGCGGCCACGCCGAGCCACATCGGTCGCAGGGACGCGCCATTGCGTTTCAGAAACGCCGCAATGATGCCGACGATGAGTGCGGCCTCGAGGCCTTCGCGAAGACCGATCACGAGCGTTGCGAGCACAGCGGAGCCTTCGTGTCGAGTGTGAGGGATTTCGGTAAGGCTAACCTTACCTGGCTCGACTGTATCCGCGACCAGCTGTCGTGTCCACTCGATGGCCCCGGACGGCGCGGTCGGACCGTCGACTGCCGTGCTGGCGAAGGTGGTGGGGTGAGGATGCCCTCGGCCACGAGTTCGCCAGTACGGCCTACGATGAGCGCATGCTGGTCCGTGCGCTCTACGCCGTGCTCATGGGAGCCCTCGGCATCGTCTTCGGCACGCTGGGCACCCTCGTGCACAGCTCGACGATCGGCACTGCGCGACTGCCGTGGGGCATCGTCGTGGCGCTGGCGGCGCTCGGATGCCTTCTGGTCGGCATCCGTCTGCTGAGCGACAGCAGGCTGTACTCGATCTGCGCTGCCATCGGCGCACTGCTGGCCGTCGGCGTGCTCTCGCAGCAGAGCTTCGGCGGATCCGTTCTCATCACCTCGACCGTGATCGGATGGACGTGGATGGGTGGGGCCGTCGTGCTGTCCCTTTTCGTCATCGCCTGGCCGCGTCTGCGGCAGCCGCAGCCGCAGGCCTGACTCCCCGGCGAGGAGTTGCAGACAACGCTCGGCGACGCGTCACTCTGTGACCGCGTGTGGCAACGCGCGGCGGGCGACAGGTGGCGCACGCCCTAGACTGGACGGGCGCTCGCGCGAGCCCGAAGGGAGTCATCCGAGAAGTGACGTACGTCATCGCCCTGCCCTGTGTGGATGTCAAGGACCGCGCCTGCGTGGATGAATGTCCGGTGGACTGTATCTACGAAGGTGAACGAAGCCTTTACATCCATCCCGACGAATGCGTGGACTGCGGAGCGTGCGAGCCCGTCTGCCCCGTCGAGGCCATCTACTACGAAGACGACCTGCCCGAGGTGTGGAGCGATTACTACCGCGCCAACGTCGAGTTCTTCGACGACATCGGATCCCCGGGCGGCGCCGCCAAGGTCGGCGTGATCCCGAAGGACCACCCGCTCGTGGCAGCGCTTCCTCCGCAGGTCCACTGAGCGTGACCCGTCCCGAGCTTCCCGACTATCCGTGGGATCTCGTCGCCCCGTACGCGGAGCGTGCCAGGCGGCATCCCGACGGCATCGTCGACCTTTCCATCGGATCTCCCGTCGACCCGACGCCGGAGCCCGTCCGTCGCGCGCTCGCCGAGGCGACGGATGCCCACTCCTACCCGCAGACGGCAGGAACGCCGGAACTCCGCGCGGCCATCGCGTCCTGGTACGCGCGTCGTCGGGGTGTTCACGGGCTCACGGCAGACAACGTGCTGCCCACCATCGGATCCAAGGAGCTGGTGGCGCTGCTGCCCGTGCTCCTAGGGCTCGGACCCGACGATGTGATCGTGCACCCGCGCGCCGCGTACCCGACGTACGCGATCGGAGCCGCGATCGTGCAGGCGAGGGCGTTCGCGTCCGATGATCCCGACGAGTGGCCGCTGGGCACCAAGCTGGTGTGGCTGAACTCGCCGGGCAACCCGGACGGACGCGTGCTCGACGAGCACTTCCTGAAGCGTGCGGTGGCTCGCGCCCGCGAGCTGGGCGCTGTGATCGCCAACGACGAGTGCTATGCCGAGCTCGGCTGGGACGGCAGGTGGGCGGACGAGCCTGTGCCGAGCATCCTGGATCCCCGCGTCATCGGACACGAGGACGCCGGCCGGCCCACGGACCTCACCGGTGTGCTTTCGGTGTACTCGCTGAGCAAGCAGTCGAACATGGCCGGATACCGTGCGGCGTTCGTCGCGGGTGATCCGGCGTTGATCGCCAAGCTCCTCACCGTGCGCAAGCACGCCGGACTCATGCTGCCGGCACCCCTGCAGCACGCCATGGTCGTCGCGCTGAACGACGACGAGGCTGTGCACGAGCAGGTCGAACGGTACCGCGCCAGGCGGGCGGCGCTGCGGCCGGCGCTGGAGGCATCCGGCTTCCGAATCGACCACAGCGAGGCTGGGCTGTACCTGTGGGCGACTGCGGGCGAGGATTCCTGGACCACGCTGGGCAGGCTCGCCGACCTCGGCATCCTGGCCGGGCCGGGCGTCTTCTACGGCGACTTCTACCCTCAGCACGTTCGCCTGTCCCTGACGGCCTCGGACGAACGGATCGGTGCCGCGGCCGAGCGTCTTCGCGCCCTCTGATCGATCGGTACTGCTCGCGCGGTGTTCCCGCTCAGCGTGATTCTGTGTGCCGTGCCCAGCATGGCCCGGCACGACGAGCGATGCCGTGACGGCCGGTCATTCCGCAGCGAACTTGCCGTGCTTCGACCACGGCCGCGGCGTTCCCGCTCGGGTTTGTGCCTTTCGATGTGTCCGTCGCGTGCATCGTTGGCGGGAACGACAGTGGACCCGCTTAACCCGTAGGCTGTAGAGACCGGATTTTGTCGCATGCTAGGAGGCTTGAGTGAACGCAGGTGGTCACGACGGAGCGGACGCCGAACAGCGAGCCACTCTGACCTACCCCGGCGGAACGGCGGAGTTCCCCATCCTCCCGAGCGTTGCGGGAGCGTCGAGCATCGACCTGTCGATGCTGAACCGGCAGACCGGTCTGACGGCGCTGGACTACGGGTTCGTGAACACGGCGGCGACCCGGTCGAAGATCACGTTCATCGACGGTGACGCCGGCATCCTGCGGTACCGCGGGTATCCCATCGAGCAGCTCGCTGCGAACTCCTCGTTCCTCGAGGTCGCCTACCTGCTGATCTACGGCGAGCTCCCCACGGCCGACGAACTCGGCTCCTTCGACGAGCGGATCCGTCGTCACACGCTGCTGCACGAAGATCTGCGTCGTTTCTTCAGCGCGCTGCCGCACGACGCTCACCCGATGTCGGTGCTGTCCAGCGCGGTGTCCGCTCTCGGCACCTTCTACCAGGATTCGCTGAGCATCAGCGACCCCGAGCAGGTCGAGCTCTCCACCGTGCGCCTGCTCGCGAAGCTCCCGGTGATCGCGGCGTACGCGCACAAGAAGAGCTTGGGTCAGGCATTCCTCTATCCGGACAACTCGCTGAGCTTCGTCGACAACTTCCTGCGGCTCAACTTCGGAACGATGGCCGAGCCGTACGAGATCAACCCGACCGTTTCGAAGGCGCTCGACCGCCTTCTCATCCTGCACGCCGACCACGAGCAGAACGCGTCGACGTCGACCGTGCGTCTCGTCGGGTCCACTCAGGCCAACCTGTTCTCCTCCATCTCAGCCGGGATCAACGCCCTGTACGGCCCGCTGCACGGCGGTGCCAACGAGGCGGTGCTCGATATGCTCGCCGCGATCCGCGACTCCGGTGAGGGCGTGCACCGCTTCGTCGACCGCGTCAAGAACAAGGAAGACGGCGTGCGCCTGATGGGCTTCGGGCACCGCGTCTACAAGAACTACGACCCGCGGGCGAAGCTCGTCAAGGAGAGCGCGGATGCAGTGCTCTCCGGGCTCGGCGTGCACGATCCGCTCCTTGACATCGCCAAGGAGCTCGAGCAGATCGCCCTGGACGACGAGTACTTCATCCAGCGCAAGCTGTACCCGAACGTCGACTTCTACACCGGTGTCATCTACAAGGCCATGGGCTTCCCGACCCGCATGTTCACCGTGCTCTTCGCGATCGGGCGCCTGCCGGGATGGATCGCGCACTGGCGCGAGCTCAACGCGGATCCGGCCACGAAGATCGGCCGCCCGCAGCAGCTGTACGTCGGCGAGCCGGAGCGTCAGTACCCGATCGGGCGCTGAGCGCCGTTCCTCTGGGTTTGGGGGTCGACCCTCCGCTGGTAGAGACTGCGCGCTCCGCTGGTTGAGCTCGTCGAACCAGCTTCCGCTTCGGCGGCTGGTTTCGACAGGCTCAACCGGCGGTGAGGTGTGGTGGTTTCGACAAGCTCAACCAGCAGTGGTGCAGGCTCAACGAGCGGTGGTGCCAGCGTGGCCGACGATGATCAGTGATTCGGGGTCAGCTCGAGGGTGTCCTGTGTCGCCTTCGCGACGGCATCCGGCGAGAAGGCCCAGGTGCGTGTCTCGTTGTGCTGCCACAGCGGAGTCTGATCCACATAGTGCGGATTGAACGCGTGGCCGGAGTCGCCGGTGAGGTTGATCCATGTCGAGTGATCGAAATCGGAGAGGTCGACCACCTGGCGCATGGACGGCACCCAGTTCACGGCGTAACCGGCCGACGCGTCCCAGCCGACGGCATCCACCACGGATGATCCACCGCCCAGCTTGTACGGGCCGCGGTTGAAGAGCCACTCGATCGGTGCGATGCCGGAGGTGCCGAAGCTCTGGTTCGTGACTTCCAGCGTGTGGATGTCGCCCCACTTCCACGTGGACATGTCAGGTCCCATGAGCTGCACGGCCTCGCGATAGGCCTGATCGGCGGCGTAGGCGAACATGTCGTCGCGGTCCTGGACGCCGAGATCGGCGTCCACCCACCAGCTGGAGTCCTTGTCGTTCGCGATCGAGTCGACGACCTGGAACCAGCGGTCGCCGCCAACAGGGGCGGCACCGGCGGGAAGTTTGCGTGCGAACGCGTCCTGGAGCAGGTTGCGCCAGAAGATGTTGAAGTAGGCGGCGGCCGCGCTGTCCTCGTCATCGCGATAGTTCCAGTGCGTGAGGAGCTCGACGGCCTTCTTCGTGCCGGCATCGAGCGAGACCTTCTTCAGGATCGGCACGAGAGCGGCCGCGTTCGCGTCGTACGTGTCCGCGTCGATCCGCGACATGTCAGCCGACGTGATCTTCTTGCCGGCCTTGATCAGCTTCGTCAGGTCTGCCGTGATGCGCTCGGCGCGGTATCCGGAGTCCCAGTCCATCGTGAGGTTGGCGGGGAACTGCGGGCCGACGGCGGCGTTGTTGGCGGTGACGATGTATCCGCTCGGCGGGTTGTACGCGCTCGGCAGCCGGTCGAAGGGGATGTATCCACTCCAGCCGAAGGCGCTCGACCAGCCGGGAGTGATCGTTGTGCCATCGCCCTGCTTGCGCACGGGAATCACGCCGGGCGCCTGGTAGCCGATGTTCCCCTTCGTGTCGGCGTAGAGCAGGTTCTGAGCCGGGACGTCGAACTGACGGGCTGCGTCCCGGAAGTCCTGCCAGTCGTTGGCCTTGTCGAGCGTGAAGATCGACTCCGCCGTCGTGCCGGGCGTCAGGGCCGTCCATTGCAGCGACAGCGCGTACTTGCCGCCCGGGATATCACCGCTCGAGGAGCGATGGCTCTTCGTGATCGTGTCGTACAGGCCACCGGTGACGATCGGACCGTGGATGGTGGAGCGCACCGTGATCGTCACCGGACTCGAGCCCGCCACCTTGATGGTCTCCTTGCGCGTCGTGAAGGGCAGGACCTGACCGTCGTACTCGTAGCCCTTGCCGTTCAGGCGCTCCAGGTAGAGGTCGGTGACATCGGGTCCGAGGTTCGTGAAGCCCCACGCAATGTGGTCGTTGTGACCGATGATCACGCCGGGGAGCCCGGAGAAGCTGTAACCGGCAACGTCGAACGGGCAGGACGGGGTCACCTGGGCGCAGCGCAAGCCGACCTGATACCAGATGCTGGGAGCGGCGGGGCCGAGGTGCGGATCGTTCGACAGCAGCGGCTTGCCGGTCGCGGTGTGGGCGCCGGAGACCACCCAGGAGTTGGATCCGATGTCGTCGCTGTTGATGCCGAGCAGCGCGGGCACCTGCGCGGCCGTGGTCTGCAGCTGGGAGGCCAGGGTTGCGACGTCGGTCGCCGCGGCGTCAGCATCGGCGTCGGCGGAGTCCTGCGATCCGGAAGCGGATGCCGTTGCCGGCGCGCTCGACGCGAGCTGCGCGGGGTCACCGTCGCCGGCATCCGTGATGGTGGGGTGCGTCGAGTACGGATACTGCGGATGCAGCTGCGCGATCTCGTCGGCGGACAGCTTGGTGGCGAGCAGTGCACGGTCCAGCTCGTCCTCGAGGTTGGACCGCAGGTCCCACGCCATCGCCTTGAGCCAGGAGACCGAGTCCGCCGGCGTCCACTTCTCAGGTGTGTACCCGGAATTCTGGAGCCCCAGAACCGCGTACTCCAGCGAGATGTCGGCGCCCTTGTGGTCGGCCAGGTAGGCGTTCACACCGTCGGCGTATGCCTGGTAGTAGGACAGCGTGGTCTTGTCCATCTGCTTGACCTCCTGCTCGGCGACGCGTCGCCAGCCGAGGGTGCGGATGAACTCGTCCGTGCCGACCTGGCTCTTGCCGAAGAGCTCGCTGAGGCGGCCCGCCGTGACGTGGCGGCGGAAGTCCATCTCCCAGAAGCGGTCCTGGGCATGCACGTAACCCTCGGCCATGAAGAGGTCGTGCGTGTTGGATGCCGTGATCTGCGGGATGCCGGCGTCGTCGCGCTGCACCTCCACCTTCGCACTCAGCCCCGGTATGGAGACGGTGCCGCTCGTCTGCGGGAACGATCTGGTCACCGTCCAGAACCCGAGAACGCCGAGGATCACGGCGAGCGTGACGACGATGGCGAGCAGGATGCCGAGGAACCGCCAGAACGGGTGCCTTCGAGAAAGGCGCGCTGCATCCGTGCCCACGTCACTCCTTCGTGTCGGCCCCCGCGATCATCGTAATGGCAGCCGGGCGCAGGTCGGTGCGGACATGGGCCCGCTGTCGCAGGCGTTCGTGCTGCCGTGCCGCGAGTCCGTCATCCCACCCGACCGTCATGGGTCGTGACCGCAGTGACCGCCGGGAGCCGCTGGTCGCCCATCGACCTCGGCGCCATGCGACCGATCGCCGCCGGGAGCGCGCCGATGGTGAGGACTCGCACGCCGTCTTCGACGCGGACGGTTGCGAACGACGCTTCGTCCGGAACCGCCGGAGGAAGTGGAATGTCATGCTCGCCGCCCGAGAGCTCGGCGTCGAGGATCATCGCGGAGGTGCTGGTCGGCTCCGGTGGCGTCCACGACGTCATCCAGAACGCCTCGACGATGACCCCGGCGCGCCCGTCCAGGGAGAGGTGAAGGGACCGCTCGGAGGCGTCGTACCGGACACGAGCGCGCTGTTCGAACTCCGGATGGGCGGTCGCCTCCACCTGCGCAGCGATGACGCCGGGGATGCCGACGAGTCCCTGTACCAACGAGACGTTCGGATTCCGTCGGCCGAGCTGGTCGCGGAGATGGCCCTTCGCGTCGGCGGGGACCATGCCGCCGAACACCACGAGGTCGAGCTGTGCCGGCTCGTAGTCATCCAGCGCACGATCGAAACGGTTGGTCGCGTCCGCGGGATAGCCCTTGCGACGGAGGATCTCGACGGTGGCGGTCAACACTGTCGGGCTGCGGCCGATGACGAGCACACGGGGGAGCGATGCGGGCATGAGGTCTCCTGGATCATGACGGATGCGGATGAAGGAATGTCGTTGAGCGTGCCAACGTTGGCACCACCAACATAGCAAATGTTGGCCGCCCCCACAATGGTTATGCTGGCGACATGCCAGCTCGTCACGATCCATCAGGCCGGATACCGGACCGCGTCAAGAACCGCCCCACCTGGCTCATCAGCGGGGCGTTCGCGCGATCATCGGCTCTGCTGAACGAGGGATTCGCTGCCGGCGGCGGTGGCCTGCGCGGATACCACTACAGACTCCTCGCAGCACTCGACCAATGGGGGCCTGCCAGCCAGGCGGACCTCGGACGCGACACCGGGATCGACCGCAGTGATGTCACGGCCGCGCTGGCCGATCTCGAAGCCCGATCACTCGTGACGAGGCGCGTCGACCCGGCGAGGAAGACCCGGAAGATCGTCGCGATCACTCGCGAGGGCGTCGAGAGACTGAACGTGCTCGACGGAGTCCTCGACGGCATCCAGGATGCGGTGCTCGCCCCCCTCACGGACGCCCAGAGACGCGAGTTCCTCAGACTGCTCGCTCGGCTGACCTGACCATGGAGTCGCCGGGCTCGCGCGGTCGCCGGCGTCCCTTCCGGCCTACGCGTGCAGGATGGCGTTCAGCTCGATGCCCTGCCCGCCGCGCTGCAGAACCTCGACGGCGCCGCTGAGCGAGTTGCGGCGGAAGAGAAGGTTCGGCACCCCCGACAGTTCGAGGGCCTTGATCGTCTGCTGAGCGCCCGAGGCGTCCGGCGCGGAACCCACGAGCACGACCTTGGTGCCTGGCATCACATAGAGGCCCGCTTCCACGATGCAGTCGTCGCCGATCGAGATGCCGACGCCGCTGTTCGCGCCCAGCAGTGAGTGCTCGCCGATCGCGACGCGCTGTTTTCCGCCGCCGGACAGGGTGCCCATGATCGAGGCGCCGCCGCCGATGTCGGATCCGTCGCCGACCACGACGCCCTGCGAGATGCGGCCCTCCACCATGCCGGAGCCGAGCGTGCCGGCGTTGTAGTTGACGAATCCCTCGTGCATCACGGTGGTGCCGGGGGCCAGGTGGGCGCCGAGACGCACGCGTGAGGCGTCCGCGATCCGTACGCGCTCTGGCACGACGTAGTCGAGCAGGCGCGGGAACTTGTCGATGCCCGTCGCCTGGATGCCCGCCCGCTGCAGCGCGGGCCGCAGCCGCTCGTAGTCAGCGGGATGCATCGGGCCGGCGTTCGTCCAGGCGACGATCGGCAGGTGCGCGAAGATCCCGTCGAGATTGATCGTGTTCGGTGCGACCAGGAGATGCGAGAGCAGGTGGAGGCGCAGGTACGCGTCCGGCGTGTTCTGCACGGGCGACTGCAGCTCGATCTCGACGGCGCGTGCGTCGAGGCGCACGTTACGGCGGGCATCGGCTCCGGTCTGCGCCTCGAGTGCAGCGGGGACGAGCCACGGTTCGCGACCCTCAGGGAGGCGCCCGAGCTGCGGTTTCGGGTACCACGTGTCGAGGACGGTCCCGTCGCCGGCAACCGTGACCAGGCCATAACCCCAGGCATGCGTGACGGCGGGCGAACCGCCCTCTCCAGCGTCGGCGGGCAGGACGGCGTCGGGTTCGGCGGCGGGCATGCCTCTAGATTAGTGGGGTGACTCTGGACCTCACGGCCGGCCCGGTCGAACTCACGCGTGCCATCTGCGACATGGAGTCGGTTTCCGGCAACGAGCAGCTGTTGGCGGATGCCATCGAGCAGGCCGTGCGCGCCCTGCCGCACCTCGAGGTGACCCGCATCGGCAACAACGTCGTCGCCCGCACCGACCTCGGACGCGACAAGCGCGTCGCCATCGCCGGACACATCGACACGGTGCCCGTGAACGACAATCTGCCGACCCGATTCGAGACGCTGGACGGCGTCGATTACCTGTGGGGCCGCGGAACCGTCGACATGAAGTCGGGCGTGGCCGTCCAACTGGCGCTGGCTGCGGAACTCGTCGAGCCGCGCTACGACATCACGTGGCTCTGGTATGACAACGAGGAGGTCTCCTCCGACCTGAACGGACTCGGACACCTCGCAGGGCAGCGCCCCGACCTGCTCGAGGCCGACTTCGCGATCCTCGGTGAGCCGAGCGGCGCCGATGTGGAGGGCGGCTGCAACGGCACGCTGCGCGTCGACGTGCGCACTACGGGGCGCAGGGCGCACGCGGCGCGCCCCTGGGTGGGCGAGAATGCCATCCACAAGGCTGCGCCGATCCTGCAGACGCTTGCGGACTACCGGCCGCGCGAGGTCGAGGTCGACGGGCTCCTGTATCGGGAGGCTCTGAACGCGGTGCTGATCCGCGGAGGAGTGGCGACCAACGTCATCCCCGACGAGTGCGTGGTGCACGTGAACTATCGGTTCGCTCCGAGTCGTTCGGGCGAGGAGGCGGTCGTCCACCTTCGCGAGCTCTTCGGCGACGATGCCGTGACCGTCGTCGATCTCGCCGAGGGAGCGCGTCCCGGCCTGGACACGCCGTTCGCCGAGGAGTTCCTCGCCGCCGTCGGCGCCGCACCGAAACCGAAGTACGGATGGACGGATGTCGCGCGCTTCGCCGCGCTGGGTATCCCTGCCGTCAACTACGGTCCAGGCGATGCGCTCAAGGCGCATGCGGATGACGAGCGAGTGGCGCTCTCGGAGATCGTGGCCTGTCACGATGGCCTGCGGCGCTGGCTCACGGCGCGCTGAGCGACCGGCGAGAGAACCGACCAGCAGGCCCGGCGACAGAACCCATCGACGTGACAGCAGAACGCACGGCATCCGCGCAACGAGCGTCCCGCTCGCGGCTGCCCGTTAGGCTTCGGCTTCGCTACCGGCTCACCCCATGGTGGGCCAAGGTCATCGTCGTGTACCTCGCGGCACGCATCATCACCACCGTGATGCTCCTGGTGCTCGCGAGCGTGCAGGGTCCCAATCCGTGGACGGGCGCGCATCCGGGATACTTCGACTACGCGTCCATCTGGGACGGCCGCTGGTACGACATCGTCGCCGAGGCGGGCTATCCGACGAACCTGCCGATAGGCACCGACGGCACGGTGCAGCAGAACGCGTGGGCGTTCCTGCCCGCGTATCCGTTCCTCGTGCGGTTCGTGGTGACCGTCACGTTCCTGCCGTGGTCGCCGGCGGCCGTGCTGGTGTCGTTCGGATTCGGGCTCGGCGCCGCGCTCGTCTTCTACCGGCTGATGGCGCTGAAGCTGCCGGGCTCAACGAGTCTCTTCGCCACCGTGCTGTTCTGCGTCGCGCCGACGACGCCGCTCTTCCAGCTGGCCTACGCCGAGTCGATGTACATCTTCTTGCTTCTGCTCTCGCTGTATCTGCTGGTGCGGCGGAAGTACTGGTGGATGCTCGCGCCCGTCATCGTGATGGCGTTCACCCGCCCCAGCGGCCTCGCGTTCGCCCTCGCCATGGGCCTGCACGTGGTCTACCGGTGGTGGGTGCGGAAACGCGACGGATTCCCGATGCGCGAGGCCGTGGCATCCGTCACGGTGACCGTCGTCGCGGGTCTGGCAGGTCTCGCATGGCCTGCCATCGCCGGCTGGGTCACCGGCGTTCCGGATGCCTACACGGCCACCGAGCTCTCCTGGCGCGCCGACTACATCGGCCACGTCCACCTCGTGCCGTTCGCCCCCTGGGTCCAGGGGGCGCAGTGGTGGTTCGCGGTCTTCCTGGGCATCTCGCCGTGGCTCGGCTACATCGCGCTCGTCGCGCTCGTCGCGCTCACGGGGCTGTGGATGTTCTCGCCGTCGGTGCGCAGGCTCGGAGTCGACCTCCGGTTCTGGTGCGTGGCGTACATCCTCTACCTGCTCGCGGTGTTCTTCCCGCAGTCCAGCACCTTCCGGCTGCTGGCGCCGCTGGCGCCGCTGCTGGGTGCGCTGGCGCAGCCCAAGAGCCGCGCGTATCGCATCGGACTCGTCGTGGTGTTCCTGGTGCTGCAGTGGATCTGGCTCCTGGTGTGCTGGGGCGTCGACGGCGCCGACTGGTCGCCGCCGTGACCGGCGAACCTCGGATCCGTGCAGCCGTCATCCGGGAACGATTTCCCGGGGTACAGAACATGTCGGATAATAGAGAGACATCCATGAAAGGGGAGCTACATGGCGGCCATGAAGCCGAGAACCGGAGACGGACCCATGGAGGCTGTAAAGGAGGGGCGCCTCATCATCGTGCGCGTTCCCCTCGAAGGTGGAGGCCGGCTCGTCGTCTCGGTCAATGACGCCGAGGCTCAAGAGCTTCACGACGTGCTCGGCGCGGTCATCACCGGCAGCTGACGCCCCACCAGCACCACAGATCAAGCACCACACGAACGAGAGCGGATGCCAGACGGCATCCGCTCTCGTTCGCGTTGTACAGCCGGTCGGACCTCGGCTTCCGCCGGGTGAGCGTGCCTACCGCTGGTTGGGGTTGTCGACATCAGACCGAGGGTGCTGGTTTCGACAGGCTCAACCAGCGGGACGGGGCGCGACGGCTTCAGTCGCCGAGCTTCGTGATCTGCAGCAGACCGTCGCCGACGGTGCTCAGCGCGCTGACCACGGCGGGGGAGCCGGCGATCTCGGTGACGAGCGTGCGGAATCCGGTCGTGATCTCATCACGCTGAGCAGGATCGGCCACCCGGCCCTTCCAGAGGGCGTGGGCCACGAGCACTGTCCCGCCGGGACGGGCCAGACGCAGCGCGTGCTCGGTGTATTCGATGACGCCTCCTGGATCCGCATCGACGAACACCACGTCGTACGCGTTCTCGTTCATGCGCGGAAGCACGTCACGCGCACGGCCGGTGATGAGTCGGACCCTGGACGGCGACACCCCACCGTCGGTGAAGTTCGCGCGTGCGCTGTGCAGATGGTCGGGCTCGGTGTCGATCGAGGTGAGCGTGGCATCCGCGCCGCCGCGAAGCAGCCAGAGACCTGAGACGCCGACGCCGGTGCCGACCTCGAGGATGCTCGTGGCCCTGGATGCCGCTGCGATCACCGCCGCCTGCGCACCGATGGCAGGGGAGACAGGCTCGATCCCCAGTTCGAGGGACTGCGCCCTCGCCGCTTGGATGGCCGGGGACTCCGAGACGATGTCGGTGGCGAACTTCCAGCTCTGATCGTGTTGAGACACTGACGTTCCTTCCCGTCGTCAACAATACGGCCCGCCCGGAGAAGGCCCGGCTCTCGTCGGCGTTCCCAGCGAATCGGCCCGCGGATCCGGTGTGGTGGGCCGCCGTTCGCGAGAGTTGCGCATCTCCTGCGTAACGACATGGTCAGCGCGCAGCCAGCACCCTGCTGCACGGGTTACTCTGTACGAATGTTCGGTTTGACCGCTGAGAAGCTGGTGATCATCGCGGTGATCGCCGTCTTCCTCGTCGGCCCCAATCGGTTGCCGAAGTACGCGGCTCAGCTCGGTCAATGGGCGCGCAATCTGCGGAACATGGCGAACAACGCCACCGAGAAGATGCGCGAGGAGCTGGGTCCGGAGTTCGACGACGTCGACTGGCGCAAGCTCGACCCCCGGCAGTACGACCCGCGACGGATCATCCGTGATGCCCTGCTCGACGATGAGCCGGCACCCACGCTGAGCCGTCCGGCCAAGACTCCTCGCCTCGACGACGGCGCGCTTCCGCCGTACGACTCCGAAGCCACGTAGACCCGCCAGGTTCCGACCGTCGGCTCCCGCCGCTGAACGCGGTACTCGCGCGTCGAGACGCGACGTCCGCGGCGAAACCTGGTGCGGTGCGCCCGGTCTCACCGCCAGCGTCGAGTCTCGATGGCCGACGGCCGAGGGCGGGCTGGCCACCCGCACGATCCCGGTTAGGATTCCGGGATGACCGCAACGCAGCGATCGGCGCCGACGCGAACGGCGCTCTCCCGGCCCACCGTCGTGCGCTACGCCATCGGATCGCTCGGCACCGGCGGGTTCGCCACCCTCCCCGGTCTGGTGCTGGTCTTCTACCTCACGGACACGCTCGGCGTCGCGGCGCTCGCTGCTGGCATCCTGGTGACGGCGGCGAAGGTGTGGGACGTCATCCTCGATCCGCTGATCGGTGGCTTCAGCGACCGCGGTCTGGCCGCTCATGGATCCCGTAGGCGCCTCATGGTGCTGGGTGCCGTCGGCCTCCCGCTGTTCTTCATCGTCACGTTCGCGGTTCCGGCGGGAACGGCCCCGCTCGCAGCAGGCGTCTGGGTGTTCGTCGCGTTCCTGCTCACGGCGACGGCGTTCAGTCTCTTCCAGGTGCCGTACATCGCGTTGCCCGCCGAGCTCGCCTCCGACTATGACCAGCGCACCCGGCTCCTCACGTGGCGCGTCGTGGTGCTGACGCTGGCGATCCTGCTGTTCGGAGCGGGAGGCCCCGCGCTGCGCGACGCCTTTCCGCAGGATCCGTACCTCGGCTACCTGCTGATGGCCGTCGCTGCCGGCGTCGTCATCGGCGCGGGCATGCTCGTGTCGTCGTTCGTCGCACCCACCGGAGTGACCGGCATGCCCGAACCCGCGCGGGTCTCGTTGGTCCGGCACTACGCGGTGGGCATCAAGGCGCTGCGCGACAGCCAGCCGTTCCGGGCGCTGCTGCTCGCGTTCCTGCTGCAGGCCGTCGCGACGGGCGAGATGCTCGCCGCCGCGAACTACGTGGCCAAGCACGTGCTGCATTCCACGGATGCCGTGACCTTCCTCTTCGTCGCCCTGATCGCACCGGCGCTGCTGGTGACGCCGGTGTGGGGCGTGCTCGCCCGGCGGATGGGCAAGGAGCGCGGATTCCTGTTGGCGAGCATCCTGTTCGGTCTCGCCGCAGCGTCGATGCTGTTGCTGCTCTGGATGCCCGGCCCCTGGGTCTACCTGCCCGTCGCGTTGTGCGGCATCGGCTATGCCGGCATGCAGGCGTTGCCGATGGCGATGCTGCCCGATGTGATCTCGCACGACGCGCGCAGCAACGGGCCTGGTCGTGCGGGAATCTTCGGCGGCATGTGGACGGCAGGCGAGACCACGGGCATGGCGCTCGGAGCGACGGTGCTGTCGATCGTGCTCGCCGCCACCGGATACCTGGCGAGCACCGGCACTCAGACGGTGACGCAGTCGCCTCTGGCCGTCTCGGGCATCGTGCTGAGCTTCAGCGTGGTGCCCGCCGTGCTCGTCGCGATCAGCCTGGTGCCGCTCGTGCGCTACCGGCTGCGGAAGGAGGACGTCGATGCCGGCTGAAGGTGGGGGATCCGCAGACCCGCGGAGCACGGGGAGCGAGGAGATCCTCGCCCGGCTGCGCGAGCTGCGGGCCGCGGATGCGCCGACGCACGGCGGACGCGTGCTGTCGTACGTGTACGACTCCGGACGCGCGGACCTCGACGAGCTCGCCGCTGCCGCCGCCCTTCAGATGCAGGCGGTGAACGGACTGGATCCCACGACGTTCACCTCCGTCGCCGTGCTCGAGCGCGACGTGGTCGGCTTCGCACGCGACCTGCTGGGCGGAGACGACGAGGTCGTCGGATCCGTGACCTCGGGAGGAACGGAGTCGTGCCTCCTCGCGGTGAAGACCGCGCGAGACCTGTGGCGGGCGGCGGGAGGGGTGGGAACTCCTCGATTGGTAGCGCCGGTCACCGCGCACGCCGCGTTTCGCAAGGCGGCGAAGCTGTTCGACGTCGAGTTCGACGGCGTGCCCGTCTCTCCGGCGACCGGCACAGTGGACGCATCGGCCATCGTGGAACGTCTCGGAGCGGATGTCGCGCTCGTGGTCGTCTCGGCTCCGTCGTATCCGTTCGCGGCGCTCGACCCCATCGTCGAGGTGGCCGCAGCCTGTCGGGATGCGGGCATCTCGTGCCATGTGGACGCCTGCATCGGCGGCTGGATCCTGCCGTTCTGGGTGGACGACGACGGGGCGTCGCTGCCTCCGTGGAACCTGTCCGTTCCCGGGGTGACGAGCCTGTCCGCCGACCTGCACAAGTATGGCTACGCGCCGAAAGGTGTCAGCGTGCTGCTGCACCGCGGGCGAGACCGTCACCGCGCCCAGTACTTCGCGACGACGCAGTGGCCGGGGTATCCGGTGGTGAATCCGACGCTGCTCGGATCCAAGTCGGCCGGTGCGCTCGCCGCAGCATGGGCCATCATCCAGAGGCTCGGTGCCGACGGATTCGCCGGACTCGCGACCCAGTGCATCCACGCCACCTGGGTGCTCCGGAACGTGATCGAGCAGATCGAGGGTCTCCGCGTGGTGGGCGAGCCGGTGGGACCGCTGCTGGCGGTGGCGGTCGACGAGTCCGTGCCGCCGGAGCGACGCGTGGACCCGCATCATTGGGCCGACGCGGTGCGGGCATCCGGATGGGTGCTGCAGCAGCAGCCTGGACTTCTGCAGACCGACGGCGTTCGGCTGCCGCACACCACGCACCTGACCGTGACGCCCGTGACGGAGAGCAGGCTCAGCGAACTCGATCCGGTGCTGGTGGCCGCCGCGGATGCCGTGCGCGGCGTCCTGGCCGTGTCGCCGGAGCAGGTGCTCGCCGCCCTGCCGAGCGCTGGCCTGCCATCGGATGCCGCCCAGCTCGATTCCGAGACGGCCGCCGCGTTGTTGTCGGGCCTCGGGCTGCTCGGCGGAGAGAACGGCGCCCTTCCGGACAGCATGGCGCCGTTCCTCGCCCTGATCGAGGCGCTGCCTCATGAGCTGACGGAGCGACTCCTCACCGAACTCCTGGCGCGGGTGGTCGAGCCGCGCTGACGCTGCCCGCCACGGCAGGCGTGGGCGGTCAGACCAGGCTGGGGTTGAGGGAGCGGCCGACGAGGCCGCGAGGTCTCGACGCGATGAGGTCGGCGACGGAGCGGATGGCGACGGCGGCGGGATCCTCCGGATCCGACACGACGATCGGCTCGCCGCTGTCCCCACCCGACCGCAGAGCGACGCTGAGCGGAACGGATGCCAGCAGCGGAACCGGCGCATCCGCTCCCTCCGACAGACGGGCGGCTACCTCGGCACCGCCGCCCGAGCCGAACAGCTCGAGCACGCTGCCGTCGGGCTGGGGGAGGCCCGCCATGTTCTCGATGACACCGAAGACGCGTTGACCGGTCTGCCGTGCGACGACGCCGCTGCGCACTGCCACGTCGGCCGCGGCAGGCTGGGGTGTCGTGACGACGAGCACGTCGGCGCCGGGGAGCAGCTGCCCGACGGAGATGGCGACATCGCCGGTCCCGGGCGGCAGATCCAGCAGCAGCACGTCGAGGTCGCCGAAGTACACGTCGGTGAGGAACTGCGAGATCGTGCGGTGCAGCATGGGTCCGCGCCAGGCCACAGCGGTCGAGGCGTTCTGACCGCGCGACGGATCGAGGAACATGCCGATCGAGATCGTTTTCACGTCGTAGGCGATGGGGGGCAGGATCATGCTGTCGACGCGCGTCGGCTGCTGAGTGACGCCGTCGTGCACGAGTCCCAGGATGCCCGGGATCGAGAAGCCGTAGACATCGGCGTCGACGAGTCCGACGCGAAGCCCGCGCTGCGCGAGAGCCACCGCGAGATTCGCGGTGAGGGTGGACTTGCCGACACCGCCCTTGCCGCTCGTCACCGCATAGACGCGTGTCAGCGAATCGGCGGTGAACGGGTTGGTCCGCGCGCGGGAACCCCGCAGCCGTTCGGTGAGCGCTGAGCGCTCCGCCGGCGACATGACGGAGACATCCAGATCGAGGGACGTCACGCCGGGGGCGGAGGCGACCGCCTCGCGCACGTCGCGTTCGATGGTGTCTGCTGCGGGGCATCCGACGATCGTCAGCTTGATGGAGACGGATGCGCGTCCCGCGTCGTCCACCGCGATGCCGCCCACCATGCCCAGGTCGGTGATCGGCCGCCGGATCTCCGGATCGATCACTCGCGCCAGTCGCGAGCGGATGGCCTCAACGGCCTCAGTCATTCTCGAGCCCGTTCTGCGCGGCGTCGTCTCGTTCGGTGCGGTCGCGCTCCAACTCCTCGAGCAGCGACCGCAGCTCCGCCCGGATGAAGTCCTTCGACGCCATGTCCTTCACTGCAAGGCGCAGGGCGACGACCTCGCGCGCCAGATACTCGGTGTCGGCCAGGTTGCGCTCGGCGCGCACCCTGTCCTGCTCGATCTGCACGCGGTCGCGGTCGTCCTGTCTGTTCTGCGCGAGCAGGATGAGGGGCGCCGCGTACGACGCCTGCAGCGACAGGATGAGCGTCAGCAGCGTGAAGTTCGTGGCGGCCGGATCGAATTGCAACGGCCTGGGCATGGCGATGTTCCAGATGAGCCAGATCGTCACGAAGACGGTCATGCCGATCAGGAATCCGGACGTGCCCATGCCGCGAGCGAACGCTTCGGAGAAGCGGCCGAACCTGTCCCGCCCGCTGCCGCCGAGACGGAGCACGGGGGTACGAAGGCCCTTCGGAGCATCCAGCCGCGTGACGGCCCTGTCAGCTCGTGCCATTGCTCACCCTCTTTCCCGTCGGCCGGGCGTTCGTATCGTGCCCGTGCGTGTCGTCGAACACGTCGTCGTTCTCGTCGTGACTTCGCCAGTCGTCTGGCAGCAGGTAGTCGAGGATGTCGTCAATGGTCACCACCCCGACGAGCCGGTAGTTGTCGTCCACCACGGGGACCGACACCAGGTTGTAGCTGGCCAGGATGCGCGACACCTCGGCCGCCGACGTGTTCGCGGTGACCGGTTCGAGCGTCTGATCGATGATGGTGCCGAGCCGCTCGTGCGGCGGGTATCGCAGCATCCGCTGGAAGTGCACCATGCCGAGGAAGCGTCCGGTCGGCGGTTCGTACGGGGGCAGCGTGACGCACACCGCAGCGCCGAGCGCCGGAGCCAGCTCGGAACGCCTGATGAGCGCGAGGCCCTCGGCGACAGTGGCATCCGCGGAGAGGATGACGGGCTCGGTGGTCATGAGCCCGCCGGCGGTGTCGGGGGCGTAGCTGAGCAGCATCCGCACGTCGTCGGCCTCTTCCGGCTCCATCAGCTCGAGGAGGTGCTCGCCGCGGTCGACAGGAAGCTGGGCGATCAGGTCGGCTGCGTCATCCGGTTGCATCTGGTCCAGAACGTCGGCGGCGCGGTCGTCGTCGAGTCCCGTGATGATCTCGACCTGCTCGCTCTCCGGCATCTCCTCGAGAACGTCGGCGAGCCGGTCATCCGGCAGCTCTCCAGCCACTTCGAGCCGTCGTTGCTCGGGGAGATCCAGCAGGGTGTTCGCGAGGTCGGCGGGCTTGAGGTCGGAGTAGGTGGCGATGAGCTGCTCCGCCGACTGCGCCTGACCCTTGGCCGCACGTTCGCGCACTTCGTTCCAGGTGACGAAGGCGGTGGCACCCTTCGCGAACGGTGAGGGGCTGGTCTTCGGGCGTCGCACGAAGAGCTGCGAGATGCCCCAGTCGCCCGGTCGTGTCTGCTCGACGGCGACGTCTTCGATGGTTGCAGAGCCGGAGCCGTCTCTGAAGTCCACGGTGCGGCCGAGGATCTCCGCGATGACGCGCACCTCGCCTCCGCGCTGCTCGAACCGACGCACGTTGATGAGACCGGTCGTGATGATCTGGCCGGCGCCGATGCTGGTGACGCGTCCGATGGAGACGAACACTCTGCGCTTGCCCGGGATCTCCACCACGAGGCCGACGACGCGCGGCGGATCGCTCTTGCGATACACCACAAGCACGTCGCGCACCTTGCCGACGCGGTCGCCCGAGGGGTCGAATACGGTGCACCCCGCCAATCGGGCCACGAACACGCGTGCTGCACTCACGGTTAAACCTTAGGGTGTGGGGGCTGGGGAAGACCGGGCGACTGGCCCGAGGGTTACCGACGGTGGGATCGCTGATGCGCCACTTCCCAAGGCGAGCGTTCCTGAAGGCGGCATCGTTGGCGCATGGGACAATGGGGCGCATGACCAGCCAGGGCCCGGTCGGCGGCCGTTCGCGTCAAGTGTTCCCCACTCTTCCTCGGGGCGAGGTGGTGGCGACCTTCGAGACCTATCCGGAGGCGCAATCCGCAGTGGAAGTGCTGGTCAAGGGGGATTTCCCGGTTGCCCAGGTCTCCATAGTCGGCAGCGATCTGAAGACCGTGGAACGGGTGACCGGAAAGCTCTCCTGGGGTCGCGTCGCGGCGGCGGGAGCCGCATCCGGAGTGTGGCTCGGCATCTTCTTCGGCCTGCTGCTGCTCATCTTCAGTCCGGCGACCAACTTCGGCGTGCTGCTGGCGGCGCTGCTGCTGGGTGCGGGATTCGGCATCCTGTTCGGACTCGTGTCGTACGCGATCACCCGCAGGCGGCGCGACTACACCTCGATGACACAGGTGCTGGCCACGAGCTACTCGATCATCGTGGATCCCGAGCTGGCCAACCGCGCACGCAACCTGGTGGGCACGCAGCCCGGATCGGCGTTCGTGCCGCCTGCAGGCGGGGCGCCGTTCGCACCGCCGCCGGAGCATCCGTCGGATCCGCCTGCGGCGCCGACCGGCACTCAGTCGTCGGGCCGCCCGGAAATCGGCAACCCCGGCGGCGACTCGGAGACGGGGGAGTCGGCGGGCGGACAGGCGCCACGGCACGACGAGCCGCCTCGCTACGGGGAGCGCACGGCGGCGGAGCCGCCGCGCTTCGGAGAGCGGGTCGACGGCGGGTCGGAGAGCGAACGGCGCGACTGATGGGTCCGCACACCCATCCCGCTGCTGGAGCCTGTCGAAACCAGCGACATCGGTGCGGGGGGCAGGTTTCGCTCCCCGGCGCGCACGGCGTGACACCGCCTGCGGCGCGCCGGATCGGCTGCGGCAGCCCAGGACTGAACCGGCGGCGGGCGTGAGGCTCAGGGGCGGGAGCGGGCGAGCCAGGCCTCGACATCGTCGGCGGTGCGCGGGATGTCGATCGAGAGGTTCTCCGCTCCGTCGGCGGTGACGAGGATGTCGTCCTCGATGCGCACGCCGATGCCGCGGAACTCCTCGGGCACCGTCAAGTCGTCCGGCTGGAAGTACAGGCCGGGCTCGATCGTGAACGTCATGCCCGCCTCGACGACGCCGTCGATGTAGAACTCCCGACGCGCCTGGGCGCAGTCGTGCACGTCCAGTCCCAGGTGATGGCTCGTGCCGTGCACCATGTAGCGGCGGTGCTGCTGCTGGTCAGCCTGCAGAGCCTCCTCCGCGCTCACGGGAAGCATGCCCCACTCGGCGACGTGCCGGGCGATGACCTCCATGGCCGTTGCGTGCACCTCGCGGAACCGGATGCCCGGCCGCACGATCGCGAAGGCGGCATCCGCTGCCTCCCGCACGGCTTCGTACACGAGGCGCTGCGTCTCGGAGAACGTGCCGTTCACCGGCAGCGTGCGTGTGATGTCCGCGGTGAACAGACTGTCCACCTCGACACCCGCGTCGATGAGCACCAGGTCGCCGGGGACGACGGGTCCGTTGTTGCGCGTCCAGTGCAGGATGCATGCGTGAGGTCCGGATGCGGCGATCGTGTCGTATCCGACCGCGTTGCCGTCGAGACGGGCGCGGGCGTTGAAGACACCCTCGATGATCCGCTCGCCACGCACGTGCTCGCCGATGCGGGGAAGCTCGCGCGCGATGTCGTCGAATCCCTTCGCAGTGGCGGCGATGGCGGCGCGAAGCTCGGCGACCTCCCACTCGTTCTTCGTGAGGCGCAGCTCGGACAGGTCGCGGGCGAGCGCGGCATCCGCGCTCTCTGCCGAGGCGTCGGCGTCGTGGTCGTCCAACTGCACGAGACGAAGGGCGTCGAGCTGGGCGGTGAGCACGTCATCCGCTTCGCGAACGATGAGCGTGGACTCGTCGACGGCGTCGAGCACCTCCTGCAGCTCGGCGATGTGTCGCGTCGGCAGCGCAAGGTCGCCTGCGACCTGGGAGAGCGAGGGGCGCGGGCCGATCCAGAATTCGCCGATCTCCGGGTTCGCGTAGAACTCGTCCGAGTCGCGGCCTGCGCGCTCCCGGAAGTACAGGGTGGCGTCGTGACCCGTGGCTGTGGGCTCCAGGACGAGCACGCTGCCGGGCTCTGAGTCCGATCCCCATCCGGTCAGCTGCGTGAAGCCCGAGTGGGCGCGGAACGGGTAGTCCGTGTCGTTCGAGCGCTGCTTGAGGCGTCCGGCCGGGACGATGAGACGCTCGCCAGGATGCCGCTGCGAGATCGCAGCGCGATGTGCGGCAGCCGAGACCACGGCGGGGCGAGGTGCGGGAACCTCGTCGTCGCGGTCCGCCCATCCGGATCCGATGTACTCGGCGAACGCGGACGACGCAGGAGTCGTCGACCGGTTCTCAGTCGCGCGGGGCTTGGCTGCATTCGTCTCGCTGGACGCGGGCGATGAGGGCGCAGCTGAGGACTGGGACGTTGCAGTATCGGCCATGCCTCCATTGTCTCTCGTCCGGCTGAGGGCTTGCGGGGTCGCTACCCAACAGTGCGTGCCGTGTTCAGGAGCAGAACGAAACGGAGTGCGATATGCGGCCGAAGACGCCAGGTGCCTGAAGACGGAAGCCTGCGTTGATTCGTCACGCACACGCGAGCAGCGGGAGCTCTGAGCACCGCCGCGTCGCACGGTCGCAATACGATGGACGGATGGCCGCCGATCTCCGCGATTATCGCGCTCCGATCGATCTGCACACGCATTCGAGCGTGTCCGACGGCACGGAGTCGCCAGCCGAGCTCGTGCGTGCCGCAGCGGGAGCCGGCCTCGGCACCGTCGCCCTCACCGACCACGATTCGACGGCGGGATGGGCGGATGCCGCGGAGGCGGCATCCGAGGTCGGCATCACCCTGATCCCGGGCATGGAGCTCTCCACCAGGTACGGCTGGAAGAGCGTGCACATGCTCGCCTACCTGTTCGACCCGACGGACGAGCCGCTGACGGCCGAGCTGGAGCGCATCCGCGAGGGACGGCGCACGCGCGCGGAGTCGATGGTCGCGCGCCTCGGAGCGGACTACGACGTCACCTGGGACGACGTCGTCGCGCACACGGCGCCCGGCGCCACCGTCGGACGCCCGCACATCGCTGATGCGCTCGTCGCGCGCGGCGTCGTGCCCGACCGGTCGGCGGCGTTCGCCACGCTGCTGCATCCGCGCGGCGGATACTACGAGCCGCTGTACGCTCCGACGCCGCTCGACGGCGTGCGGCTCATTCGCGGGGCGGGTGGGGTGCCGGTGCTGGCGCATCCGGCGACGCGAGGACGCGACGGCATCATCCAGGATGTCTACCTCCACCGCCTGATCGACTCCGGTCTCGCGGGCCTCGAGCTCGACCATCGCGAGAACACCGACGACGGCAAGGTCGCGCTTCGCGAGCTCGCGGAGCAGAACGGGCTGGTCCTCACCGGATCCAGCGACTACCACGGTGCGGGCAAGCCGAACCGGCTGGGGGAGAACACGACGTCGCCGGAGGCACTGCGGCGCATCCTCGACGAGTCGGCGTACCTGGCGCGGAGCGCGTAGGAGACTGCAGAGAGGCCGTCGACCTCTTTGTCGCGACCGTGGGCGGGTCCGCGACACTCCGCTCCATGGCCATTGCCAGCACTGCGCGAATGGCGAGTGGGAGTGAGCTCCTTTCCGACCAGCGAGGCAGCCCGAGTCCTTGGCTCGCACGCGTGGATCCGCCGCGTATCGCCTGAATTCGTGCTCGCACGAGTGCCAGGGCGCCGCGGGCGCCCGCTACTGCGCCGCGGGGGCGGCTCCGCCGCCCGAGGGGCGACGCCGGCGACGGCGACGGCTCGGCGCCGGCCTGCCGTCGTGGTGCTCCTTGCCGCTGCCGTCGTGGGTGCCGACGCCTTCCGCCGTGTCGGTGCCGGCCTTGGCACCACCTGAAGGTGCACTCGCCGGAGCCGTCTCCTCAGCGGATTCCGTGGCATCCGCTGCGAACGTCGAGCCGACGCGATCGCTGCCACTCGTGCGTCGGCGCCGACGACGCGTGCCAGCCGAACTCGTTCCCTCTGCGACGACCGAGGCCGCTCTCTGTGGCTCGCGACCGGCGGCAGACTGTTTCGGGGCCGGCGTCGGCTTGAGGCGGCCCTTGGCGCCCTCGGGAATGTCGAGGTCGCTGTAGAGATGCGGCGACGACGAGTAGGTCTCGACCGGTTCCGGCTGGCCGAACTCGAGGGCGCGGTTGATCAGCGCCCACTTGTGCAGGTCGTCCCAGTCGACGAACGTGACGGCCGTGCCCTCCCTGCCCGCACGTCCGGTGCGGCCCACGCGGTGCAGGTAGGCCTTCTCGTCCTCGGGGATAGTGTGGTTGATCACATGCGTGACGTCGATGACATCGATGCCGCGGGCCGCGACATCCGTCGCGATGAGCACGTCGCGCTTGCCGGCACGGAAGGCGTTCATCGCCCGCTCACGCTGCTCCTGGCTGAGGTCGCCGTGGACGGCCGCGGCGTTGAACCCGCGGTCGCTGAGCTCCTCCACCAGCTTCGCCGCAGCACGCTTGGTGCGCGTGAAGATGACGGTCTTGCCTCGGCCCTCCGACTGCAGGATGCGCGCGATCACCTCGTCCTTGTCGAGCGCGTGCGCCCGGTAAATGAGGTGCTTGATGTTGGCCTGCGTGAGGCCCTCGTCGGGATCCGATGCGCGGATGTGGATCGGACGCGTCATGAAGCGGCGGGCGAGCGCCACGATCGGGCCGGGCATCGTCGCCGAGAAGAGCATCGTGTGACGGGTGGCAGAGGTCAGCGAGAACAGGCGCTCCACGTCGGGCAGGAAGCCGAGGTCGAGCATCCTGTCGGCCTCGTCGAGCACCATCTCGCTCACGTGCGACAGGTCGAGGATGTGCTGGCCCGCCAGGTCGAGGAGGCGACCGGGCGTGCCGACGACGATCTGTGCGCCGGCCTTGAGCTGCTCGATCTGGCCGTCGTACGCCTTGCCGCCGTAGATCGAGACGATCGTGGTCGGACGACCGGAGGTGGCCAGCTCGAGGTCCTCCGCCACCTGGATGGCGAGCTCTCGGGTCGGTGCGACGACGAGTGCCTGCACTCCGGGTGCGGGGTTCGGTCCGAGGCGCTGGATGAGCGGAAGACCGAAGCCGAACGTCTTGCCCGTGCCGGTCTTGGCTTGGCCGATGATGTCCTGGCCGCTCAGTGCGAGCGGGATGGTCTGCTGCTGGATGGGGAACGGTTGCGTGATGCCCTTGGAAGCAAGCGCTTCCACCATGTCGGCATCGATGTTCAGATCGGAAAACGTCACGTTGTGTCTACTGCCTATCGAAAAGGATGATGCGGATCGAGGCCGATCCTGCTGTCCGCGCCCGCATGTCTGATCACGTCTTTTCAAGGGCGCAGCGCCGTCGATCCTGCGCCGACGGCCAGACCAGTCTACCGGCGATTGAGGGACCGTCGCGGAAGCGAGCTTCGGGACGGTCCCGATTGAGTCGGTTGAGCGCGAAGCGCGATCACCGGGTGAAGAGTCACGGGCTGAGGATGCCAGTGCGATACGCGACGACGACGGCCTGCGTCCGGTCGCGGGCGTGCAGCTTCGCCAGGAGCGACGCCACGTGGGTGCGCACGGTCTCGACGCCGATCGTGAGGTGCGCGGCGATCTCGGCGTTGGACATCCCCTCCGCGACGAGCCCGAGCACGTCGGTCTCCCTGGGTGTGAGGCGGACCGAGGCGGTCGGCGCGGCCGTGCGCGGCCGCAGCAGGCGGCGCACCGCGCCGGGGAACAGCAGGCTGTCGCCGCGGGCGACGGTGCGGACAGCCGGCACCAGCTCATCCGCGCTGGCCCGCTTGAGCAGGAATCCGGATGCGCCCGCCGCGAGCGCGTCGACCACGTGGTCGTCGTGCTCGAACGTCGTGACGACGAGAACCTTCGGCGGATCGGGGAGTTCCAGCACGAGCTCCGTGGCGCGGATGCCGTCGATCGCGGGCATCCGCACGTCCATGCACACGACGTCGGGGCGCAGGTCGCGCACCGCCGCGACGGCCTCTGCTCCGTCGCCTGCCTCGCCGACGACGTCCAGATCGGACTCGGACTCCATGATGAGGCGCATGCCGCCGCGCACCAATGGCTCGTCGTCCGCGAGCAGCACGCGGATGCGCCGCGCGGCCGCCACCCGCGCATCCACCTGAGTCATCGTGCGACCTCCGTCGTGGTCATCGTGCGGTCTCCACGGGGATGCTCGCGCGCACGAGCCAACGATCCCCCTCCGGCCCGGCGCTCGCCGTCCCACCGAACAGTGCGGTGCGCTCGGCGATGCCCTCGAGACCGCGCCCACCGGTGCGACGTGCGGACCGCCGAGGATCCAGCCGGCTGGCCACGATGATCGAGACGGCCTGCGAGACCGCGTGGGGTGAGGCGGGCTGGGTGCTCGGCTGGGCGGAGACGGTCTCGATGACGACGTCGACTGGTCCGGGGGCGGCGTACCGCTGGGCGTTCGTCAGGGCCTCTCCCACCACCCGCACGACGGTCGTGTCCACGAGCGGGGCGAGCTCTGGCGGAAGGACGATTCGTGCACGGACTTCGAGCCCGGCATCCCGATGCCGGGCGATCAGCTCGGCCAACGCGGCGTCGGCCGTTCTCGGATCGGACACTGCAGCGGAGATCCTGTCGCTGCCGTCGTGTCCGCTCGTGTCCTCGGATGCATCGCGCAGAACTCCGAGCAGGTGGTCCAGCTCTTCGAGCGCGGTACGGGCGGTCGTCTCGATGGAGCCGAGCGCGGCATCCGCTGCCGAAGGATCGGTCGCCAGTGCGCGCCTGCCGCCCGCGGCCTGCACCGAGACGATCGTGAGCGCATGGCCGATGCCGTCGTGCAGCTCCCGTGCGAGCCTGACGTGCTCGGCCTCCCTGCTCAGCTTCGCCTCGGCGATCGCCAGGCGGTCGCCCGCCGTCGGACCGAGCCCCCGAGGCGCGAGCGCCGCGAGGACGACGCCGATCGCCCAGAACGCCGGGATGCAGGCGAGAGCGATCACGATCGCACCGATGACGGCGGTCGCCGTCCACGCACCGGTCGCCGGCGACGGCAGCCCGGCGGCGGGCGCGCCGCCGATCGCAACCGCGATCACACCGGCGAGCAGCCACGGAAGCACGCCGAACAGCAGCGCTGCAGCCACGGTGCCCGCCAGCACGTGTGCGAAGACCCACACGACGTTCTGCAGCCGGTGCGCTGCCAGCGGATGCCGCGGCACGATGAGCTCGGACTCCACGGCGAGCATGCTGCGCGCGGCCGTCACCTCGAGCTCTCGAGCTCCGGGAACGAGACCGAGGGCGGCCGTGCCGAGCACCGCGAGCACGATCCCGAGCGGGATCGCGACGCCCCGCGCCAGGATCGTCGCGATCGAGAACGCGGCGATGGAGACGGCCACTCCGATCGCTGCGCCGAGCATGAGCCAGGCCGAACGGCGCAGGAAGGCGAGCGCGTGCGCGGTAGGGCGGGCGGCGGCATCCGCTCTCATGACTCCATCTTTGCGGATGCCCCTGTCGTCGCGTGCTCGGCGGCCAGCCCCGCCCGCCGGTGGCCGACGTAGCCCCAGACGGCGATGGCAAGAGCGGGACCCCAGATCCAGCACGGGAAAGCCAGCTGCATCTCGAGCGTGGTCAGCGGACCCTGCGGCGGACGGATCAACAGCAGCGGGACGGCCGAGAACGTCATGATCGCGGCGACGACGCCACCGAAACCGGCGACGAATCCCACCGGCACCGGCCGCCCGGCGAGACCTGGCACCCAGCGCGGGAAGCGTTCGCTCCACGGCCGGAGGAGCCCGATCGTGAGCACGAACGCGAGCCAGGCTCCACTGGAGAGCATGAGACCCCAGATGCGGGTGGACATGTCGATGTCGCACATTCCGAGCATCGGCCAGGGGGTCAGCCAGGTGAGACGGAACAGTGCGTACGGCAGAGCGCAGCACGCTGCGACCACCGTGAACACGGTGCGGTGGCGCGTGACCCACGCCGTGACGACAGCGAGCTCGGGAGTCGTGCGCAGTGCGGCGACGGCGGTCCACGCCCACGCGAATCCGGTGACGAGTTTGAACAGGATGGCGCCCAGCCGGTCCGCCTGCGCCGCCAGCGCCGTGCCGAGGTCCACCGCGAGCGTGCCGATCGCGTCGTGTTCGAGGATGACGACGGCGGCGAGCACCAGGATGACAGGCACGCCGACCGCCCACCTCAGCACCGGATAACGGCGCAGGACCTGAACGAGGATGACGGCCGCCACGACCGGCATCGCCATCGCGAGCAGATAGCCGGACAGCGCGAGCGTCCCCATCCCCTGGAGTGCGATGCCGTATCCGGCGACCTGCACGGCAGCCGCCACGACGACGAACGCACGAGTCCGCGGGCGAACGAGGGCGACGATCGCGGCGACAACGCCGGTGAGCCCGAGCCCTAATTCGATGCCGGCGCAGACCGCCGGACCGGTGAGCGGTGCCAGCCAGGTGTCCTCGAGGTGTGCGTACACGTTCGTGGCGGGTACGAGGAGCCAGAGCGTCGCCAGCGCCGCGCTCACGGCGGACAGCACGAGAGCGACGGCGAGTGGGACGCGCGTTCCCGCTGACAGGCGCCGCGTGTTGCTGTGAACGATTGTCGGTGTGTCGAGTGTCATGGCTTCTCCTCTGCCTCTCGTCGGCGGGGTGCCGCGCGGGTTCGGCTCCGTCCGACCTGTCTCCAGATTCGCGATTCGGCATCGGGGCGACCTCCCCCGCCGGGGGGAGATTCGTGCGAGGCGGGTGAGATGGGCGAGAATTGCCGGGTGGCATCCTGGTTCTCTCGCCGTGCGGCGCCGGTCGACGCTCCGAAGCTCAAGCCGCGACGCGAGCAGGCGACGGGGCTGCGCGTCGACCTCCACGAGATCGCACCCGACCTCCTGCCCTATCTGGGCCAGGTGGCATACCTGCAGCTGCAGGCGTTCGAGACGCTGAGCCGGGTCGTGCAGGAGGTGCCGTCGCTGGCGAGCAAGGAGACGATCGCGCTCGCCGCCGGCGCCGCTTTGAGCAAGCATCAGGCGGTGCTCGCCGAGATCCGGCGGCACGACGCGGCGCCCGATGAGGTGATGGCACCGTTCGCCCAGGCCATCGACGGCTTCCAGGCAGTGACGATCGGACGCGACTGGCAGGAGACCCTGCTCGGCGTCTACGTGACGGACGGGCTGCTCAGCGACTTCTTCATCCGTCTGGCGCAGGGGATCCCAGGTGATGTCGGCCCCCGCGCTGCCAGCCTGCTCGGTGCACAGACGGGTACGGAGCAGATCGCCGGCATCCTGATCCAGGAGATCGAGGCGGACGCCACTCTCGGCTCGCGTCTGGCGATGTGGGGGCGGATGCTGGTGGGCGACACCCTGCTCGTCGCGCGGTCCGCGCTGCGGCTGTCGGGCAATGAGCGTTCGGACGAGGAGCGCATCGACCCCGTGTTCAGCGAGATCATCGGTGCACACACCCGCCGGATGGATGCCCTCGGTCTCACCGCCTGACGACCCTGGCCTCGGGATCCGGGAGCGGCAGGAGCATTCGAGCCGACCTCCCGATCGAGGCGCCCGATCACTCCAGGAAGACGTCCTTCAGCCGCTGTTGCGCGTCGCCATCCAGGCCGAGCCCATCCGCGAAGTAGCGCTCGATCGTGCCGTACTTCTCTCGCAGCTCCTCGAACGCCGTGAGCAGGTACTGCGCCTTGACGCCCAGCACGGGCTTGAGCTTCTCCGGGTCGCCGCCGCGTGCCGCGAACGCGTCGAGCACCGGCTTCAGGCTCGCCAGCAGGTAGTCGTTGCTGAGCACGTAGTCGTCGACGACGGTCTGCTCGGGCACGCCCAGCAGGAGCAGCAGTGCTGCGGTCGCCCAGCCCGTTCTGTCTTTGCCCGTCGTGCAGTGGTACAGAGCGGGAAGCGCGTCAGATCGGGACAAGGTGAGGAAGAGCTCCCGGTACGCCTCGAGCGCGCTCGGGAGTGAGACGGGTCCGCGGTACGCCTGGGCGAACACCGCGTCCACGTCGGCGCGCGCCAGCAGCCTCGTCGCCTTCTCCGGCTCCGACGACAGCTTGGCGATGCGGGCCGGTGTGGCTCCAGGGGAATCCGCGAAGACGTCGAGGTCGAGGGTCTCGACTCCCGCTGGCAGTCGATCCGGTCGCGCCTCTCGCTCGGCAGCCGTGCGCAAATCGATGACCGAACGGATGCCGTGGTCCGCCAGGAGCTGAACGTCGGCATCCGTCGCGTGGTCGAGTGCCGTCGAGCGGTACACGAGCCCACGGCGCACGGTGCGCCCGTCGACGGTCGTGTATCCGCCGACGTCGCGCAGGTTCGGGATGCCCTCGGCCGGCAGCAGCGAGCCGGGCTGCTGGTCGCTCACGCGCCGGTCGTGGGGATGCCGGTGCGGGTCAGCTGATGCAGACGACGCTCGTCACCGCGGGTGCGCAGCGTTCCGAGCAGCAGGTCGACGCCGACCGCGATGACGGCGGTGCCGACCAGGGTGATCCACCAGATCCATCCGCCGTTCCACTTCATGCCGGCCCAGGTGAGAGCCACCCACAACACGGCCGCCGAGATGGCGCCAAGGCCCGGGATGAGCACGCTGCCGTGCGAATGACGGTAGGGGAGGACGTACCGGGCGATCAAGCCGATGATGGCGCCGCCCAGCGTGATGAAGAGAAGCTCCATTGCCGTGACCTTCTTGCCGATGGATCGTGATGCGTCGCCCTGATCACGGGATCGAGGGCTGCCGGACCGTGCCGACACGCACCGCCCGTCGGCTCAGGCTACGCGACGAAGCCGACGCGACGCGATTCCTCGCTTCCGATCTGAACGTAGGCGATCCCGGCGGTGGGAACGATGAACAGGCTGCCGTGCTCGTCGCGGAGCTCGAGGGTGGCGGAGTCGCCGGACAGCGCGGCGCTCACGGCGCTCTCGATCTCGGATGCCGACTGCGTCGACTCGAAGGTCAGCTCACGGGGGGCGTTGACGATGCCGATACGAATTTCCACGGGGTGCCTTCCGGTGTGACGGGCCTGTTCGGTGCTGCGGATGCGCCGACTTCCGCTCAGTGGCGGCGTCGGGTGCGGCATCCGTCAGTCACACTACGGCAGCGGCACGGACGCATCCGGACAGTTCACTGACGGCAGAAACGCGGTACGCGTCGACGACGACACAGGTACGGCTGGGGAGTCGCCGGGGCGTCGCGAGGCGTCCGAGCGATGTCGGCGGCTGCCCATAAGGTGTTCCGCGTGACGCAGCCGAAACCCGAACTCGACGCCTCGCAACGCGGGGTCCTCGCGCTGGAGGCGACGGCATCCGCTCTGGTGGTGGGCGCGCCCGGCACGGGAAAGACGACGACACTCGTCGAGCTGCTCGCCGACCGCGTGCAGCGTCTCGGATTCGCGCCGGAGTCGGTGCTCGCTCTCACATTCGACCGCTCCAGTGCGTCCCGGCTGCGCGACAGGCTCGGGCTGCGGATCGATGAGGCGGTGAACGGACCGCTGGCCCGCACGGTGTCGTCGCTCGCGTTCGACATCGTCGCGCAGGCGGCGATCCGCGCCGGATCCGAGCCGCCGACGCTGCTGACCGGTGCCGAGCAGGACGCCGATGTCGCGGCACTTCTGGCCGGGCACCTCGACGACGGCGTCGGCCCGGAATGGCCGGAGCCGCTCGGCGAGGCGGTACGTGGGCTGCGATCGTTCCGCACCGAGCTGCGCGAGCTCATGATGCGCGCCACCGAGCACGAGATCACACCGGCGCGCATGCGTGCGCTGGCTCGTCGGCACGGACACGATGAGTGGGCTGCCGCCGCCGACTTCATCGACGATTACCTGGGATCCATCTCCTCGGCGAGGGCCGACCAGCTCGACTCGGCCGAACTCGTGCGGTTCGCTGTCGCCGCACTCGAACGCGGCGAGGTGAGCGATGCCGTCTCGCGGCTGCGAGTCGTCGCCGTCGACGACCTGCAGGAGGCCACCGAGCTCGGCTTCGCGCTGCTGACGGCTCTGCGGTCCCGCGGGGTGGCCGTTGTGGCCTTCGGCGACCCGGATGCCTCCACCAGCGTCTTCCGCGGCGGCTCGGCCGACGTCGTGGCCCGCTTCGGAGCCGCGGTGCCTCAGCACGTGCTGCGGATCGCCCATCGACAACCTTCCGCGCTCCGCGAGCTCACGCGCAAGATCACCGAGAAGGTCGGCACAGCCGGCGTCGTCGGACAGCGCGGGGCGCTGCCCGCCCGCGCGGGTGACGACACGCTCGCCCCTCTCGTGCTGATCGAGGCGCCGACCACGGCACGCGAGTGGTCCGCCGTCGCCAGGACGCTGCGCGAGCGCCACCTGATCGACGGGATCCCGTGGTCCCGTCTCGCCGTCGTGGTGCGCTCCGGCGCGCTGATCGACGGGGCGGCGCGAGCACTGTCGGTGGCCGAGGTACCGGTGCGCACGACGAGTGCCGCGACGGCTCTGCGCGACGATCCGGCGGCTCGTGCGCTTCTCGCGATCGTGGACTGCGGCATCGGGCGCGCTCCGCTCGATGTCGAGACGGCGACGGAACTCCTGCTCGGCCCGTTCGGCGGCCTCGACCGCCTCGCGCTGCGCAGGCTGCGCGTTGCGCTTCGCACGGAAGAAGTCGCGGCGGGCGGCACGCGAGCCGCGGACGCCTTGCTCGTGGAGGCGATCGCAACTCCAGGGCGACTGGCGACCATTGACCATCGGATCGCGCGGGAAGCGGACCGGCTGGCGCGCACGCTGGGTGCGGTGCGGGCGGCATCCGCTACAGGGGGCGGGATCGAAGAGCTGCTCTGGACGGTGTGGGAGCGCACAGGGGTGGGCGCGAAGTGGCGGCAGGCTGCGTCGGGAACGGGGGTGGCGGCATCCGAGGCGAACCGCGACCTCGACGGCGTCGTCGCGCTGTTCACGGCCGCGAAACGGTTCGGCGAACGCGAACCGGATTCGCCGCCCGCGGTGTTCCTCTCCCGCATGCTCGACGCCGACGTGCCTGAGGACACGCTGTCTCCGACCCGAGTCGCCGAGTCGGTGCTGGTCGCCACGCCGGCGGGCGTCGTCGGCCAGGAATTCGAGGTGGTCGTCGTCGGTGGGCTGCAAGAGGGGGTGTGGCCCGACCTGCGTGTGCGCGGCACGCTGCTGAACACGGATGCGCTCGTGCGGGCTGCGCTCGCCTCCGATCCGAGCGAAGCGGATGCCGTGATCGACGCCCGCAGGCAGGTCGCGGCCGACGAGCTGCGCATGTTCGTCGTCGCGGTGTCGCGCGCCAGCAGACAGGTGGTGCTCGCCGCCGTGTCGGATGAGGATCAGTCGCCGAGCGTGCTGTTCGGTCTCGCGCCGCAGGGCACGCCGACCGTGGACGTCTCGGCCCCCGCGCTCACCCTGCGCGGGCTGACGGGTCGCCTCCGCCGCGAGCTCACCAGAGACGACACGAAGGAGGCTGCGCGGTCCGAGGCTGCGGCGGCGCTCGCCGAGCTCGTCGTCGTCGGCGTTCCCGGCGCGGATCCCGCACAGTGGCACGGTCTTGCCGAGCCGACGAGCGTGGATCCGCTCTTCGACGAGGAGGAGATCGTGCCGATCTCCCCGTCGAAGATCGAGGCGATCGAGGACTCGCCGCTCGACTGGTTCCTCGACGACATCGCGGGATCCACGACGAGCACCTCGATGGGGATCGGCACCATCGTGCACTGGGCGATGGAGACAGCGACGGATCCCGCGGTCGATGCACTGTTCGCGGCCGTCGACTCTCGCTGGAGCGAGCTTGTGTTCGAGGCGCCGTGGATCGCGGCACGCGAGAAGCGCGCCGTGCGGCGCCTGGTGCAGGGCGTGTCCGAGTATCTCGCGGACGCGGATCGCGCCGGCACGCGTGTCGTCGCAGCGGAGACCGGATTCCGGCTGGACGTCGGCCGCGCGCAGGTGCACGGCAAGATCGACCGCGTCGAGGCGGATCCGTCGGGAGGCATCACCATCGTCGACCTCAAGACCGGCAAGCCGGAGACGAGTGCCGCGAAGCTGGCGACGATGCCGCAGCTGGGCGTGTATCAGCTGGCATACGCATCGGGGCAGCTCGACGAGCTGTGCGCTCCGCATGCGCCGCACCGCTCGGCCGGCGCGAAGCTGCTGTTCGTCAAGGACGGCGTGCGCGGCAAGCTCTACCGCGAGGGCGCGCAGGCTGCGCTCGACGAGGAGGGGCTCGAGAGCTTCCGGGAGCGCATCCGTCAGGCCGCCCGCGCGATCGCGGTCGCGGAATTCGAAGGGAAAGCCGAACTGGACGACTACACGAGCGGGGTCGCCGTGCGTCGGCTGCACCGGGTGAAGGCGGTGTGCAGTGACTGACAGTGTCGTGAACGGGCATACCGCGGTCGGATCCGTCGTGGCCAGAGCCGCTGCGGGCGTGCCGGCAGCGCGCCATCCGGTCGTGAGTGCGGATGTGATCGCCGACGCGCTGGGCACCCACCGTCCCACCGCGCAGCAGCGCGCCGTGATCGAGTCGCCGCTCGCACCGGCGCTCGTCGTGGCGGGGGCGGGCAGCGGCAAGACCGAGACCATGGCGTTCCGCGTGCTCTGGCTGCTTGCCAACCGACTGGTGGAACCCGGCCGGATCCTCGGCCTCACCTTCACGCGCAAGGCGGCGGGGGAGTTGCGCGATCGCATCCGGGATCGGGTGTCCCGGCTCGCGGCAGCCGGGCTCATCGAGGAGCCGGACGAGTTCGATCCGCCGCAGGTCTCCACGTACAACGCGTTCGCGAACACCATCTATCGTGACAATGCCCTCCTGCTGGGGCGTGAGGGAGACGGCGCGGTGCTGGGGGAGGCATCCGCCTGGCAGCTTGCGCGGGACGTCGTCATCGGCTCCGACGATCCCCGGCTGCTCGAACTGGACGAGACGGTCGACCAGGTCACTCGGGCCGTGCTCGAGATCGCGCACGCGCTCGGCGAGAACACGGCGGATCCGGCCGCGGTCGCCGAGATGGCCGGCAGGTTCGCGGCGCTCGAGGAGCTTCCGAACGGCGGCAGCGGCGCCTATGTCGACGATGTGGTCAAGCCGGCGAGAGCGGTCGGCAAACTCCCGTTGCTCGTCGATCTCGCGCGGGCGTTCGACGAGGAGAAGCTGCGGCGCGGACTCGTCGAGTATTCCGACCAGGTCGCGTTCGCGCTGCAGATCGTGCAGCGGTCGGCACAGGTGGCCGACGGCATCCGCGAGCGTCACTCGGTTGTGCTGCTCGACGAGTACCAGGACACGTCGGTCGTGCAGACCAGGCTGCTGTCCGCGCTGTTCGCCGGGCGCGGGGTGATGGCGGTCGGCGATCCCCACCAGTCCATCTACGGATGGCGCGGTGCCAGCGCCGCGAACCTCGACCAGTTCGCAACGGCGTTCGGTGAGCAGGCGTCCGTGCAGCGATACGGTCTGAGCACGAGCTGGCGCAACGGAACGCGCATCCTCGATGCCGCCAACCGGATCGTCGTGCCTCTCACCGCCCGCTCCAGGGTGGCGGTCGCCGAACTGGAGCCGTCACCCGCGGCGACCGGCAGCCCGGTCGAGTCGCTCTTCACCGAGACGCTGCCCGACGAAGCGGATGCCGTCGCCCGCTGGTTGCACGATCGTCTGGCCGAGCCGGTGCGCGGCGCCGACGGACGCGTGACGCTCGACGCGCAGGGGCGACCCGCCGTGCCGAGCGCGGCGATGCTGTTCCGGTCCCGTTCCACCCAGGCCGAGTTCACCTCGGCACTGCGCGCGCACGGCGTTCCGTACCATGTGCTCGGCGTCGGTGGCCTGCTCGCCGAGCCCGAGATCGCGGATCTCGTCTGCGCGCTGCGGGTGGTCGACGATCCGACGGCGGGATCCGAGCTGGTGCGGCTGCTCGCCGGATCCCGATGGCGCATCGGCGTGCGCGATCTGCGCGGTCTGCGCGATGCGGCGAAGTGGCTGAGCGAGCACGACTACCGGCAGCAACGGCTCGACGCGGACGTGCGCGCGGCGATCAGGGCGAGCGTGATCGACAGTGAACAGGCATCCATCGTCGATGCGCTTGATGCACTCGTCCATGCGCCAGACGAACACCGCATGCTGGTCGGCATCTCCGACGAGGGTCTGAAGCGGATGCGCGACGCCGGCCGTCTGTTCGCGCGCCTTCGCGCCCGCAGTGGCCTCGACCTGCTCGACTTCGTCACGCTCGTGGAGCACGAGCTCGGCCTCGACATCGAGATCGCCGCCAACGAGACGCGCGGCGGACGCGGCGCGATGGACGCCTTCTTCGACGCGCTCGGCGACTACCTGTCGGTGAGCGAATCGTCGGGTCTGCCCGGATTCCTCGGCTGGCTGCGTGAGGCGGAACGTCGCGACTCGCTGGCGCCGAGGCCGGAGAAGCCGGAGCCGGGCTGCGTGCAGCTCCTCACGATCCACGGATCGAAGGGCCTGGAATGGGACCACGTCGTCGTGCCGCGCGTGGTCGAGGAAGAGCTCCCGTCGTCGCCGAACGAGGGGAAGAACGCGTGGCTCGGTTTCGGACGACTCCCGTGGGAGTTCCGGGGCGACGCCGACGAGCTCCCGTCGTTCGCCTGGCGCACGGCGACGACGCGCAAAGAGGTCAAAAGCGCGCGAGAGGCGTTCAAGGCGGAGGTCGGCGAGCATTACGAGCGCGAGGAGCGTCGGCTCGCCTACGTCGCCGTCACGCGAGCCAGGCATCGTCTGCTGCTGACCGGATCCTTCTGGTCGACGCAGAGGAAGCCGCGGCGTCCCAGCCGCTACCTCACCGAGCTGGCCGACGCCGGCATCGTTGCTCAGCTTCCGGCTGCCACGACCTACGACGAGAACCCGCTCGGCGACGGCGACGAGCCCATCACATGGCCGTTCGATCCGCTGGGCGGCAGGCGGGTCCGCGTGGAGCGAGCGGCCGAACTCGTGCGTGATGCGACGGCGTCACGCGCCTCGGACGGAGACGGCGTACTGACGAGCAGCGCTCTGGGACGCTGGGGGCGCGACGTCGAGCTGCTCCTCGCCGAGCGGGAGCGGATGCTGCGCGCCTCCTCCGACGTCGCCGTGCCCACCCGAGTCCCCGCGTCCCGCTTCAAGGACTATGTGGATGCCCCGACCGAGGTCGCCGAGGAGCTCCGGCGCCCCATGCCGGAGCGTCCGTATCGGGCCACTCGCCTCGGCACCCTGTTCCACGCCTGGGTGGAGCGCCGCGCCGGTATCGGCGGCGGCACGGAGGTGATCGATGCGTTCGACACCGAGCTCGACGACGACCTTTTCGGTGGACTCGGCAGCGGATATCTCGACGCGGCGCCGTCTGGCGAGGCGCCGTTCGGTGAGGTGCAGTCCGGCTGGGTGCACTCGGACGAGGCGCAGTCCGACATCGCATCGTCGGAGGCCGACTCGATTGTCGGAGGGTCGCCCGGTGGGGCGGTATCCGACGCGGACCGCGTGGAACGTGAACGTCTTCTGGCGCTCCAGCGCACGTTCGAACGCTCGCCATGGGCCGACCGGCAGCCCGTCGAGGTCGAGCGTGAGATCCACCTGCCGTTCGACGGGCACCTGGTCATCTGCAAGATCGACGCGGTCTTCGAGCGCGACGGCCGCTACGAGATCGTCGACTGGAAGACCGGCAAGCCGCCGAAGGATGCCGACGACCTCGCCAGCAAGCAGCTTCAGCTGGCGCTCTACCGGCTGGCGTTCTCCCGCTGGCGCGGCATCGATCCGGAGCTCGTCGACGCCGCGTTCTTCTACGTGTCGGACGACCTGATCGTCCGTCCGACCGAGCTCGTCGACGAGGACGAGCTGCTCCGGCTCTGGCGATCGAGCACCCGCGCCGACGGAAGCGGTTTCGCCGCTGCGTGAACCAGCGGTGCACGCTCGACAGCGGTGCACGCTCGACAGCGGTGCACGCTCGACAGTGGTGCACGCTCAGCGGGCGATGGGCCTCAGTCGTCGTCGCGGTCGTCGAACTCGTCGTTCGACGGCGGGCGCTCCTCGGCCACGGGGGGAAGCCCACGCGAGGCGTCGTCCGGATCCCGATCCACCGGTGTGGCGTCGAGCAGCGCCTCGACGTCGTCGACGGCCATGATCGGTCCGGTGCGCGGCGCGAGCGGATCCACATCGTCGTCGTGCACACGCTCCACCAGGCTGTCGAGCATCGAGACCGCGTCGTCCACGATCACCTGATCGTGCAGCTCACGTCCGTGCATCAGCCAGCGCGCGAGCTCCAGCTCGGCATACAGGGTCGCCCGGAACAGCAGGTTCGGATCGGATGCCGCCCCGCGCGCGACCGAGTACGCCTCGATGGCGCTCTCCGCGGCATCCGCGTTCATGCCAAGCAGCCAGTGCAGGTCGCGGGCCGGATCGCCGACGCGCAGCGCCGACCAGCCGAGGACGCCCACGACGGATTCCTCACGCACGATGAACGAGTCGATCGTGAGCGCGCCGTTGATGACGGTGGGCTGGAACCGCCACAGGTCGTCGTCGTCGACGGCCTCCTTCCAGCGCTTCGCGAGAGCGGCGGGGACGAGGCCGGTGCCGCTGGCGGACGCGATGAGCGTCTTCGTGGCGGCCAGGCAGTCGGACGCGCTGAGGGCAGGCAGCCCCGCTCCGGTGGCGAAGGACGTCGGCAGCGAGTGGATCGCCGCGATCGCGCGGCCGATGGATGCCGCGAGACCGTCTCCCGGCTGCACGTTCTCCAGGGCGACCTTGTCGCCGGGCAGGAATGTGTAGAGCACGGCCCTGGTGCCGCCGACGGGCGTCTGGCCGACGTAGTCGGGCACGTCGAACGGCAGCCTGGCGCGCACGCCCGGAGTCAGCGCCTGCAGTGCGATCAGGTCGGCGCTCTGCTCCGTCTCGGCATCCTGAGACGCCGGAACACGGATGATCAGCTCCGTTCCGTCGCGGCTCGTGAGCAGCGCTGATTCGAAATCGCCGTGCAGGTCATAGCTGTAGCTCCGTGTGCCGGCGATGTCCAGGTCGGGCACGGCCGACGTGGCCAGCGCGGCTAGAGTGAGGTGGGATCTGGCCATACCGTCAAGGTTAGGCTGGCCCCTCGAAGTCGAGGCCCTGCGCCACGCGTTCGCGGCCAGCCCGGTCGGGCATCCGGTCCGAAGAGGCGCGACGGACGCCTGCGCTCGAGCCCCGCGTCCGAGCGCCCGTCTGGGCGCCCCACCCGAGTCGATCGTGAGGAATCCGTCCATGACCCGTCCGCTCGGTTCCCTTCCGCTGTCCAGGTCCGCCGTTGATCGCGACGGCGTCAACCGCACCAGGGAGTCGCTCTTCGACGAGCTCACGGCCGACGAGGGCACGCGCATCCTGCCGCTCTGGAACGGCCGCACGCTGACGGTCGACCCCGTCGACTCCGTCGACTCCGGCGAGGGCGCGAGCGACGGTTCCCGGCTCGCGCTGTTCCGCACCGGCGATGTGACGGCCGCGCTGACGCGTGTCTACCTGGGCCGCACGCTCGAGGCAGGTCAGGACGAGCCGGCGGGCACCGCTGTCATCCTCGCCGTGCTGACGGATGCCGCGGCCGGCGAACTGCAGCCAGACGAGTCCCGCTGGCGTGGGCTTCGTGAACTGGCCACGCGCCTCAGCGACCGTGACGCAGGACTCTTCACCGAGTCCGTCGCCATCGCGAACTGGCACGCCTCCCACACGCACTGCCCGCGCTGCGGGACGCCCACCGTCGTCGAGCACGGCGGATGGATGCGCCGCTGCTTCGTGGACAACAACGAGATCTTCCCGCGCACCGACCCTGCCGTGATCGTGCGCGTGCTCGACGACGAGGACCGGCTTCTGCTGGGATCCAACGCCCTCTGGGAGAACAACCGCTGGTCGCTGCTCGCCGGATTCGTCGAGGCGGGCGAATCGTTCGAGGCCGCTGTCGCACGCGAGGTCGAGGAGGAGTCGGGTGTGCTCGTGTCAGACCCGGTGTACCTCGGGTCGCAGCCGTGGCCGTTCCCGGCATCCGTCATGATCGGCATGGAGGCCAGGGCCGTGCCCGGCCACACCGATCCGCGTCCGGACGGCGAGGAGATCCTCGCCCTGCGCTGGTTCAGCCGCGAGGACATCTGGCGGGAGCGGGACGACATCCTGCTTCCCGGCGGTTCGTCGATCGCCCACTCCATCGTGCGGGACTGGTACGGCGGACCGCTCGACCGCCCGCCGGTCGATCGCGGCGCGGGCGGCGACAGCGGCGAAAGCGCCGACAGCGGCAGCAGCGGCGACAGATCGGACGCCGCGTGACGGATTCCGCCGCAGCGCTCCTCGACGGCCTTGACGACGCCCAGCGCGTCGCCGCCGAAGCGCTGCTCGGACCGGTGTGTGTGCTCGCGGGCGCCGGGACCGGCAAGACCCGGGCGATCACGCACCGCATCGCGTATGGCGTCGCCGCCGGGGTGTACGCGCCCAACAGGGTCATGGCGCTGACGTTCACGACGCGTGCCGCATCCGAACTGCGCACCCGCCTGCGTCAGCTGGGGACCATCGGCGTCGCCGCGCGCACGTTTCACGCATCGGCGCTGAGCCAGCTGAACTACTTCTGGCCGATCGTCGTCGGCGGTGGGCTGCCCGGCGTGCTCGACGGCAAGGGGCGGGTGCTCGCGCAGGCGGCCGAGCGCATCCGTCTCCGCATCGACACGGCCACGCTGCGCGACGTGGCGGCCGACATCGAGTGGCGCAAGGTGAGCGAGCTCGCCATCGACGACTACGAGCGGATGCTCACCCCCGGCCCCTCGGGAACCGCACCGCGCACGCCGCCCGGCTCGCTGAAGCCGCAGCAGGCGGTCGACCTGCACCGCGCATACGAGGCGCTGAAGGATGAGCGCCGCCAGCTCGACTTCGAGGATGTGCTTCTCGCGTGCGCCGGCATGATCGAGGCTGAGCCGTCCGTTGCGATGCACGTGCGGGAGCAGTACCGCTTCTTCGTGGTGGACGAGTACCAGGACGTGTCGCCGCTGCAGCAGCGCCTCCTCGACCTCTGGCTCGGCGACCGGTCGGATCTCTGCGTCGTCGGAGACGCGAGCCAGACCATCTACTCGTTCGCCGGCGCCACCAGCGATTTCCTGCTGGACTTCCCGCGTCGCTATCCGGATGCCGCGGTCGTGCGCCTCGAGCACAATTACCGCTCGAGCGCGCCCATAGTCGAGACGGCCAACCGTCTGATGCGCGGACGCCCCGGTGCGCTCACCCTGCGCACGAGGGATGCCGACGACACGGCGGCTACGCCGTCCGGCGGCGCGCGGACAGCCGGCGCGGCGGGCGGCATGGCCGGTGTCGCACCGGATCCTCTGCCGACGGTCGCGGGCTACAAGACGGATGCCGACGAGGCGGCAGCGGTCGCTGCGGAGCTTAGCGCGCGCATCCTGCAGGGCGCGAAGCCGCAGGATCTCGCCGTGCTCTACCGCGTGAACGCCCAGGCCGTGCCGCTGGAGGCCGCACTGAACGCGGCGGGCGTCGCGTACCAGGTGCGCGGCGGGGCTCGATTCTTCGACCTGCCCGAGGTGCGGCAGGCCATCATGACGCTGCGGGCGGCGTCGCTCGCAGTGACGGACGAGCCGCTGTTCCAGTCCGTGAGCGACGTGCTGCGCTCCCTCGGCTGGACGCTGGAACCACCGCAGGCGGCCGGTAGCGTGCGCGACCGCTGGGAGTCGCTCAACGCGATCATGGGTCTTCTCGACGACGTGCCGCCTGGCACCACGTTCCGGCAGTTCACGGATGACCTGCTGGCGCGTCAGGCCGCGCAGCACGAACCGACCATCGCCGCCGTGACGCTCTGCACGCTGCACGCCGCGAAGGGTCTGGAATGGGACGACGTGCACATCGTCGGTCTTGGCGACGGCCTGGTGCCGATCGGATACGCGCGCACGCCCACCGCCGTCGACGAGGAGCGCCGCCTGCTCTACGTGGGCATCACGCGTGCGAGGCACCGACTGGCACTGAGCTGGTCCGCGAACGCTGCCGGGCCCCGAGAGCCGTCACGTTTTCTGGAAGAGCTCGGCATCCGCACAGAGCGTGCCGAGCATGCGTCAGCGTCGTGACGATGCCGTCCGGGTGGATGCGGATGCTCGTGCCAGACCGCGAACGATCTCCCGTCCGTAGGCGGTCGTCCACCCAGCGCGCGGCCTGAGCGGCCACCTGCGCCGCCAGCAGCGACGGCTCGGGAGCCGGCGGATGCACCGCCAGCTGGGCCGCGATCGCGGGCCACGCCGGGTCGGCATCCGTGCGCGCCAGTGAGACGCAGCGCAGGCACGGACCATCGGAGTCGACGAACGGACCGAGCTCGGCGCCGTCGTCGCCGAACACCACAGGCAGGTGCGGCACATCGCGCCGCAGCCACGGTCCGTGTCGCCACGGCGGGATCACGTAGGAGCCGAACACCACGGCGGCGGCCACCTCACCGCCCGAGCCGTCGTCACCGGCGGCCACGACATCCGCGGTCACGACGCGATGACCGGCCTCGCGCAGCAGCCGGTGCACTCGCTCCGCCGTTGGCCCCTCGCCGTCGATCGCCACGACAGCATCCGACGACGCCGACGTGGGAAGCAGTGCGTCGTCGACGGCGGCGAGCAGCTCGTCGACCTCGCGTGACGAGGCGGTCTCCACCTCGAGGGCTGATCGCGGCGCTCCCGTGACGAGAGTGGCGAGCATCCGCTGGGTCGACGGGGTCGGCTCATGGAACACGCACACGACGCGATCCACCCCGAGCTGCAGCGTGCTCGTGTCGCGCCAGACGAGGGGGATCGCGGGATCGAGACGACGGATCATGCGCGCCATCATGCTCGCGACGGCCGACGTCGCGGCGGTGTTGTCCACAGCGGACGCTGAGCGCCGGCGTCTCGCGCGAAAGAGCACGGGCCGGGCCGCGGTCCAGCACGGATCAGGCCCGCCCGGTCAGCCGTCGGGGGTCCGCCGACCGGTCGGCCGCCACGAGTTGCTGGCCGGTCGCCAGGCGCTGTCAGACGGGTCGGGGACCCTCGTCGTCCTGTCCGTCGTCGTGCGCGTCGCCCGGCGTGTCTCCGTCGTCTCCGTCGGACCTGTCCCGGGAGCCTCCGAACTCCTCCCCGCTGAGCATGGCCGCGATCGCCTCGTCGAGTTCGTCGAACTCCGGTTCCTGACCTGCAGCGGATGCCGTCAGCCGCGCCACGAGAGCGCTCGGGTCGTCCACGTCCTCCGAGGTCGGCAGCAGGTCGGGGTGCGACCACAGGCGGTCCCGTTCGTCGTCGCCAACCGCATCCGTCACCTGCGACCACATCGCTGCCGCCTCGCGCAGCCGGCGCGGACGGAGCTCGAGGCCGACCAGCGTCGCGAACGCGGACTCGGCAGGGCCACCCGCCGCGCGTCGGCGGCGCACGGTCTCGGCAACGGCGTCCGACTTCGGCAGCCGGCCGGTGGCCTTGGCCGTCACCACGTCGACCCATCCTTCGATGAGCGCGAGGAGCGTCTCGAGCCGGGTCAGCGCCGCCTGCTGCGCCTCGGTCTTCGGCGGGATGAGCGCGCCGCTCACCATCGCCTCGCGCAGCTCCTCGGGATTCGAGGGATCGAAGCTCTCCGCGAGCTCCTGCATGCGGTCGATGTCGATGGTCACTCCACGGGCGAACTCCGTGATCGCGGTGATCAGCTGCAGCCGAAGCCACTTGGCGTGACGGAACAGCCTGGCGTGCGCCAGCTCGCGCACGGCGAGGTAGATCGCGACCTGATCGGTGGGAATGTCGAGCCCCTCGCCGAACGCGGCGACGTTCTGCGGCAGCAGTGCGGCAGTGCCGTCCTTGAGCAGCGGGATGCCGATGTCTCCGCCGGAGACCACCTCCGCCGACAGCTGTCCAACGACCTGTCCGAGCTGGATGGCGAAAAGGGTGCCGCCGACGGCGCGCACCACGTGCCCCGCGTTCTGGAGCATGCCGCGCATCTCCTCGGGTGCCTGCTCCTGCATGACCTGAGTGAGGGCATCCGAGATGCTCGTCGCGACGGGCTCGGCGAGCTGCGTCCACACGGGCATGGTGTCCTTGACCCACTGCCGACGGCTCAGGAGCACCGGCGTCGTCGTCAGCTCGGAGATGCTCGTCACCTCGTCGAGCCACAGCGCCGCCACGTTGAACGCCTGGTCGAGGGCGGCTCGCTCGGCGGGCGTCGTGTCGACGGACTCCTTCGAGGCGAGCGTCGTGCCCTGCTCGAGCGCGATGTCCCAGTTGATGCCGTCTGTGGGGGAGCGCAGGGCGCTCTGCAGCTGGCCCATCAGCGCCTGGATGCTCGCGGCATCGCCCGGCAGTCCTGCAGCTCCCGCGAGCTGGCTGGCATCGAATGACGCGCCATTGCCGGAGAGGAACTGGCGCAGCATGTCCCGCAGCTCGTCGTCGGAGTCGTCCCGGTCGTCATCGGACATGCGATGCCTCTTCTCGTCGATCCGCGGTGTCGTCGGAGTGGGTCTGTGAGGCGTCGGGGGAGCGGAGGGGCCGCCGCGCCGGCGCATCTTCCACGCTAGCCCGGCGTACAGCGGTCGTAGGTGGGAAATCGCCTACGCTGGGCTCGTCCGCCGTCCGCCCGTCGCGAACAGGAGCCTTCAGGGTGTCGCTTTTCTCCGATGACGCATCCGCGTCGGGTTCCCTGTCGCACGGCGATGACATGAGCGGAGGCGGAGCGGATGCCGGTGGCACGATCGAGGTCGAACCTCGCGTCCCACGGTCGCGTCGCGTCGGCGCCGTGCTCGTGGTCGTCGCCTTCGTGCTGCTCCTCGTCATGGCGCTGTCGCCCGCGCCTTACGTGATCCAGGCGCCTGGACCGGTCTTCAACACGCTCGGGTACAACCACCCGGTCGGCACGGCGCCGACGAATGCGGACGAGAAGAAGCCGCTCATCGTCGTCAGCGGGCACAAGACGTATCCCACGAAGGGCTCGCTCGACCTGCTCACGGTCTCGGAGATCGGCAACCCCGATCAGCTGCCCAACTGGGGCGAGGTGCTGTTGGCGTGGTTCTCGGCGTCGAGGGCGGTCGTCCCCGTCGACGTCGCGTATCCGCCGGGCCAGAACGTGCAACAGCAGAACGCCGAGAACGCGCAGCTCATGACGGACTCGCAGAAGGATGCCGTGGCCGCCGCCCTCAACGAGCTCGGCTACGACTTCCCGCAGCGCGTCGTCGTGCAGCAGGTGGCCGACGGGCCGGCGAAGGGGATCCTCAAGGTCGGCGACGAGATCCTGGAGGTCAACGGCGTCGACGTGAAGGGGGTGCAGTCGCTGCGCGATCAGCTGGAGAAGAACGGCGCAGGGACACCGGCGTCGATCACGATCGAGCGTGACAAGAAGCAGCAGGTCGTCCAGGTCACCCCGGAGAAGACGGCCGGTGCCGTGGTGATCGGCATCGGGGCATCGATGGATTACGACTTCCCGTTCGAGGTGACGATCCAGCTGGACAACGTCGGCGGACCGAGCGCCGGGCAGATGTTCGCCCTGGGGATCATGGACAAGCTGACTCCCGGATCCCTCAACGGCGGCGCTCGCGTCGCCGGCACAGGCACGATCGACAACGAGGGGAACATCGGCGCGATCGGCGGCATCCGCCAGAAGATGTTCGCGGCCAGGGAAGCGGGTGCGACGGTCTTCCTCGCTCCCACGTCGAACTGCGACGAGGTGACGGGGCACATCCCGTCCGGTCTGCACGTCTATGCGGTCACGACCCTCGACGACTCGCTGAAGGTGCTGGATGCCGTGCGCACCGGCGGCAGCACATCCGGCCTCCGCACCTGCCCGGCGTCGTAGCGCCACGGCCCTCAGCGATGTGAGGCGGTCGGGATACTCCAACCTGGGATCTAGCGTTCTCCCAGGTGGCGTCCGATCGACGCCCGGTCCCGCCACCCTAGGATGGGTAGCCAGGGCGCGCTGCGCGGCACGCCCGACCCGAGCGGACGACGAGAAGTCCGCAACGCCCCCGAAGAGGATCATTCGTGACATCCGCTGAAGTACGCCACCCCGGCCGACGCCGCCGCGCGGCAGTTTGGATCACCCTCGGCATCGTGGCGGTGCTGGTCATCGCGTTCTTCATCTTCGCGAGCCTCTACACCGACGTGCTGTGGTTCCAGCAGGCGGGCTACCTCGAGGTGCTGACCACGCAGTGGTGGGCCGGCGCCACGATGTTCCTGATCGGCTTCCTCGCCATGGCCGTGCCGCTCTGGCTGTGCATGTTCCTCGCGTACCGGCTGCGTCCGGTGTACGCGAAGCTCGACTCGGGGGTGGGCCGCTACCAGCAGGTGGTCGAGCCGCTGCGCAGGCTCGCGACCTACGGCATCCCGATCGTCTTCGGCCTCTTCGCCGGCGCCGCGGCGGCGAGCCGCTGGCAGACCGCTGCCCTGTGGCTGAACGGGGTGCCCTCCGGCACCAAGGATCCGCAGTTCCACCTCGACACGTCGTTCTACATGTTCGCGTTGCCGTGGTATCGCAGTGTCGTCGCCTTCATGTCGGCGGTCGTCATCATCGCGCTGCTCGCGACCGTCGCCACCGCCTACCTCTACGGATCCGTGCGCGTGAACGGACGCGAGGTGCGCATCTCCCGCGCCGCCCGCGTGCAGATCGCCGTGCTGGCGGCCGTCTACCTGCTGCTGCAGGCGGTGAGCATCTGGCTCGATCGCTACGCGTCCCTCACGGATTCCTCCGTCGGCGGGCGCGTGAACGGCGCCGCCTACACCGATGTGACAGCCACCATCCCGGGCCGCGCCATCCTGGCCGGCATCGCCGTGTTGGTCGCGCTGCTGTTCGTGCTGACCGCGTTCATCGGCCGCTGGCGGTATCCGCTGGTTGGCACGGCGCTGCTCATCGTGTCGGCCATCATCGTGGGCGTCATCTACCCGTGGGGCGTGCAGAAGCTCGTCGTCGCGCCGAGCGAGAAGACGCTCGAGTCCAGCTACATCCAGAGGTCGATCGACTCGACGCGCAAGGCGTACGGCATCGACAACGTGAAGACGAGCACCTACGACGCGAAGACGGATGCCAAGCAGGGAGCACTGCGCAACGACGCGGAGACGACCGCGAGCATCCGCATCCTCGATCCGTCGGTAGTGTCGGACGCCTTCGCCCAGCTGCAGCAGTTCCGCCAGTACTACGGGTTCGCGACCGATCTCGACGTCGACCGGTACACGATCGACGGCAAGGAGCAGGACAGCGTCGTCGCTGTCCGCGAGCTGCGTCAGTCCGGCCTGGGCAACTCCGGCAAGTACAACGAGACCTTCGTCTACACGCACGGCTACGGCCTGGTCGCCGCGTACGGCAACAAGCGCCAGTCGGATGGCGAGCCCGACTTCTTCGAGTCCGGCATCCCGACAGCCGGCGCTCTCGGCAAGTACCAGCCGCGGGTCTACTTCGGCGAGGAGTCGCCCAAGTACTCCATCGTGGGCGCCCCGTCCGGATCGAAGCCCGTCGAGCTCGACTATCCGGCCGGATCGGGCGGCCAGCAGGCGACGTACAGCACCTACACCGGCAACGGCGGTCCGAAGCTCGACAACCTGTTCACCCGCCTGGCGTACGCGATCAAGTTCCAGGACGAGCAGATCGTGCTCTCGGATGCCGTCAACGACGACTCCCAGATCCTGTACAACCGCAATCCGATCTCGCGGGTGCAGCAGGTCGCGCCGTACCTCACGCTGGACAGCGATCCGTATCCGTCCGTCGTGAACGGGCACATCGTGTGGATCATCGACGGCTACACGACGAGCGACCAGTATCCGTACTCGCAGGAGGTCTCCTACAGCAGCGCAACCTCGGATTCGCAGACGGCCGCGGCGAACACGTACGGCATGGACAACGTCAACTACATCCGCAACTCGGTGAAGGCGACGGTCGATGCCTATACCGGCAAGGTCACGCTCTACGCGTGGGATGCCTCAGACCCCGTGCTGAAGACGTGGCAGAAGGTGTTCCCGAACACGGTGAAGCCGATAAGCCAGATGAGCGGCGCCCTGATGAGCCACGTGCGCTATCCGGCCGACCTCTTCAAGGTGCAGCGCGACGTGCTCGCGCAGTACCACGTGACGGATCCCGGAGCGTTCTTCTCCGGCACGGATGCCTGGCAGGTGCCGACGGATCCGAACAGCTCGGAGGCCGATGCCCTGCAACCGCCGTACTACCTGACCATGCAGATGCCTGGTCAGTCGGATCCGCAGTTCTCGCTGTACACCACGTTCATCCCGCAGTCGACGAGTGCGTCGAACCGCAGCATCCTCAAGGGATACCTCGCGGTCGACTCGAACGCGGGGGACAAGTCCGGCAAGAAGGCCTCCGATTACGGCACGCTGAGACTCTTGCGATTGCCGTCGCAAGACACGATTCCGGGGCCGGGCTCTGTCCAAAACAGCTTCGACTCCGACACGAGCGTGTCGGCTGCACTCAACCTGTTGCGGCAGGGCTCGACGAAGGTGATCAACGGCAACCTGCTGACGCTGCCCGTCGGCGGCGGCCTGCTGTATGTGGAACCCGTGTACATCCAGTCGAGCGGATCCACCAGCTATCCGCTGCTGCAGAAGGTGCTCGTCTCGTTCGGTGACAAGATCGCGTTCGAGGACACGCTCGACGGCGCGCTCGACGTTCTGTTCGGCGGCAATTCGGGCGCACCCGCGGGTGACACCGGCACGGACACGGGCACTGGAAGCGGCAGCTCCGACCAGGCGAGCGGCGGGAACAGCAGCGGGACCGGATCCGGATCGACCTCCGGCGGCACCTCCACCGAGCAGCAGACCCTGCAGAATGCGCTGAACGATGCGAAGCAGGCGCTCGCTGATCGCGACGCGGCCCTCAAGGCGGGGGACTGGGCGACCTACGGTGCCCAGGACGCCCGCCTCAAGAAGGACCTCGCCGACGCGCTCGCCGCGTCGCAGGCGATCGCGGGCGACAGCAGCTCCTCCGGCGGCAGCTCCAAGTAGTCCGTCCGCGTGCTTTCGTCTCCCTCGAGGCCCCCAACCCATCCCGTCGAGGGTGCCCGTTCCTCCGCTCGAACGTGCCCGTCCCTCCTCCCGAGGGTGCCCGTTCCCCTCCCGAGGGTGCCTGTTCCTCCTGCCGAACGTGCGTGTCCTTCCGCTCGAGGGTGCGTGTCCTTCCGCTCGAGGGTGCGTGTTCCTCCTGTCGAAGGTGCCCGTTTCCCCTCCCGAGGGTGCCTGTTCCTCTTGTCGAGGGTGCGTGTTCTTCCGCTCGTTGGACGCGGACTTCTTCCGCGGTACGAACGCGCCGGTCCTGTGTCCCATCGCTAGCCTGACGGCATGACCGCATCGCAGCCCACATCGTCGTCGTCACCATTCGAGCTGTCCGGCACCACGGTTCTCGTCACGGGGGCACGACGCGGCCTCGGCAGGGCCATCGCGCTCGAGTTTGCGAGGGCCGGCGCCGACGTCGCCATCGGACTGCGCGACGTTGCGGATGACGCGGGGCTGGCATCCGAAATCGAGTTGCTTGGGCGCCGCGCCCTTCCGGTGCGCCTCGACGCGACCGACCTGAGAGGCGCTCGGACGGCGATCGACCGCACCGTCCACGAGTTCGGCCGGCTGGACGCCCTGGTGAACAACGCCGGCGGCGGCATCATGGGCGCGGCGATCGACGTGACGGAGGACGATTTCGACAGCGTCTGGGCCCTGAATGCGAAGTCCACGTACTTCCTGTCACAACACGCGGCACGGCACATGCGGGATGCCGGCGGAGGCTCCATCGTCAACGTCGCGTCGCAGGCAGGGCTGGTCGCCCTTCCCGGCGAGTCGGCGTATTGCGTGGCGAAGGCCGCTGTGGTGCACATGACGCGTTGCCATGCGGTGGAGTGGGGCGGATACGGGATCCGGGTGAATGCATTGGCACCGACCTTCATCGAGACGGACGGCACGCAGGCGGCCCTGTCGGATCCGAAGTTCCGCGCCGACACCATCGAGCGCATCGCCGCCCTGCACCGTATCGGGGTTCCGCGGGAGGTGTCGGGCGCGGCGGTGTTCCTCGCCTCACCCGCTGCTTCCCTCATCACGGGACAGACTCTCGGGATCGACGGCGGCTGGACGTCCCGCTGACGGGAGTGCACTCTCGCCCAGGGAACGGGCACTCTCGCGAGGAGAAACGGGCACTCTTGGGAGGGGGAACGGGCACTCTTGGGAGGGGGAACGGGCACTCTTGGGAGGGGGAACGGGCACTCTCGGGAGGGGAAGGCAGCAGCTTCAGGCGATCGTGTGCACGCGGGCGAGGAACTCGCGGGTCTCCGGATGCCGCGGGTCGTCGAACACCTGCTCCGGCGGACCCTGCTCCACCAGCACGCCGCCCTTGAGGAACACGACGAGGTCCGCGGCGCGGCGAGCGAACGACATCTCGTGCGTGGCCATGACCATCGTGGATCCGGATGCCTTCAGCTCGGTCACGAGATCGAGCACCTCGCCGACGAGCTGCGGATCGAGGGCGCTGGTGATCTCATCCAGGAGCAACAGCTCGGGACTGCTGGCGATGGCGCGCACGATCGCGACGCGCTGCTGCTGGCCACCCGACAGCCGATCCGGATATGCCTTGAGCTTGTCGCAGAGTCCGATGCGCCCGAGGAGCTCGACGGCGATCTGCTCCGCCTCGTCCTTCGGCATCCTGTGCACCTTGCGGTTCGACAGAGTCACGTTGTCGAGAACGGTGAGGTGCGGGAACAGGTTGAACTGCTGGAAGACGACACCGATGCGGGAGCGCGTCTTGTCCACGTCCACCCGCGGATCGCTGATGTCCTCGCCCTGCAGGAAGATCTGGCCGTCGTCGATCTGCTCCAGGAGGTTCGCGGTCTTCAGCAGCGTCGACTTGCCGGATCCGCTCGCCCCGATGAGCACGACCACCTGGTGCTTGTTCACGTCGAGGTCGATGCCGCGCAGCACCACGTTGTCGCCGAACGCCTTGTAGACCCCACGCATGCTCAGCACGGAGGCTGCCGATGCGTCGTCCGCGAGGGTTGCCCCGGTAGCCGTCGTCCGCTCGCTCACACCACACCGCCCATCTGCTCGCGCTTCTGCGCTCTCGCCGTGTACCAGTCCGTGAGCCGGATCATCGGCCAGCTGATCAGCACGAACAACAGCCCGGCCACCACGTACGCGGTGAAGTTGTAGGTCTCCGCGACGTTGATCTGGGCGGCGCGCACGGCATCCACTGCGCCCAGCACGGAGATGAGGCCCACGTCCTTCTGCATGGACACGAAGTCGTTCATCAGCGCCGGCGTCACCTTGCGGATGCCCTGCGGGAACACCACGAGTCGCAGCGTCTGCGTGTGGGTGAGCCCGAGCGAGCGTGCCGCGAACCGCTGAGACGGATGCACCGCCTCCATGCCCGCCCGAAGCACCTCGGCCACGTAGGCGGAATAGCACAGCACCAGGGCGATCGTTCCCCACACCTGCGCCGGAACGCGCGGGAACACTCCGAGCGCAGGGATGCCGAAGCCCACGAGATACAACACGATGAGGACCGGAAGCCCGCGGAACAGGTCGGTGTAGGCCGTGGCCAGGAACCGTAGCGGGAACCAGACGGGCGCGCGCAGCGAGCGGATGCCCGCCAGCAGCGTCGCGACGATGGCGACGCCGATCGCGGCGAAGAACAGCACCTGGATGTTCGTCCACAGACCGAGCAGCACGCTCGGCAGCGCCTCCCACGCCGTCTTCGGGTCGAAGAACGACTGCTGTACGAGCGCCCAACCCGGCGTGTTCACCACGGCGAGCCACACGACGACGGCGAACACCACAGTGCTCACGAGCGCGATGATCACGGATCGGGAGGACTGCCGCTTTCGGAACCTCGAACGGTCGAGCGCGACGGGGCTCGGCACGTGTGCAGCTGCGGCCGATCCTGCGAGGGTCGCGTCGGCGACCGACGTGGGATTCGACGTCGATGGATCGGGTGCAGGAGACGAAGCAGGCACAGGTGGGACGGTACCGCCTACTTGAACGTCGGAACGTTCACGGAGTCGGACAGCCACTTCTTCTCGAGGGCCGCGAGCGTGCCGTCCTCGCGCAGGGAGTCGACGGCCGCGGTGACTTTCTTCGTGATCGGCGAGTTCTTGGCCAGCACGAGACCGTAGTCGTCTCCGCCGTCCGTGTCGGAGAACTGGCCGACGATGGTGGCGTTCTTCAGCTGTGCGCTCGTGATGTAGAAGGCGGCGGGCAGATCGACGGCGATGGCGTCGATCTGCTTGCTCTTCAGAGCCTGCACGGCGTCGTCCTCGGAGTTGAAGACGGCCGGAGATCCGCCCACCTCCTTGACGAGGACGTCGTAGCTGGTGGTGCCGGCCGGCACGCCGATCTTGTACGGCTTGAGGTCGGCGGCGCTTGTCGCCGATGCCACCGGCGTGCCCTTGTACGCAACGATGGCCTGCGTCGTCGTGTAGTACGGCGAGGAGAAGTCGACGGCCTTCTTGCGCTTGTCGGTAATGCTGAACTGCTGAAGATTGAAGTCGAAGTCCTTCGGGCCGGGAGCGATCGCCTGGTCGAAGCCGGTTCGAGTCCAGGTCACCTCGTCCTTCGAGAAGCCCAGCTTCTTCGCGACGGCGTAGGCGACGGCGGACTCGAAGCCCTTGCCCGACTGGGGCTTGTTGTCGATGACCCACGGCGAGTACGCCGGCTGACCGGTTGCGATGGTGAGCTTTCCCGCCGTCACGGTCTGAAGTCCGTGCGTGGTCGTGGTGGACGTGGAGCTGCAGGCGCTCAGCGCGACGAGTGCGGCGGCCGCGACGATGGCGCCGATGGCGAGACGACGCGGCGTGCGCGCGGAACGAGGAGTGCGGGACACGGGTGACCTTCCGGGAAAAGGAGAAGAGAGGAGCCGCGTGCTGTCGCGCTCCTCTCTGATGCACGGCGATTTTACGAGAGCAGCCTGGGAGACCGTGAATCGGTTACGCCGGGTGAAGCTCACTCGGCTGCGGAGTCGAGCGCCCAGTCGTCGAAGCTGAACTCGGGGGAGACGACGCAGCTGACCAGCGTCTCGCCCGCAGCCGGCAGCGTGCGCTGCCACACTCCGGCCGGCACCACGGCCTGCGCCCGGTCTCCGGCGAGGATGTCGGGGCCGAGCACCGTCGTCGTGCCCTCGACCGGCGCGTCGCCGGTGCCGCCGAGCTGCAGTGCGATCCTGCCCGGACCGTGCCAGAGCCAGATCTCGTCCGACTGCACGACATGCCATGCGGATGCCTCGCCGTCCTCGAGCAGGTAGTGGATCAGGGATGCTGCTGCACGCTCGCCTCGCGGCAGTTCGACCGTGACGGGGGAGGTCCAGGTGCGGCGGAACCATCCGCCCTCCGGGTGCGGCTCGAGGTCGAGTTGCTCCGCGAGCGGCGGGCGGATCCGGTGTGCGAATCCCAGGTCTTCGGCGTCGGACGTGCTCATCGTTGCCTCTCTCGGTCGGCGTCATCCTCATCGGCCGCCTCGTGCAGTTCCGGACGTGACCAGCGCAGGCGGCCGTCGACGTAGGTCGCGGCGCAGCGACCGGCGCCGGCCTCGATGAGCTCCGCGACGGCATCCGGAGCGCTGCGGACGGGGACGTCGAAGAACGCGAGGTCGGCAACGGCGCCGACCCCGAACTGTCCGAGGCGGCGCGGGCCGACGTCGAGGCCGAGCGCACGGGCGCCGCCCAGCGTGGCTGCGCCCAGCAGTCGTGCGTGCAGGTCGTCGCCTCGATAGCCCTGTGCCCTTGCGAGCCGATGCAACTCGGCCACGTCGGCCATCAGGTCGAGCGACGGACTCGACGAGAGGGAGTCGGTTCCGACGGCGATCGCGTTGCCTTCCGCGAGGTAGTCGGCGACGGGCGGTGGCTCCAGCCCGATCACATCGTTCGATCGCGGACACAGGGCGACGCTCGTGCCCCTCAGCCGCAACAGACGGCGATCCTGTTCGGTCATGTAGACACCGTGGGCGATGTGACAGTCGGGACCGAGCACGCCGAGCTGGTCGACGAACTCGGTGGCGCTGGTGCCGAACCCGAGCTCACGCAGTGCGCGGAAGCTCTGCACGCCCGCGAACCGCCAGTTCTCGTGGCGCTCGCCGCCGTCCTCGGGCACCCGTTCGCCCTCGAATTGCGATTCTCCGAGGTGGATGTGCAGCCGCAGACCACGCTCGCGCACGATGTCCGGGATCTCGTGCAGCGGCACCGTGTCGAGCGAGTACGGAGCGTGTGGCGACAGTCCCGCGCCGGGCGTGGTGGGGATCCGATCGAGCTCGGCGTGCACCTGGTCGCGTCCGTAGTCTCGCCATTGCTCGTCCTCCCAGCTCATCACCTCCCAGTACGCGATGCCGTGCAAGCCGGTGTCGTGCAGCACAGCAGCCGCCTCGAGGTCGGTGACCACGTCGGCGGCGGCGGTGACCCCGGAGGCGAGAAGCTGTCCCGCACCGGCCACGGCATCCGCTCGCCAGTCGTGCCGTCGCTCGTAGAGGGTGTCGAATGCGCGTGCCCAGTCCTCGAAGCCGCTGTACCGGCCCCGGCCCACCTCGGCCATGCCCGTGTACTGCAGGTGCGTGTGGGCGTTGACGAGCCCGGGCGTGAGGATGCCGTCGGCATGCGTCTCGCGGAACTCCTCGCCGCGTTCCCGCAGCGCGCCGAGCACCCACGCTCGCTCACCCACGTGCAGGATGCGTCCGTCGCGCACCGCGATCGCGCCGTCCAGGATGGGCGGAGCGGTGACCGGCAGCACCAGAGCGGCGGAGAACACGCGGATCTCGGTCACGACGGCGTCCCTTCACGTGGCAGCTCTGCCGGGCCGGGCGACCGAGCGCCCTCCGGCAGGAGCGCGCGACGCGCGATCTCCCGGTCGGCATCGCCTGGCAGGGCGACGAGTCCCGGTTCGAGCCCTGGTGTCGTGAGGAGTGTGCGAAGGGCCTGGAGCTGCGCCGCGAAGGACAGGTCCATGATCTCGATGGGATTGCCCTCGCCCGCCGTGATGTTCACGCAGTCGCCGTCGTCGACGACGGCGACCGTCCGAACGTCGTCGACGGCGAACGATGTCAGATGATCCCCGAGCGATGTGGGGTGTGCAGACTCGCGCAGCGACGCGACCTCGATCTCGTCGTCGACGCCGCCGGCGACGGCGAGGATCGCGCCGTCGGGCATCAGGCGCGCGAGCTCGACGGTGATCGTGTGGGCGACGCCGGTGGCCGAGATGACGATGTCGGCCACCGGCGCGAGTTCCGCGGCCGTGCCTGTCGCGTATCCGGCGTACTGCGCCTCGAGCTCGGCGCGCGGATCCGTGTCCGCTACCAGCACCTTCGCTCCGAGTGCACGGGAGAACTGCGCGACGCCCTGGCCGACGGGTCCGAATCCGATGACGAGCACCACGGCGCCGTCGAACGAGGCGACCAGCCGGCCCGTGCCGTCACCGGAGACGCCTGCCGCCTCGATCGTGTCCGCGAGGGCGAAGACGCAGGACTGCCCGGTGCCGTAGCGGTTGTCGAAGCGGGTCTTCGTGACGGCGTCGTTGACGGCGACCACGGGCATCCGCAACCCGTCGCCGAACGCCTGCAGAGCCCGCACGCCGCTCGTCGTCTCCTCGGCTGCGCCGACCATGCGGGAGACGAGATTCGGCCTTGCCTCGTGAGCGAGCCGGATGACGTGCGCGCCGTCGTCGATGAGCACGTCGGGGTTCGTGTCGAGCAGGCCGAGCGCGAGCGTGCGATCGGAGGCGGCGTCTCCGGCCGCATCCGCGAAGACCGGGATGCCCAGCTCGCGCAGGTGGGCCGCGACGGGCTCGTCCGTCTCGTAGCGGTGCGAGAAGACGGAGACGTCTGCACCCGCGTCGCGCAGCGCGAGCGCCAGTACCGCCGTCTTCGGCTCCAGCACCATCGAGACGGCGATCCGACGGCCGTCGAGAAATGCATCCTCGCGAAGGTCAGCGGCGAAGGATGCCGTGAGCGGCATATGCGCACGAGCCCAGGCGATCCGGCCGGGCGCGGGCGGCAGCGGGAGCCGAACAGCAACGGACGGATCCGCCGGCACGACGTCGATCCCGTCGACCGTGAGGATGCCGGCTCGAGCGCTGGGCAGCGCTCGGTCCGCCATCCGTGCGGTGAGGTCGCCCAGCGTGTCGATGACGATCCGTGGTTCGAAGGCGGTGACGCTCTCCCACGTCGTGTCCGTCGTCGCGACGACGAGGTGGTCGGGCGAGGTCGCCACCTCGCGGGCGCCGCACGATCTCAAGATGCCGCGGAGCGCATCCGCCCGCGCGTCATCGCCGAGCACGGCGAAGGACCGCCCGGCGACCAGCAGGTTCGTGGCGCGCGCGAAGCGACGCACCGCCGTGCGTGCGAAGGCGAGGTCGACTGACACCCCTCAAGCCTAAAGAGGCCGCTCGCACGAACGGACACCGGGCTGGCCGATAGACCGCCCCGCGACGGAGTGAGGAGGTCAGCGGCGCTTGACGCTGCCGGTGAGCTCGGCGACGGCGTCCAGCCGAGGCGGGCGCAGGAGTGCTGCGGCGACCGCGATGACGATGAGCGATGCCGCCCACACGATGAGTCCGACCCAGCTGGAGTCATCCCGCAGCCCGTACATGTGGTTGAGGTTGCGCAGCGGTCCGGTGAGCAGCACGAGCGCCACGTGCACGACGGTGAAGGCGACGAACCAGATCATCACCGAGTAATGGACGACGCGCACGACCGGCAGAGGGAAGGCCTTGTCGAGTCTGCGCAGCCGAACCGACAGTCCGGGAGCAAGGCGGATGCCGGTGAGCACGGCCAGCGGAGCCGCGAGGAACACCGTGGCGAAGTAGGTCAGGAGCTGCAGCGCGTTGTAGTCGACCCAGCCGTTCGTCACCGGCCAGTCCAACGACGCGTACTGCAGCGCGGCGGACACGGCGTTCGGGATCACGTCCCAGCGCGTCGGGACGATCCGCACCCACTGTCCCGTGCTGAACAGCAGAACCACGAAGAGCACGCCCGTCAGCACCCAGAGCGCGTCGACCGTGAGGTGCCACCAGGACGTGAGTGTGATGCGCACCGGCGGGTTCTTCGTGCGAACGAGTCGATCGTTGTCGCGAATCCAGAATTCTCGAGGGCGACCGCCGCCCCGTCTGGTGCGTCTCAACGACCAGCCGGACACCACGATGAAGAACAGGAACGCGCCGCTCAGGAAGTGCAGGATTGCAAGCCACAGCGGAAAGCCCACGGGCGCCCACGCGGGCAGCGCGCTCGTGCCCGGATACGTGCGGATGAAGTCCGCGACGGCAGGCACAGCGACGAACCAGCGAGCGAGGAGCACGACGAACGCTGCGCCGACGACCACGACGGGAACGATCCACGTCAGCGGACGCCACCGGCTCGCCGGACGGGCGGCGGTCTGCTCCTGAGTCGACATCGGCTTCACGGTAGCGCACCGCAGATGGTCGTCGCCTGGAGGGGCGGACCGGCCGTAACAGTACGCAGCGAAGTGGCCGGAGGGCCTTCGATCATGCCTCCCACGGAAGGCGCTGACCGTTCGCGACGGGTGCGACAGGCACGACGATCACCGGCCGATGCTGGCGGTGGGCGAGGTGCACCGCGACCGAGCCGCTGAAGAACTCGTGCGCCGTGGTGCGCAGCCCCGGCTTGCGCGTGCCGACGACGATGGCGATCGCGTCGAGCTCGTCGGCCAGCAGCGCGAGTTCCTGAGCGGGATCGCCCGCGAGCGCCCGAAGCGACCACGGCACGTCCGTCGGATCCAGCATCGAACGCAGCCGCTCGTGGAGCTCGGGATCGAACTGCTCAGTGACCACCTCGCTCGCATCCGGATCGACGGAGAACGCCGTGACGGTCCCGTCCGGGCTGCGATCGGTCGTGTACCGCGTGGGATCGACCGAGGCGAGCACGAGCGCGGCGCCGAGCATCCGTGCGAACCGCACAGCCTCCCGGACGACCTGGTCGGCCTGCGCCGGTGCGACTCCGACGACCAGAACGGTGCCGCGCTTGCCGGTGTCCGGCATCCTCATCGCCCCCTCCCACCAGGATGCTCCGTGCAGGCCGCGCAGACAACCGTGCCCGCCCGTCGCTTGACTTTGCCCCGGACGAGAGCGTGCCGTTATCCTCGAAGCCTGGGTGATGGGGTATCCGCCCGGGCACGACGGAACCGACAGCCGCGCCCGAACCGCCACGTCGGCTGATGACTCCTACCGCACTCATCGAGAGCAAGGTAGGTGAACCATGCCCAGCACGTCCCCCGACCAGGACGCGCCCCGCACGCCGCCCGGATCCGCGAAACCGGATGCCGGCGACCGGTCCGTCGTGTCGGGCGACGCATTCGAGTCCCTCCCCGTCGACAGCGACGTCGAGGTGGCGGATGCCCGCCCTCCGGCGCGCCCGCGTCCGGTGCATCTCACCTGGCGTTTCGTCGGCCTCGTCGCATTCGGCGGCGCGATTGGAACGGGAGCCCGCGAGGCGCTGAGCCTCGTCATCCCGGCGGCCGGAGCCTTCCCGACCGGGATCTTCGTGATCAACCTCACCGGTGCCTTCGCTCTCGGTGTCGTGCTCGAACTCCTGTTGCGTCTGGGATCCGATGAGGGTCGTCGCCGGGCGTTGCGACTCCTTATCGGAACGGGGTTCATGGGCGGTTACACGACGTACAGCACCTTGGCCGTCGGCGTCGCCGTGACGTTCGGGACCGGTCACGAGTGGGTGGGCATCGGGTACGGCCTGGTGAGCGTGGTGGCCGGCGCCGCGGCATCCGTCGCGGGAATCCTGGTCGGCGGCCGGTTGAAGCGTGCGACCGAGCGGACACGCGTCGGGTCGAAGCGTGCGGCGGAGAGGCGGCACGGGTGAATCCGGGGATCTTCGTCGCACTGTGCCTTGCCGGCGGCGTCGGCGCCGCTCTGCGGTTCGTGGTGGACGGACTGGTGCGCTCGCGGGCGCGCTCACCGTTCCCGTGGGGGACCGCCGTGATCAACGTGTCGGGGTCGTTCATCCTCGGGCTTCTCACCGGACTCGCCGTGAGTGCGCTGCTGACGCCCCAGTGGGTGCTCGTGCTCGGCACGGGGATGATGGGCGGCTACACGACCTTCAGCACGGCGAGCATCGAGACGGTGCGCCTGATTCAGGAACGCGAGTGGGTGATGGCGTTCAGCAACGGCATCCTCGTGCTGGTCGCCACCGTCGCCGTCGGATTCGGTGGTCTCTGGCTCGGCTCGGTGCTCTGAGCGTCGCCACCGACCGACTGAGGAACGCTTCACGTTCCTCGACCGCGCGAACCCGGTGTGGTGTGCTTCTGGTGTGTCTGAGGAATCGGAGCCCGCGCCGGGCCAGCATCCGGATGAACCGCATCGCGCCGGACTCGCCCAGCGCCTGAACTGGCTGCGTGCCGGTGTGCTGGGCGCCAACGACGGCATCGTCTCCGTCGCGGCGATCGTGGTCGGCGTCGCGGGCGCGACGTCGAGCGTCGACGCGATCGTTGTCGCGGGACTGGCCGCCCTGGTGGGCGGCGCGGTGTCGATGGCGCTCGGCGAGTACGTCTCCGTGAGCAGCCAGCGGGACAGCGAGCGGGCGCTCATCGCGAAAGAGACCGAGGAGCTCGCCACCATGCCCGACGAGGAGTTCGAGGAGCTCGCCGGGCTGTACCGGGCGAAGGGCCTGTCGGAGGCGACCGCATACAAGGTGGCGGAGGAGCTGACCGCCCACGACGCGCTGCGCGCGCACCTCTCCGCGGAACTGGACATCGATCCCGACGACGTCGTGAGTCCGTGGCATGCTGCGCTCGCGTCGGCGCTGTCGTTCCTCATCGGCGGTGCGCTGCCGATGCTGACCATCCTCCTTCCGTCTGAGTGGCGGGTGCCCGTCACGTTCGTGGCCGTGATCGTGGCGCTCGCCGTGACGGGTTACGTCGCGGCTGCCATCGGGGGAAGCGCACGCGGCAAGGCTGCTCTCCGGGTGGTGATCGGCGGCGCGATCGCGCTCGCCGCCACGTTCCTGATCGGCCGCCTGTTCAACACGACGGCCGGGTGAGCCCCGGGTCATACCAGCGGCTCAGCTCGATGCCGCCCGCCCAGCGCCGCACGGCGCCCGAGGGGGAGATCATGATCCCGGATCTCACTCCCTCGGCACCGATCCACGTGAGGTCGTCGAAGCCGGCGATCACGGCCGTGGTGGCCCAGAGGTCCGCGGCGGTGAGGCCGTCGGCCACGACCGTTGCGCTGGCCACCGTGGTCGCCGGGGAGCCGGTGCGGGGGTCGATGATGTGGGATCCGCGCTCGGCGGTACCCGAGGTCGCCACCGCACCGGTGCGGACCTCGATCGTGGCGGCGACGCCACCGGGTGCGGCCGGATCCGCGATGCCGACATGCCAGCGCCAGTCGGATCCCTCCGCCGTGAAGAGCTGCATGTCCCCGCCGACGCCGATGCCCACAGCATCCACGCCATCCGCGTCGAGCAGCGGCTCGAGGCTGTGGCGGGCGGCCGTCTCGGTCGCCCAGCCTTTGACGTATCCGGTCGGGTCGAACCGGCCTTGATGCCAGGCGTCGAACAGGCCGTGGGTGAGCCGTTTCGCCTCCTCGCACTGGCCGCTGACCACCGTCACGCGGGCATCGGCATCGGCCGGCGCGAGGACGCCGGCACGAATCCGGGAGATGTCGGAATCGGCGCGGAACGGGGAGAAGACCTGCTCGAGGTCGGCGAGCTCCCGGAGGCAGGCGTCGATCGCCTGCTGGACCTCGCGTTCGTCCACCGGACCGCCGACGGCATCCCCGAGCACGTGGATGCTCGCCACGGTTCCCATGACCGGCGCCGTACGGACGAGTCTCCTGCGGTCGTGCCCGGTCCGATCCGGCCCAGTCCGGTCCGGTCCACTCCGGTCCGGCTCAGCTCGATGCTGGAGGGGGCGATCGTTTTCGGTGCGATCGGACACAGCGGGCTCCGTCACGCGTGCGCCTCGTCGAGCGCGCTCTGCAGGGACTTCAGGTAGCCCTCGCTGGTGAACGTGGCGCCGGAGATCATGTCGATGTTCGCATTCTGCGCGTCGAGCGTCTCCGAGACGAGCTCGGGCACAGCCTGACGGTTGATCTCCTGGTCGCGGAAGCTCTCCGTCGGGTATACCGGCACATCGACCTTGGTGATCGTGCCGCCGGAGACGGTGACCGCGACCTGCACGGGTCCGTAGCGGGTGTCGGTCGACGCGCCGGTGAATGTGCCGTCCTTCAGACCGTTGGACGAAGCGGATGCTGATGCCGACGGCGAGCTGGACGACGACCCGCTCGAACCCGAGCCAGAGGACGAACCCGTCGTACCCGACCCTGTCGAGTTCGACGATCCGGTCGTGCCTGCGCCGTTCGTGGTGCCGCCGCTGCCGGAGGCGGAGGCGGCCGGACTCACCGCGTCGAGCGACGTCCGATAGCTGAACAGCAGCACGACGCCGGTGATCGTCGCCAGCAGTCCGTAGATGATCTTCTTCATGGGGGCCTTCTGCAGCTGTCGTCAGATCGAGAATCGCTCGGTGTGGATGCGGGATGCGCTCAGCCCGGCTGCGCGCAGGTCCCTGGTCACGCTGTCCATCCAGGGCTCGGGGCCGCAGACGTACGCGTCGTAGAGTTCGAGGTCGGGCGCGACGTAGCGGATCAGGTCGTCGCCCGCCCACTCCGCGTGCGACTGCGGAAGCCATGGCGACGCGCCTCGCGAGCGGTGTCCGTCGAGCCTGGCGTAACGCACGCCCCGGTTCTGCACCAGATCGCCGATCGCCTCGCTGCGGAGTGCGTCCCGCGCTTCGTGGTCGCGCACGATGAGCGCCGCATCGCCTGCGGCGTACTCCTCGGATTCCAGCAGCGAGACGAGCGGCGTCACGCCGGCGCCCGCGCCGATCATGAGCAGCTTGCGACCGCGGCGCTCGCGGCCGGTCAGCCGTCCGAACGGGCCCTCGAACGCCACGCGGGTCCCCGGCCGCAGGTCGAGCAGCCGGTGCGTGCCGTCACCGAGAACCCTGGCGGAGATGACGAGCTCGTCGCCCTGGGGAGCTGCAGCGAGCGAGAACGGATGTCCGCGCATCCATCCCGGCCCGTCGAGAAAACGCCACAGGAAGAACTGTCCGGACTCGGCACGAAGGCGTGCCAGCCCGCGACCGCGCATGCGCACCACCACGCCGCGTCCGCCGTCCGGCTCCACCGAGGCGACGCGCACGCTGTGCCTGAGCGAGCGGATGACGGGCACGAGCACCCTGAACACGACGAGGCTCAGCGCCGAGGCCGCCCAGAGGGTCCACCAGTACACGGTCGCAGGCAGCGAAGCCAGGAAGTCGGCGCCGGTCCAGAGCATGTGCGGGATGGACAGGCCGACGCCGATGTACGCGTACAGGTGCAGCAGGTGCCACGACTCGTACCGAAGGCGCCGCCGCGCCCGCCGCATCGACGTGATGACCACCAGGATCAGCAGCAGCGTCCCGGCCGTGGCGAGAAGCATGCCCGGGTAGTCCCAGACGAACTGCCAGGCCTGCACGATGAGGTTCGTGCCGCTCTCCGCCGCATAGCCGACGGTGATGAGCACGATGTGGGCGAGCATCAGCCAGAACGACCAGAAGCCGACGAGACGGTGCATGCGGGTCATGCCGTCGCGACCGAATCCGCGCTCGAACAACGGGATGCGCGCCATCAGCAGCACCTGGTAGAGCAGCAGGTTCGCTGCGACGAGCCCCGTGACGCGTCCGAGGGTGTTGAGCGTGTCCGCGTCGAAGCGCAGGAGGTCCTCGAGACCGCCGCCGGACACCCACAGCGCGACGACGAAGAGGCTGGTCAGCCAGATGACGGCGACGGCTCCCAGACGCCACCAGTCCGTCGGCGGACGTCGCTCCACGTCCGCGCCGGCCCAGGAAGCGTGCGCGATCGGCCCATCCGGCGTCAGCGACGCCCGCTCCTGTCCGAAGGTGGTCATGGTTCGATCGTGCTCACGGGATTATGAGGAAGATACAAGAATCCGTTCCGTCCAGGGACCTCAGGGACGATCCATAGAATTCGAGGTGGGCACCCGGTGGACGGGACGATCGAGACGAACGACCCGCGAGGGTGAAGCTCGACCACCGAGTCAGGGGATGTTCTTGCGACGGGTGGAACGCGGCCGCCCGGCCAAGGGGAGGCTCAGGATGCTCCGCCGCGCGACATCCGCGATCCCGAGCGCTCCGAGCGCCACGATCGGGTACGCCACGATCGTCGAGACCAGCGGCGGCCACGAGCTCAGCAGCCCGCCGGCCGCAAGGAGCAGCGCCCAGAGCACGAGCGGATGCGCCAGGAAGACGCCGAACGAACGGTCCGAGAGGTAGTCGAGGGTGCGGTGTGGATTCTCGGGTCGGCGATCGACCCACCACGCCCCGATCGCCAGGAGCGCCACGGCAGCCACCGCAGACCACACCAGGACGGCCGGCTGGTACGCGGTGGACGCCTTGTAGACGCTGTACCCCCACGAGAGCTGCAGCAGGTAGGCGCCGACCGTGAGGGCGGCAGCGATGGGCGTGACGATCGCGATGAGGCGGCGATGCGCGCGAACCCACTGCAGTACGGCCGTGGAGTGATCGGCGGCGACGGCCCCCGCGATGATGAACGCCTGGTAGTTGATCACGTTGCTGAACAGATTGATCCAGTGCATCGATCCCGGCTTGTACTGGTCGAAGGCGCTGATGGTCAGCTGCAAAGCGAACGATAGTGACACGAGCAGCCAGTGCCGGCGACGCGTGGCCTTGACCAGCCAGACGAGCAGTGGGAACAGCAGGTAGATCTGCATCGTGACCAGCAGGAAGTACATGTGGTAATACGCCGTGCCGGTGAGCGAAGACCAGAAGAAGTGCTGCAGGAACTGCCACAGGTCGAATGGCTTGCCGACCGCGCTGACGATGCAGTAGATGAGCGACCACACCAGGTACGGAACGCCGACGAGCAGGAACCGCTTCGGCCAGAATTCACGCATCGGCTTCGGCTTGCGCAGGTAGCTGAGCGTGAGCACGAACCCGCTCAGCGCGAAGAAGACCTCGCGGGTGAAGTGCAGCAGGATCAGGCTTCCCACGATCGGTGCGCTGCCCTGCGCGGTGTGGCTCACCACGTGCACGCCGATGACGCAGGCGAACGTGAGGACGCGCACGACCTCCAGCTCGTAGAGTTTGCGCCGCTTGGCGGGGCGCTTCACGGTTTCGGGTGAGGCCACACCTCAGTCTTACGCGACGGCGACTCTGCGTTCGGTGACCGGACCGTCGAGGCTGATCCTCGTCCGCTCTGCGACCGCGACGTGTGTCGCACAGATGGGCGGATTCTGTGAGCCGCAGCGTGATGCTGGCCTTCCGAGGGAAGGGGAACGGCATGATCTGGACGCTGGTGACGGTCGGTTTCGTCGTGGCCGCCGTGGGTCTCGGCGCGCTCTACACCGTTGCGGTCGTCGGCTCGGCCGAGGAGCACAGCGCTCACCGCGATCTCGCCGTGGACGAGCTCGGCGACTGAGCAGGAGGGGCTCCGCTCGACGGGCCATTCTCAGCGAGCCGGGGCAGCCGCACTCGAAAGAGGCCTCAGCCGATACATCGCCGTGGCGTGGCCGCCGAGTGTGACGGCGATCGACGTTCCGATCGTCACACGCTCGCCATTCTGCAGTTCCTCGCCGGATGACGCGGGGCCAAGACCCAGCGCCCGGCTCGCCACCGAGATGCGCGACGCCGTCGCATCCAGTGCGGTGATCGTCACCGCGACGCTGCCGTCAGCGAGCGGCCTGGCGAGCACGAGTGCGTGGCCGGATGACGCGGCGACGATGACGGGACGCGCGCCGAGCGGGTCCTGGTCGACCGCGATGATCCTGTGGTTGCCGAGGATGCCGAGCGTGGTGCTCGACGCCGTCGAGAGATCGTCACCCATCAGGAGCGGCGCAGACAGCTCTGCCCACAACGCGAAGTGGCTGCGCTGCTCGGCAGTCGACATGCCGCCGTTGCCGACCTCGAGCATGTCCGGATCGTTCCAGTAGCCCGCAACGTGCACGGCGCCGCCGGCGAGCGTGCTGCGCACGAGGGATACGACAGAAGGCCAGGAGTCCTGGATGTCGGGCGTGGTGCGCGACAGGTTCGACACCCAGTGCCGCCAGGCGGGCGCCGGCTCCTCCGGCTTGTCGTGGATGCTGAATACGATCCGCCTGCCCGTCGCGTCGAGCGCAGCCCGCATCTGCGCGAACGCCTGCTCGTGTCCGATGCCGTCGCGGTCGGCCGCGCACCAGTCGTACTTCAGGTAGTCGACGCCCCACGCGGCGAAGGCCCTGGCGTCTTGCCCGACGTGTCCGAAGCTGCCGACGCTGCCCGGATATCCCTGGTAGCGCTCGGCGCAGGTCCGCCGGCCGGGCGCTGCATAGAGACCGAAGCGCAGGCCCTTCGCGTGCACGTACGCGGCGAGGGCGGCGATCCCGTGCGGGAAGCGCTTCGGATCCGCGCGGAGTCGACCGCTCGAGTCGCGGGTCGGATCCTGCCAGCAGTCGTCGACGTTGATGAACGTGTAGCCGGCGGCGCGCAGCCCATCCGCGACGATGGCGTCGGCGGCGGCCCTCACGTCCGCTTCGGTGACGGAGCATCCGAAGCGGTTCCAGCTGTTCCAGCCCATCGGCGGCGTCGCGACCTCGGCGGCGACGTCGGCGCGGTCCGCGACCGAGGGCGCCGCCGCGCATCCGGCCAGCAGAAGGCATGCCGTTGCCGCCAGGGAACCCGCGAGCAGTGATGTGCGCCGTCGGTTCACTTCACCGGCTCCGGCTTGACCCGCACGGGCGACATCCACGCGGCCACGATCACCGCGGTGATGGCTCCCGCCGCCATGATGGACGCGAGCACCACGATCTGGAATCGTCCGGCCTCCAGCGGCGAGACGCCGCCGAAGATGGCGCCGACGAACGCTCCGGGCAGAGTGACGAGCCCAGTCGTCTTGGTCTGATCCGTCGACGGGATCAGCGCGGCGTAGACGGCGTCACGAGCCAGATCGTGGGTGGACTGGCGGGGTGTCGCGCCGAGCGACATCCACGCCTCCACCTGGTCCCAGCGGTCGCGCACGAGCTCGACGAACCGGCGTCCGGCGAGCGTGGCGATCGTCATGGAGTTGCCGATCACGATGCCGCCGATGGCGAGCACGTAGCGGGCGGAGAACTCGATCGTTCCCGTCACGAAGACGACCGTGAGCGTGACGGCGATACCCGTTGCCATGGCAGTGAGGATCATGAACGCGTGGTCCCTGCTCCATCCGATGCGCCGGATGGCTGTGAAGCTCGCCACTGCGAACATCACCAGGAGCGCGACGGCCACCCAGTATCCGCTCGTGATCACGCCGGCGAGGATGACGCTCACGACCGCCAGCTGCAGCATGCCGCGCAACACGGCCAGCGCCGGCGCCCAGCGCTTGGGTGCGCCATAGATCCAGAGCACCGCCGTCGTCAACGCGATCAGCACCGCCACGCCGATGAGGCTGTCCAGCAGCACAGTCGTCATGGCAGGAGCCTACGGATGCCCGCGCCCGCGCGCCCGCATCGGCTCACGACGGTACATGGCGGCCACCAGCCCGGCCATCAGCAGCACGAGAACGAGGGACACCCAGCCCTCCCCGAACCCGAGCCCGCCGTCCACGCGCTCCTTGCCGAACCAGTCGGCCACGGATGCCCCGAGCGGCCTGGTCACGACGTACGCGAACCAGAAGCAGAACACGGCGTTCCAACGCGCGAGGCGGTATCCGAGCGCCGGGATGAGGATCACCACGGCGAAGATCGCGACGGATGCGAGGTACCCGAGCCCGAGTCCCACCGCGGCGAGGTCGCCGAGCGCGGTGCCCATCGCGAAGGTGGCGACGACGGCCGCCCAGTAGAGCAGTTCGCGCCGCGTGGTCGTGATGTCGTGCACCGATAGGGTGCGCTCGAGCCGCCACCAGAGGAGGAACACCAGGGCGAGCACGACGGCGTAGAACGCCGAGCTGACGGCGTACGGCACGCCGAACGCAACGTGCATCACATCTGCGGCCATGGTGCCGAACACGCCGACCATGCCGACGGCTGTCCAATACGCCCAGGGCGTGTACCTGCGACGACTCAACTGAACGTTCAGCGCGATCGCGAACAGGGCGAATCCGCAGAGAACGGCCACGACGGGCGGCAACACGTGGATCGAGTAGTCCGAAACGGCCTCGCCCATTGCGGTGGAAACGGCTTTGGTGATCCAGAAGAGAGGTGTCGGATCGGGCACGCGCTGCTGTCGGGTGCGCACGGCGGTGGTGGCGAGTCGTGTCATCGGGGCTCTCTGCAACGGTCTCTCTGCGACGGGCGGACGCCGCGCGATCGGTGGACGAAAGAAAGGTGGACGAAAGTAAAGGGATGCGCGGACGTCACCGCGTGAACAGATAGGTCACGCTGCGATACGAGGAGTAGTGGGCGGTCTTGTGGAAGCCCAGCCCCTCGAGCGACGACACACCCCAGGTGTCGGTGTGTCCCGTGGTCGCGTACTCCACGACCCACACCCGATCGACGCGGTCGAATCTGCCGAGCGCCGCGGCGTGCGCGATGGAGTACGTGGAGTCGTGCCAGGTCGTGTTCTCCGCGTAGGGCACATCGAGCGCGAGGTCCTTCACCTTCGCGAACGCGGACGGATCGGTGTCCATGGCGAGCCGCGTACGTCGCGACGGACGCACGCTTCCGTCGAACAGGATGCCGTCACCGGGGCGCGCCTGCGCCTGCACCGTCGCCGCGATCTCGTTCCAGTCCGAGTTGTTCATGGCGTAGGGCGTGCGCTGGGAGACCCATACCGGCGCGGCTGTCACGAGCACGATGGCGGCGAGACCGACGGCGATCCACGTGCGGCGCGCGAGCCGATCGATGCCGGCCGCCATGAGCACGGCGGCTGCGGGTGCGGCGAAAGCGCCGTACCGCGCGGTGTACCCCGCCATCACCGGGCTGGCCGCGATGAGCAGTCCGGCGGGCAGGAACAGCCAGCAGGCGGCGAGCACGACCGCGTCCGGGCGGGATGCCGTCACCGCCGAGCCGCGGATCCGTCGTCGCTGCACGATGCGGTACGCTAGGTCGCCGAGTGCGACGACGATGAGCAGCCACGCCACGATGGCGAACGCCGTCGTGCCGAACCACATCTGCACGAACACCGTCGACGGGGTCACCTCGCTGCGGTGCTGGAGGTACGACACCTGACCGCGTTCGAGGACGGCGAACACGATCAGGGGCGATGCCGCGAGCACAGCGGAGCCCGTCGCGATCACCCAGGCACGCAGGTGCCGCCTTGCCGTCGGCGTGAAGGCGAGGAAGGCGCCGATGGCGACGGCCATCAGCACGTCGTACAGGAACAGGTATGTTCCGACCGCGAGCAGCACGCCGTAGGCGATCCAGAGCCGTGTCGCGCGTCCGCCGCGCAAGACGAGCTCGGCCACGACGACGCACAGCACGGCGCAGATCGCGGCGTCGAACGCGTATCCGCGCGCCTCTTCGCCGACATCCGTGAGCCGGGGGAGCACCGCCGCGATGAGACCCGCAAGTACGGCGAGACGTGTCGAGTGCATCCGTCCGCAGAGCCAGGCGACGGCGGCGGCCGCCACGCCGATCGCGACAGCGCTCGGCAGACGGACGGCGAATGGGCTCGTGCCTGCCAGCCGCACCCAGAAATGCAGCATGACGTAGTAGCTGCCGTGTACTGCGTCGACATGGGTGAGCATCGTGAAGAGGCTGCCCAGCGGACGCTTCGCGGAGAGCAGGCTCGCGGCCTCGTCGCCCCACAACGACGGCACCCAGGAGCCGAGCATGCTGACCGCCATGGCGAAGGCTCCAGTAGACAACGCCACCACCCAGAGATGACGCTTGGGCCTCACCTGCACGGCAGTCGCGATCGATGTCGTGGCGTACTCGAGCATGTTCCGCAGTCAAAGCGCCGGACTCCCAGAACCGACTAAGAGGAGGGCTCGAACGCACAGCCTGTCAGCATTCCCAGGACCCGTCCCCGCGGCGACGGCGCCGATTCTTAGACGAGCATGGGTGGGCAGGCGAGAGCGTGACGCGTGTGGACCTGGAAGCAGCCGATCGGCCGATGGCGCAGCGCGACGCACGCGACGAGTCGCGTCGGGCCGCGCGCGCCCTGACCGCTGTCGGCCACCCCGTCTCGTGGATCGTCGCTGGGATCCTGGCCCTTGTCGCGGTCGTCGTCGTCGGGCTGCTGCTGACGGCTCACCCCGCGTGGTCCCGCGCCGAGTTCGCTCTCGATCGGATGCTCGACGTGCACTCGTTCGCCCTCGTCGACGTCACGGCGCTGGTGTTCGACATGATGGTGAGCACGGTGGCTGCGCTGGTGCTCCTGGCGATCGCCGGACTCATGATCTACCTGCTCGCGGATTCGGTCACCGCTGCGGTCTTCCTGGGCTTCGTCGGAGCGAGCTGGGCGGCCTCGGTGGGGCTGGCGCACCTCGTGGACCGGCCACTCCTCGACCTGGATGCGGCGCATCCACTCGCGGGGTCGGGACCGCTCAGCTTTCCGAGCACCCCGACGGTGTTCGGCGCCGCCGTGATCATCGGCTTCGTCGTCGTGGCTCGCCGCGGGCCGTGGCGGTGGGGCGTCGCGGGAGTAGCGGCCGCGGCACTGGCCCTGCTCATCTGGTCACGCCTGCGCCTGGCGGTCGGATACCCGTCGGATGCCGTGGCCGGCGTTGTCGTGGCGCTCGCCATCGCGGCGATCTACTACCCGCTCGCGCTCAATGTGGTGCTGCCGGCGATCCGCAGCAGGATGCGGCGACGCGGGCGCGGATCCGTCTAGCGACGGCGCGAGACAACCCAGGCCAACTTAGTCGTCGGCACCATCGGGGTCGTCGGGCGACCACTCGTCGTCGCGCAGCCGCGCCTCGTTGCCGAGGAGTGCGAGTCCGCAGAAGAGCGCGGTGGCGAGGACGGATGCGCTCACCACTCCGACACCAGTGGCCCACTTGACCTGCATGGCTGCCTCCACCCCACGTTCTTGCAGTCAAGACTCTGCGGTGGCCTCCCAGATTCGTCCCAGAACGCTGATCCTGTGCCGAGCACGCCGCGATCCTGTGCGCAGTCTCAGCCCGCCAGCGTCTCGAGAGGTCTCGTGACGAGGTCTCGCTCGAAATAGGGAGCGACGTCGCTGCGGCCACCTGACCGGGTCGGCGTCCGGCGTCGTCAGCTGCGTGGAAGCGTCAGCGTGAACGTCGTGCCGGCCGACGACGTGTCCGTCACCTCGACGCGTCCGTCATAGCGGTCGGCGATGTCGCGCACCAGCGCCAGCCCGATGCCGAAGCCGGTGCGCTCGCCGCCGGACGCCGCGTCGACGCCTCGCGCGAACCGCTCGAACAGGCGGCGGGTGTCGATCCCGACGATTCCCGATCCCTCGTCACGCACCGACACGACGAAGAAGGAGTGGTCCCTGGCCGGCGCGATCGTCACGCCCACCGTTCCGCCTGCCGGTGAGTGCCCGATCGCGTTGTCGACGAGGGCCACGATGCAGCGCCGCAGAGTGGTGGACGGAACCGGCGTGGCGATGCCGGGAGCGGCATCCAGATGCACGGCCACGTTCCGCTCCGTCGCGATCACCTGCAGATCGGCGATGGTGGATTCGGCGGTGGCGACCGCGTCCGTCGGCGTCCGCTGTTCGGCGTCCGCCGGGGGAGAGGCCGCGATCAGGAGATCCGTGATCACGTCGCTGAGGAGGCCGACATCCTGGCGCAGCTCGCTGAGGTTCTGCGTCGGATCCTCGCCGGCGTCGAGCTCCTGCCGCACCAGTTCGACGCGGGCGGCGACCACGGCGACGGGCGTGCGCAGCTCGTGGCTGGCGTCGGCGACGAAGGTCCGCTGCATCCGCAGCGCCTCGCCGAGGGGACGCACCGCGCGCCGTGCGATCACCCAGCTGAGCAGCCCGGCCAGCACGATGGCGATGATGCCGACGACGATGAGGGCGATGAGCATGTCATCCGCGTCGACGTAGATCTTCGTCTCGCCTGGGGCCGGCTTCTCCAGCAGCTCACTGGGCTGCGACTGGTCGATGATGAAGGCGACGGACAGCACGACGACCAGCACGACGATCGCGGCCGCCGCGATGGTGATCTGGGCGGTGACAGCACGGGATGCGCGGGCGATGGCCGCGGCATCCGCTCCGTGGTCGCGTGCTCGTCGTGCGCTCACAGCTGCCCCAGCCGGTAGCCCTTGCGCCGCACGGTGAGCACGACGTCCTTGTCGGTCTTGCGTCGCAGATAGTGCACGTACGTGTCGACGGTGCCCGGCTGGTCGTCCGCGCTGAAGACGGCGCGGAGGATCTGCTCACGCGTGAACGTGCGCTCCGGGCTCTCGGCGAACAGGCGCAGCAGCTCCGACTCGCGGGGTGTCAGCAGGATGCGACCGATGTGCGGAGAGTAGATGCACGCGTCGTCGGGGTAGAAGGTCCACTCGCCGACCGGCAGGCTCTCTCCCTGCGGATCGAAGCGCCTGGTGAGTGCCCTCAGCCGCGCGAGCAGCTCGTCGTACTCGAACGGCTTGACGAGGTAGTCGTTCGCGCCGGCGTCGAGACCGTCGACCTTGTCCGCCGTCGTCCCGAGCGCCGTCAGCATGAGGATCGGCGTCACCACGCGCGCCTGCCGCAGTTTGCGCACGATGCTGAGCCCGTCGAGCGTCGGGAGCCGACGGTCGACGATGAGCACGTCGTGGTCGCCGCTGAGTGCGCGCTCGTACGCCTTGCCGCCGTCGGCGATCAGCTCGACGTCGAACGAGGCCCCCAGCACCTTCGCCATGAGCGGACCGAGCTTGAGGTCGTCCTCGACGAGGAGCAGAAAGAGGCGGGGTTCCGTGTTGTCGTCAGTCGCCGCCGTCATCTGTCGCACCTTCTGCCTCAGGTCGTCTCGCGCTGCGCAGCTGCGGTAGCGCGACGTTCACGATCAGAGGTATCACGATGCCGGCCATGGAGCATGTCAGAAGCACGGATGCCACGACATCCGTCGGGAAATGCACGCCCAGATACATGCGCGACCACGCCACCAGCGCAACGAGGGCTGCTCCGGCGAGCGTGACGGGCATCCGGCGCCGGATGTCGCGCATGGTGAACAAGAGCGCGATGACGATGGCGCACGCGAAGGCCGTGTGCCCGCTCGGATAGCTGTAACTCGTCGGCACCGCGACCGCCACCGCATCGAAGGACGGCCGCGGGCGCTGCACCACGAGCTTCATCGTCTCCGACGCGCCCCAGCACATCGCGACGATCACGGTGAAGACGACGGCTCGTGTCAGGTATCGCGTGGCCAGCCCGATGACGACGGCGAGCAGCAGCGTGATCGCGACGGCGACAGTGGGGGAGAACAGCCAGGCGATGAACTCCGCGACGGCCAGCCCCACCGGTCCTCTGTCAGCGGCGATCGCGGACAACGCGCTCGTCTCGAGTTCGGTCCATGCTGCAGCGTGCGTCACGATCGCGCCGATCACGGCGGTCAGAGCGACACCGCACGCACCCAGCACGATCGGAGTCGTCGGGTGCGGCAACGGCCTGAGGGGATCGGCCCCAGGACGGCTCATCGGGGGCCCGGTGCGACATCCGCCGCAGCATCGGCCACGGCAGCGAACTCCGTGGACACCTCGACCCGGTAAGCGTCGGCGTCCAGGGCGCTGGGCGGCACGGAGCCGTCCAGGTAAGCGCGCAGGCCATCGGCGAGTGCGGCGTCGCTCTGCCCGACGACATGGATGGATCCCGACGGCAGGGCGTCGTACACGGACGAGAAAGCCGTCGACACGATGGGAAGCCGGCAGACCGCCGCCTCGAGCAGCACCATGGGCTGGCCTTCGTACAGGCTGGACAGCACGAAGCAGTCGGCGGCGGCCATGATCGCGAACGGGTTCTGATAGGCGCCGGTGAGGGTGACGGCATCCTGGAGACCGAGCGCGTCGATCTGATCCTGCAGCGCACTGCGGAGAGGACCGGTGCCGACGATCAACAGGTTGGTGTCAGGCCGCTCGGCGTGCACCAGGGCGAACGCGTCGACGAGTCGCGCGTGATTCTTCTCCGGCGACAGCCGGCCGACGGTGACGAACCAGCTGCCGCGGTGACGGCCGAGCCGGTCCACCCACTCAGGCATCAGCACTTCTCCGGTCTCCGGGTCGAGCGGATGCCCGTCCAACTCGGTCAGAGGCTGACGCATCCCCTCCAGCACGCGGTCCACGTTGGGAAGGTTCCGCACGGTCACGAAGCGCTCGGCGGGCGCGAACTCAGCGAGTTCCCGGCTGTTCAGCTCCGTGAGCCGAGGGGATACCGAGACCAGCTCGTCGTACGACCCGTACAGGGCGAACACACGGCCGAGGCTGCGCTGCATGCGCCGTTTGCCGTTCACCTCCCGATTGCGGTCGGCGGCCATCTCGTTGTGCAGCCACATCGCCCGCGGAGCCTGAGGCGAGTGCAGCAGCAGGGTTGCCCAGAACGGGCTGTATCCGCTGAAGTCCGCGACCCAGTCGAAGCGCGCGCCGCCGAAGACGCGCGCCCACTCGTCGTCCCACAGCCACTTGTAGCCCTGCGGGGCGTTGTGCAGGCTGACGTCTCCGCGCCGCTCCTCCCACTTGCGGCGCACGTGCACGAGCTTGCTGCCGTTCATGCCGCCGATGCGGAAGATCTGGCGCACCTCGGGCGGGATGAGCGCCTGGTTTGCGCGGTGCCATGAGCGTCGGGAGTACGGGATCAACGCGGTCACGTCGTAGCGATCGTGATCGATTCCGGCCAAGAGGTTCATTGCGGCCGTTGTGATGCCGTTCGAGCGCATGCCGCCGATGAACAAGAGGAGGCGCCTGCGCCCGTCGTTGCGTGCGGTGCGCACGTTGCGCCCCTCCGTCAGGCCCTTGAAGACGACGTCGATCACGCGACTGGTGGCCGTGCCGTCGTCGTACGGAGTGAACCGTTCCTGCCACTCCGAATAGCGTTCCGCCCGCCCCCCGCCGGCCAGGAGGTCCGCCATGCTGCGCCCCGCCACGGCGGGGTCGTCGGCCACCGGGCCGGGCAGCTCCTCCGCCGGGAAGTACGTGCCCCTGGTCTCCGTGTAATCGCCGGCATCCGGCGTGTAGAAGACGATCGGTCGTCCGGTGGCGAGGTAGTCGAAGAAGATCGACGAGTAATCGGTGATCAGACCGTCCGAGACGCCGAGGACCACGTTCGCGGGCAGGGAGTTCGGAACGAGGATGCGTCGCAGCTCCGGCCGCGACGCCGCGAATCCGTGCACCACCTGGTGCGTCTTCAGCAGCACGACGTATCCGGATCCGATCGCCGCCTGCAGTCTGCGCACATCCTCGATGAGTTGATCGACGTCGTCCTCCGGATCGCTGAACGCGTCGCCGTGCCAGGTCGGCGCGTACAGCACGATTCCCCGGTCCTCCAGGTCCAGGCCTGCCGTTCGGAGCGCTGCGCGTGCCTGGTCGACGGCCGCGGCGTCCAGGCGCTGTCGGTCGATCCTGGGGTACCCCTCTGCGATGATCCGGCCGGAGTAGACGTTGGTCAGCCGGTAGGCGTTCTCGTACATCACCTCGGCCATGAAGTCGTTGGCGGCGAGCAGGTAATCCGCCGCGAGGAAGTTGCGCAGCGTGTTCGCCGAGTCGAGCGCGCCGTCCGGCATGTCGAAGCCCATGTGCTTGAGCGGTGTTCCGTGCCACGTGTTGAGGTACACCTGTCCGCTTCGCTTGCTGAACTCGGACGGGAACGTCGCGTTGTTGACCAGGTACTGACTGGTCGCCAGGGCGCGGTAATAGGCACGGCTCCGGTACCGCAGGAAGCGCACACGCGGATCCCCGGCGAACTCACGCTGCAGCTCGGGGGCGGAGTCGGCATCCGCGATCACCCAGAGGTGCTCGAACTCTGCGAACTCCGGATTGGCCACCAGCCCGCGGAAGATCGCCTCCGGATTGCACAACGCCCCGTTGCCCGCGAACGACTCGTACACGACGGTGCCGAGGCGGATGGGCTGCTTGCGCCAGAACGCGTGCCAGTCGTACTGCGCGGCACGACGGACCTTTCTGGCCTGTCGGCGGATGCGGGCGATGGGTGACTTCACGGCGGCGACTCCTGGGCGGTGCTCGTCGTCGCGCCCGGTGGCTGCGAGAACTCGCCGGACACGACCTAGGCCGGAGAGTCTGTGCGCCGTGGGCCAAGAATCCGCTAAGGATCAGACGTTCCCGCGGCGACGCCGCCCGTGGCTTCGACGATGTGCCGTGGAGAAGTCGCGACTTCCCCACGGCACATCGGCCGTGCCCCGCCCGGGACTACGCGTGTCCGCGTCCCTCATTCACCTGCAGCCGGATGGTGTCGTACATCACGCCGCCGATGGGCGCCATCCAGTTGTCGGAGGTCGGGGCCTGCGGAGCGTGCGCCGTCGTCAGCGTGAGCACGTTCTGGCCGGACCGGATGAGAGTGGCCGGGAAGGTGATGGTCGGCACCCGGCGGTACATCGCCCTGACCGTCAGGCGGTACGACGAGTTGTCGCCGGGCGCCCCGGGCGCGGGATCGATCGTCCCGATGGGCGTGCCGTTCAGAGCAAGGTTCAGCCCGCCGAACACGTCCCCGGAGAGGGCGATGTCGAGGTAGGCCGTTCCCTTCTGGTAGCGGTGCGCCTTGAAGCGGATCTTCCACTCCGTGAGCTCCGTCGACGCCGTCGTCCCACGCCACGCCAGCTGGGCTGGGGTTCCCGGCGTCTTCAGCATCGGGTGGAAGTAATTCCACTTCGTCGCCGGATCGTCGACGCCCACCGTGAAGTCGACGTCGTTCGGGAACTCGTACGGATACTCGAGCCACGTCAGCGTGCGACGGAATCCGTCCTTGCCGCCGTGCACGTAGAACTCCTCGGCCGAGCGGTCGGCTGTGCCGATCTGCCACAGCGTCGGACCGAAGCTGTCCGGATGCCACACGTTGTTCCCGATGTCGACGTGCCTCGATGCCGGGATCCTGATGTTCGACCTCCGGTACTCGCCGATCGCCCCCTTGGTGAACGCGGCGAGAGTGTACGTCCCTGGGCGCACGGCAGGGATCTCGAACCGCCCGCCTGCGCCGATCTTGGCCGAGTAGATGTAGTCCTTCGCGAGGTACTGCCAGTCGGATCCGTCGAGCGTGATGCCCTGGTAGGCGCGGTCCGGCTCCGCCTTGTAGAGCACGGCCCATCCGTTGTCGACGGCACCGAGGCCGGCGACGGTGAACTTTCCGCTCACCGTGGAGCGCTGATGAGCGGCGTACGCCGGGTCCTCGATCCATGCGTACGGCCACTGGGCTTGCTGATGGGCAGCTGCAGCCTTGGCGTCCTGCCACAGTGCCGCGACGGTCGACTCCTCATCGGCAGCGGATGCCTCGCCAACGTGCAGGAAGAACGGCCCGTAGACCTTCTCCCATCCGCGGTCGGGTGCGAGGTCCGCCTCGCCGTAGTGCGAGGTGAACGGATGCCAGAGCAGGATCATCCCGTCGTAGTAGTCGTGGCAGGTGAGCTCCTGGCGCGTCGGCCCGCCGAAGTACTCCTTGCTCGCCTGGATCAGCGACAGCCCGACCTTGCCGTTCGAGATCATGAAGACGTGGTTGTCGCCTTCCTGGTTCGACACGTTCTGGTACTTCGACCAGATGGATCCGTCCGGCAGGGCGTAGGTCGTGTCCTGCAGGGTGACCGCTGCCGCCATGTCGGCGATCGACGGACGCTGCTGAACGCCGCGCTCGTCGTCAACGACGAACCAGTGGAAGTCCGGGGTGTCGGCCGAGAATGCGTAGCGCAGCTGGCCGAAGTCGAGCCCGTCCGGCATGTCGTCGGTGTACTTGACGATCCAGTACGAATGAAGGCCGGAGGCCCCGCGCTCCAGTGCGATGCGGATGTCCAGGTAGAACCGCAGCACTGCCGGGTTGTCGATGAGCAGTGAGATCTCGGTCCGGTCGGCGGTCTGCGAGATCACGCTGTAGACGGCGTTCTTCGCGGATCCGGCAGCTGACACGTTGTTGTAGTTGAACGTCGTGTACCCGTGCCCGGCGGATCCGCCCAGAAGGTTGACGTCCTCGTTGCCGAGGGTGCTGCCCACCAGTCGGAGGTTCTTGATCTCCGCGGTGGACTTGACGACGTCGAACTGCACGATGCCGTTGCCGAGGGTCACTGTGGTGCCGTTGTCGGCAAGCGTGACGTCCGGTCCTGTGCCGTGCGGGGCACCCGCGTGAGCAGCATCCGCTCTGGCGGGGATAGTGGGCAGCAGCGCCGCGCCCGCTGCTCCGCCGATGAGCCCGAGTGCAGTGCGACGCGTGATGGGAAATGCCATGAGTGTCTCCTCCTTGTGGCTTCATTGCCTGCGCAGCCCGTTGTCGGCGTGTCTCGGAAAGCGCTTGCTCGCACACTATGGCCACCCCAGCATGGGGGTCAATGGTCCAACCCGAATCGGCGGTGGCACCCACCCAGATCGCGCACACCCCTGCTCCCGAGGGTGCGTGTTCCTCCTCTCGAGGGTGCGTGTTCCGCCTCGAGGGTGCGTGTTTCTCTCCTCGAGGGTGCGTGTTTCTCTCCTCGAGGGTGCGTGTTTCTCCCCTCGGGGGTGCGCGCTTCTCCCCTCGGGGGTGCGCGCTTTTATCGACGAGAGCCCAGGTCCGCGGTTGCGGCGGAGCGCGGCACCGTTCGACCTTGGGCTCCTGCTTGCGCGCACGCGCCGCATGCGCCAACCGGACACCGACTGCCTGCCTGCCCGCGCCCATGAGGAAGTCATCGATCGGTGAGCGAACCGATCGTCTCGACGTGCACTCCGCCCGACACCGGCCCTACCACAGAAAAAGGTCTCTAGGCCCGCACAGGATGGGCAGGACGACCATGACACGCCCGAACCCATCCACACGTTCTGTCGATAAGCCGCCGATAAGCCTCGAGCCAGCACGGAGAGCACAAAGCAAACGGCCCCTGATCCAGGAAATCCCAGATCAGGGGCCGTTCGTTTGTTGCGGGGACAGGATTTGAACCTGCGACCTCTGGGTTATGAGCCCAGCGAGCTACCGAACTGCTCCACCCCGCGGCACGTTTAGTGAGCCTAGCATGGCGCGCGGAGTGAGGTGAAATCGGGGTGACGTCGGTGCGCGTCCGGGCGTGTCCGCGCACATCGGACGCTCCGCCTGCGTCGCTCGGCCCTCGTTGTCCGTGGCGCTCGCCATAGGCTGAGCGACATGACGTGCATCGACGAGGCCGCAGCGTCCCCCACGGTCGCGGTCGCTGTCGCGGTCGCACAGTTCGCTCCGGGCTCCGACACCCAGGAGAACCTGGAGCGGATGGCCGAGCTCGCCTCAGCATCCGTTGCACGCGGCGCCCGCCTGGTCGTGTTCCCGGAGTATTCGTCGTACTTCGTCGATCCGGTCGATGCGCGTTTCGTCCATCATGCCGAACCCCTCGACGGTCCGTTCACGCAGGCCGTCGGTGAACTGGCCGACGCACTCGACGTGACGATCGTGGCCGGATTCGCCGAGCGCAGCGACGTCCCCGATCACTTCTCCAACACGCTGGCGGCGATCGCGCCCCGCGCCGGCATCCGCGCCGTCTACCGCAAGCAGCATCTCTACGATGCGTTCGGCGCTCGCGAGTCGGATGTCGTCGTCCCCGGCCCGCTGGATCCGCCTCAGCTCTTCACGGTCGACGGCTTCGCCGTGGGCCTGCAGACGTGTTACGACCTCCGTTTCCCTGAGGTGACCCGGACCATCGTCGACGCGGGCGCCGAGCTCGTGGTGGTCCCCAGCGAATGGGTACGCGGTCCGCTCAAGGAGCAGCATTGGCGCACTCTCATCACGGCCAGGGCCATCGAGAACACGGTGTTCGTCGCGGCGGCCGACCACGTCGGCCCGATCGGCGTCGGCTCGAGCATCGTGGTCGATCCGATGGGCGTCGTCGTGGCGGATGCCGGTGAGCGGCCCGGAATCGCGCTGGCGTGGCTGGACCGTGAGCGTCTCGCCGCTGTACGTGCGCAGAATCCGGCCCTCGCGCTGCGCAGGTATGTCGTGGTGCCGAAGGCTTGAGCCGTTCACCAGAGCCGGCGGAGGCGACGCGGACGATCTCGAAGAGGTCTCGCGCATCCGGCCGAGCCGGCGGAGTTGAGGCGGACGATCTCGAAGAGGTCCCCTGTGCGCGCGACACGCATGCGCCGGCGACGGCTCGAGCCGAAGGCTCAACCGAGTCGTGCCAGCTGAGCCGCCGCGCGCTCGAGCACGTCGACCCGTTTGCAGAACGCGAAGCGCACGAGAGACGCTGATTGGTCCCGCAGCAGCGGTCCGCAGAACGCCGTGATCGGAACGGCGACCACGCCGGCGAGTGAGGGGAGCTCGCGACAGAAGGCCATGGCATCCGTGTAGCCGAGGGGTGCGGCATCCGCTACGACGAAGTAGGAGCCGTGCGAGGCGAAGACATCGAACCCGGCACGCTCGAGGCCTGACGAGAGCAGGTCCCGCTTCGCCTGCAGAGTGGCGGCCGCATCGAGGAAGAAGGAGTCCGGCATCCGCAGTCCGGCCGCGATGGCCGGCTGGAAAGGCGCGCCGTTCACATACGTGAGGAATTGCTTCACGGCCGTGATCGCCGTGATGAGCTGCGGGGGAGCGATGGCCCAGCCGATCTTCCAGCCCGTGGTGCTGAACGTCTTGCCGCCGGATGAAATCGTCACGGTGCGGTCCCGACCACCCGGCAGCGTGGCGATCGGGATGTGCTGTCGTTCGAACGTGAGGTGCTCGTATACCTCGTCGGTCACGATGATCGCGTCGTGCTCGTGCGCCAGCTCGACGATCGCCTGCAGCACGTCCCGATCGAAGACCGCCCCCGTCGGATTGTGCGGGTCGTTCACGAGGATCACCCTGGTGCGGTCGCTCACCGCGGTCCGCAGTTCGTCGAGATCCGGATGGAAGTCCGGCGCGCGCAGCGCAACCGTGCGATGGATTCCGCCCGCCAACGCGATCGTCGCACCGTACGCGTCGTAGAACGGCTCGAAGGTCACGACCTCGTCGCCCTCGCTGACCAGAGCGAGAAGCGTTGCCGCGAGCGCCTCGGTGGCACCTGCCGTGACGAGGACCTCGCGGTCGGGATCGACGGTCAGCCCGTAGAAGCGCTGCTGGTGCTCGGCGATGGCCTCGCGCAGCACGGGCATGCCGATGCCGGGCGGATACTGATTCACCCCGTCCCGGATGCTCCTCACCGCCGCATCGAGAACCTCCGCCGGGCCGTCTTCGTCCGGGAAGCCCTGCCCGAGGTTGATCGCTCCCGTGCGGGCGGCGAGCGCGCTCATCTCGGCGAAGATGGTCGCCCGAACGACGCCGTCCTCGCTCAGAAGTCCTGCGCCGTGTGCCGCGCGCTGCCAGGGACCGGGGACCAACACCGTCATCTCGCCTCCATCGTGCTCCGATGGCTTCACGCTAATGCCGCGTTCTGACGACGGGTGCGCATCGAGGCGATCTGCGGGGTACTCGAGCCTGTGGACAACTCCGACGTGCTCAGCCGTCGTGCCCTACCGTTGACGCATGCTCGTGCGCCGACGGATGCTCGCCACGGCCTCCGCCGTGCTCCTCGCCTTCGCCCTCGCCTCCTGCACCCCTGGCCAGCCGACCCCGACGAAGTCGGCGTCCGCCGCAGCCACACCGCTGTTCTCGTCGGACGAGGAGGCACTGAAGGCCGCGACGGACGCTTACGCCGCGTACCTGAAGATGTCCGACACGATCTCGCACGACGGCGGCGCGAACCCCGAGCGCATCGCCCCGTACGCAACGGCTAATGCGGCCAAACTAAGCGCAAAGAGTGCGGCGCAGTTCCGAGATGCTGGTGCTCATTCGGTTGGGGCCACGGCGTTCCAGAACGTCACGCTGCAGCGACAAAGCGACTCGAGCGTAATTATTTATGCGTGTGAGGACGTCTCGGGAGTTGACATTATTGACTCGCATGGGACATCGATAGTGGCGGCCGACAGACAAAGTCGCATTCCCGTTGCTATAACCACCACGTCTACAGGGTCACGCGACCTCGTTGTGAGTGACGAGCACACGCTCCAAATCGCTGGTATTTGCGCGTGAAAACCCGTCTGGCGCTGGTGTGCGCTGCGCTCATGTTTGCGGCATTAGTTCCGGCGCCCCAAAGTGCAGATGAATGCACCATGTTCGACAAGGCGGCCGGCCTCTGCACCACCGGCACCATCGCCGGCGATCACGTCGACGTGGGCGCCACGACCGGCGGCAGCGGCCACGGCGCCTCAGACGCCTCAGGCACGAACGAGGACTCCGGCGGCGCCGATGAGGATCCGCGCATCGAGCCGAGCCCGCTCGTGTGCGACAGGCCCGATCTGTGTCCGCTGGGCCACTCCGCTCCTGCCGGTCCCGAGCCGGCACCACCGGGCGCCGGTGTCTCCATGTCCGATCTCGCCTCGTTCTATCCGCAGGCGCCGACGGTGCTCGGCGAGCCCAACGGGTGGGCGATCGTCGGGCTCGACGCCAACTTCGTGTCACAGGCTCCCGAGCACGTGGCATCAGGAGTCCTTCTCGGACAGCCGGCGAGCGTGCGTTTCACACCCGTACGTTTCGCGTGGGACTACGGTGACGGGACCGGTGCGGCAGGTGCGAACGGCGGAGCGACCTGGAAAGACCTGGGTCTTCCCGAGTTCTCGCCGACGGCGACGAGTCACGTCTACGAGGCCCCCGGCAGCTATCCGGTGCGGCTCACCGTTTCGTACACGGCGACGTATCGCATCGGCGACGGCCCATGGAGCGGTGTGCCCGGTAGCCTGAACCTGTCAGCGCCGACGTTCACCGTCGTCGCCGGCGATGCGAAGACCGTCTTGGTGCAGCGCACGTGCCAGGCCGACCCGACGGGTCCGGGCTGCTAGGCGCCTTTGCGATCGCTCCGGTGACGGATGCGACGCCCAGCCGGAACCTCGGCGAGAGCGCCGATCCGCACAGGCATCCGCTACTCATGGAATTGTTCTAGACCGTTCACAGACTGCGCATAAACGACGCCCAGCATGACAGCGGATGCTTGAGGTGCTTGGAAGGAGCACGACACATGACCGACACACCGAAGGACCCCGCGGAGACGCCGGAGCCCACCCCGCAGGAGCAGGGGTCGCAGGACTCGGTTGCCGACACGCCTCGGACCGACGAGCACGACGCCACACTTCCGCGAGCCGAATTCGACGCGATCCGTCGGGATCGCGACTCCCAGACTTCCGCCGACGCCCAGCCGGCCGACAACCAGCCGGCGGACGTGCAGTCCGCAGCGGCGGGCGGCGCGGCATCCGCTCCGGCACAGAACCAGACGAGCGAGCAGCCGGCAGCCGAACAGCCCACCGCAGAGACTCCGACAGTCGAGCGCTCTGTCTCCGACGTTGCGGCGAATCAGACGCAGCCGACGGAACCGTTGCCGCCGCAGGTTGCCGGTGCAGCCGTGCCGTCGCAGGGCGTTCCGTCGCAGCCCGATTCTCAGAACCACGGAGCTCAGAACCACGGAGCTCAGAACCAGGGCGCCCAGAACCCGTACGCCGCTCAGCAGGCCGGTTATCACTACGGCCAGCAGTACGCGCAGCAGGGCAACTACCAGTACGGCACACAGCCGGGTGCTTTCGGCCAGCCGACGTACGCGGGCCAGCCGCCGTATGCGCAGGGCCAGCCCGGCCAGCCGGGTCAGCCCCAGAAGCCTGCGAAGCAGAAGGACGGCAAGGGCAACCGCGCAGGCCTCCTGATCACCGGATTCGTGCTCGCCGGCCTCCTCGGCGGTGGTGTGGGAGCCGGTGTCGTCGGCATCTACGCCGCGAACTCCGGCAACTCGAAGGCCGTGACGTCCACGGGCGCCACGAGCGTGACCGTCAACGATCCGCAGACCGCCACAGATGTGACGGCCGTCGCGTCCAAGGTCAGTCCGAGCGTGGTCACGATCAACGTGACCGGCTCGCAGGAGGCGGGCACCGGATCCGGTGTCATCCTCAGCTCCGACGGATACGTCCTCACCAACACGCACGTGGTCACCCTCGACGGGGAGACTGGCAGCGCCAGCATCACCGTGACCACCAACGACGGCAAGATCTACAAGGCCAAGGTCGTCGGTACCGATCCGGTGCTCGACCTCGCGGTGATCCAGCTGCAGAACGCGAGCGGCCTCACCCCGGCCAGCTTCGCCGATTCGGACAAGGTCAACGTCGGCGACCAGACGATCGCGATCGGCGCTCCGCTCGGCCTCTCCGGCACCGTCACCAACGGCATCGTGAGCGCGCTGAACCGCAGCATCCAGATCGCCTCCTCCGCCGCGCCCGACCAGGACCAGCAGGACAACGGCGACAACGGAGACAACAGTCCGTTCAACTTCTGGAACTTCGACCAGAACGGCGGCAGCAGCGGTCAGTCCTCCGCGCAGAGCACCATCTCCCTCCCTGTGATCCAGACGGATGCGGCCATCAACCCCGGAAACTCGGGCGGTCCGCTGCTCAACGGCAAGGGGCAGGTCATGGGCATCAACGTCGCGATCGCGAGCGCGGGCTCGTCGGACTCCTCAAGCGACCAGTCGGGAAGCATCGGGGTCGGCTTCGCCATCCCGTCGAACGTTGCGCAGCGCGTCGCTGACGAGATCATCAAGAACGGCAAGGCGACGAGCGGTCTGCTCGGAGCGACCGTGGCCGATTCGACGAGCGACAGCAGCGCGACCACGGTCGGTGCTCTGGTCAAGTCCGTGACGTCGGGCGGTGCAGCCGCAGGCGCCGGACTGCAGGCCGGCGACATCGTGACCAACTTCAACGGCAAGCCGATCACGAACGCCACCGACCTCACCGCTCAGGTGCGGGCGCTGGCCGGCGGCAGCAAGGCCACGATCGAGTACCAGCGCAACGGCCAGAGCAAGCAGAGCGACGTCACGCTGGGCACGCTCTCCAGCTGATCGAACCTCCTTCACGGCAACACACTCGACGGCCCGGAGCACACGCTTCCGGGCCGTCGAGTGTGTTCTGCACGTGCAGCCCGGTGAGCGGATGACGCACCGGCCGTGCCGATCACACCGGACGGTACCGAAAGCAGCGTTGACCGCGCTCTCGCCTCGGCAACGGCAGGATTCCCGCTGTCACCGACGACAACTGCTGTTTTCAGCGCGGGCGTGCCCCGGGTCGAGCCACCGCCCTTCGTGGCGCGGGCCGTGCCGCGAGTCAGGCCGGCCGCGCTTCGTGCCCCGGCTCGGTGCGCTGATAGGCTTGGTCTCCGGTTCGACGAGCGGATGTGATGGGCGAATCCAGCAGTACAGGCGCCACGGGTGCGCTCCCCGGCGTGTCCTACGTGATGCCGGTCCTCAACGAGGCACCGTACGTGCGAGCAGCCGTCGAGCGTCTTCTCGCGCAGGACTACACGGGTCCGTTCGACATCACCCTGGCCGTCGGTCCCAGCAACGACGGAACCGAAGGGGTGCTCGCCGAGCTGGCCCGTGAGCATCCGAACGTGCGCGTTGTGCCTAACCCCGCCGCGTCGACGTCGGCCGGTCTGAACCAGGCGATCCGGGCATCCGCGTATCCCGTGGTGATCCGCGTCGACGCCCACTCCCTGCTTCCCTCCGACTACACGCGCATCGCCGTGGAGACGCTGCAGCGCACCGGCGCCGACAACGTCGGCGGACTGATGGATGCGCGCGGCACGACCCCGTTCGAGAAGGCCGTCGCCCGCGCCTACAAGTCCCGCATCGGCCTGGGCGGAACGCAGCACCACGTCGGCGGCAAGGAGGGTCCGGCGCAGACCGCGTACCTCGGATCCTTCCGTCGCGATCGCCTCGAGGCCGTCGGACTCTTCGATGAGGGCGTCCGCCGCGGCCAGGACTGGGAGCTCAACCGCCGCCTGCGCGCCGCGGGTGGGACGGTCTGGTTCACTCCGCGACTGGTGGTGACGTATCAGCCGCGGTCGAGCATCCGCTCGCTCGTGCATCAGTTCTTCGCCACCGGGATGTGGCGCGGCGAGCTCGTGCGCCGGTTCCCGTCGGCGAACTCCGCTAGGTACTTCGCACCACCGGTGCTGGTGGTGCTGCTCGCGGCTTCCATCATCGTCGGACTGCTCGGGCTCGCCGGCCTGATCGTCGGCGCACCACTGGGCTGGCTGACACTGGCCTTCGCGGTGCCGATCCTCTACGTGCTGTTCGTCGTGGTCGCCGCGGCCGGGATCGCGAGCAGAGACGGGTTCGCCGCTATGCTGCGGTTCATCGTCGTGGTGCCGACCATCCACGTGAGCTGGGGAGTCGGATTCATCGGCGGATTCTTCGAGCTGTCGCACGATCTGCACAGTCGTTCAGGGAGGTAGCGTGTCGGCTCCGGATTCGTATCGCCGGCCAGAGTCGATCGCTCAGCTGCGCGAGGTGACCCAGCCGCCCGAGGTGCGTCAGCGCCGCAACGCGGAGCACTGGACGGCGCATCTCTACCTGCGCGACATCTCGCCGTACCTGACGTGGACGCTGCTCAAGACCCGCATCAGCGCCAACGGCGTGACCGCGTTCATGATCCTGTCCGGATGGCTCGCGGCGGCCTCCTTGCTCATCCCCGGCATCGGTGGCGCCGCGCTCGCCGTGGTCTTCGGCCAGATCCAGATGCTGTTCGACTGTTGCGACGGGGAGGTCGCCAGATGGCGACACAGCTCATCGCCGGCCGGCCACTTCCTCGACGCCGTCGGGCACTACTCGACCGAGACGTTCATCGCCGTCGTGCTGGGGCTGCGCGCCGCGTCCTGGCCGTTCGATGCCCCCTCGGACTACCTGTGGACGACGCTCGGCTTCGCGCTCGCGCTCGTGCTGGTGCTGAACAAGGCACTCAACGACCTCACGCGCGTGGCCCGCGCGTACGCCGGGCTTCCTCGGCTCGGCAATGAAGAAGCGGATGCCGCACCCCAGCACCGCCTCATCGCGCTCGCCCGTCGCGCCGTCAAGTTCTTCCCGTTCCACCGGATGTTCCACTCGGTCGAACTCACACTCGTCACCTTCGTCGTCGCCGTGATCGCCCTGTTCACCGGAACGCCGGCCACCGAACGCGTGTACCTCGTGGTTCTCCTGGCATTCGCGATCCTGGCGCTGATCGGGCATTTCGTTGCCATCATCAGCTCGAGGCGACTGCGGTCGTGAGCGGCGATGCCGGCGGCGGAGCGGACGGATCCGGACGCGGATCCCGATCCGTCGGATCCGAGCCTGCCGGATCCGGAGCGGCCGCATCCACGGCGCCGACGGTCGGCGTCGTGGTCCTGACGCAGGGGACGCGACCGGCGGAGCTCGCGCGGGCACTGGCATCCGTCATCGCACAGCGCGGCGTCGCGGTCGACATCGTGTGCGTCGGCAACGGATGGGATCCGACCGGGCTGCCAGGAGGGGTGCGGGGCCTTGGTCTCCCTGAGAACATCGGCATCCCGGCGGGAAGGAACGCCGGTGTCCCCGAGGTGTCCGGGGAGTTCCTGTTCTTCCTCGACGACGACGAGTACCTCGAGTCCGACACCTTTCTCGCGGATGCCATCGCCCGCTTCCGCGCGGATCCGTCGCTGGGCGTGCTGCAGCCCCGAGTACGCACGATCGATGACTCGCCGGCGCCGCGGCGCTGGGTTCCGCGGTTGCGCAAGGGGGATCCGGCGCGCTCCAGCGCGGTCTTCTCGCTACTCGAGGGGGCCATCGTCATGCCCCGCTCCGTTCTCGACGCGGCCGGCGGCTGGGCGGGTCCCTTCTTCTACGCGCACGAGGGCATCGAGCTTGCGTGGCGGGTGTGGGATCAGGGGAAACGCGCCTGGTACGCGGGCGATCTGGAGGCGCGGCATCCGAATGTCCCGACCACGAGGCATGCGGACTTCTATTGGCGCAACGCGAGGAACCGGGTGTGGGTCGCCAGGCGCAATCTCCCGGGCATCCTGGTCCCGGTGTACGTGGCGACCTGGACCGGCGTTCAGCTGCTGCGCGGAGCGCGCACTCCGCGCACCCTGCGCCCATGGTTCGCGGGCTGGGCGGCCGGCTGGCGGGAGGATCCGGGCGAGCGTCGTCCGATGAGCTGGCGCACGGTGTGGCGGATGACGCTCGCCGGTCGCCCCCCGGTCGTCTGATCAGGCCCGCACGACAGCGACGGTCGAAACCCTCGGCCTCGTCGCGACGCCGCAGTAGTCCCGGGTGAACCCTGCACGTCACCTGTGCGGAGCCGATGCTAAGAATCCTCCAATATTCTGGGCGGATGGGATTAGCGCATGATGCCCGCGCGGGCGTTCGGTTGATCAGGAACGCCTTCGTGCAGCGCCGCGCTCGTGCGGAGCTCGCCGAGCGTCTCGATCGCAGTGTGCGCCTGGAGCCTGACACGTACAAGATCGCTGTCTATTTCGCGGACAGCAGGGTCAACCTGTACCAGATCCGTCAGTGGTACAAGCCCCTGGTCGAGCTGAGCAAGACGTGGCCCGTCGTCATCCTGTCCCGGTCGCCTGTCGGCGCTGCAGCCCTCCTCGACGAGTCGCCACTGCCGGTCGCCTACGTGCGCACCGTTGTCGACCTGGAGGAGACGATCGCGGATCAGGACATCCGTGTCGTCTTCTACGTCAATCAGAACACCCGCAATTTCCAGATGATGCGGTACGGCCGCCGCTGGCACGTGTTCATCAACCACGGCGAGTCCGACAAGATGTACATGACCACCAACCAGTTCAAGGCGTACGACTACGCGTTGGTGGCGGGGGATGCCGCCATCTCGCGCCTGCGCAAGGTGCTGTGGGACTACGACTTCGACAAGCGCGCCATCAAGATCGGACGTCCGCAGGCCGATCATTACTCGGGCGAGCTTCCCTATACGCCTGATGAGCGCACGGTCGTGCTGTACGCGCCGACGTGGGAGGGCGACCGCGCAGCGGCCGCGTACGGATCCGTTGCATCCCACGGTGTTGCCCTCGTAGAGCGGCTCCTCGCGACGGGGCGGCACCGGGTCGTCTATCGTCCTCATCCGCGTTCCGGCGTAGTGGACGAGGACTACCGCGCAGCCAATGAGCGGATCATCGCGATGTTGAACGCCGCGAACGCCGCGGATCCGTCCGCCCACCACGTCTACGACTCCGGACCCGAGCTGGGCTGGCAGCTCTCAACGGCCGACCTCGCGATCGTCGACATCTCGGCGATGGTCTACGACCGCCTCGCGGCCGGCAAACCGCTGCTCATCACTCGTCCGGTGAGCGAGGAAGCGGAGATCGATCGCGGAGGCTACCTGTCCGCGTGCGAGTGGCTGTCTGCCGAGGACGCGTCCGACATCGTCTCGATCATCGACGACCTGCAGCACGACGATGCAGCTGCTGAGCGTCTGAAATACTGGGTCGAGCGCTACTTCGGCGACACCACTCCCGGGGCGACCACTCAGCGTTTCCACGACGCCGTCCAGCATCTGATGGATGAGTGGGGTCGCTTCGCGGTCCTGCATTCCGGTGACGGCGTCGAGCTCGAACATGGCGACGCCACCGAGGTCGACGACCCCGACGCGGTGCTGTCCGAGTAGGACTCGGCGATCCGGTTCAGATCGCGGGCGACTCGCCGGAGACGGACGGCGCACCGGTGTCGACGCGTGCACCGGTGTCGACAGGTGCACCGAGCAGGGCGTCGGGGAAGACATCCGGAAGTGCGCCGAAAGCGATGTTGGCTGTGTGCACGACACGGGACCCCGTGATGCGGTTGCCTGCACCGCCGACGACAGCACCGACACCGAAAGGCAGCGCCTTCGCCAGGATGCTGCTGGAGCCCTTCGTCGCGACCCGGCGGGCGAGCGCGGTCTGCAGTCGCTGCACGAGGGGTGCAACGACGACGCGCGGGATGCTCGAGGAGACCACCTGGCGCCAGTACAGCTCCCGCGTCACCTCGGACTCCGTCAGCTCCAGGCCCCACTGGCGCACGAGGGTGGACCCCTCTTTGCCCAGCATGAGAGCGAGCACGAGGGCGCGGGCACGCTCCGGATCCGTCACGGGAAGCCCGTGCAGCTCGGCGATCGACTGGGCGAAGAGCGCAGTGGCCTCCAAGAAGGCGGCCGTTTCCACTGCCGAGAGGGCAAGCGTGGCGATCGTGCCGACGGACGGAACGACAGCGGTGACCCCGACTGCCGCTCCGCTCGCGGTGACCACCATGAGGTATCGACGCCCGACCAGGTAGGCGACCTCCTCGGGCGTGGCATCCGGATGACGCGTCTTGATGCTCCGCAGGTGCGCGAGCACCGCCGGGCGCTGCACAGCCAGAAAGCGGTCGACACCGCGGTTGACGCGGCTCGGGATGGCCACGCCGTGCGACGTGCTGGTGCCTGTGACGCCGACGAACGGCTTGACCTTGCTGGAGCGCGCCATGCCGACGAGTCTACGGATGGCGCCCATTCCCGCGTCTGCATGCGCACGGGTTGCACGACGATGAGGCCCGTGCAAGCCCGAGCCTTCAGCGTCTCGTAGGCTTGCCGGGTGCCACGCCTCATCACCCGAGCCGATTTCGACGACGTCCGCGAGCGCGCCCGTGGCGGCGACAACCTCTCCGTCGCCGAGACGCTGCGCTCATGGGCCACCGATCCGACCCGTTACACGCTCGCCGAAGACCTCTCACGTGCGACGGTCCTGCTGGAAGCGGGGGAGAACTTCGGCTACGCGATCGATCACGCCGAGGCGTTGCGCATGTACGAGGCCGCGCGTGAAGACGGCGGTCCCACGTACGTCGATCCTCGCGCGCTCATGGTGCAGGCCCTCTATCAAGGGGGACAGACGGATGCTGCCCTCGAGCTCGCGACATCCCTCCGCAAGGATGCACCCACGCACGTCAACACGTACCTCGTGCTCGCAGGCTTCCTGGAGCTCGTCGACGAGCTGCAGGCGGCTCAGCGCTGGTATTCGATGGGGATCCGCGCCATGGACAGCGGCAACGTCGCGGGATCCGAGTCGCAGTACGAATCGATGCTGATCGGTCGTGCTCGGGTGCGCAGCGAGCTCGGGCTGGCGAAGGACACGCTGGACGACGCGGCGGTCATCATCATCGAGCGGTACGCGGCGGCGAGGGACAGCGGTACGGAGTAGAGATCCCACGCGGATGACGGCCTGGAGTCGCCGACGCGGCCGCCTGTGATCATCCAGGAGACACGTGGGTTCTACCGGCCGAATGGACACCGATAGGATCGGCGCTGTGACGACGCCGAACACGTTCCCGCCTGCCGCCGATGTCCCCTCCACAACGCTCCAGCAGCTGCAACAGACGCTTGCGCTGTCGCTCGCGGACACTCCATACGAGGTGGGCCTCGATCCGCAACACCCGGACAGGATCACCGTCGCCTGGAAGGTCACGGACCAGAAGTGGACGACGCTGTTCCGAACCCAATCACTCTCCGTCGATCAGGGTTTGAACATCCTCGTCGACCAGGCGAACCGCACCTATCGTCTCGACGACATCCTGGTCGATCGTGCGTTCTACGGGGGCGCCAACCTGTCCGGATTGCACCTCAGCGGCGTGAAGTCCGTGCAGCGCGGACGCATGGTGCGCTACGAGGCGCACAAGAACCTGCAGTGGGGCGTGGTCAAGGACCCGGAGGGTGGTCTCACGGTGGAGTCATCCGACTTCGGAACGTACACGTTCTCGACAGAGACGATGCGCAAGGCCGTGATCGCCGCGCTGACCGCTGCCGGCTGGACGAAACGCGGACTCAGCACGGCCACGAAGCTCGGCATCGTCGGAGTGTGCATCGGCGGAGTGGCCGTGCTCGGCGGGATCGCGGCGGCGATTGTCGCGGTGGTGGTGGCTTCGGGCAGCTGAGGCTGTCTGCGGCGAAGACATCGGGCGCGCGGCTCACGGATCCCACGCGTTGTCGTGTTCCGTGGCTGCAGCGTGCTGACGATGTGCGTCGAACCTGGCCGGGCCTACACAGGCATGTGCAGGTATGTGCATGTCTGCCCATGCTGCGTGCATGGCGACTTAGGAGAAGCGCGTCCAAGTGCTGGTCGACCCCGAGCTGTACGCGCGAGTGGAGGCTGAGGCCTCCGCGCAGCACACGAGCGTCGGGGCGTTCATCCGCGATGCCGTCTCCGAGCGACTCGAGCATCGACGTGACGATGCGCGAGCCTCGTTGCGACGACTCTGGGCTCTGGCCGACGCGCATCCGAGCGGGCCGATCGACCTCGAGGCGGAAAAGGATGCCATGGCGCGCGATTTCCTCACAGGTCTCGAATGACGCAGGAGAACGCGGTTCTCGTCGACTCCACGGTGGTCATCTACGCGCGCGGCGAACCTGGGACGACCCGGGACCGATGCCGCGCCTATCTTGAGCACGTGTGGGAGGGTCGCGGCCGTGCGTATGCCAGCGTTGAGATGGTTCAGGAGGTCGTGTTCCACGGGCGACGCCGGCTGGGTGGCGACGGCAGAGCCGCTGTCGCCGAGGTGCGTGAGCTGATCCCTGCGTTCATCCTCCTCGACTTCGATCGCGAGATTCTCGATCTCGCCCTCGATCTCATGGAGCACACCGCCGTGCGGGGGCGGGATGCGGTGCACTCCGCCACCGCATTGACCTACGGCATTCCGGCCATCGCCTCGCCCGACCCGGTGTTCGACACTGTGCCAGGGCTGCGGAGGGTGGATCCGACGACCAGCGGTGGGGACGAGCGCGCCTTGGACGAACCTCCGGGTCGCTCCTGAAGGCTGCTTGTACCGGGTCGAGATCCGCAGTGGCGGCAGTGCGGGCCGGATCGTGATGTCGTCGTGCGCAATACCGTCTTGTCGTGCTCGCACGCCCTGCCGCCGTTCCACATCTTGGTCAGGCGCACGTCGGGCTTGTCGCCGGTTGATCCTGTCGAAACCAGCAACCGCAGCCAAGCGTGCGTCAGCGCCGAGACAGTCGCGAAACGCTGACATCCCTGAGCCCTGTCGACCAGCCGAACAAGCCGACAGGGCACGAACACTCTGGATACGAACGCTGCCTCGACCATAGACAGGAAGGCATGGTCGAGCCGTTCTCTCGCGCCGCTGGCGTGATCGGGGAGCGGTTGCGTGACATCCGTCTGGCGCTCGATCTGAGTCAGGAGCAGGTCGCGCATCTGGCGGACCTTCACCCGACGAACTACGGCAAGATCGAGCGCGGACGGGCCAACCCCAGCCTGACGACGATCATCAGGATCGCCACGGCACTGGACACGGATGCCGGCCAGCTGATCACCGGTCTGACGATCGCCGACTTGCCGGGTCGGCATCGTCAGTACACCGCGAAGGACTTCATTCTCGAGCGCGAGCGGATGCGCTGAACAGCTCGGTCTGGTGGCTGACCGTCACAACTCGGTCAGTTGCTGATTCTCCAAGAAAGGCTCGTGTCCCACTCAGAAGCTCGCCCGCCACAGGTATTCGTCGCCGTTCGCGCGGTGCCAGCGCACGACGAGCACTGTCGAGCGGGCGAGATCGTGGCCGTGGATGCGGATCTCGGCGGTTTCGCCCGGCCCGAGCGTGATCGGCGCCTGCACGGGCATGCTGCCCGCTCCGAGGAGCGAGAACCGAACGCCTGTGAGCGTTTCGAGGCTGGCGTTCCGCAGTCGGTAGCGCGGGGGAGTGCTGCGGTCGAACGCGAACGGCACCGGGTAGGCGATGGGTTGGCTGGAAGTGGAAACGTCGGGTCGAGTCGTGGTCATGCAGGGAACGGTAGGCGGAGCATCCGACGCGCTCGGCTGAATGGTGGACAGCACGGTTCTGCCGGAGCCTGGGGACGGACAGACGAGCGTGCGCCCCGGCGGCAATCGGCCGCCGGTCGCGGCGTGTCGCACCTGAAACGCCGCGGCTGGATCCGGATCGCCGCGTGAAGGTACGAGTATGCACGTGGGCGCATCGGCTCAGACGGAGGGACGGGTCCGCCTCGTGTCTGTCGATCGCCGATCGACCGGGTCAGACCCCGTACTCGGCGTTGTAGCGCTCGAGAACCGAGGAGATGTCCGAGTCCAGGGCGAGGACCCCGCCCTCCAGGTACAGTCCGCGCTTGCAGAAGCGGCGCAGGTCCTTCTCGTTGTGCGACACGAAGAACAGGGTGCGCCCCTGGGCGAGCATCTCCTCGATGCGGCGGTAGCACTTCTCGCGGAAGCCCTTGTCGCCGACGGCCAGCACTTCGTCGACGATGAGGATCGGCTCGTCGAGCTGGGTGATCACGGAGAACGCGATCCGCACCTTCATGCCGCTGGACAGGTGCTTGTACGGGGTGTCCAGGAAGTTGCCGATGTCCGCGAAGTCGATGATCTCGTCGAACCGTTCGTCGATCTGATGCCTCGACATGCCGTGCAGACCCGCGGTCAGATACACGTTGTCCCGCACGCTGAGGTCGTCGACGAATCCGCCCGTGATCTCGATCAGGGGCGCCGTGCCGGCCTTCACGTCCACGGATCCCTCGTCGGCCAGGATGACGCCGGCGACGAGCTTGAGCAGCGTGGACTTGCCCTGGCCGTTGCGTCCGACGACACCGATGGCCTCTCCGGCGTTGACCGTGAACGAGACGTGGCGCAGGGCCCAGAACTCGTCCGGCTTGCTGCGTCGCTGACGGGACGAGAACAGGTCCTTGAAGCTGCGGCGGGACCGGCGATTCCGTTTGAAGCGGATGCCGACATCCTTCACCTCGATCATCGCGGTCGTCGTCAGGGTGTCGGTCATCACATCTCCTTCAGCACGCTGCGGATCGTGCGCGAGTACACGAGCCAGCCGATGACCAGGAAGATCAGGCTGCCCAGCGCGGAGACGAGCACCAGGTTCCAGTGCAGGTCAGCAGGGAAGAACCCGGAACGGTACAGGCCGAAGAGTCCCACGAGTGGATTCGCATCGATGAAGTAGCGGAAGATGCTCCCCTTCGGTACTTCGTTCACCGGATACAGAACGGCCGACGCGTAGAAGAGGAGTCGGAGCAGCAACTTCACGGCGCGTTCGAGGTCCTTGAAGAACACCACCAGAGGAGCGACGATGAGGCCGATTCCCACCAACAGCACCGCCGTGATGACGATGGCGATCGGATAGAAGACGAGCTGCCAGTGCACGTGCGCGCCGCTGAAGATGACGAAGAGCGCCAGCACGGGCAGCGAGAGCGCGAACTCGATGCCCTTGCTGAGCACGATGCGGTTGATCCAGATCGTGCGCGGGATGGCAGTGGAGCGGATCAGCTTCGCCTCGCGACTGAACGCACGCGTGAAGTCCGAGACGGCGCCATTGAACCACGTCCAGGGAAGCAGCCCCGCCAGAAGGAAGACGATGTAAGGCGACTCGCCGGCCGACTTGCCCCGGTCGAAGACCACCACGAAGACGAGGTAGTAGATGCCCGCCATGAGCAGCGGATCCAGGATGGACCACACGTACCCGAGCACGTTCGTCGTGTACCGCACGTGCAGGTCGCGCTTCGTCAGCAGCCAGAGCGAGTGACGATAGCGCGCAAACGGTGTGCGCTGAGCCGGGCGCACGTCGGCGTAGGTGGTCACCCGTCGATCGTACCGGCGCGCTGCTGAGCATCCGCCGCCTCGGTCGAGCGCACAGATGAGCTCAGAGACACGGATGCCGCCGACCGAACCCGGCCGACGGCATCCGTCACGCTGTCGCTGGCGTCACACGAAGAGGTTCGCGCGCTCCAGGTCTTCGGCGAAGTCGATCTCGACCGCGTAGAGGTCGGAGATGTCGATCGGCTCGACGAGCATGCCGTCGTTCTGGATGGCCAGCTCGATGCCGCGCTCGAAATACTCCTGGTCGTCGACGCGCTGCAGGTGGTAGAGCAGCGCGGCCTTGTCGCGGCTCGACACGTAGTTGATGCCGACCGCCTCGCCGAGGCCGCCCTTGACCGTCTTGGAGAGCTTCTCGATGTAACCCTCTGCGCCGGTCGTGTACTTGACCTCCTCGTCGGAGACCTTCGCGGTGTTGACCGTCACGAACGACTGGTCGCGTGCGACGGCCTCAGCGGCGCGCACCAGGAGACCCGGATCGAAGACCACGTCGCCGTTCATCCAGAGCACTCCGCCGTTGCCGCTCGACTTCAGGGCGCGCATCAGGCTCTTCGACGTGTTCGTCTGGTCGTACTGCTCGTTGTAGACGAAGGATGCGTCGGGGAAGGCCTCGACGATGTGCTCGAGCTTGTAGCCGACGACGATGGTGACCTTGACCTTGGGTCCGAACGCCGCGTGGATGTTGTCGAACTGCTGCTGCATGATCGTTCGACCGTCGCTCAGTTCGGTCAGCGGCTTCGGCAACGAGCGTCCGAGGCGGCTACCCATGCCGGCCGCGAGGATCACGACCTGGGGTGCGTTGGTCACGTTTCGTCTCCTGTCATTCGTGCGCATAGTCGACCTCCAGAGGTTGAACTGTGTGACTTGTGGATGACTGGATCCACGGCGAATCAGGTTCCATTGCCTGCGCCGACGATCTCTGTTCACCGAAGTGTCACTGATGCGTATATGCAATGACACCGCGTTGTGCCGTCTTCGATTTTAGGCGAGAACGAACCCCGAATGCGGGACGTTGCCGTTTCGTGATCGTTTTATGGGAGCTCTCTTAGGGTCGGATCGGGTAGGAACGGCCTCTTTCCGGCGGAATCGATGACTCGGCTGAGCTTTCCGCCGGCGGCGCACTGCACAGAACGTGTAGTCCGTGAGAGGGATGTGCCCAGGCGGCTTGGTAGGTTAGCGTAAAGAATTCGATGGCTCCGATGGGGGAGGGTGCCGCGTCGGCTCTCGCAGGCGTGATCATCCGCCTTCCGTCGATGTCATAGGTGAAGCGGGTCGGGCCGCGGTCACGCGACTCGAGTGCTTCGAGGGAACCGGTAACGGGGGTATGGCGCGTGCACGATGACCCGCAGGAATCGGTCGCCGGAGGGGCACAGATGGTGAGCGGGAGCGGGCGCACCGGCGTCACGACGGATGCGGATGAGCCGACGGCCCGAACGCGTGGCACGGCAACGGGCGCCCGCAGACAGGGTCGCGTGCGCGTCACGGGAGCGGCGGCCAACAGGTCGGTCGTCGCGGAGGCCGATGCTGCCGAGCCCGGTTCGCTCGTGGCCGCGACGGGTGTGCGGGGCTCAGGAAGCACGACCAGAGTTCGCGCGTCGAAGGGCACGGGTGTGGTCAGCGGCGCGGTCGGCGACGACGTCCGGAGCGGTGCAGCGAGCGGAGCGGATGCCGTGGCATCCGCATCCGCATCGGCGCCGACCGGCTGGGCCAAGACATCCGCTCGGCTCGCCGCGCCGACACAGGCCGCAGCAGCTTCCGGTGCTGTCGTCGAGCCCGCTGCGGCACCGGCCGGTACGGGCACGAAGGAGTCCACGCGAGGTCGGATGGACACGGATCTGAGCACAACGCAACCGGGCAACGGCGAGACGACCGGAACGACCGAGGTCGACACGGATCCGCTGCCCGAACCGGCATCCAGAGTCGACGAGAACACCGGATCCCGTCAGCGGATCACGCTGTTCGGCCGCCGCCGCAAGGCAGCTCTCGCCGCATCCGCCGTGGCGATCGAGACGCCGGCGGATGACGACCAGGGGTCGGATCTGCTTGCCGAACTGGTGCGGGAGACCGAGGCCGCGACGCCGGTCGCGACGCCGGAGCTCACGCCGCCGCCCTTGGGCGGGGGAGACGACGTGCCCGAGTGGGTGATCGAGCAGATCTACGAATCCGACGAGAGGGATGCCGCCCTGGCCGGAGCCGACGCGATGCTCCTGGAGGAGACGGCCGATCGTTCGACGCTCACTCGCGAGACCGACGACCGGCGCGGAGCGGTCGACCAGCCCGACGCGACGCCCGCGCAACCGCGTGCCCGTCGCGCTGCCGAGACGCGGGCGTTCCCACCGGCGAGGCCCGCTCCGACGTCCGCCGCGCCGGTCGTGCTCGCCGTCAACGGTCTGCACAAGCGCTACGGCGACGTCGTCGCCGTGGACGGCGTGCACCTGACAGTGCGCGCCGGATCGCTGTACGGCATCGTCGGACCGAACGGCGCGGGAAAGACGACGACCCTCTCGATCGTCACGGGTCTCCTCCGACCCGATTCCGGCGCGGTCATCGTGAACGGCGTGGATGCCCGCAAGCGCCCGCGCGACGCGAAGCGCGCCATCGGTGTGCTGCCCGACCACCTGCGTACGTTCGATCGGCTCACCGGCGCGCAACTCCTCTATTACGCCGGTACGCTCCGCGGGCTCGACGCGTCGACGACGCGCAGACGCTCGGCCGACCTCGCGGCAGCCTTCGGCATCGAGGATGCGATGGGTCGCCTCGTCGCCGACTACTCGGCAGGCATGACCAAGAAGGTCTCCCTCGCGGCAGCGATGATCCATTCGCCGCGCCTGCTTGTGCTCGACGAGCCGTTCGAGGGTGTCGACCCGGTCTCGTCCGCGACCGTGACCGGCATCCTGCAACGGTATGTGGACGCCGGCGGAACGGTTCTGCTGTCCAGCCACAGCATGGACCTCGTGCAACGCGTGTGCGACAGTGTCGCGATCATCGTGGGCGGGGTCGTGCTGGACGCTGGTCCCGTCGACCAGGTGCGCGGCGACAAGTCGCTCGAAGATCACTTCATCGAACTCGCGGGCGGCCGCAAGGCCGTGGAGGGGCTCGAATGGTTGCACAGTTTCTCCGACTGAGGCTCGCCGCGCTGGGCAGCGGGTTCCGGCGCGGCGGGTGGCACGGGTTCGGTCTCGTCGTGGGGATCCTGTACACGGTCGCGGCGACGGGCGTGGTGTGCTGGGTGCTGGCATTCGCCCGCACGGCCAGCGACACGGAGCTCGTCCGTGACATCGTGGTGATCGCCGGCGGATTCGTCGCGCTGTGCTTCCTCGTGGTTCCGCTCTTCGGACGCCACGACGGCACGTTCGACCCGCGCTCGTACGCCATCCTCGGCGTCGAGCCTCGCCGGGTGGCGCTGGGACTGGGCGTTGCGTCCCTGTTGTCCCTTCCGGCCGCGGTGCTCGCGGTGTGCGCCGTGTTCACGGTCGTGACGTGGTCCGCGCATCCGGGGGCCGCGGTGCTCGCGGTGCTCGCCGCGGTCGTCGCGGTGCCGACCTGGGTGCTGGCGGCGCGACTGACGGCATCCCTCGCCTCCTTCGCCCTGTCGACGCGTCGGGCGCGCGAGTTCAGCGCGACCATCGCCGTGCTCGTGATCGTCATGCTCTCGCCGCTGGCCTTCTTTCTCGCGACCCTGAACTGGGCGCGCGACGGGCTCCGCGTCGTGCACAGCGCCGCCGACTGGGTGAGCTGGACGCCGCTCGGTGCCGTCTGGGCCGTCGGCGGCGATGCGGCGACCGGACACTGGGGGACAGCCGTCGCCAAGCTGATCATCGCCATCGTCACGGCCGCCGTGATCGGATTCGCCTGGCGCGGGCTCTGCGCCCACATGATGGTGACGCCCGATCGCCAGGTGACCACGAAGGCGTACGTCGGCCTCGGCTGGTTCGGCAGGATGCCCGCCCGTCCGGTCGGCGCCATCGCCGCTCGCAGCCTGACCTACTGGGGCCGAGACTCGAGGTACTGGGTGCAGCTCGTGCTCGTGCCGTTGTTCCCGATCGTCATGGTGGCCGCGCTGCTGGTCTCGGGCGCCGTCTCTCCGCATGATGTCGCGCTCATCCCGCTGCCGGTGATCTGCCTGTTCATCGGATGGGTGGCGCACAACGACGTGGCGTACGACGGCACGGCAGTGTGGCTGCACATCGCCTCGGGAACGGGCGGACTCTCGGATCGCCTCGGACGCCTCGCACCGGTCGTCGGGCTCGCCGTCCCCGTCGTCGCGGTGGGCAGCATCCTGACGGTGTTGGCGTACGGAAGCTGGGCGGTGCTCCCGGCGATCACCGGGGTGAGCGTGTGCCTGGTGCTCACCGGGCTGGGACTCTCCAGCGTGTCATCCGCTCTCGCCCCGTACTCGGCTCCGCGACCGGGGGACAGCGCGTTCGCGCATCCGCAGCACACCGGCGGCGGGGCGGCGTTCGCACAGTTCATCAGCCTGCTCCTCACCGCGGTGTTCGCCGGCGTGCCGATCGCGATGATGGTGCTCGGGGTGCTGGTTGATCCCGAATGGTTCACCAGGGCGCTGTGGACCGGGCTCGGGATCGGCGTGATCGTGTTCGTGGGCGGCGTCTGGCTGGGAGCCGCGACGTTCAACCGGCGTGGACCGGAGCTCATGGCGTTCGCGCTGCGGAACGCCTGATCACGTACCTGGGACGGGCCGAAGTCCGGCTGGTGCAGCTTGGCTAGACTGGGCGGATGGTCGACAACAGCATCGCAGAGCCTGGCGGCCCGGGCGCCGCGCCCGAGGGCGGCGGTGTCGCCACGCTCGATCGTGAACTCGAGGAGCTGCTCCAGAACGAGCAGATGGAACCGGGGGATCACGAGCGTTTCTCGCACTACGTGCGCAAGGAGCAGATCCTGGAATCCGCCGTCACCGGCAAGCCCGTGATCGCACTCTGCGGCAAGAAGTGGACGCCGAACCGCGACCCGCAGAAGTTTCCGGTCTGCCCCGAATGCAAGAAGATCTACGAGGGTCTCAGCGACGAATAGCCCGAAGCGACGCACCGCCTGAACGGGTGAGACAGCCTCCCGTCGGACGACTTCCCCGACCGGGTCGCCCGACGGTGAGTGGATCGCCCGGTGGCGATGGGCGGGGCACCTTCGAGTTGGCGCGAGCCTAGACGAACTCGGTCGGCAGTGCGGGCTCCCCGCGTCCCAGGCGGAACGCCGACTCCGGGAGTTCCTCGCTCACGATGGCATGGTGGCGTCGAGCCGCCTCGACACCCGCGGCACCGAGGTGCGACGCGATCGCTGCACCGCCGGTCATGAGCGGCACATGCAGCGGACGTCCGGCCGGAACGACACCGGGCCCCTGAACGACGTGGATCTCCTCCGCCACGGCCACCCCGACGTTGTTGATCGCGCGAACCGGAACTTTCGTGCCGCCGATGGATGCCTTCCCCGCGGATGCCTTCGCGACGGGAACCCAGGTCCCCGCGGCGTCCTTGCGTGCGACGAGCTTGTAGACCATGCCGGCCGTCGGGGCGCCGGACCCGGTCACCAGTGAGGTGCCGACGCCGTACGAGTCGACGGGAGAGGCTCGAAGGGCGGCGATGGCGAACTCGTCCAGGTCGTTCGTGACGGTGATCTTCGTGTTCGTGGCGCCCAGCGAATCCAACTGAGCCCGCACGGATGCGACGAGCACGGGCAGGTCGCCGGAGTCCAGCCGCACGGCGCCGAGGTCTGTGCCTGCGACGCGCACGGCCGTCTCGATCGCCTTGTGCACGTCGTACGTGTCGACCAGGAGGGTTGTGCCGGGGCCGAGCGAGCGTACCTGCGCGCGGAAGGCATCCTCTTCGCTGTCGTGGAGCAGTGTGAACGCGTGCGCCGCCGTTCCCATCGTCGGGATGCCCCACGTGCGGCCCGCCTCGAGGTTCGACGTGGCGCCGAACCCTGCGATGTACGCGGCGCGAGCTGCGGCGATCGCCGCCTCCTCGTGCGCGCGACGTGAGCCCATCTCGGCGAGCGGACGCCCTGCCGCTGCTGAGACCATGCGCGCTGCGGCTCCCGCGATGGCCGAATCGTGGTTCAGCACGCTGAGGGCGAGCGTCTCCAGCAGCACCCCTTCGCCGAACGGCGCGTCCACGACGAGCACGGGGGATCCGGGGAAGTAGAGTTCGCCCTCGCGGTAGCCGCGGATGGTGCCGTTGAAGCGGAAATCGGCCAGCCAGTCCAGCGTCTCGTCGCGGACCACGCGGTTCTCCCGCAGCCACGTGAGTTCGGCGTCGCCGAACCGGAAGCGTTCGATGAGCTCGAGCAGCCGGCCGATGCCGGCGACCACGCCAAAGCGGCGTCCGCCGGGGAGCGACCGAGCAAAGACCTCGAAGACGCATTCGCGGTCGTGCGTGCCGGAGAGCATGGCGGCGTCGAGCATCGTGAGCTCGTAACGGTCCGTGAGAAGCGCGGATGAGGGGCGCTCGCGTGGTGGCGTCACGGAGATCAGCCTACGGCGTGAGAGTCGATGCCCGTCGGGTCGCATCGTAGGCTGGATCACCGTGACAGACGCGCCGATCGGCATCTTCGACTCCGGGGTGGGCGGCCTCACGGTGGCCCGCGCCGTGCGAGACCAGCTCCCGAACGAGTCCATCCTGTACGTCGGCGACACCGCGAACTCTCCCTACGGCCCGAAGCCGATCGCACAGGTGCGCGGCCTGGCGCTGGAGGCGCTCGACTTCCTCGTGGAGCAGGGCGTGAAGATGCTCGTCATCGCCTGCAACACGGCATCCTCCGCCATGCTGCGCGATGCCCGCGAGCGGTACGACGTACCTGTGGTGGAGGTCATCCAGCCCGCGGTGCGCACCGCTGTGGCGACGACGCGCACGGGACGTGTCGGTGTGATCGGCACGGTGGGCACGGTCAACTCACGCGCCTACGAGGACGCCTTCGCGGCAGCACCCGACCTGAAGCTGTTCACCCAGGCGTGCCCGCGCTTCGTCGAATTCGTGGAGAGCGGCATCACGAGCGGCCCTGAGCTGCTGGACGTCGCCGCCGGCTACCTGAGGCCACTGCAGGAGGCGCGTGTCGACACCCTCGTGCTCGGCTGCACGCACTACCCGTTCCTCAAGGGTGCGATCTCCTACGTGATGGGGGAAGGCGTGTCCCTCGTCTCCAGCGATGTGGAGACGGCCAACGACGTGTACCGGGTGCTGGTGTCCCAGGGCCTCGAGCGGACGGCGACCCACGAACCCAGCCTCCGCTACGAGACCACAGGGGCGGATACCGAGGGGTTCCGCCGCCTCGCGCACCGCATGCTCGGCGCGGACGTGCCCGCGGTGGACGTGGTGCGCACCGGGACGATCGACCTGAGCGAGCTGCGCGGACTCTAGGGATTGTCAGACACACCCTGACTTTCGCTTGTGCTGAGTCTTGCGCCGCCGACGGCACCTGGCACGGCTGGAAGCCGGCGGATCCGTCACCAACCCGGGCGATCAGCTGACGGGCGCTCGATAGGGTGGAGCGGTGAGCGAGATCATCCGTGCCGACGGCAGAACACCCGACCAGCTGCGACCGATCACCATCGAGCGGGGGTGGAGCGAGCAGGCGGAGGGGAGCGCCCTCATCTCGTTCGGTCGCACGCGGGTGCTGTGCACGGCATCCTTCACGAACGGCGTTCCGCGCTGGCTCGCCGGCAAGGGCAAGGGGTGGGTCACCGCGGAGTACTCGATGCTGCCGCGCTCGACCAACGAGCGAACCGACCGCGAGTCGGTGAAGGGCCGCATCGGCGGGCGCACGCACGAGATCAGCAGGCTCATCGGCCGCAGTCTGCGCGCGGTCGTCGACACCAAGGCGCTGGGTGAGAACACGATAGTGCTCGACTGCGACGTGCTCCAGGCGGACGGCGGAACCCGTACCGCCGCGATCACCGGCGCGTACGTCGCTCTGGCCGATGCTCTGGCCTGGGGCAAGGAGCACAAGTTCATCGGGCAGCGGGCGACGCCGCTGATCGACAGCGTGTCAGCGGTATCGGTGGGCATCATCGACGGCGAGCCCATGCTCGACCTGGCATACGTCGAGGATGTGCGTGCCGAGACCGACATGAACGTCGTCATGACCGGTCGCGGGCTGTTCGTCGAGGTGCAGGGCACGGCAGAGGGTGCGCCGTTCGATCGCCGCGAGCTGGGATCGCTGCTCGACCTGGCGGAGAGCGGATGCCGCGACCTCGCCGCGCTGCAGGGCAAGGCTCTCAGCCCCGACGCCGACACCAGCGCATCGTGACGGACTCTCGCGTTCGCGTGGTGCTGGCCACGCACAACCACCACAAGCTCGAGGAGTTCGCGGCGATCATCGCAGAGCGGATGCCGCAGGTGGAGCTCGTCGAGTACGACGGTCCCGAGCCGGTGGAAGACGGCGTGACCTTCGCGGAGAACGCGCTCATCAAGGCCAGGGTGGCCGCCGAGCACACCGGTCTGGTCGCCCTCGCCGACGACTCCGGCATCGGCGTCGACGTGCTGGGCGGGGCGCCCGGCGTCTTCTCGGCGCGCTGGAGCGGCAGGCACGGCGACGACGCAGGAAACCTCGATCTTCTGCTCGCGCAGCTCGGCGACGTGCCTGACGAGCATCGCGGTGCCTGGTACACGTGCGCCATCGCGCTCGTTCGCCCCTCCGCTGCAGGAATCGCGGGGGAAGAGCGTACGGTGCAGGGCGAGTGGCCGGGATCCCTCGTCCGCACTCCCCGCGGCACGAACGGTTTCGGGTATGACCCCGCCTTCGTGCCGACCGGATCAACGCTGACCGCCGCGGAGCTCGATCCCGCCGTCAAGAACGCCGACAGCCATCGCGCCCGGGCCTTCCGCGCGATGGTCCCCGTGCTGGAAGAGCTCATCTCCGCCTAGCGCGAGCAGGCACGGGCCACGTGTCATCCTCGAGGACAGCTCGTGCGGGCATGGCGCGCCGCGCGCCCCCGGACCTACCGTTGAGGTGACATGTCCCACAGCCACGATCACGACCACGGAGCCCACGGAGCCGGCAGGAGACGCCTGCTCGCCGTGATCGGCATCGTGCTCGGTGTCTTCGTGCTGGAAGTCGCGGGCGCCATACTCAGCGGATCGCTCGCTCTGCTCGCCGACGCCGGGCACCTCGTGAGCGACCTCGTCGGCCTGCTGGTGGCGCTGGCGGCCGCGACGGTGGCGGCGCGTCCGGCGACGGATCGACAGACCTTCGGCTTCCAGCGGGTCGAGGTCTTCGGGGCGCTGGTCAACTCGCTCATCCTGATCGGGGTGGCGGTGACGGTCGCCGTCGGCGCCGTGTTCCGGTTCACGGGCGGGCATCCGCACGTGCAGGGCGGCTGGATGCTCGTGGTCGCCGGGGTGGGCCTCGTCGGGAATGTCGCGGGGCTGCTGATCCTGCGCGGCGGGGCCAAGGCATCCATCAACATGCGCGGCGCCTACCTGGAGGTGCTGGGCGACACGCTCGGCTCGCTGGCGACGATCGCCGCGGCGATCGTGATCCTGACCACGGGATTCGCCTCTGCCGACGCGATCGCCTCTCTCGTGATCGCTGCGCTCATCGTGCCGCGTGCCTTCTCGTTGCTGCGGGATGTGGTGCGGGTGCTCAGCGAGTCAGCGCCGGAGTCGACCGATGTGAAGGAGATCCGTCGCCACATCCTCGGCACGGACGGCGTGGTGGACGTGCACGACGTGCACGTATGGGCGATCACGTCGGGAGCGCCGGTCTTCTCGGCTCACGTCGTGGTCGCACCCGAAGTCTTCGCCGGCGGGCGGACGGGGGCGCTGCTCGACGAGCTGGGCGGATGCCTCAACCACCATTTCGACGTCGCCCACTCCACCTTCCAGCTCGAGCCAGCCGAGCATGCCGCCCACGAGGGCGACACGCACAGATGATCCGAGGGCATCGCGCCCGTGCGCTGCAGGGTGGGGTGCCGCATCGCGGGCTGTGCGTTGCCGCAGGCGTTCGCGAAGGCCGGCTCAGTCGCTGCCGGAGGACGACGCCGTGTCGGTGCCGTGCCGTGCGCCGCCGAGGATGGTCGGCTCCGTGGCGAGGCGCTCTGTGGCATCCTTGGCGTCCTCGGCATCCCTGGATGCCGATTCCGGATCGGACGCTTCGACTTTGGCGCGGGCGCGGGCCTTGCGCAGTCCGAGAAAGTAGTGGATGAGCGCAGGGACGACCGTGACCAGCACGGCGAGGATCAGGATGAGGTCGATGTACTTCTCGACGAAGTTCGCGACCGGCGTGATGAAGCCGATCAGGTACGCGAAGAACGTGAGTCCGCCGCCCCAGAGCACGGCGCCGATCGCGTTGTACAGCGAGTAGCGGCGATAGCTCATGTGGCCGACGCCGGCGGCGACCGGCGCGAACGTGCGCACGACGGGGACGAAGCGGGCGAGGATGACGGCGAGGGGCCCGAATCGCTCGAAGAACGAGTTCGTGCGTCTCACGTTCTCGATGCTGAAGAGTCCTGTCTCTTTGCGCTCGAATATGGCCGGACCGGCCTTATGGCCGATGAGATAGCCGACTTCGCCTCCGAGGAACGCGGCGATGGCGATGAACAGGCAGACCCACCAGATCTGCAGGCCGAACACCAGGTCGGTCGCCGTCAGGATGCCGCTGATCACCAGGAGCGTGTCTCCGGGCAGGATGAACCCGACGAGCAGACCGGTTTCAGCGAAGATGATGGCGCACACGACAAGCAGGGCCCACGGACCGACGGAGTTGATGATCACGCTGGGGTCGAGCCAGGGGATGAGTGCGGTGTGGAACACGGTTCTCCTGTCGTCGGCGACCGCGAGCAAGGCGGCTGCCGGTCGTCGGCGGCGAATGCTGAGGAATGTGTGTGTGCAGGGTCAGCGTCGATGACGCGTTTGCAGTGAAGTCTAGCCAGCGGACGGTCTGCGAACCCGGGTGTTAACCCTACGATCCGAGCCTGAACGCGGCGCTGTAAGAAGCGGATAAGGAAGTGCGGGAGAGGGGACTTGAACCCCCACGCTCGAAAGCACAGGAACCTAAATCCTGCGTGTCTGCCAGTTTCACCACTCCCGCGAGGGCGCAATCAGCATAGTCGCCGCTCAGGGCGCCTAAGGGGCTGCGATCCGCAGCTCGGCGGAGACGCAGACGGAGGCGTGACCTGCAGCTCGGCGGAGACGCAGACCCGATGCAGATCCGGAAGTCGGGTGTGTGGATAACTTCGGTGCGGAAAGCCGTGCGCCCTGCATCATGACGGCATGACCGATCCCGTGCGCCTCATCGCCGACCGCGTACGAGACAGGGTGAGACGGGACGGCGTCGACCTCACGGGCGACGCATCGCGCGCCGCTGCGTACACCCACGACGAGGTGCGCCGGTACACCGAGCGAGCGCTCGGCGGATCGATGCCGCTCGTCGCCGACGAGCGACGTGCCGAGCGTGACGTCCTCGCGTCGCTCACGGGTCTTGGCCAACTGCAGCCCTACCTCGACGACCCGACGGTCGAGGAAATCTGGCTGAATGCGCCCGACCGCATCTTCGTCGCGCGTAACGGGCGCTCCGAGCTCGTCGACCTCGCGCTCACCGGTGACCAGGTGCGCGACCTCGTCGAGCGGATGCTGCAGGCATCCGGCAGACGCGTGGACGTCTCCTCTCCTTTCGTCGACGCCTCGCTGCCGGACGGATCCCGGCTGCACGTGGTGATCCCGGACGTGACGCGCGCGCACTGGGCCGTGAACATTCGCAAGTTCTCACGTCGCATACGCGATCTGGGGAGGCTCGTCGCGCTCGGATCGTTGTCCCGCCAGGCCGCCGAATTCTTGCGGATGTGCGTGCTCGCGAATCAGAACATCCTCGTCGCCGGTGCCACCCAGAGCGGGAAGACCACCCTGCTCGGAGCACTCCTCGCGTCGGTGCGGCCGGGGGAGCGGATCGTCACCGTTGAGGAGACGTTCGAATTGGATCTGGCCGCGGTCGACGTGGTCGCGATGCAGTGCAGGCAGCCCTCGCTTGAAGGGTCGGGAGAGATCACCCTCCGTCGCCTCATCAAGGAGGCACTGCGGATGCGTCCCGATCGTCTCGTCGTGGGCGAGGTCCGCGAAGCGGAGAGCCTCGACCTGCTGCTGGCTCTGAACTCCGGGCTGCCAGGTGCGTGCTCGATTCATGCGAACAGTGCACGCGAGGCCTTGTCGAAGCTCGCCACGTTGCCCCTGCTGGCCGGCCAGAACATCGACTCGGGGTTCGTCGTGCCGACCGTTGCGGCGTGCGTCGACATCGTGGTGTTCTGCGCGCTCGAGCGGGACGGCAGCCGGCGGATCACGGAGATCCTCGCCGTCACCGGGGCCGTGATGGGCGGGGTGATCGAGGCGAGCCCGGTGTTCGCGATGCGAGGCGGAGAGCTCGTCGCGACCGGCGGATACCCGGCCAAACGAGGCAAGTTCGAGGCTGCCGGCCTCGATCCGGCGCTGGTGCTCGCCCGATGATCGCCGGCATCGCACTCGGCGGAGCACTCGGAGTCGGCCTCCTGCTCGCGGCCTCGCCGTTCCTCTGGCCTCTGAGATCGCGGCGTCTCCGGACGGGCAAGGGCGATCGCCTTCGGCGCAAGCTCATCCTGGCGGGGATGCCGCGCCTTTCGCCCACAGGATTCGTCCTCAGCTGCGTGCTCGTCGCCGTCGTCTTCTTCTGCGTGGCGCAAGCCGTCTTCGGTCTCCTGGTGCTGTCCGCGGCGCTTGCCGCAGTCGGCGGATGGCTGCCCTGGAGTCTCGTCTCGTGGCGTGCAGCACAGCGCACCCGCGCTCACCGGACGATGTGGCCCGACGTCGTCGATCACCTCGTCTCCGCCGTGCGATCCGGGCTCGCACTCCCGGAGGGCGTCGCGGAACTCGCACGGACGGCGCCGGAGTCCACGCGCGCGGCCTTCGTCGCGTTCGAACGGGACTACCGCGCGAGCGGGGTCTTCGCGCCGGCCGCCGACAGGTTGAAGGCGGCACTGGCAGACCCGGTCGCGGACCGCATCATCGAGACGCTGAAGATGGCACGCGAGGTGGGCGGCGGCGAGCTCGTCTCCGTGCTGAAGGCGCTGGGCGCATCGTTGCGGGAGGATGCGGCAGCGCGTGCCGAGATCGAGGCGCGCCAATCCTGGACGGTCGGCGCCGCGCGGCTGGGCGTCGCGGCACCCTGGATCGTGCTCGGGCTGCTCGCCACCCGTCCGGAGGCGGCGCTCGCCTACAACAGTCCGATCGGCGCCGTCGTCATCGTCGGCGGACTCGTCGTGTCCCTCGTGGCGTACCGGATGATGCTGTCCATCGGACGGCTGCCGGAGGAGCGGCGGTGGTTCCGATGACGGCTCTCGCCGTGCTGTGCGGAGTTGCGCTCGGCCTCGGCCTGTGGTCGCTGATCGCCTTGCTGCCGCGGATGAGCCGCCCGCGCCTCGCCGACCGTGTTGCGCCCTACCTGATGGACGTGTCCGACGCCGCACGCACCTACAGCGAACGACGGACGGTGCAGCCGTTGCCGGTTCTGGGCTCGGTCTTCGCGCCGCTCGTCGGCGCGGTGCGCAGTGCTGCCGCGCGGACTCTCGGCGGGACGGCCGCCGTCGCGTCGCGATTGCGCCAGTCCGCGAGCCCGCTCACCGTCGAGGAGTTCCGCCTCCGGCAGGTCGCGTGGGCGCTCGGCGGCCTCGTCGGGGGCATCGGCCTCGCCGCGCTCGGGGCCGCGGCCCAGCCTCTCTCGCCCGTGGTGGTGATCGCCACGCCCGCTGTGCTTGCGACCCTCGGGTTCCTTGTGCCGGACCAGCTCCTGACCAGAAGCATCCGGCGCCGTCTGGCACGGATGGCGGAAGAGCTCCCGACGGTCCTCGAACTGATGACGCTGTCGCTGAGCGCGGGAGAGGGCATCCTCGACGCTCTGCGACGGGTCGCTCGTGTCGGATGCGGCGAACTCGCCGGGGAACTGGGGCGGGTGGTCGCTGAAACCGGCATGGGCGTGCCCTTGGCGACGGCGCTCGCCCGGGTGAGCGCGGACATCCGTCTGCCGCAGTTCACCCGATGCGTCGACGCCATCGGATCCGCTTTGGAACGCGGATCCCCGGTGGTCGAGGTGCTGCGTGCACAGGCGACGGATGCGCGCGAGGCCGCCAAGCGGGACCTGCTCGAGCAGGCGGGCAAGAAGGAGATCGGGATGCTGGTTCCCTTGGTGTTCGCAATCCTTCCCGTCACCGTGCTCTTCGCCGTGTTCCCCGGTCTCGTGGTGCTTGAGTCGGGGTTCTGAAGCAGGCAGACACGGCGGATGGAGACACGAATGAGCGGCGACAGGCGCGACCGCAGAACAGAGGCGACCGCACGACGAGGCGACTGTGTGACGGAGATGCCGCCCGGCCGAAGCGCCCGCACGGTGGAAGCCCCCGAACAACAAAAGCGCCGGGCGACACAGGCACACGACCGATCACACGCACCAGGCGAGAAGGATGAGGAGAGTCGCATGACCACTTCACGGAGGAGGCGTCCGCTCGGGCAACCGGGACGCGGCGTCTGGTCCACGGCGCTGGACGATCGGGGCGACGTCCCAGGCTGGGTCTTGATCACGCTCATGACGGCAGGCTTGGTCATCATCCTCTGGGGTGTGGCGGGACCCGCACTGAGCAACGTGTTCCAGCAGGCCATCGACCGTGTGACCTCGTTCTGAGATGATCCGCTGGCACGATGACCGCGGGTCGGCCCCTGCCGAGTTCGCGATGGTGGCCGCGCTGCTCACCGTGCTCACTCTCGCCGTGCTCCAGCTCGGCCTGGCGCTCCTCGTGCGCAACACGCTCATCGATGCAGCGGCGGAAGGGGCGCACGTGGCCGCGCTCGCCGACAACACGCTCGCGGACGGGCGCGAGCGCACGCGATCGCTGATCGGGACCGCGGTCGGCAACGGATACGCGGGCGACGTGACGGCGACGTACGGCTCCTATCTCGGGGCCCCGGCGGTCATCGTCACCGTGCGTGCGCCGCTTCCGCTGGCCGGCCTGTTCGGCCCGGAACGCGTACTGGAGGTGTCGGGTCATGCGCCGGTCGAAGTGGCTCCTTGAACGCGTGTCATTCGCGGCCGAACGTGGATCCGCCTCGCTCGAGTTCGTCACGGCTGGGCTCATCCTTCTCGTGCCGACGGTGTACCTCGTGGTCGCGCTGGCGGGCATCCAGGGCGCGCAACTGGCTGCAGCAGGTGCCGCACGCCAGGCGGCACGCGTGTACGTGCAGGCCGACAACGAGACGGATGCCGCGGCATCCGCATCCTCCGCCGTCGCGTTCGCGCTCGCCGACTTCGGTCTGACCGTCGATCAGGCGCACGTCGATATGGTCTGCACGCCGCGTCCGGATGCCTGCCTGACCCGGCTCGGAACCGTGACGGTGACCGTCCGCGTGCGAGCGGCCCTCCCGCTCGTTCCCGACGTTCTCGACCTGCGACGGGAAGCGGCCGTCTCGGTCGAGGGTGCCAGCACGCAGCGCGTCTCGCGGCTCTGGAACGCACGATGAGCCTCCGAGCTCGGTTCGCCTCGGCGCTCCGCGATGAGCGTGGTTCGACGATGCCGCTGGTCATCTTCTTCGCGTTCCTCTGCCTCGCGGTCGTGCTGCTGGCGAGTGCGGCGACATCGTTGTACCTCGAACGCGAGAGGCTCTTCGCCGTGGCCGACGGAGCGGCGCTGGCGGGTGCCGAATCGTACGACCTGGACGACGTTGCGGTGGTGGACGGTCGTCCCCGACCGACTCTCCGGTCGACGGAGGTGAGCGACGCGGTCGGCGACTACCTGGCCTCCGCAGCGGCACGCGGATTCGACGAGCTGGTGGTCGAACAGGCGTCCACCGAGGACGGCAGGAGCGCGACGGTGCGGCTGTCGGCGGTGTGGCATCCTCCCGTCGTCTCCGTGCTGGTGCCCGCTGGGCTCCGTTTCTCCGTCACGTCCACAGCGCGCAGCGTGTTTCGATAGCGCTCGCGTTGCCCGATGGGCCGGCGTGTTCCGATCAGGCTCACGCTGTCCGACGGACCAGCCTGTACCGATGGACCAGCGCGCTTCGACAGGGCCGACGTGCCCCGTGGGACGGTCTGCTCCGATATGCGGTGGCGGTCGCCGAGTACAGGCGATCAGTGCACGTTTCGGCTGCGCCGGATCGCGAAGAGCACGCCGCCCGCGCACGCCGCCAGGAGCGCCGCCACACCGACCGTGACGAGCGCAGAGCCGATCGCCGCCGGGATGCCGGAAGCGCCGTCGTTGCCGTCATCCGGTGAAGCGGCTGCCGGAGTCGGCTGAGACGAATGCTGGGCTCCGGCGCTCGGCGCCGCGGATCCCGTCGATGTGGCATCCGGCGCAGGAGTGCCGGATCCCGCGGGAGCCGGCGCACGACAGTTCGGCACCTGGTAGGAGACGATGCGGTCCGGGTCGGTCACCAGGGCACCGCCGCCGTCGTAGCCGTGATCGGGGGCGCGGGGTCCGCATCCGCCGAAATAGTCGCCGATGGTGGCGTTCACCGTGCCGCCGGAGTGTGCGTCGACGTCGACGGCAGCCTTCATCACGCCGTCGAACGAGGTGCCGATCACCGTGACGGCGTCGCTGATGCTGCCGGCCAGGATCCGCACGCCGACGCCGAAGTGGGCGAGGTTCGAGTCCTCGACATCGACGACGGACGATGGTCCGGCCGTCGCGCTCAGTTCGACGGCCGGACCGGATCCGCCTCCGCCGGCTTCCGACCCGAGTCGAGCGATCTCCGCACCCCTGGTGCCGCTGACGAGCACGGCCGGTCCGGTCAGACCCGACACCAGGGTGCCGGTGACGACGCTGTCAGTGGAGGACAAGAGGCTCACCGCGGTGCCAGTCTGGGAGAAGGTGCTGGAGTCGAGCACCGGTGCGGCGGTGTGCTCGATGACGACTCCGGAGTCGTCATCCTGGAACGTGTTGCCGAACATGGTGAGCCCGTCCGCGCCCGTCGCCCACACACCGGCGGACGGTCCCGTCGCAGAGTGGTTGCCGAGGAGGGCGTTGCCCTGGAGGTAGGCATCCTGTGCGCCGTCCAGCAGGATTCCGCGGGCGCACTGCAACACCGAGGAGTCGACGACGCGCACGTGCCGCCCCGTGACGTCGATGCCGCGTGTGTCGCCCGCCGCGCCGTTGCAGGTCGCCCCGACGGCGTTGATCGTGACGTTGTCCGCCGTGACGATCAGCGCGGACCCTCGTGGGGACGCGACCACCGTCGCCTGGAGCGACTCCAGCGTGAGCGATTTGTCAACGCGGATGGGACCGCGATATGTGCCGGGCTGCAGGGAGACCGTGTCGCCCGGCCGTGCGCCCGCGATGGCGGCGTTCACGTCATCGCCGGGATGCACGGTGATCGTGCTGGGCGCAGCAGCGAATGCGTCCGTCGTCGGTGCGAACAGCAGCGCAAGTGCGACGATCGTCCCGCTCGCCGCCACGACCGCACGCCCGCGCGCGAACCGCACTGTCCGCATCCGTCAGCCTCCTGGCCCACTCGATTCCAGCATCCTCTTCGTGCCCCGGCACGACAACGGTGGAGGGGTGGGCTCGGCGGCGCGACAAGGGTGGAGAGGAGGGCTCTGCGGCAGGACAACGGTGGAGAGGTGGTTGCGTGCGGAGCGACATCGGTCGCGACGAGTGAGGTGCCGGGTGGGCGGTGACGGATCGACGGCGAAGATCGCGAGCCGGCATGCCCGGTGATGGGCGCCGCCCCGGTCAGTCGCTGACGACCGCGCGTCGCTTCGGGATGTAGCGCGGAGCGAAGCGGAGCAGCATCCCGGCGCCGACGAGACCGAGAACGCCCATGGAGACGGATGCCACTCCCAGCGAGAACAGCGCCGTGATGCCCGACACGAGAAGCGGCGCCCCCGCCTGTCCGGCATCGTTCGTGAAGCGCCACGCGCCGAGGAACGGAGCCGGATCCCTGCGCGGCGCGAGGTCCGCGCCCAGTGTCATCAGGATGCCGCTGCCCACCCCGTTCGTCACGGCCATCGCGATGGCGACCACCGTGAACCAGGTCTGATCCACGACGAACGCGAGCGCGATATGCGTGATGCTCAGCCCCAGCATGGAGGGGAGCGCGGACCAGAGCCGGCCGAACCGGTCCATGATCTGACCGGACGTGTAGAAGAGGGCGAAGTCGACGGCACCGGCGATGCCGATGATGAGTGCCGTGTTCGTCGCGGGAAGACCGATCGCCACCGCAGCCAACGGCAGGATCACAGTGCGTGAGGACCTCAATGCGGAGATGAGCGCAGCGCAGGTTCCCATCCGCAGCAGAACGTCACGGTTGCGCCAGATGGTGCGGAAGAGGCCCTCCGTGCGCTCCTTCGCCTCGACGCGGCCGGCATCCGGAACAGCGCTCGCCTTCGTCGTCGCCGGCCCCTTCTCCACCATCGCCACGCCGCTCGGCGCGATCTTCTCCGTCGGGTCGGGGACGACGAGCAGCACGATCGTGGCGGCCACGCACATCACGATGTGCACCCAGAACACGGCGTGCGCGTTGCCGAAGATGGCGATGACGGCCGCGCTGAGGAAGGGTCCCACGAACCATCCGCCGCGGAAGACGCCGCCGAGCGTCGACAGCGCGCGCGCCCGGTAGCGGATCGGAACGTATCCGGTCATGAAGGCATGCCGCGCGAGAGCGAACACGCTCGTCGCGAGACCGATGAGGAAGACGCCGATGGTGAGCAGAACATCCCCCTGCGCGAGGAGGCACACGACGAGTCCGACGATGCAGAGCAGGGCGGACCCGATCATCGACCGACGCTCACCGAACCTCGAGACGATCCAGCCGCTCGGGATGTCACCGACCATCTCGCCGACCATGATCATGCCGCCGATGAACCCGGCGAGAGCGAGCCCGGCGCCGAGGTTGTGGGCGAGCACCGGGATGATCGGGATGACGGCACCTTCGCCGATCGAGAAGAGTGCGGTCGGCAGGAACGCGGCGAGCGCGATGTCACGGATGCTGAAGTTCGCGTCGCTCACGGTCATATCCCTTCCAGCCTAGGTGGTATACCAGGTGGCTCCGGACGGAGCTCGCACGTGGCCGCACGGATGATCCGCCCGAACACGGCCTAGGCTTGTGCGGTCATGATCGAACTGGACTTGAGCTCGCAGATCGCGGATGTGCGCGCGACTTTCGCAGAAATCCGTGCCGTCGTCGACGTCGAGCGTCTGCGCGCCGATATCGAACGTCTCAGCGAGGAGGCAGGCGTCCCCGACCTCTGGGACGACCCCGAGAAGGCTCAGAAGGTGACGAGTGCGCTCAGTCACCGCCAGACGGAGCTCACCAAGCTGACGAACATCGAGCAGCGCATCGACGATCTCGAGGTGCTCGTCGAGCTGGCGAACTCCGAGGGCGACGACGAATCCGCCGACGAGGCTCGCAACGAGCTTCAGGAACTGCAGAAGACGGTCGGCGAGCTCGAGGTGCAGACACTCCTCGACGGCGAGTACGACGAGCGTCCCGCCGTGGTCACGATCCGTGCGGGCGCCGGCGGCGTCGACGCGGCCGATTTCGCGGAGATGCTGCTGCGCATGTACCTGCGGTGGGCGGAGCAGCACGGGTACCCGGTGCAGGTCATGGACACGAGCTACGCGGAGGAAGCCGGCATCAAGTCCGCGACCTTCGAGGTGGATGCTCCCTACGCCTTCGGAACGCTCTCCGTCGAGGCCGGAACGCATCGACTGGTGCGCATGAGCCCGTTCAACTCGGCCGGAAAGCGGCAGACGTCGTTCGCCGCCGTCGAGGTGATCCCGCTCATGGAGGAGGCACAGGAGGTCGACGTTCCGGAGACGGATATCCGCGTCGACGTGTTCCGCTCGTCCGGTCCGGGCGGACAGTCCGTCAACACGACGGACTCCGCGGTGCGCATCACCCACCTTCCGACCGGGATCGTGGTGTCGATGCAGAACGAGAAGTCCCAGATCCAGAATCGCGCGGCCGCCATGCGCGTTCTGCAATCTCGCCTCTTGCTGCTGCAGCGCGAAGCGGAGGCTGCCGCGAAGAAGGAACTCGCCGGCAACATCACCGCCAGCTGGGGAGACCAGATGCGGTCGTACGTGCTTGCGCCGTATCAGATGGTCAAGGATCTGCGCACCGATCACGAGGTCAACAACCCGCAGGCCGTGTTCGACGGCGACCTCGACGGCTTCATCGCCGCCGGCATCCGGTGGCGCAAGCAGAAGCCCGAGGACTGAGACCCGGTTTCGGTTCCACGTGCGAGACCGACCACCGCGACGGCGGTCGGCGCTGGGCCTCCATCGCCGGTTCCGGCGCGCCGCGGGCGGCGTGACGGCCGTGCCGAGAGGGAGCGTCGCGGCAGAGGTCAGAAATGACCTCCGCTCTGAGCTCCAGCGCCCGGGTGAGTCGCTCGGTCGCATCCGTGGGGCGTGTGTTTAGGCTGGGCGGGTCATGATCCGATTCGAGCACGTCAGCAAGAGCTACAAGGGAACCCCCCGCCCGGCCCTCGACGACATCACGACCGAGATTCTCCGCGGAGAATTCGTGTTCGTGGTGGGCGCGTCCGGATCGGGGAAGTCGACCTTCCTTCGATTGATCCTGCGCGAGGAGAAGGTGACGCGTGGCAAGTTGCACGTGCTCGGCCAAGACCTCAGCACCATCTCGAACCGCAAGGTCCCCTATTTCCGTCGGAATGTGGGCGTGGTCTTCCAGGACTTCCGTCTTCTCACGAACAAGACGGTCTTCGACAACGTGGCCTTCACGCTGAAGGTCATCGGCAAGTCGAAGGGATTCATCCACGAGGCCGTGCCCGACGTGCTGGCCATGGTGGGGCTCGCCGAGAAGGCAGGGCGCTTCCCGCACGAGCTCTCCGGCGGCGAGCAGCAGCGCGTCGCCATCGCGCGCGCCGTGGTGAACAAACCGCAGATCCTGCTCGCGGATGAGCCGACGGGCAACCTCGACCCGGCAACGAGCGCAGGCATCACCGCCGTCCTGGAGCGCATCAACGCCGCAGGCACGACGGTGCTGATGGCCACGCACGAGGCCGGACTCGTGGATCAGATGCAGAAGCGCGTCATCGAGCTCGTCGACGGCAAGCTGGTGCGCGACGAGCGACACGGCGGCTACGGCTTCACGGCAGCGACCCCCGTGCCGGACCCTCACGAGGAGACCTCGGAGATACCCGAAGGCTATGGGCTCCCCGACGCGGGGGCTGTGCAGCCCGCTGCAGCCGCGACAGCGGCAGCGTCAGCCGCGAAGCCGAAGAAGCGACGTGGTGCCAAGTCCGCTCGCACCGCGACACGATCAGCGGATGCCACAGCCACCGCGAACAGCGCTGCTCCCGTCCCCGAGACGGCGTCCACCGAGACGTCCGCCGTGGCTGTGGCGGTGGGTGCCGCCGCGGTTTCCGCCCTGGCGGCGGACGGCAAGGGAGCCGCGGCGAACGCGGTCGCGCCCGGAGCGATTCCCGCTCGTGAATCATCGGTCGCTGTATCGCCGGTCGGCGCCACTCCGACCGGGGCGGTCACCGTCACCGGGCAACCCACGGCATACGTCCAACAGACACCCGCGAACACCGGACCAGTCGACGACGCCGACGAGCCGGCCGATGCTGCCGCGTCCGATGCCGGAACGTCCGCTCCGCACACGGATGCCGTGGTGCGCGAGCCGGTGGCGGTGTCGTCGCGAGGCGCGGCATCCGCTCCGGTGGAATCGGTCGTCGATCTCGACGGGCACTTCGCGAACCCGCCGACCGCACCCGTGCGCCGGCCGGACTCGAGCGATGTCGCCGAGCTGACCCTCGCCGAGCGTCTCGGCCTGCGAGCGCCAGGAAGGCACGACCACGACGACGACTCCAACCAGGATGTGGGACCCGTTTCATGAGATTCGCACTCGTCCTCTCCGAAGCAGGAAGCGGTCTGCGGCGCAACCTGTCCATGGTCATCTCGGTCGTGCTCGTGACGTTCATCTCGCTCACGTTCGTGGGCACGGCGATCCTCATGCAGATGCAGATCGGCCAGATGAAGAACTACTGGTACGACCGTGCGCAGGTGGCCGTCTACATGTGCACCGAGACGGACAACACCGCCACCTGCCAGGGGCAGGACGCGACTGCCGAGCAGATCGCCGCGGTGAAGGCGAAACTGGGGTCGCCGGCGCTTGCACCCTTCATCGACAAGTTCTACTTCGAGAACCACCAGCAGGCGTATGCGGACTTCAAGAAGCAGTTCAAGGGCAACCCCGTCGCCGACTACGTGACCCCCGAGCTGCTGAACCAGACGTTCTGGATCAAGCTGAAGAACCAGCAGCAGTCCGACGTGATCGCGCAGAGCCTGAGCGGCGTGGCCGGAGTGCAGGGCGTGACGGATCAGCGCAGCTACCTGGATCAGATCTTCCGCATCCTCAACGCCGCAAGCCTCACGGCCATCGCGATCGCCGCGGTGATGCTCGTCGCGGCCGCACTGCTGATCGCCACGACCATCCGGCTCTCCGCGTTCTCGCGAAGACGGGAGCTGGGCATCATGAGGCTCGTCGGGGCGTCGAACGGGTTCATCCAGACCCCGTTCGTGCTGGAGGGGATGCTCGCAGCCCTGATCGGGTCGTTGCTGTCCGTCGGTGCCGTGTTCGCCATCGTGTGGTTCTTCGTGCACGGATACCTCGCCCAGAAGATGCAGCTGACATCCTTCGTCGGCCTGGACAGCGCCTGGATCGTGGCGCCGATCCTCGTGGTGGTCGGGATAGGACTGGCCGCGCTCGCGTCGAATGTGGCGATCACGCGCTACCTGAAGGTCTGACCCGGGTCGGCGGCATCCGTCGTGTTGACGGATGCGCGAAGCGACCCGTGAACGGTGTGCGCCGCGCTATGCTGGTGGGCTGCTGTGTCCTGCCGGGGCGTGGCATCCGTCCCGCCGCATGATACAGCGGCGACGATCGGCCGACGAGGAGAACGAACCATGCCCAGGGAACGTGGTCAGAAGGTGGTGGCGACGAATCGCCGCGCCCGCCACGACTACCTCATCGAGGACACGTATGAGGCGGGGCTCGTGCTCACCGGCACCGAGGTGAAGTCACTGCGCGAGGGACGTGCGTCGCTCGTGGACGGCTACGCGTTCATCGACGGGGGAGAGGCGTGGCTCGATGCCGTGTACATCCCCGAGTACCTCGACGGCACGTGGAACAATCACGCGCCGCGCCGCAAGCGCAAGCTGCTGCTGCACAAGCAGCAGATCGTGAAGATCGCCAACAAGATCAAGGACGGCGGCTACACGCTGATCCCGCTGCAGCTCTACTTCGCCGACGGTCGGGCCAAGGTGGAGATCGGTGTCGCGAAGGGCAAGCGCGAGTACGACAAGCGCCAGGCGCTCCGCGAACGTCAGGACAAGCGCGAGGCGGACCGTGCAATGGCCGGCAGGAACCACCTCGGCGAGTAGGGCCTCAGCCGGCGGACCTGCCGAACGCGCCGATGCTGAGCGCCGCGACAAGGCGTTCCTGAGTCTCGCCGAGCCACCAGTACAGCGCGCGATCCAGGTCGTGCTCGGCTCCTGCGAGGCCATCGTCGCCGTCGTGCTCGATCGCCAGACGATCCGCGAGCAGGAGCCGCAGATCCGTCACGTTGCGCAGCAGTGCGTGCACACCCGCATCGTCGAAGGTCACCGTGCGTGCCTGCGGGCCGCGCAGCAGTGAACCGGATGACGCGGGCTCGGCGTTCGTGAATGCATCCATAACACCGCGCGCACCGCCGCTCTTCGACGTGACGAGGTCGACGTCGGTGAGGGAATGGAACTCGGCGCTGGCCTCATCGTCGTCGCGATAGGCGTCAGGGAAGAGCGGGGACGGCACGACGGCGCCGTCGGCGACGGATCGGAGGCGATCGGCGAGCGTGCCGAGCAGATCCGCCTCCATGCGGGTGAGCGCGATGAACTCGTCGCTCGACAGCGTGACGGCGATCCGGCCGTCGCGAGTGCGGCGGATGCGGGTCACGACTCGGCCCGGTCGACACTCGCCGAGAGGCCGAATCCGTGCATGGCGTGCACATGCGCCTCCATCGTCTCGCGTGCGCCCGTCGCGACGATGGCGCGGCCCTCGTGATGCACCTGGAGCATGAGCCTGGTGGCCTTCTCCTGGCTGAACCCGAAGTAGCTGCGGAACACGTACACCACGTACGACATGAGGTTCACCGGATCGTTCCACACGACGGCGCGCCACGGAGTGTCGAGGCTGTGCCGAGGCGTGAGGTCGAGGTCTTCCTCGGTGCGCTCGATCGTCGCCGGGTCGCTGATTGCGGATGCCACCCCTCCAGGTTCGCACATCCGGGCATGACATGACGGTGGTCTGTGTTGTACTCTAAAAGACCGCCGCTGCGGCGGACGTTCCTTCAGAACTCAACAGCGCGACAACAACCCGCCCATGGGGATGATCGGTTTCGACATCGTCTGCGAGATTACGAGAAGCGGGTCGAGGATGCAGGGTTATCTCGTTAACGATCTCTGCAAAAAATAAGTGCCAATTCCAACAGCACTGTCTCCGCTAAGGCCCAGGTCGCTCTCGCGGCCTAGTCGTTCTTAGCGACTTGAGAGACCGTCAGCCCGGGAATGCTCTCTACCCGGATCCTGGCGTCAGCTAGAGAGATTGCTTCTACGAATCGTCATGGGACGTAGAGGGACTCCAACCGTGACTGGGTTCGTCGGATCAGCTGCCAATGGCAAGTTCCGGAACCGAGCAAAGCGTCTTCATTGGATACGCCCGTAGAAGGCGTATGACCACAGCGATGGACGGGGGTTCAATTCCCCCCATCTCCACACGATTGAGGGTTGAGGCGCGCACGCGCCGAAAGCAACCTGGGTTGTTGTCGCGAACTGTCGAGTTCGACGTGAAACGGATGAAGGCCGCCCTCAGGGGCGGCCTTCATCCGTTTCGGCACATTCATGGTCACCTCTACGTGCCGGTCGACGTCGGATCTGCTGCCGCGGATCGACCGCGCCGCACCCGGAGGGGTTCCATGCGGCGTGCGTTCGAGTAGAACGGAAGGACACGCCCCGGCGGCCGGTCCCCGGGATGCGAACCGACGCCGACGGGAGGTGCGCAGTGCAGGACGCCGTGGTGGTCGGATCCGGACCGAACGGGCTTGCGGCAGCCGTCACGCTCGCCCGTGCGGGCCTCGAGGTCACCGTGCTCGAGGGTGCCGACCACATCGGAGGCGGCAGTTCGTCCGCGGAGCTCACGCTTCCTGGCGTCGTGCACGACGTGTGCTCCGCGGTGCATCCGATGGCGCTGGCGAGCGAGTTCTTCCGCCGGTTCGAGCTGGGGCGCCGCATCGAGCTGCTCGTTCCGGAGATCTCGTACGGGCATCCGCTCGATGGCGGTCGCGCCGCGATCGCCTACCGCGACCTGGAGCGCACAGCGCTCGAGCTCGGCCCGGACGGGATCGCGTGGCGGCGGCTGTTCGCGCCGGTGGTCCGGGATGGCGGGGCTGCGCTGGGGGAGACCATCGGGGGATCCCTCTTACGGATGCCGCGGCATCCGCTCACGCTCGCCCGCTTCGGGCTGCGCGCGCTCCGGCACGGCACCCGCCTGTGGGACGGCGTCTTCGACGACGTCGCCGCTGCCGCGTTGCTCACCGGTGTGTTCGCGCACACGATCCAGCGGATGCCCGCCCTGGGTACCGCAGCGGCCGGGCTCGCCCTCGCTGCGTTCGCCCATGCCGGCGGATGGCCGATTCCGCGCGGCGGCAGCGGCGCGATCGCGAAGGCCATGGCCGACGACCTCGCCGCGCACGGCGGACGCATCGAGACCGGCGTCTGGGTGAGCGGTCTCGATGAGCTGCCGCCGGCCCGCGTGACGCTCCTCGATGTCACCCCGCGCGCCTTCCTGCAGCTCGCGGGCGACCGGATGACGGGATCCGGACCGTATCGTCGGTTCCGCTACGGCAACGCGGCGGCGAAGGCGGACTTCGTGCTGTCCGAGCCCGTTCCGTGGGCCAACGAGGAGCTGCGCAGCGCGGTGACGGTGCACGTCGGCGGCCCGCGCGAGGCGTTGGTGCACGCGGAGGCGGCGGTGGCGGCGGGCAGCCGAGCGCGTGATCCTTACGTTCTCACCGCCCAGCCGACGCTGTTGGATCCGGATCGTGCCCCCGGCCGCCACGTCCTCTGGGCGTATACGCACGTGCCCGCCGGATCCGCCGTGGATCCGCGGGAGGCGATCGTGGAGCGCATCGAACGCTTCGCGCCGGGATTCCGCGACACGATCGTCGCGAGCAGCGGGCAGAGCGCGCAGGAGCTCGACAGACGCAATCCGAACGATGTCGCCGGCGACATCGCGTCGGGCGCCGTCACGTTCGGGCAGCTGATCGCCCGGCCGACGTTCGGACCTCATCCGTGGCAGACGCCGGTGCGCGGGGTCTACCTGTGCTCGGCGTCGACGGTGCCGGGTCCCGGAGTACACGGGCTTGCAGGCTGGAACGCTGCGCTGCGCGCGCTGCAGCACGAATTCGGCATCACGAAGGAGCCCGATCTCTCACTCGGCGCGTGACCGCGTCTCCACTCGTCCGCCCGGTTCTCACGCACACGCGCCGACCACGCGGCATGAACGGAGGGTGGCGCACCCCCATCCGGCGTGCTCGGCTGTCCGTTCGTGTCGCGTGTGAACGCCGCAGGCGACATCAAGGGACAGTGGAGTCAGGGAGTGGCGTGCGGGAGCGTGCGGGAGCGTGCGGGAGGGGGTTCGGGAGCGGGCAGCTTGGCCTGCGGGAAGCGGCGCCGGAGCGGGGCCGGATCAGTGCGCCTCGAGCGCCTTCGCGCAGTCGATGCAGAGCTCCGCGTAGGGCCGTGCGCGCAGCCTGGCAACGCCGATGGGCTTGCCGCAGTTCTGGCAGACGCCGTAGGTGCCGGCCTCGATGCGAGTCAGCGCGTGGTCGACTTCCGTGAGTTCGACGTCGAGCTCGTCGTGCAGACCGGTCAGCTGCGACCACGTCGCGGCCATGGTCGGACCCTCCGGGTCGTGCTCGTCGTCCGCCTGCCCGCCCGAACGCGCCTCTCGTGCGTCGCTCAGCGATTCGTCCAGGCGCCCCTGTCTGGCCAGCACTTCTCGCCGACGCGCATCGAGCGCATCGTGGAATTCGCGTCGCTGAGCATCCGTCAGGCTTCGTCGCACAGAAGGCACCCGCCGATAGTACGACTAAGTGCGTCCGGATGCCGTCAGCACGATCAGCGCGCCGTTCAGCCCGACGATGGCCGCCACGGTCACGATTCCCGCGATCCTGAGCGGCGTGCGGTTTGCGAAGACGCCCATGGTGGAGCGTCGCGACGTGAACCAGACGAGCGGGATCACGGCGAACGGGATGCCGACGCTGAGCACCACCTGACTGATCACGAGCGCCCACGTGGGGTCGAGCCCGAGCCCGAGCACGATGAGCGCCGGTGCGAGCGTGACAGCCCGCCGCACCAGCAGCGGGACGCGCACGTGCAGCAGGCCGGACATCACCGACGCCCCGGCGTAGCAGCCGACGGAGGTCGAGGCGAGGCCCGACGCCAGAAGGCCGATCCCGAAGACCACGCCGATCGCGGGCCCAAGTGCCTGGGTGATGGCCTGGTGAGCGCCCTCGATCGTGTCGGTGCCGTCTGCACCGGAGAGGCTCGCGGCGGCGAGGAGCAGCATCGCGATGTTCACCGATCCGGCGATGATCAGAGCGAAGATCACATCCCAGCGGTTCGCGCGCAACAGGTGACGCACCCGCGCCGGATCCTCGGATGCTCCGTGCCGGTCGAGCGCGAGTGCCGAGTGCAGGTAGACGGCGTGGGGCATGACCGTGGCGCCGAGCATGCTGGCAGCGAGCAGCACGGAACGGGATCCCTCGAACCGGGGAACGATGCCGGCGACGGCAGCACCCCAGTCGACCGGACTCACGGTGAGGGCTGCGACGAATCCGATGGTGATGACCGCGAGCAGCCCCATCATGACGAACTCGAAGGTGCGCTGCCCGCGGCGGGACTGGATCGCCAGCAGCGCCATCGAGACAACGCCGACGATGACCCCGCCTGCGAGGAGCGGCACGCCGAACAGGATCTGCAGGGCGATGGCCCCGCCGATCACCTCGGCCATGTCTGTCGCGGCGGCGATGAGCTCCGCCTGCGCCCAGTAGAGCAGTCGGCCCGTGCGCGGCATCCGATCGCCCAACAATTCGGGGAGGCTGCGGCCCGTGACGAGGCCGAGCTTGGCGGAGAGGTACTGCACGATCACGGCCATGATGTTCGCGGCGACGAGCACCCACACCAGCAGGTACTGGAACTGCGCCCCGGCCGTGAGGTTCGCAGCGACATTGCCGGGGTCGACGTAGGCGATGGCGGCGACGAAGGCCGGCCCGATCAGCCAGAGCAGGCGTCGCTCCGGCGCCTTGCCGGGCGCGAGCGTGCCCGTGCCCTCGTCCGTTGTGGATTCCCGAGTCATGCCGTCCTGCCGCCGTGATGGACCATCGAAGGGTGGGTCCTCCTGAAAAGTTAGTCCCATCTAACTTTCTCTGTATAGCAGGCTGAACGCGGGATGGCGGCCACGGCATCCGCATGGCACGGCAAAGGGGCGGAGCCCGAAGGCTCCGCCCCTCATCCGCGCCCGTGTCGCCCAGTCGGTCGGCGGCGACGGTCGGTGCGTTCCGGTCAGTAGCGGCCGGTCAGCGCCTTGCTCTTGATGGCATCGAACTCGCCCTGCGAGATCGCGCCCTGGTCGAGGAGCTCCTTCGCCTTGGCGATGTCACTGGCCGGGTTGGCTGACGCCTGCGGTCTGTACGAGTCGTCCTCAGGCACGACGCCGCGACGTCGTTGCGCTCGCTCGGCCATTCCGCGCCCGCGGGCGATCACGTAGACGAGCGCGGTGAGGAAGGGCACGAAGATCAGGAAGATGATCCACAGGGCCTTCCACCAACCGTTCAGCGACTGGTCGGCGAAGAGATCGAACAGGATGTAGAAGACGGCCACGAGGTAGGCCGCGAAGAGAAGGATGTCGATGAACATCCAGACGAAATTCGCGAAAGACATGTGTGTGTTCCCGTCTGTCAGGCGAGGATCTTGGCCTTGAGCGAGTCGTACTCAGCTTGGGTGATCGTGCCGGCGTCCAGAAGCGCCTTCGCCTTGGCGATCTCATCGGCGGGCGACGCCCCTGCAACCTGCTTGATGTACTGGTCCGTCGCCTGCTGCACCTGTCGCTGTTCCTTGGCGCTGCGCTCCGCCATGCCGCGGCCGCGCGCGATGAGGTAGACGAGTGCGGTGAGGAAGGGCACGAAGATCAGGAAGATGATCCACAGGGCCTTCCACCAGCCGTTCAGCTTGTGATCGCGGAACAGGTCCGCGACGATCGCGAACAGTGCGAACAGGTACGCGATGAACGCGAAACTCCAGAAAATGACCCAGAGCACGTTCCAGAAATTGTCCCAGAAACTCATGCGGGTTCCTCCCCTCATGCGCCGTCGGGCGCGGCACGGATGCGATCGCGAGGCTTGCGATCGCACCCCAAGCTAGGCCAGGCGATCCGTGCGAGGCACACCCAGTCCGGGTGAAGTCGTGGCCGCGATGGCGTGCGAATCCCCGGGCCACCCGGATAGGGTGGCCTTGTTCATGCTCCGGGGGGAAATTGCATGTCAACAGTGGGATCACGATCGGCCCGGTCCGAAGCCGCAGGTCAAGCCAAGCGCGGCCGAGAGGCGCTTGTCGAGCGATCCGCCATTCCGGTGGAAGCGGTCTTCGAGATCGCCAGGACGCGACTCGACGAACCGATCGAGCAATTGCTTCGCGGCACGCACACCGCGGTCGCCCTGTGGGCGGCTGCGGGCGCAGGCAAGAGCGTGCTCATGGCACGCTGGGCGCGCATCCTTCGGGATCGTGGCGAGACGGTGCGCTGGGTGCAGGGCATCGCCCTTCCCGACGTGCTGTCCGAGGCGCGCGCTGCCAGGCAGCGGATCGTGCTCTTCGTGGACGACGCTCACCTGCTGACCTCCGCCCGAGCCAAGGCGGCGCTCTCCGCGCTCCTCGAAGAGGAGTCGGACACCGTGCGCATCGTCGTGGCCGGTCGGTACCAGCCGGTGACGGGACTGGCGTTCCTGCAGGCATCCGGTCGGCTCCTCGAGGTGCGCACCGAGGACCTCGCCTTCACACGTGACGATGTGCTCATGCTGGCTGACCGACACGGAATCGAGCTGACACCGGAGGTAGCCTCGGCGCTTGCCGCACGGACGGGCGGCTGGGCGACGGCGATCACGCTCGCCATGCCGTGGCTCACCAGGAGCGCCGACCCGAACGCCTCCGTCGGCGAGTTCAGCGGAGACGACGGAGCCGTGGCCGACTTCCTCATGTCCGAGGTGCTCGCCGGCTTCGACGAGGAGACGCGTCGCGTGCTCACGTCCGTGGCGGTCAGCGCATACGTCCCGGCAGATCTGGCGGCGTTGCTCTCGGGATCTTCTGACGTTGCCGCGGTGCTCCATCGTGTTGCAGCGACGAACGCGTTGCTGACAGAGGACGCGCAGGGCTTCCGGTTCCATCCGGTGCTTCTGGCCTTCCTCGGCGCGGAGGCACGCCGGATCAGCAGGCACGCGGCATCGGAGGCGCACGCGAAGGCCGCCGATTGGTTCGCTGCGCACGAACGTCCTGCGGATGCCGTACAGCAGGCGATCGACTCTGCCGACCTCGGCGTTCTGACGGACATGCTCTCCCGTGTCGGGCTCGAGTTGGCGCTCGAGGGCCGCAGCAAGCTGATCGCGTCGGCGCTCGCGCGCTACACAACGGAAGACAGCGAGCCGCTCGTCGCCCTGGTGCTCCGCCTGCTGCTGGATGCGCCGACGTTCGCGGACCCGCGGCGTGCGCACCACCTTCTGGCGCTCGCCGATCGTGCTGTCACCGCGACCGCCCCGGCCTCGACCGCGGACGCCTGGGTCGTCGCCCTGGATGCCGTGCGCTGCTTCGTGGAGGTGAGGGACAGGCGGTCGTTCGCCGGCGCATCCCGGCTGGCGGATGTGCTCGCCGCCGAACAACGGGGAGCGAACCTCGGTCTCGATCTCTTGTGTGCCACGGCCGAGGGATGGCTGCTCGCCCGCATCGGGGAGACGTCACGAGCCCACACCGTCATGCGTGATGTGCGCGTCTCGGCGCACCGCGCCGGACTGGGCTGGCTGTTCCTCGTGGCGAGCGAGCTGTCCATCGCCATCCTGAGCGACCTCGGACGCTGGGACGAAGCCGTCGAGTTGGAAGACCGGCTCGTTCAGGCCGCTGATCGCTTCACGGCCGCGCCCCGCGACAGGGTGCGGCGCCGAGTCGAGGTGGTCGCAGCCACCCGCCGCTACCTGCGCTGCGTGGAAGGCGACCCGCTCTCGTTGCACGATGTGATGGCATCCGATCCGCTCGGTCTCGATCCCGAATTGAGCACGACCGCGCGCGTGCTCGAGCTGCTGCCCGCGCTCGACACGACTCAGAACCCGCGCCGGGCCCTCGACGACGTCGAGCGGCTGATGCGCGAGACGGGCGTCTACGTACCGCGGACGCTCGCGCTCGTCGCACCGCGGATGATCTCCGCCCGACTCGGGCTGGACGGGCGGGCCAGGGCGCGGGAGACCGCTGAGCTCGTCTTCTCCGTGCTCGGGCCGAACAGCCTCGAAGCGGCGATCGCGCGGTTCGTGCTGAGCTCGCCGCTGCGTAACACGGAACCGGCTGCCCGGCAGCTTGAGGAAGCGGCCTCGGGGGAGAAGGCGTGGCATCCGGCGTCGTTCGTCACGGCGGCACTGCTGCTCGCTCGCTCGGCGGAAGAGAACGGACGCAGCGCGGAGGCGGATGCACTGACCGTGCGTGCCGTCGAGCTCGCCGTGCGCTACCGCCTGGAGCGTCCGTTCCTCGCCCCGGCCCTCGACGGCGTCGGCCTGATCTCGCGGCGACTCGGACGCTTCGGCCATCTTGAGGAGGACGCCAGGAGGATCCTCGCTCGCGCGCCGTCGAGCGCGCGGAACACGAACTCCGACGCGCTCGTGATCGAATCGCTCACGGCGAAAGAGCGGGACATTCTGTTGGAACTGCCGGTGCACCAGTCGGTGGCGGAGATCGCGCAGCGGCACTCGTTGAGCGTGAACACCGTCAAGACGCACCTGCGGAACATCTACCAGAAGCTCGGGGTCTCGGACCGCAGCGAGGCGGTCGCCACGGCGCAGCGGCTGGGCTTGATCTGACCCGCGAGAGCGCATGAATCCTGGTGCGAGAGCGCACGAAACCGGATGCGAGAGTGCACGCTTTGGAGCGCGAGAATGCACGATTCCATGGCCGACGTGCAGCGGATGGAACGGGTCGGATCGAATCACCCGCGGTAGGTGACGCGTCGGACGACGCCCCGTACGACCCTTGAAATGCGGTCGAGGGAGGGTGCGGAATGAAGCGTTACGAGATCCGCCTTCCCTATCCGTTCTCCGAACGCCTCGCCGCCGCGTTCCCCGAGATGGAAGCGGTGCAGATCGCCCCTTCGACGACGATTCTGGTCGGGACTCTGCGTGACCAGAGCGAGCTGCACGGACTGCTGGCACGCATCGCCGACATGGGGCTGGAGATCCTCGAGGTGCGTCAGGACAACTGAGCGCTGCCCGTCGGCGTAGCGGACGACCCGCTCGGTGTGCATCTGCCCACGATCAGTCGGACGGTCGCGCACTTTCGGGAGGAGACTCGTGCACCTTCGAGTGGAGGATCGGGCACCTTCGGGAGGAAAGTCGGGCACTCTCGGCGCGGGGAGGGGAGTACGCGGGCGCGTGGTGCAGTGCGGGTCAGAACTGGCCGATGCCCTTGCCGATCACCACGACACCGATCACGAACATCAGAACGGCCATGATCGTGGCGTTGTTGTCGGTGAGCCAGCCGCGCAGGGTCTCCAGAGGTCCGCTCATCTGCTTGGAGGCAGTGAGGTAGGCGACGACGGGGATCAGGATCGAGCACGCCGCGATCAGCACGAAGACCACGATCACGATGACGATCTGCCACACGGCGATTCCGGACGAGCCGATGGCGAGCCCGGCGCTCACGGCGAGCAGGAGGTTCTTCGGGTTGACGGCCGACAGCAGGATGCCGAGCACGAATCCGCGCATGGCCGTCATGGTATCGATCGCCTTCATCCAGGCGGGAAGCTTCGGTTCCTCGCCCAACTTGGGTCGACTCCGCCACTGCCGGATTCCGATCAGGAGCAGCAGCGCACCGAGCACGATGTCGATCACGCCAACGATCGGATGCGTCGCATCCGGGTCGCTCGCCGGAAGAATCGACGACAGAGCAGTGAACACGATGACTGCGACAGTGATGCCCACCACCCAGCCCAGCAGGAAGCCGATTCCCGTGCTCTTCGCCTTCGGGGAGAGCAGCAGGAGGATGGCGGCGATCATCGGAACGGGACTGATCGCGATGCCGATCGCGAGGGGCAGGGTGCTTCCGATGACGGGTCCCATGGCAGCCTCCGATCGGCGGTCCGACTCAGTAGACGCTAATCGCGCTCTCAGCAGACGCGGTCCTCCGTTTCGGGTGATAGACACGAGCCGGCTCAGGGGTCGGAGGGGCGATCGTTAGCTTTGAGCACCGACGGAGGGGGTTCGATGTCGTGGTGGCGTAGTCGCAAGACGGAGACCGCTCCGAAGGAGCCCGCGGTCGACGACCAGGAGCTACGGCCCGCCCCGGCGCTCCCGCGTGCCGACGCCATCCTGCTCGGGCTTGCCGGCGGCGTCGTCACCGCGGTCGGCATGTACTGGCTGCGCGGATTCCTCGCCCCGGTGCTGCTCGCGCTGATCCTGACCGTGTGCGTCCATCCGCTCCGCCGCGCGCTGGAGAAGCGGGGCGTGTCGCGTGGCCTGGCGACAGGATCGGTGATCGCGACCGTCTTCGTGCTGCTCGCGGCGTTCGTCACAGCCCTCATCGTGGCCCTCGCACAGTTCGCCGCGCTGCTCCCGCAATTCGCCCCGCAGCTCGAGGAGATCGGCAAGACGATCGGATCCTGGCTCAAGTCCGTCGGATTCGATCAGGCGCAGGTGCAGGCGGTGGTCTCGGGATTCGATCCGTCGCGGCTCATCGGTGCGGTGGGCGGGATCCTCGGCAGCGTCGCGAACATCACGTTCGGGCTCGTCGTGATTCTCACCTGTCTCATCCTGATGGCCGTCGACGCCAGCGCGCTGTCCGCGATCTCGAAGCAGGTGGCGACTCACCGTCCGAACCTCGTGGCGGCGATGTCGGGATTCGCCGTCGGGGTGCGCAAGTACATGGTGGCGACGACGGGCCTCGGCATCGCCCAGGGTCTCCTCAACTGGGCCGCCCTCGCGATCATGCAGGTGCCGGGCGCGTTCCTCTGGGGAATGCTGTCGTTCCTCTGCAGCTTCATCCCGAACATCGGGTACTTCATCGCGATCATCCCGCCCCTCGTCTTCGGACTGCTCACCGGCGGCTGGGGCGTGTTCATCGCGATCATCGTCGTGTACGGCGTGATCAACTCCGTGGTGCAGTCGATCATCCAGCCCCGCGTCGTCGGCAACGCGGTCGCGCTCAGCCAGACCATCACGTTCGTCTCCGTGCTGTTCTGGGCGGTCGTGATCGGCCCGATCGGCGCGATCCTGGCGGTGCCGCTCACGCTGCTCGTGCGCACCATCCTCATCGACTCCGACCCCCGGGCACGGTGGTGGCGGCCCATCATCGGCGACCTGCGTGACACGCAGCCGTACATCGCCGAGGAGACGGCTGCGCTGAAGCGCAGCAGGCAGGAGGCCAAGGCGATCAAGCGCGGCAAGGCGCCCACCGCGTCCGCGTCCGAGAGCTCCACGGATGCGTGACCCGGCCGAGAACACCGCCTCGCGTTCTGCCCGCGGCGGCTTCGGGCCGGGAGCCCGCGTGGTGCTGGTGCTGGCAGCATCCGGTGTCGCGATCGTGTGCCTGTGGCTCGGACGCGACCTGATCGCTCCCGCCCTGACCGCGCTCGTCATCGTGGTGGCGGTGCATCCGGTGCGCCGCGGCCTCGATCGTGCGGGAGCCCCGCGCTGGGTGGGCACGACGGCCGTGATCGCCGTCGCGTACGCCGCGCTCATCGTGATCGGCGGCATGATCGTCTTCGCCGCCGTGCAGTTCGGTCACCTGGTGGGCGATCAGAGCGCCGCGCTCGGATCGGCCACAGCCTCGTTCGAGTCGTTCCTGGAGTCCATCGGCGTCGACGCGCACTCGACCTCGGGCATCGCAACGGCCGTCGATCCGAAGGCGCTTGCCACCGTGGCGGCCGGGATCGTCCACGCCGTCTTCTCGACAGCCCTCGCGTTCTTCTTCGTGCTCGCCTACCTCATCTTCATGGCGGCCGACGGATCACGCGTCTCCGAACTGCGAGACGAGTTCGGTGACAGGCACGGTCCGCTGCTCGACGCGCTCGGCGGGTGGGCGCACGGCGTGCGGGCGTACTTCGTGGTCAACTCCGTCTTCGGTGTCGTCGTCGCGCTGCTCGACGGCGTGGTGCTTTGGGCGCTCGGCGTTCCCGGCGTTCCGATTTGGATCGTGCTCGCCTTCGTGACGAACTACGTGCCGAACATCGGCTTCGTCATCGGCATGATCCCGCCGACGGTGCTCGCGCTCATCGCGGGCGGGTGGCCGCAAGCGCTCGGCGTGATCGTGGCGTACTGCGTCATCAATGTCGTGCTGCAGGAGCTCGTTCAGCCGCGCTTCGTCTCCACCACGGTCTCCCTCGGCCTGACCCTGACCTTCTTCTCGGTGCTGTTCTGGACCGTCGTGCTCGGCGCTGTCGGCGCCATCCTGGCCATCCCGATGACACTGCTGACCCGAGCGCTCGTCGTGGAGATCGATCCGGATGCGCGGTGGTCGCGGTGGATAACGGGCGACCGGCGACGCGCATCCGGGTGAGGTGCAGCGCGTGGCGCAGCATGGCGTCGCACTAATCGGGTGATTGGGCCGCAGGCAGGGCGGGGGCGGGACATCCGCTCTTAGCGTGAGCTGTGCGACGCGGGCTGCATTGCGTCGTGACACCGAGCGATCCATGCACTGGGGAGGATGCGGATGCCACGGGAATTCAGGGGCGACATCAAGCTCGACGTTCGGGACTCGACGGCCGACTGGCCCGCGTTCCTCTCGGACCAGGCGCCCACGGGGTCGCCGAACGTGTTGGTCGTGCTCTACGACGACACCGGGCAGGCCGCATGGTCGCCCTACGGGGGTCGCATCAACATGCCCACGATGGACCGTCTTGCGAAGAACGGACTCACCTACGCGCAATGGCACACGACGGCGTTGTGCTCGCCCACGCGGTCGACGTTCCTGACCGGACGCAATCACCATGCGAACGGGTTCGCATCCATCTCGGAGTCCTCGACCGGCTTCCCGGGCTACAACTCGCACATCCCGCCGACGAACGCGACGATGGCGAACGTGCTGCGGGATGCAGGCTGGTCGACGTTCTGGGTCGGCAAGAACCACAACGTGCCGATCGACGAGTGGACGGCTGGCGCGAACAAGAAGAACTGGCCGCTCGCGCAGGGCTACGACCGTTTCTACGGATTCGTCGGCGGCGAGACGAACAACTGGTATCCGTCGCTCGCCGAGGACAACCATTACATCGATCAGCCGTACCTGCCTGAGGACGGTTACCACCTGTCGAAGGACCTCGCCGACCAGGCGCTCAAGATGATCCGCGACGTCAAGCAGACCGAGCCGGATCGTCCCTGGTACCTCTGGTTCTGCCCCGGCGCGAACCACGCGCCGCACCACGCGCCCCAGGAGTACATCGACAAGTACAAGGGCGTGTTCGACGACGGATACGAGGCCTATCGCGAGTGGGTGCTTCCGCGGATGACCGAACGCGGCATCCTGCCGGAGGGCACCGAGCTCACCGAGCTGAACCCGATGCCGCCTGGGACGTTCAGCGAGACGGATCTCGTGCGGCCCTGGGCCGAGCTGAACGACGAGGAGAAGGCGATGTTCTGCCGTATGGCGGAGGTGTACGCCGGCTTCAGCGAGTACACCGATGCGCAGGTGGGTCGGATCATCGACTACCTCGAGGAATCGGGCCAGCTCGAGAACACTCTGGTGATCTATGCGGCGGACAACGGGGCATCCGGTGAGGGATCGCCGAACGGGTCGGTCAACGAGGGCAAGATCTTCGGTGGCTACCCGGATGACGAGGCCGAGAACCTGCGCATGGTCGACAAACTCGGCTCGCCGGAGACGTACAACCACTATCCGACCGGATGGGCCGCAGCCTTTTCCACCCCGTACCGCATGTTCAAGCGATACGTGTATCAGGGCGGCATCAGCGACCCGTTGGTCATCTCGTGGCCGGCGGGCATCAAGGCTCGCGGCGAGGTCCGCACTCAGTACCACCACTCGACAGACATTGTCGCGACCATCCTCGACGTGTGCGGAGTGGAGATGCCCGAGGAGTACAACGGCGTGAAGCAGCGTCCACTCGACGGGGTGTCGATGCGTTACAGCTTCGACTCGCCGGAGGCCGCCACGACGAAGCCCGTGCAGTACTACGAGATGTTCGGCAACCGCGGCATCTGGCAGGACGGCTGGAAGGCTGTCACCGAGCACGGTCCGGTGAGCGGCATGAGCGGCTTCGACCACGACACGTGGCAGCTGTTCCACACCGATGTCGATCGGTCGGAAGCGCATGACGTGGCCGACCAGTATCCCGAGAAGGTCGAAGAGCTGAAGGAGCTCTGGTTGTCGGAGGCGAAGCGCAACGACGTTCTGCCCTTGAACGACCTGCAGATCATCGGCAACCCGAAGGACTTCGAGACCTTCGTCGCCATGGAGTTCCACCAGCCGGCACCGCCGTCCGGACAGTTCATCTACTACCCGGGTACCAGCGAGGTTCCCGAGCGCAGTGCCGCGAACGTGCACGGCGGCTCGTACAAGATCGCCGCGGAGGTCGAGTTCACGCCCGACACGCAGGGTGTGATCTTCGCGCACGGCTCGCGGTTCGGCGGGCACGCACTCGTGGTCAAGGACGGTCAGGTGCACTACGTGTACAACTTCCTGGGCATCCCGCCGGAGGATCACGTCTCCGCACAGGTCCCGACATCGGGCAAGCACATCATCGGTGTGGAGTTCGTGAAGGAGGGCATCGGCCAGTACCGCGAGCCGAAGGGTCCGGTGAAGCTGTACATCGACGATCAGCAGGTGGGAGAGAAGCAGATCCGCACTGTGCTCGGGCACTTCTCGCTCTGCGGCGAGGGGCTCACGATCGGTCGTGACAGCGCCGACCCGGTGTCGGACCTGTACGGCTACGGGTTCGATTTCTCCGGGGGCACCATCGAACGCGTCGTCTTCGACATCGCGGATGACGCGTACGTCGACCTGGAGGCACATCTCGCGGCGGCGATGGCGCGCGACTGAGCCTTGTGCCGATGGCGCCGCCCTCGCGAGAGATCCGCGCGGACGGCGCCATCGCCGTATTCAGACCACTGCACCGAGGAGGATGGCGTGACCGAACTCGAATCATGGCGTGACGGGGACACCAAGAGGCGGATCGTCGAATTCGTCGAGAACGTGAGCACGGGCGACAACGCGGTGCCCGTCGAGCAGCGCATCGCCGTCTTCGACAACGACGGGACCCTGTGGACCGAGAAGCCCATGCCGACGCAGCTCATCTATGTGGTACAGCAATGGCGCAAGCAGGCCGATGCGGATCCGTCGTTGGCGCAGAAGCAGCCATACAAGGCCGCAGTGACCGGTGACCTCGGCTGGCTGGGCGGTGCCATCGACAAGCACTACGCAGGCGACGACGACGACCTCCGTCTCATCATCGCCGCCGTGGCCGGCGTCTCTTCCGATGCCAGCGTCGAGGAGTACGCGACGTCGGTGGGCGAGTTCTACGCCACGCAGAAGCATCCGATCCTTGGCACCTCGTTCGCGGATACCGTGTACCGGCCGATGGTCGAGCTGTTGCGCTACCTCGAGGCGCACGGATTCACCGTGTACATCGTCTCCGGCGGCGAACGCGACTTCATGCGCCCCATGACGCAGGAGTACTACGGGATCCCGCCGGAACGCGTCGTGGGAACCGCACTCGGCCTCAGCTATGACGAGGATTCGTCCGACGTGCGCTACACAGCGGCGCTCGACTTCTTCGATGACGGTCCGCAGAAGCCCGTGCGCATCTGGTCGCGGATCGGCCGCCGTCCCCTGCTGGCGGGCGGCAATTCGAACGGCGACATGCAGATGCTCGACTTCGCCCGCGCGAACGGCGGGCTGGCACTGCTTGTGCACCACGACGACGACTCGGGCCGCGGCGACGCGCCGTACGACAAAGGGGCCGAGAACGCGCTGGCCGGAGCGTCTGCTCGCGGCTACACGGTCGTGAGCGTGAAGGACGACTGGTCGACGGTATTCCCCGTTCCGAAGCAACGAGCATGACGTCGCTCGCCCGACCGCGCTCGACCACCGGCCGTTGGCTGTTGCCGACGCTGGCCGGATATCGCCCTGGCAACCTGGGATGGGATGTCCTCGCCGGCCTGTCCGCCGGTGCCGTCGTCATCCCCCAGGCGATGGCGTACGCCACGATCGCGAACCTGCCGGTGCAGGTCGGGCTCTACACCTGCATGGTGCCGATGCTGGTGTACGCCATGCTCGGCGGCTCACGGGCGATGAGCGTGTCGACCACCTCGACCATCGCCACGCTCACCGCCACGACGCTCGTCTCGGCCGGCGTGGCGGCGTCCACCAAGGACCCCATCTCCGATCTCTGCATGCTCACGCTGCTCGTCGGCGCCATCCTGCTTTTCGCGCGGCTGCTGCGTCTCGGCTCCGTCGTGGAGGCCATCAACAAGCCGACCATCATCGGCGTGCAGGTCGGCGTGGGGGCGACGGTCGCTGTAGGCCAGCTGCCGAAGCTGCTCGGCGAGACAGGGAACGTGAGCGGCCACGGGTTCATCCGCTCGATCATCGCCGTCGTCGAGGCGGTCCCGCACGCCAACTTGCCCACGATCATCCTCTCGGCGGCCTCGGTCGCCGTGCTCTTTCTGCTGAAGTATTTCGCGAAGCGGGTGCCAGGGCCGCTCATCGTGGTGGCCGCAGGCATCCTGCTGGCCGCATTCACACCGCTGACGGATGCCGGTGTCAAGCTCATCGCCCAGGTGCCGTACGGCGTTCCCCTGCCGACGCTGCCGTCGTTCACGCACATCGTCGGACTCATCCCCGGCGCGTTGGCCATCGCCGTGATGGCGTTCCTGGAGTCGACGGCCGTCGCGCGCGGCATCAGGGAACCGGGAGAACCGCAGATCGACTCCAATCGGGAACTCCTCGCCACGGCGGTCGCGAACGTGGCCGGCGCGTTCTTCCAGGCCATGCCGGCGGCAGGCGGGTTCTCGCAGAGCGCAGTGAACAAGAACGCGGGCGCGCGATCGCAGGTGTCCGGCCTCGTGACGCTGGTGCTGGCCATCCTCGTCGCCGTGCTGCTCGCGCCCGTGCTCAGCCTGCTGCCCCAGGCCACGCTCGCCTCGCTCGTGTTCGTGGCGGTGGTCGGTCTGATCGACGTGAGGGCACTCATCCGATTGGCCACGCTCAGCAGGCGGGACTTCTGGATAGCCATCGTCGTCGCGGCCCTCGGCCTGAGCGCCGGACTGCTCATCGCTGTCGCGGCGGGGATCGTCATCACGTTCGCCCTCGTCATCCGCGAGCTCAACAGGGTCAACGTCGTGCAGCGTGAGAAGCGCGGCGAGGTGTTGGCGCTCGCGGTGGAGAGTGCGGTGTACACGGTCAACGTGCTGGAGACCGAGAACCGCGTTCTCGCGCTCACGGCCGCCGCCCAACCCGTGCGTGCGGTCGTGCTCGGGCTCGGCCGGATGCGCATCACGACAGCGACCGTCCTGGACGGGCTCGAGGATCTCGACCGCGAGCTCGACGGGGTCGGCGTGCGTCTCCTGCTCGCGCACGTGCAGCCGGGAGCAAGGGAGCTGCTCGAGAAGACGGCGTGGTTCACGGGGCTCCTCAATGAAGGACGCGTCTACGACACGATCAGGGATGCTCTCGAGCATGGCGGCGAGACCCTGAGACCCGAGTCGGTCCCGGGGACAACGGGCGAGGGCGCGGATCCGGGTTCGGAACGGCCGACGGAATCGCGACCAGAGCCCCATTCCGAGGCAGGCCAGGAACCGCCGACAGAGTCGCGATCAGAACCACCGCTAGAACCGCCGTCAGAACCGCCGTCAGAACCGCCATCAGGGACGTCCTCCGAATCGCGCCCTGAGCCGCGCCACAGGCGCTGACGTCCGAAGGGCCGATGGGTCGTCTCGCACTCCGCCTACGCCGGAGGCGGGACCTCCGTCGTCACTCGGCGAAGAACAGGATCTGCTCCCGCGTGTACTCCCGACCGGGATGCGCGTCCCGCAGATGCTCCCGAGTCGCCTCGACGACCTCGTCCTCGCTCTCGCCCTCGAGAACGGCTCCGCATGGGCAGACGACCTGCATTCTTCTCTCCTCGCGTCTCGTGAGTGCGGTGCACCCGGTGCGCATCGCCTGCTCGGCAACAACGGATGCCGCGCTCGGCGACCGTCATACCCTCAGCATCGGCGGAACGCAGGCGACCATCATGCGCCACCGGACGCCTGAAGGCCCACAACGGCGCTCTCGACGACTCGCCCGCCGCGGTCGTAGTCGCTCAGCGTGAATCCCGGCTGCTCCGCTTCGCGCACGGTGAGCCCAGGACTCCCCGCAAGCAGGCGCCTGGCGATCATGTGGTCGCCCGGTCGGTTGACGGTCTCGACCGCGACGAGTCTGTCGTCCCTGAAGCACAGCACAGCCTTCTGCCCGGCATCCACGGCGGAAAGGTCCACCAGCCGGTCATAACCCTGGGAGAGGCCGGCGATCTGCAGTTTGTACTCGCCCTGGTCCGACCAGAACCACGGCAGTGCACCGTAGTCGTCGGCTTTGCCCATCAGACGCGCTGCGACATGTCTGGCATGGTCGGCGGCGTTCTGCACCGATTCGAGCCGGATCGGAACCCCGCCAAGGTGTCGGCAGGGAAAGCTCACGGCGTCGCCGACGGCCGAGATGTGCGGATCCGCGGTGACGAGCTTCGCGTCCACTCGGATGCCGTTTTCCACCTCCAGCCCTGCGGCCTCGGCCAGGGCGGTGTTGGGAACGACGCCGATTCCGGTCACGACGATGTCGGCATCCAGGGTGCGGCCGTCGCCCGTGGTGACGCCGGTGACCCGGCCGCCCGATCCGTCGATGCTCGTCAGGCCCTGCCCGAAGTCGAAGCGCACGCCGCGGCGCTCGTGAGCGACCCGGAAGAACTCCGCTGTGGCATCCGTGAGCGCTCTGCCCATCGGCCGGTCGGCGAGTTCGAAGACGTGTACCGTGGCCCCGAGGGCTGCGGCCACGGAGGTGAACTCCAGGCCGATGAATCCCGCGCCGACGACGATCACGTTGCTGCCGGGATGCAATCGCGCGGCCAGGGAGTCCGCGTCGGCCTTGGTGCGCATCCCGGTCACGCCGTCGAGGTCGCTGCCCGTGAGCTGCAGGTTCCTGTTGCGTGCTCCGGTGGCCAGCACCAGGTGGTCATAGGTCAGTTCGGCTCCCGACGCGGACGTCACGGTGTGAGACGCCCGTTCGATGCCGACCGCGGCGTCGTGCAGAAGAGTCACGCGCTGATCCTCGTACCAGCGTTCCTGTCGGTGGGCAAGGCGCCGCTCGTCCAGCGTGCCCAGCAGGTAGCCCTTCGACAACGGCGGACGTTGGTAGGGGAGTTCCGCCTCGTCGCTGAGGAGTGTGATGGAGCCGTCGAATCCGTGTTGCCGAAGGGACGCAGCCGTCTGGTAGCCGGCCTGCCCGGCGCCGATGATGACCACGTTCGAGATCGACACGCGACCCTCCTCCTTTGCTGCGAGGAGCAATGCGGAGGGCGATCGTCGCCACCGTGTCGCTGCTCGAAGCTCGTTGCTCGAAGTCCGTTGCCGAACCGGTGGCGGCGCCCTCGCCTCGTCTTCATCGACGGTGGCGGCTGCCACGACTATTACTAGAACATACCTCTAGAATTGCGCTCCGACAACGGTTGGTCATCGGGATGGGTGTCGGTGAAAACCGGCAGCCGGGTGCCGTCGATTCCGGATGCGGCTACCCTCGCTTGTCAGGGAACGTGAGCGCCCGCACGGCTCGCGCCCATGCAGGGTGTCTCGGCCGGAGCGGGTGCTCGGGCACGAGGGTGTTCCAGCACGAGAGGGGGCCGGCAATGGCCGAGGAGACCACATCCCACGCGCGTGCGCCGTGGAAGTGGGGCAGAACCGGGGTGACCCAGAAGGTGCTCCTCGGCGCGGCCCTCGAACTCTTCGTGGAGCGCGGCTACGCCAAGACCAGCGTGGATGACATCGTGCAGCGCGCCAGCTCGAGCACCGGTAGCTTCTACCACCATTTCGGCGACAAGAGCGGCATCTACCTGGCGCTCTGGGACGACTGGATGGACCACCAGGAGGAGGCGGTCTCCAAGGCGATCCTCGACGCGCGCGGGCAGGGCGAGACGGACACGTTGCAGCTCTTCAAGGCCGGTGCCAAGGGGTTCCTCGTCGCCAGCTGGAAGCAGCGCAGGACGGGCCGGCTGTTCAGCATCCAGGACGGCCCGCCCGGATTCGACGTCACAAGTCGCGTACGCCGTGACGAGTGGTTGGAGCAGAACACGCTGTTCCTGCACGCCTCCAGCGATCCGATCGCCCGCCTGACGGTCTCCGTCATGACCGCCGTCGTCGCGGAGGCGAGCCGCGAGGTGATGGCGAGCAAGAACCGGCAGGCGGCCGACGGGGTGATCGAGGCGACTCTGGCGATGATCGAGCGTCTGGGACTCGACGGCATGAGCGTGGACGACGACACCTACCGGTGATGCTGCAACCGGGCAGGCATGGCGTGTCTCGTCGCTTCGCATCGATGGTGCAGAATTCCTGGCGCTTGGTGCCGCTTCCGTCGCCGGAATCGGCACCAAGCGCCAGGAAATCGTCGCAGGTGAGGCGCCGGGCGACGACGAGGCGGGGTGCCACTGAACGTCGGGCGAGTGTGGCGGCTAGCGCGCGTTCAGCACGATGCGGCCTGGCACCCCGCCAGCCTTCAGCCTGGTGAGGCTCTCTTCGACGACAGCTGCCGACAGCTCCGCGCTCGTGATCGGCGGATGGGGGAGCGCGCCGCGCTTGGCGATGTCCACCAGCTCGCGCAGGTCGTCGAGGGTGCCGACATAGCTGCCCTCGATGGTCATCGCGCGCAACGGCAGGAGCGCGGTCGGGACCAGAAGGTCGCCGCCGAAGAGGCCGACCTGCACCATGCGTCCCCCCTTGCGCACGATGGCGAATCCGACGGGTGCGGTGCTCGAGCTGTTCACGAAATCGATGACGGCCGCGACCTGTCCGCCCGCGGTTGCCATGATGGTGCCGGGCAGATTCTCGGAATCGGCCGACACGGCATCCGTGGCTCCCAGCTCGCCGGCGAGCTCCAGGTTGCGCTGTTGAAGGTCGACGGCGATGATCCGTTCGTGGCCGAGCGCGCGGAGAGCGGCGATCGCCATGAGACCGACGCCTCCGGCCCCGATCACCACGACGGGTGCGGCGGGGTCGCCGGGCAGCACCTTGCGTGCTGCGCTGAACGAGGTCAGGCCGGAGCACGCGAGCGTCGCAGCCCATGCCTCGTCCAGACCTTCGATGTCGACGAGATAGCGCTCGTGCGGTACGAGGATGGTGTCCGCATATCCACCGTGTGCATCGATGCCGAGCGCTCGCGGCGACGCGCACAGATTCTCGCGCCCGGCCTGACACTCGGCGCAGGTGCCGTCGCCGATCCACGGGTAGACGAGGCGGTGGTCGCCCACCTGCACGTCGTGCACGTCTGGACCGATCGCCTCGACCACGCCAACGGTCTCGTGTCCCATGACCACGGGGTAGGTCATGCCTTCCCCCATGTCCAGGTGACCGGCTCGGCCGAGGTCGAAGTATCCGTCTCGCAGGTGCACGTCGCTGTGACACACGCCGGAATGGATGACCTTCAGCCGCACCTGCGACCCCTCGGGCTCAGGGGTGGGCAGCTCGACATCGACGATCGAGCGGTCCTGAGGGCTCAGGACGGCGAATGCATGCATGAAACCTTCTCTTTCGTGGCTGGAGACGCTCGTTCGTGACGAGGCGGCGCTTTCGTGGCTGGGTGGTGCGGCGGATATGAACGCGGGTCAGTTGCGGCGCGGGATGACGACGCGCATCTCGTCGTACCCCTTCACGAAGTTGTTGAAGCTGAATGTGGGCTCGTCGACAACGACGATCTCGGGGAACCGGGCGAGGATCTCTTCCCAGATGATCCGCAGCTGGAGCTCCGCGAGCCGGTTGCCGAGGCACCGGTGGATGCCGAACCCGAAGGACAGGTGCTGCCTGGGGTTTTTGCGGTCGACGATGTAGTCGTTCGGGTTCTCGACCTTGTCCTCGTCGCGATTGCCGGAGACATACCAAAGCGCAACGCGGTCTCCGCGGCGGATGAGCTTGCCGCCGACCTCCACGTCCCGCGTCGCCCGACGCATCATGTGCGTGAGCGGTGTCTGCCAACGGATCGTCTCCGAGACCATGGACGGGATCAGCGCCGGGTTCGCGCGCAGCTTGTCGTATTGCTCCGGCCACTTGTTCAAGGCGTAGACCGATCCGGTGATCGTGTTGCGCGTCGTGTCGTTGCCGCCGACCAGCAGCACCACGCCGTCACCGAAGAGCTCGGCGAAGGTGAAGTCCTTGGCGTGCGGGCTGTGCGCGAGCAGCGAGATGAAGTCGACGCGCGGCTCGTGCGAGACACGATCCTGGAACATGGCGAGGAATGCGTCGGTGAACTCGGAGATGACTGCCGATTTCTCCTCGTCGGTCTTCACCGGCCGGTCGGGGCCGGGCACCATGGTCATCACGTCCGACCAGAACGTGAGCTGGCGGCGATCCTCCTGCGGGTAGTCGAAGAGCGTGGCCAGTGTCATGGCGGTGAGGTCCTTCGACACCCTGTCCACCCAGTCGAACTCCTCGCCGATGGGCAGTGCGTCGAGGATGGCACCAGCCCGCTCCCTGATCAGCGGCTCGAGCGACTTGAGCGTGGCGGGCGCGACGCCGTCGGAGACCGCGCCGCGATGGATCTCGTGATCGGGCGGATCCATGCTGAGCAGCGATCGGATGGAGCGCTGCTCGCCCTCGTCGGCGGCATCCATGGGCTCCGGTCCTGACTCGTCGTCGTCGGCCAGGACCCTGCGACCGCGGTGCGGCGATGGCTCGTCGGTCTCGGATCCGGGGTGCAGCACGATGCCGGCATCGGCAGAGAACGTCTCGTGGTCCGTGTCGGCGGCGACGATGTCGTCCCATTTCGTCAGCGACCAGTAGTCGCCCTGCTCACTGAACTCGGCGGCGGTGAAGTGCACAGGGTCCTCGTTGCGGAGCCGCTCGAATTTCCACCACATCTCCTGTACGCGGAACGAAGCGGGATCGCCGGGATCCAGTTCGTTCAGCGGCAGCGAATAGATGCGCTCGCGCGCGGCGAGCTGCTCGTCGGTGAGGCCGGCAGTGGGGTTGGGCACTGCGATTGTCATAGCTCACATCCGTTCTGGCGTTGCGTAGTTGGCTCGGAGTGCGACGGGCATCGCGAGGCAGGGCACCCGCGCGACGCGCGGCGATCAGCTGTCGACGACCTCGACGATCAGGCCGTCCATGGCGTCGTCCACGATGATCTGGCACGACAGCCGGCTGGCGTCGGTGACGTCGAAGGCGTTGTTGAGCATGGCCTCCTCGGTGGGATTGCGCTGCCCCGTGACCTCACGCCATTGCGGTTCGACATGCACGTGGCACGTCGCGCACTGCGCTTCGCCGCCGCAGTCCCCATAGATGCCGGGGATGGACTCGTTGACGGCCACTTCCATGAGCTTCCAGCCGACCTCGGCCTCCACCGCTCGTTCCGTGCCGTCCTGCAGGACGAAGGTGACGCTCGCCATCGTCGCTCCTCTCACCGTTGAGACGAGGCCACCACGCGTTGTCGCGACGTAGATGAACGAGTGGCTTCGTAAGAATTCCTAGAATGTACCTCTAGAATTGCGCTCTGACAAGGGTCGGCGGGCGGCTCGGACGCTCTCGATCGCCCCGCGTGAGCGCCCCGTTCTGTTGACAGCAGAGCACCGCGAATCGTCCCGTCGGACGGACCCGTGTGCCGGCGGATTCGGCTGACGATCTGCGACTGCGCCGTGGCCGTGCCGGTAGTGGAATCGCCGCAGCGAAGCGCAGGGAAGTACCGCGGCTCGCGCTCACAAGAGCTCAGGCGAGGACCGACGCGTGCCCGGCGGGCGCAGCCGGATGAACGGTTACGCCGCCGGGGTCAGCGGCCGAGCAGCTGAAGCAACTCGTCGTGGACGGCGCCATTGGTCGCGACCGCGCTGCCGTCCCAGAGCGCCGGACCGCCGCCGGCAGCGGTCAGGCGACCCCCCGCCTCCTGCACGATCGGGATGAGCGCCGCGATGTCGTAGGGGTGCAGCCGGAATTCGGCGACCACCTCGATGAGGCCCTCCGCGAGCAGCGTGTACGCCCAGACATCCCCGTACGCCCGGTCGCGCCACACCGTGCGAGTCAGCTCGATGAGGTGGTCGAGGTGCCCAGCGTGATCCCACTGCTGGATGCTCTGGTAGCTGATCGCGGCATCCGCGAGCCTCCGGATGCCGGACACCCGTAGCCGTGACGGCTGGCCGCCGCCCTCCGACATCCAGGCGCCTTCTCCGGTCGACGCCCACCACCGCTTGCCGAGCGCCGGTGAACTTGCGACGCCGACGACAGGTTCTCCGTCGACGACCAACGCGATGAGCGTGCCCCACATGGGCAGACCGCGTTCGAAGCTGTGCGTGCCGTCGATCGGATCGATGATCCAGATGCGGTGAGCCGATCGCCCGTCCTCGCCGGATGTCCCGTATTCCTCGCCGAGCACCGCGTCGTCGGGACGCTCGGCCGTCAGGAGCTCGCGGATGGCGCGCTCGACTGCCTGGTCGGCATCCGTGACGTGGGTGCGGTCCGGCTTCGTGGTGATGTGCAGGTCGTTCGCGCGGAAACGCGTGCCGGAGATGGCGTCGGCGGCGTCGGCGAGACGCAGGGCGAGGGCGAGATCGGCGGCGTGATCGGTCACCTGCGCAAGCCTAGCGAGGCCCGCGACGCCGTCGTGCGCGTCGCGGAAAGAGGATGACGTGATCCGGGTGACCGCGTGATATTTCCGGCCGACCCGCGATCCCGATCGCAACACATATCCATATGGGTATATGATCGTTCCATGGCACGGGCAGCGACGACCTCGGACGTCTTCAACGCGATCGCCGAGCCGCGGCGTCGCGACATCCTCGTCCTGCTGCGCGATGGCGAACGACCGGTCACCGAGCTGGCGCAGGACCTGGGGATGCCGCAACCCGGCGTCTCGAAGCACCTTCGGGTGCTGAGGGAGGTCGGGCTGGTGCGTGATCGCAAGGCGGGCAAGCAACGCGTGTACGGACTCGATGCAGGAGGCCTCCGGACCGTGCATGAGTGGACCGGGGGATTCGAGCGGTTCTGGAACGAGAGCTTCGACCGGCTGGATGCCTACGTGCGAGACCTCGAGCGGCAACGACGGGAGAGTGGCGAATGAATCACACGGAACGCGCGGCACCGACATCCGCGACGTCCGACAGGGAGATCGTGATCTCGAGACGGATAGCCGCTGCGCGCGAGCTCGTGTTCGAAGCGTTCACCGACGTGCGGCACTTGTCGCAGTGGTGGGGGCCGGCGGGATTCACCACGACAACGCGATCCTTCGAGTTCCGGGTCGGAGGCGAGTGGATCTTCGTGCAGCACGGGCCGGACGGCACGGACTACCCGGAGTGGATCCTCTGGACCGAGATCGCGGACCCGGAGCGCATCACGATGCTGCACGGCGAGTTCCGCGATGACCCGGACGCCTTCGAGTCCGTCCTGACGTTCGAGACCGACGGAGCAGGGACGCACCTTCAGATGCGCACCGTGTTCCCCACCAAGCAGCTTCGCGACGAGGCGGCGGAGCAGTTCCGCGCCATCGAGGCCGGGCAGCAGACGCTGGACAAGCTGGCCGCATACATCACCGAGACCCTGTTGAAAGAAGGCGATGCCTGATGGCCGGCACAGTGTTCTTCTCCGTTTCGATGTCGCTCGACGGCTTCATCGCACCCGAATCCCCCGAGGAGCTGATGGGGCAGCAGTGGATGGAGCTGCAGCACTGGATCTTCCCCACGAGGTTCATGCGCGAGAGTCTGCAGCTCGGAGCGGGAGGCGACGAAGGTCTCGACAACGACGTCGCCAGAGCGACGTTCGAACGCACGGGCGCGAGCATCATGGGCAAGCGCATGTTCGACGCGGGCGAGCACGCGTGGCCCGACGAGGCACCGTTCCACACGCCGGTCTTCGTCGTGACGCACGAGCGGCGGGATCCGTGGGTGCGGCCGGGCGGGACCACGTTCCACTTCGTGGGGGACGGCATCCGGTCCGCGCTCGATCGGGCCCGTGACGCCGCAGGGGACCGGGATGTGCGGGTCTCCGGCGGTGGCGCGACCATCGTGGAATACCTGAACGCCGGCCTGGTCGACGAGTTCTCGGTCGCGTTGTCGCCGGTGCTGTTCGGATCAGGGATCCGGCTCTTCGAGAATGTGGACGCAGGACGGATCGCCCTGGAGCAGGTCAGCTCAGAGGCGTCCGCGAGGGCGACGCATCTGACGTACCGGGTGCGCAAGCGGTAGCCGGAAGCGTCTCGAGCGGCAGTCGTGGCGTCCTCGTCCGAGTCATCCACATCGCCCTTCGTGCGAGCTTCGTCCACAGGCAGTACCTTCGGCGGACGATTCCCGACATCCCAGGGAACAATGTCGTTGACGAGACTGGCGGAAGGACGACGGTGGCGGAAGAACAGGCGAGCAGGCCGTGGGACGAAGCCGCGTACCGGCAGCTCTTCGATGCCTTGTACGAGGGCCTCGACGACGAGGAGCTGAGCGAACGGCTCGGCCGGACCGCTTCGGCAGTGTCATCCGTGTGCAGCAGGCTGCTGACGACCCTCAGGGCGATGGATCCGGAAGCGGAGCTTCCCGGCAAAGGGCTCGACGGACTACGGGCACTCATCTCCGGTGAGTCGGAGCAGGACTGGGTGCCGCTGGCCCGCGAGATGCACAAGCGCGCCGGCCGGGTGTTCTGGGGTGCCGAGGAAGACGCCGTGCTGGCTGCAGCGTGGACAAGCGGACGGGAGACGCTCACCGGCGTCGCCTCGCAGCTCGGCACAGGCGACGGCGCCGTCCTCGCTCGCCTCGTCTGGCTCGGCCTCGCCCGCGATCGAGACGACGCGATCCAGCACCTCGGCGTCGACGCCGGATCTCTGATCGATGTGCGCCGACGACTCGCCGCCGGCGACGCGGTGGAGCAGTGGGTGCTCACGCTCACCGAGCCGGCGGGCACGACCGTTCACGTCTCCCTCCACCATGCCGAAGCGGATGCGCGAGCCGCCATCGAGCGAGAAGCCCCGCGCGCGCTGAAGCGCGGAGCACTGGAATCCGTGCGCTGGAACCTCGCGTGCCGAGTGATGGGATGGAGCAGCGACGACGCTGTCGAGACCGGCGTGGTCCAGCAGGTGGTCGAATGAGGCGTGGTTTCCTGCCCACGGGCACGGCCGTTTGGTATCCCGCGAAAACCATGGATCCCTTGGTCGGAATGACTTCCGACCAAGGGATCCGGTTGTGGTGCACCCCCAGGGACTTGAACCCTGAACCCACTGATTAAGAGTCAGTTGCTCTGCCGATTGAGCTAGAGGTGCGTGATCCGGCGTTCCCAGGGAACTTCCGAACCGAGGCTCAACGATAGCATCCACTTTGCGGTCAGGTCGAATCGACCCGGGGCTCCGGGCGTGCCGTGAGGTGCACTCGCCGCACGCTCTAGGCCGCGGGCCTCGTCGCGATCAGCAGCCGCGTCGGAAACCAAGGCCCGGTCCACCACATGCGCCAGCCGAGGCCGCGGTTCACCGCCACCGCGAGCCCGGCATCCGACACGACGGTGACGTATTCGCGCACCTTCTCGATGTCCACGATCACCAGCCGCCCTCCCGGCTTGAGCACCCGCACGGCCTCGAGCACCGCGGTGCGGCGCCCGTCGGCCGTGCGGACGTTGTGGATCGCGAGACTCGCCGTCACGAGGTCGAACGAAGCGGCAGGGTAGGGGAGCGCGGTCATGTCACCCGTGTCGAGGGAGATGCGAGCATCCACGCCGTTCGCCTGCGCGTTGCGCTGCGCGGCCTCGGCCGAATTGCCGGACTGGTCGACGCTGCGCCACAGGTCGATCCCGGTCACGCGACCGTTCGGCAACCGCTCGGCGAGCAGCACCGAGACGGTCGCATGCCCGCATCCCAGGTCGAGCACCTGCTCATCCCCGCGCAGGTGCAGCGCGGTGATCACGCGCCGCCACACCTCGAATTTGCCGACGAGCGTGGAACGAAGGTAGAAGAATGTGCCAACCGCGGCGATCACCGCGAGCACCGCGAAGTACACGGGCAGCCAGGCCGCGGCGCCGATCACCGCGAACACGACCGCGGCGATCGGCGACACAACGGTGGCGATGCCCCACCCCCAGGGCACTCCGGGTGCGTCGATCCCGTAGTTCCCTGCCGGTCGTGCAGACATCGGCGTCCCCTCTCAGACCACGCTGAGCTCCGCCTCGTGTCGCAGCACACGAGCGGCAGCCATCACGGCCGCCGCGGTCGAGTCGGGCACCGAGCGGCCGCGTCCGGCGATCCATCGAGGGCCGCCGGCACCGCGGAATTCCACCAGAGTAACGGCATCTGCGTCGTTTCCCGCCGCCACGGACGTCTGCACCAGGGACAGCACATCGAGCCGGATGCCCCGCGTGGCCAGCGCCTGCGCGATCGCCTCCACCGGTTCCCCACCCACGTGCTCACTGACGTGCTCGGCTCCGTCCACGTGCAGCGTCACGCGCATGCACGCGACGTTCCTACTGTCGGCGAGGGCCTCCTCGATGACATCGAGGGCGACCAGCTCGAGCGCCGCGGAAGCATCGGCGTCCTGCAGGTAGGCGTCCTGGAACAGCCGCCACAGCTGCTCCGCCGTCACCTCGTCGCCCGTGTCGTCTGCGTGCTGCTGCACGTGCCGCGCGAAGTCGATCTGCATGCGGCGAGGCAGTGAGAGGCCGTACTCGGTCTCGAGCAGGTACGCGATGCCACCCTTGCCGCTCTGCGAGTTCACGCGGATGACGGCGTCGTAGCTTCGTCCGATATCCGCGGGGTCGATCGGCAGATAGGGCACACGCCAGTCGAGCTCGGACTCGGGCACACCGGTGGCGGAAGCCCGCGCGCGGTGCTCAGCGAAACCCTTGCGGATGGCATCCTGATGCGTCCCGCTGAAGGCCGTGTGCACGAGGTCGCCGACGTACGGATGACGGTCGTGCACGGGCATCCGGGTACAGTGCTCGACGGTGCGGCGGATCTCGTCGATGTCGCCGAAGTCGATCATCGGATCGATGCCCTGCGCGTGCAGGTTGAGCGCGAGCGTGGCGATGTCGACGTTGCCGGTGCGCTCGCCGTTGCCGAAGACGCAACCCTCGACGCGCTGCGCACCGGCCAGCACGGCCAGTTCGGCGCACGCGATCCCGGTGCCCCGGTCGTTGTGCGGATGCACAGACAGGATCACCGCGTCCCGTCGCGCGAGATTCAGGTGCATGTACTCGATCTGGTCGGCGTACACGTTGGGTGTGGCGACCTCGACCGTGGCGGGCAGGTTGAGGATGACCGGACGCTGCGGCGTCGCATCCCAGAAGTGCGTGATCTCGTCGCACACCTCCAGCACGTAGTCGGGCTCGGTGAGGTTGAACACCTCGGGCGAGAACTCGTACCTCACGTTGGGCGCGTCTCCGGTGAGTCGGAGGATGTCAGCAGCGCCGCCCAGGATCACCCGCTTGAGCGCCTGGCGATCCTGACCGAGCACCACGCCACGCCACGTCGGTGCCGTCGCCGTGTACATGTGGATGACGACCGGATTCGGGATGCCCTGCACAGACTCGACGGTGCGCGTGATCAGCTCACGACGTGCCGGCGTGAAGACGACGATGGTGACGTCGTCGGGAGCGATCGGCTCGCCGGCCTCGGCCGTGTCGGCGATGAGCCGCACGAAGTCGAAGTCTGTCTGCGAGGCGGATGGATAGCCCACCTCGATCTCCTTGTACCCCATGGCGACGAGCAGCTCGAAGAACCGTCGCTTGCGGGCGGAGTCCATGGGCTCGGAGAGCGCCTGGTTGCCGTCGCGCAGGTCGACCGGGACCCAGAGCGGCGCTCGTTCGAGGCGGCGCGACGGCCATTCACGTTGCGTGAGGGGAACCGGGACGCGGTCGTAGACGTGCGTGTAGCGATGCGACGGCATCTGGGAGCGACGCTGTCGATTCCACGGCGCCGCGTCGGCGGGCACGGGACCGGAGGGCGTGGAGATGGTGGGAAAAGTGGTGCCGGACATGATCGTTGATCCTTTTCAGATGGTCGGATCGACCGGCACGCCGGGCCCCCACGACGGGAGGCCGGTCGCAGATCAGGCCCCGTCGTGGCGACGAAGGAGGAGGAGCCCGAAGCGCAGCATCCCTCGACCGTAGCAGCGCGGATGCCCGCGGTCGAGCGATTCGTGTGCCTCGGCACCATCCACCGCAGTCGTCACAAGCGGCGGTGGTAACGTTCCACGCCGTGCCAGAACTGAACCTCGACCCGAGTTCCACCGCGCTGCTGATCATGGATCTGCAGCCCTCCATCACCCAGAGCCTGCCCGACGCCGAGGCGTTCATCGGGCGCCTTCTCTCCGCGCGGGCAGCGGCCCGCGATGCCGGGCTCACCATCGCGTACGTTCGGGTCGCGCTCACGGGAGACGAGGCGGCCGAGGTGCCGGAGACCAACGTGCGGTTCCACGCCGCCGGCGCATCCGGGCGGATGGATGCCGACGCCCCGCACACCCAGGTCGACCCGCGGATCGCCCCCGCGGACGGCGAGCTCGTCGTGCGCAAGCGCCGAGTGGGCGCGATCGGCACGACGGATCTCGATGCCCAGCTGCGCGAGCGGGGGATCGACACGCTGGTACTGACCGGGATCGCAACGAGCGGCGTGGTGCTCAGCACCTTGCGCGACGCAGCGGATCGTGACTATCGCCTGGTCGTGCTCGAAGACGGCTGCTTCGACTCGGACGACGAGGTGCATCGGGTGCTCACGCAGAAGGTCTTCCCGAAGCAGGCGACTGTCGTGACTGTTGCGGACTTCGTCGCGTCGTTGCAGGGCTGAGCCCCAAGCTCAGTGCGTCAGGCCGCGTCAACGCCCAGCAGACGGCCGACCAGGTAGGTGGCGGCAACGGCTACCGCACCGAAAAGGAGCTGTCGGAGTGCGCCGCGCCACCACGCCTTGCCTGTGAAGTAGGCGGCGAGGCCGCCGGCGACGATGAGGCCGAGCCCGCCGATCGCGAGCCCGAGCCAGAGTTCGGACGATCCGAAGAGGAACGACAGCAGCGGAACGATCGCGCCGATCGAGAACATCACGAACGACGAGATCCCGGCGATCCAGGGCGACGGCTTGGCATCCGGATCGATGCCGAGCTCATGCGTGACGTGCACGCGAAGGGCGCGATCGGGGTTGTCGTGCACCTCTGCCGCGGCTTTCGCCGCCGTCTCCTCCGACATGCCCATGTCGCGGAACGTGACAGAGAGCTCCTGCATCTCGCCGACCGGATTGCGGTCGAGGGCGCTGCGCTCGACCGCGGCCTCCTTGTCGACCTGCTCGTTCTGCGTGGTCACCGAGGCGTATTCGCCGAGCGCCATCGAGAATGCACCGGCGACGAGCCCTGCGAGCCCGGCGAGGATGATCGTGCCGCGCGGAGCACCCGCCGCGCCGATGCCGGCGATCAGGGCGATGTTCGTGACGAGCCCGTCCATCGCGCCGAAGACCGCGGCGCGCAGCCATCCGCCCGACACGTCGGAGTGCCGGTGGTCGTAGTCGTGCGGGTCGCGATACGCGGGGACGACAGGGGAATCGGGCACCGAGATATCTTAGTCGGCGCGCCTGTTCAGGGCACAGGAGGCGACGCGGTCCACGCGCCGGTGGTCAGTCGTCGTCCTGTCCGAGCTGCCGGGAGGGGGATCCGCCACCGACCAGGGCTTCGCCATACCCCTCGGCGCGTGCGATCGCATCGGCCGCCCGGACGAGCGCCAGGTGTGAGAGCGCCTGCGGAGTGTTCCCGGCCTGCCTGCCCGACACGGGGGAGTACTCCTCGCTGATGAGCCCGACATCGTTGGCGATGCCGCACAGACGCTGCATGAGCTCGTGGGCGGCGTCGATGCGTCCGGAGCGGGCGTACTGCTCGACGAGCCAGAACGAGCACGCGAGGAACGGATACTCGCCGGCCGGCAGGCCGTCGACGTCGGCGCTCGAGCGGTAGCGCATCAGGAAGCCGTGGTTCAGGAGATCCTGCTCGATCGCGCGGACGGTTCCGAGCATCCGCGGATCGTCCGGCGCCACGAATCCCACCTGTGTCAGCTGCAGCAGGGAGGCGTCGACCTCGGCCGTCTGGAAGTGCTGGGTGAAGGTGTTGCGTCTGGGGTCGTATCCGTGGCGCTCGATCTCGCGGCGCAGCGACAGGCGTCGCCGGCGCCACTCGTCCACCGGACCGTCGAGGCCGAATTCCTCCGCTCCGCGGACGGCGCGGTCGTACGCGGCCCACACCATCACCCTGGAGTGCGTAAAGTCGCGTGCCGGGCCCCGGATCTCCCAGATCCCCTGGTCGGGACGACGTCCCACCTGATCCAGTCGCGTCATCAGTGCGCGCTGCAGCGACCAGGAGAAGGCGTTCTCTTCGAGGCCTACCAGCCTTGCGTCGTGGAGGGCGATCATCACCTCGCCGATCACGTCGGCCTGGAACTGCTTCGCTGCCGCGTTCCCGACACGCACGGGGGAGGCGCCGTGGTAACCGGGCAGCGAGTCGATCTCGTACTCCGGCAGGAACCGCTCGCCCGCGAGTCCGTACATGATCTGCACGTCGGCCGGGTCGCCGGCGATCGCCCGCAGCAGCCACCATCGCCAGTGGTCGACCTCTTCCTTGTAGCCGTGCGCGAGGAGCGCGCTCAGCGTCTGCGAGGCATCCCGCAGCCACACGTAGCGGTAGTCCCAGTTGCGCGTGCCGCCGAAGTGTTCGGGCAAAGAGGTCGTCGCAGCGGCCGCGACACCGCCGGTGTCCGCGTGGGTGAGGGCACGCAGCACGAGCAGCGAGCGCAGCACCTCCGACGAATACGATCCGCGATGTGTGAAAGTCGAGGCCCAGTCGTTCCACCACTTCTCCGTCGCGCGGATGCCGACGCTCCCGCTCACCGGCGCCGGCAGCGGTTTGTGAGACGGGTACCACGCGAGCGAGTGGTCGATCGTCTCGCCCTCGTGCACGGTGAAGACCGCCTCGTGCGCGTGATCGGATGCCGTGAGCTCGACACCGCGAATGACCAGCGCATCCGGACCGGCGACGGCCTGCAGCGTGTGGGTCGCATCGTGCAGCTGCTGCACCCACGGCACCGTCGAGGCGTAGCTGAACCTCATGCGCAGGTCCACGTGCAGTTCGACGGATCCGGAGACGCAGCGGATGCGCCGCACGATGTTCGCGGTGTGGTCGCTGCGCGGCATCGCATCGACGACTTCGACGACACCGGTGGGAGTCGTCCACGTCGTGACCAGTACGAACGATTCGCCCTGATAGTGGCGCTCGGCGGTCGCTTCGGGATCCGTCGGAGCCAGCAGCCAGCGCCCGTGATCCTCCGTGCCCAGCAGAGCGCCGAAGATGGATGCGGAGTCGTAGCGCGGCATGCACAACCAGTCGATGCTTCCGTCCTTGCCGACGAGAGCGCCGGTATAACAGTCGCTGATGAGTGCATAGTCCTCGATCGCCAACGCCATTCCGTCATCCTCGCAGGTAGCGTGGGGAACATGGCTGAGGCAGTTCAGACTCTGATCATCCTCGGGGCGAGCGGAGATCTCACCGCTCGCCTTCTTCTCCCCGCGCTCGGGCAGCTGCTCACGCACGAGGAGAACCGCCGGGTCACTCTGCTGGGTGCCGGCTCGCAGAAGTGGACCGCCGCCCATTGGCGGCACATCGTGCGCACCTCCTTCGCGACCGAGAAGGCGTCCGGTCCTGCTGTCGAGGAGCTGCTCGCCTCGACGCGCTACGTGACGACGGACGTCACCAAGCCGGACGACCTGAAGGCACTGCTCGACGAGGCGGAGGGCACTCCCGCCTTGTACTTCGCGTTGCCGCCGGCGGTCACCAAGGAGGTGTGCGCCGCGCTGACGAAGGTGGAGCTGCCGGACGGCATCCGTCTGGCGCTGGAGAAGCCGTTCGGAACGGATGTCCGCAATGCGTCAGCCCTGAACCGCCGCCTGGCCGCCCTGGTCCCCGAGGACCAGGTGCACCGCATCGACCACTTCCTGGGCAACTCGACGGTGCAGAACCTGTTCGGGCTGAGGTTCGCGAATCGGATCTTCGAGCCGCTCTGGAACGCAGAGCACGTGGCGAGGGTCGACATCGTGTTCGACGAACAGCTCGGGCTCGAGTCGCGCGCCGGCTACTACGACCACGCAGGGGCACTCGTGGACATGATCCAGAGCCACCTGCTGCAGGTGCTGGCAGTCACGGCGATGGAGCCGCCTGCGACCATGAGCGCCGCGGACCTCCGCGACTCCAAGGGACTCGTGCTCCGCGCCACGAAGGTGTGGGGCGACGACGCCGTCGCGTCGAGTCATCGCGGACGGTACACGAAGGGCAGGATCGACGGACGGATCCTGCCGTCCTACGTGGACGAGGAGGGCGTGGATCCCGAGTTGGAGACCGAGACCCTCGCCCAGGTGACCTTCACCGTCGACAACTGGCGCTGGGCGGGCGTCCCCTTTACGCTGCGGTCGGGGAAGGCGATCGGCACGGTGCGGCACGAGATCGTGATCACGTTCCGCGACGCGCAACGCCTGCCGACGGGACTGCGCGGGGCGGCGCATCCGACCAGGCTGCGGATCAAGCTGGGGCCAGACGAGATGGTCCTCGAGCTCAACACCAACGGTCCTGGCAACCCGAAGTACCTCTCGCGCAGCGACATGCACGTCGACTTCGGCCCTGGCGGCCTGCTCGCGTACGGCGAGGTGCTGGCCGGCCTGCTCGACGGCGATCCATCGCTCTCGGTGCGCGGCGACACCGCCGTGGAGTGCTGGCGGATCGTCGCACCGGTGCTCGGCGCCTGGCGTGCCGGCGACGTGCCGCTCGACGACTACGCGGCAGGTTCCGAGGGGCCGGAGAGCTGGCCGGCCATCCCGTGACCTGCTGATCCGGTGATGTCAGTCGAGCGCGGGAAGCCGCTGGATCGTGGCACAACGCCGGACTGCGGCGAGCCGTTTGGCCGCGAGATGTCGGTGGCGAGCGGGAGGCTGTCGGAGTGCTGCTGAACGAGCTCGTCGCGGTGGCCGGCGAGGTCGCCGCCACGCGATCGCGCCTGGCCAAGGTGGATGCCCTGGCCGGTCTGCTGAGGCGGCTCGCGCCCGACGAGGTCGTGCCGGCTGTCGGCCTCCTGCTCGGTTCGCCGCGCCAGGGCAGGCTCGGTGTGGGGTGGCGGTCCGTCTCCGGCATCATGGGCGATCCTGCCGGCGCACCGTCACTGACCGTTGCGAGCGTCGACGGGTCGCTCGACCGGCTCGCCGCCGCGGAGGGCAGCGGATCGGCGGCCCTCCGCACCGCGGTGCTCCGCGAGCTGATGCGCGAGGCGACTGCCGACGAACAGGACTTCATCGTGCGGGCACTGCTGGGGGAGATGCGCACAGGCGCGCTCGAAGGGGTGCTCATCGACTCCGTCGCGAAGGCGGCGGATGCGCCCGGCGAGGTGGTCCGACGGGCGGTGATGCTGTCGGGCGACCTCGGTGCCACAGCGGCGCTGGCGCTCTCCGGGGGCGTGAGCGCGCTCGAGCGGGTCGGGCTCGAGGTCGGCAGGCCTGTGCGCCCGATGCTCGCCGCGTCCGCCGCGACGGTGTCGGAGGCACTGGGGACGACCGGCGAGGCATCCGTCGAGTACAAGCTGGACGGCGCACGCATCCAGGTGCACCGCCACGGCGACGACGTCGGCGTGTACACGCGCAGCCTCGCGGACATCACCCACCGGGTGCCAGAGGTGGTGGAGGCGGTTCGCGGGCTGTCCGTGCGCGAGGTCATCCTCGACGGCGAGACCCTCACGCTCGACGAGGAAGGGGCACCGCGTCCGTTCCAGGAGACGATGTCCCGATTCGGAGCGGATGCCGCACGCGAGTCGCTGCTGAAACCGCGCTTTTTCGACGTGCTCCATCTCGACGGCCGCAACCTGCTCGACGAGCCGCTCTCGGTCCGCCGTCCGCTCCTGGAGCGCATCGCTCCCGGACTCGTCGTGCCTGGCGTGGTCACGGATGACGTAACCGAGGCGGAGGCCCTGTCGGACGAAGCACTGGCTGCCGGACACGAGGGCGTGGTCGTCAAGGCGATCGGATCGCCGTACACGGCGGGGCGCCGTGGGTCCGGCTGGGTGAAGGTGAAGCCCGTTCACACCTATGACCTCGTGGTGCTCGCGTGCGAGTGGGGATCCGGACGCCGACAAGGGTGGCTGTCCAACCTGCACCTGGGGGCCCTGGATCCGCTCGGCGAGTTCGGTGAGCCCGGCGGCTTCGTCATGGTGGGCAAGACCTTCAAGGGTCTGACCGACGAACTGCTCCGGTGGCAGACCGAGACGTTCCAACAGATCGCGGTGCGACGCACGGCGGGCACGGTGTGGGTCGAGCCGGTGATCGTGGTGGAGATCGCGATCGACGGGGTGCAGGCGTCCTCGCGGTATCCGGGTGGGGTTGCGCTGCGGTTCGCCAGGGTCAAACGGTATCGCGACGACAAGACCGCGACGGAGGCGGACACGATCCAGACGCTGCGCGCACTGCTGCGCACCTGAGATGGGCCTGCGTCAGGGGGCGAATCGATCCGGGGAAGCCGACCGTCGATCGGATCAGCGGACCCGGTCAGTCGACCGGATCGACGACGAGCGCCCTCGGCCAGGAAGCCAGGTCAGCGGACGAGCTCGCGGTTCGCGTGCTGGATGGCGATCGGACCGGTGACCGGGCGCTTGAGGTCTGTCCACACGGTGATCGGCGCCGGCTCCCATTGCAGGGCGATCGCGTCCTCGTCCAGCACCGCGTCGTCGTCGGCCTCCGGCTCGTCGGTGCGGTGGGCGGGAGCGTGCTCCGGATCGACGGCCGACTCGACCGCCGTGACGTCTTCGGGAGAGGGCGTCGGCGCGACATCCGCTCCGGAATCGAGCGTGGTCTCCGACGACGCCGAGGCTGCGGTCTCGACGTCGGCCGGTGCCGATGCGGTCGACGGGTGCGAACCGGTGACGAGAGGGGTGGCGCCCGTGCGGGTGGGAACCGTCAGCTGTTCGCCTGCCTCGAGCTGCAGCTGCGCGCTGCGCAGTGCCGCGGTGACGTCGAGCGCCACCTGGTGCGCGAGCACGGTGCGGAAGAGTTCGTCGGTGTCATCCTCGGTGCGTCGGCGAACGACCCACTCGCCGCCTTCGCCTATCGCCGCTGCGATGCGGGTGTGCACGAGTTCGAAGATCTGCTCGTCGGCGAGACGGGGGAGGACGACCACGGCAGGTGCAGCCGGGAGCGTGGGGGCCGCCGGCGCTGCGGCATGCCTCCGACGACCGAACATGATGGGACTCCTTCGTGCGTGCGGGCGTGCCACGCCCTCACAGTGTGGCGGATGCCCGGCTCGAGATCCAAAGGACACGCCGCCCTCGGACGAGGGGTAGCGCGAGCGAGCGTCGTAGGGGGCCTGCGGAGGCCGACGTCGACGGATGGGCTAGAAGTCCGCGTCTCTCTCGATCGTCTCGAGTTCCTTCGACCGGTCGTGCACCGACGTGATCGCCACGGCGAGGGACAGCGCCCATCCGGCCCAGGCCAGCAGGAGTCGCCAGTCTCGCGGGCCGTTCCGTGTCGCCTGGATCACGGCGATCACGCCGAGCGCCGTGCTGACGACACTCCAATTGAGCAGGTACTTGCGCATGCCGCCCCCTCCGGTTCGTCTTCACCGTACACAGGGATACGCGTGTGTGCGCGTGCGAACCCGAGCGTGCGCGCCAGACGCTCGGCGCGCTCGCCGTCGCCGCGGCCGTGCGACGCCACCTCGGCGACGACGGAGCCGTGCCAGTCGCGCTCGGCGAGCATTCGCAGCACCGCCTCCACGGGTTGAGTACCGTCGCCAGGCACGAGGTGCTCGTCGAACACGCCGCCGTCGAAGACCGACGTTGTCCCGTCGCAGAGGTGCACGTGGCGGAGCCGGTCATCGAGCCGGCGCGCGAGCTCGAGGCCGTCCCTGCCGGCGAGAGCCGCGTGCGAGAAGTCGAGGGTGGCCGAGTCGCAATCGATCGTCACCGGATCCCAGCCAGGCGAGTACACGGCACGCCTGCGGCCGGCCACGTTCCACGGGAACATGTTCTCGACCGCGAGGTCCACACCCGTCCTGTCGCCGAGCTCGCGGATCACCGTCGTGAACGAACGGGCGTAGTCCCCCTGCCACCGGAACGGCGGATGCACCACGACTGTCGGGGCCCCCACCTCCTGTGCGAGGCGGGCCGATCTCTCGAGCTTGTGCACGTGGTCCAGCCCCCAGACAAGCTGGGTGAAGAACAGCACGGGAGCGTGGATCGACAGGATCGGCACACTGTAGCGGGCGGACAGCGCACGAAGGGCGCCGGCATCCCTCGTGCCGGGGTCGCGCGTGACCATGATCTCGATGCCGTCGAAGCCGAGCCGGGCGGCGGTCTCGAACGCGGTCCGCGTGCCGTGCGGGTAGACGCAGGAGGTGCTCATACCGATCGCGATCATCGTCTGCGACGCTAGGCGGCGAGCGTGAACATGCGGTGTCGTCATGTGACCCTCCGCCCATGACTCCGATGGCCGGCTGGTAACGTGAGGAGACGTCGAGCACGCACCCCCTCAGGAGGCGGTCATTCTGCCGAAACAAGAGCGCGACGGGTCCGCATCCCGCGGCAACGACCCGCATCCTCCGTCCGATTCCCGGCAGTTCGATCTCGTGATCGTGTCCAACAGGCTCCCGGTCGATCACGTGTCGGGCGAGGGCACGGATGCCGTCTGGCGTCCCTCTCCCGGCGGCCTCGTCGCGGCACTCGAGCCCGTCATGAAGCGCGAGGACGGCGTCTGGATCGGCTGGGTCGGCATCCCCGATGCGCACTTCGAGCCGTTCAGGGCCGACGGCATCGACATCCTCCCCGTGTCGCTCAGCGCACAGGACGTCGAGTACTACTACGAGGGGTTCTCGAACGACACGCTCTGGCCGCTGTACCACGACGTCATCGCCCCTCCGAGCTTCCACCGCGAGTGGTGGGACTCGTACGTGCAGGTGAACCGCCGGTTCGCGGATGCCGCCATCGCGAGCGCAGCACCCGGCGCTGTCGTCTGGGTCCACGACTACCAGTTGCAGCTCGTGCCGAAGATGCTGCGGGATGCCCGGCCCGACCTCGTGATCGGATTCTTCAACCACATTCCGTTCCCGGCATACGGCATCTACGCGCAGCTGCCGTGGCGCAAGCAGGTCGTCGAGGGCCTGCTGGGTGCCGACGTGATCGGATTCCAGCGTCTGGCGGATGCCGGGAACTTCGCCCGCGCCGTGCGCCGGTTGCTCGGGTACGAGACGCGCGGGTCGATCATCGACGTCCCGCTGGCGGACGGCGAAGCCGTCGGCCACCGCCACGTCAAGACGAACCGTCGCGGCACACGCGTGCGCACCGTGCTGGCGAAGCAGTTCCCCATCTCGATCGATGCTCAGCATTACCAGGAGCTCGCGTCGCGCCCTGACATCCGGGCGCGGGCCAAGCAGATCCGCGAGGAGCTGGGCAATCCGACCACGATCATGCTCGGGGTCGACCGGCTCGACTACACCAAGGGCATCCGGCACCGCCTCAAGGCGTACGGGGAGCTGCTGCGAGACAAGTCGGTCGACGTCGACGATCTCACTCTCGTTCAGGTGGCCAGCCCGTCGCGCGAGCGCGTCGAGACGTACAAGCAGTTGCGCGACGAGGTGGAGCTCACGGTGAGCCGCATCAACGGCGACTACTCCACCATCAGCCACACGGCGATCAGCTACCTGCACCAGGGCTATCCGCGCGAAGAGATGGTGGCGCTCTACCTGGCCGCCGACGTCATGCTCGTCACGGCTCTGCGCGACGGCATGAACCTCGTCGCCAAGGAGTACGTCGCCAGCCGCATCGACAACGACGGCGTGCTCGTGCTGAGCGAGTTCACCGGCGCGTCCGACGAGCTCAAACAGGCATTGCTGGTGAATCCGCACGACATCGAGGGGCTGAAGGAGGCCATGCTGCGTGCCGTTGCCATGCCGTCGCGCGAACGCAGCCGTCGCATGCGCACCCTTCGCAAACGCGTGCTGACACACGATGTGCAGCGCTGGTCTGCCACGTTCTTCGATGCACTCACGCACGTGGCGAACGACGACGATTTCGGCACTCACGAAAGGCCGGCCGCCGGGTCTGTGCAAGGTCCGCAGGAACGGCCGGACTCCGCGCCACGAGACGACGCGGCGTTCGATAACCGATGAGCGCCGGCGACTCCTCCCTTGCCGGGGATCTGACGGATGCCGTCGGCCGGCTCGCACAGACGCCGCGGCTCCTCGTCGCACTCGACTTCGACGGCACGGTGAGCCCCCTCGTCGACAACCCGGCAGACTCGCGAGTGCTCCCAGCGGCGCGCAGCGCACTCGACGCACTCGAACGGCTGGAAGACACCTGGGTCGCCTTCGTCTCTGGGCGTCCGCTGGCCGGGCTGGTCCGCGTGACGGAGGCCGACGACTCGGCACTCCTGATCGCCTCGCACGGAGTCGAGGTGCGTCTGAGCGGTGGCGCGGTGGATGTCGGGCTCACCGACGAGGAACGCTCCCGTCTCGATGCGCTCGCCGCCGAACTCGAGCGCATCGTGGCCGGCACGCCGGGCTCCAAGGTCGAGCACAAACCGGTCGGACTCGGCCTGCACACGCGGGGCCTTCCCGCGGATGCCGCTCGCGCGGCCGCAGCGGATGCGCGTGCAGCCGCCGACGCCGTCGGAGGGGGATTCCTCGAGCGGGCGGGCAAGGACATCCTGGAGTTCGCGGTGCGCGACGCCACCAAGGGCGACGGCATCGAGCGGCTGCGCGAGCACGTCGGCGCGACGGGAGTCCTCTACGCCGGTGACGACGTGACAGACGAGGACGGCTTCGCGGTCCTCGGGCCCGATGATGTCGCTGTGAAGGTCGGGCCGGGGGAGACCCGCGCGGCCTTCCGCGTCGCGGACCCGGATGCCGTGGCCGACCTGCTGCAGCTCCTCGCCGCGCAACGGGCGAAGGGCTGAACGCGCGGCCTGGAGGGGCAGTGCGCGCCGAAGCATGTTCGGGACGGGGCGTCGCAAAACGTCGCAGCGTAGGCTCGGCGACAGGGTGTCGTCAAGTTGGCGACATGGTGTCGCATAGCCGGAGGTCCCGTGCCCAAGATCGATGCACCGACGGTGGCCGAGCACAGGGCACGCATGCAGGACCGCCTCGTGACGGCGGCCGATGAGATCCTGCAGTCCGGCGAACCCGATCGGCTGACGGCGAGTGCGGTGAGCAAGGCAGCAGGCATCGCCCGCAACAGCATCTATCGGTACGTGGACAGCATCGAGGACCTCCGCGCGCTGGTCGTCGCGCGGCATCTGCCCGACTGGATGGCCGCCGTCCGGAAGGCCACGGACGAGGCGCCGGACCCTGCAGCACGCGTCGCCGCGTGGGTGCGTGCGAACCTGCGGCTGGCATCCGGCACCGCGCACGGCTGGCTGATGGGGGCGGCCCGTTCGGCGCCGGCACCCGAGCGCACGCAGAAGATGGACGCTGCGCACGACGAGCTGCGGGAATCCATTCTGGCCGCGTGCGTCGAGGCGCTGGACGGCGATGTCGCCCGTGGCCGGGTGGCGGCATCCGTCGTCTTCGCGATCGTGGACGCCGGGTTCCGCAGCCTGGACAGAGGCGCGGATCTGACGCTCGTCGAGGCGGCGGCGGTGGGCGCGGCATCCGGCGTCCTGAACGGCCTGCGCTGAACGGCCTGCGCTGAACGGCCTGCGCTGAACGGCCTGCGCAGAACGGGCGGCGCTGACCAGGCGGCGCTGAACGGGCCGCGCCAACGGACAGCGGATCTGCCGACGGCCCCGCTCCCACCTCGCCGCGGCCGTCCGACGCCGCACGACGACTTCACGGTTCACCGCACGAGTCGGCGGCTCGCCGGACCTGGTACTGAGGGCACCAAGCATCCGTCGGGAGCGGGTACAGCGCGGTCCTAGACTCGAGGGCATGCCAGAGATCGACATCAAACCGCGCAGCCGCGTCGTCACCGACGGGATCGAAGCCACCACCAGCCGCGGGATGCTCCGGGCTGTCGGCATGGGCGACGAGGACTGGGACAAGCCCCAGATCGGCATCGCGAGCTCGTGGAACGAGATCACGCCCTGCAACCTCTCCCTCGACCGGCTCGCCCAGGCGGCGAAGGAGGGCGTGCACTCCGGCGGCGGATACCCGCTCGAGTTCGGCACCGTCTCGGTCTCCGACGGCATCTCCATGGGCCACGAGGGCATGCACTTCTCACTCGTCTCCCGTGAGGTCATCTGCGACTCCGTCGAAACCGTGATGATGGCCGAGCGGCTGGACGGATCCGTGCTGCTCGCCGGCTGCGACAAGTCGATCCCCGGCATGCTCATGGCCGCGGCTCGGCTCGATCTGGCATCCGTCTTCCTGTACGCCGGTTCGATCGCTCCCGGATGGGTCAAGCTCAGCGACGGCACCGAGAAGGACGTCACGATCATCGACTCGTTCGAGGCGGTCGGTGCCTGCAAGGCCGGCACCATGAGCCTCGAGGATCTCAAGCGCATCGAGTGCGCGATCGCCCCTGGCGAGGGCGCCTGCGGTGGCATGTACACGGCGAACACCATGGCGTCCGTCGCCGAAGCGCTCGGCATGAGCTACCCGGGATCCGCTGCGCCGCCCTCGGCCGACCGTCGCCGCGACTACTACGCCCACCGCTCGGGCGAGGCCGTCGTCAACATGCTGCGCACGGGGCTCACCGCACGCGACATCCTCACCAAGAAGGCGTTCGAGAACGCCATCACCGTCGCCATGGCGCTCGGCGGCTCGACCAACGTCGTGCTGCACCTGCTGGCGATCGCCAGCGAGGCCGAGGTCGAGCTCACGCTCGACGACTTCAACCGCATCGGCGACAAGGTGCCGCACATCGCGGACATGAAGCCGTTCGGCAAGTACGTGATGAACGACGTCGACCGGCACGGCGGCATCCCGGTGCTGATGAAGGCGCTGCTCGACGCCGGGCTGCTGCACGGCGACTGCATCACCGTGACCGGCAAGACCGTTGCGGAAAACCTCGCCGAGATCAACCCCGAGCCGCTCGACGGCGAGGTGCTGCACACGCTCGACAACCCGCTGCACCCGACAGGTGGTCTCACCATCCTCAAGGGCTCCTTCGCTCCCGACGGCGCGGTCGTGAAGACGGCCGGTTTCGACGCAGCGGTCTTCGAGGGCCCGGCCCGCGTGTTCGAGCGGGAGCGGGAGGCCATGGATGCGCTGACCCGCGGCGAGATCGATCACGGCGACGTCGTGGTGATCCGCTACGAGGGACCGAAGGGCGGCCCCGGCATGCGCGAGATGCTCGCGATCACCGCCGCCATCAAGGGCGCGGGCCTCGGCAAGGATGTACTACTCTTGACAGACGGACGATTCTCAGGCGGCACAACCGGCCTGTGCATCGGCCACATAGCACCCGAAGCAGTGGACGCTGGTCCCATTGCATTCGTGCGCGATGGTGATCTGATACGGGTCGATATCGCTGCTCGCTCGCTCGACCTACTTGTCGACGAGTCCGAGCTGGCCTCCCGCCGGGAAGGCTGGGAGCCTCTTCCTCCGCGCTATACCCGTGGCGTTCTCGCGAAGTACTCCAAGCTCGTGCACTCCGCTGCGGAGGGCGCGGTCACGGGGTAACTCGCGTCTCATCAGTTCCTCATCGACGCATTCGAAGGAAAATCGTCCCCCATGACAACGGATCCCAGAGCCGTGCCGGCTTCGGCAGCGCGTGCTGCCGGGGCCGATGGCACTTCGGCCACGCCAGCCAATCCACACAGATCAGACCTCATCACCGGGTCGGCCGCCATCCTGCGGTCCCTCGCCCACCTCGGCGTCAAGGATGTCTTCGGCATCCCGGGCGGCGCCGTCATCCCGTTCTACGACGAGCTCATGGCTCAGGACGCCATCAGGCACATCCTGGTGCGCCATGAACAGGGCGCCGGCCACGCCGCCGAGGGCTACGCAACGGCGAGCCGCGGCGTCGGCGTCGCCATCGCCACCTCCGGTCCCGGCGCAACCAACCTCGTCACGGCAATCGCCGACGCGCACATGGACTCGGTGCCCACCCTGTTCATCACCGGGCAGGTGTTCTCGACCCTCATGGGGACGGACGCCTTCCAGGAGGCCGACATCGTCGGCATCACCATGCCCATCACGAAGCACTCCTTCCTCGTGAGGGATGCCGCGGACATCCCGTCCACGATCGCCGCCGCGTACCACATCGCCTCGACCGGCCGCCCCGGTCCGGTGCTCGTGGACGTGACCAAGGACGCGCAGCAGAACCTCATGGAGTTCTCCTGGCCGCCTGTCGTCGACCTGCCCGGCTACCGCCCGGTGACCAAGGCGCACGGCAAGCAGGTGCACGCTGCGGCACGACTCCTCGCGGAGGCGTCGAAGCCGGTGCTGTACGTCGGTGGCGGGGTCGTGCGGGCGCAGGCATCCGACGAGCTCCTCGTGCTGGCGGAGACGACGGGGGCTCCCGTCGTGACCACGCTGATGGCACGCGGCGCTTTCCCGGACTCCAACAAGCAGCACCTCGGCATGCCGGGCATGCACGGCACTGTCGCGGCCGTGCTGGCGCTGCAGGATGCCGACCTCATCGTCTCGCTCGGTGCACGCTTCGACGACCGGGTGACCGGCAAGGTGTCGGAGTTCGCGCCGCACGCGAAGATCGTGCACGTCGACGTCGACCCGGCCGAGATCTCCAAGATCAGGCACGCCGACGTTCCGATCGTCGGCGATGCCAAGGACGTCATCGCCGATCTGACCAATGCCTACGAGCACGAGGTCGCCGAGGTCGGTGCTCCCGATCTGAGCGACTGGTGGGCAAGGCTCGACGGGCTGCGCACTGAGTTTCCGCTCGGCTACACGCCGACCAGCGATGGGCTGCTGTCGCCGCAGGCGATCATCCAGCGCATCGGGGAGCTCACCGGACCGGAAGGCGTGTACGTCGCCGGCGTCGGACAGCACCAGATGTGGACCGCGCAGTTCATCAAGTACGAGCGGCCGAATGCGTTCCTCAACTCGGGTGGCGCGGGCACGATGGGATACGCCGTGCCGGCGGCCATGGGCGCGAAGGTGTCGCAGCCGGACCGCGTCGTGTGGGCGATCGACGGCGACGGATGCTTCCAGATGACCAATCAGGAGCTCGCCACCTGCACGATCAACGACATCCCGATCAAGGTCGCGATCATCAACAACTCGTCGCTCGGCATGGTGCGTCAGTGGCAGACGCTGTTCTACGACGGCCGCCACTCGTTCACCGACCTCAACACCGGGCACGAGACGGCGATGATCCCCGACTTCCTCAAGCTGGCGGAGGCATACGGTGCCCTTGGCATCCGCGTCACCAAAGAGGAGGAGATCGACGACGCCATCAAGCTCGCGCTGGAGACGAACGACCGGCCGGTCGTCATCGACTTCATCGTCAGTCGTGACGCGATGGTGTGGCCGATGGTCCCGCAGGGGGTCAGCAACTCGAACGTGCAGTACGCCAAGGACAACGCACCGACCTGGGGAGAGGAGTAAACCATGTCGACACACGTGCTGTCGCTGCTCGTCGAAGACAAGGCGGGTCTGCTCACCAGGGTCGCCGGGCTGTTCTCGCGGCGCGGGTTCAACATCTCCTCGCTCGCCGTCGGCGTGAGCGAGGTGCCGGGGCTGTCGCGCATCACCGTCGTGGTGGACGTCGAGGATGCCCCGCTCGAGCAGGTCACCAAGCAGCTGAACAAGCTCATCAACGTGATCAAGATCGTCGAGCTGGACCCCGACCAGTCCGTGCAACGCGAGCACCTGCTCATCAAGGTGCGCGTGGACCACACCACCCGCTCGCAGGTGCTGGAGGCGGTGAACCTGTTCCGCGCTCGCGTCGTCGATGTGGCGACGGATGCCCTCGTGATCGAGGTGACGGGAGACACCGGCAAGACCGAGGCGCTGCTGCGGGTTCTGGAGCCCTACGGCATCAAGGAGATGGCCCAGTCCGGACTGCTCGCCATCGGCCGCGGATCGAAATCCATCACGGACCGCGTCTTCAAGAACTGACAACCTCGCTCACCGCGCCATGAGCCTGTCGAAAGGCCGGGAGCACACCACCAACGGACCCTTCGACAAGCTCAGGGGACGATTCACAAGGAGAGAAACACAGCTATGGCTGAGATCTACTACGACAACGATGCTGATCTGACGATCATCCAGGGCAAGAAGGTCCTCGTCGTCGGCTACGGCTCGCAGGGTCACGCCCACGCGCAGAACCTGCGCGACTCGGGCGTCGAGGTGCGCATCGGTCTGCAGGAGGGCTCGAAGTCCACGCAGCGCGCACAGGAGGCCGGCTTCCAGGTCGTCTCGCCCGCCGAGGGCACATCGTGGGCCGACGTCATCGTCATCCTCGCGCCCGACCAGGTTCAGCGTCACCTCTACGCGAACGACATCGCGCCGAACATCTCGGACGGCAAGGCGCTCGTCTTCGGACACGGCTTCAACATCCGCTTCGGCTACATCAAGGCGCCGGAGGGCGTCGACGTCGTCATGGTCGCCCCGAAGGGTCCCGGCCACACCGTGCGCCGCGAGTACGTCGCCGGCCGTGGCGTTCCGGTGATCGTCGCCGTCGAGAACGACGCGACGGGCACCGCATGGCAGCTCGCCCTGAGCTACGCGAAGGGCATCGGCGGCCTGCGTGCCGGCGGCATCAAGACCACGTTCACCGAAGAGACCGAGACCGACCTCTTCGGTGAGCAGGCCGTGCTGTGCGGTGGCGTTTCGCACCTCATCCAGGCCGGTTTCGAGACGCTGACCAACGCCGGCTACCAGCCGGAGATCGCGTACTTCGAGGTGCTCCACGAGATGAAGCTCATCGTGGACCTCATCTGGGAGGGCGGCATCTCCAAGATGCGCTGGAGCGTCTCCGACACGGCCGAGTACGGCGACTACGTCTCCGGCCCGCGCGTCATCGACGAGGGCACGAAGGAGCGCATGCGGGGCATCCTCGCGGACATCCAGTCCGGCGCCTTCGCGGAGCGCTTCATCGCCGACCAGGATGCCGGCGCTCCGGAGTTCCTCGCCGACCGCAAGGCGGGCGAAGAGCACCCGATCGAGTCGACCGGTCGCGAACTGCGCAAGCTCTTCGCGTGGAACTCGTCGGATGACGACGACTACGTGGACGGCGAAGTAGCTCGCTAGCTCGTACTTCGCCATCCACGTAGTCGCGGGCGACTGTGCTTATTGGGCGCCGTCCCCTGGCCGGCGCCGTGTGGATGGCGAAGTAGCTCGCTAGCCACTGGCGAGACCCTCAAGACACCGCCGGTCGGACCGTGCGTCGCAGTGCGACGCCGTCCGACCGGCGGTGTTCTCGTGCGTCACGGATCGGCGACGGATCGCGTGCCCTTCGGGGGTCGTCGCGCAGAAGTGCAGACACGGGGAATTCACCCGATTGTCCCTTGTTCGGGGGGCGTCGCTGTGGTCGCATGAGGTCTCATGAGCGAATCCTCAGGACCCAACGACCACACCCACTACAACGAACCGTCACCGCGCTGGTGCTCCTGCGCCGTGCCCGATGAGCCGCCGCAGAAGCACGGCATCTCCCGACGCGGCCTGATCACCGGCGCATCCGCGACGGCCGTGCTCACGGCGGCAGGATGGCCGGGCATCGCCCAGGCAACGCAGCCGGGCAAGCACGACAAGTCCGTGACCATCACGATCATGGGCACGTCGGACATCCACTCCAACGCGATCAACTGGGACTACTACCAGGACGCAGCATTCAGCGATGCCCAGGGCGACGTCGTCGGGCTTGCGCGCGTGTCCAGCGTGGTGAAACAGATCCGCAAGAGCCGCGGTCGGGACAACACGCTGCTGTTCGACGCGGGGGACATCATCCAGGGAACCCCCCTCGGGTTCTACTACGCCACGGTCGAGCCGACCACCAAGACCGGCGCCATCCACCCGATGGCGATCCAGATGAACGCGCTCGACTACGACGCGGTCGTGCTGGGCAATCACGAGTTCAACTACGGTCTCGACTTCCTCGACCACTGGGTATCGCAGATGCACGCGCCGGTGCTCGCGGCCAACGCCGTGCACCCGGGGACGAAGATCCCGAAGTACAAGCCGTACGTGATCAAGACGATGAAGTTCAAGGGAAAGCCGCCGCTACGCGTCGGCGTGCTCGGCCTGACCAACCCGGGCGTCGTCATCTGGGACAAGGCGAACGTGAGCGGCAAGCTGGACGTGCTCGATGTGATCGAGACGGCGAAGAGCTGGGTTCCCCGGATCCGTCGCGACGGCGCGGACGTCGTCGTCGTCAGCGTGCACGCCGGCGACAGCGGCCTGTCGTCCTACTCGGGGGATCTCCCCGTTGAGAACGCCGCGGCCCTGCTCGCCGAACAGGTGCCCGGCATCGACGCCATCCTGTTCGGCCACGCGCACATCGACGTGCCGCAGCGATTCGTGACCAACAGCACGACCGGCAAACAGGTGGTGATGAGCGAGCCGAAGTGCTGGGGCGAGCGACTCAGCGTCTTCGATCTGACGGTCGAGTTCGAGCGGGGCCGGTGGAGTGTGTCGTCCGGATCCGCGACGACGATCAACACCAACACCGTCGAAGACGACCCCGCGATGGTCGCGCTCGTGGGGCCGCAGCACGACGCCGTGGTGAAGTACGTCAACACGGCGGTCGCGACCTCCACGGAGGAGATGTCGGCAGCCGAGGCGTGCTGGAAGGACACGGCGATCCTCGACTACATCAACGTCGTGCAGACCGCCAAGGTCACCGAGGCGATCGCCGGCACCTCGTACGCGAACCTGCCTGTCGTGTCGATCGCCGCTCCGTTCAACCGGGCGGCCACGTTCCCGGCCGGATCCGTGACGATCAAGGATGTCGCAGGTCTCTACATCTACGACAACACGCTGCTCGCCTCGGTGCTCACCGGCGCACAGGTCAAGGACTACCTCGAGTACTCCGCGCACTACTACGACCAGGTGGCGGCGGATGCTGCCGTGGATCCGGCGTCGTGGACCAACAACCACGACCTGCCGGACTACAACTACGACCAGTTCTCCGGTGTCGACTACGACGTGGACATCGCACAACCGGAGGGATCCCGCATCACCTCGCTCACGTTCAACGGAAGCGCAGTGACAGACGATCAGCAGTTCGTCGTCGCCGTGAACAACTACCGGCAGTCGGGCGGCGGCGGATTCCCGCACATCGCCGACGCCCCCGTCGTGTACAACGCGCAGGTGGCGATCCGCGAGGCGATCGTGTCATACGCCACCGAGCAGGGCACCATCGATCCGGCAACGTTCCACGTGGAGAACTGGAGACTGGTGCGCGACGGCGTGCCCGTCTTCTGATCCGTCCCATGACCCTGACGGGCGGCGCGAGACCTCCTGGCCTTCGTCAGCCGTCCGTCGGGGTCATGTCGTACACGACCCACTCGACGGATGCCACGCTGTCGTAGAGCGCGCGAGCCCGCGTGTTCGTCTCGGCGGTGATCCAGCGCACCTTCGTCGATCCCTGCGCATCGGCGAGCCTGCCGACGGCATCGAGGAGTGCGCGTCCGACGCCTCTGCCGCGCACCGCAGGATCCGCGAACAGGTCGTCGAGGAAGAGCCCCGTCGAGGCGGTGCTCGGTCGGACGAAGGTGCGAACGTGTGCGAGACCGACGGGACGATCGGTGTCGTCGACCGCCACGAGTCCGCGCACCTCGTGGTCGGCATCCGTCAGCCAACCCCACACGGTGGACAGCACCGCATCGTCCGGGGCGAGTTCGTAGAAGTCGCGGTATCCGGCGAACAGCTCCCGCCAGCGCTGCTGATCCCGTGGTTCGACGCCGCGCACGGTCCAGGTGCTCATGCCACACCGCCTTCCTGCGAGGTGAATCCCGTGCGCCAGCTCGCGAACCTCGGTTTCCACCCTCGGCTGCGCGCGAGCGTGTTGGAGACGGGGCGTCCCGGTGGGAGATCCCTCGGGATGACGGGTGCAGGTGCGCCGACGGCGGCGGCGAACACCGGCATCCAGTCCTCTGCGCGCGCCGGCTCGTCGTCGACGATGTTGACCACGCCGCGCGGCCAGTGGAGCGCGAGAACGGTCGCGGATGCTGCATCCGCCACGTGCACGAAGTCCACTACCTGCGCCATCGGCCGCAGCGTTCCTTCGCGAGCTGCCACGGCATCCATCGCGCCGCGGGCGCGCCAGGTGCCGGGACCGTAGAACTGCCCGTAGCGCAGCACGACGCCGTTCGTCAGCTCGAGCACGGCGGCCTCGAGTTCCGGAACGCCGGGCGTCACGCCCGGGCGGTACGGGTCCGACTCGGTGGCGAGCGTCTCGCCGTCCGGCACGATCCAGCTGATGCTCTGCGCGACCATGCGGTCGACGCCGTGCCGGCGCGCGGCATCCACCAGCGCGCGCGTTCCCTCGACGCGCACGCGTGCGTTCGCCGCAAGGTCGTACCGCGAGAGATCCGTGAGCTCATGGATGACGGCATCTGGTCGGGCAGCGAGGAAGGCCGCCTCCACGGAGGCGTCGTCGTACGCGTCCATGACGAGCGGATGCCCGCCGGCCTCGGCGATGACTGTCGCCTTCTCCGCCGAGCGGCTGGTCGCCCACACCTCGTGCCCGGCAGTGACCTGGGCGGGCGTCAGCTGTCGGCCGATGGCGCCGGCACCGCCGGCGAGCAGGATGCGCATGTCTCTGTCGTCTCCTCGATCGGTCAGGGTGCACTCGTTCGCACCTCACCAAGACAAGCGGCGAGGCCGCGAGCGGTACCAGGCCAATCGTCGCGGAGACGAATGGGCCGCCTGCTCATGTGCGCGAAGGGCACCCGCACGCCCACTATCCTTGAGGTGACCTCGCTCCGATGGCCGTGGCGTGCGGGCGCATCAGCCCACGCCTCCCCACCACTCGTTCCTATTCGAAGGGTCCCTTCCGTGTCGAAACCGGTCGTCCTGATCGCCGAAGAACTGTCGCCAGCCACCGTCGAGGCCCTGGGACCCGACTTCGAGATCCGCAACGTGGACGGCACCGACCGTCCGGCACTGCTGGAGGCGCTGTCCGACGCGGACGCCGTACTCATCCGCTCCGCGACGAAGATCGACGGGGAAGCGATCGCCGCGGCACCCAAGCTCAAGGTCGTCGCGCGCGCAGGCGTCGGCCTGGACAACGTCGACATCAAGGCATCCACCGAAGCCGGCGTCATGGTGGTCAATGCGCCGACCTCGAACATCATCTCGGCGGCCGAGCTCACGATCGGCCACATCCTGTCGCTCGCCCGCCACATCCCGGCGGGCAATGCGTCGCTGAGCGCAGGGGAGTGGAAGCGCTCGAAGTACACCGGAACCGAGCTGTACGAGAAGACCATCGGCATCATCGGCCTCGGCCGCATCGGCGCCCTCATCACGGCGCGCCTGCAGGCCTTCGGCACGCAGATCATCGCCTATGACCCCTACGTCACCTCCGCTCGTGCGCAGCAGCTGGGCGTGCAGCTGGTCACGCTCGACGAGCTGCTGCAGCAGGCGGACTTCGTCACCATCCACATGCCGAAGACGCCGGAGACGCTCGGCATGATCGGCGACGACCAGTTCGCGCTCATGAAGAAGAGCGCCTACATCGTCAACGTCGCCCGCGGAGGTCTGATCGACGAGGACGCGCTTCACCGCGCCCTCACGACGGGCACCATCGCCGGCGCGGGGCTCGACGTGTTCGTGAGTGAACCGCCCCTCGAGTCGCCGCTCATCACGCTCGACAACGTGGTCGTCACGCCGCACCTGGGCGCCTCGACCGCCGAGGCACAGGAGAAGGCCGGCGTCTCGGTCGCGCGGTCCGTGCGTCTCGCCCTGTCTGGCGAGCTCGTGCCCGATGCCGTGAACGTCGCGGGCGGTGTCATCGATCCCTACGTGCGCCCCGGCATCCCGCTGCTCGAGAAGCTCGGTCAGGTGTTCAGCGGACTGGCAAGGAACAGCCCGATCACGAGCGTCGACGTGGAGATCCGCGGCGAGCTCGTCGACTACGACGTCAGCGTGCTCAAGCTCGCTGCGCTGAAGGGCATCTTCACCAACATCGTCAGCGAGAACGTCTCGTACGTGAACGCGCCGCTGCTGGCCGAGCAGCGCGGCATCGAGGTGCGCCTGCTGACGGATGCCGCCAGCGAGGACTACCGCAACGTCCTGACCCTGCGCGGCGCGCTCGCCGACGGATCCCAGGTCTCGGTCGCCGGAACGCTCACGGGCCCGAAGCAGATCGAGAAGATCGTGGGCGTGAACGGATACGACGTCGAGGTTCCGCTCGCAGAGCACCTGATCGTCATGGTGTACGACGACCGTCCGGGGATCGTCGCGGTGTACGGCCGCGAGTTCGGCGAGGCCGGCATCAACATCGCCGGCATGCAGATCGCCCGCACCACAGCTGGCGGCAAGGCGCTGAGCGTGCTGACGGTCGACTCGCCGGTGCCGGACGGCATCCTCGAGTCGGTGCGCTCCGCGATCGACGCCGACGTGATGCAGGCCATCGACATCACCGAGTCGTAGACCGATCACCGCCGAAGGACCGAGGGTGGACATGGCAGAGGAACGCCGCTTCGCGCAGGTCGACGTGTTCGGCGCGGAGGCCATTCTCGGGAATCCGGTCGCCGTGGTGGTCGACGCTGAGGGGCTCACGGATGCCGAGATGGCGAGGTTCGCCCGCTGGACGAACCTCTCCGAGACGACCTTCCTGCTGCCGCCGACCGATCCGGCCGCGGATTACCGCCTGCGCATCTTCACGCCGGGTGGTGAGCTGCCGTTCGCCGGGCATCCGACGCTCGGCAGTGCGCACGCCTGGCTGCGTTCGGGCGGCGTGCCGCGTTCGCCGGATGCCGTGGTGCAGGAGTGCGGCGTCGGTCTCGTCCAGCTGCGCACCGACGGCGATCGGCTCGCGTTCGCCGCTCCGCCGCTCGTGCGCTCGGGCGCGGTCGACGAGGAGACGACGGCGCGCGCCGCACGAAGCCTGCGCATCCGAGACGACGAGGTGCTCGCCGCTGAGTGGGTCGACAGCGGCCCCGGCTGGCTGGTCGTGCTTCTTCGCTCGGCGGAAGAGGTGCTCGCGCTGCAGCCCGACTTCGGGCTGATGAAGGGCCTGAAGGTCGGAGCCGTCGCGCCGCAATCCGACGACCACGACGCGGACTTCGAGGTGCGCGCCTTCGTGCCCGACTTCGGCATCCCAGAGGATCCGGTCACGGGAAGTCTGAACGCTGGGCTCGCGATGTGGCTCATCGGATCCGGACGCGCTCCCGACAGCTACGTCGCCTCCCAGGGGACCGCCCTCGGTCGGAGCGGCCGCGTCCACGTGGAGAGGCTCGGCGACGCGATCTGGATCGGCGGGGCCACGCGTACGATCGTCGAGGGAACCGTCACGCTCTGACGCGACGGCGAAGGGGCGGCGCGGGCGGGGCATCCGCCATTTCGTGGTGACGATTTCGCGGCGCCGGCCGTCGACGCTCGGACTCAGTCCTGTTCGTCTCGTCGCGTCGAGTCGATCTTCTGTCCGGTCCTCGGGTCGATCGTGGTGCTGCGGGTGACCTTGGACGTGCGTTTGCGCGTCATCAGCACGATCCCGAGGATCGTCACGACGACTCCGGCGACCAGCAGGATCCAGCCCACCATGTGGAGGTCGATCCAACTGGGACTGACGTTGATCGCGAACGCCAGGATGGCGCCCACGACGATCAGGAAGATTCCGCCACCGAGACTCACGACTTTCCCCTTTCGTCGTTCGTCACAGCCTACGTTGAGGCTCCGGCGCTGGAGGTGGCGCGCGGCGAGTGCGGGGGAGTAGCTCCCCGCGCCGGATCGGGCGACTGAGGAGGATTCGACGCCCGAGAGGGATCAGCGAGCAAGCCTGTCACGTACGAGATGACCGCATCCAGGTCCTTTTCACCGATGCTGTCGCCGCCCTCTCGAAGCACGGAGTTGAAGTAGAGGCCGTCCGAGACGAGGGCGATGACCCTGGCGAGCACCGGATCCGGCACGGACTCGCGCACGACGCCGAGCCAGGCATCCTGCATCTGCCGCAGCGCGGTGCGGACACGTTGGTCTTGTCCGCCCGCGAGCGCGAAGCAGGCCATCGCGCTCCGCTCGAGCGGCGTGCCCGAGGAGACCGAGGTGCGCAGCAGGTATTCGATCGGGCCGGTCGAGGCGGAACGGATGTCGTCGACATCCTGCTCCACAAGCGCATGCAGCCGTTCGACGAGGCCGGCGACCAGCGCGTCCTTCGACGCGAAGTGGTAGAGCAGGCCGCCCTTGGAGACGTCGGCGCGCGCGGCGACGGCATCCAGCGTCGCAGCACGTTCACCCTCGGTCGTGAGGATGGCCTCGAACGCGTCGAGGATGCGCTCACGGGTTCTCTCACGCACGCTCATGACGACCTCCACTGCCCAGGAAATGCTCGGCTTCCTCGTTTAGTGTACCGGCTGGACGGTAAAGAAACCTGGGTGCAGAAGAAACCCGGACGCGACGCAGAGGGGAGACGACGCGATGACGACCATGACCACCGAGGTGCGCACGCCTGCGCGCCGTGCGGGCGCCAGGCAGTGGGCGGCGCTCGCCGTGCTCATGCTTCCGGTTCTGCTGGTGTCGATCGACAACACCGTGCTCAACTTCGCGCTGCCTGCCATCTCCACCGCGCTGGAGCCCAGCGGCGTCGCCCTGCTCTGGATCATCGACGTGTACCCGCTGGTGCTCGCAGGGCTGCTGGTGGCGATGGGATCCCTCGCGGACAGGATCGGCCGCCGCAAGCTCCTCATGATCGGGTCGATCGGATTCGCCCTGGTCTCGGTGCTCGCAGCCTTCGCGCCCACCGCCGGCTTGCTCATCGCCGCACGGGCCCTGCTCGGATTCTTCGGCGCCATGCTCATGCCGTCCACGATGTCGCTGCTGCGCTCGATCTTCACGGATCGCGATCAGCGCCGGCTCGCGATCGCGATCTGGTCGGCCGGGTTCGCCGCCGGATCGGCGCTCGGTCCGATCGTCGGCGGTCTGCTGCTTGCGCATCTGTGGTGGGGGTCGGTGTTCCTGATCGCCCTGCCACTGCTCATTCCGATGCTGATCCTGCTGCCGGTCCTCGTGCCCGAGTCGCGGGATCCGCATCCGGGTCCGGTGGACGTCGTGAGCATCGTGCTTGCGCTGGGCACGATGGCCCCGCTCGTGTACGGCGTCAAGACGCTGGCGACGGAGGGGATCGGCATCCCGGGGATCGTCGCCGTGCTGCTGGGCGCGCTCTGCGGCTGGATGTTCGTTCGTCGTCAACTGCGGCGACCGAACCCGATGCTCGATGTGCGTCTGTTCACGCGTCCCGCATTCAGCGGAGCGGTGCTGGTGAATCTGCTCAGCGTGGTCGCGCTCGTCGGCGGGCTCTTCTTCGTCTCGCAGCACCTGCAGCTCGTGCTGGGACAGGATCCGGTGCAGGCGGGCCTCACCCTCCTCCCCGGGCTCATCACGATGATCGTCGCCGGACTCGCCGTCGTGCCGATCGCGCGGCGCGTGCGGCCGAGCATCGTCATCCCGGTCGCCCTCGCGTTCTCCGTGTTCGGCTACGGCTTCGTGGCAGTGATGGCCCACAACCTGACGGTGCCGGCGTTCATGGTCGCGTTCGTCGCGCTCGGGATCGGGATCGGCGCCGCGGAGACCGTCTCCAACGAGCTGATCATCGCCACGGCGCCTGCGGAGAAGGCAGGAGCCGCATCGGCCGTTTCGGAGACCGCCTACGAGCTCGGCGCCGTGCTCGGCACGGCCATCCTCGGCACGATCATCACGGTGTTCTACCGGACGTCGATCGTGCTGCCCGACGGGCTGAGCGCCTCCCAGGCGGATGCCGCGAGCCAGACGATCGGCGGCGCGGCGGCCGTGGCCGAGCAGCTGCCCGCCGCGCAGGGACAGGCGCTGATGGCCTCGGCCGGCGCCGCGTTCGACAGCGGCGTCACGGTGACGGCAGCTATCGGAGCGGGCCTCGTCGTGCTGGCTGCCGTCATCGCGGCGGTCAGCCTGCGGCGCGAGCGGGCGCACTGAGTCCGGTCGTCGAATTCGGGGGCTACGCCCGCTGACGCGGCTCATGGGTTCAATCGGGCTGGCCCCGCGAGCGCGAGCTCGCGCGTCCAACGCTCAATCGCCTCTAGGCTTGGTATCCCACCCGAATCACGTTGTAGGAGCGCCATGTCATCGGTCGTCAAGCTCGCCGTCATCCCCGGCGACGGCATCGGTCCCGAGGTCGTCGCGGAAGCCGTCAAGGTTCTCGACGCCGCCACCGACCCCGCCGAGGTGATCTTCGACACGACGTACTTCGAGCTCGGTGCCGCCCGGTACCTGGCGACCGGCGACACCCTGACGGACGAGGACCTGGCGTCGATCGCCGGGCATGACGCCATCCTGCTGGGCGCCGTAGGCGGCAAGCCGGGCGATCCGCGCCTGGCAGGCGCGAACATCGAGCGCGGACTGCTGCTGAAGCTGCGGTTCGCGCTCGACCAGTACGTGAACCTGCGTCCGACGACGATCCTGCCCGGCGTGACAAGCCCGCTGGCCGATCCGGGATCCGTGGACTTCGTCGTCGTCCGCGAGGGCACCGAGGGACCGTACGTGGGCAACGGCGGCGCGATCCGCGTCGGCACGCCGCACGAGATCGCCAACGAGGTCTCCGTGAACACGGCGTTCGGGGTCGAGCGCGTCGTCCGCTACGCGTTCGAGAAGGCGCAGCAGCGCCGCAAGAAGCTCACGCTCGTGCACAAGACGAACGTGCTGGTGCACGCCGGGGGTCTCTGGAAGCGGATCGTTGACGAGGTGGCGGCCGAGCATCCGGATGTCGAAGTGGACTACCTGCACGTGGATGCCGTGACCATCTTCCTCGTCACCGACCCTGCTAGATTCGATGTCATCGTCACGGACAACCTCTTCGGCGACATCCTGACCGATCTCGCGGCCGCGATCAGCGGCGGCATCGGTCTCGCGGCATCCGGCAACATCAACCCGGACGGCGCGTTCCCGAGCATGTTCGAGCCGGTGCACGGCTCGGCGCCCGACATCGCCGGGGAGGGCAAGGCAGACCCCACCGCCGCCATCCTCTCCGTTGCGCTGCTGCTCGACCACCTGGGCTTCACGGATGCCGCCCACCGCGTGCGCGCGGCCGTCACCTCCGACCTCGCCGAGAGGTCGAGCGGAGACGGGCGACCGCGCACGACGAGCGAGATCGGCGACGCGATCGCCGCCCGCGTGTCCGCGTAGCAGGCGCAGAGACGTAACCTTTTTCACAGGCGCGATGCCACGCATCCGCCACCTTTCGCCAAAGGGGTAGCAATGACCATTCCGCTCACGGATATCTCCAACCCGCCCGCCACGGATCGCGCACTGCTCTGGCAGATCACGCGCAACGCGGATCCGGTTGCCGAGGCCGAGCGCGAGGCCATTCTGGCGAACCCGGGCTTCGGCCAGAAGTTCACCGACCACATGGTGGACATCTGCTGGTCGGAGAAGGGCGGCTGGCACCGGCCGCGCGTGAGCCCGTACGGCCCGATCCAGCTGGATCCGGCCGCCGCCGTGCTGCACTACGCGCAGGAGGTGTTCGAGGGGCTCAAGGCGTACCGTCACGCGGACGGCTCGATCCACACCTTCCGTCCGGACCAGAACGCGGCGCGGCTGCAGCGGTCGGCGCGCCGGCTGGCGTTGCCCGAGCTGCCGACCGACTACTTCGTGGAGTCCATCAGGCAGCTCATCGCCGTCGACGGCGCGTGGGTTCCGGGAGCGGCCGAGACGAGCCTGTACCTGCGTCCGTTCCTGTTCGCCAAGGAGGCGTTCCTCGGCGTCCGCGCGGCCAAGAAGGTGGCCTACTACCTCATCGCCAGCCCGGCCGGCGCGTACTTCGCACACGGTGTGCAGCCGGTGAGCATCGCGCTGACGCAGAGCTACGCCCGCGCAGGCAAGGGCGGCACGGGCGCGGCCAAGACGGGCGGCAACTACGCATCGAGCCTGCTTCCGCAGGCAGAGGCGTACGAGAAGGGCTGCGAGCAGGTGCTCTACCTCGACGGGGAGTACCTCGAGGAGCTCGGCGGCATGAACATCGTGCTCGTGCGCCGCGACGGATCCCTCGTCACACCGGAATCGGACTCGATCCTCGAGGGCATCACGCTGAAGTCGATCCTGCAGCTGGCGGAGGACCGCGGACTCGGCATCGAGCAGCGGCCGGTGACGATCACGGAGTGGCGCGCCGGGGCGGCATCCGGCGAGATCGTCGGCGCGTTCGCCTGCGGGACCGCTGCCGTTCTCGTGCCGATCGGACGCCTCATCGCCGACGACTTCGAGATCGTGCACGAGGGGCCAGAGTCGTCGGAGCTGGCGTTGTCGCTGCGCGAGGAGCTCACGGACATCCAGTACGGGCGCCGCGAGGACCGACACGGCTGGCTGGTCCGTCTCGACGCCGAGACCCCGGCCGCATAGTCGTGAAGATCGCGCGCTTCAGCCACGACGGATCGATCGCGTTCGGCATCCTCGACGAAGACGACCGCGAGTGGGTCGTGCTCTCCGGAGATCCGATGTACGCGGGGTTCGACACGACAGGCGAGCGGGTGAAGCTGACGGATGCCACACTTCTGGCACCGGTTCTCCCGCGTTCCAAGGTGATCGGCATCGGACGCAACTACCGCGACCACGCCGAGGAGATGGGATCCGAGCCGCCGGCGGCACCCCTGATGTTCCTCAAGCCGAACACCTCGGTGATCGGACCGGATGACGCGATCGTGCTCCCTCCGCAGTCCGAGCGCGTGGAGCACGAGGGCGAATTGGTGGTCGTGATCGGACGCATCGCGAAGGACGTCTCGGTCGAGAACGCCCTCGACTACGTGTTCGGCTACACGGTCGGCAACGACGTGACGGCGCGCGACCTGCAGCGCGCGGACGGGCAGTGGGCGCGCGGCAAGGGATTCGACACGTTCGCACCGCTGGGCCCCGTGATCGAGACCGAGTTCGACGTGGCCTCCGCCACGATCGAGACGCGGGTGAACGGGGAGGTGCGCCAGTCGGGACGTACGGCGGATCTCATCCACGGCATCCCAGAGCTCGTCGCGTACGCGTCCAGCGTCTGGACGCTGCTGCCGGGTGACGTCATCATGACCGGCACACCGGCCGGCGTCGGACCGCTCGTGGCCGGCGACCGCGTCGACGTGTCGATCAGCGGTCTCGGCACCCTGTCGAACCCGGTGCGCGCCAAGGGCTGATCCGGACCGGGCGTTGGCGCCGTGCGGCCGTAGACTTCCGCCATGTCTGACGGCTGGGGGGACTTCTTCGTTGCGGTGGCCGGTGCTTCCGCGGCGTTGGCGGGTCTGATCATCGTGGCGATGAGTGTGACGATCAAGGAGATCCTGGCGTCGCGCACCCTCCCGTCGCGGGCCGCGGCGACCGTGAGTGCGCTGGTGCTGATCCTCGTGCTCGCCGTGGTGGGCCTCATCCCGCATCAGTCTGACACGGCACTCGGCATCGAGATCGTGGTCGCGAGCGTCATCGGGCTGGCCCCGCCGCTGCTCATGTCGCAGCGAGTGCTCACCGACACGACGTACCACGCCGCCGTCGCGACCCGGGTGTTCCGGGTCGCCGTGGGGCTGCTTCCCGTGCTGCTCGCGTTGCTCGGTGGCGTGCTGGTGACCGCGGGGGCGTCATCCGGACTCTTCGTGGTCGCTGCCGCCATCGCCCTCGTGTTCGTGACGTCCATGCTCAACGCGTGGGTGCTGCTGGTCGAGATCCAACGCTGATCGACCTGTGACGGGAGCGGGAAGAGGTCGTGGGTTCAAGCCCCGTCACTCACTCAGCGCCCGAGCGCCCGGAGCGCTCGCTCGACATCGGCGTCGTCGTTCCATACGTGGAAAGCCACGCGGGCTCGGCCCGCACGACCCGAGGCCACCATCCCGGCGGCCGTGAGCCGTGCGAGCGCGTCGCCGTCGTGATCTTCCCAGGTGACGATGGCGCTGCCGCGCGCCGGAACGCCGAGCCCGTCGGCCAGCGCATCCGCAAGCGCGACGTCGTGGTCGTGGACCGCGCGGATGTCGGTGCTCGCGAACACCCGCAGCGCGGGCGCGCCCACGTGCATCGCCTGCCACGCCGGCGACACGTCGAAGCGCCGTGCGGATGCCGCCAGCGGCGCGGACGGTCCATAGCAGGACACCCACGGATCCTCGCCTGCGTACCAGCCCGCGTTGACCGGGATGAGGTCCTCCGCGAAGTCGGGGGAGACGGCCATGAAGCAGACGCCGCGCGGCGAGCACAGCCACTTGTAGGTGTGGCAGATCATGGCATCCGCGGTCCACGCCTCCAGCGGAAGCCAGCCGGCGGCCTGCGTCACGTCGCACAGCACGCGGGCTCCGACCTCGTCTGCAGCGGCGCGGATGCCACGTGCGTCGGCGATCGCGCCCGTCGCGGACTGCACGAGCGAGTACACGACAACCCAGGTGTCCTCGGCGATCGATTCGGCGAGGGCGGACAGCGGAACGTGTCGCACCCGCACGCCGCGGCGCTCGTGCTGCAGGAACGGGAAGACGACGGAGCTGAAGTCGCCGTCGACGCAGAGCACCTCGGCGCCGTCGGGCACCGAGGAGGCCACCATGCCGGCAAAGACCGAGGTCTGCGATCCGATCGCGACGCGGGCCGGGTCGACTCCGGCGATGCGGGCGAAGTCGGCGCGCGATGACGTGACGGCGTGGTCGTAGTGCGCGGGGCTCGCCTCACCGCGCTGCCAGAGCTCCAGATCGGCTCGGGCTGCGGCGACGGACGCCGCAGGCGGAAGGCCTCCGGTGCAGGCCGCGAGATAGCCGACGCCGATTCCGGCGAACTCGTCGCGCAGTCGCGTGAGCCCCGCGTTGGCGGACCTCGCCGCGGCGGATGTCGTGCCGTCGACGGTGCGGGCCGATGCCGATGCCGATGGAGCTGGGGACGGGGGAGCGAGATTCACCCCACCAGCCTGCGCGCGGCACCGGTATTCGACAATCGCAGGTGTTCGATGCATCGCATAACGGGCGCTTATGATTGCGGCGTGACACTGCAGCAGGATCCGAACCCGTCGCTCGAACTCGACGCGCACACGCTGCGCATCGTGCGCGCCATCGTCGAGCACGGCTCGATCACGGCCGCGGCCGCTGCCCTCGGATACAGCCAGCCCGCCGTCAGCCAGCATCTGCGCCGCACGGAGGCCAGGATCGGGATGCCCCTCGTGGCGCGATCCGGACGCGGAGTGCGCCTCACCGAGGCGGGCCGCGTGCTGGCACGTCACGCCCGCACGATCACGACGGCGCTGGATGCGGCCGCCGGCGAGCTCGCCGAGCTGTCCGGACTGCGTGCGGGCCGCGTGCGGCTCGCCGCCTTCCCGACGGCGTCGTCCACGCTGGTGCCGCAGGTGTTGCGCCAGCTGGCGGCGGCGCATCCGGGAATCGGCATCACCTACCTCGAGGCGGAGCCGCCGGAGGCGGTCGAGGCGGTGCGGGCACAGCAGGCGGACCTCGCGATCACGTTCAGCTATCCGGGCGACCGGGTGGACCCGCACGGCGAGAGCGCCCGCGGCCTCGTGGTGATCCCGCTGTGGGAGGACGAGATGATGGTCGCGGTACCGGCCGGGCATCCCGCCGCGAAAGGCAGGCGCGTCGACCTGGAGTCGCTGAGCGGGGAGAACTGGATCGCCGGATGCCAGCGGTGCCGCGGCCACCTGCTCCAGCTCGCCGAGACATCCGGTTTCCAGCCGTCGATCTCGTACGAGACGGACAACTTCACCGCCGTTCTCGGCATGGTCTCGGCGGGGCTGGGCGTCGCGATCCTGCCGTCGCTGGCACTCGCACTCTCGAACGTGCCGTCGGATGTCGCCATCCTGCCGACCGCGAACCGTGACCGGCGCACGATCAACCTGGTCGCGGCGCAGGGCAGCGACCAGATTCCCGCCATTGCGGCGACCGCCGCGGCCGTTGTCGAGCTCGATGGTGCCGCGTGGTCGCTGCGGCCGGCATCCTGACGCCGTCGCTCGGCATCCGCTGCCTGAGCATCGCCGCCTGAACATCGCTGCCTGAACGTCGCCGCCTGAGCCGCTGTTGTCCGAGCCCTCACCGAAAGACTCGACCGCCGCCCCGTAGAATCGAGGGCGATGTCCGAGACCTCTGCACCGGCCGCGTATCCGTTCACCACCGCAACCGGAAGCGACGTTCGCGTGCGCTTCTGCCCCTCGCCCACCGGCACACCGCACGTGGGCCTCATCCGCACGGCGCTGTTCAACTGGGCGTACGCCCGGCACAACGGCGGCAAGCTGATCTTCCGCATCGAAGACACGGATGCCGCGCGCGACTCCGAGGAGAGCTACGAGCAGCTGCTCGACGCGCTGTCCTGGCTCAACATCGACTGGGACGAGGGCGTCGTCAAGGGCGGCCCGGACGGCCCGTACCGGCAGTCGCAGCGCTCCGAGATCTATGCGGCCGTGCTCGACCGGCTGATCGATTCCGGACACGTCTACGAGAGCTACTCGACTCCCGAGGAGATCGAGGCGCGCAACGAGGCGGCCGGCCGTCCCAAGCAGCACGGATACGACAACGGCGACCGCGACACCACCCAGGAGCAGCGGGAGGCGTACCGCACCGAGGGCCGTCAGCCAGCACTGCGGCTTCGTGTCCCCGACGAGGCGCTCGACTTCGACGACCTGGTGCGCGGTCCCATCACGTTCCCCGCCGGATCCTTCAGCGACTTCGTGGTCGTGCGCCCCAACGGCCAGCCGCTCTACACGTTCGTCAACCCGATCGACGATGCGCTCATGCGGATCACGCACGTGCTGCGCGGGGAGGACATCCTGCCCTCCACTCCGCGCCAGATCGCCCTGTACCGGGCGCTGATCGACGTCGGGATGACGGACTTCGTGCCCCGCTTCGGACACCTGCCCTCCGTGCTCGGCGACGGCAACAAGAAACTGTCCAAGCGGGATCCGCAGTCCAACCTGTTCCACCACCGCGACCGCGGCTTCATCCCCGAGGGCCTCGACAACTACCTCGCCTTGCTCGGCTGGGGATACTCGCACGACCGCGACGTGTTCTCGCTCGATGAGATGGTCGAGAAGTTCGATGTTGCCGACGTGAATCCGAATCCGGCGCGCTTCGACCAGAAGAAGGCGGAGGCGATCAACGCCGACCACATCCGCCTGCTGGACACCGCGGACTTCGCACAGCGCACGGTGCCGTATCTCGTGCGGGCGGGCATCCTGTCCGAGCCGCTGACCGACGAGCAGCGCTCGATCCTGGATGCCGCAGCCCCGCTCGTGCAGGAGCGCGTGCAGCTCCTCGGCGAGACGCCCGGCATGCTGGGCTTCCTCTTCACGGATGCCGCGGCGCTGCACTACGACGACGACGCGCTCGGCACGCTCCCGGAGAACGCCGAGGAGGTGCTCGCCTCCTCGATCGAGGCCCTCGACCACCTTGCAGAGCACCTGTGGCAGCACGAGGCCATCGAGGTCACGCTGCGCGCCGCCCTAATCGAGGTGCTCGGTCTCAAGCCGCGCGTGGCCTTCGGCCCGCTGCGCGTCGCGATCTCCGGACGCCGCGTGTCGCCGCCGCTGTTCGAGTCGATGGAGATCCTGGGCAAGGCGGAGTCGCTGGCGCGACTGCGGCGGCTGCGGGAGCACGTCGCCGCGGCGTGAGCGTTGAGTTCCGGTCTCGAGTCGCGCGCGCTAAGCCTGGGCGCCGAGCCTCGAGGGGCGAGTCCAGACCGCTCAGTCCAGGCCGCTGAGTCCCGATTCCTGGTGGTCCACGCCGTGAGACCTGCCGAAAATCGGAGTTGCGGCACGGCGCGCCGTCTTGCAGCCCTGACACGCTGGACGCAGCGCCCGAACTCCGATTTCCGGCACGACGCGCGTCACGAGGCGACACCGCACGCAGCAGGCTCGTTGCGTGAGACGGCGCGCCCGGGACGGACGCTCCCGTTTTGGATCCGCTCGATCGGTCCGGTAAAGTAGTCACTCGTGCCGCTTACCGCGGTGCAGACCCAGGGCTCGCCCCGGGCATCGGCAATACGCCGGTGGGGTATGGTGTAATTGGCAACACGGCTGATTCTGGTTCAGTTGTTCTTGGTTCGAGTCCAGGTACCCCAGCAACGAGATCGTTGAGAATCCGCGGCTAAACAGCCCATTCGCAACATTGACCAATCGGCCTGTTTCCGGGCAGGTCACCACTTTGGTCACCAGATTGCCCCTCACACCGGCGTCGGTCCGCCTGACCTGCGGGCTGCTGCCGGTCGTCTCCGGCCAGGCACGGCTGCGCCGGAACGGCCTCGTGCACCTGCCCGGCATGAACGAGCAGAGAGCCGCCGAGCCGGTCTTCCTCACCAGCCGCCAGGTCGCCGACCTCCTGCGCGTGCCGCTGCGCACCGTCGAGGACTGGCGGCTCACTCGCAGCGGGCCGCCGTGGCTGAAACTTGGCCGCCACGTCCGCTACGAGCAGGCTGCGCTCCTCGCCTGGGTCCGGGAGCACCAGCATGGCTAGGACCGCGATCCGCGCCGGCGAGCTCGGCACCGTCCAGATCACCCGTCTCGCCCGCGGCCGCTACCGCGCCCGGGCACGTACCAGAGACGACGCCGGGGAACTCCACCAGATCGTCGCCGTCGCCGCCACCGAGGAGTCCGCCCGCCTTGCACTGAAGCGCAAGGCCGAGATCCTCAGCAGCACGCTGCTGGCCGGTCTCACCCCGGACAGCACCATCGCCGAGGCCGCGGCCGCCTGGCTCCAGCAGATCCACGCTCGCGCGATCGCCGGGTCGCTCTCGTTCTCCACCTACGAGTCCTACGAGACCACCGCGCGATGCTTGCTCGTGCCCCGGTGCGGCGGGATCACCCTGGACGCGCTCACGGTCGGCCGCTGTGACCGGATCATCCAGGCCATCCTGCTCGGCAGATCCGTCTCCGCAGTCCGCCGCGCCCGCGCCGTCCTCGGCCTCATCTGCGGCTACGCCGTGCGACGACGCCATCCCCTTCAACCCCGTCCGCGACGTCCAGCGCCTTCCCCTGCCGGAGAAGAAGACCTCCATCCTCACCTCCGCCCAGATCGCCGGCAGATCTCTTGTGGTCACTGTTCGGGGTTGTAGTCGCCTCCGTACCAGGGGTGGTCAGTGAAGATGTCGCGCACGGGTTCTCGTTCCCCTTGGGGGCGTGGGTGGTGTGAACAGTCAGAATCCTTCGGCAGTCATGGCCCACCCGGGTGGCAGCTCGGCGCCGGTGTTGACGGCGTGGACGAGGTGCGCGATCGCCGCGAGCAGGCCGCCGTTGGAGGGAAGGTAGAGGGGGAGGAATCCGGGGCGTTGCGGGTTGTGCCCGTTGGTCAGGTAGTGGTTCTTGGGAGTGTCGCGCAACAGGTGGGCCAGGGCGCGGTCGATGCAGCCGAGACGAGACGCGGTCATCGACATGACGGGGTAGTCCCATCCCCACGTGGATTGGAAGTCCCAATGCTGTTCAACCTCGGTGAGGGTGTCAGCCATGGTCGAGGCATCGATAGCGGGGGTGGGGGGCAACCAGCCGTGGGCCATCAGCATCGAGGGGTGGTCTTCACGGATGAGGTAGGGCGGTTCGGAGACGGCTGCGTATGTGCCGTCGACCGTTCGGGTCGGTGGTCGCATGTGCTCTGCGACATCTCGCCACCGGCGGTTCTCCGCCAGACCAGCCAGCCGCCGCCACTGGTTGGCGGTGTTGAGTGCCCACGCCCAGTAGGCGAGTTCGAAAGTGGGATTGGCAGTCCTGGCGCGGTCGGGGAAGTAGCTTTCCTGTGCGGGGACGAGGGGTGGAGGAAGTTCGAACCCGTCGGGGCCGTCGGCCACGAAGTCTGCCATGAAGTCCGCGGTGGCGTCCACCAGGGGCAGGTGCTGGCGAACGAACGTCGTGTCGCGTCCGGATGATCGGATCAGCTCGAGCAGGTAGATGATGTGGGGTTGCTGCCAGATGATGAACGCTCCGATCTGGCTGGGTGATTCTGCGCCAGAGGGGTCGGTCTGTTTGGGCCAGCGTGCTCCCTTGTAGCCCTGTTTGCGGGCGTGTTCTCGTGCCGCGGGGAGGATGGAGTGGTACCAGGAGATGCTGCGTTCCAGGAACTCGGATCGTCCCCAGAGGGCGAAGTGTGCAGCGTGCCACCAATGCATCTCCAGGTGGAACTTTCCCGACCAGGAGTTCAGGGTGAGCCCGGTCTCCTGCGGCGGCGTTGATCCTGCGCAGTTGACTGCGGTGAGGTATTGCGACAGCACGACGCGTCGCTCCAGCTCGGTGGCCTCTGCTGCCTGACTGCCGTCGAAGCTGACCGCTGCTCCGTCGTTCCAGAACCGGGCCCACCATTGCTGTGCGTCATGGAGGATGTCATCGGCGGTGGGGATTGGGTTTGAAGTGGGTGGGGTCGTGTCGGGTCCGGTCAGCTGCACGACGACATCCAGGACGGGCGCTGTGGTGCGGGCAGCGACGGCGTGTGCCTGCCTGCTCAGCTCGAGGCTGCCGGAACTGGTGATCGTGGCGGTGTATGACGTGGCGCCGACGCGACGGTGTGCGCTGGCGTGATGAGGACTCATTTCCCAACGGGTTGATGTCTCCGGTGCTGTCTCGAAGGACGCGATGGCATCCTTCTGCTGGTCGAAGATCCACTCCACGGCCAGTCCCCGTGTCAGGAGGTCGGATTCAACCCGGGTGGCGATGATGTCGGCGGTGGGGTGGACGGTCGTGGTCACCCGGACCGGGGTCCCGTCGTATTCGTACTGCGCGGTGACTGTCCCGGAGAACATGTCGAGGGTCAGCTGCTTGTTGTGGAGTTCGCTCGGGTGTTGGGGCGGGGTGTAGGTGCCGTGTCCGCCGAGTGCGATCCGGCCCAGGTGGAGGCGGCGCGGGTTGAAGTGCAGCCATGCCGCGGCCTGCAGGTCGACGGGAATGTCGTCCTCGGGTCGGTGCAGGCCCATCCGGTCCAGATAGGGCACCATGCGGTGCCCGTTCGAATAGTTGCTGGTTGCCTGGGCAGGGTGGAAGCGTTCCCTGTCGGGTGTCTCGTACCAACCCCAACTGGACTGGGTGCGCAACGGGATCTGGTAATCGTCTTTCCGGAAGTGCCGCACCGGCTGGTGCGGCAGCCCCTCGCCCGACTCGCCTGGTGGGACTCGTGCCGGGTCCGGGCGCAGTTCGTGGAAGTCGGGGAAGGTCTGCAGGCCCGAGCTGTCCAGTGTGGTGGCGAGGTTGCCGTTGCCAACCGTGAGCGTGTCGGCGGGGTGGGCGTCGGTGAACCGGGGGTTGTGGCGCCTCACCATAGACACTCGGTCGATGCGTTCTGGGTTCATGGTCCTGTCTTGCTGTTTCCCGGCGTGCGGTGTCGGGCTGCTCATCGGCTGGCACAGATCGTGCCGATGGATGGAGGTTGGGCGTGGTGGTCTATTTGATGGCGCCGGCGCTGATGCCGTCGACGATCTGCCGCTGAGCGATCAGGTAGAAGATGACGACGGGGATGATGGAGATCATGGTCGCCGCCAGCAGGATCTGCGGTTGCGGGGTCTCGGCAGACACGAAGCTGGTCAGTCCGCGTTGAACGGGCATCAGCGAGTTGTCGTTGAAGATCACCAATGCCATCAGGTACTCGTTCCAGACCGCGAACGCTTGGATCACGGCTACGGCCGCCAGCCCGGGCCGGGCTAGTGGGAGCATGACGCTGAAGAAGATCCTCAGCGCTGAGGCACCGTCCAGTTCCGCGGCCTCTTCCAAGTCGACCGGTTGGGAGGCGAAGAAGCTGCGCATGATGAGGGTGGAGATCGGGATCCCTGAAGTGATCAGGATGAAGACGTATCCCTGTCGTGTGTTGGCCAGGTCGAGGGCGATCAGGACCTTGTATTGGGCGAGGAACATCGCCGGCGCCGGGATGATCATCACCGCCAGGATCAGGCCGGTGAAGAAGGCTTTGCCTTTGAACGCGATCCTGGCCAGGGCATATCCGGCGAGGCTGGAGACGAGAAGGATGCCGAGCACGGCCGTGAGTGTGTAGATCACACTGTTGGTGAGGTAGACGGCGAGATTCCCTTTCACCCATGCGGTGACGTAGTTGTTCCAGGCCGGCGACAGCGGGATGAGGGTGTCGCCCGTCAGGAGTTGCTGCAGGGATTGCAGCGACCCGGAGAGCATCCACACGATGGGAAAGAGGGCGCTGATTGCGGCGACTGTCAGGAGCGCGTAGATGCCGGCGCGTGCAGGGCTGATGCGTCGGCGGCGGCTCTGCGGAGTCGTGCCCGCCGGAACGGCCCGGACTTCGTGGGTGGTCTCGGATGTAGTTGTCATGGTCGTCGTCGGGGAACTCATGCGGTGGCTCGCCGTCGGGACAGGGCGAGTTGCAGGACGGACAGGAGGATGAGGGCGCCGCCGAAGATCACGGACATCGCTGCGGCCAGGCCGTAGTTGTTGTAGGTGAAGGCCTGGGTGAAGATCTGAAGCGTGGGCACCATGGTGGCGTAGCCGGGGCCACCGTTGGTCAGCACCTGCACGGTGCCGAAGATCTGCAATGCAGCCAGCAGGGTCAGAAGGCTGACGATCGTGGTCACGGGCGCCAGCTGCGGCCAGGTGATGTAACGGAACTTCGCCCACCCGCGGGCACCGTCGAGCTCGGCGGCTTCGTAGAGGTAGCGCGGGATGTCCTGGAGGCCGGCGAGGAAGAGGATGAACCCGAACCCCCAGTGCAACCACAGGAAAACACCGATCACCGCCAGCAGCGCGACATCCGGGTCGTTGAGCCAGTCGTGTTCCATCCAGCTGAGACCGATCGCGCCCAGGATGCGGTTGATGATTCCGGACTGCGGGTCGAGCATTGCCGAGAACACCATGCCGACGACAACCACGGACAGCACACTGGGCAGGTAATAGACGGTGCGGAAGAACGAGCGCCCCTTGGTGACTGCGTGGACTGCCAGCGCCATGATCATGGAGATGCCGTTGCCGACGACGAAGCCGACCACCCCGAAGATCAGGACGTTCTTCATCGAGGCCCAGAACGGGGCGTTATGGAACGCTGCGGTGAAATTCGCCAGACCCACCCAAGGGGTGTCCGGGCTGACACCGTCCCAGGACTGGAAGCTGAGGAGGATGGCCTCCACGAACGGAACCAGGGTGAAAACGGCGATCAGAGTGAGCGCGGGCAGCAGGAACAGGTAGCCGGTGATGCTGCGGCGGCGCGCCAGGCGCCGGGGGGGGGGGGGGGGGGGAGG
>NZ_JBTOLK010000001.1:2365701-2400274 GCF_054551755.1 Rathayibacter sp. CAU 1779
CCTCCCCCCCCCCCCCCGGTGCGGCACCCCACGAACGGGGCGCCGCACCGGCAGAGGAGCGAGCGAGGAGGTCACTGGCTGCTGTCCTGCGCAGTCTGCACGTCAGCGACGACCTGATCCACGGTCATCTTGCCCAGCACCAGTTGCTGCGAGTCACGGGTGATCGCGTCGGTGACCTGCGCTGTCGGGTTGTTGGGCAGAACCTGCATGTTCTTGATCGAGGACGCGAAGCCCTGCAACGGCGCGGCGAGCTTTCCGCTGGCCAGAAGTTGCGGGTTCGTCGGGATGATGTAGGCCTGATCGGCGAACACCTTCTGCTGCGGCGCAGCAGTGAGCCACTTCACGAAGTCGAGGGCGGCCTGTACGTGCTTGCCCCGTGGGTTGATGACGGCGCCCTTTCCCGTGACGCCCGGAGTCCGCGGCGTGTACTTGGCTCCAGGAGCCTTGGGCAGAGGGATCGAGATGAACGACGTGTAATCCGGGCTCGTGGCGTGTGCCACCGCAACGCCCGGCGAGGCGTCGAAGATCGAGGCGACGCTGTGCTTGGTGAAGAAGTTCGTCTCCTCGGTCGGGTTGTCGTTCTGCCCGCCCGGCAAAGCATTGTTCTGGATCGCCCCAGCGTCACGGAGGTCAGCGAGCAGCTGGAACGCCTTCTTCCATCCCGAGGATGTCCACTTGTATGTGCCGGCGAAGGTGTCGGAAATCTGCTTGTCAGTGAGGTAGTTCGAGGCCACGTACTGGACGAAGCGGGGTGTCTCCGAGGCCGCGATGGAGAACCCGCCCTTGCCTGCCTTGTTACTGGCCGCCAGCTGGTCGATCAGTTGGTCGGTGGTCTTCGGTAGATCCGTCGCGCTGATCCCGCTGTCCTTCGGATCCGCGAGCAACCCGTACGCCTGGGTCTCCCAGTGCACCGTATAGATGCCTGGCTTGACGCCCAGGTTGTTGCCCTTCTCAAACGTGGACAGCTTGATCACCTGGGGTGAGAAGTCCTTGCTCCAGCCGTCCTTCTTCAGCTCGGAGGTCAGGTCCATCGCCCACCCGGCCTTGTAGAACGGGGCCATCGTCGTGGGGTCGAATGCCGAATAGATGTCGGGCATCTGCTTGGACTGGGCGAGAGCCTGCAGCTTGGGCACGTAGTCCGCGGGGCCGGGTGAGTCGATGCTGATCTTCACGCCGGTCTTCTTCGTGTACTCCTTGGCGAGGTAGGTCAGCGCCGCTTCCTGCCCACGCGACTGATTGAGGAACGTGAGCGTCACGTTCTTCTCGCTTGTCGCCGTCGAGCTCGCTGCTGGCTGACTGCTCGCGGAGCATCCGGTCAACAGCAGCGATGCCGCCGCGACGACGGTGCCGGCGATCATGGCGGCTCGACGCCGCCGCTGCGGCTTGCCCCGATTCGTTGATTGCATTGTCCTCATCCTTGAAAGACGTGGAGGGCCGTCTACGACCCTCACGGGTATGTGCAATGAGCGAGCGAGTGGGTTCCGCTCGCATGCGAACTCTGAATCGCTCATAGTGTTCGCACCTGGCGACCGTACCCAGCCACGCGCCCAGAGTCAATTCCTAATGACTGATAGTTTTGGGCACGATTGGATAACGCCATGTGTGCCGCTCGCGATGCGTAGGCAGCGGACCGGGGCGGAGGGAAGGGCTGTAGACACGGACGCGAATACTGGTGGTTGTAACAGTTTTCGGGCCCGGGCTGTTACTGTGGCGCGCTATGGGAAAGGTCACCGGTGCTCGCGGGAGTTACGCGAAAACCAAGGAACGTCGGCAGGCGATCGCGGAAGCAACCCTGGAGCTGGTGGTAGAGAAGGGACATCGTGCGGTCCTGACCGCGGATGTTGCCCGGTTGACGGGCTTGAGCGAACCCGGCGTGCTGTATCACTTTCCGAGCAAGGACGAGCTGCTGCTGAGCGCACTGCAGTACTTCGATGACGTACAGTTGTCGGCGCTGCCTGAGGGCGAGTCAGTAGCCCAGGCTCCGGCGCGTGCGATCGCGGGCGTGAATCGGACGAACATCGTGCGGTTGCACACGGCGATGTCCGGCGAGGCCAGCGACCCGTCGCATCCGGCGCACGAGTACTTCAAGCAGCGCTGGCGCCGAAGCAACCAGCTGATGGCTGAGAACATTCGTCAGCTGCAAACCGACGGCATTGTGAAGGCCGGAGTGGATGCCGAGCGCGCCTCCAGGCTCATCCACGCAGCGTGGGAAGGGCTGCAGAATCAGTGGCTGGCGGAACCGACCTTCGACATCGGTGAGGAGCTGGAAGCGCTGATCGCGAGCGTGCTCGGAACATTCGACTCTCACAAGACGACATCCACGGTACTCGCGGCGTCTGGCGAGTCGTCATGAAGACGACGTCGGCCCGATCATCGAAGCCTCGTCGGGCGTCGGAGTGGCGTGGGCCAGGTGCCCCGATGACACGCCGCTCTCCGAGTCTTCTAGCGCTGGGATGATCGAGCCGAGGAAGCGGCGCAGAGTGCGCTCCATGTCGACCCGGTCGCGGTCGAAGAGCCATTGAGCTTGGACGCCGTTGAGGAGCGAGACGGTCATGACGGCCAGTTCTTCAGCTGCGAAGGTTGAGGCCAGGAGGCTTCGCTGCGCGAGAGCAGCGAAAGCGGTGGCGTAGAAGTCGCGCAGGTTTCGATAGTGCGCAATGTAGTGATCGTGGGCCGGGTGTTCGGGCGAGGTCGCCTCGCCGGAAAGAACGGCGTGCAGTTCCAGGAGCCCTGGGTGGAGCTCGTTGTTGATCATGATCCGCAGCATTCCGTCGAACACGGCCAACGGATTCTCTTGTGCGTTCAGCGCTCCTGCCTGTTCGAGGAAGATCTGGTCGCGCTGAGCTCGCAACTCGAGCACGGCGAGAAGCAGGTCTTCCTTGCTCGGGAAGTGGTGGAGGAGGCCGGTGTAGCTGATGCCTGAACGTCGGGCGATGTCTTTCATCGTTGTTCCGTGAAAGCCGCTCTCGCCAAAGGCGTCGATGCAGGCCTCGAGGATGCGCTCGCGCACTGCGGCGGTCTTCGCATACGGTCCGCGCGCGGTCGAGGTCATCACGTCATCCTACGATCTTTGATGAAAATAGTGTTGCGATTCTACTTTCGCGTATAGTGTCGCTACGGTCATCGTTCGTGCGATGACTCCGTTCCCGATTCGATAGCGAAAGGCCTCAACGATGAGCGAGTTCCCGCAGGGGTTCCTGTGGGGTGCATCTACCGCACCGCACCAGGTCGAGGGCAACAACCTGAACAGTGACTTCTGGGCGAGCGAGGGGCGGCTCCCGGGCATGGAGCGCAGCGGGGATGCGTGCGACAGTTACCACCGCTACCGCGAGGACATCCGTCTACTGGCCGAATCGGGTCTGAACAGCTACCGCTTCGGAATCGAATGGGCGCGCATCGAGCCGCTGCCGGGTCTGATCTCGCACGCCGAGTTGGCGCACTATCAGCGAGTAATCGACACCTGCCGGGAGTTCGGGGTCACGCCGGTCGTGACACTGCACCATTTCACGAATCCGCTGTGGTTCGCGGAGGAGGGGGGGCTGGCTGGCGCCCGGCGCGACCGACCGGTTCCGGGCCTTTGCGGAGGCGGCAGCGCCGATCCTCGAGGGTGTGCCGTGGATCGTGACGATGAACGAGCCGAACATGCTGGCGATGATGACCGGGCTGGCGGCGCAGCTGCAGGCACACAAGAACGATGATGAGTGGCAGAGCCCGACTGTCGATGGACCACGTCCGCCGTTGCCGGCTCCGGACACGAAAATCGGGGAACGGCTCGTTGAGGCACATCATGCGGTGCGAGATCTGCTGCGAGAGCGCACCGGAGCGAAAGTCGGCTGGTCAGTAGCGAATCGGGCCTTCGAGGCACGTCCCGGTGCTGAGACGAAGAAGAAGGAGCTGGAGTATGTCTGGGAAGACCTCTATCTCCAGGGTGCACGCGGAGACGACTTCGTGGGCGTGCAGTCGTACTCGGCTCAGTGGGTGAACGAGAACGGGATCGAACCATACCCTCCGCATCCGGACAACACGCTCGTCGGTACTGCCTACCGTCCGGACGCGCTCGGAATCGCTGTACGGCACACGGCGGAGGTCACCGGCGGCGTTCCGATCCTCGTGACCGAGAACGGCATCGCCACCACCGACGACGAACGCAGAATCGCCTACACCTCCGCCGCCCTCGATTCGCTTGCCGAGACGATCCGGGACGGGATTGACGTTCGCGGATACCTGCACTGGAGCTTGCTGGACAACTACGAATGGGGTCATTGGGAGCCGACGTTCGGCCTGATCGCGGTCGATCGCGAGACATTCGTGCGGACCCCCAAGCCGAGCCTGGGCTGGCTCGGCGGCGTGGCACAGCACGGACAGGCACAGGCATCCGTGAAACCCGAGTGAACCGTTCCGTTTCCCTCCGACCCGAAGAAGACATCCGATGCTCAAACCCCAGGCCACCGCAGTCCGCGATCTGATGAACCTCGACGGACTCTGGCACTTCGCGCTCGACCGCCCCGACACTCCGCAGCCGTGGACACGCCGGCTACAGACCGAACTGGAGGCACCCGTACCGGCCAGCTACAACGACATCTTCGTCGACAGCAACGTCCGCAATCACGTCGGATGGGTCTGGTACCAGCGCACCGTTCGAGTGCCACGCGGGTGGGCAGGCGAGCGCATCGTGCTGCGCGTGGATGCTGCAACCCACCACGGCCGCGTGTACGTCGATGACCGGCTGGTCGCCGACCATGTCGGCGGGTATCTGCCGTTCGAGGCCGACATCACGGATCACGTGTCCGCAGGGGGTGAATTCCGGCTGACGATCGGCGTGGACAACCAATTGACGCGCACCACGCTGCCACCAGGGGAGATCACGGTGTCTGCGGACGGGATAAAGACACAAACCTACCTTCACGACTTCTACAACTACGCCGGACTGTCGCGCTCCGTCTGGCTCTACAGCACACCACGCCTGCACATCGAGGACATCACCGTCACGACTGATCTCGACGGAGCGACAGGAGTCGTCAGCTACGCGATCGTCACCAACGCTCCCGCGGACGTACGGGTGCGCGTTCGTGACGCTCACGGCGAGGACGTGGCGGATGCCCACGGCCCGGTCGGTGAGCTCCGTTTCCACGACCCGCACCTGTGGCAACCCGGCGCGGCGTACCTCTACGAACTCGTCGTCGACGTGCTTGAGGGGGATACCCTCATCGACACGTACGGACAGAGCTTCGGCATCCGCACAGTCGAAGTACGCGGCACCGATTTCCTCATCAACGGTCGCCCCTTCTACTTCACCGGATTCGGCAAGCACGAAGACTCGCCCGTGCGCGGCAAGGGCCACGATGACGCCTATCTCGTGCACGACTTCCAGCTCATGGAATGGATCGGGGCGAACTCCTTCCGCACATCGCATTACCCCTATGCAGAAGAGGTGATGGACTTCGCCGACCGACACGGCATCATCGTCATCGATGAGACCCCCGCAGTGGGCCTCAACCTCGCCGTCAAGGGCGGGCTCACCGGTCAACCGCCTGAGCCGACCTTCTCACCAGAGACATTCGGAGACGACACCCGAGAGGAGCACGCACGCACCATACGGGAGCTGATCGCACGCGACAAGAACCACCCCAGCGTCGTCATGTGGTGTCTGGCCAACGAGCCCTCGTCGCCCGAAGCCGGCGCCCGTGAATACTTCGAGCCCCTGGTCTCGCTCGCGCGAAAGCTCGACCCGACGCGGCCGCTGACCTACTCGGCGGTGATGTTCGCGATGGCCGACAACGACAGGATCGCCGACCTCTTCGACGTGATCAGCCTGAACCGGTACTACGGCTGGTACCTCACCACAGGCGACCTGGCCTCCGCCGAGGTCGCGCTCGAGCGCGACATACGCGACTGGATCCAACGATTCCAACGTCCAGTGATGATGACCGAATACGGCGCCGACACTCTGCCGGGACTGCACTCGATCTGGGACGGAGTCCCATGGACCGAAGAGTTCCAGCAGGCGTACCTGCGCACTTACGGGCAGGTCTTCGACCGCATTGACGGGTTCGTCGGCGAGCAGGTTTGGAACTTCGCCGACTTCGAGACCGCACCGGGCATCCACCGCGTCGACGGCAACAGAAAGGGCATCTTCACCCGAGACCGTCGCCCGAAAGCCGCCGCGTTCACACTGCGCGACCGCTGGACACGGCACTGCGCCGATGGCCGCGAACAGGCCACGGCGTCCGAATCCTGACCAGAGACCCCTCCTTCCCGCAACACATCACCACGACACCTATCCCTCAATCACCCCCTCCATCACAAAACAACGGAGTTTTCGATGTCACACGACACCCCACGGGCCGCCGTTCCAGCGGCGGACCTCAGAGACACCCCAGCCAACCTCGGCGAAACAGCTGCCGTCGCCGCCGAACAGATCAGCCACGCTGAAGACCCGAAGCGCCAAAGCGGGTACGTGCCGCCGGCGGTGGCGAGATGGGGCGCCGGGTATATCGCGGTGCTGTTCCTCGCTCAGTTCGTGATGTCCATAGCCCAGCTGGCTCCGAGCACCTATTCGCTCGCCGTGCGCGTGCAACAACTCGCCCCGGCAGACAAGAACACCGTGCTGTCGCTTGTGCTGACAATCCCGGCACTGGCGATCATCATCGTCAACCCGATCATGGGCATCCTCAGCGACCGCACACGATCGCGTCTTGGTCGCAGGCGCCCGTGGATGATAGGCGGACTGATCCTCGGGCTGATCGGTCTGACCATCATCGGATTCGCTCCAGGGATCCCGATGATCATCATCGGTTGGACGATCGGCTACCTCGGCCTCACCACCGCGTCCTCCCTGGTGATCACCCACTTCGGCGACGCACTCCCGGAGCAGCAACGCGGACGAGTGTCCGGCATCAACGGCGCCGTCACACAGATCGGGCCGATCGCAGGCATTCTGCTCTCCGGTGCGTTGGTGAACATGCCCGTACTGCTCTTCGTCGTGCCTGGTCTCCTCGCCCTGTTGGGCAGCATCGCCTTCCTCGTGCGGATGAAGGACCCCTCGACCAAGGACGTCGTCTTCGAGAAGACCAGCATCCCGAAGATCTTCGCCGCGATGGTATTCAACCCGCGCAAGCACCCGGACTTCGCCTGGGTCTGGATCAGCAAGGCAGGAACGTTCCTGGGCCTCTACCTGATGTCCATCTACACCGTCTACTTCCTCGGACAACGACTGCACCTCAGCGCGGCAGAAGTCGCCGGACTCACCGCGCTCACCAGCGGAGCCGGGATCCTGCTCACCATGGCCGGTGCGCTGGGCAGCGGATTCGTCGCCGACAAGATCCGTAGACGCAAGCCCCTCGTCATCCTGGCCGGCATCATTCTCGCAATCGGTCTCTTGCTGATCGCGTTCTGCACCTCGACGACGCAGTACATCATCGGCGGGCTGGTCTTCGCCCTCGGCAGCGGCATCTTCGGAGCATCCGACCAGGCCCTTGCTCTTGACGTGCTGCCCGACAGAGTCAGCCCCGGCCGGTTCCTGGCCATCAACCAACTCGCCAACGAGATCACCAAGGCGATCGCCCCGATCACCGCCGGGCTCCTGGTGCTGATCGGATCCGGCAGCAACTACCTCGCCGTCTACATCACCGCAGCCGTCTGCGTGCTGTTGGGAGGACTGCTGGTCATACCCATCAAATCGGTGCGATAAACGCGAGCGGCTTCATCCTCATCACGGTGAAGAGCGTGGACTGGTCCGGCGCATCCAGCCAGCCGATCCGTCGACCAGCTGCCAACCGACCCGACCTTCGAAATCTGGAGAACACCACATCATGACCGAGACAACCGCCCCTCCGCGCCACGAAGAGACGACGACTCAGACGGTCTCCGGCGAATTCGGCCGCATCGACATTCACAGCATCCCGCTGCCCGAGACCGTCCATCCGGTCAGCGCGACCTTCACACCTTCCGGGAATGTCTTCGTCCTCTACCGCACCGACGGCGACCCTGCCAACGAGGACTGGTTCCACGCGGCGATCGTCGCCGACGACGGCTCCAGCTTCCGTGAGATCTTCTCCGGTCCCATCCCGCAGAAGGCGACAGCGAACGGCATCCGCCACATGCCGTTCACCGATAACCGACGCATGCTCCTCGGTGATTACGTGCTGGAGTGCACCCCCTCTCTCGACGACTGTGCGGAGGCGACCCTGCTGATGGTCGAGTACCCGTGGAACCTGACCGCCAACCCGCTGGTGTCGCACCACTGGTCGGAGATCATCGTGTCGCCCGACGACCAGCACATCGCCTGGACCATCCTGCGCACCGACATGACGGCCAACGTCGCGCTCGGGCGGCTGCAGCGGGGGCCATCCGGGTACACGATCGAGGATCCGGCGATCATCAGCAGCAGCGACGCACTGCTTCCGGATCCGGACCGCCCGGGGTACTTCACCACCAGGATCATGCGCGGTGGGGAGGTCAAGCAGTTCGTCCGAGGGGGGACCGCGATCTCGTCGGTCGGAGACGGTGGCCGCGCTTTGACCGACTCGGTCATCCAGGACTTGCTGTCCGATCAGGTGGAACCCATCACCCGCACTCCCGGCTACGACGAGACGACCATCCTGTCGCCGGACGAGCGACTCGGCATCGTGATGACCACCCGGGCCTCGGAACAGACCGACCTCGCCTTCATCGGACTTCTGCCGCGACCGCACGCGACCCTGGTCACGATGAACCTGTCCTGGGTGCTGTATCTCTATGCGGTCGATGGGGTGCGCCGCTTCCGACCGGGCAACATCGGACCGGTGCTGATCGACATCCATCGGTCCCAGACCGAGCCGGGCTACCGAGGGGTGCCGTTGAACAGCAACGACTCGGCATGGGTGTACGTCTCACCCATGTCCTGGCATCCGGGCGGTACGAAGGTCGCCTGGATCGAGATGCACCGCAGCCCAGGCGCAGACACCGATCGGGTGCACCGCATCCGTGTCGCCGAGCTCGCGGAATATACCGCCGCCGCGCCGGTCGCTGCCGCAACCACCCCGACACTGCCGCCATACGGCATCACCGGAGACGCCGCTGAAGACATTCTTCAGCACAGGGCCACCTTCATCCCGTCCGGTCGCATCGCCGGCGCCGCCTCCGGCTACCTGGACTTCGAGCGCAGCAGCGACGGACGCGGCACCTCCTCGGCGTCCAGCCGCTACGTCGACTACAGCGACGACGGCCGCAGCGTCTACAACGGCTGGGAACGATCGAGCGGATCCATGACCGCCGGCACCGTCTACGAGGCCGACATCGAGCTCACCGGGGAGATGAGCGGAGAGATGCGATTCCGTGCGACGTGGTCCGGCGTCCACGACGGAACCCGACTCCTCTTCGGAACCGCAGAGGACGGACGCGCACAGACCACCGGATTCGCACGATACGGCGACCGTATCGCGCGGCTGGACGAACTGCTTCCGTGAGCCGTCAATAACCGAGGACGGCGCCCCGGGCCGGGCACGCTCCCACCCCGATAATCCCAGCGCCGCGCCGGGCCACACGGCATCAACACCGAGAACGCCCGCACTGAACAACCCGATTGTATGTAAGGACCGTTTCATGCCATATCCCTTTGCGGACGTCTCGAATGCGCCGCTGTCCGACCTGGTGTCCCTCTCCGGACGTCGCGCCGTCGTGACCGGCGGCGCGCAGGGTCTGGGCAAAGCGATCGCCGACCGGCTCGCGGAAGCCGGGGCCGATCTGCTCATCGTCGACATCAACGAGGACCCCGCACGCACCGCGGCAGCCGAAATTGGGGAGCGATACGGGGTGACCGCGATCGGCACGCGGGCGGACGTCTCAGACACGGCATCCGTGATCGCCGCCGCTGATCTGGCCGTCTCAGAACTCGGCGGCATCGACATCTGGGTGAACAACGCCGGGCTGTTCCCGAACGCACCGGTACTTGATATGCCTGATGAGATGTGGGATCGCGTGTTCGCTGTGAACGCTCGAGGCGTGTTCCTGGGCTCCCGGGAAGCTGCCAAGCGGATGACTGCCGAAGGTCGAGGTGGCGTCATCGTGAACGTCATCTCCACGGCGGGGTTCCAGGTGGCGTTTCCGGGGATGACTGCCTACGTCAGCTCGAAGCACGCCGCACGCGGCCTCACCAAGTCGCTCGCTGTCGACCTGGCGCCCTTGGGGATCCGCGTCCTGGGCGTCGCACCCAGCTTCGTGCCCACAGAAGGCAATATCGCGGCCGCCCGGGAAGCCGCCGAACAGGCCGCGACCTCCGGCATAGAGCTACCACCGCTCGAGGTGATGAACACGAGCCTCATCGGCCGCATGGGTACCCCGGATGACATCGCCCGCGTCGTGCTGTTCGCCGCCAGCGACCTGTCTCTCATCATGACCGGGAGCACGCTCCTGGCCGACGCCGGCGAAACGATCTAGCCGACATGGACATCCCGAACAGGGCCCAGCCCACCCACACCGTTCCGCACGCCCTCCGCGTAGACAGCGGAGGCGACGACGTCCCCACCACGACGCAGAATCCCCGCCTCTCGTGGCTGCTCCCGGACGACATCGGCGCATCGGCCACGACGCAACTTCAGGCAGACATCTCCGGGCGCCTGGTCGATACCCGGCTGCCAGGCGCCGATCACCTCTTCGTGCCGTGGCCCTGGCCGAGCCTGCACAGCAGGGATCGGGTGAGGTGGCGCGTACGCGTCACCGACGACGTCCGGATCACCGACTGGTCGGAGTGGGCGACCTTCGAAGTCGGGCTCCTCAACGCGGACTGGCAGGCCGACTGGATCTCCGTTGCCGACGACTCCGACTCGGGCCCCGGAAACCGTCCGGGACACACCTTCGCCACAAGCTTCAAAGTCGACGCTCCCGTGAGCCGCGCCCGACTGTATGCCACGGCACTCGGCGTCTACGAGGCCTTCGTCAACGACAGCCGCTCGGGCACCGCGCAACTCTCACCAGGTAACACGTCGTACGACCACACCCTGTACGCGCAGGCGTCGGATGTCACATCCGCACTGCACGAGGGCACGAACCGTCTCGAAGTGACCCTGAGCGACGGGTGGTACCGGGGCGAAGTCGGAGCGTTCCGGATACCAGCCGAATGGGGATCCACCCCCGGCATCCGGGCCGAACTGCACATCGACTACACCGACGGCACGACCCAGATCGTGCGCACCGACCAGACTTGGACATCCACACCATCCCCGATCATCCGGGCCAGCCTGATGAACGGCCAGACGACCGACCTCACCTCGCAACCCCATTCACCGGTTCCGGTGCGGGTGGGCCAGGCGGACGCACCCGCCATCTCATGGTCGCCCGCGCCCCCCGTGCGCGTGATCGAGACCCGGGCTCCGGCCGCCGCCCAGCAGATTGCCGACGGCGTCTGGGTCGTCGACTTCGCACAGAACGCCTCGGGCTGGGTCCTGCTCAGCGACCTCGGCCCCGAGGGAACCCGAACCATCATCGACTACGGCGAACATCTCAGTCCCGATGGCGACCTGGACACCCACCACCTCGACTCCATCGCGCCGGATTCCCAGCCCATCCGGTTCGTGCAACACGACGAAGTGATCGCCGGCCCCCAACCCAACGACTTCGAACCACGGCACACGGTGCACGGATTCCGTTACGCCCGCATCCAACGGGCAGAGGCACCCTTCGACCCGGCAAGCATCCGGATGCGCATCGTACACACGGACCTGCAACGAACCGGCACCTTCGCCTGCAGCAACTCCGACCTCACCCGCTTGCACGAAATCGCCGACTGGAGCTTCCGCGGCAACGCCGTCGACGTGCCCACCGACTGCCCCACCCGGGAACGGTTGGCCTGGACCGGCGACTACCAAGTCTTCGCCCCCACAGCCACGCGCCTCTACGACGTGCTCGGCTTCACCCGCAAATGGTTGCAGTCGGTCCGCGACGACCAACTCGACGACGGTCGCATTCCGAACTTCGCGCCCGACGGGCGCCGCATCAAACACCACCTCGACGACCGGCTCGCGATGATGACCGGCTCCTCAGGATGGGGCGACGCCATCATCGCCGTGCCATGGGAGATGTACCGCGCCTACGGCGACACGGCAGTTCTCATCGAGAACTGGGACGCGATGACGCGCTGGATGGAGTGGGTACTGGAAAACGCGCGCACGACACGGCACGCATCCCGGATGCAGCGTTCCGAGGAGCCGCAACCGCACGAGGAATACCTCTGGGACGGTTCGTTCCACTGGGGCGAGTGGGCCGAACCCCAGCAGAAAGCAGCGGACGGGACACGCATCGACCCGATCCAACACAACCCGATGGCTTGGTTCATGGCAGACAAGGGTGAGGTCGGCACCGCCTACCTCCACCGATCAGCCTCGACCCTTTCCCGCATCGCCCGGATTCTCGGAGACCCACAGGCCGAACAGCGTTACTCTGAGGTCGCGGAACGGGCTCGCGAAGCGTGGCAGACAGAGTACCTCGACGCCTACGGGCGCACGGCAGACGACACTCAAGCCTCCTACGTGCGCGCCCTCGCTTTCGACCTGATCCCCGACCATCTCAGGGAAGCCGCGGCCGGCCGCCTGGCCGAACTCATCCGTGCCACCGACAATCACCTGACCACAGGATTCCTCTCCACCGGCATGTTGCTGCCTGTGCTCGCCGAGACCGGACATGCCGATCTTGCCTACGACCTTCTCCTCCAGCGCACTCCACCCTCGTGGCTCTACATGCTCGACAACGGTGCGACAACCGTCTGGGAGGATTGGGAAGGCATCGACGAGAACGGGACAGCGCACGACTCGCTCAACCACTACAGCAAGGGCAGCGTCATCCGCTTCCTTCACACCCACGTGCTCGGTCTCCGGCAGGACGAGAACTCCGCAGCCTGGGAGTCGTTCACCATCGCACCGGTGCCCCATCCGACACTGACCTGGGCCGAGGGCACTTTGGACACCCCGCAGGGAACCATCGCAGTGAGATGGGGGACGGACGGCGACAACTTCACCATCTCCGCCCAGATACCGGCCGGGTGCACGACGCGTCTCCGGATGCCAGACGGAACAACCGAACAACTCTCAGCCGGCGTCACGACACGAACGGGGATCCTAGGCGCGCTCAGCGGCGAGTTCCGCTGACGGATCCGGACGTGCCTGCGAGAGGTGAAGGCCAGCACCGCACGTCCAACCAGGGAAGCAACCCCGACAATTGCGGGCCAGGTGCGCCTGCATGATCATCGAGTAGACATCGTCGGCCTCCAAAGCCCAGTCGCGCATTCCCTCGTTGCTCGGACGACTAAGCCAAGCGGGGGTCATCTGCGCTCGGGCGGATGGGTTCAGCCGTGGCCAGCGTCCTCGCTGAACTGCCGATTTAACCTCTATCGCGACGACCGCTGACAGAGACGGGTCGAGCATGAGCAGGTCGACACCATGTCCAGCGGAGTACCCGCTGTCGTCGTCAAACAGCGGCTGCCATCCAAAGTCGACGAGCATCGATTCGACGAACGCTTCGGCGATGTTGCCGAGCACTGGAAGCGTCGAGGATCGAGCATGCACAGGAATCGCGACTCCTTCGAGTAGCAGCGCCCGAATATGTTCTTCGATTTCCGCGACTCGGTTCGGCCGGGGAGCAGGTCGCGAGTCGCGTTCAGAACCTCAGCCAGCGCCTCCGGCGGGATGTCGAACTGCGTTGCGGTGCGCAACGCCTGTAGCGTCCGTGCACGGATCATGACTGCCATCGTCGGTTGGCACCCTAGGTACGGACGCGCTGCTTCGAACCCGCCTCATAATTGCGGTCGGTGAGGTAGCTGTGCAGGTAATCGTCGGCGAGAAGGCGGGGGATCTGGTGCCTGTGCTGGGGTGAGGCCTCGAACCGCAGCGCCTTCTTGCCGTCGACGGTGGTGATCGGAATGTCGTAGTCCGGGTAGGTCTCAACGAAAGCGATGAGCTTCTTCGTCGTCAGGTTCTTCGCGTAGTCCGGGTCGGACTGCAGGAGGCGAGCAACGTACGCCATCTTCGCGCGCATGCTTGGGTCATCCATCACCGCCTTCTCCAGTTCTGCGAACCCGTCGATGCGGAGCTTGGCCGTCACCTTTGCCAGCGTGTCACGGGCGAGCTCACGTGCCTTGTCCGGCGCTTGAAGCTTCGTCTGGATGAGGGTGACCGTCGTGAAGAACGCGAACGATCCACACGAGAGCACATCGAACCGGGGCTCGTAGAAGAGCACGTCGCCCTCGATCGGCCGGTAGACGCCATCCCGGGGGATCAGCGTGATGCCGCGAGACCGTCTCGTCGCGATCCCGGGACCCTTGAGGCGGTAGGCAACGATTCGGTTCGCGCCTATGCCCACCGCGTGCGCCATTGCGACGACCGCCCGGCCACCGGCGTCGTTGGGCGCATCTCCACGACGAATCGCCGCGTCCACGGCTGATAGCTCCGGAACGTCGCTGAGCTTCTCGACGAGAACCTGGGAAGTGCTGGTCTGATATGACGGGTCGTAGTCGAGGAACTGCTTATCCGTCATGGCGTCCGCGAACCGACGGACGTCATCGACGACGTCCGAGGCCATCCCATTCACGAGGTCGAAACGGGTTAACTGCGAGTTGGCCAGCGCGTCTCCGCGGATGACGAAATTATCCAAGCCGATCGGATCCGCGGCTAGCGCGGTTGCGAGCGCGCGGCGCGCCGGTTCCTCGGTCACGGTCGTCCCTTCAACTGGATGGCGACATCGTCACCAAGGTATCGGCACTCGACGACTCCCCGCTGGGGAAGGTGGCGGGACCGTGAAAGCACCATCGTTACCGTGCCCCCTGCCGCGGTCACTTGATAGAGCCGGAAGCCGACGGCGGCAAGAGTTGGATTCAGGTGGTACAGCCCAGCTCGGATATAGATGACCACGAGAAGCAGAACGAGCGCAATCGTCGCCACCAAGGATGCGATGTCATCGCTGAACAGAGCTACCACGACCGGGACGATGTAACTCGAGCTGAACCCGAGAACACTCTCGTCTGCGCGTCGCACCTCCAACGACTCCACGGGGCGCGGCTGAACCCGAGCGACGCTGCGAAGCACAAGCCATAGGAGTACCAACGACAGCAGACAACCAGCAAGGATCGCCCAGCTGACCCACCCCAGCGTCGGCAGCTTCAAGATCGCGATCAGAGCGAGCAAAGGCGCGAACGCCGATGCAAATAGCCCTGCACCCACGAACTGCTTCATGGCTCGACTGTAGAGGCAGGCACTGACAGCCAAACGGACAGGCGCCATCCCGCGACCGCACGCTTGCATGCGTCTGTGATCAGTTCAGACACCATCGTGCGGTGGAGTGATGCGAGGCTCGTGTTAGTGGTACGTGCGCCGCCATAAGAGGCAGAGCAACGGGTAACCGCTTTGGTCACCAGAATCCCCGCGAAAGTCACCAGATTGGCCGGTATCGCCCGGTGCACTTGGACCATGAAATCCGCGGAATTACGCGGATTTTCGGCGATTTTGCATTGCAGGGGAATCCGGCCCGGAGCCTTCAGCTGTTCTTGGTTCGAGTCCAGGTACCCCGGCACAGAGATAGCCCCGGAAATCCGCGGCAGGACGGATCACCGTGGCTCCTACGTTGGCGCGTCCGACTCGAGTACACCCTCGCGGGCTGCGCGCTCGTCCAGGCGATGATTGAGATCACTCCGCAGGCGCACGCCGATCTGCGGCGAGCGTCGAACCTCCGGGCAGCGACCGACGGCCTTCGCGAGCCGGCTTGACCCATTCGGCGGACTCGGGCAGACCATCGCGATAGGTCTGCCCGGCTGCATCATCGGTATCGGCAGCGATCTCGGCATCAAGCGACGCCTTGACAGGTTCGGGAATGTTGCTCCCCATCACTTGCCCTCCCTCTGTCCCTACCCGCGCCGCGCGCTCCCGCCGCGATCCGGACGCAGCTCGATCAGCTTCCCGCTGATGCGTGTGCCCGCCAGACGCGAGAACACATCATCCGACAGCCCAGCAGGCAGTTCCACAAGCGAGAAGTCGGGACGGATGTCGATGTGCCCGAAGTCCTCGCGGCTGAGACCGCCCTCGTTGGCGAGTGCGCCGACGATCTGGCGCGGCTGCACCTTCTGCCGCCTGCCGACGGCGATGCGATAGGTGGCCATCGGCCCGGAGGCAGGGCGGGCGCGCCGCTCCGGTCGATCGTTTCGGCCGTCTCGGTCGTCCCAGCGATCCCGGCCCTCCCGCCGACCCCGGCCGTCTCGACCGGAACGATCGCCTCGCGAGTCCCGGTCGCCCCTGGCCTCGCGTTCCTGTTCGCGCTGGGCACGCAGTTCGCGCTGCTCGCGGCGCGCATCCTCTTCCGAAAGCAGCAGTGGGGTGTCGCCCTGGGCGACGACGGCGAGGGCGGCGGCGACATCCCCTTCGGGAACGTCGTGGTGCTCGACGTAGTGGCCGATGATGTCGCGGAAGTCGGCGATGCGGGACTCCTGCTCGAGGGCGGCGGTGATCGCATCGTCGAAACGGCTCAGCCGCGTCGCGTTGACGTCCTCCACGCTCGGGAGCTGCATCTGGGTCAGCGGCTGGCGGGTGGCCTTCTCGATCGCGGTGAGCATCCGTCGTTCGCGAGGGGTGACGAAGCTGATCGCGTCGCCGGTGCGTCCCGCGCGTCCTGTTCGACCGACGCGGTGCACATACGACTCGGTGTCGATCGGGATGTCGAAGTTGACCACGTGGCTGATGCGGTCGACGTCGAGGCCGCGCGCGGCGACATCCGTCGCGACGAGGATGTCGAGCTTGCCGGTCTTGAGCTGGTTGACGGTGCGCTCGCGTTGCGCCTGCGCCACATCGCCGCTGATCGCGGCCGCCGAGTAGCCGCGGGCGCGCAGCTTCTCGGCGAGCGTCTCCGTCTCGCTCTTGGTGCGCACGAACACGATCATGCCCTCGAAGTTCTCCACCTCGAGGATGCGAGTGAGGGCGTCGACCTTCTGCGGGTACGAGACGACCAGGTAGCGCTGCGTCGTGTTCGCCGACGTGGTCGTCTTGCGCTTGATCGTGATCTCTTCCGGATCCCGGAGATACTTCGCGGAGATCCGCTTGATCTGGGCAGGCATGGTCGCCGAGAACAGGGCGACCTGCTTGTCGTCGGGCGTGCCGGCGAGGATGGTCTCCACGTCTTCGGCGAATCCCATCTTGAGCATCTCGTCCGCCTCGTCGAGCACGAGGAACTTCAGCTCGCTGAGGTCGAGGGTGCCCTTCTCGAGGTGATCCATGATGCGGCCGGGCGTGCCGACGACCACGTGCACGCCGCGTCGAAGCGCGGAGAGCTGGGTGCCGTATCCCTGGCCGCCATAGATCGGCAGCATGCGGATACCGTGCAGGTGCGTCGCGTACGCCTCGAACGCCTCGCTGACCTGGAGCGCCAGTTCGCGGGTGGGGGAGAGCACGAGTGCCTGGGGTGTCTTCTGGCTCGTGTCGAGGCGGGACAGGATCGGCAGCGCGAACGCGGCGGTCTTGCCGGTGCCGGTCTGGGCCAGGCCAATCACGTCGCGTCCGGCCATCAGCGGCGGGATCGTCGCGGCCTGGATCGCCGACGGCGTCTCGTAGCCGACATCCTTCACCGCCTTCAGCACCGGGTCGCTGAGGCCGAGCTCGGCGAATGTAGGTTCTGGCTCGGTGTCTGTTTCTGGTGCCGACGGCGTCATACGCCCAACGGTAGTCGCCCCGGTCATGCGCGAGGACGCGCAGGATCAGCCGGGGATGGTCCGGGTGCGGGAGTCGTCCCACGGCAGCGCCCACCCGACGGCGTCGAACAGCCGGTCGAGGACCATCGCGGTGAATCCCCACACGACGGTCCCGTCGACGTCGAACGCCGGGGTGGCGAACCGTGTGACGCTGCGCTCGACGACCGCGGTGAAGCGGGTCGCGGGATCCAGCAGATGAGCGACGGGCACCTGCCACAACTTCGTGGTCTCAGCGCGGTCGATGGGTGTGAGCGTCGAGGGAGCCGGCCACCAGCCGATCACGGGGGTGACGAGGTGGTCGCTGACGGGGAGCGGCAGCGCCGGCAGCGTCGACAACACCTCGACCGCGCTGGGGTCGACCCCGGTCTCCTCGGCCGCTTCGCGGAGCGCCGTCTCCTCCGGTCCGGAGTCGGCAGGCTCTCGTCTGCCTCCGGGGAACGACACCTGTCCGGCGTGCTCCCGCAGCGTGCTGGAGCGCAGCTGGAGGAGGAGGTTCAGATCCGTCGGGCGCCACATGTCGGCCGACCCACTGCGCGGGCTGAACAGGATCAGCACCGACGCCGGGCGGGTCGCCGGGAACTCGCGGTAGGCGGCGGGCAGGGGCAGCGGGCGGATGTCATGGGCCAGCGCACGCAGCTGATCGAGCGCATCCTCGGCCTCGGGTTCGGCCTGCGTCTCACTCATCGCGGCTCGAACAGATCGACGGAGTCATCCTGGTCAGTATGACGGGCGGTCCGCGGGATCCCGATCGGCGGGGCCCGGATCCGGCACCCACTGCGCCGCGAACCCCTCGGAGCCACGCGCGAGCAGGCCGACATCCGCGCCGACGAGGAGGAAGGAGGCGCCGGCATCCGCATACGATCGTGCGGCATCCGGATCGAAGGCGTTCACGCCGACGGGCTTGCCGGACGTGCGCACACCGTCGAAGGCGCGCAGGACGGCGGCAACGACATCCGGATGGTCCTGCTGTCCGATGAAACCCATCGACGCCGCCAGGTCGCTCGGACCGACGAACACACCGTCGATGCCGTCGACCGCGGCGATCTCTGCGGCCGCGCCGACGGCATCCGCCGTCTCGACCTGCACGAAGAGGGAGACGTGCTCTTCGGCGTGCTGCAGGTAGCCGTCGACGCGGTTCCACCTGGCCGATCGGGCAAGAGCGGAGCCGACACCGCGGCGCCCGCGTGGGGGGTAGCGCACCGCCTGCACGACGGCCTCGGCTTCTTCTGCCGACGAGATCATCGGAACGAGCAGATTCTGCGCGCCGAGGTCGAGCACCTGCTTGATCGTGACGACATCGCCGATCGGCACCCGCACCACCGGCGTGATCGGGTACGCGGCGACCGCCTGCAGCTGGGCGAGCGTCGACTCGAGGCCGTTCGGGGAGTGCTCCATGTCGATCAGCAGCCAGTCCAGGCCGCTTCCGGCGCAGATCTCCGCGACCAGGGGCGATGAGGTGCACACCCACATGCCGGCGAGCGGACGGGATGCCTCACCCAGCGCATCACGGAACGTGCGGTTCAGACGAAGCGGCATGCGATGGTTCCCATCTCCCGGTAGTCGCAGAGCACGCTGTCACCGCGCGAGATCCACACCGGACGCGTGAACGACCCGGCCAGGATGATCTCGCCCGCCTCGAGGCGCGCGCCGTGCTGGTGCAGTTTGTCGGCGAGCCACGCCACGCCGTTGCCAGGGTGCCCGAGCACTCCCGCGGCGACGCCGGTCTCCTCGATGGTCTCGTTGCGATACAGCATGGCGGAGACCCAGCGAAGGTCCACTTGGTCGGGACGCATCGGGATGCCGCCCAGCACCATGCCGCCGTACGACGCGTTGTCGCTGATGGTGTCCACGATGGTGCGTCCCTCGAGCTCGAGGTGCGAGTCGAGGATCTCGAGCGCGGGCGTCACGTACTCGGTTGCGCGGAGCACGTCGAACAGGGTGCAGTGCGGACCCTCGAGTGGATCCCTCAGAACGAACGCCAGCTCCACCTCGATGCGCACGGTGGAGTACCCGTCGAACGGGATCGCTGATCCGCTCTGCCACACCGTGCCGTCGAACATGACTCCGTAGTCCGGCTCGGTGATGCCCGTCGCGGCCTGCATGGCCTTGGACGTGAGCCCGATCTTGCGGCCGATGAGCCGACGTCCTGCGGCCAGCTGCCTGTCCCGCCACACACCCTGGATGGCGTAGGCGTCCTCGATCGTGGCATCCGGGTGCCGCGCCGTGATCCGCGGCACCACTCCATTGGTGCGGTCGGCCTCGGCGAGCTCGTCCGCGATCGCGGCGATCACGTCATCCGGCAGCATCCGTCCGCTCGGCATCCGCCCGCTCATAGCTGGTGTCCGAGCTTGTACTCGGCCTGCTCGGATTCCCTGGTGTACGAGAATCCGTCGGCGCCGACCGTGACGCTGAGTTCGCTGGCCTCGGTGCGGGCGAGGACCGGCTGGGGATTGCCGTCCAGGTCGAGGACGAGCGAGGCATCCGTGTACCAGGACGGCACGACAGGGTTCCCCCACCAGTCGCGCCGCTGGTTGTCGTGCACGTCCCACGTGACGACCGGGTTGTCGGGGTCGCCCGTGTAGTAGTCCTGCGTGTAGATCTCGACCCGGTGCCCGTCCGGGTCGCGCAGGTACAGGTAGAAGGCGTTCGAGACGCCGTGCCTGCCGGGTCCGCGTTCGATGCAGTCCGACCTGCGGAGCGCCCCGAGCTTGTCGCAGATGGCGAGGATGTTGTGCTTCTCGTGAGTGGAGAACGCCATGTGGTGCATCCGTGGTCCGTCGCCGCCGGTCATGGCGGTGTCGTGCACGGTGGGCTTGCGGCGCATCCAGGATGCGTAGACGACGCCGTCCTCGTCCTGGATGTCTTCGGTGACCCGGAATCCGAGATCCTGCAGGTGCTTGGTCGCTCGCGGCACGTCAGGGGTCATCTGGTTGAAGTGGTCGAGCCGCACGAGCGCGCCAGGCGTGTAGAGGTCGTACCGCCACGCGAGTCGCTCGACGTGCTGCACGTCGTGGAAGAACTCGCACGGGAATCCGAGCGGATCGATCACCCGCACGGAGTCCCCGATGCCCTTGGTGAAGCCGTCTGCGCGACGTTCGACGCGGCATCCGAGCTCGGTGTAGAACGCGACGGCGCGGTCGAGGTCGTCGGGGGTGCGCACCCGGTACGCGAAGACGGAGGCAGCGGCGACGGGGCCCTGCCGCAGCACGAGGTTGTGGTGGATGAACTCCTCGAGCGGGCGGAGGTAGACGGCGTTCTCGTCCTCCTCGGTCACCGTCAGCCCCAGGATGTCGACGTAGAAGTCGCGGGAGCGCTGCAGGTCCGTGACCACCAGCTCGAGGTAGGCGCAGCGCAGGATGTCGGGCGGTGGTGCGGACGGCGTCGGCACCGGATCGTCGCACCGGATCGGCGCCTCCTGCGAGACGTAGAAGCCCGACGAGGTGAGCGTCATGTCGTGCCGGTCGGTCATGTCAGCGTCCTTGCTTGTTGCGGGTTCTCAGCCAGCGGTGACGTGTTCAGCTCTTTCCGAAGGTCGGATTGGGGGTAGGCCCGAGCGTGATGTGCACGGCCTGCTGGTGCGTGTAGAAGTCGATCGAGCGGTATCCGCCTTCGTGGCCCAGGCCGGATGCCTTGACCCCGCCGAACGGCGTGCGCAGGTCGCGCACGTTGTTCGAGTTGAGCCACACCATGCCCGCCTCGATCGCCTGGGCGAAGATGTGCGCGCGGGTCAGGTCGTTCGTCCACACGTAGGCCGCGAGTCCGTACTTCACGCCGTTCGCCAGGGCGAGCGCCTCCTCGTCGGTGTCGAACGGGGTGATCGCCACGACCGGCCCGAAGATCTCCTCCTGGAAGATGCGCGCATCCGGTTTCACATCGGCGAACACGGTCGGGGCGACGAAGTTGCCCGTCTCGAAGCCGACAGGGCGTCCGCCGCCCGCGACGAGACGCCCCTCCGTCTTGCCGAGCTCGATGTAGCCCATCACCTTCGCGAAGTGCTCCGGATGCACCAGCGCACCGACCTCGGTGGCCGGATCGTGCGGGTATCCGACCCGGACGCGCTTCGCCTGGGCCGCGTAGCGCTCCACGAACTCGTCGTACACGCGTCGCTCGACGAGGATCCTGCTGCCCGCCGTGCAGCGCTCGCCGTTGAGGGAGAACACGCCGAAGATCGTCGCGTCGATCGCGGCATCCAGATCGGCATCCGCGAAGACCACGGCGGGGGACTTGCCGCCGAGCTCCATCGACAGGCCCTTGAGGTACGGTGCCGCGTTGCCGAAGATGAGCGCTCCGGTGCTGCTCTCGCCCGTGAACGAGATGAGCGGGACATCCGGATGCTTCACCAGCGCATCGCCGGCATCCTCGCCCAGCCCGTTGACCAGGTTGAAGACCCCGTTCGGCAGCCCGGCCTCCTCGAAGATGCCCGCCCAGAGGGATGCCGACAGCGGCGTGAACTCGGCCGGCTTGAGCACGACGGTGTTGCCGGTGGCGATGGCGGGCCCGAGCTTCCAGGACTCGAGCATGAACGGCGTGTTCCACGGCGTGATGAGGCCGGCCACGCCGATCGGTGTGCGGTTCACGTAGTTCAGCTGTCTGCCTGGCACCTTGAACGCGTCGTCCGACTGCGCGACGATCAGGTCCGCGAAGAACCGGAAGTTCTCGGCGGCGCGTCTGGCCTGTCCGAGCGCCTGCGTGATGGGGAGGCCTGAGTCGAACGACTCGAGTTCGGCCAGCCGCGCATCCCGTGACTCAACGATGTCGGCGATGCGGTGCAGCACGCGGGATCGCTCGCGAGGCAGCATCCTGGGCCAGGGGCCGTCGACGAAGGCGCGCCGAGCGGACGCGACAGCTCGGTCCACGTCGGCCTTCGTGCCGGCGGCCGCCGTCACATACGTCTCGTTGGTCACCGGGTCGAGCACGTCGAACGTGTTGCCGTCGACCGAGTCGACGAACTCCCCGTCGATGAAGTGCCGGATGCTCGTGGGCACGCCAGCGGGCACGTGAGCGGGATTCTGCGGGCCGTTCGCCCGCGTCATCGGGGAGTCCGTCATGGCAGTCCTCCGGAATCGGTGTCGGTCGTGGGACCCGGATCGGTGTCGTCGCCCGGGGATCCGCCCGCCGCCCGACGTCGGCGTGCGGCGAGGAAGGCGTCAAGCGTGCGCCACCTGTGTCCCCGCGCAGCCAGCTCGATCTCGAGCGGGTCCGCACCTGACCGGATCAGCTCAACGAGCCCGATGTGCTCCTCCACCGAGTGCGGCGCGCGTTCGGGCACGAGCGCGAACGTGGTGTCGCGCACACCGGGAAGGCGATGCCACCCCTGGTGTACGAGCTCGAGGATCATGGGATTCGGGCACCGCTCGAACAACACAGAGTGGAAGCGATGGTTCAGCCGGGTGAACTCGTGCGGGTCGAAGCGATCCAGCAGACGGCGCATGCGCTCGTTGACCTCGAGCGCCTCATCGAGGTCGGCCGCCGTCAGGTGCGGCGCCGAGAGGGAGGTGGCGGCACCCTCGACGAGTCCGAGCGTCTGCATGATGTGCACGTACTCGGTCTCGTCGACGAGCGCGACGCGGGCGCCCACGTTCCGCTCGAACGTGACGCTGCCCTCGGCCTCCAGCCGGCGGATCGCTTCGCGCACCGGCACCACGCTCATGTCCAGATCGGCGGCGATGGTGCCGAGCACGAGACGGTATCCGGGCGTGTAGCGATGGTCCAGGATGCGCTGCCGGATGTACGCGTACGCCTGCTCCGACTTGCTCGTCGCCGGCGCCGAGTGGACGGCCGTGTCGCTCATCGCCGATCCGTCCCGTGTGCGTCCCGCTCCTCGAACCGCGCGCGCCACTGGTCGTTCATGGGGAAGAGACCGTCGAGCGGATGTCCCTCCGCCGCACGCTCGGCGATCCAGGCGTCCTCTGCCTCCTGGGCGAGCGTCGCGTCGACGACCTCCTCCGCGATGGCTGCAGGGATGACGATCACGCCGTCCGCGTCGCCCACGATGACATCGCCCGGCTGCACCGTGGCGCCGCCGCACGCGATCGTGAGGTCGGCATCCCACGGGACGTGCCGGCGTCCGAGCACCGCTGGATGCGATCCGTTCGAGTACACCGGGATCCCTACCGCGGCGACGGCGTCGTGATCGCGGATGCCGCCGTCCGTGACGATGCCGGCCGCCCCGGCGGCCTTCGCACGAATGGCGAGGATGTCGCCCAGGGTGCCGGATCCGGCGTCCCCGCGTGCCTCGATGACGATCACCTCGCCGTCGCGCACCGCGTCGAAGGTGCGCTTCTGCGCGTTGTATCCGCCGCCGTGAGCACGGAACAGGTCCTCGCGATTCGGCACGAAGCGCAGCGTCTTGGCGACGCCGACGAGCTTCGACTCCGGATGCAAGGGGCTCACGCCCTCGATGAACACGTTGTTCAGGCCGCGCTTGCGCAGCTGGGCGGACAGCCCAGCGGTCGGCGCCTCGTCGAGCTTCGCGCGGAGCGCGGGGGAGAGTGCCGGCCCTGCCGAACCCGGAGCGAGGCCTGCGGCCGCTGTGCCTTGGGAGCTGAGTCCTGCGGCCTCGGACGACCCCCACGCCTCGATCCGCTGCAGGTCGTCGGCCGCGGGAAGGGATCCGAGCGCGGGATCGAACGCCTCATCGCCCTGGATGACGGTGGTGACCAGGCGACCGGAGGAGGGTGCGTTTGGCGCCGTCGGCGCATCCACCTCGATCTCCACGATGTCGCCGGGAAGCACGACCGAGGACCCGGCCGGCGTCCCCGTCAGGATGACGTCGCCACGTTCCAGCGTGACGTGCTGCGACAGATCCGCCACGAGCTGGGCGAGCGGGAAGAGCAGCCCGGCCGTCGTGTCCTCCTGCGCGGGCTGCCCGTTGACCCACGCGCGCACCCGAAGCGCCGAAGGATCGACCGTCCGGGCATCGATGAGGCGAGGCCCGATCGGCGTGAAGCCGTCGCCGCCCTTGGAGCGGACGTTCGAGCCCTTGTCGTTCGCCCGCAGGTCGTACAGCCCGAAGTCGTTCGCAGCCGTGACGAAGTCGACGTGGGCCCACGCGTCGTCGACCGTCACTCGTCGAGCCGGTTCGCCGATCACCAGCGCGATCTCGCCTTCGAACGCGAGCAGCTCCGTGCCGAGCGGACGCACGATCGGACTGTCGGACGCCGCGATGGAACTCGACGGCTTGAGGAAGTACGACGGAGCGGCCGGTCTGCGACCGCGCTGATCTGCTCGCGACGCGTAGCTGAGGTGCACGGCGAGGACCTTGCCTGGACGACAGGGGAGGGCCGCGAAACGGTGGTCTCCGGAATCCGCCGAATCGTGCCGCGCGCGCTCGTCCGATTCGTCCATGGCTCCCTCGCTGCTGCCCCGTTGCATTGTATCCGAAATCGTATATCATCTGAGATGACCCGGCAAGCACGTGCCACGGCCCCGGCAGCACAGCGAACCCAGCAGGTCTGCAGCCCGGCGGCCGAGCAAGGGACACAGGCAACCGGGTCACACGCGAGCGCGTCACAAGGGAGTCACGTCGCCATGCAGTTCCATCACCACGGTTACGTTTCCGGGGATCCGCGCGTACTGCCGGCAGCGGGATCCGGCATCGACCGGCCCGTCGAGCTGCCCGATGAGATGGACGTGCTGATCGTCGGATCCGGTCCGGCCGGCATGCTGCTCGCCGCGCAGCTGTCGCAGTTCCCCGACGTGACGACCAGGATCATCGAGCAACGCGACGGCCGACTCGCGATCGGACAGGCCGACGGCATCCAGCCGCGCAGCGTGGAGACGTTCCAGGCCTTCGGATTCGCGCCGCAGATCGTTGCCGAGGCCTACAACATCGGCTGGATGAACTACTGGACGCCGGATCCGGAGCACCGCGAGAACATCATCCGCACGACACGTCAGGCCGACTACGCGCAGGACATCAGCGAGTTCCCGCACCTCATCGTGAATCAGGCACGGGTGCTCGACTACTTCGCCGAGGCCGCGCTGCGCGGCCCGGGCCGGATCACTCCGGACTACGGCGTCGAGTTCCTCGACCTGACCGTGCACGAGAAGGGTCAACATCCCGTCGCGGTGAAGGTGCGGCACGTCGCCGGACCGCGCGCGGGCGAGGAGCGAACCGTTCGTGCCACGTACGTGGCAGGCGGCGACGGCGCTCGCAGCCGCGTGCGGGAATCGATCGGCCGCAAACACCTCGGCGGCTATGCCGCCCACGCGTGGGGCGTCATGGACGTCACCGTCGACACCGACTTCCCCGACTGGCGCACCAAGTGCGCCATCAACGCGGAGGCGGGGAACATCCTGCTCATTCCGCGTGAGGGCGGATACCTCTGCCGGGTGTATGTGGACCTCGGCGCGGTCGCCCCCGACGACCATCATCGCGTGCGGGAGACGCCGCTGGAGGCGACGGTCGCGAAGGCGAACGAGATCCTGCATCCGTACACGCTGGACGTGAAGCAGGCCGCCTGGTACAGCGTCTACGAGGTGGGCCATCGGGTCACCGACAAGTTCGACGACGTGGATGTGGATGCCGACCACGCACCGCACGTCTTCCTGATGGGCGATGCCTGCCACACGCATTCGGCCAAGGCCGGACAGGGCATGAACGTGTCGATGCAGGACGGATTCAACCTGGGATGGAAGCTGGGATCGGTGCTCACCGGCCGCAGCGGGGAGGCGCTGCTGTCGACGTATTCCGCCGAGCGGCAGCCGGTGGCGCAGCAGCTCATCGACTTCGACCGCGAGTGGTCGTCCCTCATGGCGCGCAGGCCGGAGGAGATCGACGATCCGCAGGAGCTGGCCACCTTCTACCTCGCCACGAGCGAGTTCCCCTCCGGGTTCATGACGCAGTACACGCCGTCGATGATCACCGCCGATTCCACCCACCAGGCGCTCGCGACAGGGTTTCCGATCGGAAAGCGGTTCAGGTCCGCCGAGGTCGTGCGGGTGTGCGACGGCAACGTCGAGCACATCGGTCACCACCACCTCGCCGATGGACGCTGGCGTGTCTACGCGTTCGCCGACCAGAGGACCCAGGGTGAGGCATCCGCTCTCGCCGACTGGGCGCAGTGGATGCTGGCCTCGCCCGAGTCGCCGATCGTGCGGTACACACCGGAGGACGCCGATCGTGACGCTGTGTTCGACGTCAAGGTCACGTACCAGCAAAGGTTCGAGGATGTCGACGTGTTCGCCGCCCCCGACGTGTTCCGTCCGCTGTGCGGCTCGCTGCGGCTGATGAACTGGGAGAAGGTGTACGCGACAGGCGACGGCCATGACATCTTCGAGGAGCGCGGACTCTCCCGCGACGGCGTCGTGGTCGTCGTGCGCCCCGATCAGTACGTCGCTGCCGTGCTGCCGCTCACCGAGCCGGATGCTCTCGCCGCGTTCTTCGACCGCATCATGCTCCAGCAGTCCTGAGACGAACCGATCCGGCTCGAACAGTCGAGACTTCGGCCCTCCTGCTTGGGGCATCCCTGCGCTCACGCGTTCGCCCGGATCACCTCCACCTGATACGGCGAGACCACACTCGGCGAGATGCGGCAATCGAGGAGCAGGAACGGACGCTCGACCGACGGAGTCGCCGCCCACTCTCCGAGCCGTTCCAGGTCGTCCAACGACTCGACCGCCACGCCCTCCGCGCCGACGGCACGCGCCAGGGCGGCGAAGTCCACCTGCGGGATCAGCATCGGCTCCCGTGCCAGACCCTTCAGGCCGTAGAGGTTCACCTCCGCACCGTAGGCTGCGTCGTTCCAGACCACGGCGAGGCCGCGTCCGCGAGCCACGCGCACCGCCGTCTCCAGCTCCGCGAGGGACATCAGGCCACCGCCGTCTCCCGTTGTGAGCACGACGGTGGAGTCCGGCCTGGCGAGCGCCGCACCCGCGACCTGCGGCATCCCGAGTCCGATCGCCTGATAGGCGGTGCCGACCATGAGCATGCGGTCAGGGGAGGCGACAGGCCAGTACATGTTCGCCCATCCGATGAAGTGACCACCGTCGGAGACGACGACGCGATCCTCAGGCAGAAGTTCCGCGATGCGCGCGGCCACCGAGCGCGGATCGAGCCTGCCGTCAGAACAGACGCCGTCGCCGGCCGGGCGACGGGTCAGCACGGGAAGGTCGATGGACTCGCGCCATCCGCTCGGTGTCGCCCTGCGCGCGGCGAGGGCTGCGACGAGGCGTTCAGCGACGATCCGGGCGTCTCCGCGCAGGAATCCGCCGACGTGCGGATGCGTGGCCGCCGGTGCGATATCGACCTGGGTCACCTCTGCTCCCGGCGCGAAGAGGTTGCCGAAGCGCATCGTGAACGCGTTGAGGGACGCGCCGAACACCACCGCGACATCCGCCTCCCGCACGAGTTCCATCGCACCCTCCGCACCGAAACCGCCCGTCACGCCCAGGTCGTATCGCGCGTCGGGGAACACACCGCGTCCGAGTGCGGTGGATGCCGTCACAGCGCCTGTCGCATCGGCGAGGGCGCCCAGCGCGGATCCGGCCCCGGCAAGCCAGGCGCCTCGCCCAGCCAGCAGGAACGGACGCTCCGCTCCGGCGAGCGAACCGGCCAGTCGGGCCAGCTGCGCCGTCGCGAACGCATCGTCCGGGGCGACAGGCAGCGGCATCCGGGGCGTCGGTGCGGCCGGGACCGGGCCGGCGTCGAGACGTGCGACGTCGTACGGGATCGCCAGCACTGTCGGCACGCTGTACGCGAGCGCGTGCTCAACGGCGATCACCGTCGTGGCCGCAGCGTCGGCGCGGCCCACCGTGTACGTCCGCGCGCCGACTGCTGCGGCGAGAACGATCTGGTCCACGTCCCACGGTCGCGGTCCCGAGGTCGGCTCGTCTCCGACCACGAGGATGAGTGGCACGCGAGCCTGCACCGCCTCGGCGAGCGCCGTCAGCGTGTTCGTGAACCCGGCGCCGTATGTCGCCGTGCCTGCGGCGATGCGTCCGGATGCGCGGAAGTGCGCATCCGCCGCCACGACGGCACCGGCCTCGTGCCGCACGGCCGTGTAGGTGGCGGACGTCTCACGCTCGAGCGCGTCGAGGAAGTACGCGTTGCCGTTGCCCATCACCCCGAACACGTGGTCGAGCTGCGTGGCGAGGGTGACGGCGACGTGAGCGGACACGGTGGACATGGCGGTGCCTTTCGAGACGAAACGGACGTGGGGTGCCGTATGTGTCTCGCGCGTCGCATCCCGATGCGGCGGCTGCGTGCCCCTTTTGCGAGCACCGGCACGTGGTCGTGGTGCACCCACGACGCCTGCCGGACACGCCGATGATAGCCGCGAGGGGCGTCTCGTGCCCGGATGATGGTCCCTTGGTGCTGCATCTGTCAGGCTGTGATGCGGGGTACGAGCCTGGAGGGTGAATGTCGGACGGCGAAACCGATCGCGCGGGCAAGCTGGTGCTGATCCGTCACGGGGAGACCCCGTGGTCTCGGGTGGGACGGCACACGAGCGTGACGGATCTCACGCTCACGGAGCTCGGCGAGCAGCAGGCGCGTGACCAGGGATCCATGTTGCGCGGGCACCGGTTCGCCATGGTGCTGTGCAGTCCGCGGATGCGCTCCCGCCGCACCTCCGCGCTCGCCGGCTATGCGCATCCCACCATCGACGACGACCTCGTCGAGTGGGACTACGGCGGGTACGAGGGTGTCACGACGGCGCAGATCATCCAGTCTCGCGGCGGCGAGCCGTGGGATCTGTGGACGGACGGCGTCATCCCCGGCGAAACACCGGGGGAGACCGCGGCCGACGTGCAGGCCAGGGCCCAGCGCGTGATCGACAAGTGCACCGACAGCCTCAAGGACGGCCAGGACGTTCTGCTCGTCTCGCACGGACACTTCCTGCGGATGCTCGCTGTCACCTGGGCCGAGCTCCCGATCCCGGCAGGGGCGGTGCTGCGGCTCAGCACCGGAAGCGTGTGCGAGCTCGGCTACGAGCACGAGCGGCAGGCGATCCTGCGCTGGAACTGCCCGCCGGATCCGCGCATCGACTTCACCTGAGCGCTTGCCACTGCCGGCTGAGTGTGTCGGAACCTGCACAATGGCAGAGCCCGTTCCGACACGCTCGATCGGCGGTGTGGCTCAGCCGGCGGATCAGACGACGGCGGGTTCGTCGTCCTCGGCGAAGAGCGGCGCGACGAGCACCTCTTCGATACGCCGCTGCACGATCGCCGGCATGTCGACCGACTCCGGATCGAGCAGCCACTGCACCTGCAGGCCGTCCATGAGTGCGGTGAGCTCGATCGCCGTCGCGTCGACGTCGACGTCGTCGACGAGGTGGCCGGCGTCCTTTGCTCGCCGGAGCGCGCGTGCCGTACCGGAGCGGATGCGCTCGTAACGCTCGATGAAGTACTGGTGCGCCGGATGCGATGCCTCGCCCGCCTCGGCCGAGAGCACGGCGTAGAGGCCGATGAGGCCGGGGACGGCGGTGTTGTGAGCGGCCAAGGCGACCATGCCGCGCAGGATGCCGAGGCCGTCGGAACCGCCGGATCCATTGCGCCTGAAGCGCTCGCGGTCCTCGCGGTCGCGTTCCTCCAGCACGGCTTCCAGGAGCGATTCCTTGGTGGGGAAGTGGTGCGAAAGCCCTGCGCGGGAGATGCCGCATTCGGCGGCGATCTCCAGCATCGTCGCGCCGTTGAACCCCACGCGGCCGAAGAGCTCGGTGGCCACCTGGATGATCCGTTCGCGGCGTGCGCGACCGCTCGCGTAGCCCTGTTCCATCGTTGACATCCCCACCATTGTGCCCGTCCGCGCGGGCCGATCCGGGCACCGCGAGCCGAAAATCGGCACATTTGCAGGTTTTCGTGACAAAACCGGCACTCCTGCCGGTTTCCTGTGTTAGCGTGCCGTATCCGCTCGCCGACATGCATGCCGGGCGGATCCGAATTCGTGTCACCCGAACCCTCAAGGACCAGCCATGACAATGTCGTCACAACCGGCCGCACCCGAAGCGGCGCCGATCACCGAGACCACGTTCATCGCCACCGCCACCGGTGAGGACGACCCGCCCACACCGATCAAGGGTGTCCGCCGTCTGCTCTGGTGGAGCATTCCCGCCAATCTCGGCATCTTCATCGTGTGGGGGTCGGTGCCGAGCATCCTGCTTCCCCAGCAGGTGCAGCTCATCGACAAGGCTCAGGGACTGGCGAACCTGACCATCATCGCCACGATCGGCGCATTCGCGGCGCTCGTCGCGCAGCCTGTGGCGGGTCAGATCTCCGACCGCACCCGGTCGCGGTTCGGCCGGCGCGCGCCCTGGATCGTCCTCGGCGGACTGGCCGGCGCTCTCTCGCTCGTGGGACTCGCCTTCTCGCATTCGATCTGGGCCATCGCGATCGTCTGGCCCCTGGTGCAGATCAGCTTCAACTTCGCCCAGGGTCCGCTGAGCGCCGTGATGCCCGACCGCGTTCCGCTGAAGCGACGGGGAACGTTCTCGGCGTTGGTCGGGGTCGGCACGATGGTCGGTGCGCTCGGCGGACAGATCATCGGGTCCGTCTTCTTCAACAGCATCTCTGTCGGATACATCTTCTTCGCAGTGTTCTCGATCCTGATGCTCACGCTGTTCTGCGTGTTCAACCCGGACTACTCGAGCACCAACATCACGCCGGAACCGTTCAAATTCATGGACTTCGTCAAGACGTTCTGGGTCAACCCGATCAAGCACCCCGACTTCTTCTGGGCCTTCACAGGGCGCCTGCTCCTCTACACGGGGTACTTCGCCGTGACCCAGTTCCAGCTCTACATCCTGCAGAACTATTTGCACGTGAAGACGCCGGAAGCGGTCATCCCCGTGCTCGGACTCATCAGCATCGCCGGAATGGTGCCGATGATGGTGATCTCCGGTCCCATCTCCGACAAGCTCGGCCGTCGGAAGCCGTTCGTGTTCGCGTCGTCGATCGTGATGGCGGTGGCGCTCGTGCTGCCGTGGGCCTGGCCGACGCTCACCTCGTGGATGATCATGACCTTCGTACTCGGGCTCGGTTTCGGCATGTTCGGCGCCGTCGACCAGGCGTTGATGACCCAGGTGCTGCCGTCCGCCAAGTCCTTCGCGAAGGATCTCGGAGTCGTGAACATCGCGGCGACGCTTCCGCAGACCGTCGCGCCCGCCGTGGGCGGTGCTATCGCACTGACTTTCGGATACGGCGGACTGTTCCCCGTCGGCATCGTGCTCAGCGTGCTCGGCGCGTTCTGCGTCTGGTTCATCAAGTCCAGCAAGTGAGCGTCCGCAGGCGACGGGCGCCCGGCCCGCCGCCTGCGGCATCCGCTCGTCGCACTCTCGGCGAAAGCTCGTACCGTCGGCAGAACGACCGGCGCAACACACAGAAGGAAAGCAATGACCAACGAAACCCTGCGCGACGTGCGCTTCCCCTACCAGGACGCCGCGCTCGCCGTCGACCAGCGGGTGAACGACCTTCTCGCGCGCATGGACGCCGCCGACAAGGCGGGCATGCTGTTCCACACCATGGTGTCGTTCGGTGATCCCGCCGTCGGCAACCCGACGTTCGGGCTGCCTTCGGCGCTCGCCATGGTGCGCAACCGGCGCATGAACCACTTCAACCTCCTCGGGGCGGCGCCAGGAGGACGCGAGTTCGCCGCGTGGCACAACGCGGTGCAACGGGTCGCGCTCGAGGCGCCGCTGGGCATCCCGATCACGTTCTCCACCGATCCGCGCCATGCGTTCAGCGACAACCCGCTCACGTCGATGATGTCGGGTCCGTTCTCGCAGTGGCCGGAGACACTGGGCTTCGCCGCGATCGGCTCACCGGAGCGCCTCGAGCGTTTCGCGGAGGTGGCGCGGCAGGAATACCTGGCCGTCGGACTGCGGGTGGCGCTGCATCCGCAGATCGACCTGGCCACCGAGCCGCGCTGGTCGCGCATCGCCGGCACGTTCGGTGAGGATGCCGACCTCACGTCCCGGCTCGTCGTGGGTTACATCCGCGGATTCCAGGGAGACGCGTTCGGCACCGAGTCGGTGGCCACGATGGTCAAGCACTTCCCGGGCGGCGGACCGCAGAAGGACGGCGAAGACCCGCACTTCGCGTGGGGTCGCGAGCAGGTGTATCCGGGCGATGCCAGGGAGTACCACCTGAAGCCGTTCATCGCGGCCATCGGAGCCGGCGCGACGCAAATGATGCCGTACTACGGCATGCCGGTCGGCACGGACTGGGAGGAGGTCGGGTTCGGCTTCAACAAGGGAGTCATCACCGACCTGCTGCGCGACGAGCTCGGATTCGACGGCATCGTCTGCACCGACTGGGGCCTGCTCACCGACGTGACGGTCTTCGGAGCCGACATGCCGGCAAGGGCCTGGGGTGTCGAGCAGCTCAGCCGTCCTGAGCGCATGCTCAAAGCCCTGGACGCCGGCATCGACCAGTTCGGCGGCGAGCTGTGCACCGACGTGCTCCTGGACCTCGTGGCAGAGGGTCGTGTCACGGAGGAGCGTCTCGACGTCTCGGTGCGCCGCCTGCTGCGCGAGAAGTTCGTTCTCGGCCTCTTCGACGAGCCCTTCGTCGACGAGGACCGGGCGGAGGCCGTCGTCGGACGCGCCGACTTCGTGGCGGAGGGCCTGGATGCGCAGAGCGACTCGCTCACGCTCCTCACGAACACGGATGCCCTGCTGCCGCTCTCGCGCGATCTCAAGGTGTACGCGGAGGGCGTCGAGGCGAGCGCGCTCGCCGCGTACGCCACCGTCGTCGCGACGCCCCAGGAGGCGGATGCCGCGATCCTGCGCATCAAGGCGCCCTTCGAACCGAGCGACAAGGGCGGATTCTCCGACCTGTTCCATTCCGGATCGCTCGAGTTCCCCGCGGAGGAGCACGACCGTCTGACGACCATCGCGAACACCGTGCCGACCGTCATCGACATCTATCTCGATCGGCCGGCCGTGCTCGGCGGCCTTGAAGAGTCGGCGCGTGCGGTCCTCGCGGACTACGGTGCGAGCGACGGGGCGGTGCTCCGTGTGCTGTTCGGTGAGCGCTCGCCGCAGGGCTCGCTTCCGTTCGATCTGCCCAGGTCGATGGATGCCGTGCGCGCCAGCCGCTCCGACGTCGCGTTCGACACGGAGAACCCGACGTTCCGTTTCGGGCACGGCCTGCGTTACTGAGGCACAGACGGCCGGCCGACGATCCGTTCGGTCACGTGGCGGAGGGTGCGAGCGGCGCGATCCGCTCGCACCCTCCGTCGTCACGACTGGAGTCCGACGATCCCACCGCCGCGAAGCGCGTTGATGGAGCCCCTTGACAGACGGGCTCCCGACCTGGTGATGCCAGGGTCCGAGCTGCGGCGCCGGGCGTAGGGTGGCCCCGTGAAACGCATGTGGCCGTTGCTCGTCGTCGGTGTGATCGTCGGCATCATCGGGCTGGTGTGGATGCTGCAGGGCCTGAACGTGCTGGGCGGGTCGGCGATGAGCGGGTCGACTCTGTGGGCGACCGTCGGACCGATCGTGCTCGTCGTCGGCGTACTGCTGATCATCGGCGCCGTCGTGCTCGGCCGCCGCCGGCCCCGCTGACACGGCTGAGACCTGAAAACAGGAGAAGCGACCGAAAACAGGCCAAGTGCTCCTGTTTTCGGGGCGAGAGCGCGATCCTGCCTGTTTTCAGACACGCACGGAGGCTGTGCCGGCGCCGTGCGTTGGGGTCTCGTCAAGCCGACTGCGGTGCGCGGGTTGGGCGCCCGCGCCCACGGTTGGAGGTGGGCCGCTCGTGGAGGCGGCGGCTGTGCCGGCGCCGGTCGTTGGCCCTCGTCAAGCCGACTGCGGTGCGCGGGTTGGGCGCCCGCGCCCACGGTTGGAGGTGGGCCGCTCGTGGAGGCGGCGGCTGTGCCGGCGCCGGTCGTTGGCCCTCGTCAAGCCGACTGCGGTGTGCGGGGGTGGGGCCCCCGCG
>NZ_JBTOLK010000002.1:0-377405 GCF_054551755.1 Rathayibacter sp. CAU 1779
CGCACGCGATCGAATTCAATGGAAGGTCCACGACTAAGCGTCGCGGACCATAACGATCCCCATCTCACCGCACAAACACGCGGCAAAACGGCCACCCCATCCACTCTTTTTGGCCTATAACCCAGCGATGATCGCGTCCATCCTCGAGAACGACACCGTGCACTTCGAACATCGCGGTGCCGGTTACGTCATCCACCGCCTCGGTCCGGAGGACTGGGCCGTTCGCTCGGACGACGGGCGCACGATCGGATCGCTGACGGTCATGTCCGCGGAGGGCGAGGAGCACGAGCCGGTATACGGCGGTGTCATCGCCGGACAGACCGAGACGGACTACGAGGGCTCCGACTGGGAGTCGATCGTCCGCGGTCTCGTCAACGAGGCGCTCGAGGCCGACGAACGCGCAGCAGCAGGCGAAGCGGTCCGGGCGCAGCCCGGCGCCTGACCCGCGGTCGTAGATCCTCCTGCTCCCGCCTCTTCTGCTCTGCGTCGTCGGAGCATCGCTGCGGGCGGACCGAGGACCGACCGGACACGAAGCACTCGCGCGCGACATGCGGTCGTACGTGGTCGTCGCGTCACGGGCTCTCGCGCACGACGTCCTTCGGATCCTTGTCGGTGCGCCATCCGCGCCACGAGGGCTGACGAAGCCGGCCGCCCTTCGTCCATTCCGCGAATTCCACCTCGCCGACGAACACGGGTTCGACCCACCGCACGCCGCGGGCGTCGGCGGCCGGAATGTCGTCGAACGGATCCGAGTCGCTCGCGACACCGGCGAGCCGCTCGGCGATCTCGTCCAGCTCTTCGTCGTCGAATCCGGTTCCCACCTTGCCGACGTAGGCGAGGGCATCCCCGTGCGGGATGCCCAGCAGCAGCGATCCGACTCCGTCTTCGCGACGGCCCTCGCCCGGCTTCCATCCGCCGACGACGACCTCCTGGGTGGCATGGTGCTTCACCTTGATCCAGGAGGTGGACCGCCGTCCTGCGGCGTAGGTGGACCGGCGGTCCTTCGCGACGATGCCTTCGTATCCGGCTGCGCGGCTCTGCTTCATCGCCGCACCGATGGGCCCGTCGACGGTGTCCGGCACCTGGAGCACGCCGCGATGCCGGTCGGTGACGACGTGCTCGAGTGCGGCGCGGCGCACGTCGTACTCCTCGCCGGTGATGTCGTGTCCGTCGAGCTCCAGGATGTCGAACACGTAGTAACGCACAGGCACGCGGGTCGCCACGCGTGAGATCTCGGCTTCGTTCTGCAGGTTCATCCGCTGCTGGAGCAGTCCGAAGTCGGGATGTCCGTCCTCGAGGGCGACGATCTCGCCGTCGAGCACGGCTGAGGAGCGGGCGGCGTCCGCGATCGCGGTCAGCTCGGGATACTGCGCCGTCACATCGTTGCCGTTGCGGGTCACGAGTCGCACGGTGCCGTCCTTCACGTAGGCGATGGCACGGATGCCGTCCCACTTGTCCTCGAACGCCCACCGTTCTTCGTCGTGCTCGAGCTGCGGCTGGGTGCCGAGCGTGGCGAGCATGGGGGAGTAGTCCTTGTGCACGCGATCCGCGACCATGCGATGGATCAGCCAATTCTTGTCGTCACCCGAACCGCCGGCACCGGACTTCCCCGTGTGGATGAGCGCGACCTTCACCGGCTGTCCGCCGAGCCCGCCGTCGCGTGACGGATGCAGCGTGACGATGACCTCCTCGCCCTCCCGCCACTTCTCCAGGTCGTAGACGCCCGAGTCCCAGATCTCCACGTGTCCTGCACCGTATTCCCCGTGCGGAATGTCACCGTGGAATCCGCCGTAGTCCAGCGGATGATCCTCGACGTGCACCGCGAGGTGGTTCGACTTCGTGTCCGTCGGCACGCCCTTGGGAAGCGCCCAGCTGACCAGCACGCCGTCGCGTTCCAAGCGGAAGTCGTAGTGCAGCCGCCTGGCGGCGTGCTTCTGGATGACGAACGAGCGTCCGGAGGTCGTCGACGGCGACCCGGCCGGCACCGGCTCCGGCGTCTTTGCGGCATCCCGCTTGCTGCGGTACACCGTCAGCCGATCTCTTTCGGGCCTCCGCGGAGCACCCGTGGAGGCCGCCCCTGGGTCGTCGATCGAGTGCGGACGGGCATCGGACAGCGGATCGCCCTTCTTCGCGACGCGCTCGAGCACCTCCTCGTACCCGAGCTGGCGCAGCTTCGGTGAGGCGAGCTCGCGCCAGGTTCGAGGTGTCGCGACGGTCGGATGTGCGCGCCCGCGCAGTGAATACGGTGCAATCGTCGTCTTGTTGGAATTGTTCTGGCTCCAGTCGATGAACACCTTGCCTGCGCGATCGACCCGCTTCATGGTGCTGATCACCTCGCCGCGATGGTCGGCCTCGAGCGCGCGGGCCAACTCATGCGCCACCTGCGACGCCTGGTCGGAAGTCTGCTTGCCGTCGAGCCTGGCGTAGAGGTGGATGCCCTTGCTCCCGCTCGTCACGGGCACGGGGTCCAGCCCCATGTCCGACAGGATGTCTCTGGCCCATCCGGCCACGTCCGCACACTCCCGCAGCCCCACCCCTTCACCGGGGTCCAGATCGAGCACGAGGCGATCGGGGTTGTGTCTGGCGCCCCGCGGACCCGCCTGCCACTGCGGCACGTGGATCTCCAGCGCCGCGATCTGCCCCAGCCAGGTCAGCACCGCGGGCTCGTTCACGAGCGGGTACACGTTCACGTGATCGCTGTGCTGAATGCTGACCCGTGGCACCCAGTCCGGCGTCCCCTCGTCCAGATTCTTCTGGAAGAACGGCTGCTCCGGATGCTCCGCCGTCCCCACGCCGTTCACCCATCGCTTGCGCGTGGCGGGGCGGCCGTGTGCATGCTCGATCAGGTGGTCGGCGATCCGCGCGTAGTAAGACAGCAAGTCGCCCTTCGTGGTGCCGGTGGCCGGATACAGCACCTTGTCGAGGTTCGTGAGCCGGATCCGATGCCCGTCGACCTCCACCACCTGCGTGTTCTTCGTGCCGGCACCCGATGACACAGTGCCGCCCGCGGTGCCCTTGCCCGCGGTGCTCTTAGCCCCCATGCGCTCGACGTTACGCTGCGCTCTCGGCTGCAGCACGGGTTGACGGATCGGCGTCCCGCTGCAGTGATCCAGTCGCGCGCCGGGTCCGCCAGGATCGCCGAGGCTTGTCGAACCGCGTCGCGGGCTGTGCAATAGATGGTATGCGAGCCATCGGCAAGCGCGTCATCGCCTTCGGACTGGTCAACGTGCCGGTGAAGATCTACAGCGCGACGGAAGACCACGACGTGTCGTTGCACCAGGTGCACGACAAGGACGGCGGGCGGATCCGCTACCAGCGTCGTTGCGAGATCGACGGGGAGATCGTGCCGTACGAACACATCGTGAAGGCCTACGACGCCGGCGATCAGACTGTCGTGCTGACCGACGAGGATCTGAAGGCGCTGCCGGAAGAGCGCAGCAACGACATCGAAGTGGTCGAGTTCGTCCCGGACGATCAGGTCGATCCGATCATGTTCGAGCGCAGCTACTTCCTCGAACCGGATTCGCGTTCCACCAAGGCCTACGTGCTCCTCCGGCAGACACTGGAGGCCACGAATCGCACGGCCATCGTGAAGTTCGCTCTGCGGCAGAAGACGCGGCTCGGCGCCCTTCGAGTGCGCGACGGCATCCTCATGCTGCAGGGTCTGCTCTGGGCCGACGAGGTGCGGCAGCCGGAGTTCTCGAGCCTCTCCGAGACCGTGCGGATCACCGACAAGGAGCTCGACATGTCGTCGAAGCTCGTCGCCAGCTACGAGAGCGACTTCGAGCCGGAAAAGTACGACGACGACTACCAGATCCAGCTCCAGAAGCTGATCGACGCCAAGCTCGAGCAGGGCGACACCATCGACACCGAGGCGACCTTCGGGGAGGAGTCCGAGGGGGAGAAGGGCGAGGTGCTCGACCTCATGGAGGCTCTTCGGCGCAGCGTCGAGAAGAGCAGGGGCGAGACCGGCAGAGGCGGGAAGAAGAGCACGGCGTCCACCGGGAAGTCCGGCCGTTCGAAGGCGAGCGCGAAGGACACCGGCGAACACGCGACTCGGAGCACACGGAAGAAGGCGGGCTGAGCCGATCGGTGCGACATCGTTCGGCACAATCGGTCGCTCGATTCCCCATCGGCTTTGCGCGGCTGGAAGACTGGAGCGATGAGCCAGCCGCGGCAACGATCCCACACTCGTCTCGAGCACGGCGGCCGCGCATCCGCTCGCACGGGAACCGCGGCCTGAGCGCATGGCGCTGGAAAGGCGTCCGCTCGGCAGCGGTGACGGATGGGTGAACGGTCCGGACGGCCGTCGGTTCTGGGGCACGTTCGGCGCTGCCGGACTGCTGGTCGCGCATCCCGAAGCCGGGGTGCTGCTGCAGCATCGCGCGGAGTGGAGCCATTTCGGCGGCACCTGGGGTCTGCCGGGCGGTGCGCGCCACGAGGGTGAGAGCGCCCAGCAGGGTGCCGTGCGCGAGGCATCCGAGGAAGCGGGAGTGCCGGAGCGGTCGGTGAGGCCGCGCTTCCTCTCTCTGCTGGACCTCGGCTGGTGGTCCTACTCCACGGTGGTCGCCGCAACCACGGAATTCTTCGAGCCGGTGATCGGCGACGCCGAGAGCATCGAAGTGCGATGGGTTCCCGTTGACGACGTCGCCACGTTGCCCCTGCACCCCGGCTTCGCCGCGCGCTGGCCCGTGCTGCGCACCGACCTGGATCGCGATCCCGTCGTCGTCGTCGACGCCGCGAACGTCGTCGGCTCCCGTCCAGACGGCTGGTGGCGCGACCGCGCGGGGGCCGCTGCACGGCTGCTGGACCGGCTGTCCGCTCTGGACGAGGCGGGCTGGCCCTCCGATGTTCTCGGGCTGCCGCACGACAGGTGGTGGCCGCGCGTCGTGGTGGTGCTGGAAGGCGAGGCGAAGCGGATGCCCGATCACGAGCATCCGAATTCCGTCACCGTCGTGCGCGCCGAGACCGACGGAGACTCCGCGATCGTCGACCACGTGGCATCGCTGTCACGTCCGGATCAGGCGATCGTCGTCACCGCGGACCGGGGACTCGCGGATCGCGTGACCGCCCTCGGCGCGTCCACCGCCTCTCCCGGACGCCTTCTCCGAGCGCTCGACGCACTCGAAGACACCGCTGGTTGAGCCCGTCGAAACCAGCCTCACGCGCCCGAAGACCAGACAGTGCCGCCTCAGGAGACGGACGCGTCCTCGGCGAGCGACGCCTTCCACCTCACGAGCGCACGCACCGTCGCGCTCTCGTCCTGTGCCAGTCGCTCCATGGCGTCATCGGGCACGAAGTAGTTGACGGCGACCCAGCCGCGCACGGTCTCGGACGTGTCGCCGGCGAGTTCTCTGAGCACGTCGCACGGGGTCGCCTCGTTGCGTGCGACGCAGCCGCGCACTCCGGCGTCCGGGTCATGCGCCAGGGTCGCGAAGAGGTCGGCCGGCGTGTTGTAGCTGCTCGCCACACTCTCGCGGATCTTCGGATTGTCGTGCCGGGCGAGCAGCCGCAGCCGGCGGATCTTGCTCTCCGTCAGCTGCGGCATGGGATGCAGCGCGGCGGCCTCCTCCGCCGTCAGCATGGTGGGCGCAGCGCGCCGCATCGCATCACGCTGGGCAGGAGTGTTGAACCGGATGCACGACATGCGTTCCACGTTAATCCCGGCGAGCGACACCGTGGCGAGGCTCGGCGCGGGTCGAGGATCGGGCGGCGCCGAGCCGACGGGCGCTGATCTGGATCAGCGGGCGGCGGCCTCCGCCGTGGACCTTCGCGGCAACCAGGGGACGATCGGCGAGGTCGTCGCCTGATACTGCGCGTACTCCGGATACCGGGTGCGCGAGATGCTCTCCGTGAACACGGTCGAGCCGATGAACAGCACGGTGAGGAGCACCGCGCCGAGCACTGTCCACTGCAGCACGGATCCGGCGGCGATCGCCCCGAAGAAGAAGATCACCCACCATTGCGCCTGCTCGAAGAAGAAGTTGGGATGCCGCGAGAAGCGGAACAGGCCAGACTGCAGGAACCGCGGATACGGCTCGCGCCCCGCGGCGACTTCCGCAGCCTTCCAGCGGTGGAAGTCCCACTGCTGCTGGTCGGCGACGGTCTCGCCGGTGAGGAACGCGAGGAACACGACGACGGCGACGACGTCCAGCACCGTGAACGGCGTGCGGTGCTGGTACGCGGTCCACGCGGGCAGCGAGATCAGGAAGAGCAGCACGTTCTGGTAGATCACGATGAAGAAGAGGTTGAAGAGGAACCATTTCCAGCCGGCGATCCTCGAGCGGAGGAACGCCCAGCGATAGTCCTCACCGCCCGGCGCGTAACCGCCCTTCCGGGCGAAGTTGAAGGTGAGCCGCGCCCCCCACAGCGTCACGAGCGCGGCCATCACGTCCAGCCGCACATCCGCCATTCCCGCGGCGACGGCGTAGACCCACACGTACGCGACGGGAACCAGCGACCAGATGCGGTCGACCCAGGAGTACTCCTTCGTGAGCAACGACAGCACCCACGTCACGACGCAGATGGCGACGAGGATCCACAGGCACACGATCACGGGGGACATGCTTCGGATTCTAGGGCCGCGGACCTCCGACCCCGCGCAGCCGGGGCGAGCCCGAACACGGAACGACGACGGAATGCGTGCGCGGCGTGGCAGCCTCCACGATGCCGTCACCCCAGCGAGGGCCGTCAGCGATGATCGCCTGGGCAGCCTAAGATTGCGAGGCGTGGCACAGGCATCCAGCACGGTCTCCTCTCGCGTGCTGACCGTCCCCAATCTGCTGAGCTTCTTCCGGCTCGCGCTGGTCCCGGTCTTCCTGTGGTTCGTCATCGTCGCGTGGGATGCATGGGCGCTCGTGGTGCTCATCATCGCCAGCGTCACGGACTTCTTCGACGGATATCTGGCGCGACGACTCGGACAGGTGTCGCGCCTCGGCCAGTTGCTCGACCCTGCCGCGGATCGTCTGTACATCTTCGCTGCCCTGATCGGACTTGCCTGGCGGGATCTGCTGCCGTGGTGGCTCGTGATCGCGATCATCGCCAGGGACGTGATGCTCCTCATCCTCGGCATCGTGCTAGCGAACCACGGATACGGTCCGCTCCCGGTGCATCACCTGGGCAAGGTGGCGACCTTCGCCCTCCTCGTGGCGCTCCCCGTGCTGATGCTGGGCGAGGCGTTCCATGAGATCTCGTGGGCGTCTCAGCCGGTCGGGTGGGCGATAGCGCTGTGGGGCGCTTTCCTGTACTGGTGGGCCGGCATCCTCTATGTTCGCGAAACCGTCCGGGTGGTGCGGCGCGCACCTGCCAACGATGGCGCGGCATCCGATACGCTTTCCGGAGAGGAGGTCGACGGTGGCTGAGCAGAACGACCCGAAACGCGAAGCGCAGCGAGCCGGGGGAGACGACACGACCGCGGGCTTCGGCGAGGAATTCGCCGCAGCGATGAACGCGCAAGCGGCTGGAGTCACTCCCGAAGAGCGTGAAGCGATCGGCGCATTACCGAGCGGATCGGCCCTCTTGATCGTGCGGCGAGGCCCCAACACGGGTGCCAGGTTCCTCCTCGACGCGGACATCACGACGGCCGGCCGGCATCCCGATGCCGACATCTTCCTCGACGACGTGACGGTCTCGCGGCGGCATGCGGAGTTCATCCGCCACGGCAACGTGTTCGAGGTCAAGGACCTCGGTTCGCTCAACGGCACGTATTTCGACGGTGTCCGTGTGGAGAGCGCCATCCTGAGCGACGGCGCCGAGGTGCAGATCGGCAAGTTCAGGCTCACGTTCTACGCCGCCCGCCCCGATCTGGACGCGTCAGCGTCGGCCTGATGTCCCCCGAGTCCACCCAGGCGCGCGAATCCGCGGCTGCCCGTGGACCGCTCCTCGGCATCGGTCAGGTGCTGGCGCAGCTGACGCCGGACTTCCCGGATCTCGCGCCGTCCAAGCTGCGGTTCCTGGAAGAGCAGGGACTCGTCACGCCTGCGCGAACGGCGTCCGGCTACCGCAAGTTCTGCGCAGAAGACGTCGAGCGGCTGCGCACGATCCTCACCCTGCAGCGCGACCACTATCTGCCGCTCAAGGTGATCCGCGGCTATCTCGCCGAGCAGGACGCCGGGCGCACACCGATCATCCCGGGCGCGACGGGCCCGACGAGGCCGACCATTCTCTCCACCGGCCATCGTTTCAGCAGGGACGAACTGCTGAACGAAGCGGATGCCTCTCCCGCTCTTCTGCAAGAGGCCATCGCCTCCTCCCTGATCGTCCCCGCCGACGTCTACGGAGAGGATCAGCTCACGGTCCTCAAGGCCCTCGTCGAACTGCACCGCAGCGGAATCGAGCCGCGTCACCTGCGCGGTCTGCGGGCTTCGGCGGAGCGGGACATCGGCCTGATCCAGACTGCGCTGGCGCCCGTCGCGAGGCGTTCCGACACGAGCGCGCGTGCCCGCGCAGGAGAACTCGGCCGCGAACTCGCCGACGATCTGGAGACCGTGCGATCCGGCATCGTGCGAGCCGCTCTCGCGCGCCTGACGCAGTGACGGCGAAGCGACCACGACACGCCGACGTGTTCGACCGGATGTCGTTGCTCGCCTCCGCAGGCACGGTTACCGTTGAAGGTACGCCGCTGAGACGACGTATCCGGGGTGAGAGGGACAGCGCATGACCGAAGTTCGTCGGAACGACGACGCTCGCTACGACCTCGGGTTCCTCTTCACCGACGGGCTTCCCGAGATGGACGACGTGACCGGCTACCGTGGCGCGGTCGCCGCGCGGGCTGCCGGCATCAGCTATCGGCAGCTCGACTACTGGGCTCGTACCGGACTCGTCGAGCCCACCGTTCGCGGTGCAGCCGGCAGCGGATCGCAGCGTCTCTACGGATTCCGCGACATCCTCGTGCTCAAGCTCGTCAAACGTCTCCTCGACACCGGGATCTCCTTGCAGCAGATCCGCACCGCCGTCGAGCAGTTGCGTCGTGAGGGTGTCAGCGATCTGGCGCAGACCACGCTCATGAGCGACGGTGCCAGCGTCTATCTCTGCACGTCCGACGACGAGGTCATCGATCTCGTCGGCCGTGGGCAGGGCGTCTTCGGGATCGCCGTCGGCAAGGTGTTGCGCGAGGTCGAGACCAGTCTCGTCGAGCTGGATGTGCAGACCGCCGACTCGATGGACGAGCTCGCCCAGCGTCGCGCAGCGAAGAAGATCTCCTAGCCGCCACCCGCGGAGCGGCGCGTCGATCACCCGCGTTCCGTGAGCGGGCGTGCCTACCGACCCGCTCCCTGAGCGAGTGCAGCGAGTCGAAAAGCACACGCCTTCGCAGCCATGCCAGGGTCACTGGACCCAGCCGACCCGCAACGTCGCAGTGTGCGGTTCGTGTGCGTGGAATGCGCGCATCGTGCCCGAATCGAACACGTTCCGCCCGGCGGACGAGCTTCGGCGTGCGGCAGCGATCCACTCCGGGGTCGGTCACCACGTGCCAACGTCCAACGAGTGCGGAGACCGCACGACGATCGTGATCGTGCGAGCCGGACCGCGCCTGGGCGCCCTAGTTCTCGGCGTAGTCGCCCATGCGGGCGGTGCGCAGCACACGCTCGAGCAGCATGTCGAAGTTGTGTGCCATCTCCTGTGCGCTCTCGCCAGGCCACACGTGGAGCGGCTTCGCCGCGCCCTGAGCCTGCTGCAGCGACGTACGCTCCGGCAGTTGCGGGGAGAGCACGAGCGGGCCGAACATGTCGCGCAGCTCCTTGATGCGGAACTGGTGCTCGAGCGACTGAACGCGGGCGCGGTTCACGATGATGCCGAGCGGCTGCAGACGAGGTGAGAGTCCGCGGCGGATCTCCTCGATCGCGCGGAGGGCGCGGTCCGCGGCCGCGACGGAGAACAGGCCGGGCTCCGTGACGACCGACACGCGGTCACTGGCGGCCCACGCCGTTCGCGTCAACGCATTGAGCGACGGAGCGCAGTCGATGAGCACAAGATCGTAGTCGTGCTCGACGTTCGCGAGAGCCTCTTCGAGTTTCCAGATGTCCCGAATCGAGGGGTGCGGTCCGTCGAAGTTGATCGCGGACGGGCTGCCGATCATCACGTCGACCTTGCCGGGATGCCCACGCGTCCATCCGCTCGGCGCGATCGCGGCGCGCACGACCTTCTCCTTCGGAGACGCCAGCACATCAGCCACGTTGAGGTGGCCGGCAATCGTGATGTCCATGCCTGTGGAGACATCAGACTGCGGGTCGAGATCCACCACCAGAGTGCGCAGCCCCCTGGCGAATGCCGCCGAGGCGAGCCCCAAGGTCACCGTGGTCTTTCCGACACCGCCCTTGAGTGAGCTGACGCTGAGCACATGCACGAGAGGCAACGTTACCGTCAGTAGTCTTGGAGAACCTAACCGTTCGCTGAGCGGCGCGTGCCCCGCCAGAGAGGCCTTAATGTTCACGAAAATCTTGGTGGCCAACCGCGGGGAGATCGCCATCCGCGCGTTCCGAGCCGCGTATGAACTCGGTGCGAAGACGGTCGCGGTGTTCCCCTACGAGGACCGCAACTCCCTGCACCGGATGAAGGCGGACGAGGCATACGAGATCGGCGAGCCGGGGCATCCGGTGCGGGCGTACCTGGATGTCGACGAGATCATCAGGGTCGCCAAGGAGTCGGGTGCCGACGCCATCTACCCGGGATACGGATTCCTCTCCGAGAACCCCGACCTGGCGGAGGCTGCGGCTGCAGCGGGCATCACCTTCATCGGTCCGAACGCCGATGTGCTCCGCATGGCGGGCAACAAGGTCACGGCCAAGGAGCACGCGATCGCGGCCGGCGTTCCGGTCCTCGCCTCGACGCCGCCGTCGCGCGACATCGAGGAGCTCCTCGCGGGGGCTGAGGCCGTCGGCTTCCCCATCTTCGCCAAGGCGGTCGCCGGCGGCGGCGGCCGCGGCATGCGACGGGTCAACACGCTCGCGGAGCTGCGGCCAGCCCTCGAGGAGGCCATGCGCGAGGCGGACAGCGCCTTCGGCGATCCCACGATGTTCCTCGAACAGGCAGTGCTGCGTCCGCGCCACATCGAGGTGCAGGTGCTGGCGGATGCCACGGGCCGCACCGTCCACCTCTTCGAGCGCGACTGCTCCGTGCAGCGTCGGCACCAGAAGGTCCTGGAGATCGCGCCGGCGCCGAATCTGCCGGACGACATCCGTCAGTCCCTCTATCGGGACGCCATCGCATTCGCCTCCTCGATCGGATACGTCAACGCCGGAACCGTCGAGTTCCTGCTCGACACTGCGGGGGAGCGCGCAGGCAAGCACGTCTTCATCGAGATGAATCCGCGCATCCAGGTCGAGCACACGGTCACCGAGGAGGTGACCGACGTCGACCTCGTGCAGTCGCAGATGCGCATCGCGGCGGGGGAGACGCTCGCCGACCTCGGGCTGCATCAGGAGACCATCCAGCTGCACGGCGCGGCCATCCAGTGCCGGATCACCACGGAGGATCCGACCCAGGGCTTCCGTCCGGACACCGGCACCATCACGACGTATCGCTCGCCCGGCGGCGGCGGGATCCGTCTCGACGGCGGAACGGTCGCGGCCGGCGCGCAGATCAGCCCGCACTTCGACTCGATGCTCGCCAAGCTCACCTGCCGCGGGCGGGACTACGGTGCGGCGATCCTCCGCGCACGCCGCGCGCTGGCCGAGTTCCGCATTCGCGGGGTCGCCACGAACATCCCGTTCCTGCAGGCCGTGCTCGATGATCCGTCGTTCGTGGCAGGAGACCTCAGCACGGCGTTCATCGAGGAGCGTCCGCAGCTCTTCCGCGGCCGCGTGTCGAAGGACCGCGGAACGAAGCTCCTGAACTGGCTCGTGGATGTCACGGTCAACCAGCCGAACGGACCCCGTCCGCAGGTTGCCGATCCGGCGGCCAAGCTGCCCGCCGTCGACCTCGACACCCCTGCGCCGGACGGCTCCCGCCAGCGGCTGTTGACGCTCGGACCCGCCGGATTCGCGCAGGAATTGCGGGCGCAGACCGCGCTCGCGGTCACCGACACGACGTTCCGCGACGCGCACCAGTCGTTGCTCGCGACGAGGGTCCGCACCAAGGACCTCACCGCCGTCGCGCCGTACGTCGCGCGGCTGACGCCTCAGCTCCTGTCGGTCGAGGCATGGGGAGGCGCCACCTACGACGTCGCGCTCCGGTTCCTCGGCGAGGACCCGTGGGAGCGTCTCGCGACACTCCGCGAGGCGTTGCCCAACATCAACATCCAGATGCTGCTGCGCGGGCGCAACACCGTCGGCTACACCCCGTATCCCACGGAGGTGACGGATGCCTTCGTGCGCGAGGCCGCAGCCACCGGCGTGGACATCTTCCGTATCTTCGACGCGCTGAACGATGTCAGCCAGATGCGACCGGCCATCGACGCGGTCCTCACCACGGGCACCGCCGTGGCCGAGGTCGCGGTCTGCTACACGGGCGATGTGCTGGATCCGGCCGAGAACCTGTACACGCTCGACTACTACCTGCGGCTGGCGGACAGCATCGTCGAGGCGGGTGCACACGTGCTGGCCATCAAGGACATGGCGGGACTCCTTCGCCCGGAGGCGGCCGCCCTGATCGTGCGATCCTTCCGCGACCGGTTCGACCTGCCCGTGCATGTGCACACGCACGACACGGCCGGCGGCCAGCTCGCGACTCTGCTCGCGGCGAGTGCCGCCGGCGCGGACGCGGTCGACGTCGCGAGCGCACCGATGGCAGGCACGACGAGCCAGCCGTCGGCATCCGCTCTCGTCGCGGCCCTCGCGCACACCGCCCGCGACACGGGCATCGAGCTCAGGAACGTCACGGATCTCGAGCCGTACTGGGCAGCCGTCCGGGGCATTTATGCCCCGTTCGAGTCGGGCCTTCCAGGGCCGACGGGACGCGTGTACACGCACGAGATCCCCGGCGGACAGCTCTCGAACCTGCGTCAGCAGGCGAAGGCCCTCGGGTTGGCCGAGGACTTCGAACTCATCGAGGACATGTACGCGGCCGCCAACCGCATCCTCGGGCGCATCCCGAAGGTCACCCCGTCGTCCAAGGTGGTCGGCGACCTCGCCCTGCACCTCGCCGCCGTGCACGCGGATCCTGACGAGTTCGAACGCAATCCGCAGAAGTACGACGTTCCCGACTCGGTCGTCGGCTTCATGGCGGGGGAGCTGGGCGACCTGCCCGGAGGATGGCCCGAGCCGTTCCGCAGCAAGGTGCTCGAGGGCAAGGACGTTCGTGTCGGGGTCACCCCGCTGACAGCCGAGGAGCGCGACGGCCTCGCCGGTGACGCGACCACTCGCCGCGCCACGCTGAACCGTCTGCTCTTCCCCGCTCCCGCACGGCAGTTCGAGCAGGTCAGGGAGCTGTTCGGCGACGTCTCCGTGCTCGACACCGCCGACTACCTCTACGGCCTCGAGTCGGGCACAGAGCACGTCATCCGGCTCGGTCGGGGCGTGCAGCTGTATGCGGGCCTTGAGGCGATCGGCGAGGCGGATGACAAGGGCATCCGCACGGTGATGACCACGTTGAATGGCCAGTTGCGCCCGGTCTTCGTGCGCGATCGCTCCATCACCGTGGAGTCCAAGGCTGCAGAGAAGGCGGATGCCTCCATTCCCGGACACGTGGCTGCGCCGTTCTCCGGCGTGATCACGCTCCAGGTGCAGGTCGGCGATCGCGTGACAGCCGGCACACCGGTCGCGTCCATCGAGGCCATGAAGATGGAGGCGGCGATCGCCTCTCCCGTATCCGGAACCGTCGCCAGGCTCGCCGTGCCAGGAACGCAACAGGTGGATGCCGGCGACCTCCTCCTCGTCGTGACGCCGGACTAGTCCGACCGGAGAACCACCCGTTTGGGGGGCAAGCGTTTTCTCCCTGCGGTCGTGTGGCCCGGCACTAAACTGGGGGCTCGACGCAGGGGGAGGCGCTCGTGGCTGTAAGCAGCAAGAAGAGCGGAACCGCACGGGGAGCGGTGGCAACCAAGGAAAACCCGGACGAGAACGCGCCAGACGACGCATCGACCGTCGATGAGACCGATGGCGGTGAGGCGGACCGCGACATCAAGGACGTCGGCGAGGTCGATGGCGACGATTCGCACGACGAGGACGCGGAGCCGTCAGGCGGATCGGCACTCGAGGACACCGACCTCGTCTCCGATGAGGACAGCCTCGAAGGCCGCGACATCGTCGTCACCGAATCGGGGAGCATCAACGTGGTGGTGGACCTGCCGCCTGCGCCGCGAGAAGATCCGCCGATCGAGGAGAGTGCCGTCGCCATCGACGACCTGTCGATCGATCCGGCCAAGCCTCTGCACACTCAGACGGCGTCCGTCACCATCGTGACGGCGCATCCGGTGCAGCGCGAGCCGTTGCCTCCGCGACGCACGCCGCTTCCGACGCACATCGAAGTCGAGGTGTCGCCAGGGTGGCAACCGTCCCGACGTGGCCGCCGCGTCGGCGAGGTGTCCGCCGTGCCGGAGTCATCCGCGATGCTCACCGCAGACCGGCTGCTCGTGCCTGGCAGGCTCGGCCGTCCGGCACCGGAGGGCGCCGGACGCCTCCTGCTCTACAAGGCCACGTTCGGAGTGGTCAACCTCGGGGACTCGCCCAAGGTGCGGGAGCGCAAGGAACTCGACCGGCGCATCCAGCGACCATTGGAGGGCGGCGCACGGTTCGTGCCGGTCCTCACCAGGAAGGGCGGCGTCGGCAAGACGACGGTGTCAGCTCTGCTCGGCATGGCGCTCGCGGACCGTCGCGACGACCGCATCGTCGCGATCGACGCCAACCCTGACCGTGGCACCCTCTCGGAACGTGTCGCTCGGCAGACGGATGCCACGGTGCGCGACGTCGTGCACCGCGCGGCATCGATCACCGGCTACACCGACTTCTCCACGCTGGTCTCGCGGGATGTAACGCGCCTCGATGTTCTGGCGTCGGACACGGATCCGCAGCTGTCCGAGGCGTTCGACGAGAACGACTACAACGTGGTGGCCGATCTGGCGTCGCGCTTCTACTCGATCGTGCTCACGGACTGCGGCACCGGGATCGTGCACTCGGTGATGCGTCCGACTCTTCGTCGCGCCGACTCGATCGTGATCGTGTCCGGCGGAAGCGTCGACGAGGCCCGCCTGGCATCCGAGACGCTCACCTGGCTCGAGGTCAACGGGTACGAGGAGCTCGTGCGTAACGCGATCATCGCGTTGAACACGGCGACGCAGGGCACGAGCCTCGTCAACGTCGAGGAGATCGAGGCGCACTTCCAGTCGCGGGTCCGCGACGTGGTGCGCATCCCGTACGATCCGCGGCTCGCGGCCGGCGCCGCGATCGACTACCACAGGCTGCGTCCGGCGACCAGGCACGCGGCAAGGGTGCTTGCCGCTCTCGTGGTGGAGGGGCTTCCCGCGAACCGGTGAGCGAGCATCCGGTCCTCGGCGCATCTGACCGTTCGGGGGTTCGACGCATGCCGTGGCCCGGAACGGTCAGGCATGCCCTAATACAATGATCGGATGCCCGAACGCCCCATCCGCCTCTACGGCGACCCCGTGCTCAGCATGGTCTCCGACCCCATCGATTCGATCGACAACGGCGTGCGCGCGCTCATCGACGACCTCATGGACAGCGTCAAGCTGGACGGTCGCGCTGGCGTTGCCGCCTGCCAGATCGGCGTGGGCCTGCGGGCATTCAGCTACGACGTCGACGGCGTCGTCGGCTACCTGATCAACCCGGAGATCATCGAACTCGGCGACGAGGTCGAGGAGATCGACGAGGGATGCCTCTCCGTGCCCGGACTGTGGTTCCCGACACCCCGGCACACCTACGCGAAGGCTCGAGGCATCGACCTCGACGGCAACGAGGTCATCGTCGAGGGCACGGGCGTGCTCGCACAGGCGCTGCAGCACGAGACGGATCACCTCGACGGCATCGTCTACCTCAAGCGGCTGCTGCCGGAGCGCCGCCGCGAGGCGATGCGCAAGGTGCGGGAGAGCACCTGGTTCTGAAGTGTCTTGTGCGCCGAAGACCGGCGGGCGAGACGCCCGCCGGTCTGGCGTCGCGGCGGAGGCCAGAAATGGCCTCCGCTTTCAGCTGCAGCGTGCCCCGCCCGGCGCACCGCAGGCGGCATTGCGCGTAGTTGAGAACGCGACGTACACGCCGCCGCCTCGTGGAGAGTGTCGCGGCTGTGCGTGATTCGCCGGGGCCAGCTGCCGAGACGGGCATAACATCCCGAACCGGCAATGACTCAGCGCAGGGAGAAGCCCTCGGTCGCCGGCGCGTTCGTCGAATACAGCTGCTCGATCTGGCCGGCGAAGTCCTTCAGGATCTCGTTGCGCTTGATGCTCAGCTTCGGCGTGAGGTGTCCGCTCTCTTCCGTGAAGTCGGTGGTCAGCACCACGAACTTGCGGATCGACTCCGCACGCGAGACCTGAGCATTGGCGACGTCGACCGCCTTCTGCAGCTCGGCGAGCACCGCGGGATGCTTGGACGCCACGTCGAGCGACAGTGTCGCATCGTGTCCGTTGTTCGCCAGCCACACCGGCAGCATCTCGGTGTCGAGCGTGATCAGGCAGGCGATGAACGGCTTCTGATCGCCGACCACGACCACCTGGCTCACGAGCGGATTCGCGCGGATGGGATCCTCGAGCACGGCCGGCGCAACGTTCTTGCCTCCTGCCGTGACGATGATCTCCTTCTTGCGACCGGTGATGGTGAGGAATCCCTCGTCGTCGAGGCTGCCGAGGTCGCCGGTCTTGAACCAGCCGTCCTCGAACGAGGCCGCCGTCTGCTCCGGGTTCTTCCAGTACTCCTTGAAGACGTCGACACCCTTGACGAGGATCTCGCCGTCGTCGGCGATCCGGATCGAGACACCCGGAAGCGGAACGCCGACGGTGCCGATCTTCGAGCGCTGCGGAAGGTTGACCGTGGCGGGCGCGGTCGTCTCCGTCAGGCCGTAGCCCTCGAGCACATTGATGCCCAGGCTGTGGAAGAAGTGGCCGAGTCGTGAACCCAGCGGCGCGGATCCGGACACCGCGTAACGCACATTGCCGCCCATCGCGGCCCGCAGCTTGGAGAACACGAGGCGGTTGTACAGCGCGTACTGCATCCGGAGCCCGAACGGGATGGCTCCACCCGCCTCCTTCGCCTTCGAGTATTCGATGGCGACGTGCGCGGCCTTGCGGAAGATCCCGCCCTTGCCCCCCGACTCCGCGTTCTGCTCGGCCGAGTTGTAGACCTTCTCGAAGACGCGGGGTACGGCGAGCAGGAAGCTCGGCTTGAAGCTGCCGAGCGACGGCAGCAGGTTGCGGGTGTCGGGCTGGTGGCCGACTCGCACGCCGCCGTGCACGGAGAGCACAGCGATGAATCGGGCGAACACGTGAGCCAGCGGCAGGAAGAGCAGAGTGGATGCTCCGCGCGGGTCCTCGACGAGCTCGTGGAGCGCGACAGCGGAGTTCCTGGACAACTCGACGAAGTTCGCATGCGTGATGACGCAGCCCTTCGGGCGGCCCATGGAGCCGGAGGTGTAGATGACGGTCGCGAGATCGTCCGCGTTCGCCAGCTTGCGACGCCTGGCGATCTCCTCGTCCGGAATCGCTGTGCCGCCCGCGACGATCTTGTCCAGGTCGCCGAGCTCGATCTGCCAGACGTTCCGCACGGCCGGGAGATCGGCGGCGACCTCGTCGAACCGCGCGAAATGATCCGCCGTCTCAAGGAACACGGAGATGGCGCCCGAATCGCTCAGGTTCCACTGCACCTGGAGCGGCGAGCTCGTGTCGTAGACCGGCACGAGCACGGCGCCGGCGTACCAGGTGGCGAAGTCGATCAGAGACCACTCGTACCGCGTGCGGCACATGATCCCGATCTTGTCACCTGGCTCGATCCCCGCTGCGACAAGGCCCTTGGCCAGGGCGACCACCTCAGCCTCGAACTGGGCTGCTGTGACATCGGTCCAGCCGTCGCCGCTCGGCTTCGCGAAGAGCACCTTGTCCGGTGTCTCCGCTGCGCGATCCGCGAGCAGGTCTGCGGAGTTCGCGTTCGGGTCCGCAGGCACGGCTGCAGGCGTTTCGGCATGGTTCACGGGGGTAGCTCCTTCGGCACCGATACAACCAGTACACTCTATGCTGCATCGGCCGACTGCTCTGACGGCCCCTCACTCCCCGAGCGAAAGGCGACGTCTGGCGTGCACGCGATCGGAATCGACATCGGCGGCACGAAGATCGCCGGAGCCCTGGTCGACGAACTGGGGACGATCATCCGTGACGACCGGGTGCCGACTCCAAAGGACGCCTCCACGATCGAGGATGCCGTTGTCGAGATGATCACGCGGCTGAGCGTCGACGCGAACCCGGTCGGAGCGGGAGTCGCAGCCGCCGGATTCATCGACGCCGCCCAGTCGACCGTCTATTACGCACCGAACATCGCGTGGCGCAACGAGCCGCTGCGCGAGAAGATCGAGTCCCGCGTCGACGTGCCCGTCGTCGTGGAGAACGACGCGAACGCCGCCGGCTGGGCCGAGTTCCGTTTCGGCGCCGGCCGTCTCGTCAGCGACATGGTGATCCTCACGATCGGAACCGGAGTCGGGGGTGCGATCGTCAGTGAGGATCGCCTCTTCCGCGGCGGGTTCGGCGCCGGTGCAGAGGTCGGACACATGCGTGTGGTCCCCGGCGGCCTGCTCTGCGGATGCGGCGCCCGCGGTTGCATCGAGCAGTACGGCTCCGGACGCGCGCTGCAGCGCTACGCCAACGAGCTCGCAGACCAGGGCGGCATCGGACAAGCGCTCGCCGACGTGCGCCGGCGCACCGGTTCACTCAACGGCCCGGACATCAGCTCGCTCATCCAGGAGCACGATCCCGGCGCCCTGGCGGCGCTCCGTCAGCTCGGCGACTGGCTCGGCCAGGCGAGCGCGAGTCTCGGTGCCGTGCTCGACCCGCAGATGTTCGTCTTCGGCGGAGGCGTCGCACAGGCGGGAGACCTGCTGCTCGAGCCGATCCGTCAGGCCTATCTGGAGAACCTTCCGGCGCGCGGCTATCACCCGGAGCCGGAGTTCCGCATCGCGGAACTCGTGAACGACGCGGGCGTCGTCGGCGCGGCCGACCTCGCCCGTGTGCATGCGGCCACCCACTAGGCTTCTCGTGCACGCAGCGTCGAGTTGCGAAAGCCGGGTCATGGCGAAGAAAGGGTTGCGCCGACGGTGTTCTACTGGCTGTTGAAGTACGTGATCGCGGGTCCCGCGCTCCGTGCGATCTTCCGCCCGTGGGTCGTGAACCTCGAGAACGTGCCCGAGAACGGCGCCGTCATCCTGGCCAGCAACCATCTGTCGTTCATCGATTCCATCTTTCTTCCTCTGGTCGTCGGCAGACACGTGTCCTTCCTCGCCAAGAGCGACTACTTCACCCGCCGCGGACTCACCGGATGGCTCACGAAGACGTTCATGAAGGCGACGGGCCAGCTGCCGATCGACCGTGGCGGCGGTCCCGCCTCCGAGGCGTCGCTGAACACCGGACTCGGTGTGCTGGCGAGGTCGGAGATCCTCGGCATCTACCCGGAGGGCACCCGCAGCCCCGACGGCAAGCTGTACCGCGGCCGCACCGGGGTGGCGCGCATGATCCTCGAGGGGCGCGTCCCGGTCGTCCCTGTGGTCATGGTCGGAACGCAGGCCATCATGCCGATCGGCAAGAAGCTGCCGCGCATCCGCCGGGTGGGAGTCGTCTTCGGCGATCCGCTCGACTTCTCCCGATTCGAGGGGCTCGAGGGCGACCGGTTCATCCTGCGGTCGATCACCGACGAGATCGTCTACTCGCTGCACCGTCTGGGCGGTCAGGAGTACGTGGACGTCTACGCCTCGACGGTGAAGGAGCGGCGTCCGAGCGTCGCCAGGTAGGCTGAGATGTCGCGCCGACATCCGGCGCAATGCCCCGCAAGAAGTGGAATTCCCGCCTGTGCTGCTCGATCACTCCGACCCTGTCGTCCCCGCCGATGAGTCCGTGATCGCCGGTCTCGACCACTGGCGAACGCTCGAAGCAAGGCAGCAGCCGACGTGGCCGGATCCGGATGCCGCTGCCGTGGCATCCGAGGAGCTCGCCAGCCTGCCACCGCTGGTGTTCGCGGGCGAGGTCGACCAGCTGAAGGAGCGGCTCGCGGCCGCAGCTCAGGGACGTGCGTTCCTGCTGCAAGGCGGCGACTGCGCCGAGACGTTCGCCGGAGCGACGGCAGATCAGATTCGCAACCGCGTCAAGACGGTGCTGCAGATGGCTGTCGTGCTCACCTACGGCGCATCCGTTCCGGTCATCAAAATGGGTCGCATGGCCGGCCAGTTCGCCAAGCCGCGATCCAGCGACACCGAGACGCGTGGCGACGTGACGCTGCCCGCCTACCGCGGCGACATGGTCAACGGCTACGACTTCACCGTCGAGTCGCGCACGGCGGATCCGCGTCGGCTCGTCAAGGGCTACCACACTGCGGCGTCCACGCTGAACCTCATCCGCGCGTTCACGCAGGGCGGTTTCGCGGATCTGCGGCAGGTGCACAGTTGGAACCGCGGTTTCGCCGCCAACCCGGCGAATCAGCGCTACGAGCGTCTGGCACGCGAGATCGACAGGGCCATCAAGTTCATGGAGGCCGCGGGTGCGGACTTCGACGAACTCAAGCGTGTGGAGTTCTACGCCAGCCACGAGGCTCTCCTCATGGACTACGAGCGGGCCATGACGCGCATCGACTCCCGCACGGGGACTCCGTACAACACCTCGGGCCACTTCGTGTGGATCGGCGAACGCACCCGCCAGATCGACGGCGCCCACGTCGACTTCCTGAGTCGGGTGCGCAACCCGATCGGGGTCAAGCTCGGACCGAGCACGACGCCCGACGACATGTTCCGCCTCATCGACAAGCTCGACCCGGCGCGCGAACCCGGCAGACTCACGTTCATCACCCGCATGGGTGCCGGCACGATCAGGGATGCGCTTCCGCCGCTCCTCGAAGCGATCAAGCGTCACGGCGCGACACCGGTCTGGGTCACCGATCCGATGCACGGGAACGGGCTGACGACCCCGACCGGATACAAGACGCGCCGTTTCGAGGACGTCGTCGACGAGGTGAAGGGCTTCTTCGAGGCACACCGCGATGCCGGGACCATTCCGGGCGGCATCCATGTGGAGCTGACCGGGGACGATGTCACCGAGTGCCTCGGCGGATCGGAGCACATCGACGAGGCGACGCTCGCCACGCACTACGAATCGCTCTGCGACCCGCGACTGAACCACATGCAGTCGCTCGAGCTGGCGTTCCTCGTCGCCGAGGAGCTCGGCGCGATCTGAGTCCGCGGCGTGCTGACGTCGACGGTCGTCGAGGTCAGCGGCCGGACTGTTTCACTTCTCGGATCAGAACGAGCCGGTGATCGTCAGTTTGATCGTTGCGCCTTTGGGCTGCTCGGAATCCGCGGCCGGATCGGTGGCAGTCACCTTCGTCAGGTTGTCGGTGATGACGTCCCAGTAGGCGTTGTAGTCGGGCACGAATCCCGCGTCGGTGAGGGCCTTCTTCGCTTGATCTCTCGTCATGCCCACGACGTCGGGCACCGGGAACAGCTGCGGTCCGCGCGAGATGTCGAGCACGATCGTGTCGCCGGGCCGAACCGCACCCTGGTTCTGCGCAGCCTGCGACACCACGGACCCCTGCGGGACGTCGTCGCTGTACTCCTTCTTGCCCTCGGTGGACTTCAGGCCGACAGCCTGAAGCGCGGCCTGTGCGTCCGCCTCCGTCTTGCCTGTCACGTCAGGCACCGGACCGAGGGACACCACCAGGTTCACCTTTTCGCCCTTGTAGTAGCCGCCGCCCTTCGAGAGATCAGACTTGTCATCCTCCGCCTTGGCCGCCGAGATCACTGTGCCCTTGGCGACGTCACCGTTGAACTGTTCGTCGACGGTGCCGACGACGGCGCCGACTCCGGTGATCGCCTTCTGCGCCTGCGCCTTGCTCAGCCCGGCGAGAGGAGGGATGGTGATGGGCTCCCGGCCCTTCGACACGTGCAGCGTCACCTCCGAGCCCTTCGGCGCCTTCGCACCCTGCGCCGGATCGGATGACACGACCGAACCGGTCGGCACGGTCGACGAATACACCTGGTCGTCCTTCGCGGTGAAACCGGCCGTCGTCAGCGCGGACTTGGCGGCATCCAGCGCCAGGCCGTTGACCGTGGGGATCTGCACCTGGGATCCCGGCCCGCCGCCGAAGTACCATCCCGTGCCGCCTGCGACCGCCGCGAGCACGAGCACGAGCGCGAGCAGCCACCATCCGCGGGTCCGCCGCCGCCGAGTCATCGTGGCGAGTGCGGCCACCGCATCCGTCGCAGAGGCCTCCGGCCGCACCTGCGCCGCCGAGGCGATCAGCTGCGTGTCCGACTCGGATGCCGTCACCCCTGTTCCCGGCAGCACGAGCGTCTGCTGCGCGCCGGTCTCGGGGTCGGGGAGGCGCAACTCGCGTTCCTCCTGCAGAAGGCGGTCCAGCATCACTCCCGCGTCGGCCGGCCGGTCGGACGGATCCTTCGCCGTGGCCCACAGCACCAGCTCATCCAACTCGGGCGGGACGTCCGGACTGAGCGTGCTCGGCGCAGGCACGGCGTCGTTGGCGTGCTGGTACGCGATCTGCATCGGCTGCTCGCCCTTGAACGGCTGTTCGCCGGTGAGCATCTCGAACATCATGATGCCGAGCGCGTAGATGTCGCTTCGAGTGTCGGCGACGCCCCTGGTGACGAGCTCCGGGGAGAGGTACGCGATGGTGCCGAGCAGAGCCTGTCCCGTGCCCGTGCTGTTGGTCACGGCCCTGGCGAGGCCGAAGTCACCGATCTTGATGCGACCGTCGTCGGCGAGGAGCACGTTCTCCGGCTTGAGATCGCGGTGCACGATACCGGCGCGATGCGCGGCAGCCAGCCCGGACAGCACGGCGTCGGTGATGTCGATCGTCTGCTCAGGCGTGAGCTTGCCGTAGTCGCGAAGCAGGTCTCGCAAGGTGATGCCGGGAAGGTACTCCATGACGAGGTACGCCATGTCGGCGTCCTGGCCCTGGTCGAACACGCTGACCACGTTCGGATGTGCAAGCCGGGCAGCCGAGCGCGCCTCCTGCACGAACCGGTTCTTGAACTGCGCATCATCGGCCAGATGACCGTGCATGACCTTGATCGCCACCCGACGTTCCAGGCGCAGATCGGTCGCGAGGTACACGGTCGCCATGCCTCCGCGCGCGATGCGCGAACGCACCTGATACCGGCCGTCGACGAGACGACCGAGCATCGGATCGGGCTGGCTCGCGGTCACTCGACGAGTCTACGGACGACCCTGTGCGCGCCCCGGTAGAACACGGTAACGAATGAGGCACGCCGAAGTGCGGAAATGGGGAACCTCGTGGCACCCTAGTCGGGTGGCAAAAGCGAGTCCCGAATCCGAGGTAAGAAGCGACGAGAGAACCTGGCTGACCGTTCCCGAGCTGGTTGACCAGCTTGGAGTCGGAGTCGGACGCATCCACCGTCTCCTGGAGGACAAACACCTCCTGGGCAGCCGGGCGGACGGCGTGCTGAAGGTTCCAGCGGACTTCATCGTCGGCGATGAGCCGCTGAGCGAGCTCCGGGGCACCCTGATCGTGCTCGCGGATGCCGGATTCAGCGACGACGAGGCGATGACGTGGCTGCTCGAGACGGAAGACAGTCTCGGCGCGGCACCCATCGACGCCCTGCGGGCCGGACGCAAGGCCGAAGTGCGACGCGTCGCTCAGGCACTGGCCTGACGGCACTCCGCGGCAGCTGCCTACCCGGCTAAGCGACTCGATCGCTGACCGAGCGGGTCAGGTCCCGAAGCTGGTTCACGGCAGCGTCGGCGAGCGGTGCGTCATCGAGGGCGTGGTTGGCGCGCTGAACGTTGAGCTTGATCATCCGCTCGACCTCCGCCGTCGCGCCCGAGGAATCGATGGTGCTCTGAAGCATGCGGATCTGGTCGTCGTTCAGATCCGGATCGCCGAGGAGTTCGTCCAGTACATTCCGGGCCGATGAGGGCAGCGTCTTGCGCGCGAGAGCGACGAGCACGGTCCGTTTGCCCTCCCGGAGGTCGTCGCCGCTCGGCTTGCCTGTGACCTCGGAGTCGCCGAAGACGCCGAGGAGATCGTCCCGAAGCTGGAACGCGATGCCGAGTGGCAGACCGAACTCGCGGAGGGTGTCGAGCTGTCCGAGCGTTCCGCCGGCGAGCAGACCCCCCAACACGAGCGGAGCCTGCACGCTGTATTTCGCGGACTTGAAGACGATCACTCGTTCCGCGCGGGGGAGAAGATCTTCTTCGCGGCCGGTGCGCCAGGACCTCTCCTCGAGGATGTCCAGGTACTGACCTGCGATGACCTCCGCGCGCATCCTTCCGAACTCACGTCGCACGCCCTTCGCTCGATCGGAGGAGACTCCTTCGCTCAGAGTCTCCGCAAGCAGGTCGTCGCTGAAGCCGAGCAGCAGGTCGCCGAGAAGGACTGCGGATCCGGTGCCGAAGTCGGCAGCGGAGCCCTCCCATCCGTTCTCTCTGTGCAATGCCTCGAATCGGCGATGCGCGGACGGGGCTCCGCGACGGGTGTCCGAGCTGTCGATGATGTCGTCGTGCACGAGTGCGGCGGCGTGGAACAGCTCCAACGCCGCGGCCGTTCCGACGACGGAGTCGAGCCGATCCGATTCCCCCGCGTCGCGAGCATCGCGGACGGCGCGGTAGCCCCAGTAGCAGAACAGGGCTCTGAACCTCTTGCCGCCACTGAGAAACTGCCGGGAGAAAGCCGCCAGCGGACCAACCTCAGGGGCGATGGACAAGACAATGGATTCGCGTGACTCGAGAAAACGTCCGATCCGGTCATCCACGAGGTCGATCAGTCGGTTGCTTTCGGGCACGTGCCTAGCCTAGCTGCGGCAGCAAGACTAGAATCAGAAGTCACAACATCGTCATTCTCGTAAGCCTGAGGGGGACAAGGATGCCGCTTTCGGAGCACGAGCAGCGCCTCCTCGATGAGATGGAGCGCAGTCTCTATCAGAATGACGCCGACTTCGTCGCGAAGGTCGGCGGAGCGCGCGTGCGCCCGACCTACCGCGCGGTGGTTCTCGGCATCCTTCTCGCAGTCATCGGCGTGGGTGTTTTGCTGACCGGGGTGTTCATCCAGCAGATCATCGTCGGGATTCTCGGCTTCGTGCTGATGCTCGCCGGTGTCCTGCTCGCCATCACACCCAGCAGGGCCAAGCGCGCTGCCGCCGCAGCCAGTGAAGCACCGCAGGATCAACCGCCGGCAAAGCCGACCGAGCCGGGCTTCATGGACAAGCTGAACGAGCGGTGGGACAAGCGGCAAGAGGGCGACCGCTAGTTCGTCCGTCGTCGGGGCGTGGTCGGCGTCGGCCGACAATCGATGACGCCTTGTCTTCTCTTGGGCCCGTGATCACGGACTGTTGATCGTCGTCTTCTGCTCTTGCCTTCCTCCGTTCGTTTCTCCCCGCCTGACGCCCTCTCCTGCCCGGCCCCTGTCACCTCGGTTCTGTCCATGCGCTCCGGGCCTTCCCTTCGGACGTGCCGCTGTCCCGACCCGCCGTTTCTGCGCCGATGACGCATCGGGAAGCCGCGCTCTGCTGAAGCCGGCCACATCGGCGTTCGTGCACCTTTCTCGAGTGCTTGCGCGCTGACGCCCACGGCGGACGCCCACGACTGGCGCCCGCGAATGAGTCGTGGCGACGAGTTTTCGCGCCGAGGGTGCTGTCGCACACGGCGGCGGCGTGACACGCGCATCCGCGCCACTGTCCTCACTGTTCCTCCACCACGCTCCACTGCCGCACTTCCGCGTCTTTCCGCGGCATGGGGGAGGTGTCTACGCTGTGGATCCGTCATCTTTCCGTGTCAAGTGGATGGATGTGGAGTAAAGTGGAGGGTGTCGCGGGCTCGCGGCGCAGAACGACGGGGGAGGAGCCGATGTTTCTTGGCACCTACGCCCCGAAGCTCGACGAGAAGGGGCGCATCATCCTCCCGGCGAAATTCCGTGATGAGTTCGAATCGGGACTCGTCATGACAAGGGGCCAGGAACGCTGCGTCTACGTCTTTCCCCGACGCGAGTTCGAGTCGCTGAACGAGAAGATCCGGCAGGCGCCGGTCACGAGCAAGCAGGCTCGTGACTACCTGCGCGTGTTCCTCTCCGGAGCAAGCGACGAGGTCCCCGACAAGCAGCACCGTGTGACGATCCCTCCGCTTCTGCGGACGTACGCGGGGCTGCAGCGGGATCTCACCGTGATCGGTGCAGGCAACCGCGCGGAGATCTGGGATTCCGCCGCCTGGGATGCCTACCTCGAGGCGAACGAGGCGTCGTTCGCGGAGACCGCCGAGGAGGTGATTCCGGGGCTGTTCTAGCGCCTGGCGCCGGACTCCCAGCCACAGACCGCACCCTGACTCACCTTCCCCGGTGTCAGGTGGCGTGTGGATGGGGATCCGACGCCAGGGGCTACGAGCCCCGAGTTCCATGGTCGATTCAAACGATCCACGCGACATCCACCTCTCCGTGATGCTCGAGCGCTGCGTCGAGCTGCTGGCGCCCGCGATCGAACACGACGGTGCGGTGCTCGTCGACGCCACTCTCGGGCTCGGCGGGCACACCGAGGCATTCCTGCAGCGCTTCCCCGGACTCACCGTGGTGGGGCTCGATCGCGACCTCGAGGCGATCGGCCTGGCATCGCAGCGGCTCGGAGCCTTCGGCGAGCGGCTGAAGGTGGTGCACACGGTGTACGACGGGATCGCGGAGGCCGCAGCTTCGCTCGGCTACAGGACGGTCGACGCCGTGCTGTTCGACCTCGGCGTCTCGTCCCTGCAGCTCGACCGGGTGGAGCGCGGCTTCTCCTACTCCAAGGACGCTCCGCTCGACATGCGAATGGACGCCACGAGCGAGCTCACCGCTGAGACCGTGATCGCGGAGTACAGCGAGAACGACCTGCGACGCATCTTCCTCGACTACGGCGAGGAGAAGCTCGCCGCTCGTTACGCGCGAGCCATCGTCCGGGCACGGGCGACCACGCCGATCGTGCGGTCTGGACAGCTGGTGGCGATCATCCAGGATGCGACGCCTGCGGCCGTCCAGCGTGCGGGGCATCCGGCGAAACGCGTCTTCCAGGCGCTGCGCATCGAAGTGAACCATGAGCTCGACGTTCTCGAACGTGCGATCCCACGTGCGGTCGATCTGTTGCGCGTCGGCGGACGGATCGCGGTCATGTCCTTCCAGTCGCTGGAAGACCGGATCGTCAAGCGTGCGCTGCAGGCCAAGGCGACATCCACGGCACCGGCGGGGTTGCCGGTGGAGCTGCCGGAACACAGGCCTGAACTGAAACTGCTCACCAGGGGGGCCGAACTGGCCGACGACGAGGAGAGGGCGCGGAATCCGCGCGCGATCCCCGTGCGGCTTCGTGCGGCGGAACGCATCAGGGGGACCACATGAGCCAGGCGACCGCGTCGCTTCCAGCGACAAGGCGAACACCGGCCGAGCGCGGCGCGCCCCGCCTCGAGGCGCTGCCACGGGCATCCCGTCGATCGCGTCCCAAGCTCTTCTACGCTGCTATCGCCGTCCTCACCGTGATGATCGTCGTCGTCACGCAGCTGCTGCTGTCGATCGGCGTCTCGCAGGGCGCGTACAAGATCGAGTCGCTGCAGGCGGACAAGTCGCGGCTCGCACGCCAGTACCAGCAGGCGTCCGAGACAGTCGACGCGCTGTCCTCGCCGCAGAACCTGGCAGCGAACGCCGAGGCGCTGGGGATGGTCAACAACGGAACGCCCGTGTACCTCCGTCTCTCCGATGGAGCGGTGATCGGCTCGCCCGCGCCGGCATCGGCTGCGGCGGGTGGCACGGGGCAGCTCGTCGCCAACGCGCTGACGCAGGATGTCCCACTCGTCAACGCCCCGAAGACCACTAAGAGCAAGAACGGCGCGGCCGGTGGAGCCGGCGACCAGGCGACGGGCACGAACGGCACCGACGGAGCGGCCGGATCGGCCGCGGGATCGGGCACACCGTCCACGGATCAGGCTCAGGCCGATGACTCGCCCGTACCGTGGACGACAGGGGCGCTCCCCGCACCTTCGACCCACTGATCCGCCTGCGAGGTTTGCCGCATGACGTCCGCGAAGTCCCATCGACGCCGAACGGTTGTCGCCATCGCCGCGGTGCTCGCCATCGTCATCGTGTTCGTCGTGCGCCTTGTCGATGTGCAGGTCGTTCGGGCGGACGCCCTCGATCGCCAAGCGGCCGAGAAGCGCGGCAACGTGCAGGAGATCCAGGGCACGCGAGGGTCCATCGTCGCCTCAGACGGCACCGTTCTCGCACGGAGCGTGCTGCGCTACGACTTCATCGCCACGCCGAAGTTCACGACCAAGAAATTCGACATGACGGTGGACGGGAAGACGTCCAAGGTCACTCTGGACCAGGCGGCGTCGGCGATCGCTGCGATCACCGGTCAGCAGTCCAGTGACATCACCGGACCTATCGCGTCGGCGCTCGCGAAGAACAAAGAATCGATGTACGCGCCCATCGTGAAGAACGTCGACGCCGCCACCTATCAGAAGATCCAGGCGTTGAACATCGACTGGCTCAACGCGACGAGCCATCAGACGAGGGTGTATCCGAACGGGGCCGTCGCCGGCAACATCCTGGGGTTCCTGAACGGAGAGGGCGTGCCTCAGGCAGGACTGGAGGACGGCGAGAACGCGTGCCTCGCTGGAACGAACGGCGAGGAGACGTACCAGGTCGGTGCGGACGGCGTGACGATCCCAGGCAGCACGAAGGTGCAGAAGGCCGCCAAGAACGGCGGCGAGCTCGTGACCACCATCAACCCGGACCTGCAGTGGTTCGCCCAGGACCAACTGGCCAAGGTCGTGCCGGAGCTCGGAGCCCAGTTCGGGATGGTCAGCGTCGTCAGCATCAAGGATGCGAAGATCCGGGTGGCGGCGCAGTATCCCTCGGCCGACCCGAACAACCTCGACGGAACACCCCTCCAGTACTGGAACGCGATGATGTTCCAGAACCAGTACGAACCGGGCTCGATCTTCAAGCCGCTGACGGCCGCGGCCCTGATGGACACGGGCAAGGCAACACCGGAAAGCCACCTGGTGGTCCCCGACACGCTCACGCCGCAGAAGGGCGTCTACGTCGCGGACAACGAGTATCACCCGGTTCAGCGCCTGACGCTGACCGGCGTGCTGACCGAGTCGTCGAACGTCGGAATGTCGGAGCTCGGCACGAGCATGGACGACCAGCAACGCTACGAGTTCATGAAGAAGTTCGGCATCGGAAGCAAGACGGCCGTGAACTTCCCGGGCGAGCTCAGCGGTGAGTTCACGAATCCGTCGACCTGGGATGCGCAGACCCGCTACGCGACGACCTTCGGACAGGGCCTCTCGACCACTCAGGCCCAGATGCTGAGCGCGTACCAGGCGCTCGCGAACGGCGGTGTTCGCCTTCCGCTCACTCTCGTCGACGGCTGCAAGCAGGCGGACGGAACCATGACGGACATCCCGTCGGCCAAGGGCGAGCGGGTGGTCTCCGCGAAGACGTCGCAGCAGATCCTGGGCATGCTCGAGAACGTGCTGAAAGGTGGTCCGATCTCGACGCTTCCCGACACGGAGATCCCGGGTTATCTCGTGGCAGCGAAGACCGGAACCGCCCAGGAACCCGACGGCAACGGCGGGTACCAGAAGAGCTACTACGTGTCGGTGATGGGCGTCGCTCCGGTCGACGATCCGCAGTATCTGGTTTCGGTCAACATCGGCTTCCCGACTACGATTACATCGTCCCTTGCGGCTGGTCCGCTGTTCAAGACGATGATGAGCCAGGTGCTCAAGGCCTATCGGGTGCAGCCGTCGACGGCGCCGGCAGCGAACTATCCCGATACCTACTGAAAGTGAGCCACGTGACCGGAACGGGCAGCGCGCTGCTTCGCCCCGAGCATCCCTCTTCCCGGTCGTTGTCGCAGCTGGTGGCCGACTTCGGGTTCGAGTCGTCGGAGCGGGTCGACTCCGTCGAAGTGAGCGGGGTGACCGTCTCCTCGCGGGCAGTCGAGCCAGGGGATCTCTATGTCGGACTCCCTGGTGCGCGGGTGCACGGGGCATCGTTCGCCGCCGGTGCCGCTGAGGCAGGTGCCACGGCCGTGCTGACGGATCCCGCCGGCGCCGCGCTTGCCGCCGACGCGGGCATTCCCGTCATCGTCACCGACGCCCCGCGTGCGGTTCTCGGCGATGTCGCGGCCTGGATCTATCGCACGGGGGAGAATCCCGCGATCTTGTTCGGGGTGACGGGCACGAACGGGAAGACCAGCGTCGTGTACATGATCACCGCGATCCTGGCGCAGCTCGGTGTTCGTGCCGGCTTGAGCTCCACCGCGGAGCGCAGGATCGGCGATGACGCCGTGACGAGCTCGCTGACGACGCCGGAGGCGAGCGAACTGCACGGTCTGCTGGCACGCATGCGCGAGGCAGAAGTTCGAGCGGCAGCCATCGAGGTCTCGGCCCAGGCACTCAGTCGCCACCGCGTCGACGGGATCGTGTTCGACGTCGTCGGATTCACGAATCTGAGCCACGACCACCTCGACGACTACGAGTCGATGGACGAGTACTTCGAGGCGAAGCTTGCGCTGTTCACGCCGGATCGCGCGCGACGCGGAGTCGTCACGGTCGATGACGAGTGGGGGAGCAGGATTGCCCAGGAATCCCGCATCCCGGTGACGACCCTGTCGACCGTCGCCGGCGCGGAGACGGACTGGCGACTCGAGCTGGGTGAGCAGCGCATCGACAGCACGGAGTTCACACTCTTCGGGCCCGACGGGCGTTCGGTGACCACGAGCATCCCGATCCTCGGTTCCTTCATGGCGGCGAATGCGGCCCTGTCGATCGTCATGCTCGTCGAGTCCGGATACGACCTCGAGGCGATCGGGCACGTGCTGTCGCGCGACGGCGGCATCCAGGCCTACATCCCCGGCCGCGCCGAACGCGTGTCCGGCGAGAGCGGACCCGTCGTCTTCGTCGACTACGGGCACACGCCGGACGCCTTCGAGCGCTCCCTCGCCTCGCTCCGTGTGGTCACTCCGGGCAAGATCATCATGGTGTTCGGCGCGGACGGCGACCGCGACGCCACCAAGCGGGCCGACATGGGCGCCATTGCGGCCAGGGGAGCGGATGAAGTCATCATCACCGACTTCCATCCACGATTCGAAGACCCAGCGGCCATCCGCGCTGCACTGATCACCGGTGCGCTGGATGCCGTGCCGGACGCCCACGTCGAGGAGATCGCCGACCAGCGTGCGGCCATCCGTGCGGCCATCGCCCATGCCGGCGAGGGCGACGTCGTCTTCTACGCCGGACCAGGACACGAGGACTACCAGGAGGTTGCAGGAGTGCACTTGCCCTATTCGGCACGTGACGACGCGAGGCTCGCTCTGCGTGAAGCGGGGTGGCTGTCGTGATCGGCATGACGATCGGTGAGATCGCGGATGCCGTGCGCGGCCGCGTCCTCGGTGCGGTGGGTATCGAGGATGTCGTGGTCGACGGCCTCTCGTACACCGACTCCCGAGAGGTGACCCCAGGGGGGATCTTCTTCGCGAAGCCCGGTGAGTTCACCGACGGGCATCTCTTCGCTCCGCAGGCCGTGGAGCGCGGCGCGGCACTCCTCGTTGTGGACCACGAGCTCGACACGGAGACGACGCAGATCGTCGTGCCGGACGTGGTCGACGCCTTGGGCGATCTCGCCCGCACCGTGATCGCGAAGGTTCGTGTCGGCGGGCGCCTGCGGATCGTGGGCATCACGGGTTCCAACGGCAAGACGACGACCAAGAACCTGCTGTCCGCGATCCTGTCGCGGGTGGGGGAGACCGTCGCACCGCGCGCGTCCTTCAACAACGAGGTCGGCGCACCGCTCACCATGCTCGAGGTGACGGAAGAGACGGCGTTCCTCGTCGCCGAGATGGGCGCGAGCCGAGAGGGCGATATCGCCCGGCTCATCCGCATGGCCAAACCCGACGTGGGTGTCGTGCTCAAGGTCGGCCTTGCCCACGCCGGCGAGTTCGGGGGCATCGAGGCGACACAGCGCGCGAAGTCCGAGATGGTCACCGATCTGAACGCCGGCGACACCGCTGTGCTGAATGCCGACGACCCGCGAGTCGCCGCGATGGCCGCCATCACGAAGGCGAACGTCCTGTGGTTCGGACTCGACGGAGACGAGGCATCGGATCGGGTACGGGCGACGGATGTGCGTGCCGGCCGATCCGGCACCGCGTTCGCTCTCCACCTGCCGGACGGCAGCAGTGCGCCGGTGTCATTCCGCGTGCTCGGCGAGCACCATGTCGCCAACGCCCTGGCAGCAGCATCCGCTGCCTTCGCGCTCGGTGTTGGCATCGACCACATCGTGGCCGGCCTGGAGTCGGTCACCCGGGCCGAACGCTGGCGCATGGAGGTCATGGGCGGCGCGAACGGCGTGACCGTGATCAACGACGCCTACAACGCGAGCCCTGACTCGATGTCGGCAGCGCTGAAGACGCTCGTGCAGCTCCGCGAGCCGGGCGGACGCGCGATAGCGGTGCTCGGCGAGATGAGCGAACTCGGCGAGGCGTCGGGCGCAGAGCACGACCGGATAGGCCTCATGATCGTGCGGCTCGGCATCGACCAGGCCGTGATCGTCGGATCCGGGGCTCGCCGCATGCACATCTCCACGATCAACGAGGGCTCGTGGGACGGTGAGTCGAAGTTCGTGGAGACTCAGGACGAGGCGTTCGAGCTGCTGAGAGACCTGCTCACGGACGGTGACACCGTCCTGGTGAAGTCGTCGAACTCCGCCGGGCTTCGCCACCTGGGAGACCGATTGGGAGAACTTTTCTCGTGAGAGCACTACTGACGGCCGGAGCGCTCTCCTTGGCCTTCTCACTCTTCTTGACGCCGGTGTTCGTCAAGATCTTCCATCGGCTGGGCTGGGGTCAGTTCATCCGTGACGACGGACCCCAGTCGCACCACGCCAAGCGCGGCACGGCCACCATGGGTGGCATCGTCATCATCCTCGCCACACTGGTGGGCTACTTCGTCGCCGTGCTGATCAACGGCGGTGACGGCCTGTCAGCATCCCCGCTCCTCGTGCTGCTGATGATGGTCGGGCTCGGCATCGTCGGGTTCGTCGACGACTTCATGAAGACGCGCAAACAGCGCAGCCTGGGCCTCGGCGGATGGTCGAAGGTGGCCGGGCAGGTCATCGTCGCGACGATCTTCGGCATCCTGGCGATCAACTTCCCCAGCGAGCAGGGCGTCACGCCCGCTTCGACGCAGATCTCCTTCATCCGGGATCTGCCCATCGACCTCATGGTCATCGGTGGCATCCCGGTGATCGGCATCATCCTGTACCTGATCTGGGTGAACCTCATCACGACCGCCACCTCGAACGGCGTGAACGTGACGGACGGTCTCGACGGGCTCGCCACGGGGGCGTCGATCCTCGCGATCGGGTCGTACATCATCATCGGGTTCTGGCAGTTCAACCAGTCCTGCTTCAGCGACACCATCGACACCGACAACCTCTTCAAGTGCTACACGGTGCGGGACCCGCTCGATCTCGCGGTCGTCGCAGCGGCGATCGTCGGATCGCTCGTCGGATTCCTCTGGTGGAATACGTCTCCCGCGCAGATCTTCCTCGGCGACACGGGATCGCTCGGACTGGGCGGCGCGCTGGCGGCGCTGGCCGTCCTCAGCCACACCGAGCTCCTGCTCGTGCTCGTCGGCGGCCTTTTCGTGATCGAGACGGGATCCGTCATCCTGCAGCGGGCCTACTTCAAGGTGACGCACGGCAGACGCATCTTCCGGATGAGCCCGATCCATCATCACTTCGAGCTGAAGGGATGGGCGGAGGTCACTGTCGTCGTGCGCTTCTGGATCATCGCCGGTCTGCTCGTGGCCGCCGGCGTCGGCTCGTTCTACCTCGAGTGGTTGTCGAGGACGTCGTGACCCCGCCCGGTGCACGCGCCGAGCGGCTCGCAGAGCTGACCAGCTGGCGCTCGGACTGGCGGGACTTGCGCGTCCTCGTCCTCGGGCTCGGCGTCGCGGCGTTCTCGAGCGCCGACACGCTCGCCGAGCTGGGCGCCGACGTGCTGGTGGCGGCCGAGACCCTGCACGAGGAGCGCGCACGACTGCTCGAGGTCATCGGCGCGCGCCTCGTCGTCGATCCGCTCGAGTCGGTTCCGGATGCCGTCACCTCCTTCGACCCCGAGGTCGTCGTCGTCACGTCGGGTGTGTTCCATCCCGATCACGCCGTCCTCGAGTGGGCAGACACCCAGGGCATCGCGGTCTGGAGCGATGTTGAGCTCGGATGGCGCGTGCGTGACAAGGTGACGCCTCCCGCGGAGTGGATCTGCATCACCGGCACCAACGGCAAGACGACCACGACGCAGCTCACGGCGACGCTCCTGGTCGCGGACGGGGTGCGTGCTGCCCCGTGCGGGAACATCGGGATCCCGGTGCTCGACGCCGTGCGCGATCCGCAGGGCTTCGACGTGCTCGTCGTCGAGCTCTCCAGCTATCAGCTGCACTGGCTCGGGCGGAACGCGGGAGGCGAGATCTTCCCGTTCTCCAGCGCGTGCCTCAATGTGGCCGAGGACCACCTCGACTTCCACGGCTCGATGGCCGAATACGCGCGCGTCAAGGGCAAGGTCTACGACAACACGAAGGTCGCCTGCGTCTACAACAGGGCGGATGCCGCGACTCTGCGCATGGTCGAGGACGCCGACGTGGTGGAGGGTGCACGTGCGATCGGGTTCGGTCTCGATTCACCCGGGCCCAGCGATTTCGGGATCGTGGACGGCATCCTGTGCGACAGAGCGTTCCTGGACGATCGCGCCACGGCTGCACTGGAGCTCACGACGCTCGACGAATTGCGTGAGGTCGGTCTCGCCGCTCCGCATGTGGTGGCCAACATTCTCGCGGCGAGCGCTCTGGTTCGTTCGTTCGGCGTCTCGGCGGAGACGATCCACGATGCCTTGAAGTCCTTCCGACTGGACGCCCACCGCATCGAGCTCGTCGCCGAAGCGAGAGGAGTTGCCTGGGTGGACGACTCAAAGGCGACGAATCCGCATGCCGCTGATGCCTCTCTGCGCGCCTACGACTCCGTGGTGTGGGTTCTGGGTGGCGATCTGAAGGGCGTCGAGCTCGACGATGTGGTGTCGCGGCACGCCGGTCGTCTCACCGGGGTGGTCGTGATCGGAGTCGATCACGAGCCCGTGCTGGCGGCATTCCGACGACACGCGCCGAACGTGCCGATTCTCGTCGTGGAGCCCGGCGAGACTGAGCAGGTGATGCCGGAGGTGGTCCGGTCGGCAGCGTCACTGGCGCGTGAGGGAGACACGGTTCTCCTGGCGCCCGCGGCGGCGTCGTTCGACCAGTTCTCGGGCTTCGCCGAACGAGGCGACAAGTTCGCGCAGGCCGTGCGCGACTACCTCGGGGACTGAGAACCACCGGGCGCTTCCCGTGACTGCGCGGCGAAAAGCCCGCACAAGAGACCAGAGCGCGGTTGCGCGAATGATCGGGGGAGGAGGCATCGTGACGGCTCCTACTCAGGCGAACGGATCGCGGGCCACTCCGGCGCGCCGCCCATCGCAGGCCTCGCGCACGACGTCGCGATCCGCACAGCCCGCGCCACGGACGACCCAGTCGGCGTCGACTTCAACCCGGACGGTGCCCAAGGCATCGCAGGCGAAGACCGTGCAGACGGCGTCCGCTCTGCCGAAGTCTGCTCCGGCCAAGACCGTGCAGGCCGAGGTCGATGCGGCGACCCGCGGACTTCTCGCCGCCCGCATCACGATGAGCCGGGTCTTCCAGTCCGAGTCGTCCAACTACTTCCTGCTGCTCGGGCTCACGCTGTTCATGGTCGTCTTCGGCCTGGTGATGGTGCTCTCGTCCTCGTCCGTCGACTCGCACACCGACGACGACAACTTCTTCGCCCGGTTCCTCAGCCAGGGCATCTTCGCGGCGATCGGGGTCCCCCTGATGCTCGTCGCCTCGCGCATCCCTTCCGGATGGTGGAAGCGGATGGCATGGCCGATGCTCATCGCATCGTGTGCGCTGCAGGCGGCCACCGTCTTCACGAACCTCGGTGTGAGGATCAACCAGAACAAGAACTGGCTGGAGATCGGCGGATACGCTTTCCAGCCGTCAGAGCTCATCAAGATCAGCCTCGTGCTGTGGCTGGGCATGTTCGTCGCGCTGAAGTGGGACCGCATCCGGCAGTGGAAGTACGGGCTCCTCCCGGTGTGTATCGTCTCGGCCGTGGCGATCGGCCTGGTGCTGGGCGGCGGCGACCTCGGCACGACGTTGATCATGGCCGCGATCGTTCTCGGCACGATGTTCTTCGTCGGGATCCCGCTGCGTCAGCTGCTCACCACGGCGGTGATCGCCTCGGGTATCGCCGTGGTCTTCGCGGTATCCCGACAAAGCAGGCTCGATCGCATCCTCAGCTTCCTGCACCCGGGAGGAACGGATCCGACGAGCACCGGCTGGCAGATGCAGCAGAGCGACTTCGGCCTGGCTCGCGGCGGCATCTTCGGCGTCGGCCTCGGCAACTCCACGTCGAAGTGGAACTGGCTTCCCGCCGCCAGCACGGACTTCATCTTCTCGATCATCGGCGAGGAGCTCGGGCTCATCGGTGCGATCGTCGTGCTGGGACTGTTCGTCTTCCTGACCGTGGTGCTGGTCCGTATCATGAACGCGAACACCGACCCGTTCGCCCGCACGGTGACGGCGGCGGTGACGGTCTGGCTGGTCGGTCAGGCGCTCGTGAACATCGGCGTCGTGCTCGGGCTCGTCCCGACGCTCGGCGTCCCTCTCCCGTTGATCTCATCCGGAGGTACCGCCCTGATCTCCTCGCTGTTCGGCATCGGCGTCGTGCTGTCCTTCACCAGGACCACCTCGCCCAAGAAGGCTCGACGGACGCAGCCGCGATGACCGTGTACCTGATGGCCGGCGGGGGCACCGCCGGCCATGTCAACCCGCTGCTCGCCGTGTCCGACGCTCTGCGCCGTGTCGAACCGGATGCCGAGATCATCGTCCTCGGCACAGCCGAAGGGCTCGAGGCCAGGCTGGTCCCGGCCAGGGGCTACGAGCTGGTGACCATCCCGAAGCTGCCCTTCCCTCGCCGACCGGATGCCGCTGCCCTGCGATTCCCCGCCCGTTTCCGTTCCAGCGTGGCCACCGTGCGCCGCCTCATCGAGTCCAGAAGTGTGGATGTCGTGGTCGGCTTCGGCGGATACGCGTCAGCACCCGCCTATTCGGCGGCGCATCGCGAGGACGTCCCGCTTGTGCTGCACGAAGCGAACGCGAAGCCCGGCATGGCCAACAAGCTCGGCGCCCGCTACACGCGGTTCGTCGGTGTCGCGTTCGAGAACACGGCCATCGCGCACGCGCGTTTCGTGGGGATGCCGCTGCGTCGCGAGATCGAGGACCTCGATCGTACGGCGGTTCGCAGCGAAGCCCTCGCCTACTTCGGACTCGAGGATCGCCCCACGCTTCTGGTCACAGGCGGATCGCTGGGCGCGCGACGTATCAACGCGACGGTGACGGCATCCGCCGACGCCCTCACGGCGGCCGGATTCCAGGTGCTGCACATCCAGGGCGGCTCAGCCGAGTTCTCCGACCCTGACGTCGACGGATATCACCTCATCGACTACTGCGACCGCATGGACCTCGCTCTCGCGGTCGCCGACGCCGCGATCTCGCGCGCCGGAGCCGCGACGGTGAGCGAGCTGTCCGCGCTGGGGATCCCGGCGTTCTACGTTCCGTACGCGGTGGGCAACGGCGAGCAGCGCTTCAACGCGGCCGGTGTCGTCGCCGCGGGCGGAGCCGTGCTGATCGATGACGCCGACTTCACGCCCGAGCGGCTGCGCGACTCCGTCCTTTCGATCCTCGCCGACCCTGCAGCGCTTGCCCACATGGCGGAGGCGGCGGCCGCGGTCGGCGTCCGCGACGGTGCGGAGCGGATGCTGTCCCTGATCGCCGAGGCGCGGGTCCGTGACACTCAGCCGGGCCGCACGGACCGCTCCGGTCGCTGACGGCATACTGGATTCACGCCTCGAGCGAGCCCGGCAGCACATTCCCGCCGCCACGACAGACAGGACACCCGCGCACCGTGATCAAGCCCGATCTGACACTGACTCTTCCGGAGACGATCGGACGAGTGCACTTCGTCGGTGTCGGCGGTTCGGGCATGAGCGGGATCGCGCGGCTCTTCCTCCAGGCGGGCATTCCGGTCACCGGCTCGGATCGCGTCGAGAACGAGTACACGAGGGCGCTGCGCGAGCTCGGCGCCGATATCCGCATCGGCCACGCTGCAGCGAACGTCGGCGACGCCGACACACTCGTCGTGACGGGTGCGCTCTGGCAGGACAACCCTGAGTATCAATACGCGCTGACCCACGGCATCCCGGTGCTGCACCGTTCCCAGGCGTTGGCCTGGCTCAGCCGCGGCAATCGGCTCGTCGCCGTGGCCGGAGCGCACGGCAAGTCGGGCACGACGGGCATGATCGCCACCGCGCTGGTCGGTCTCGATGCGGACCCCAGCTTCGTCAACGGCGCGGTCATCGAGGGACTCGAGACGAATGCCCGACGTGGCGAGTCCGACCTGTTCGTCATCGAGGCGGATGAGTCCGACGGATCCTTCCTGCTCTACGACACCGCCGTCGCGCTGATCCTGAACATCGACGACGACCATCTCGACCACTACGGCTCGTACGCCGCGGTGGAGGATGCGTTCGTCGCGTTCGCGGACAAGGCGCGTGAGCTCGTGGTGATCTCCGCCGATGACGAGGGCGCGCGGGCAGTGACTCCGCGCATCTCGAACCCGAACGTCGTGACGTTCGGCGAGTCGGAGACCGCCGACGTTCGCGTGACCGACATCACGACGCACGGACCCGTGGCCTTCAGCATCCTGTGGAAGGGGAGCCGGTACGACGTCCAGCTCCGCATTCCCGGCCGGCATCAGGCGCACAACGCAGCGGGCGCGTTCGCTGTTCTCACGTATCTCGGCGTAGACCCGGATGCGGCGGCCGCCGCCCTCGAATCCTTCGGTGGCACGCATCGCCGTTTCGAGCTGCACGGAACCATCGGCGGCGTGAGCGTCTACGACGACTACGCACACCACCCCGCGGAAGTCCGCGCGGTTCTCGAGGCGGCGCGAACCGTGGTGGGCGACGGCCGGATCATCGCCGTGCACCAGCCGCACACGTACAGCCGAACTCAACGGCTCGCGCAGGAGTTCGCGGACACGCTCGAGCAGTACGCCGACGAGACGGTCGTGCTCGATGTGTTCGGTGCACGGGAAGATCCGGTTCCGGGAGTCACGGGCGCCCTCGTATCCGGCGGATTCCACGACCAGTCGAAGGTGTCGTTCATTGCGGACTGGCAGGAGGCGGCCGACCACACGGCGGCCATCGCACGCGACGGCGACTTCGTCATCACTCTGGGCTGTGGCGACGTGTACCGCATCGTTCCCCAGCTCCTCGACTCCCTCCGCAGGGCGGACGGCTGACGCGTGAAGCGTCCCCAGGGCTTCGAGAATCAAGCGCGCCTCACGGCGCGGACGCCACCGCGTCCTACCGGAGGAGAGTCCCAGGCGCGCCCACCTGCGCCGCGCGGTGCCGCCGAGTCGGGTAGTCCGGCCGCTGCATCCAAGAAGCCCGCCGCCCGGAGCACGGCGGTCATGGATGCTCCGCGCCGCTCGGAACCGGACGCAGACACCCAGCCGATCCCGGTGGTCCGCTCGGCGGCGGTCCAGACGAGCAGCGACGAGAAGCCGAGCTCGGGGTCGCGCATCAAGAAGACCCCCGCGTCGCAGACCGCGACGACGAAGGGTGCACGGAAGACCACTGCAGCGAACTCCGCCTCGACGTCGGCGCCCACTGTGCCATCGACGGCGCCGTCACAGCGCAAGGGGCGGTCGAGCGCGGCATCCGCAGCCGAGCCCTCCGCGGCAACGGCCCCGAGCGTCAGGGCCGCCTCGCGCAGACGGCGCCGCTACGAGCGGGCGGAGGTCAAGAGATTCACCCGCGCAGCACGTCGCAGACGGCTGGCGTGGCTGATCGGCGTCGGATCCGTCGTGCTCGTGCTGGCAGGGGCGGCGCTCGTTTCGATCTCCCCGGCGATGGCACTGCGCTCGATCGACGTCGTCGGAGCGCAGCGTGTCCAGGCGAGTTCGATCCGCGAGGCGCTCAAGGACCAGCTCGGAACGCCGTTGCCCCTGATCGACTACGGTGCGGTGCGCAAAGAGCTCGCCGAATTCCCGCTCATCCGCAGCTACAGCACCGAGGCGGATCCGCCAGGAACGCTCGTGGTGCGCATTCAGGAGCGCACTCCCATCGCGCTCCTGCAGATCCCGTCCGGATACCAGCTGGTCGACCAGGCCGGCGTGGTCATGCAGACGACTGCACAGCGTCCGGGCGGATATCCGATCGTCTCGCTCCCCGCCGACGCGTCAGAGTCCTCGAAGCGCAAGGAGTTCGCGGCCTCTGCAGCGGTGCTTGCGGCGCTTCCCCCCGCGACGCTGAGTCAGGTCGACACCGCGACCGCTACCGGCTCCGAGGATGTCACACTCAAGTTCCTCACCGGCGCGACGGTGGTCTGGGGTGGGCCAGAGGATGCCGATCTCAAGGTCGCCGTGCTTGCGGCGTTGCAGAAGAACGCGCCGGGAGCCTCCGTCTACGACGTGTCGTCTCCGAAGAGTCCCGTCATACGCTGACGGATCACCCGACGAGTCGATCCGTCGAGGAGTCACGCGGGACCCTTGCTGACCAATACGATGGGACGTCGGACGACACGCGGCAGATCTGCACGACGGGGGAGCAGGGCGCGCATAACGTCGGGCGTAGTAAATGCATACCGAGCATAACTTTAAGCCTCGACTTGAAGTTGAAGGTTGCCAGCGGAGGCGTGTCGTGACAATGAACCAGAACTACCTTGCCGTGATCAAGGTCGTCGGCATCGGCGGTGGCGGTGTGAACGCCGTCAATCGCATGATCGAGCTCGGGCTTCGCGGCGTCGAGTTCATCGCCATCAACACGGATGCTCAGGCTCTGCTGATGAGCGACGCCGACGTCAAGCTCGACGTCGGTCGCGAGATCACCAGGGGTCTTGGAGCAGGAGCGGACCCCGAGGTCGGGCGTCGTGCCGCCGAGGATCACGCGGAGGAGATCGAGGAGGCACTGACCGGTGCCGACATGGTCTTCGTCACCGCAGGTGAGGGGGGCGGCACAGGAACCGGCGGCGCGCCCGTCGTCGCCCGCATCGCCAAGTCGATCGGCGCCCTGACCATCGGTGTGGTCACCAAGCCGTTCGGCTTCGAGGGCAAGCGGCGCCAGGACCAGGCGGAGGCCGGAGTCGCCCGCCTGAAAGAAGAGGTCGACACCCTCATCGTCGTGCCGAACGACCGGCTGCTGGAGATCAGCGATCGCGGCATCAGCATGCTCGAGGCGTTCGCGACCGCCGACCAGGTGCTCCTCGCCGGCGTCCAGGGCATCACGGATCTCATCACGACGCCCGGTCTCATCAACCTCGACTTCGCCGACGTGAAGTCGGTCATGCACGGAGCGGGATCCGCCCTGATGGGCATCGGATCCTCTCGCGGCGCGGATCGCGCGATCAAGGCGGCGGAGCTCGCCGTCGCATCGCCTCTCCTCGAGGCGAGCATCGAGGGCGCGCGTGGAGTGCTGCTCTCCATCCAGGGCGGATCGAATCTGGGCATCTTCGAGATCAACGATGCGGCCCGTCTCGTTCAGGAGGCGGTGCACCCCGAAGCGAACATCATCTTCGGTGCGGTCATCGACGACACCCTCGGCGACGAGGTGCGCGTCACGGTGATCGCCGCCGGCTTCGACGGAGGCGAACCGCAGTCCAAGCCGGCCGAGGTGAGGCGGTCGACGTTCGTCGCGGGCGGATCGGCGCCTGCGGCCGGCGGATCCGGATCCGAGCTCGAGGACACTCAGTCCCTCGAGGAGGAAGACGTGCCGACCCAGGGCACCTGGTCCGATGTCGACTCCAAGCTCGTTGAGGCCGCCGTCAACGATCCCTCTTTCGACGATGACGACGTGCTGGACGTGCCCGACTTCCTGAAGTGAACGATGCGTCAGGGGTGGACGGCCTCGCCGAACGGCTCGCGCACGTGCAGCAGAGCATTTCGGATGCCGCGCGTGCGGCAGGCAGAGACCCTGCGGAGGTCACGACCATCGTGGTGACGAAGTTCCATCCGCCTTCACTCGTGCGCGAGCTCGTCGCACTGGGTGTGCGGGATGTGGGGGAGAACAGGGCGCAGGAAGCCGCGTCGAAGGCCGCCGAAGTCGGATCGGGCTCGGCCGCCGATCCGCTGCGCTGGCACTTCATCGGGCAGCTGCAGACCAACAAGGCGCGGCTGGTGCGCGGCTTCGCCTCCGCGGTGCACTCCGTCGACCGTCCGGCCCTTGCGGACGCGTTGCGTTCCGAGGAGTCCGAACTGGACTGCTTCCTCCAGCTGGCACTGACCGACGATCCAGGGCGGGGCGGCATCACAACCGCCGAGTTGCCGGCGCTGGCCGAGCGTGTGCTGGCGACCCCCGGTCTTCGCCTGCGAGGCGTCATGGCTGTGGCGCCGTTGGAGGAGGAGCCGCGGCGGGCGTTCGCCCGGGTGCGCGAAGCATCCGAAATCCTCCGCACGATCGCCCCAGAGGCCACGGCCATCTCCGCCGGGATGTCCGGTGACTACGCCGACGCGATCGCCGAAGGCGCGACACACGTACGGATCGGCACCGCAATCACGGGAAAGCGGCCAGAGCGTGCTTAGCCTGGATGTGGAACGCGCCGACGACCGGCCAGACCGCAAGACCTCGAGTACACGGAGGATCCCATGGCTAACCCGCTCAAGAAGACGATGGCTTACCTCGGCCTCGTCGAAGACGAGCTTGAGTACGACGAAGAACCGGTCGCCCCTGCGCATCCGGCACCTGTCGCGCCAGTGCAGCAGCACCACCCCGCACCGGCCAAGGCGCCCGTCACACCTTTGCGCAAGCCGACCCCGGCACGGAATGCGACGGTGCAAGAAATGAATGAAATCCTCACGGTTCACCCCCGCCAGTACAGCGACGCGAAGATGATCGCGGAGTCGTTCCGAGAGGGCATCCCCGTCATCCTCAATCTGTCGCAGATGAGCGAGTCGGAGGCGCAACGGATGATCGACTTCTCCAGCGGTCTGACGCAGGGCCTGCGGGGGAAGATCGAGAAGGTCACCAGCAAGGTGTTCCTGCTCTCTCCGGAGCACGTCATGGTCTCAGGGGGAGCTTCAGCTGTGGGCAACGACGTCGAGGCGTCGTTCTTCGCCGGCGCCTGAGCGATCCAGCTGACCTGGGAATCGCCGCAGGCGAGGCACAGGCGACGTCCCCCATACTTGTTCTGTGCCCCTCGCAGTTTCGATCATCGCGACCGTCGCGTACTACGTGTTCCTGATCTTCTTCGTGGTGCTCTGGGTGCGGTTCGTGCTCGATCTCGTACGCACGTTCGCGAGGAGTTGGCGTCCGCGAGGTTTCGGCCTCGTGCTCGCCGAGGCCGCCTTCACGGTGACCGATCCTCCGATCAAGTTCTTCCGTCGCCTTCTGCCTCCGTTGTCCCTCGGCCCCGTCGCCCTGGACTTCGGCTGGACGTTGACGATGTTCGTGTGCATCATCGGCATGTACATTGCTTCGTCGTTCATCTGATGACGCGGGTCCCGCCCGCAATGGCATGGTCGCAGCCGACTTTGCTAGCGTTAGCTGAACGTTATCCACTGTTCGAAATCACAAGCTCTAAGGGTGGTAGGCCATGGCGCTAACTCCGGAAGACGTCGTCAACAAGCGGTTCCAACCGACCAAATTCCGTGAGGGCTACGACCAGGACGAGGTCGATGACTTTCTCGACGAGGTCGTCGTCGAGTTGCGCCGTCTGAACCAGGAGAACGAGGAGCTCAAGCAGCGCCTCGTCGGATCCGATTCGCGGATCGCCGAGTTGCAGCGCAACGCCGCGTCCGAGCAGACGCAGGCCATCGCGGCACCCGCTCCGGTCGTCGTGGCTCCGCAGCCCGTCGTGTCCAGCGTGGACGAGACGGAGAGCACGAACAACCTCTTGCAGCTGGCTCGCCGCCTGCACGAGGAGCACGTGCGCGAGGGTGTCGAGAAGCGCGACGCGCTCATCGCAGAGGGCCACGCAACGGCCGCTCGCGTGGTGGCGGAGGCCGAGGCGAAGCAGCGCGCCCAGATCACCGCACTGGAAAGCGAGCGCACGGGCATCGAGCGTCAGATCGAAGAGCTCCGCTCGTTCGAGCGCGACTACCGCGCGAAGCTGAAGAGCTACATCGAGACCCACCTGCGCGATCTCGACAGCACGGGCGTGGGCACGAACGGCTTCAAGACGGCCGGCAGCCCTGCGGTCTCCGGACAGTTCGCGACGGTCTCCGCCGGCGACGACCGGCAGACACCGCCGACGTTCCAGAGCTTTGGAGGCTAAGCCCGCCGGGAAGGTCAGCGTCCGCGCGATCATCCTGCTCGTCATCGTCGCGCTCGTCGTTCTCGCCCTCGACCAGTTGGCGAAGTGGTGGGTTGTGAACAACCTGCCCTTCCGCGAACCGCAGAACATCCTGGGCAACCTGCTCATCTTCGAGTACGACCGCAACCCCGGTGCGGCGTTCTCCATCGGCACCGGGTCCACCTGGATCTTCTCGATCGTCGCCACGGCGGTCTTGATCTTCGTGATCTGGTACGCACGGCGTATCCGGTCGTGGGTGTGGGCGCTCGTGTTCGGGCTGGTGCTCGGTGGTCTGCTCGGCAACCTGACGGATCGTCTGTTCCGTCCGCCGGGGTTCGGCGTCGGCGAGGTCGTCGACTTCATCCGGATCCCGCTGCTGCCCGCCATCTTCAACCTGGCGGACTCCGCGATCGTCGCAGCGATGATCCTCTTCCTCCTGCTGACGGTGCTGGGCGTCGGCCTGGACGGCAAGCGGGCAGCCAAGACTGCGGATGCCGCCGATGGCGCCACGAACGGTGTGACGGCATCCGAGACCGGCGCCCCCGCATCGTCGTCGCCCGAGGGTTCGGATGCCGTGTCGGGGGCCGCGGACGCGGACGACACCGGATCCGCGCCCGACTCCGAGCCTGGCACCTCCGGAGACGGACGTGACCGCGCTGAGTCGCGGGCGTCGCTGCTGGGCGAGGCGGGACATCCGGTCGACGGTCGTGCGTGAGTCGACCGACGGCATCCGGGTGGTCGGTGTGACCGGAGCGGCGCCGCGCAGAACGGGGCGGGCGGCCCGATGACCGAGTACCGCAGCCTTCCCGTACCCGATGGCCTTGCCGGGTCCCGCGTGGACGCCGGCGTCGCCAAGCTACTGGGATTTTCGCGCAGCTTCGCGGCCGAGGTCGCCGAGTCCGGGGGAGTGGTGCTCGACGGCCGCGTGCTCGGCAAGTCCGACCGGCTCGACGCCGGCGGCTGGCTCGAGATCAGCTGGGCGCCGAAGGCTCCCGTGCAGATCGTCCCGGTCGTGGTCCCCGAGCTCGGTGTGGTGTACGACGATGACGACATCATCGTGGTGGACAAGCCGGCAGGCGTTGCCGCGCACCCGTCGATCGGATGGGAGGGGCCGACAGTGGTGGGCGCCCTTGCCGGAGCCGGATACCGCATCTCCACGTCGGGGGCTGCCGAACGCGCCGGAATCGTCCACCGCCTCGACGCGGGCACGAGCGGCCTCATGGTCGTGGCCAAGAGCGAGCGGGCGTACACGGCGCTCAAGCGCGCGTTCCACGACCGCGAGGTGGAGAAGATCTATCACGCGGTGGTGCAGGGGCACCCGGATCCGTTGAGCGGCACGATCGATGCGCCCATCGGACGGCATCCGCGCTCCGATTGGAAGTTCGCGGTGACGGCCTCTGGCAAGCCATCGGTGACGCACTACGAGACACTCGAGGCGTTCCCGGCGGCGAGCCTGCTGGAGATCCATCTCGAGACCGGCCGCACGCATCAGATTCGCGTGCACATGGCAGCGCAGCGGCATCCGTGCGTGGGGGATGCCATGTACGGCGCCGACCCCACGCTGTCCGCCCGGCTCGGGCTCACGCGGCAATGGCTGCACGCGCATCAGCTCGCGTTCGAGCATCCCGCAGACGGGGAATGGGTGACGTTCACCTCTGCGTATCCGAACGACCTTCAGTACGCCGTCGACGTGCTGGGCGAGGCCTGATCGCCGAATCCGGCGAGGGCATCCGCGGAGGTTCGGGAACGCCGCCGCCGACCTTCGATTCGGCGTGACCGGCGAACTAGGCTGGGACTTCAATCGATCGGGAGGCATCCAGACGTGGCGACAGATTCCTTCGTCCACCTGCACGTGCACAGCGAGTATTCGATGCTCGACGGGGCGGCGAAGATCGGCCCCTTGATGGAAGCCGCAGTGGGCCACGGGATGCCCGCAATCGCGGTCACCGACCACGGCAACATGTTCGCCGCGTTCGAGTTCTGGAGAGCGGCGACGGCGGCCGGAATCAAGCCGATCATCGGCACGGAGGCGTACCTGACGCCGGGCACGCATCGCAGCGACCGCACTCGGGTGCGCTGGGGGAACGGCGGCGAGGACGACGTGTCCGGCAGCGGCGCGTACACCCACATGACGATGCTCGCCGAGACGACGGAGGGCATGCACAACCTCTTCAAGATGTCGTCACTCGCCTCGATCGAGGGCTACTACTTCAAGCCGCGCATGGACGGCGAGCTGCTCGAGAAGTACTCGAAGGGCATCATCGCCACAACGGGATGCCCCAGCGGCGAGGTGCAGACGAGGCTACGGCTCGGACAATACGACGAGGCGGTGAAGGCGGCTGCGGAGTATCGCGACATCTTCGGCAAGGACAACTTCTTCGTCGAGCTCATGGAGCACGGACTCGGCCTCGAGTCGCGCGTGCGCAAAGATCTGCTCCGGCTCGCCAAGGACCTGGATCTGCGCCTCGTCGCCACCAACGACCTGCACTACACGCACGCCGAGGACGCCAAGTCCCACGCGGCGCTGTTGTGCGTGCAGTCGGGGTCGACCCTCAACGACCCGAAGCGCTTTCAGCTGGAGCCGGAGGGCGCGTACTACCTCAAGTCACCGCAGGAGATGCGCGACCTGTTCCGGGAGCTGCCGGAGGCGTGCGACACCACGCTGGACATCGCCGAACGCTGCGAAGTGGACTTCGAGCTCTCCACGGGCAAGTACATGCCGAAGTTCCCTGTGCCCGAGGGCGAGACCGAGGAGAGCTGGTTCATCAAGGAGGTCAACACCGGCCTCGAGAAGCGGTATCCGGACGGCATCTCGGAGAAGGTCCGCGCGCAGGCCGACTACGAGATCGGCATCATCACCCAGATGGGATTCCCCGGCTACTTCCTCGTGGTCGCGGACTTCATCAACTGGTCGAAGAACAACGGCATCCGGGTCGGCCCGGGTCGCGGATCCGGTGCCGGCTCGATGGCGGCGTACGCGATGCGCATCACGGATCTCGATCCGCTCGAGCACGGTCTCATCTTCGAGCGATTCCTCAACCCCGACCGGGTCTCGATGCCCGACTTCGACGTCGACTTCGACGATCGTCGCCGTCTCGAGGCCGTGAAGTATGTCACGGAGAAGTACGGCGCCGAACGCGTCTCGCAGATCGTCACGTACGGCACCATCAAGGCCAAACAGGCGCTGAAGGATGCCGGTCGCGTTCTGGGTTTCCCGTTCTCGATGGGGGAGAAGCTCACCAAGGCGATGCCGCCTGCGGTGATGGGCAAGGACATCCCGCTGTACCAGGTGTTCGACAAGGACAGCCCCCGCTACAAGGAGGCCGTCGAGCTCAGAGCCGTCGTGGAGAGCGACCCCGACGCGAAGACTGTGTTCGACACCGCGCTCGGGCTCGAGGGGCTGAAGCGTCAATGGGGCGTGCACGCCGCAGGCGTGATCATGTCGTCGGATCCGATCGACGGTGTCATCCCGATCATGAAGCGCGAGCAGGACGGCCAGATCGTCACGCAGTTCGACTATCCTGCGGCCGAATCGCTCGGCCTCATCAAGATGGACTTCCTCGGCCTGCGCAACCTGACGATTATCAGCGACGCGCTCGACAACATCAAGGCCAACCAGGGCTTCGACCTCGATCTCGAGGCACTGCCGCTGGATGACCGGCCAGCCTACGATCTGCTGACCAGGGGCGACACGCTCGGCGTGTTCCAGCTTGACGGCGGGCCGATGCGCGCGCTGCTGCGCCAGATGAAGCCGGACAACTTCGAGGACATCTCCGCTCTCATCGCGCTGTATCGTCCTGGCCCCATGGGAGCGAACTCGCACATCAATTACGCGCTCCGCAAGAACGGGCTGCAGCCGATCACGCCCATCCATCCGGAACTCGAGGAGCCGCTCAAGGACATCCTCGACACCAGCTACGGCCTGATCATCTACCAGGAGCAGGTCATGGCGATCGCGCAGAAGGTGGCCGGGTTCTCGCTCGGACAAGCAGACATCCTGCGACGCGCGATGGGCAAGAAGAAGAAGTCGGAGCTGGACAAGCAGCAGGCCGGATTCTTCGGCGGGATGCAGGAACGCGGCTACTCGCAGGCCGCCATCGACAAGCTCTGGGAGATCCTGCTTCCGTTCTCGGACTACGCCTTCAACAAGGCGCATTCCGCCGCATACGGTGTGGTCTCTTACTGGACCGCCTACCTCAAAGCGCACTATCCGGCGGAGTACATGGCCGCGCTCCTCACCAGCGTCGGCGACTCGAAGGACAAGATGGCTCTGTACCTCAACGAGTGCCGGCGCATGGGGATACGCGTCCTCCCACCAGACGTGAACGAGTCGATCGGGTTCTTCGCCGCCGTCGGCGACGACGTGCGGTTCGGTCTGGGGGCGGTGCGCAACGTCGGCAGCAACGTCGTGGACGGCATCCGTCAGGCTCGCGAGGAGAAGGGACGCTTCGAGTCGTTCCACGATTACCTCAAGAAGGTGCCGCTGCACGTTGCGAACAAGCGCACGACGGAGTCGCTGATCAAGGCCGGTGCGTTCGACTCGTTCGGAGACTCGCGTCGCGCACTGCTCGAGGTGCACGAGGGCGCCGTCGAGTCGGTCGTGAACGACAAGCGGGTCGAGGCGACGGGCCAGGCCGGGTTCGACTTCGAGATGCTCCTCGCCGACGAGCCGGAGGCGGGGCCGGTTTCGCTCGTTCCGCAGAAGCCCGAATGGGACAAGCGGCAGAAGCTCGCCTTCGAGCGAGAGATGCTCGGCCTGTACGTGTCCGACCATCCGCTCGCGGGTCTCGAACTCGAGCTCGCCAAGCAGGCCAGCACGTCGATCGCCGATCTGACCGGATCGGAATCCACCCAGGACGGCGACACGGTGACGATCGCCGGTCTGGTGACGAGCGTGCAGCACCGTGTGGCCAAGCAGTCCGGAAATCAGTACGGCATGATCACCGTCGAGGACTTCGGCGGCGAGATCACCGTCATGTTCATGGGCAAGGCGTACCAGGAGTTCGGGCCGGCGCTCGTCGGCGACTCGATCGTCGTCGTGCGTGGACGCGTCAGCCTCCGGGACGACGGAATGAACCTGCACGCCTACAGCCTGTTCACGCCCGACCTCGGTTCGGCGATGGCTGGCCCGTCCGGTCCTCTCGTGATAACGATGCCCGATCAGCGCGCGACCACCGACGTGGTGCAAGACCTGGGCGATATGCTGATCCGCCATGCCGGCGACGGCGAGGTGCGGCTGCGCCTGGTGAAGGGCAGCACGGCGCGCGTGTTCGAGCTGCCCTATCGCGTCAGCGTGTCAGCTGACCTGTACGGAGAGCTGAAGGGCCTGCTCGGACCGGCCTGCCTCGTCTGACGCCGTCGCGTATCTCGTCGACGCGGCCGACGCGGCCGTCTCTGTTCCTGGCTTTGTCGAGCGCGACTCATTTCGCGTAGCGCCCTGCGACGGCCACAATGGGCAGTGGCGCGAAGGAGCGAGCATGGCACGATTCACCGATCGAGTGGCGATCATCACGGGTGCGAGCAGGGGAATCGGGTTGGCCATCGCCGCCCGGCTCATCGACGAGGGCGCACGGGTGGTGATCACCGGCCGCCACCAGGAGGGCCTGGACGCCGCCGTCGCCGAACTGGGATCGGACCACGCCTCCGCGTTGGCGGGCAAGGCCGACGATGCGTCGCATCGCGAAGCGGTGCTGGCGCACGCGCTCGAGCGGTTCGGCCGTATCGACCAGCTGATCAACAACGCGGGCATCAACCCGCTGTTCGGACCGTCGCTCGGTGCCGACCTCGGCGCCGTCCGCAAGATGGTCGACGTGAACGTCCTGGCCGCGTTCGAGTGGACTCGGGATGCGGTGGCGGCCGGGCTGAGCGGATCCGTCGTGAACATCTCCTCCGTCTCCGGCATCTCCGCGAGCCCGGGCATCGCGTTCTACGGCGTGACGAAGGCGGCGCTCATCGGACTGACCACCCAGCTCGCGGCGGAACTCGCACCGCGCATCCGGGTGAACGCCGTCGCCCCAGCGGTCGTGAAGACGGCGTTCGCGCGGAGCCTGTACGAGGGGCACGAGGCCGAGGCCGCCGCGCGCTATCCGCTGCAGAGGCTCGGCGAGCCCGAAGACGTCGCCGGACCGGTGGCGTTCCTGCTGTCCGACGACGCCGCATGGATCACGGGCCAGACGCTCGTCATCGACGGGGGAGCCGGGCTCCGGGCCTCGCTCTGAGGTCGCGGCCGGTTGGCGGCGGTCTGCCCCGGCCGACCGCCCCTACAATGTCGGGGTGCAGACCATCGACCTCCGCGGCCAGACTCTCGACGACGACGCTCTGCGCGGTGCTGTTCCCCGTCCCACCCTCGACATCACGGTGGCGACGGATGCGGCTTCCGCGCTGATCGACGACGTCCGCCACCGCGGCTCCGCGGCCTTGCTCGACCAGGCCGAGCGCTTCGACGGAGTCCGCCCGGCCGCGCTCCGGGTCCCGGATGCCGACATCCGTGCGGCAGTGGATGCTCTCGCACCCGCGGTCCGCAGAGCCCTCGAGCACGCGATCGAGCGGGTGCGCACCGTGAGTGCGGCACAGGTTCCGCCTGCTGCCTCCACCCGACTCGCCGCCGGCGCCGTCGTGGAGCAGCGCTGGCAGCCCGTCACCCGCGCCGGTCTCTATGTGCCCGGCGGCAAGGCACCCCTCGCCTCCAGCGTCGTCATGAATGCCATCCCCGCCCTTGTCGCGGGGGTGGGTTCCGTGGCCCTCGCCAGCCCGGCGCAGAAGGATCACAACGGGGGAGTGCACCCGGTCATCCTCGGTGCAGCCGGTCTGATCGGCATCGACGAGGTGTACGCGATCGGTGGTGCGGGCGCCATCGGTGCTCTCGCGTACGGAGTGCAGGACCTGGGACTGGAAGCCGTCGACATCGTCACCGGCCCCGGCAACATCTACGTCGCCGCGGCGAAGCGCCTGGTGCGCGGCGTGGTCGGGATCGATGCGGAGGCCGGGACGACCGAGATCCTGGTCATCGCGGATGCGTCCGCCGATCCGGTGCTGGTGGCTGCGGACCTGCTGAGCCAGGCGGAACACGACGAGGCTGCGGCATCCCTATTGGTCACCGACTCGGAGGAGCTCGCCGCTGCCGTCGCACGGCAGCTTGGCGCGTTGGTTCCGAAGACGGACAACGCGTCGCGCGCGGCCACGGCCCTTGCCGGGCCGCAGTCCGCGATCGTCCTCGTCGACGACGAGGCAGCAGCAGTGCGCTTCAGTGACGCGTACGCACCGGAGCACCTCGAGGTGCACACGGCCGATCCGGTCCGCACACTGGCCGGCATCCGGAACGCGGGTGCCATCTTCCTGGGCAGCCAGTCGCCGGTGAGCCTGGGCGACTACATGGCGGGATCCAACCACGTGCTGCCAACAGGCGGATCCGCACGCTACTCGTCCGGTCTCGGCGCGTACACGTTCCTTCGGCCACAGCAGGTCATCCGTTACGACAAGGAAGGCCTGGCATCCGTCTCGGATGATGTCGTCGCCCTCGCAACGGCCGAGCTGCTGCCCGCCCACGGCGAAGCCGTCAGCGCACGCTTCGCCACACGGTGACCGCCTTCGGATAGCCTGAACACACCATGTTCTGCCCCTTCTGCCGCCATCCGGACTCGCGCGTCGTCGACTCCCGCACCTCGGACGACGGACTCTCCATCAGGCGCCGCCGTCAGTGCCCGGAATGCGGCAGGCGCTTCTCGACGATCGAGACGGCGAGCCTCAACGTCATCAAACGGAGCGGTGTGGCCGAGCCGTTCAGTCGCGAGAAGATCATGTCCGGCGTGCGCAAGGCGTGCCAGGGCAGACCCGTGACCGATACGGATCTCGCGCTCCTCGCCCAGAAGGTCGAAGAGTCCGTCCGCGCGACCGGCGTGTCCCAGATCGACGCCAATGAGATCGGACTCGCCGTTCTGCCGCCGCTCCGCGAGCTGGATGAGGTCGCCTACCTGCGTTTCGCCAGCGTCTATCAGGCCTTCGATTCGCTCGACGACTTCGAGTCGGCGATCACCGCACTGCGCGAAGAGCACCACGCCCGGCCCGCCGCTTCGGAGTAGACGTCGTGGCGCGGTCGAGAGAGATCGCATGAGCGGGCGTCAACCGCAGATATAGCGGCTGGCGCGGTCCATCTGCTGGCTCGGTTGAGCGAACAAGTTTGCTCAACCCTCACCACAATCGTAGATATCGCGGCTGGCGCCGCTCACAGGCTCAATCGACTTGGGTGAACGAGCGAGCTCGCTCACCCAAGCCTCAATCGCAGATAGGGTTGCACAGGCATGTATCGCATCCTGTTCTCGCTCGTCTTCCGGCACATGGACCCCGAACGGGCTCACCACCTCGCGTTCGCGGTGATCCGGATGCTTCCCACACTCGGTCTGCGTCGCCTCGCTGCGCGCATCACCATGCCGCGCGGCGACCACTCTGTTCGTGCACTAGGACTCACGTTCCCCACACCGTTCGGCGTGGCTGCGGGATTCGACAAGAACGCCACGGCCATCCTCGGACTCGGTGCGCTCGGATTCGGGCACGTGGAGGTCGGCACGGTCACCGCCATCCCTCAGCCCGGCAACCCCCGGCCGCGACTCTTCCGGCTCATCCCCGACCGGGCGATCGTCAATCGGATGGGCTTCAACAACGACGGGGCGCAAGCAGCTGCGGAACGTGTGGCCAAGGTGCGCACGGCACACCGCAGGCCGGTCATCGGCATCAACATCGGCAAGTCGCGCGTCGTCGACGTGACGGATGCCGTGGCCGACTACCGCACCTCCGCCCGAACCGCCGCTGAAGTCGCCGACTACCTCGTGGTGAACGTCAGCTCGCCGAACACGCCCGGCCTGCGGGACCTGCAAGCGCTCGACTCACTGCGACCCCTTCTCGCAGCGGTCAAGGAGGAAGCGGGCCGAACGCCCCTTGTGGTCAAGATCGCGCCTGATCTCGCAGACGACGACATTCTCGCGATCGCCGAACTCGTCGGCGAACTCGGTCTGGACGGCATCATCGCGACCAATACGACGATCTCGCGGGACGGACTCGCGACCGACGCGGCGACCGTCGAGGCCGCCGGTACCGGCGGACTGTCCGGCCGTCCGCTCGCGAAGCGGTCGCTCGAGGTGCTGCGTCTCCTGCGTGCCGCGGTAGGACCCGACCTGTGCATCATCTCCGTCGGCGGAGTCGAGACGGCAGAAGACGTGCGCGAACGCCTGGATGCCGGTGCCACCCTCGTACAGGGCTACTCGGCCTTCATCTACCTTGGTCCGCTCTGGGCGCGGTCCATCAACCGCGGCCTCGACCGACTCCGCACCGCCACACCCTAGTCGGCGGCCGGCGTTCCCTGGTGGAACCTCAGCCGCCAGCGCGAGCCCTCACGAAGCCACAGGGAGCTGCGCAGGGTCGCGCCGCCGGCATCCGTCGTGCGGTAGATCAGCTGCATGACGCCAGGCGAAATCAGGTCGACGGAGACAACGTCCGCGATCGTGCCCTCGCTGACGGGGGAGAGGGCCACCTCGTCCTTGGACCACAGACGACCTGACCTTCCCACCTCGACGAATTCGGGGTGGAGCAGCACGCCGACCTCGGCCACGTCCTCGCGGATACGCGGATCCAGGAGCGCACGCTCCTGCCGAAGCACGGTCTCCTCATCCGTCTCATCGAGCGGGAGCTCGTCGAAGAGGGTGGGCGGCGGTGCGGGCGTGGACCCGGCATCCGATGCTCGGCGGCGCGGCTCCTCCGTCGACGCGGACGCCGCGTTCTCGGTCGTGGCGTCCGCTCGCGGCGTGCCGCCCCATCCGGGGCCGCCATCGACCGGCACACGCTTCTGGTACGCGGTAGCCGCTCCACGTGCGCGCTCGTCCGCCGCCTCGTTGAGCTCGTGTCCGTTGTGCCCGCGTACCCACTCGAATGCGTATTCACGACCGGTGAGCGCCTCATCGAGTCGCTTCAACAGGTCGAGGTTCTGGACCGGCGAACCATCGGCCTTGCGCCAGCCGCGACGTTTCCACCCTGGCATCCACTTGGTGACGGCGTTGATCACGTACTGGCTGTCGCAGAGCACGCGCAGGTCATCGGATTCCGCGGCCGTCGACTCGAAGAGATCGATCACGGCCATGAGCTCGCCCATGTTGTTGGTCCCGTGCGGCCACCCGCCGGCAGCCCAGGTCTCGTCGTCGACGTACCACGCCCATCCTGCGGGTCCGGGGTTGCCCAGAGCTGAGCCGTCGGCCGCGGCGATGATCGTCATCGGTCGTCTGCTGCTATGCCGGATACTGGCCGCGCTTGGCCTGCGGTTTCGGCATGCGGATCATCCGGAACTGCAGCGCCCGCATGACGGCGTACCATGTGAGGCCGCGCTCCAGCGTGCCGAACTTGGCACGCAGACGACGCTTCATCGTGAACACCATGATCGCCGAGTCGATGACCGCCAGCGCGAAGAACAGCCACAGCACGATGATGCCGTAGTACTGCAGAGCCTGCACGGGGACGAAGGTCAGCACGATGATGACCAGCATCACCGGCATCAGGAACTCGGCGACGGTGTACCGCGCGTCCACGTAGTCCCGCACGAAGCGGCGCTGAGGGCCGCGATCCCGCTGCGTCAGATAGCGTTCGTCTCCCGCGGCCATGCCGACGCGCGCACGCTCGCGCGCCTCGGCGTTCTGGCTCCGCGCGTTGCGTGCCGCCGCCTTGCGGTCGGCTGGCACCAGTGGGCGCTTCCGTGCCGCCTCGCGGTCTGCGCGGCTAGGGGTCGCGTGACCCTTGCCGCTGGTCGTTGTCTGCTCGGCTTCTTCAGTCGGCGTCGCGGTGGTTTCTGCTCGTTTGGCCACGGGAAAGTCCTTGATAGTCGTCCGATTAAGATTACCCGCATGAGCGAAGAGGATCAGCCACAGGCAGACCTGACAGTGCCACTGAGCGAAGCCGTCCAAGACGGGATGCCGCAGGCGGTCGCCGATCTCACCGATCTGGTGCGCATCCCGTCCGTCTCGTGGTCGGCGTTCGATCCCGAGAACGTCGCTCGCAGCGCGGATGCCGTCGCATCGCTCCTGCGAGCACTCGACGTCTTCGACACGGTCGAGATCGCGCAGTCGACGATCGGCGACGGCGACGAGAACGGGCAGCCGGCCGTCATCGCCAGGAAGGAGCCCAGGAACGGCGCTCCCACCGTCCTGTTGTACGCCCACCACGACGTCCAGCCGCCCGGCAAGGACGAAGACTGGGAGACTTCGCCGTTCGAGCCGACAGTGCGTGGGGACCGGCTCTATGCGCGAGGCGCGGCAGACGACAAGGCAGGGGTGATGGCGCACGTCGCCTCCATCCGCGCATTGAGCGCCGTCATCGGTCACGACTTCGATCTCGGCGTCGCGGTCTTCATCGAGGGCGAGGAGGAGTTCGGCTCGCGGTCGTTCGCGAACTTCCTCGCCGAGCACAAGAAGACTCTCGCCGCCGACGCGATCGTCGTCGCCGACTCGGACAACTGGAGCGTCGACATCCCGGCCATCACGGTGGGCCTGCGTGGCAATGTCACCTTCCGGCTCACCGTGTCGACGCTTGCTCACGCATCCCATTCGGGCATGTACGGGGGAGGAGTGCCGGATGCCATGCTCGCCCTCGCGAAGCTGCTAGCGACGCTGCACGACGACGATGGCTCTGTCGCAGTCGACGGCATGACGTCGCACGAAGCCGAGGTTCCGGCGTTCTCGGAGGAGCAGCTGCGGACGGATGCCGCCGTGCTCGACGGCGTCGCGCTCGTCGGCCGTGGTCCCGTGTTGTCGCGTCTGTGGAACCAGCCGACCATCACCGTGACGGGCATCGACGCGCCGAGCGTGGCCAACGCCTCCAACACGTTGCTGCCGTCCGTCGCCGTGCGGATCAGCGCCCGCGTCGCACCAGGACAAACCGCGCGGGATGCGTACGGGGCGCTGGAACGGCACATCCGTTCGCACGCCGCCTTCGGAGCGCACATCGAGATCGACGACGTGGACCTCGGTGATCCCTTCCTCGTCGACACGAGCGGATGGGCGGCCACGGCCGCCAAGGACGCCATGCGCGACGCGTGGGGCGCCGACCCGGTCGAGACCGGAATCGGTGGCAGCATCCCCTTCATCGCGGACCTCGTCCGCGAGTTCCCGGACGCGCAGATTCTGGTGACCGGAGTCGAGGATCCCGACACCCGGGCGCACAGCCCGAACGAATCGCTGCACCTCGGCGTCTTTCGGCGCGCGATCCTCACCGAATCCCTGCTGCTGGCTCGCCTGAATAATCGAGTCGGCTGATTTACACTGGGGCCAGATTCGACGTTACGAAGGAACGAGGCACTCGATGAGCGACACGACTCTCACCGGCACGAGCACTCTCGCCGAGCCCAAGGCTCACGGCGTGCTGCTCACGGATGCCGCGGCCGGCAAGGTCCGCAGCCTCCTGGAGCAGGAGGGCCGTGACGATCTGCGTCTGCGTCTGGCCGTTCAGCCCGGCGGATGCTCGGGTCTGATCTACCAGCTGTACTTCGACGAGCGGTTCATGGACGGCGACGGAACCGTCGACTTCGACGGAGTCGAGGTGATCGTCGACAAGATGAGCGCGCCATATCTCGACGGCGCGACGATCGACTTCGAAGACACGATCCAGAAGCAGGGGTTCACGATCGACAACCCCAACGCTTCGGGTAGCTGCGCCTGTGGAGACAGCTTTCACTGACCTTCGCGTCACTTCTTGTTCACGAAAAGGACCGGCCGATCAGCCGGTCCTTTTCGTATCTCCGGTCCACCCTGCGGCGCCACGCGAGGGCGCGTTCGGCACGCACGACCCTCTCGGATGGCGATAGGCTAAGCGAAGGTCAACGCAGTAGCGCATGCCGCTCTGCTCACGATTTACTCGAAAGGTCACCGGTGCGTCACAATCGCCGTTTCCGATGGGCTGCAGTTCCGGTTGCAGCTTTAGTCGCTCTGGTTTTGGCCGGTTGCACCCAGTCTCAGCTGAACGGGTTCCTTCCAGGCTTCGACGGCAAGACTCCGGTCACCAACCACACTGAGCTCGTCTCGGGGCTGTGGGTCACGTCGTGGATCGTGCTCCTGCTCGTCGGACTCCTGGTGTGGGGCCTCATCATCTGGTGCGTCATCGTCTATCGGCGTCGCAAGGGGCAGACGGGCATTCCGGCGCAGCTCCGGTACAACATGCCGATCGAGATCTTCTACACGATCGTGCCGTTCGTGCTGATCATCGGCTTCTTCGCCTTCACCACCCGTGCCCAGGACACCATCGAGAAGCCGTACGCGCACCCGGACATGACCGTGCAGGTGTACGCCAAGCAGTGGTCGTGGGACTTCAACTACCTGTCGGACGGCGTCTACGACCCGGGCATCCAGGCGCAGCCCGATGACCAGTCCGGCGCGCCCCAGGGATCGGTCGTCGAGAGTCAGATTCCGACCTTGTACCTTCCCGTTGACGAGAAGATCACGATCAAGCTGAACTCGCGTGACGTCATCCACTCGTTCTGGGTTCCCGCCTTCCTGTACAAGAAGGACGTGATTCCGGGGCACACGAACTACATGTATCTGGAGCCCACCAAGGAAGGCACCTACGCGGGCAAGTGTGCGGAGCTCTGCGGCGAGTATCACTCGGCAATGCTCTTCAACGTCAAGGTGGTCTCCGAGGACGAGTACCAGCAGCACATTCAGGATCTGAGAGACCGTGGATACACCGGCAAGCTCGGTTCCGATGTCGACCGCAACACGAACCTGCCCGGCACCGGCGCACCGAAGAACAACGACTAAGGCACGCGGAGAATGAGTACTACCACAGCACCTGCTCCTTCGACGGTCACGCCGTCGCCGACCACTCAGATTCTCGGTGCGACGAAGATCCATCGCAAGGGCAACATCCTGGTCAACTGGATCACCTCCACGGACCACAAGACCATCGGGTACATGTACCTGATCACGTCGTTCGTGTACTTCTGCGTCGGCGGCATCATGGCGCTGATCATCCGCGCTCAGCTGTTCGAGCCCGGCCTCGAGGTCGTGCAGACCCGTGAGCAGTACAACCAGCTGTTCACGATGCACGGCACGATCATGCTGCTGATGTTCGCGACGCCGCTCTTCGCTGGATTCGCGAACGTGATCATGCCGCTGCAGATCGGTGCACCCGACGTGGCGTTCCCGCGTCTGAACGCCTTCGCGTACTGGCTGTACAACTTCGGATCGCTCATCGCCGTCGCCGGATTCCTCACCCCGCAGGGTGCCGCGTCGTTCGGCTGGTTCGCGTATCAGCCACTCGCGTCGACGACGTTCTCACCAGGGCTCGGCGGCAACATGTGGATGCTCGGCCTCGGTATCTCCGGATTCGGAACCATCCTCGGTGCGGTGAACTTCATCACGACGATCATCACGCTCCGTGCTCCGGGCATGACCATGTTCCGCATGCCGATCTTCACCTGGAACACGCTTGTCACCTCGATCCTGGTCCTGATGGCGTTCCCGGTGCTTGCCGCGGCCATCTTCGCCGCTGCCGCGGATCGTGTGCTCGGCGCCCACATCTTCGATGCAGCCAATGGCGGTGCGATCTTGTGGCAACACCTGTTCTGGTTCTTCGGCCATCCCGAGGTGTACATCATCGCGTTGCCGTTCTTCGGGATCGTGTCAGAGGTGTTCCCTGTCTTCAGCCGCAAGCCGGTGTTCGGGTACAAGACGCTCGTCTACGCGACCATCTCGATCGCGGCGTTGTCCGTGACGGTGTGGGCGCACCACATGTACGTCACAGGCATGGTGCTCTTGCCGTTCTTCTCCCTGATGACCATGCTCATCGCGGTCCCGACCGGTGTGAAGATCTTCAACTGGATCGGCACCATGTGGCGCGGCTCGATCACGTTCGAGTCCCCGATGCTGTGGGCGATCGGCTTCTTGGTGACGTTCACGTTCGGTGGCCTCACGGGCGTGATCCTGGCCTCACCGCCGCTCGACTTCCACGTGTCGGACTCGTACTTCGTCGTGGCGCACTTCCACTACGTGGTGTTCGGAACGGTCGTCTTCGCGATGTTCTCCGGCTTCTACTTCTGGTGGCCGAAGTGGACCGGGAAGATGCTCAACGACAAGCTGGGCAAGTGGCATTTCTGGCTGCTGTTCATCGGATTCCACACCACGTTCCTGATCCAGCACTGGCTCGGCGTCATCGGCATGCCCCGGCGTTACTACACGTACCTGCCGCAAGACGGATTCACGTGGATGAACCAGGTGTCCACCTTCGGTGCCGCGCTCCTGGCGGTCTCCATGATCCCGTTCCTGCTGAACGTGTACATCACGGCGCGCTCTGGAGCGAAGGTCACGGTGAACGACCCCTGGGGCTACGGACGCTCGCTCGAGTGGGCCACCAGCTGCCCGCCGCCGCGGCACAACTTCACGTCGATCCCGCGTATCCGTAGCGAGTCGCCGGCGTTCGACCTGAACCACCCCGAGGTAGGAGTGCCGGTCGCGATCGGCGCCGGTGCCTCGACAGCATCCGTTGGCGTCGACTCTGCAGAGGTGAAGTAGCATGCGCGTCAGCGCGACAGTTTTCTGGATCATCGCGATCTTCTTCTGGCTCGTCGCGATCTTGTACACGGTGTGGGCGTGGTTCTACTACCCGAACCACGAGATCGAACCGGTCGGCACGGTCGCCCTGACGCTCACCGGGATACTGGGGGCGTTCATCGCCTTCTTCCTGGGGCGTACCCATGCCACCCAGCGAGGCGTGGAGCTGCCGGAAGACCGTCTCGACGCCAACATCGATGACGGCGACCCCGAACTCGGACACTTCAGCCCGTGGAGCTGGTGGCCGTTCCTTCTCGGGCTTTCGGCCGCGCTCGGTGCCCTCGGCATTGCAGTCGGCTGGTGGATCGTCCCGATCGGCGGCGCCCTCGCCGCTGTGAGCCTTGTGGGCTGGGTGTACGAGTACTACCGGGGATACTTCGCCCGCTGATCGTGGATGTAGCCGAAGGGCGGCGCACCGTTTTCGGACGGCGCGCCGCCCTTTCTCGGTGCTTCGTCCTGCGGGGCGATATGCGGAATGCGGCATCGCTCGCCGTTGTGGGTGCGGATTCTCTGTAAGGGGTGTGCCACGCAGTCGTGCCGTCGGTTGTCGTCTTCCTCGCAGCATCGCCGTGTCGATCGTGTCGACGTCGCCGCGGGGATGTCCGAGCTGAATGCGGCCGCACAATAGTGATGCCGTCCGTCAGGCTCGGGTTGCTGGCAGGTTCGCCGAGCCGGAATTGTGTTCTCGTCGCTTGCACTCGCTGATCTGCGCCGATCAGATGGCGATACGCATCTCGAATACTGTGCTGGCGTGGGATTCTGCTGATCATTGATGGCCGTGCTCCGGGAGCGTTGACGGCGGCGGGATGCCATCATGCGCGCGCCTGCGTAAGCCGTCCGCCTATCTGTACGCATGGTCGTGGCCCGTGAGTACGGCACGGATCGGCATACGATCCGGCGTCCGTCGGTGTATGTGCCCTTTGCTCGCGCGAGGTTGAGTCGTCGCTCGACGGCGGTCAGGTGTGGCGTCGTCGGTCGTCGTGACGCGAGCGCGGCCGGGTCTTGGGTCGAAAACGGAGTACGTCGACCGCAACAGTGACCTCGTGGGGCACAGCGGCGACCGCTGGCGCGTCATCCGCTGCCGTGTGGTGGCCCGAGGGACCCATGGTGCGCAAAGCGACTGCGGTGTCGTGACTGATAGAGAGGCGGTACCGAGCGGTCGCGCTGTGTTCGAGGGTGAAGTGTGCGGAGAAATCCTCCGTGAGCCGCTCCGACTTGTCCGGTGGCACATTCAGCATGGGCAGCGCCTCTCGAAGCTCGATGAGGTGATCCTGCTGGGGGAGTGCCACCACAAGACGTCCATCGTCTTTGAGGACGCGACGGAACTCTTCTGCATTCCGTGGTGCGAACACGTTGACCACGGCGTCCGCCACGCCATCCCGGATGGGCAAAGGACGCCACGTGTCCGCGACAAGTCCGTCGGCTCGTTCCCGACCGATGTGGCGCACGCTGCGTCGAACAGCGTCCGCCGCGATGTCGGTGGCGAGGATACGCGCTGATCGGGGCAGGCGCGCTGCGATCCTCGCCGAGTAGTGGCCGGTGCCGGTGCCGGCATCGATGACGCGTTCCGTGCCTTGGTCGACCACGCTTTCGGTGATGAGGTGCGCCACCGCGTCGTAGGCGCCGCTGGAGAGCAGATCGGCCCGTGCGTCGAGCATCTGCGGTGTATCGCCCGCGATCCGTGGCTGCGTGGCGAGCATGCTCACGTATCCGTGCTTATTCACGTCGAACCGGTGACCGTCGCCGCAGCCCAGGGAGAGGGGAGGAACCGCCTCGAGGGGCAGAAAACAGATCGGGCACCGAAGCCACTCTGACAGTGTCGTGAGGGACATCGGTGCCCGACCGTGAATCGGTTCGACGAACTCAGTGGTGACCGTGATCGGACTCGAGCTCGCCCTTCGTGACGGGCTCGAGGCGGTCCTCGAAGAACCATCGAGACATACCGGAACGGAGCCGGTTGCCGAACGTGATCTTGCCGCGCGAGTTAGGACGGAGCATCAGCGGCTGGTACGTGTCGTAGCTCACCAGACGCCAACGCTCGTACTCGTCGAGCTGTTGGTGGACCTCGATGAACTCGCCGCCAGGCAGCTTGACGATGCGCCCGGATTCGTATCCGTGCAGGGCGATCGAACGATCCTTCTTCTGCAGGGCGATGCAGATGCGCTTCGTGATGAAGTACGCGACGATCGGCCCGAGGATCAGCGTGAACTGGAGGGTGTGGATGACGCCCTCCATCGTGAGCTTGAAGTGCGTCGCAACGAGGTCCGAGCTCGCGGCGGCCCACATGGTCGCGTAGAAGGTGACACCGGCCGCACCGATGGCGGTACGGGTCGCCTGGTTGCGCGGACGATCGAGGATGTGGTGTTCCCGCTTGTCCCCGCTGACCCATGCCTCGACGAACGGGTAGATCGCCACGAGAACGAGGAACAAGACCAGGACCACGACAGGAACCAGGATGTTCAGCGACCAGGTTCTATCCAGCCACACGAACTCCCAGTGCGGCGGGACCAGACGCAGCATGCCGTCGGCGAAGCCGATGTACCAGTCGGGCTGGGTACCCGCCGAAACCGGCGATGGGTCGTACGGCCCGTACATCCAGATCGGGTTGATCGTGAACAGCGAAGCGATGAGCGCGATGACACCGAACACGATGAAGAAGAACCCACCGGCCTTGGCCGCGTAGACAGGCAGGATCGGGTAACCCGAGACATTCTGCTGCGTGCGGCCGGGTCCTGCGTACTGGGTGTGCTTGTGCACGACCACGAACACCAGGTGCAGAGCGATGAACGCGACGACGAGAGCCGGCAGCAGCAGGATGTGCAGCGTGTACAGACGTCCGACGATCGAGGTGCCCGGGAACTCGCCGCCGAAGAGGAGGAACGACGTCCAGGTGCCGATCACCGGGATGCCCTTGATCAGACCGTCGATGATGCGAAGACCGTTTCCGGAGAGCAGGTCGTCCGGGAGGGAGTATCCGGTGAAGCCTTCCGCCATGGCGAGGACGAACAGCGTGAAGCCGATCACCCAGTTGAGCTCGCGCGGCTTGCGGAACGCGCCAGTGAAGAAGATGCGCAGCATGTGCAGACCGATGGACGCCACGAACAGCAGGGCCGCCCAGTGGTGGATCTGACGGACCAGGAGGCCACCGCGGATGTCGAACGAGATGTTCAACGTGGAGTTCATCGCCGCGGACATCTGGATGCCCTTCAGCGGCACCCACGAGCCGTGATAGATGACTTCGGCCTGCGACGCCTGGAAGAAGAATGTCAGGAACGTGCCGGTGATCAGGATGACGATGAAGCTGTACAGCGCGATCTCGCCGAGCAGGAACGACCAGTGGTCGGGGAAGATCTTGCGTCCGAATTCCTTGACGACCGCCGAGATGCTCGTGCGCTCATCGATGTAGTTCGACGCGGCAGCCGTGAAGCTGCGCTTCTTGGCCGTGGTTTCAGCGGCGGTGGTGGCGGTCAATGACGCTCCCAGAAACTCGGGCCCACGGGCTCATGGAAATCGCTCTGCGCGACGAGGTATCCGTCGGCATCCACTTCGATCGGCAACTGCGGCAGCGGCCGGCTCGCCGGACCGAAGATGACGCGCGCCTCGTGGGTGATGTCGAACTGCGACTGGTGGCACGGGCACAGCAGGTGGTGCGTCTGCTGCTCGTAGAGCGCCACGGGGCATCCGACATGCGTGCAGATCTTCGAGTACGCGACGATGCCGTCGTACGCCCAGCCCTCGCGTCCGTGCGTGGGATGAAGGTCCTTCGGGTCGAGGCGCATGAGCAGAACGGCAGCCTTGGCCTTCTGGTCGAGCGCGTCTTCCTTGTCGTTGAGCCCCTCGGGGATGACGTGGAAAACGGAGCCAATGGTCACATCGGATGCCTTGATCGGTGTCCCGGACGGGTCGATCGTCAGGCGCGTTCCTTCCTTCCACATCGTGTGGGAGAGGAGCTTGACCGGATCCTGGTCCATCGGGCCGAGGCCGCGGAAGAGCACGATCGCGGGCAGCGGGAAGGCGACGAGCGCGCCGATCAGCGAATTGCGGATAAGCGTACGGCGACCGAATCCGGACTCCTGGTCGGCTTCCTTGAAGATCTCGACGGCGCGCTCACGGGTCTCATCCGAGCCCTGAACGGGATGCCGGATGTCGATGCCCTCTTTGTCGACCATGAGCGCCTTGGCCCAGTGAACAGCACCGAAGCCGATCGCGAGAAGGGCGAGTGTGATGCCGAGCCCGATCGCCAGCGTGCTGATCCGAAGGTCCGAGATTTTGCCGGACTCGATCGGGAACGCGACGTAGGCTGCGATCGCCCAGATGCTTCCGACGATCGAGACGTAGAAGAGCGTGTAGATCGTGCGCTCGGCACGGCGCTGCTTGCGCGGGTCCTTGTCCGTGATCCTCGCGCGGTGCGGCGGGAACCCGGGGTTCTCCACCGCGTCCTGCACGATCACAGCCGTGCCAGGGTCGCCGGGACGGTGGTCGACGGCCGACGAGGCGGCGGGCGTGATCTCCGTGCCGCCGTTATCGTCCTGTGCCATTGCTCTCCTTCTTGCGCTCGTGTGCGATCCGCGCGACGCGCATCAGTTCGATTTGGCCGTGATCCAGACCGTCAGAGCGACGATCGAACCGAGGCCGAAGATCCAGATGAACAAGCCCTCGGCTACCGGGCCGAGCGAGCCGAGCTCGAAACCGCCGGGCGAAGGGTTGGCCTGGATGAACTTCAAGTACGTGATGATGTCCCGCTTGCCCTCCGGCGAGATGTTCCGGTCGTTGAACACAGGCATGTTCTGCGGACCGGTGAGCATCGCCTCGTAGACGTGCGTGGGCGAGACGCCCCGCAGCGGGGGAGCGTACTTGCCTTCCGTGAGTGCACCACCGGCGCCCGCCACGTTGTGGCACATGGCGCAGTTCACGCGGAACAATTCGGCACCCTTGGCCGCGTCGCCGTCGCCGTCCGTGTACTCCGAGTCGGGGACGCCGGGTCCGGGGGCCAGCGACGCGACGTAGGCCGCCAGCTGGTCGATCTGATCCTGGGTGAACTGCACCGGCTTCTCAGGAGCCTGCGGGCCCTGCATGGCCATGGGCATACGGCCGGTGCCGACCTGGAAGTCGACAGCCGCGGCGCCGACGCCGATCAGGCTGGGAGCTTCGTCTGTGCCCTGGGCTTCGAGCCCGTGGCAGCTCGCGCAGTTCGCCTGGAAGAGCTTTTTACCGGAGTCGATGTCGCTCGAACTCGACGACGTGGCGTCGGCGCTCGATCCCGTCGCGTTGAACGCGGCGTAGGCGCCTCCGGTCAGGCCCAGCCCGATCGCGATCAATGCGACAGTGGCAAGTGGATGCCTGCGGCCCGCCTTGCGCTTGCGAGCGGTCTTGTGCGTTGTCTCGCGCATTGAGGTGCTCTGCTCCTGATTTCTATTTGAGGACGTAGATGACCAGGAAGAGCCCGATCCACACGACGTCGACGAAGTGCCAGTAGTACGAGACGACGATGGCGCTCGTCGCCTCCTTGTCTCCGAACCTGCGAACGGCGAACGCGCGTCCGACGACGAAGAGCATGGCGATGAGGCCGCCGGTGACGTGGAGCGCGTGGAAGCCGGTCGTGAGGTAGAAGGCCGAGCCGTAGGCGTTTCCGTCGATGGTGACGCCCTCACCGACGAGCGTCGCGTACTCGACAACCTGGCCGGCGACGAAGATGGCACCCAGCGCATAGCTGAGCGTGAACCACTCGACCATGCCCCACTTGCGCGGGCTCCAACCTGTGGACCGGGACTGGAAGCGCTCAGCGGCGAAGACGCCGAACTGGCATGTGAAGGAGCTGGCGACCAGGATCAGCGTGTTCGTCAGCGCGTAAGGAACGTTGAGGTGCGCCGTCTCCGAAGCCCACAATTGGGGCGACGTGGAGCGCAGGGTGAAGTAGATGGCGAAGAGTCCCGCGAAGAACATCACCTCGCTTCCCAGCCAGACGATCGTTCCGACGGCCACTGTATTCGGGCGGTTGATCGTCGGCGCCGAAGCCGAAGGAGAAATCGAGGTGCTCGTCACGTGTCCCATTATGGCCGATTTCATGGGTCCGTTTTCGCATTCGCGCGCCGAATGCGGCTCAGAGAGGGGCCGGCGGCGAGGGATATGCCCTGACGAGGCACGAGAACGGCATCGGTCGGGGCCTCTAGCAGATCACCGGCGCTGAACGACGACGGCGTAGGTCTCGGCCGTGCGTTCCCGACGTCGCCGCCCTGCGCGTGCGCTGGTCGGACACCCCTAAGATTTCAGACATGGCGGAAACCCGGACCTGGCCGACGATCATCTCCACGCTGCTCGATGGCGAGCACCTGAGCGTCGCCGATGCAGCCTGGGCCATGGAACAGGTGATGACCGGCCAGGCCACGGATGCACAGCTCGCCGGATTCCTCATAGCCCTGCGCACCAAGGGGGAGACGGTCGACGAGATCGTCGGCTTCCGGGACGCCATCCTGGAGCATGCCGTCCCGCTGCAGCTGGATCCGATGGCGCTCGACATCGTCGGCACAGGAGGCGACCGCTATGGCACCGTCAACGTGTCGACGACGGCGTCCATCGTGGCAGCGGCATCCGGAGTCCCCGTGATCAAGCACGGGAACCGTGCCGCCAGCTCGCGTTCCGGATCGTCGGATGTGCTCGCGGCTCTCGGTCTCGATCTCGCCATGCCAGCCGAGCGTGTCGCCGAGGTGTTCGAGAAGGTCGGGATCACCTTCGCCTTCGCCTCCCTCTTCCACCCTGGATACGGAAACGCGGCCGCGGTGCGTCGCGAGCTCGGCATTCCCACGGTGTTCAACATCCTCGGTCCCTTGATCAACCCGGCGCGTCCCGAGGCGTCGGCGGTCGGCGTCGCTCAGCTCGACCGTGTACCGCTCATCGTCGGTGTGTTCCAGACGCGCGGGGCGACAGCGCTGGTGTTCCGCGGCGACGACGGCCTCGACGAGCTGTCGACGACCGGTCACAGCCACGTGTGGGAGGTCGCACGGGGACTCGTCACGGAGCACGACATCGACCCGAGAGACCTCGGCTTGGCTCGTGCCGACATCGCGGATCTCAAGGGCGGCGACGCCGTCCACAACGCGGCGGTGGTGCGTGCGGTGCTGGCCGGCGAACGCGGTCCGGTGCGCGACATCGTGCTGTTGAACGCGGCGGCCGGTCTGGTGTCGTACGAGCTGGCAGCCGATCCGGCGAGCGGGCAGCGCAGCATCCTGGAGCGGTTCTCGGACAAGCTCGCGGTCGCAGCCCAGACGATCGACTCGGGCGCAGCCTCGGCCAAGCTCGACGAATGGATCGCTGCTGCCGGATGAGCCCGGAGGCTGACCGGTCGGGAGGTCGAGCGTGAAGAAGCTGGTGAATGATCCCAGAGCATTCGTCGCGGATGCTGTGGCGGGCTATGCACGGGCCCACGCCGACATCGTGCGAGTCGGCATCGATCCGACGTACGTCGCCCGAGCGGTTCCCGCGGAGGGCAAGGTCGGAATCGTGTCGGGAGGTGGCAGCGGACACGAGCCGTTGCACATCGGGTTCGTCGGCGTCGGCATGCTGGATGCTGCGGTGCCAGGTGAGATCTTCACGTCTCCGACGCCGGATCCGATCCTCGCGGCGACCCGTGCTGCCGACGGTGGTCGCGGCGTGCTGTACCTGGTGAAGAACTACACAGGGGACGTGCTCAATTTCGAGACGGCGGCGGAGTTCGCGGCGCTGGACGGCATCCGGGTGCGCACTGTCGTGATCGACGACGACGTCGCCGTGCAGAACTCCGAGTTCACGGCAGGACGACGCGGAGTCGCGGGAACGGTCATCGTCGAGCGGATCGTCGGGGCTGCCGCGGAGCGAGGTGACGACCTGGATTCCCTCGTCGGCCTGGCCAAGCGGATGGTGGCATCCACGCGGTCGATGGGCGTCGCGATCGCCGCGCCGACCGTTCCGCACTCCGGCAAGCAGAGCTTCGAGCTGGCCGATGACGAGATCGAGTTCGGCATCGGCATCCACGGTGAGCGTGGACGCGCACGAACGGCGATGGCCCCTGCCGACGAGCTCGCCGACAGAGTTCTCGACGCCGTGCTGGCGGATCTTCCGCGGAACCGGGGCGAACGCGTCATCGCAGTCGTCAACGGAATGGGCGCTACACCGATCGCCGAGCTGTACGTGGTCTACCGGCGCGTGGCGCAGCGGCTCGACGATGCGGGCGTCGAGATATCCAGGCCGCTGGTCGGATCATTCGTGACCTCGCTGGACATGGCGGGCTTCTCCGTATCGTTGACGACCGTCGACGACGAGCTGCTGCGGCTGTGGGATGCGCCGGTGCGCACGGCAACGCTGCGCTGGGGCATGTGATGCGGACGCCGATCCGCTGGTACGACAGATCGATGAGGATGAGATGACTTTGGACACCGCATGGACGATCCGCTGGCTGACGGACGTCGCCGATGAGATCGAGGTGCGAGCGCCGGAACTGAGCGAGCTCGACCGCGCGATCGGCGACGGAGATCACGGCGAGAACATGAATCGCGGATTCACGGCCGTACGTGCCTCCCTGGCGGAGACCGCGCCAGGGGCGACGCCGTCCGATGTGCTGCGGGCGACGGCGATGCGGCTGATCTCGTCGGTGGGCGGCGCTGCTGGCCCGCTGTATGGGACGGCGTTCCTCCGGGCAGCAGAGGCCGTGGCGGGCAAGGACGATCTCCGTTCCGCAGATGTGGTCGCCCTGCTGGAAGCGGCCCTTGCCGGCATCGAGGAGCGCGGACACGCTGCTCCTGGCGACAAGACGATGGTGGATGCGTGGTCGGCGGCGGTCGAGGACGCCCGAGCCGCGGCATCCGCGGGCGGTAATCCGGTGAAGGTGCTGGCCGCTGCGGCATCGGGCGCCGAGCGCGGCGCAACGGCGACGGATGCGCTGCTCCCGCACAAGGGACGTGCGAGCTATCTGGGCGAGCGGGCCGTGGGGCATCGGGATCCGGGAGCCGCCTCGACGGTGATCCTTCTGCAGGCCGCGGCGGGGGCGACGGCCGCATGACGGTCCACCCGCTGGTCGGACTCGTCGTGGTGTCGCACAGCGACCTGATCGCCCGTGGCGTCGTGGAACTCGTCGCGGAGACGAGTCCCGACGTCACGGTCGTCGCGGCGGGCGGTACGAGCGACGGACATCTCGGCACGGATGTCGAGCGTGTCATGCAGGCCATCCGTGATGCCGACTCCGGCGCCGGCGTCGTGATCCTGTCAGACCTCGGCTCGGCGGTGATGAGCGCGGAGACCGCGCTCGAGCTGCTGGGTGGGGACTGGACGAAGCGAGTCGTCTCGACGAACGGACCCCTCGTCGAGGGTGCGGTCGCGGCAGGTGTCCGCGCTCAGACCGGGGGATCCCTTGCAGAGGTCGCGCGGGCTGCGGGCGAACGACCGGATGGGGGATCGGCGGGCGCCGGCGAGGCACGGCCTCCGTCGCAGGACGACGTCACCCGATATTCCAGGTCGGCCACGCTGACCAATCCCGACGGACTCCACGCGCGTCCCGCTGCAGAGTTCGTCAAGCTGGCGACATCGCTGGGCGGAAAGGTCACGGTCAACGGAAAGGATGCGCGAAGCCTCCTTGGCATCCTCTCGCTCGGGCTCGCCCAGGGCGCCACCGTGGAGATCGCCACCGACGATCCCGGCGCCAGAGACGCCGTCGATGCTTTGGCCTCCCTTGTCGAGTCGGGGTTCGCCGCCGGCACGTGAACCCATCGGGCTCTCGTGGCATGACTCCGACCGGTACGACTCCGCCTGGCATAGCTGTTTGGCCGGCCCCGGGCTGAATCCCTCAGACCCCAAGCGTCGTGACGGACTCAATCCGTCGACGGCAACGGTCCCCGTTCGGATGCTGGTCGACGGTGACGACCGTGCGCAGGGTGACGATGGATTCGGGACGGGGACCGGATGCCCGCCGCGTCGTCACGTGCGGACGATATCCGTTGCGAACGTGACGCGTGTCGAAGGGCGGCCGGATCCACGGCGCGAGGGCGTCGAGCAGCGCGACATGCAGACGGAGCAGTTCCGGCGACGGATCCAGCGTGACGACGGGAACATTCCGTCGGTGTCCGAACGACTCCTCGCCGAGGATACCCACGCTCAGCGGCTCGATGCCGTGGCAGGCGGTCTCGATGATGCGGGACAGCGCTGGTGGATCCAATGGCGTGCCGAAGGGCGGCACGAGGGTGACGTGGAGGGGCCAGGCGTCCGCTGTAAAGCCGTCGCCGGTGTGGAGCGGCGTCAACGGCGCCACGACGACGAGTCGGCGCTGTCCTGAGCCGTCGACGGGGCGTTCGCCGACGGTGGTCATGACACCAGGCGCAGGAGTCGGGCGGATTCGGCTGCGAGCTCGTCGAGACGATCCGGTCGCACATCCAGCGCCCAGCGAACGATGTCGAGTGCGTGCAGCACGGTGAGCTCGTCGAGGATGGGCTCGACGTCGGACGAGTCGACCCCGGCTCCGTGAAGGACGGCTGCCCAGGCATCCGCCGTCACGACGGATTCCTGGTCGTGCAGCAGCATCCAGCGACGGATGCGCTCCAGGTCTGTCCACGAGGCGGCACCAACATGGGCGGTTCCCCAGTCGATGATCACGTACTCGTGGTTCGCCACCACGTTCCGCGTGGACAGGTCGCCGTGCACGATGCCCTGAGGCGCGTGCCTGGATCTCAGCGAGGTCAGCATGTCGTGCAGACGGTCGCGATCGCCGGACGCGTAGACGTGGAGTGCGATCAACGGATCGGAGTCGTCCAGCGAGCGCAGGTTGTAGGCCAGATGCTCGTCCCACGCGGCGTCGAGGTCGCGGCCGAATCGCGAGAAGAGCGTCGCCGGCGCGGTCGACGTGTCGATCCGAGAGAGTGCAGCGATGAACCGGCCGATCGCTGTCCACGCATCGAGGTCGTCGGCGGATGCCGGTGCTCCCGGCACGTAGTCGACGACCAGATACGAGGTGCCTGCGTGCCGGCCTCGGGCGACGAGATGCGAGCTGAGCACGCCGGTGCGCTCCAGCTCGCGGAGCGCCCACGCTTCCACGTCGAACGGATCGTCGGCGCGCGCTCCTGCCTTCGAGAACCGGACAACGACATCGCTTCCGTCGCCGGACACCCGGACGACGTGGTTCTCGTTGCCGCCGGTGAGGACGACCGCGGTCGTCGCGGGCAGTCCGAGAGACTCGGCGATCGCGCGCGCCAGCTGAGTGGGATCCACGGACCGACGCTATCGCGGACGAAGGTTCCGACTATTTGATGCCAGTCGTCGCGATGCCCTTGATGAGATAGCGCTGTCCGAGGAGGAAGGCGATGAAGAGGGGGACCAGCGAGATCACCGACATGGCGAACATCCCGCCGTAGTCCGACGTCGACTGCGCGTCGACGAAGCCTTTGAGGGCGACCGAGACCGGGAACTTGTCCATCGTGCGCAGGTAGATCAGAGGCCCGAAGAAGTCGCCCCACGTCCAGATGAAGGTGAAGATCGCCGTCGTCGCGATGGCTGGTGTCATCAGAGGGATGGTGATCTGCAGGAACGAGCGGATGTGCCCGGCGCCATCGATGCGCGCCGCCTCGAAGATCTCGCTGGGGAGCGCGCGGATGAACTGGACCATGAGGAACACGAAGAACGCGTCGGTGGCGAGGAACTTCGGGACGATCAGCGGGAGGAAGGTGCCCAGCCATCCCAGGTCTTTGAAGATGATGAACTGCGGCACGAGGACGACGTGGATGGGCAGCATGAGTGTGCCGAGCATCAGTGCGAAGAACAGGTTCCGCAGTCGGAACTTGAGCCGCGCGAACGAGTACGCCGCCATGGCGCAGGACACGATGTTCCCGATGATCGCTCCGACCACGAGGATCGAGGAATTCAACAGGAACACCTGGAACGGCAGCCCCTGAGACGTCCAGCCGTGGACGTAGTTCTGCAGCGTGTGGTTGTCGGTGAAGATGCTGAGGTTCGTGAAGATCTGGTCGTTCGGCTTGAAGGACGAGACCACGAGCCAGATCAACGGATAGACCATCACGATCGACAGCGCGATGAGGCCGACGTGTTTGAAGATCGAGGACGTCATCCGACGGCGCCGGTGCGCCCGACGCCAGGAGTCGGTGCCGACGTTGGGGGCGAGTGCGAGGCGTTCAGTCGTCATAGTGAACCCAATACTTGGAAAGCCAGAAGTTGATCGCGGTGAAGGCGGCGATGATGATCAGCAGCATCCAGGCCATCGCAGAGGCGTAGCCCATGTGCAGTTGCGTGAACGCCTGTTGGTACAGGTAGAGCGTGAAGAACATGGTCGAGTCGCTCGGGCCTCCCGTGCCGCCCGAGACGATGTACGCCTGCGTGAAGGACTGGAAGGCGAAGATCACCTGCAGGATCAGGTTGAAGAAGATGATCGGGGTCAGCAGGGGGAACGTGATTGACCAGAACCGGCGGCCGGGGCCCGCCCCGTCGACGGCGGCGGCTTCGTAGTACATCTCCGGGATCTGACGGAGGCCGGCGAGGAAGATCACCATCGGCGAGCCGAAGGTCCAGATGTGCAGGATGATCAGCGTGCCGAGCGCATAGTTCGGGTCGGTGACCCAGCCAGGAGCATCGTGGATGCCCAGGAGTGCCAGCCCTGCGTTGACGATTCCGTCTTTGCCGAACACCTGGGTCCACAGGATCGCGACTGCCACGGATCCGCCGAGGAGGCTCGGCAGGTAGAACACGGAGCGGTAGAAGCCCAGGAACTTCATGCCCTTGTCGAGGAGCACGGCAAGCGCGAGGGCCAAGGCGAGCTGCAGCGGGACGCCGATGAAGACGTACTCCGTTGTGACTCGCAGCGAGTTCCACAGACGCTCGTCCTGGAACATCGCCACGAAGTTCGCGAAGCCCGCCCACTGCGGCGGCTGAAGCAGGTTGTAGTTCGTGAACGCCAGGTACAGCGAGTAGAGCATCGGACCGAGCGTGAACACCGAGATTCCGAGCAGCCACGGCGCCAGGAAGCCGTATCCCGCCTTGTTGTCGGTGTAGCGGGTCTTCACCTTGACGCCGCTCGCACGGGCGTTGATCGCGAGTTTTCGCAGTTCGCCGAGGCTGCTCACCGGTGACCTCCATGTCCCGTAGGCGGACGCGTGGCTGCTGCAGGGGCTGTCGAGAAAGCCCTTTCACACGCGAGATTGAATTGTGGAGGCCACTCATGCGAATGTCAAACGATGAAGTCCCGATCCGGTCCGGCCACGATCGCCGAAGTCGCCAAGCACGCTGGAGTCTCGCCGGCCACCGTCTCGCGCGTGATGAACGGGAATTTCGCGGGTGAGCCCGCGATTGCCGAGCGTGTGCGTTCCTCAGTGGCCGCGCTCTCGTACTCGCCGAGCCATCTCGCGCGTGCCCTCGCGCTCGGCAGGACGAAGGCCGCCGCATTCTTGGTGCCCGACCTCGCGAATCCCGTGTTTCAGGAGATCCTCTCGGGCTTCAGCAAGGCGGCGGCGCACGATGGATACCGTGCGCTCATCGCCGACTCGGCCGAACATCCCGAAGACGAGGCGCTGCTCGCGAGCGAGCTCCGCAACCGCTGCGATGCCATCGTGTTGTGCGCCCCCCGGATGCCGGAAAGCGAGCTTCTGCGGATCGCGGCGTCGTTGCATCCGCTGGTGCTCATCAATCGCACCTCCCCCCGCCTCCAGGTGCCGACGCTCTCCATCGACTACCAGTCCGGCATCCAGGGCCTCGCTCACCATCTCCATGACCTTGGCCACCGACACCTCGTGTACGTCAGCGGACCGGAGGAGAGTGCTTCGAATTTTTCACGCCTCCGAGGGCTCGAGGAGTTCCAGCGCACGTTTCAGGAGGTGACCATCGACCGAGTGAGCGCGGGAGCGACGATGGAGGACGGATTCGCTGCGGCCGAGGCTGCGCGCGACAGCGGAGCCACCGCCGCGCTCGCGTTCAACGATCTCGTCGCGGTCGGGCTGATCAATGGGCTCACCAGTCTCGGCCTGAGAGTCCCGGACGACATTTCGGTCACGGGATTCGACGACATCCCTTTCGCCAAGTTCTGCACGCCAGCGCTGACCACGGCGTCGGTGAAGCACGAGGACCTCGGCGCTGAAGCGTGGTTGCGTGTGCTCGATCTGATCGAAGAGGGCGGGCACGAGTACAACCTGATGTTCCGGCCACGCGTCGAGGAACGTGCATCGACGGGGCACGTCACGACCTGATAACGGCCGGTTGACACGATTCAATGGCCGCTGCTACTTTCCGTGAAAGCGGTTTCTTGCCGTGCCCCCAAGGAGACTCAATGACGCGTATTTCCCGCACTGTCGCCAGTGCCTCAGCCGTGATCGTGGTCGCGGCAGCTCTCGCCTTGTCCGGATGTTCCAACGGAAACTCATCGTCCAGTTCGACGGGCACCGCTGCCGCGTCGTCCGGTGTGAGTTACGACAAGAACGCCAAAGTCAACCTCACCGTGACCTGGTGGGGTGCCGACACCCGAACCGCGATCATGGACAAGGTGATCGCGGGCTTCGAGAAGAAGTATCCGAACATCACCGTCACGGGCCAGCCGGTCGGAGCTCCCGACGACGAGTTCAACCGGCTCGCCACCGACTTCGCTGCCGGGACGGCGCCTGACGTGTTCGCGCTCGGCGGTTCCAAGCCGCAGGACTACGGAAAGGCCGGTGCGCTGCTCGATCTTTCGACGGTGAGCAAGTACCTGCCCGAGACCGAATTCCCCAAGTTCTCGCTCGCCAGCGGAACGGTGGGCGGCAAGCAGTATGCGCTGCCGACCGGCGGCAACGCGATCGGCATGCTGATCAACGAGGACATCTTCAAGGATGCCGGTGTGACGGTGCCGACCGGGACCATCACCTGGTCGGACCTCACCAAGATCTCCAACAAGATCTCGGCCGCCGAGAAGAGCAAGGGCATCGTCGGACTGGACCTGCGCATCCAGGACATCCTCGGCACGTACGCCGCGCAGGAGAACGGTGTCGGCCTCTACGGCAAGAACGGTGGACTGTCGGTCAAGGCCGCGACTATTCAGAAGTGGTACGACTGGGAGTCAGCCACCGTGAAGGGCGGCGGGTTGCCTGATCCCTCCGTCATCGTGCAGAACCAGAACGTCACCCCCGACCGGAGCCTGTTCGGCACGGGCAAGGCGGCCATCACGTTCGCCTACTCGAACCAGGTCGGCACATACACCGGCGCACTGAACGGAGCCAAGGTCGAATTGGTCTCGCCGCCGACGAACACCAAGAATTCCGGAGTCTCGGTGCTTCCCTCGCAGTTCTGGGCGATCAGCGGCACGACCAAGAACCCCGCGCAGTCGGCGTTGTTCGTCAACTACATGCTGAATGACGAGCAGGGCGGCAAGCTGATCCTCGCCGACCGCGGCCTGCCGTTCAACGCCGACGTGCTGAAGGTCGTCGAGCCGCTGCTCGATCCCGCCAACGCCACCGGCGCCACGTACATCCAGGATGTGCTGAAGACCGGCATCATCGCTCCGATCCAGCCGGCGGGCGCGGAGAACGCGACGAGCATCTCGCAGCGGCTGGAGTCGGATGTCCTCTTCAACAAGCAGGACTCGAAAGACGCGGCGAGCTCCTTCGTCAGCCAGATGACGCAGGCTCTGGCATCGGCGCAATGATGCGCAGACGTTGAACGCCTCGATCGATCGCATCAAACTGGTGGAGCGGCATTCCGTGTCGCTCCACCGGTTGCATTCGGACGCCCCTCTCACCGTCGGCAACGGGGAGTTCTGCTTTTCCGTCGATCCCACCGGATTGCAGACCTTCCCCGATGCCTACCCGGTCGAGCCACGGTATGGAGATGCGCCAGGCACCCTTCTCGGCACGATGAGCCACTGGGGCTGGGACTCGTTTCCAGGCAGGGTGGAGCTCGCCGATCACCTTCACGAGTATGAGACGCCGCACGGACCTGCCCTCTACGCGGATCTCGGAGGCCCCCTGTCGGCCGATGCCGCTTCCGGCCAGTCGGCCGACGAGGAGTGGTTGAGGAACAACCCGCATCGCCTCGATCTCGGGCGCATCGGACTGTGGACGGGTGATGCCGCCCCCTCACCACGCGAACTGCACGACGTCAGCCAGAAGCTCGACCTCGTCACGGGCACGATCGCGAGCTCCTTCCGTCTCGGTGAACGCGGTTTCTCGGCTCGCACCGCTGTGCACCCCGAGCGGGATGCCGTGGCATTCGCGCTGGAAGGAGTGGGGGAGTCGGGCCTCAGGCTCTCGTTCCCCGCCGGCTCGGAGGCATGGGGCAACGCGGCAGACTGGTCGAGACCTGATACGCATCGGAGCGATCTCGAGCGTACGGGCGACGGATGGCGCATCCATCGTCACCTGTACGAGTCGTCGTACACGGTGTCGGTCACCGCGCCGGGTACGTCACTGAAACGGGTCGGCGCGCACGAATTCATCCTGCACGCGGATGGACCGTCGTGGTGGGCGGTCATCGAGTTCGCCGCGGCCGACGCGGTCGCACATCAGTCGTCGATCGACGCTGACGCGGTCTTCCGCGCCGCCGCGGATCACTGGAGGCGGTTCTGGCACACCGGCGGCGCGCTCGAGCTGGTCGACTCCGATGATCCGCGTGCCCTCGAACTCGAGCGTCGGGTGGTGCTCTCGCAGTACCTTTCGGCGCTCTCGGCCGGATCGTGCCCGCCGGCTGAGACCGGCCTCATGCTCAACTCCTGGCGCGGCAAATTCCACCTCGAGATGCATTGGTGGCATCACGCATGGCTGCCGCAGTGGGGCCGTCCGGAACTGCTAGAGCGATCGCTCGGCTGGTACCTCACGGCGTTGCCGATGGCCAGGGAGACGGCTCGGGGGCAGCGTCTCCCTGGCGCACGTTGGCAGAAACAGGTCGGACCGGACGGCATCGAAGCGCCGAGCCCGATCGGCCCGTTCCTGGTGTGGCAGCAGCCGCATCCCATCCACCTCGCTGAGCTGCTGTATCGCGCGAAACCGTCACGAGACGTGCTCGAGCGATGGTCCGACCTCGTCGCCGAGACGGCGGAGCTCATGGCCGGTTACGCGACGCTCTCCATCGCCCGGTCGCCTTCCGGGCGGATGGGCGAGGGTGCCACGCATTTCGAGCTCGGGCCTCCGATCATCCCGGCGCAGGAGTCGTACGACGAGCAGCGCGCGACCAGCAAGAATCCGACGTTCGAGCTCGCGTACTGGGCGTGGGCGCTCGAGACGGCAGCCGTCTGGATGGAGAGGCTGGGGCATCCTGCACCTCGGCGGTGGCGGGAGGTGGCACACGGGATGTCTCCGCTTCCAGTGCTCCCTGGCGGAACCTACGCAGCACTCGGCGATCCGCCTCGGCTGAACCGTCACGACCATCCGAGCATGCTCGCGGCACTCGGCGTCGTCCCGGAGACAGCCATCGTCGACCGCGAGACGATGCGGCGGACACTGCGTGACGTTCTCACCGACTGGGACTGGCCGAGCACGTGGGGTTGGGACTATCCGATGATGGCGATGACCGCGACTCGACTGGGCGAGCCGGACCTCGCCCTGGACTGCCTGATGCTCGACGCACCCAAGAACACGTACCTGGTGAACGGGCACAACCGGCAGGACGCCTCCCTGCCCATCTATCTGCCGGGCAACGGGGGAATGCTTCTCGCCACCGGTCTCATGGCGGCTGGCTTCGACGGCTCACCCGACACCCCGGGATTCGGGCCGAGCTGGCATCCGAGGTTCGAGGGCATCACGCCGCTTCCCTGACGGAGGCCGCGTGGAAGAGCAGGCAGCCGTGGTCGCGATGGGCGATCGCGAGGGCGTCATGTGACTGCGAGGGCGCCGCGTGGCCGAGCGGCTTCTCCGGCGAACGGGCGGATGCCGCGCGAGTGAGAGGCAGCGAGTAGCCGGTGCCGGGCGGCCGGGTGATGCCGGGCCCTGGCGGATGGGTTCGCAGACGACAGGATTCGAATCTCGAATAGGAGTGATGGGCCCTCCGCGTGATGCGCGAGAGTAGGCTCCCATCTGCGGATGAAACGATTCATTCACCACGATGAAACGCAAGGGAGCAGTTCATGGAGTTGGGGAAGCAAGGGTTGTCTCGACGTTCCGCGTTGGGATTGTTCGGCGCCGCGACGGCCGGTGCCATCGCAGCCAACACGGCTGCGGTATCCGCCGCACACGCGGCGGGGGATCCGCGCCCCGGACACGGAGACGTCACCGTCACCATCGCCGGCCGGCCGGCGATGGTGGGGGACTACGTGTTCCCCGACCAGGTGCCGTCTCTCGTGCTCGACAACGGCCTCGTGACCTTCACGTTCGGCCGCGACGACGCAGAAGGCGGAGTGGTCACGGGCTGGACGGACACCTCCATCACGGCGACCTCGGTCGTGGTGGACGGGACCGAGCTGGCGCACAATCTCAACGGCGTCGATCCACGGGATCCCGACCGCCAGCACTCCTTCTACATCGATGCGGGCGGTGGCAAGACGAGGCTTGTCTGCACGCAGGTGCGTGTACTCCGCGTGTCGCGGGACCTCGTCGAGGTCGCCTTCCTCGACACGACCAGCACGCCTCTCCAGCATGAGCACCACCTGATCATGCGCCGGGGCAAGCGCGGACTGTACGGCTACGACATCCTCACGGCGTCGGCGGCCACGTCGATCAACGAGGTGCGTATGAACGCCCGCTGGGACAGGTCCATCCTGGACAACGCCTACAACTGGGAGCGCGGCGGCGGCAAGCAGCCCACCTATGCGTACCTCGCGACACAGGAGCAGGTGCAGGACGAGACCTGGCGGGTCGACGGCGTGAACAACCCGAACCTGCCATCGCCCGATGACAACTCCGGCAACCTGCCGGCCGGCTACGTGTACACGAAGTACAACTGGAGCCTCTACCACCACGAGAACCCGATGTTCGGGCACTACGGGCACGGCTTCGGCGCCTGGCTGACGCCGTTGGGCGGCGTCACGGAGGACACGCTGTGCGCCTTCTACGGTGTAGGACCCGATCACCAGGATCTGGCGATCCACCAAGACGCCCTGATCCTGAACTACTTCGGTGCGAACCACTACGGGTTGCCGAGCTACGCCCTCCAGCAGGGTTATCGGCGACTGTACGGGCCGTGGTACACGCATCTGTCGACGGGGGAGACGGATGACGAGGTCATCGCCAACGCGACGGCCGCGGCCCGGACCGAGATCGCCGAGAACCGAGCCGGCGCATCCTGGATCATCGACGGTCTGTACCCGGATCCGGGTGCACGGTCGACGGTCACCGGGAGGCTCCGGCTCGCGGATGGGCGACCCGCCGACGGCTTCTACGTGCTGCTGTCCACGCAGACGGCCACGGACGTGTACACGATCCATGAGCCGACGTACTGGGTGAAGACGGATGCGGACGGCTCGTTCTCGCTGCCCGGCATCCCGCCGGCCTGGGCGCCCGGAACCACCACGCCCGCCAGCTACACGCTGTATGCCTTCGCTTCCAAGGGGTCCGTCGTCGAGCAGTACCAGCAGACGGGCGTCTCGGTGTCGGGAAAGAGGACGGATCTCGGCACGATCACGTGGGCTCCGACCAACAGGTCGACGTTCTTGTGGCAGATCGGCCGATCCGACCGCAGCACGCAGGAATTCGCGTTGGCGACGAAGTCTCCCGTGCACTCTGAGCCGCGCGCGTATGAGAAGCCGGGGGAGGTGCCGGGTACGCTCGCTTTTGCCGTGGGGGAGAGCTGGGAACCCACCGACTGGTACTACGCCCAGACACAGGGCGGGGCGTGGACCGTGTCGTTCAGCCTCGACCGGGTGCCGTCCGGTACCGCCTACCTGACCGTTGCGACGCCCATGCAGCAGGGAGCCCGTCCCACGGTCGCCGTGAACGGCGACACGTCGGTGATCACCGGATCCCTGCCGAACAACAACGACTCGACGATCGCACGGCAGGCGGACCGGAGCGGATATCCGCGCACCGCCGTCCTGACCTTCCCCGCGAGCGCCCTGGTCGTCGGCAGCAACACGATCACCTTCACGCGGGGGAGCGGCACCGCAGCGGGCAACGGCTTGGGATGGGACACCATCCTGCTCGAAGTCGACGAAGGCGGATCCGACGGGAAGGCGGTACTTGCGGCAACAGCCGAGCTTGTGGAGAAGGGCGGCAACAGCAAGGGCACCTGGAAGGTGACGATTCACAACAGAGGCACTGCTGCGGCGAATGACGTGCGATTCGACTCGGTGCAGTGGCGAGCGGATGGCAGGGTGCAGGTGCGCGGTCTCCCGCCGGTGACAGGACGGGATCCGAACAAGTTCCCGGTCCCGATCGCCGCCAGCATCCCGCCAGGCGGTTCCGCCACGGCCGAGATCGGGGTCGACGCGAGCGGGGTTCTCGGCGGCATCGGATCCGGAGTGCAGATCGCGGTGAGCGCCAATGGCGGTCGTGCAGTCACGGACGTCACGGCCAAGAACGGTCCAGGGGCCTGACGTCCGGGGGAACAATTCGGATGCACGGCGATGGACTCTTCTCTTGGCGTGATGCCGGGGGAGGCCCATTGCTGTGCATCCGATGACGAGGTCCTCCTGTCCATATGCGCCATTGCGTTGAAACGTACAATGCGACGCCGCTCGATCAGTCGACGGCGACCCTCAAGCGTCATCCGAGTGTTCCCGTGCGGTTGCCTTCGCTCGAGGAGCGTGCGCGATGACAGAAGAACTCACGCTCTTCCACTCGCGAGGTACTCCTCGATGACGACACCCGACTCGAATGTGCTGGTTCTGGTCAGGGTGAACGCACGCGGCTCGTACTGGGCATTGCCAAACAGGGAGATGCCGGAGCCGAAGACAACGGGGTTGCGTTTCAGGACGAGGCGATCGATCTCCGAGGCAAGCGTGCCCGCGAGCTCGCCGCCACCGCAGAGCCAGATGTCCAGACCGTCTTCTCGCTTCAGGCCGCGGATCATGGCAAGCGGGTCGTCAGTGAGGATGATCGCCGGGTCGACTTCGCGCGGGTGGCGACTGGCGACGACCTGACGCAGGTGAGGGTAGGGACTGGTGATGCCGAGATCGAGGGCGGGGGTGAGCGTGTTCCACCCCATGATCACGGTGTCGAATCGCGTTTTCGGCGGATGGATGCCCAGCGCAGCATGTGCGTGAGCGGGTAACGCATCTGCGTACTCGCCGAACACGACAGCCGCATGATCGCCTTCGACGAGGAATGCATCGAACCCGCCTGCCGGGTCGGCGATATACCCGTCGATACTGACCGCGACGTAGTAGATGAGTTCTCGCACTATTTCTCCAATCACGACATGTGTCGTAGATAAACTACAACAGCAGTCGTGGTTTGGCTAGCATGGACGATATGGCCCGCAACGACGAACGACGCTCCGCGCTCGCCGACGCTGGGATCCGCGTGCTTGCTCGGGAAGGAGCCCGTGGTCTCACCCACCGAGCGGTCGACGCCGAGGCCGGCACGCCACGCGGCACAGCTTCGAATTACTTCCCGAGCCGCGAGGATCTCATCTCCGCGCTCGTTGACCGCATTGGAGAGCGACTCACACCCGATCCCGAGATCGTTCCTTCGCGTGGCGCCCGGTTTCCCGATCGGGCCCTCTTTGCCGACTACCTGCGAGACGTCGTGCGACGGCTCAGTGTTGACCCGCATGTGTCGCTTGCCCTCTTCGAGCTGCGATTAGAGGCTGCTCGACGCCCCGCGATGGCCGCAACGCTCGGAGCGTGGCGACAGCGAGCCTTCCAGGAGGATGTCGCCTTCAACAAAGCTTCTGGCCTGCCAGGGGGACGAACCGAGATCGCCCTGTTTCACTACGCCATCGACGGTCTGATGCTCGACCATCTCACCGCGCCACTCGACACCGGACTATCTCTCGACGCCGCCATTGACGAATTCGTCGACCGCATACTCCGGTAGTCCCGCGCTCAGCGCTTCGAGTGCGCGCGTCAACAGGCTCCTGGCCGGCAACAACGTGAGCTCACGCGGAAAAGGGCGAGCATGGGGTCACGCGTCCGGACCAGGTTAGGGGAGTCGCGGCAGGCGTTCTACTCGCAGCCAACGGGAACAAGCCGTCTTTGACCTGACATAATGTGCATTATCGGACATTCAACGAACTGGCCGGCAGCAGACCCGTGCGGCTATCAGTTCGTCGTCTGCGTGACGACGGTTCTCGCTTCCGATCAGCGGGTTCCGTCGTCCGCTCCGATCGTGGAGCGACCTGGACTCGTCGCCTGAGACGCTGTCCGAAACCTTCAATCGGTGCATGAACCTTCCATGCCGACCATGACTGTGTACAAGTTTGTCTACTTCGCTTGTCGTGCAACTGCAGCGCCATCCTGGGCAGCGCAGCGCAAATGCAGGGCGCTTCGGATCGCCCGCTGCATCCCCGTCCGTGTCGTCGAAGGGTTACTGCTGCTCCCCTTCCGAGACGTCACGGGTGTGACACGAATCGGGTGAATCCGTTCGAATGAGCCGGGATCGACGGCCACTCGCCCTTAGGCTGCCGACAAAGCTCACAGCATGCTCTCAGGAAGGTGGCCCCATGTCCGCTGAAAGTCCTGCCGCGAAGTCAGCGGTGAATGGCATTCGTACCGCGCTCGGCGTTGGCGGTGTCGTCGCACTCGTCGTCGGAATCCTCATCCTGGTGTGGCCGGCGAGGACCGCCATGGTGGTGACGGCCATCATCGCCATCTACGCGATCGTGGGCGGCCTCGTCTATGCAGGCCTCGGCATCTTCGCGAGGTCGATGGGCGGATGGGCGCGAGTCGGCCACATCATCCTCGGGATCCTCTTCATCATCGCCGGCGTCATCGCGTTCATCGAGCTCGGTCAGACCACTGCGTGGCTCGCCGTGTTCCTGGGCATTCTGGTCGGCATCATGTGGATCGTCGAGGGTGTCGTCGCGCTGACCGCACTTGGGGACGCGCGATCGAAGGGCTGGACGGTCTTCTTCGCGATCCTCAGCATCATCGCCGGCATCATCCTGCTGTTCTCCCCGCTGTGGGGTGCAGCGGTGCTCTGGTGGCTGCTGGGCATCTCGCTGGTCGTCCTCGGCATCATCCAGGTCATCCGAGCCTTCACCTGGAAGGGCGCCGACGCCTGATCCGCCATGCAGAAGGTCCCCGGAGCCACTCGGACTCCGGGGACCTTCTGCTGTCTGCCGGCGACGGATGTCAGACCATCAGGCGTCGGCTCCGAAGTCGTCGACCTCGCCGATGAGTCGCGTGTGGTCGGCGGGCACGGGCTCGACGGCGGCCCTCGCCACCTCGGCGGCGAACTCGCTCACGTTGTAGAGGCGACCGGCGGCATCCTTGCGCGCCTGGATCGCACCGGGGTTGGCGCGCTCCAGCAGGGTGGCGGTGATGGTGCCCTCGATCATGTCGCCTGAGACCACGACGAAGCCGATGCCGCGCGCATCCAGCACGGGGATCAGCTCACGTAGTGCGTCCTCCCCCGCGCGCTTGCTCAGCGCGACCTGCTCGTACTCCGGCATGGTCGGCGTCGTGCGGATGAAGTGCGCCTGGTGGCTGGTCACGAACACGACGCGGGACCCTTCGCCGAGAAGCGGAAGCGCGGCCGTCAAGACGTTCACCTGCGCATCGCGGTTGAGCTTCATGGCGTAGTCGGGCTCCATGCCCGATTCCATGCCGCCAGAGGCATTCAGCACCAGGATGTCCAGCCCGCCGAGCTTCTCCTCAGCGGCGGCGAACATGGCGGCGACGGATTCGGGGTCCGTCAGGTCGGCGCCCACCACGACGGCAGTGCCCCCGGATGCCTCGATCGAGTCGGCGAGCTTGCGCGCTCGAGCCTCCTTGTTGCGGTAGTTGATCACGACGCTCGCGCCCGCCTCGGCGAAGTACGAGACCGTGTCGGCGCCGATACCGCGCGAGGATCCCGTGACGAGGGCGCGCTTGCCGCTCAGGGACGACGGGGCGAGAGGGTTGGTCACTGGTGGATCTCCTTGCACGATGCGGCGCGAACGGGCGGCCCTGAAGGCACCATGACAGTATCTCAGGCGCCGGACGCCCCCCGAATCGTCGCTGGAGTCCGTCGCGGCCGGCCGACATGCGGGAACGGGCATCGAACTCACGGAATCGCGCCGGATCCCTTGTGGTGCCGCGGTCGCATGCTGGTAGCGTCTGACGGAGCGCGGAGGGAGCAGCGACATGGACGTCGTTTCGTCGTATGCATGGATCGGCTGGCTCGTGCTGATCCTCGTGTTCATCACGATCGAGATGCTCTCGCTCGACTTCGTGTTCCTCATGCTCGCGATCGGGTCCCTCGGCGGTCTGATCAGCGGTCTCTTCGGTCTGCCCTGGTGGGCTCAACTCGTCGTGGCAGCGATCCTGTCCATCCTGCTGCTCTTCCTCTTGCGACCGCCTTTGCTGAGAGCCCTTCGACGTGGTGGGGATCCGACGAAGAGCAATGTCGACCTGCTTCTCGGGCAGGAGGGCAGGGTCGTCCAGACGTTCGGCGGCGACGGCAAGGGTCTGGTTCGGCTGGCCAACGGTGAGGTCTGGACGTCTCGTCTGGCCACGGATGCGGCAGTCCAGCTCGCGCGCCTCGAGCCCGGCGCTCTGGTGCACGTGAAAGCCATCGAGGGTGCGACCGCGGTCGTCGTACCCGTAGGGGGTTCGACCACATGACCGACGTGGAGGTACTCGTGATCCAAGTCATCGTGGCGATCATCGTCGCGATCGTTCTCATCTTCGTCCTGGTCACCCTGTTCCGTGCGATCCGCATCGTGCCGCAGGCCAGGGCGGGAGTCGTGGAGCGCCTCGGGCGCTACCACAAGACACTCACTCCCGGTCTGAATCTGCTGGTGCCGTTCATCGACCGGCTGCGACCCCTCCTCGACATGCGCGAGCAGGTCGTGAGTTTCCCGCCGCAGCCCGTGATCACCGAGGACAACCTCGTGGTCTCGATCGACACCGTCGTGTACTTCCAGGTGACGGATGCCCGTGCAGCGACCTACGAGATCGCCAACTATCTGAGTGCTGTCGAGCAGCTGACCACGACCACCCTCCGCAACGTGGTCGGCGGCCTCAACCTCGAAGAGGCGCTGACGAGCCGCGACAACATCAACGGGCAGTTGCGAACCGTGCTGGACGAGGCCACCGGAAAATGGGGCATCCGCGTCAGCCGGGTGGAGCTGAAGGCGATCGATCCGCCCGCGTCGATCATCGATTCCATGGAGAAGCAGATGCGTGCGGAACGGGATCGCCGCGCACTCATCCTCACCGCGGAAGGCACCAAGCAGTCGGCGATCCTCACGGCCGAAGGCACCAAACAGGCCGCGATTCTGAACGCCGAGGGATCCGCGCGGGCGGCCGTGCTGGAAGCCGAGGGACAGTCGAAGGCCATCCAGACGGTGTTCACGGCGATCCACGAGGGCCAACCGGACAATCTGCTGCTGGCGTACCAGTACCTGCAGACGCTGCCGAAGATCGCGGAGAATCCGTCGAACAAGATGTGGTTCATCCCGAGCGAGTTCACCGAAGCCTTGCGCGGAATCGGTGAAGGCTTCGCAACTCGTGGAAAGGCCGGCCCGTTCGCCGGCTTCACCCCGTCGGGTGCGAGCGCAGCTGCTGAGACTCCGGATGCCACCGCGCCCGCTGCAACAGCGTCGAGGATCGACTACGGCGACCTGTCGGACGACTCTGCAGACGCCGCGGTTGCCGAAGCGGAAGCCGAAGCGGCCAAGGCGGAGGAACGGCCGGTGCCCGGTCTGGCGAATGCGCACACGGTTCCGCCTGTTCCCGCCGATGAAGGATCGTCGGCGGACGTCACCCCGGCATCGCCCGCAGCCGACCAGGCGGCGACACCGACCGGAGATGCCTCGGACTCGAGTGACGGAACAACGGATGGTTCGAACCCGGACGATCGGGACGCCGATGGTCCGGCGCACCGCTCGGATGGCTGATCCCGTCCGGTATTTCGACGGGAAGCCCCCGCGTGCGATCGCGCACCGGGGGCTCGCCCTTGCGTGCCCGGAGAACACCCTGCCCGCATTCGCGGCGGCATTGGACGCCGGTGCGGACATCCTGGAGACCGACGTTCACGCCAGCGCGGACGGCGTCTGCGTGATCTTCCACGACGACGACCTCGCCCGCGTCGCCGGAGTCGCCGGACCGGTCGAGGCTCTGCCGATCGAGGCTCTGCGTGCGCTCGAGCTCGCCGGCGGCGGGCGCCTTGCGACATTGGAGGAAGCACTCGCGCAGTTCCCGTCCGGGCGCTTCAACATCGACATCAAGACGGATGCCGCCCTCGAGCCAGCACTCCGCGCCATCGACGCAGCGGGCGCCGCATCCCGTGTGCTCATCACCTCCTTTGCACAACGTCGTCGCCGGCGGGCCGTTCGGCGGCTGCCAGGAGCTGCCACGTCGGCATCCACGCCCGGTGTCGTGCTCGCCCTGGTCGGTGTCTGGCTCCGGTTCGGCGCGTTGGTGCGGTTGGCGTTGCGCGACGTCGACGCCGTGCAGGTCCCCCATCGCCGTGGTGCGCTGCGGGTGGTCTCCCCCGCGTTCGTGCGGGCGGTGCAGAACGCCGGACGCGAAGTGCACGTCTGGACCGTGAACGACCCGCAGGAGATGCGCGAACTGCTCGAGATGGGTGTCGACGGCATCATCTCAGACCGCTGCGACGTCCTCGTCGGGGTGATCCGGAGCGTGGACGAAAGCGGTCCAACGAGGAAAATCTCCTGAAAGGAGGCTGAATCCCGGCGCGGGTCGGGCAGAGAATGCCCAGCTTGACGGTTTATAAGTGTGGATGCACCGCTGAGAAGGAGACCACACAATGGCAGATCGCAGCTTGCGCGGCATGAGACTGGGCGCACAGAGCCTACAGAGCGAAGAAGGCGTCACATTCTCTGCCCGCACGACGTACAACTACAAGTGCTCGACGTGCGACCGGGAAACGCCGGTCGTGTTCGCGGCCGACGCTGAAGCGCCCGAGACGTGGGAGTGCAAGTACTGCGGGCACGAGGCGACGCTGCTCGTCAACGACGCACCCGTCGAGGTGGACCGTTCCGATGTGAAGGCTCCCCGCAGCCACTGGGACATGCTGCTCGAGCGCCGTACTCGCGCCGAGCTGGAGGAGCTCCTCGAGGAGCGTCTCGCCTACCTGCGGGCTCGCCGTGGAGAGCACAAGATCGGCGCTTGATCGCTCGTCGGCGGCGGCCTGACATTCGTGACGCAGCCTGCTCAGGCAGGCTGCGTTTTCGTGTGCGCGCCTTGCAGCGCGCCGGCGGAGATCCGGCGGGCTCACTGCGCACAGGGCGGCGGTCAGTCAGCGGCGTCGGGCCGCTTTACCGGCTCGACGGGTGCGCGGAGCGGTGAGTGCCGCGACGAGGATGGCTCCCAGCCCCAGCCCGCTCACCAGGACTTCGAATGCGCGGCTGAGCAGGGTCGCGGGTGTCGTGGTGGTGCCGAGCGGCACATCCTCGATCATCGCTCCCGGCTTGTAGGCGGCGATCTGGGCGATCGTGCGGCCATCCGGATCGATGATCTGACTGGTGCCGACCGTGGAGATGTTGACGAGGCTGCGGCCGGTCTCGATGGCCCGGAGCCGGGCGATCGCCAGCTGCTGCATGTTCTCCTTGGTTCGCCCGAAATCGGCGTTGTTCGTCTGCGCCAGAATGACCTGGGCTCCGCCGTTCATCATGTCGGTGGTGAGCTGATCGTCCACGATGTCGAAGCAGATGGAGATGCCGGCACGAACACCGTTCACGTCGAAGACGTTGTCACGGGTGCCGGGCGTGTACTGGCGCTGGATGAGACCGAGCAAGCTCGGCGCGAACGGCATCCAGAACGAACGATCCGGAACATATTCGCCGAACGGCACCGGATGCTTCTTGTCGTAGTAGTCGACGGCGCCCTTGCCCGACTTCCAGAGCAATGACGTGTTGAAGTACTTGCCCTGCCTGTGGGTGATCGTTCCGACGATCATGGGAGCGCCGAGACGTGCGCTGAGATTGTCGAGCACGTCGGCTGAAGACCAATCCCGCGTCGGATCGATGTCGGCGCTGCCCTCCGGCCACACCACCATGTCGGGGTGCGTGCCGATCAGCGGGATGGTGGCCGCGATCTGCGCGTTCATCACATCGCCGGGCTGCGCGCCGTCGAAGTATCCGGCCGGGCCATTGCCCTGCACCGCGCCGATCCGCGTCGTGCCGGATGTGGTGGCCGGCCAGAGCGGGACGGCGAGCACCAGGGCGATCGCGGCCAGTGCGACGGCCGTGCGGATCCAGGGGCGCCGTGCCGTGGCATCCGCTCGTCCGAGGCCGGGCTGGAAGGCCGGCGCGAACGGACGCCGTCGGTACCGTGCACACTCGATCGCCAGCGCGACGAGCCAGACCATGATGAACGAGACACCGGCGATACCGAACCAGGCGACAAGGTGGGCGAACGGTCCGTGCGACTGGGACAGCGCTGCTCTCCCCCACGCGAAGCCGCCGTACGGCCAGTTGCCGGACAGCCACTCCCTGCCGGTCCAGAGCCCTGCGACGGCCACGGGAAGCAGCCCCAGGCGTCCGAGGGAGCCCGGGAATGCTCGTGGGATCCAGCGGTACGCGAGGGCGATCGCGACGGCTCCCAGGGCGAACAGCAGCGACTCGAAGACCGAGAGCGCGATCCACGGCACGGGTCCGAGGTACAAGGCCGTCCACGACACCTGCGTCAGATAGAACGCCAGTCCGGACAGGAATCCGACGAGGATCGCTCCGCCGACCGATCGGCCGATGAGCACCACCAGCATGAGCGCCAAGCCCACGAAGGCGAGAGGCCACACGTCGATCGCGGGGAACGCGCCGTCGTAGACCACTCCCCCGCCGATCCCGACGATGACCGCGGCCCACAGCGGCAGAAGCGGGCGGCGCGGCGGATTCACGATGATCGAGCATAGGGGACGGTGCAGGGCGTGAACCGCATGTGGGCTCGGAGCAGGCCGCGCGGGGCCTATCCGACGCCCGAGTATGCGACGATCCCCCGTCGCACGGCGACCAGCGCGTCCCGCGCGACGGATGACAGCCCACCCGGCGCCACTCCCGCGAGCTGATCGAGCAGGTCGATCACCTGCTTCGCCCAGCGCACGAAGTCGCCGGCCGGCAGGTCAGCCTCGGTCAGCACGGCCGCCAGTGACCGTCCGGATGCCCATTGATGCATGGCAACGCACAGCGCCGTGGCGAGCGGATCGCTTCCCGGGAGCCGGTTTTCGCGCTCCAGCTCATCCAGCCGCGCCCAGAGCAATTCGGTCTTCTGCAGCGCCTCACGGAAAGGACCGCGCGGGAGGAAGCGCTCCGCCGGATTCTGCTCGTCGCGCCGCGGCTCGAACACCAGGGCGCAGGCCATCGCGGCGAGGCCGGGCGCGTCGAGCTGGGTCCAGACGTTGCGGCGGAGGCACTCGGCCACCAGCAGGTCGCGTTCGCCGTAGATCCGGGCGAGGACTCGTCCGTGCTGTGTCGGCGCCAGCGTGCCGTCGCGATCCGTGAGGTACCCGAGCTCGATGAGCACGTCTGCCACCCGGTCGAAGACCGTCGCGACGGCGCCGGTGCGGGTGCGAATCTGGCGGGTGAGCGCATCCGTCTCCCTCTTCAGGCGCCACCAGCGCTCCGCCCACCTGGCGTGCTGCTCGCGTTCGGCGCAGCCGTGACAGGGATGCTGCTTCATGCGGCGGCGCAGATCCGCCAGCTCGCGGCTGCGATGTTCTCGGGCGGCGTTGCTCTGTGAGCCGGACTTGGCGCTCGCGCGCTCGAGATCGCTCAGTTGACGGCGGAGGGCGGCGTACTCGGCGAAGTCGCCGAGGTGGCACTGCATGGCGCGCTCGTAGCCCGCGAGGGACTCCTCCTGCTTGCGCACCGTGCGTGCCAGGTCGACCACAGCGCGATCGGCCTGGAACTGCGCGAACGACGACTCGAGGATCTCGCGGGTGCGGTCACGGCCGAACTGGGCGACGAGGTTGACGGCCATGTTGTAGGTGGGCCTGAAGCTCGAATTGAGCGGATAGCTGCGCCGGGATGCCAGCGCAGCCACGGCCTGCGGGTCCAGTCCGTCGCGCCACTGGATGACGCAGTGCCCCTCGACGTCGATCCCGCGGCGTCCGGCGCGGCCGGTCAGCTGCGTGTACTCCCCCGGGGTGATCGGAACTCTGGCCTCGCCGTTGAACTTCTCGAGCCGCTCCAGGACGACCGTGCGCGCCGGCATGTTGATGCCGAGCGCCAGTGTCTCCGTGGCGAACACCACCTTCACGAGCTTGCGCTGGAAAAGTTCCTCCACGACTTCCTTGAACGCGGGCAGGAGACCCGCGTGATGCGCGGCGACGCCGCGCTGCAGCCCCTCGAGCCATTCCCAGTAGCCGAGGACGGCGAGGTCCTCGTCGGCGATCGTGCGACAGCGCTCCTCCGCCACCCGGCGGATCTCGTCGCGTTCGTGTGCTTCGGTGAGACGGATGCCCGACCGCAGCACCTGCGCGACTCCCTGGTCGCAGCCCGCGCGGCTGAACACGAAGATGATGGCGGGCAGCAGGTTGTGATCGTCCAGCAGGCGCACGACCTCCGGACGGTCGAGGCGTCCGGTGTCAGGGCGTCCGCCTCGGGAATGCCGTCGCCCGCGGTCGCTGAACTGACGTGACCCGGAGGGGCGTCCACCGACTCGCGCCATCTGCACGAGTTCGGGATTGACGCGGTTGGCCGCGCCCCTGGTGGCCGACTCGAAGAGGTCCACGAGACGCTGTCGGACGAGGACGTGCTGTTCGAGCGGCACGGGACGGTTCTCGGACACGATCACGTCGGTGTCCCCGCGGACGGCCTGCAGCCAGTCGCCGAACTCCTCCGCGTTGGACACTGTGGCGGACAACGACACCAGTCGCACCTCTCGTGGGAGGTGGATGATGACCTCTTCCCACACGGCACCGCGGAAGCGGTCCGCGAGGTAATGCACCTCGTCCATCACGACATAGGCGAGGTCGGCGAGCAGATCCGATTCGGCGTAGAGCATGTTGCGCAGCACCTCGGTGGTCATCACCACCACGCGGGCGCCCGCGTTGACGTTGGTGTCGCCGGTGAGGAGGCCGACGTCATCCGGGCCGTACTCGTCGACGAACTCCTGGTATTTCTGGTTCGACAGCGCCTTCATGGGCGTCGTGTAGAAGACCTTGGCGCGCTTCTCGCGCATGGCGAGGGCCACGGCGAACGCAGCGACGATCGTCTTGCCTGCGCCGGTGGGCGCCGCGACGAGCACGCTGCGACCGTCTTCCAGGCTCGCGCACGCCTCACGCTGGAATGGATCGAGATCGAAACGCTGCCGCTGCCGGAACTCCTCGAGCCGAGGATGCCCGCCACGGCCACGCGAGACCGCGTACCGTTCGGCCGGCGAGAGCTGGTCGGTCATCAGGCCAGCCTAGGGTGTGCGCGCGAACCGATGGCTGCGCTCGTGGCGACGCAACGGATCGACAAGAGACATCGGGGTGGACCCGTCAGAAGGCGACGCGGCCACCCCGATCCAGTTCGTGACTTCTGCTAGGAGGCGAGCTCGGCTTCGATGTCCAGCGCCTGCTTGGCGATACGACGATCGTGCATCCACGAGACAGCCCACGCCAGCAGGTAGAGCACTACCAGCGGCAACGCGAGCAAGAACATCGAGATGACGTCCGCGGACGGGGTCGCGATCGCGGTGAAGACCATGATGGTCAGGATGGCCCAACGCCACGCCTTGATGATCGCTTTCGCGCTGATGACCCGCATGAAGTTGAGCAGCACGATGAATACCGGCAGCACGAAGGCGATGCCGATCACGATGATCAGCTTGAGGACGAAGTTGAAGTAGTCCGACGCCACGAGAAGGGTCGTCTCCCCGGACGGCACGAAACTCGTCAACACGTTCACGATGTGTGGAACGACCCACCAGCCGGCCGCGCATCCTGCGAGGAAAAGCGGCACAGCGGTGAAAAAGAACCCGAAGGTGTAGCCCTTCTCTTTGCGGTTGAGCCCCGGAGTCAGGAACGCGAAGATCTGGTACAGCCACAGCGGCGAGGTGATGATGATGCCGATGTAGACGCTCAGCTGCAGCTTGAGGTCGAATGCCGCGGTGACGTTGGGCCAGTTGATGCTCGCGTGTTGCGACTTTGCAATCTCGTGCACCGGCAGGCTGATCGCGCTCCACACGAACGGTTCGAGGAACCAGCCGGCGATGGCGCCGACCAGGATTCCACCAGCGATCCAGAAGAAGCGGTTCTTCAGTTCCCGAAGGTGTGCCCCCAGGGACATCCGGCCTTCGGGGTTGCTGCCGCGCTTGGTTCGAGCGGCGGTGCTCACGGCTAGATCTTGTCGGCGGGCTTTTCAGCCGCGGCCGGCTCAGCCTTGGTCTCAGCCTTAGAACCCTTGGCCGCCTCGGCAGCCTCGTCTTCATCTTGTCCTTCGCGGATCTCCTTCTTGAAGATGCGCGTGGACTGGCCGATGCTCCGCGCCAGTGCGGGGAGGCGGGTCGCGCCGAACAGGAGCACGATGATGAGCAGGATGATCCAGATGTGCCATCCGCTGAAGAGATCGCCAAGCATGTCAGTTTCGCTTTCGGAGTAAGTGGGAGTACCGACTGGGGTCGGCACTCACGAGGAGTTTACCGCGTCGGATCCGGGCTTCCCGCCGAGTATGCCTGATCGTTGCAATGCGTGCACGCCGGTCTTCCCAGAGCCCAGCGTATTCACGGACGGGCCCCAGTACGGCCGGATGGAACGTCGGCTCCGCAGCCTCGTCGAAACGGGCGGACAGCAGGTCTGACTTCTCGGTCAGTTCACCCAGTGCCCGCAGGGTCGTCATCGCCTTCACGAAGAGCCGGTAACCGAGGTAGGCGACCATGCCGAGCAGGGCGAGCACGAGCACCACCCAGATCACGACCCACGACCACCACGGCATGTCGTTCAGCCTACGCGTCGGGCCCCTGGCCGGCGGATCCGGCGGCGGATGCCGAGCCGGTCTCGACGTAGCGTTCAGCGCCCGCTCGGACCCACTCGGCGACGGCGGCCCGGGCATCGTCCGGCGCGGTCACGACGACCTGCCCCGCGAAACGTGCCACGAGGCGCTTGAGCCCGTGGTAGTGCGCGACTCGCACCTTCGTGTGCACGATGTCGCCGTCGTGGACCCGTTTCGCGTCTTCCGGGATGTAGTCGGCGATGAGCGGAAGTGCCGGCGCTGCGACGTCCACGGAGACGGTGAGATCCTCTGCTGAGCCCTGGAACATCCGCTCGGGGAGCACGACGCCGGCCGCATGTTCGCTGATCGGCTTTCCCGTGGAGGCGAGGTGGTCGATCCGATCGATGCGGAACGTGCGCACCGCCTTGCGGAGGTGACACCAGCCGCGCAGGTACCAGTCGTCGTTGACGGATTCGATCCGCAACGGGTCCACCGTGCGGCGCTCTGAATCGCCGCGCGCGCTGACGTAGTCGAAGTCGAGTTGAGTGCGGCGCTCGATGGCCTCGCGCACGGTCGCGACGGTGTCGCGCAGCGCTGCGGGGGCGACCGCCACCTGTGCGGCGCCGGTCGCCGTTCCGCGTTCCAGCTTCGCCATCAGGGATGCCATGGCGTCGCGATCCGCGTGCTCGGGCAGCGAGCTGAGGTACTGGAGCCCGGCGATCAGGGCCGCGGCCTCGCGAGCGGACAGCCTCGGTGTGTCGTCGATCGCGACGGTGTGGGTGAGCGCGATGCGATCGTGCTGCTCCAGCTCGTCCCAGTCGATGTCGAAGAGATCGCCGGGAAGATAGGCGTGCGATTCGCCCGGCAGGCCGGACACCGCGATGAGGTGCACCGCATCGCGGATCTGCTTCGGCGACACGTCGAAGGCGGCGGCGGCATCCGCGACGGGGACGCTCTCGTTGTCCATCAGATACGGGATGAGGGACAGCAGCAGGGCGAGCTTGTCGCGGGCGTCTCGGGGGGAAGCGGAGTCAGCCACGGGCATCCACCTCTCCGGTGGACACAGGTGCCAGGTGCGACTCGAGGGCGATCCGCAGCCGGTCACGGACGGCCTCCACGAGTCGGGATGGCCAGATGACGCGCACCTCCGGTCCGTATCCGGCGAGCTCGTCGGCCAGGAGCGCCGTGTCGGAGTAGTGCACGAGGAGATTGCCGTCCTCGTTGACGCGAGTGTCCTCGCGTTTGCTCAACCGCACCCAGGCATCCGTTCCAGGCTGCACGTCGAGCTCGGCGGCATTGCGCTCCCAGATGGCCTGCAGCTCGTCGATCGCGCGGGAGGCGTAATCCGTGCCGCGGCGGGCGAACGTGAGCTGGGTGACGCGGGGCTTGCCGATCACGCGGGACAGGAGGAAGGTGCGCGGAGCATCCGCTCCCCTGTCGTGCGCGTGCAGCAGCCAGCGGCCGTGGAACTGCACGAGTGCCAGTGGCTCGACGACGCGCTTGGTCGGCTGGGTCTCGCCGGGCTTGAGGTACTCGAAGTTCACGACGGCGTTGCGCTCCAACGCGACCTCGAACGGCTCGAAGGCGGCCTCACGTGTGCGCACGCGGGGCGCGAACCCCACAACAGGGTCGTCGGCCTCGACGCCGAGGGTGCGCAGCTTCATGATCGCGCGGCGGGAGTCGGAGGACAGGGATCCCTCGCGCCAGACCGTCGCGGCGAGGCGGAGCAACGCCATCTCGCGGGGCGTGAAGGTGATGTCGGCCGGCAGGTCGTACACCGCTTTGGGGATGCGGTACCGCATGGCCTGGTTGTTGCCGGGATCGCCGGGATCCTCGACCGTCTCCAGCGGGATGCCGAGCTCGCGGATGTCGTCCTTGTCACGTTCGAACTGGCGCTCGAGCGCACTGTTGTCTCCGCCGTCGCGGAAGCGCGAGCTGTATCCCTGGACGCTGGAGAGGATCTCGTTCTTCGTCAGTCCCGATTCCGTGGCCACGAGTGTGAGCACGAGAGAGAAAAGGCGCTCCTCGACCGGAACCTTCTGTGGGGACACGCAGGCCATCCTAAGGTGCGGCGCGGGCACGTGCGAGGCAGCGCCGGGTGTCGCATGCTGCCTTCACCCGCCCGAGGCGGGTGGAGCTGTCGCTACTTGGCCACGCCCAGGATGTCGACGACGTAAGCCGTGGCATTGCTGCCCGGGGTCACGATGATGAGCTGGCTGCCCACCCGCTGTCCAGCGAGCTGATCCGTCACCTTCGTGGGCACCGAGCCGTCGCTCGCCGGCCAGACGGTTGCTGAACCGTCGGTCCACGATGAGGACGCCACCGTGTCGGGGGCGCTCCAGGTTACGGCCGTGTAGTTGACGACGGCCGACTCGTTCTTCTTGAGTTCGGCGCCGGATCCCTGCTTGAGCACGGCCGTCTTGAGCGTGGTCGGCGCGTCGTGCGAGGGGATCTTGATGCCCGGCTGGCCGTTGGGGGCGAGCACGACGGTGGGCATTCCCGGCTGCGCGGGACGCGGTGCGCCGTTCGCGCGGGCGAGGAACGCCTTGGTCACGTTGGTGACGGCGACCACGGTGGTCGAGGACGGCAGGCCGGACTGCTGCTGGCTGCCCAGGATCTGCCCGACGGTGCCGGTCACGACGATGCGAGAGCCGGCCTGGCTGCACAGCAGCGCCTTCTGCACGCCCGGGATGGTGCCTCCCGATGCCGAAGCTGAGATGAGTCCGCTCTCCGGCGTGGACAGCGCCTTGCCGTCGGCGCCGTTGAAGATTCCCAACGTGATCACGACGGGCTGACCATCGGTGATCTGGTCGCCGGAGCCGGCCTTGATGGTGCTCTTCTGCAGCGAATCGGCGTGCAGCGGCTTCGGGAACGAACCGGTGGATGCCGTCGGTGTCGCCGACGACCGCACCAGGGCCGAGGCATCCCCCGGCTGGACGCACGAGCTGCTCGAGGAGGCCGAGCATCCGGTGAGCGCCAGGGCGACAAGCGCCGTGGCGGACAGGGCGACTCCGATCCGACGAGCCGGAACGCTGCGTCCGGCGCCTGAGCGGTCGGAGGCCGGGCGGTCCGAGGCGGTGCGGTTCATGGCTGTGCGTGGCAGGAGTGTGCGCACGATTCCTCTTTCGATGAAAGACGACGGGATGGGAGCGGGCGGCGCTCCGGCACCCCATGCTAGTCGACGGTCTTATCGGCCTCTGTCGGGAAGGTCTCCCCGGCGCTCTCGTCGCGTTCGCGAGCGAGTCTGGCCGATTCGGATGCCTCGCGCACCCGCTTGCGCAGGCTCTTCGGGCTCACCACCCGCTCCCCCAGCGCGCCGGGCGTCCACGCCTCGACGTCTTCGTCGCTGTACTCGCTCTTGGACGCCCTCCGCTTGAGTTCGGGCAGAACGGCGCCGGGAGCGAGGCGACGCGCGGTGATGAGGAATCCGGTGTGCGCGATCATGCGATGATCCGGTCGCACGGCGAGACCCTCGACGTGCCATCCGCGCACCATCGTCTCGCTGGAGATGGGATGGGTGAAGGATCCGCTCGCACGGACGGCTTCCGCCACGCGGGACAGCTGGGTGACGGTCGCGACGTAACAGAGGAGTACGCCGCCGGGCTTCAGGGCCGTTGCGCAGGCATCGACGCACTCCCAGGGTGCGAGCATGTCGAGCACGATCCGGTCGACACTGCCGTCGGGAAGCGCGTTCGGCAGCTCTTCCTGCAGGTCGCCGACAGTGAGGGACCACGTGTCGGGCAGACGGCCGAAGAAGGTCTCGACGTTGCCGCGCGCGACATCCGCGAACTCGTCACGGCGCTCGAAGGACGCCAGGCGCCCCTCTGGTCCGATCGCGCGCAGCAGCCAGAGCGACAGCGCGCCGGACCCCACGCCGGCCTCCACGACCGTTGCGCCGGGAAAGATGTCGGCCTGCGCGAGGATCTGCGCGGCGTCCTTCGGATACACGATCGCGGCACCGCGCGGCATGGACATCACGAAGTCGGTGAGCAGCGGGCGCAGCGCCAGGTGCTCGATGCCGGCCTCGTTGGCGACGACGGATCCGTCTGGCTGACCGATGATGGCGTCGTGCGGCAGCGGTCCCCGGTGGGTATGGAACACCTTGCCCGGCTCGAGGGTGATGGTGTGCAGGTGCCCACGCGGACCCGTCAGCTGCACGCGGTCGCCGGCACGGAACGGACCGGATGCGGCAGGAAGCTCGTACTCGCTCACGCAGCACGCTCCTCGAACAGTGCCGACAGATCGGCGAGAGTGCGGCCGTCGAGCGTCGGCCACAGCGTGTGCTCCTCGCTCTCGGGCAACGGGATGATGTTCGGAACGCCGATCGCGACGGTTCCCGCCGCGACGGCGGAGGCCAGCCCGTTCATCGAGTCTTCGATGGCGACGCAGTCTCGAGCGCGGACGCCGAGCAGGCGTGCCGCATGCAGATAGGGGTCGGCGAACGGCTTCGGCCGCTCCACCTCATCGCCCGTGACGAGCACGTCGAAACCCTCGAACGGGATGAGCCGCACGATCTGCTCCGCCATGTCGCGGATCGACATGGTCACCAGCGCGGTCTTGACGCCGTGCTGACGGATGTCGAGCAGAAGCTCCTTCGCACCAGGGCGCCACGGCACCCCGTACTCGTCCAGCTGCTCCTGCACGCGACGCGTGAGCGTCGCCACGATCGTGTCGGCGTCGAGGTCCACGCCGTGCTGCTGGAAGACCTTCGCCGACTCCCACAGGCCGGACCCGACGAGGATGAGTGCGTCATCGTGGGTCCAGGATCCGCCGTGCTCGTGCACCAGCTCCGTCTCCGCCTGCATCCAGTACGGCTCGGTGTCGACGAGGGTGCCGTCCATGTCGAACAGGACGGCGGAGGGGAATGCGGTCACGGGCATCCAGCCTATCCTGGGTAGGCGTGTCCGACCGGGCACGGAGCGGGAGCGGAATCCAAGCGTGAGCAACGACAGCCGGATCTTCGACGGACGCATCCTCGTCGTCGCCTTCGAGGGGTGGAACGACGCGGGAGAGGCGGCCAGCGGGGCCGTCCGCACCCTCAAGGACGCGCTGGACGTGGTGCCGGTGGCAACCATCGACCCCGAGCTCTACTACGACTTCCAGTTCAACCGCCCGACCCTCGCAGCAGACGACGAAGGCAGGCGCCGGCTGGAGTGGCCGGGAGCCGTCGTGTATGCGCCGGTGTCGCCCGGCATCCGGATCGATCCGCTCGAAGAGGTCGCCGAATACCACGCGAGCGGCACGGGAGTCGGCAACCTCTTCCTCCTGCTGGGAACCGAGCCGTCCCGCAGCTGGAAGGCATTCACCGCCGAGCTGATCGACGCAGCGCTCGCCGCAGGGATCGACGCGGTCGTGCTGCTCGGATCCATGCTCGCCGACGTGCCGCACACGCGTCCGATCTCGGTGCACGCCTCGAGCGACAATCCGCAGGTGCGCGCCGAGCTCGGGGTGGAGCGGCCGACGTACGAAGGGCCTGTCGGCATTCTCAGTGTCGTGGGCGATGCGGCGGAATCGGTGGGCATTCCCACGTTGTCGCTGTGGGCATCCGTTCCGCACTACGTGCACAACTCCCCCAGCCCGAAGGCGATGCTGGCGCTCATCGAGAAGCTCGAGCAGATCATCGACGTGACGGTTCCGCGCGGCGACCTCGTCGCCGACTCCGCGGCATGGGAGAGCGGCATCGACGCCCTCGCAGCGGACGACGAGGACATGGCCGCTTACATCGAGCAGCTGGAGCAGGCGCGCGACACCGTCGACTCCCCCGAGGCGAGCGGCGAGGCTATCGCGCAGGAGTTCGAGCGCTACCTGCGCCGTCGCGGCGACGGGCGTGGTGACAAGGGCGACGGGCGAGGCCCGGACGAACCTTGGCGCCGCGAGTAGAAACAGCGAACCGGAGCCGTCAGAGCGCGACGCCGAGCAGCGCGTCCACGAGCGCGCGAACGAGCTCGGGGTCGTCGACTCCCGTCGTGACGGCCGCGTCGACAGCGGCCAGCACACCGGGCGTGTCGAGGTCGTCGGCCAGGCGGCCCCGCACTTCGGCGAGCACGTGGTCTGCTTTCGCTCCGGCGGGATCCGCCCGGATGCCGCGCCAGGCCGCCAGCCGCGCCTCCGCCTCGCTCAGTCCCTCCCCAGTCCACTCCCACTCCGCCCGGTAATGGTGGGCGAGCAGTGCGAGCCGGATCGCTGCGGGATCGACTCCCTGCTCCACCAGTCGTGAGACGAGCACGAGGTTGCCGAGCGACTTGCTCATCTTCTCGCCCTGGTAGGCGATCAGGCCGGCGTGGCTGTACACCCTGGCGAGCGGATGTCCGCTCAGCGCCGCTGCGTGACCAGCGGAGAGCTCGTGGTGCGGGAACAGCAGGTCTGCTCCGCCGCCCTGAACGGTGAAGTCGTGTCCGAGATGCTTCAGCGCGATGACCGAGCACTCGATGTGCCATCCGGGACGTCCGCGCCCCACGACGGATTCCCATGAGGGCTCGTCGTCGCGAGCGGCCCGCCACACGAGCGGATCGAGCGGGTCGCGCTTGCCTGGTCGATCCGGGTCGCCGCCGCGTTCGGCGGACAGGGCGAGCATCGTCGCTCGGTCGAGATTGCTCTCGTCACCGAGACGCCAGGGGCTCGTCTCCCCTGCCGCCGCGACGTCGAAGTACACGTCGTCGGTGTCCGACCCGATGCCGGTGTCGGTGCCCTCTCCCGTGTCTGGGGTGGGCACTCGATAGGCGGTTCCGCGCTCGAGGAGAAGCGCGACGGCATCCGCGATCTCGTCGATCACCTCGGTGACAGCGACGTAGTCCTGCGGGGGAAGGATGCGCAGCGCGGCCATGTCACCCCGGAACAGCTCGATCTGCCCTGCGGCGAGGTCGCGCCAGTCGACGCCGGTGGCTGTCGCGCGTTCCAGGAGCGGGTCGTCGACATCCGTGATGTTCTGCGCGTAATGCACCTCGAGACCGGCATCCAGCCAGACCCTCTGCAGCGTGTCGAACGCGAGATAGGTGTTCGCATGCCCGATGTGCGTGGCGTCGTACGGGGTGATGCCGCACACGTAGAGCCGGGCGATCACGTCGTCGGGAGCCGAGCACAGGTATCCGCTCGTCGCGCTGTCGAACAGCTGCGGTGCAGTGCCGGTTCCTGGCAGCCGGGGAACGGACGGCCTCGGCCACGCCTCAGGCACTCAGTACTCCCGTCGCCAGGAGGATCATCAGCAGCACGCCGATGACGATGCGGTACACGACGAACGGCAGGAAGCTGCGGCGCGAGATGTAGCGCATGAAGAATGCGATCACGAGCAGGCCGACCGCGAACGCGACGACGGTGGCTCCGAACGTGTCGAACGCGTTGAACACCTCGGGCGTGCAGGTGCCGGCCACGGCGTGCGCCGAGCCCTCGACGCACGGATGTTTCACCGACTTGTACAACTCGTACAGCCCGCTGCCGAACACGGCAGGCATGGCCAGCAGGAACGAGTACCGTGCGGCGGCACTGCGCTGATAGCCCATGAACAGACCGGCCGAGATGGTGCCGCCCGATCGTGAGACGCCGGGAATCAGCGCGAGGGACTGCGCAAGACCGTAGACGGCGGCATGACCCCAGGTGAGCTCCGAAACGCGGCGCGTCTTCGCGCCGAAGTGATCGGCGAGCCAGAGCACGACGGCGAACACGATGAGCATGATCGCCACGATCCACAGCGAGCGGAACGTCGTCTCGATGGCGTTCTGGAACAACAGACCGAGCACGATGATCGGGATGCTGCCCACGATGATCATCCAGCCCAGCCGCGCGGTCGGATCGTTGCGCGGGATCCGCCCGAACAGCGCCAGGAACCACTGCTTGATGATGTGCGTCACATCGCGCCAGAAGTACACGAGCACCGCCAGCTCCGTGCCGAGCTGAATGATGGCGGTGAACGCCGCCCCCGGATCGGCTCCCGTGCCGAGGAGCTCGCCCACGATGCGCACGTGCGCGCTCGAGGAGACGGGCAGGAACTCGGTGAGTCCCTGCACGAGGCCGAGGATCAGCGCGTTGACGAAGTCCATCGCTCCCTTTCGGTCAGTAGGTGGCCAGAAGGTGGCGCAGGACGGTGCGTCCGAACACGAGCGAGTCGAGCGGAACGCGCTCGTCGACGCCGTGGAACATGGCGGGGAAGTCGATGTCGGCCGGCAGCTGGAGCGGGGCGAATCCGTATCCGGTGATGCCGAGGCGGCTGAGCGCCTTGTTGTCCGTTCCGCCGGAGAGGAGGTACGGCAGCACGACGGCATCCTGGTCGTGACGCAGGAGCGCATCGGTCATCGCCTCGACCAGAGGGCCGGCGAACGGGGCCTCGAGCCCGATGTCGCGGTGCACGATCTCGATGTCCACATCGTCGTCGACCAGCTCGCGCACCTTCAGGAGAACGTCGTCCTCTTCGCCTGCGAGCGTGCGGATGTCCACGAGCGCCTCTGCGCGCTCGGGAACCACGTTGTGCTTGTATCCGGCCTTCAGCAGCGTGGGGTTGCTCGTGGTGTGCAACGTCGCACGGATGAATCCGGATGCCGTCCCGCTGCGCAGCACCACCTCGTCGGGCCCGAGAGCTACCGGGTCGACCCCGAGCAGGCGTGCCAGCTCGCCGACCAGCTGCGTGGTCGTGTCCGTCAGCCGCATCGGCCACTCGTGGCGTCCGATGGCGACCACGGCCTCGGCGAGCTTCGTGACCGCGTTGTCGGCGACCATGCGGGATCCGTGCGCGGCGCGGCCGCGGGCGACCAGCCGGATCCAGACCAGGGACTTCTCCCCCGTCTGCAGCAGGTAGGCGCGCTTACCTCCGACGTGGACCGAGTATCCGCCGACCTCGCTGATGGCCTCGGTCGCGCCCTCGAACACGTCGGGATGCTCGTCCACCATGAAGTGGGAGCCGAAGAGTCCGCCGTCTTCCTCGTCGGCGAAGAAAGCGATGACCAGGTCGCGTTCGGGCGCCTCGCCCGCCCGGATGATGTCGCCGAGCGCGGTGAGGATCATCGCGTCCATGTTCTTCATGTCAACGGCGCCGCGGCCCCAGAGCAGCCCGTCGTGGATCTCACCGGCGAAGGGGTCGAAGGTCCAGTCGGCGGGATCTGCGGGGACGACATCCAGGTGCCCGTGCACGACGAGGGCCGGCTTGTCCTTGTTGCGTCCCTCGACCCGGGCGATGACCGTCGTCCGATTCGGACGGGACTCGTAGGTGCGGGGCTGGAGCTCCAGGGACGCGAGATGGTCGCTCACGTAGGCGGCGGCATCCGTCTCGCCCTTCGCCCGGCCTTCACCCCAGTTCGTGGTGTCGATTCGGATGAGGTCCCTGGCGATTCGCGCCGTCTCGTCGAGTGCGTTCTCGGCGTCCCGGTCGACGGTGTTCTGGTCAGCGTCGTTCGGGGTGGTCATGCTGCAACGCTACCGGCCGGGTGCTCGCCGCGACCAATCGGATACCGTCCGGCGACCCCCGATTCGCGATGCCCGAGCGTGCACGGAGGCCTTCCGAAACCGTGCTAACCTCGTACGTCGGCGGTTGAAACATCAACTTCCGAACTGCGCGCGGGTGGCGGAATAGGCAGACGCGCTAGCTTGAGGTGCTAGTGCCCTTTATCGGGCGTGGGGGTTCAAGTCCCCCCTCGCGCACGCATGAAAAGAAGGCCGGTCAATGACCGGCCTTCTTTCGTTTGTGCGCGTCGGGTCGCGGGGCTGGCTTATCGGCTTATCGGCCAGAAAGAGTGGATGGTGTCGGGCGTGTCATCTGCGTCCTGCCCACCCTTTCGGTCATCGGCCATGGGTCCCGTGCCCGGTGCCGCCCCTCCGTCTCGAAACTGCTGTCCCGAATCGTCGTCACCGACACCTCGAAGCGACCATTCGGGACAACAGTTCGGCGTGATGGGACTAACAGTGACCAACGGCATCCTATTTCTCGGTTAGAGCATCTAAAGTGGAAATAGTGACATGGGCGGGAGGATGTCGATGGGCGGGTATGTCGAGCGACTCTGGCATCCAGAGGATGAAGGCGGCCTGAGTCGCAGGGATCGCACGCCGGGACGCTACGCCGCATACGTGCCGGATGAGCTGGGCGAGCATCTGCCCGCCCTCGGTACGGATGCCCAGACGGCTGCGGAGGACGCGCTCGCCGTACTCGCCCGTGCCGACGAACGGATCGGTGCGCGCGGCCGGTTCCTGAATCATCTGCTCATCAGGTCCGAGTCCATTTCGTCCTCCTGGATCGAGGGCAATCGCGTCACGCCGAAAAGGCTGGCGATCGCCGAGCTGCTGCACCAGGGTCCTCGTCAGGCGCTCGACGTCGTGGCGAACGTGCGAGCCACGGAGGCGGCGATCGACGACCTTGCCGACCGCGCCCGACCGATCACGATCGACGACATCGTCGACCTCCAGCACGTCATCGAGCCGCGCCTGACGCCGGGTCTGCGGCGGGAGCAGAACTGGGTGGGCGGGCCGGGCTGGTCGCCGCTGCGGGCGGCATTCGTGCCACCACCCGAGAGCGAGGTGCCGCGACTGGTGGCGGATCTGGCACGTTTCGTCACCGATACGAGCGGCAATCCGGTGGTGCGTTCGGCGATCGCCCACGCCCAGTTCGAGACGATCCACCCGTTCATCGACGGCAACGGCCGCACCGGGCGGGCGCTCATCCATACCGTCCTGCGGCGGGCGGACGCGCTGCGGAACACGCTCATCCCGATCAGCACGGTCTTCGTGGGCGACACGGATGCCTACCTCGCCGGCCTCACCGGGTACCGGGCAGACCCGCCCGCCATCGATGACTGGGTCATCGGATTCGCGCAGGCGGCCGAGAGCGCCGCAGGCAACGCGGTGAAGCTCGCCGAGGACATCGCAGCGCTCGACCGCGACGTCCTCGATCGGCTGGTCGCGGTCAGGCGCGACCGCGGAGCGAATCCCGCTGTGCCCCGCCGGGACGCCGTCGTGCTGCGTATTCTCGGCACGCTTGCGTCCGATCCGGTGCTCACGGCGGAGTCGGTCAGCGCACGGCTGGCCGTCTCGCCGCAGGCCGCGCACCGGGCTCTGACGGAACTGGCGGAGGCGGGCATTCTCGGGCGTACGAAGGATCAGCGCGGACGGCTGATCTGCTGGACCGCCGACCGTCATCTTGCGCTCGTGGCCCTCACCGAGCGCAGCAACCGTGTGGGTGCCGAGGACACGCGCAATCGCAAGCCACGGCTCGGGCCCGCACTGCCGGAGGCGAGAAGGTGACCGGGGCGCTGTCGAAGGCGCCAGGGGTAGCGCAAGTCCTCCCGGATGAGCACTGCGGGCATCCGGAACGGATGCGTACGGAGATGCGTACGGAACGGACCGACGTGCCGGGTGCCGGAGCTCAGCGCAGCGGCGTCCACCCCGGCGGCAGCGGGCCGCTCGTCAGCGCACGTTCGCGGTCGACGGCAGCAGACCATCCCTGTGCCTCGTCCTCGGCGTCGAAGCCGCCGCGGGCCAGGCGGAACCCCACGTCGTCCTGATGCGTGCGCGGGTCGCCGCCGCGGCGAGTGGATGCGCGGACGCTCCATGCGTCATCCGCGAATCCGCCGCCACGGAACACGCGGTACGACCCGTATCTGGCGGAATCGAGCAGATCCCAGCACCACTCCCACACGTTGCCGAGCGTGTCGAAGAGGCCGTTCAGATTCGGATGCTTCGCCCCCACGTTCTGCGGTGATCCCACGCCGTCCACGCTGGTCCAGGCCACGTCTGCAAGCGGTCCGTAGTGCGGCCCCGTCGAGCCGGCACGGCACGCGAACTCCCACTCCGCCTCGGTGGGAAGCCGGTACCCGTCGGAGTCGACGTGCCAGGTGACGTCTTCGCCGTCGAACGTGTACGCGACATCCAGGCCCTCCCATTCGGATGCCGCATTGCACACCCGGATAGCCCGCAGCCAGCTGACGTCGACGGCCGGCCTGCGCGGATGCGACGCCGTCTCCCCGATGAGCTCGGCGAGCTGCGCCTGCGTGACCGGGTAGACGCCGATCTCGAACGGTTCCAACTCGACGGTGCGCTTCAACGACCGACGGGCATCGTGAAGGGTCACGGATCCGCCAGCGATACGGGAGAGCTCGATATCGGCCATCGCGGCAGTATGCCACCGGTGACCGCCGGCGTCCGGCAGGAGTTTCCACCACCGTCGCCCTCCGCCGCCGCGTGGCAACGCTGTGCGTCGTCGTCGACGTGCCACGCTCGATCGTGAACGACCGATCGGAGGTTCCCGTGAGGATGGCTGCGCCCAACGCCAGCGACGCCGCGGGCTTCCTCGCCGGGCTCGACCCGTGGGACGTCGCGTTCGCGCTGCTCAGCGTCATCCTCGGGATCGTGCTCGGGGTGCTGGCCAGGCGCGGCACACTAGCGGTCTTGGCACGGATCCCGAACATCCCTCCGGCCGTGGCGAAGCGCGTTGCGTCGATCGTGCGCACCACGCTCATCGTGCTCGGCGTCGGCATCGCGCTCAGCTTCCTCGGCGCACCGATCCAGCCGGTGATCGCGCTCGCGATCGTGCTCGGTGTGATCGCGGTGCTGGCGTTGCGAGGAGTCTCCGAGAACTATGCCGCCGGCCTCGTGATTCAGACGAGGCGTCCATTCGTCCGCGGTGACGTGGTGCAGATCGGTGACTACGAGGGCGTCGTCACCGAGATCAACGGGCGATCCGTGACACTTCGGCAGTTCGACGGGGCCATCGCCCACATTCCGAACGCGACGGTCATCTCGAATCCGTTCCTCAACGAGTCGGAGCGCACTGCGCTGCGGTCCGAGGTGGAGGTGCGTGTGCGCTACACGGACCGAGAGGATCTGGAAGCCGTGGTGCAGAGCATCCGCACCGCCTGCGCAGGCGTGACGTCCATCGTCGACGGAAAACACGCCGAGGTGTTGTTCGTGACCATCGAGCCGACGAGGGCGACGCTGTCCGTGCGGTACAGGCATCCGCCGACTCACCGAGGCACGTCGCGCTCCGACGTGGTCTCCGCGGTGCATGCGGCGATTGCGGACCGGGATGCCGTGGTCACGTCGCAGAAGATCGACCCGCCGCTCACTCCCCCTGCCGTGTTGTGAGCGCGCCGGCGGCCGTGCCGCCACGGGGTGTCGACGCGTCGGTCCCGCGGCGGTGAGCGCCACGCTCGTCAGGATGCGAGCGGCTCGATGAGCGACGGATCGGCCGGATCGACCGTGCGGGAGTTGTTCACCCTGGGATCGACCTCATACCCCGTGATCGTGCCGGCCACCTTCTCCGATTCGGCGGTCATGAGGTGCACCATGTTCTCTTTGCCTGCCTCGTCGAGCTTGTCCGGCGTGAGGAACTCGTCCCAGACATCCTTCTCGAGGAAGACCGGCATGCGGTCGTGGATCTCGCCGGAGGCATCCCGCGCCGGCCGCGTGATGATCGCGGTGGAGACCTGCCACGCATCATCCACCTTGCGCACGGTGTAGATGCCGGCTGCGGCGAGCAGCCCGCCATCCGGCGAGTGCAGGAAGTGAGCCCGCTTATGACCGGCCTCGCCCGTCCACTCGTAGTAGCCGCGCATCGGCACGATGGCACGCGAGGAGGCGAACGCGCCCTTCCAGAGCCCGTTGCTCGTCACCGTCTCGATGCGCGCATTGAAGTTGGGACGCTTCGACTCGCGCATGAACGCCGGACGGAAATCCCACACCGCGCCGTCGACGGTGCGACGCACCTCCCCCGTCCCCTTGTCCACTCGCTCCCGCACGATGGGAACCGTGTCCGTCGGGGCGAGCGAATACGTGGGACGCCAATCGTTCAGGTCGCCGCCCGCCGCAACGAACTCCGTGATCAGGTCGTTGACGTCGTCGTCCATCGCGAAGCGTCCGCACATGTGGTTCAGGGTACGCGGGGGCGGTGACAGAGGCGATGGAGTCGTGCTGGTGAGCGCCTGTGTCAATGTGTATTGTCACAGGCATGGACGCACTCCGTACGGTGGACTCCTACCTCGCCGAATTGCGTCGGCTGGGCCGCAGGGAACACACCGTGCGCGGCTATCGGACGGATCTCGCGAGCCTGATCGAATGCGCTTCGGGCGGCAGCGGGGCACTTGACGCGGATGCGGTCGCCGCATATCTCGCACGGTCGAGCGGTGCGGCCGCCGCAACTCAGGCGCGACGACTCTCCGCACTTCGCGGGCTCCTGCGCTGGTGCGAACGGCTCGACCTGATCGATGAGGCGCTGAAGGATGCGCCGACGGTGACACCCGACATCCGCTCGCGTAGCGAAGGCGAGCACACGCCAGACCGGGCCGACGTCGAGAAAGTGCTCGCGGAGATCCCACGACACGCGGATCGTGATCAGCTTCTCTTCGGACTCGTGGCACGTCTCGGGCTGCGGCCGGGCGAGGCGTTGGCGTTGCGGATCGAGGACTTCGATGAAACCGCCGGATGCCTGAACGTGCCGGGCTGGGGCGGAGTGCGTCGGCGTGTGCTCGTCGATGATCGGCCGGTTCTCTTGCGACTGCGCAACTCCATACGCGCGAGGGGCTCACGAGAGGGCGCCCTTTTCACCGCGACGGGTCGCGATACGCCGCTCCGATACCAGTCGGTGCAGGCGCGGTGGGCTCGTTATTGCGCCGCCGCCGGCGTGAGCGTCCATCTTGCCGACCTGCGTCGGCTGCACGCCCAGGAGCTGCTGGCCGGCGGCGTCCCTGAAACGGTGGTCCGTCAACGGCTCGGCCAGCGGACGGGCCCGCTTGTCGGCGGCGCCACTCCCCCGTCGGCGGAAGTCGTCGACGAAGCCCTGCGTGTCTGGCATGCACGCCTGGCGGCGAGCGGCGGCCCGGCCGAGGCAGAAGCCGCCGCCGGTGACGTCCGCGAGAGTCGCGCCGGATGATCGTCCGGCAGTCCAAGCTCGGCAGACCGTTTGCGGCGTTCCTCGCCGCCGAGACCGTCAGCGCCGCCGGAACCATGGTGACGACGATCGCGCTACCACTGGTGGCCGTCACGCAATTGCACGCCAGCACCCTGACGGTCGGCGTGCTCGAAGCGGTGCAGTGGCTGCCCTCGATGGTGTTCGGACTCGTCTTCGGTGCGCTCGTCGATCGAAACCAGAGCCGGTGCAAAGCCCTGATGATGGGCGCCGACCTCGGTCGGGCGTGCACGCTGGGTGTCATCCCTCTCGCTGCGACGCTCGGAGCCCTATCGCTTCCTGTACTGCTGCTCGCCGCGACCCTCACCGGCTTCTTCACCGCCGTGTTCCAAGCCGCCTACTCCCCTTACCTGAGGCAATTGGTATCGCCCGACCGATTCAGTGCAGGCAACGCCGCTCTCCAGTCCGGGCGCTCAGCGGCAAGGATCGCCGGTCCGTCCCTGGGTGGGGCACTGGTCGCGGTCATCGGGGCGTCGACGACACTGACCGTCGACGCCCTCAGCTACGTCGTGTGCTGTGCTGCGCTGGCGACCATCACCGCGCCGTTCCGGGCGCCCGCTGCAGTAGCACGCAGACCGATCCGGACCGAGATCGCCGAGGGTCTGCAAATTATCCGAAAGAGTCGACTGCTGGCGGCCGTCACGGCAGGCGCGGCAACCGCCAACCTCCTCATCACGGCGATCGGTGCACTCGAAATCGTCTTCCTCGTTCGCACGCTCACCATCTCGTCCAGCCTGACCGGTGTGGTCTTGACGATCGGGGGCATCGGAGGCTTCGCCGGGGCGCTCCTCAGCCGACGACTCAACGACCGATTCGGTCTCGGCCGCGTCGCCACCACGGCTTTCCTCGTCACAGCACCTGCTGCACTACTGCTTCCCGCCGCGCAACACGGCCCCACGGTCGTTCTCTTCGCCGTCGGCGTCTGCGCGATCAGCTTCGGCATCTCCCTCGCGAGCGTCGCCCTGATGACGCTCCGCCTGCAACACACGCCACAGCCGTTGCAAGGCCGTGTCGGTGCCGTCTCTCAGGCGCTCAACGCGGCAACGATCCCCCTTGGGGCCCTCCTCGGCGGAATCGCCGGCCAGTGGATCGGAAACCGCGGCGCCCTGGCATTGCTTGCCGTGGTGTACGTCGTGTTCAGCGTCGCGTTCGCGCGGAGTCCGGTGCGTGAGGGGTTCGGGCGGCGGTAGCGGCCGCATCGCGCTCCCTACCGATGACCAGTGAAGAGCACATGCGGACCGTATCCGAGCAGCGACGGCTCGGAAATCGAGACAAGGATTGCTTCACGGACTCGAGTGGCCGCGGCTGCGTCTGTTGCCTCGAGTTCCGCAAACGACTCTTCAAGGTCAAGTGCGATCCCCTTGGTGGAGACGACCTTGCCGCCGCTCACACCGAGCGCGGACCAGAACGGAACGATCTCTTCAACCGTGGCGCCGTATGCGCCATCGAAGCGGCCCTGGTAGAGGGCGGTGAAACGTCCTGCCGAGGTGAGCTGTTGGATGAAGTCCGGTTCCATGAACCGGCCGCGCTCGTCCGGAATCGCGAGTGTGCGACGCAGTAACGATGCTCTAGTCATGTATGCAACAACGAGCGTGCCTCCCGGCCGCGTCACCCTCAGGATCTCCGCTGCCGCCTTGTTCCGATCATCCGGGTCCGGCAAGTGGTAGAACGGCCCGAGCGCGACGACGGCGTCGAAGGCGGCATCTGCCCACCGAGAAAGGTCGCGGGCATCCGCCACTACGGCAGACTCCAATGTCGCGTCGCCCAGTCGTCGCCGTGCGATCTCGATCATGTTCGGGGACAGATCAGCAAGGGTGACTTTATGTCCTTCGTCCGCCAGGAACTGGGCATAGCGGCCAGGGCCACCACCAAGATCCAGAATTCGGCTGCCGGGCGGTATCACCTCGTCGAGCACGTGTGAGGTGACGAAGAATTCGACTCTGCCCTCAGCGGTGTCGAGTCGGTCCCACTCGTTCTCATCGAACGATGCGTAGTACTCCCTCACGCGGTTGGCGTCCATTCCGCAACGCTAGCGACGAGTCGACCTTCACGTCGATCTGCTTGCGTTCACAGCAAATAAGGGAGTCGCGACGATGTGGCACCTCGTGACCGCGGGGTGCCGCGCGCCTAATCCAGTCGCGTGCTCCCGTGCGCTGCGGCGATGAGGTGCTCGTCGTGGGATGCGACGAGCACGGCGACGCCATCGTCAGCGAGCTCGCACAGAAGCGCGATGAGCTCATCGGCGGTAGCACGGTGGCATGGCGATTGCCATAGCGCACCCTCGAACAAGCAACCGGAATCAACACGCCGATAGGTTTGACACTCTCGAATACACGTTCGAAACTGGAGTGGTGACACTTCTCGCCGGGCACTACTCCCCCGCCTCGCAGGCGGAGCCGTGGGAGCGTGCCGACGCGGAGCCCGTCATGCGCGCGCTCGACGACAGCGCAGCCATCGAACACGCGAAAGCGGACCTGGAGCGACTGCTGGCGCTGCGCTCGAAGATGGGCGAGCTGGAGCGCACCAGGGTGGACGACGATGCGTTGCCCACGCATCCGGCGCTCGGTGCATTGCTGCCGGGCGGCGGGCTGCAGCCGGGCGGAGTCTATTCACTCGGTGGGCTCGGACCCGCGGGTGCAGCCCTGACAAGCGGGTCCACCTCCCTCCTCATGGCGCTGCTCGCCGGACCCAGCGCCGACGGCGCCTGGTGCGCAGTGGTCGGGATGCCGGGCTTCAGTGCAGAGGCCGCAGCCCGCTCGGGTGTCGACCTCGAGCGGCTGGTGCTGGTGCCGCATCCCGGCGACAGGTGGTTCAGTGTGACGGCAGCGCTGGCGGATGCGGTGAGCGTTGTGGTCACCTCTCCCCGGAGCCGGGTCGGCGATGCGGAGGCGGCCAGGCTCGCCGCCCGGCTGCGGCAACGCGGTGCGGTGCTGCTCGTCTGCGGACCGTGGCCCCGTGTGGATGCCACGGTGGGCGTGGCATCCAGTGCGTGGTCAGGGGTGGGCGAAGGACACGGTTACCTGGCGGCGCGCGAGCTCACGGTGACGGCGGAGAGCCGGTCGTGGGGGCGGGAGCGTCGGGCAACGCTGCTGCTGACGCCGGACGGACGCCTGCAGGATGCTGCGCCTGCGACGAAAGCACAACATCCGGCTTCGCTGCACAGCGTGCGTGCCGGCCAGTCGCATGGCAACCATCCCGCAGCAGTGCCCGCCGTTCCGCGGAGGCTCGTCGCGGCGGTGCCGAGAACCAAGGTCGCGGTCTAGTGGATTCGCGCACACTGCTCCTCTGGTGCCCGGACTGGCCGGTGCGCGCTGCGGTAGCTGCCGGGTTGGCGGAGGACGGGCATCCGATCGCGCTCATCGACAAGGGGATGGTGTTCGCCTCCTCCGTCGAGGCCAGACGCGAGGGGGTGCGGCGCGGGCTGCGGGTGCGGGAGGCGCAGTCGCGGTGCTCGGCGCTCACCGTGCTGCCCTACGACGCCGCACTCGACCAGCGGGAGTTCGAGCCGCTGCTGGTCGCCATCGAACAGGCGATCCCTGGCGTGCAGCCTGTGAGGCCGGGGCTGTGCGCGCTGCGGGCGCGTGGTCCAGCACGGTTCTACGGCGGGGAGGATGCCGCGGCATCCGAACTGCTCAGCGTCGCGGCCCGGCACGGCTCCCCCGACGCCTGCGTCGGCATCGCCGACGGACCGTTCGCTGCCGAGCAGGCGGCCAGAGCCGCGTCGGCGCCTGCGAGGGCGGGACGGGAGCCGCTGGTTGAGCTTGTCGAAACCAGTGTTCGGGGTGACGGGCTTCGACAGGCTCAACCAGCGGTGGGGGCTCAGCCGGCGATAGGGGCGCGACCCGCGGTGGCGGTGAGTCCCACGAGTCGGGTGCTGATCGTGGAGCCTGGTCGGTCGGCGGAGTTCCTCGCCCCGCTGCCCGTCGACGCGTTCGGATTCGACGCGCAGCTCACGACGTTGTTCCACCGGCTCGGCCTTGACACGATCGGGGCTGTCGCCGCGCTGGATCCGCTCGAGCTGGAAGACCGGTTCGGGCACGACGGCGTGCGCGCCCACTCCCTTGCGACGGGTGCGGAGCGCGCGGTCGTCGTGCCGCGGGATCCGCAGGCCGTGCTGGAGCGGTCGATCCCGTTCGAACCCGGACTGGAGCGGGCCGACGAAGTGACGTTCGCGTTCCGGCAGACGGCCGACGACTTCGTGGCATCCCTCGCCGCGGAGAAACTCGTGGCCACGGCCGTCACGATTCTGGTGCGCTCGGAGTCGGGGGCGGAGAGCGAGCGCACGTGGCTGCATCCGAGGTGGTTCACGGCGCCCGATGTCGTGGATCGCGTGCGGTGGCAACTGCAGGGCGCGGGCGTCGAGGCCGGACTGGACTCCGCCGTCGTCGAGGTGACGGTGAAACCGGAGGCGGTGGATGCCGCCGGCCACCACGAGGACGGCCTGTTCGGCGGCGGCCCCGACGAGCGGGTGCACCATGCGCTCTCCCGCGTGCAGAGCATGCTCGGACACGACGCGGTCGGCACCGCTGCCGTGACAGGCGGCCGCATGCTCGCCGATCGCACGGTGCTCGTGCCGTGGGGTGATCGTGCACCGGATGCCGTCGCTCGCGACCGCGCGAAGCCGTGGCCGGGATCCCTCCCGCCGCCGCTGCCGGCCACGGTGTATTCGCCGCCGGTGCGGTGTGCGGTGGTGTCGGCATCCGGTGTCCCTGTCGACGTGGATGACGCCGGCGAGCTCACCGCGGATCCCGTCGGCTTCTCCCCCGTGCCGGGCAAACGGCCGCTCGGCGTGACCGGATGGGCAGGCCCGTGGCCCGTCGAAGAGCGCTGGTGGGATGCGGATGCCGCCCGCAGCGTGCACCGCCTGCAGCTCGTCGACTCCGCCGGTGGCGCCTGGCTCGTGCTGCTCGAGGACGGCGAATGGATGCTGGAGGCCCGGTATGACTGAGGGTGCTTTGAACGTTGGGGTTGAGCCCCGATCGCGGGTTGAGCCCCGACCGCTGGTTGAGCTTGTCGAAACCCGTTCGGGAGTCTTGGTGGGCTGGTTTCGACGGGCTCAACCAGCGGTGGGGGTTTCCGTGGGCTGGTTTCGACGGGCTCAACCAGCGGTCGGGGTTTCCGTGGGCTGGTTTCGACAAGCTCAACCAGCACCAGCACCAGCACCAGCGGCAGCGGCAGTAGTGATGCGGAGGTGACCTGACATGGGCTTCAAGAACCCGCCGATCCCGTGGTCGGAACTGGAGCGCACGCTGTCGGGACGCCGCCCGGCAGAGGGCGACCTCGCTGCGCTGGACTCCCCTGCCCGCAGCGTGAAACGGCGCACATACCGCGGCGAGCCGGTGACCCCGATCGACGGTCCGTACGTGCCGTACGCGGAGCTGCACGCGCACTCGCACTACAGCTTCCTCGACGGTGCCAGTGCGCCGGAGCGGCTCATCGAGGAGGCCGCCCGGTTGCGGCTGAACGCCATCGCGCTCACCGACCACGACGGCATGTACGGGGTGGTGCGGCTCGCGGAGGCGGCGGAGATCCACACCGCGGTGAAGACCGTGTTCGGTGCCGAGCTCTCGCTCGGGCTGACGGGGCCGCAGAACGGCGAGGCCGACCCGGAAGGCACACACCTGCTGGTGCTCGCGCGTGGTGAGGAGGGGTATCACCGGTTGGCCGGTGCGATCACCGACGCCCAGCTGCATCCTGATGCCGTCAAGGGGCGGCCGGTGTACGACATCCATCGTCTCGCCGAGCAGGCGGGCGGGCACTGGACCGTGCTCACCGGATGCCGCAAAGGCGCCGTGCGTCAGGCGCTCGCCGGCGGTGGAGGTGGCGCTGGTTCAGGTGCCGGAGCTGTCGCCGGTTCTCGGGCGGATTCCGTGCGCCAGGAACTCGACCTGAGCACGGTGTCCGGAACAGGTACGGCCTTGGGCGAAGGGCCGACGGATGCCGTGCTGCAGGGCTTCGACGCGACATCCGGGACCGACGTGGGGGCGGCATCCCTCGCCCTCGACGAGCTGATCGAGCTGTTCGGCGCCGAGCACGTGGTGGTCGAGCTGTTCGACACCGGATCCCCGTTGGACACCGTGCACAACGACGTGCTCTACGGGCTCGCCGAGCGCAAGGGGCTGGCATCCGTCGCGACAGGTCTCGTGCACTACGCGTCGAAGGCGGAGCGTCCGCTCGCCACGGCGATGGCGGCCGTGCGCGCCAGACGCAGCCTGGACGAGATCGACGGCTGGCTCCCGGCAGCGGCGACCACGCGACTTCGCACGGGTGCGGAGATGGCGAAGCGGTTCGCTCGCTATCCCGGCGCGATCGAGCGCAGCGTCGAGATCGCCGACAGCCACGCCTTCTCCCTGAGCTCGGCCAAGCCCAAGCTGCCGAGACAGGACGTGCCGGCCGGCCACACGCCGATGAGCTACCTGCGCCAGCTCGTCGAGGAGGGCATCGCCGAGCGGTACCCGGCCGGCTACGAGCACGCGAGCGCCGAGGATGTGCGTGTGCGCATGGAGAAGGAGCTGCGCGTCATCGAGGAGAAGGACTTCCCGGGCTACTTCCTCATCGTGTACGACATCGTGCGGTTCGCGCGCGAGCACGGCATCCTCTGCCAGGGACGTGGGTCGGCCGCGAACTCGGCCGTCTGCTACGCGCTGAAGATCACGTCGGTCGACTCCATCCGGTACAACCTGCCGTTCGAGCGCTTCCTCTCCAGCCTGCGGCCGGAGGAGCCAGACATCGACGTGGATTTCGATGCCAGGCGGCGCGAGGAGGTCATCCAGCACGTGTTCCGCAAGTACGGGCGCCGCAATGCAGCCCAAGTGGCCAACGTGGTCAGCTACCGGCCGAAGAACGCGGTGCGCGACATGGCGAAGGCGCTCGGCCACTCAACGGGACAGCAGGATGCCTGGTCCAAGCAGGTGGAGCGCTACGGCCCCGACGTGTTCACCGGTGACCACGACATCCCGGATGCCGTCGTCGCGCTCTCCACGCAGCTGCTGACCGCGCCGCGGCACCTGGGCATCCACTCCGGCGGCATGGTGCTCACGGATCGTCCGGTCGGCGAAGTGGTGCCGATCGAGCGCGCCCGTATGGAGAACCGCACCGTGCTGCAGTGGGACAAGAACGACTGCGAATGGATGGGCCTGGTCAAGTTCGACCTGCTCGGTCTCGGCATGCTCGCCGCCGTGCAGTACATGTTCGACATGGTCGAGCAGCACCTCGGCGAGAAGTGGACGCTCGCCACGATCCCCAAGGAAGAGCCGGCGGTCTACGACATGCTGTGCAGGGCGGATGCCATCGGCGTGTTCCAGGTGGAGAGCCGCGCCCAGCTCGGCACGCTCCCCCGGCTGCTCCCCCGCGAGTTCTACGACCTCGTGATCGAGGTGGCGCTGATCCGGCCGGGGCCGATCCAGGGCGGGGCGGTGCATCCGTACATCCGCAGACGCGCGGAGAAGGAGACGGTGACGTACGCGCATCCGGATCTGAAGCCGGTGCTGAAGCGCACACTGGGCATCCCGCTGTTCCAGGAACAGGTGATGCAGATGGCGATGGCCGTCGGCGACTGCACGGGTGAGGACGCCGACCAGCTGCGGCGGGCGATGGGATCCAAGCGCGGCATCGAGAAGATCGGCACACTGCACGACAAGGTGTTCGAAGGCATGGCCAGGCGGGGAATCGACGATGCCGCCGCGCAGGGCATCTGGGCGCAGATCGAGGCGTTCGCGGACTTCGGATTCGCCGAGAGTCACGCGCTGAGCTTCGCGCTCATCGTCTACGCGAGCTCCTGGCTCAAGCTGCACTATCCCGCCGCGTTCCTGGCCGCGCTGATCAAGGCGCAGCCGATGGGCTTCTACTCGGCGCAGACGCTCACCCAGGATGCCGTGCGGCACGGCGTGATCGTGCGGCACGTCGACATCAACCGCTCGGGGGTGCATCCCGATCTCGAACCGGTCGAGGAGCGTGCAGAGCGGATGGCCACCGGCGCGACCAGTGGCACTGCGTCGTCCAGTGGCACTGCGCTGTCCGGAGGTGCGGCGTCGTCGGACGCAACGGCACGACCGGGCGGCATGGACTCCTGCCTCGCGCAGAAGCAACCGCTCATCCCGAAGAAGTTCGACCGCGACGATCCGGATGTCTCCCCCTCCCACCGCAGAGACGGCGCGCTCGCCGTGCGCCTCGGCCTCGCCGGCGTGAACACGATCGGCGACAAGCACGCCAAGCGCATCATCGAGGAACGGGATGCCTACGGTCCATACACGAGCATGGACGACCTCGCCCGCCGTGTCGGCCTCACGGCTCCGCAGCTGGAGGCGCTGTCGGCAGCCGGTGCGTTCGAATCCCTCGGCCTCACCCGCAGGCAGTCGCTGTGGGCGGCGGGGCCGGCGTCCAGGGAACGACGTGACTACCTGCCCTCCACCGCCGTGTTCGTGCAGCCGCCGCTGCTGCCGGTGCTGTCGGCATCCGAGCAGACGGTCTACGACCTGTGGGCGACCGGGATCTCACCGGGCGACCACCCGATGCGGCACGTGCGGCGGGCGATGGCGGGGCGCGGCATCCGCTCCACCGCGGATCTGCTCGAGGTGGAGGCGGGAACGCGCGTCGAGGTCGCCGGAGTCGTCACCCACCGGCAGCGGCCGGCCACGGCCAGCGGCATCACGTTCATGAACATCGAGGACGAGCACGGCATGCTCAACGTGATCTGCAGCGTCGGGGTGTGGGGGCGCTACCGCAGGATCGCGCGCGAGGCGCCCGCACTGGTGGTGCGGGGCATCCTGGAGCGCACAGAGGAAGGGATCGTGAACATCGTCGCCGACCGGTTCGAGCCTCTGGCGTTGAAGGCGCGCACCACATCGCGCAACTTCCAGTAGCGGAACACGACCGCATTGTCATAGATATGCCAATTGATCAGGCATTTCTCTCCCCTCGGGTCCGCGTTCGCGATGTCAAGCCCTTGCCGCCCGCCCTCCGAGCTGCGAACGTCGGCCGTGGAATCGATGTCGAAGGAGGACGTATGGGGAACGAAGAGAAGTTCGAGAACAAGAAGGACGAGCTCTGGGGCAAGGGCAAGGAGGCCGTCGGAGACGCGACAGGCGACGACGAGCTGAAGGCTCAGGGCAAGTTCGATCAGACCAAGGCGAATCTCAAGCAGGCAGGCGAAAAGGTGAAGGACGCCTTCACCGACAACGACTGACGCGTATCGAAGAATCGCCACCGCGCATCGGGCCGCTTCCGGGCGGCCCGATGTCGTGTCTGAATGCTTCGAGGCTCGGTCAGGAGCGGTATCCGTCGGTCAGCCGCGGACGCGCCGGGCCACCAGGGGAAGTAAGACCCAGAGCGCCACGACGACCGCCGCGGTGATGCCGCCCGCCACGAATCCAGCCGTTCGGGACAGCACCACGTCGAAGATGAACAGCACGACGCCGATCACGAGCAGCCCGACGGCGGCGAGCGTGATGCGCAACAGCACGTTGCCGATCACCACGAGCTCACGCTTCACGTGTCGGCGGAAAAGCCAGCGGTGCAGGCTCACCGGGGTGAGGTTGAGCGCCGTGGTCGTCGCGGCGAGACAGACCAGTACGAGATAGATAGTCGACGAGAAGGTGTCCAGGGTCGTGAAACGCGGCTGGAAGGCCAGCGCGAGCAGGAAGCCGGTGATGATCTGGGTTCCGGTCTGGGTCACCCGCAATTCCTGCAGGATGTCCGCCCAATTGCGGTCCGATCGCTGCACCACGGTCTCCGTGCGGCCGTCGTCGGGGATGTCGTCGGTCGCAGGCTCGCTCTGGTCCACGGTGGAATGCTAGGCCGAGTCCCGATGGTCGTGCAGGGGGTTGATCAGGGCGCGTCGAGAAGCTGCTGCCATCCGTCACCTGCGGCGTTCTCGAAGATGAGGCTCGTCTCGGTGTGCGCGACGGCGGGATCGCCCGTGAGGTGGTCCAGCACGAAGTCGCGCAGTTCTCCAGCGTCGCGAGCCGCGACATGCAGCAGGTAGTCGTCCGCACCCGCCGTGTGGAAGAGGGCGATCACGCCCGGGAGGTGCGGTGCGGCGGCGCGGAACGCGTCGATCTGGGCCCTGGAGTGCTTCGCGAGCCGCACCGCGATCATCGCCTGGAGCGGGATGCCCGCCGCCGCCAGATCCACATCGAGCCGGTATCCGGCAATCACACCCCTGCGCTGCAGGCTCCTCAGCCTCAGCGAGACCGTCGACTCGGCGACGCCGGACGCCGCTGCCAGAGCAGCCCCGGAGATGCGCGCGTTGCGGGAGAGTGCGAGCACGAGCGCACGGTCGATCGCATCGAGTTCGGGAATCTTCGATTCGGGCATCGACACGACCTTCCCTTCAGGAGAATCTGCGAAGGATGACAAACCTTTCGCAGCAGCTGCGATCATATGTCACAGATACGAAGGATTCTGCTGTCATGGATGCATGACAGTGTCGTCGACCTCTCCCAGTACGCCCTCCTGGATCCACGTCGAAACCCGTGCCGTTCACGCAGGCATGGAGGGTGTGGTCGAATCCGGATCGCACGTGCCGCCGATCGATCTCTCCACCACGAATCCGCTGCCCGGCGTCGAGGCCGGCGGCGACTCATACGAGAATCTCGCGACCGGAGGGGTGCTGAATCCCGGCGATTCCGCCGTCTACCAGCGTCTGTGGCAGCCCGGTGTCGCCCGATTCGAGCGAGCGCTCGCCGACCTGGAGGGCACAGAGGAGTCCGTCGCGTTCGCCACGGGGATGGCGGCGCTCTCCGCCTGCCTGATGGCTGCAGTGGCGAACGGCACGCCGCACATCGTCGCCGTACGCCCGCTCTACGGGGGCACGGACCACGTGCTCGCGACCGGTCTGCTCGGCACAACCGTGACGTGGGCGACCGCGGATTCGATCGCAGACGCCATCCGAGACGACACGGGTCTGGTCGTCCTCGAGACACCGGCGAATCCCACGCTCGAGCTCATCGACATCGCGGATGCCGTCGCCCGGGCGGCCCGCGTTCCTGTCCTCGTCGACAACACGTTCGCCTCACCAGTTCTCCAGCGACCGACGGAGCACGGCGCGCGGCTCGTGCTGCACAGCGCCACCAAGTACCTCGGCGGTCACGGTGACGTGATGGGCGGAGTCGTCGCGACGGATGATGCGTGGGCGCGTCGCCTCCGCGGGCTCCGTGCACTCACCGGCGGGCTGCTGCATCCGTTCGCCGCCTACCTGCTGCACCGCGGACTGCGCACGCTGCCCGTCAGGGTGCGGGCACAACAGGAGACAGCGGCCGAGCTGGCCAGGCGACTGCAGGATCATCCCGCGGTGCACCGAGTGCTCTACCCGGGTCTGCCCGGACAGGATCCGCTCGGTCTGCTCGGTCGACAGCTCGAGGGTCCCGGATCCCTCATCTCGCTCGATCTCGGCGACTACGACAGCGCCGTGCGGTTCGCCGAATCGTGCCGGCTGGTGTCGCATGCAGTGTCGCTGGGCGGCGTGGATTCGCTGGTGCAGCATCCGGCGTCCCTCACGCATCGCCCGGTCGAGGCCGACGCGAAGCCGAACGCCGGTGTCGTGCGTCTCTCGATCGGGCTCGAGCACGTCGACGACCTCACCGACGACCTGATGGCCGCACTCAACGCGGCGACGGGCGTCACCAACCGTGGGTTGAGCTTGTCGAAACTCGCTGGCTGAGCATGTCGAACCGCGAGTTGAGCTTGTCGAAACCCGATTGAGCCTGTCGGGCACGCCGGTTGCGCTTGTCGAAACCGCCTCAGTGGTGCCCGAGGCGCTTGCGGAGCAGGTCGATGCGCGCCTGCAGTTGCGTCACGCTCGCCTGCGCCACGGCGGGTCCGCCGCACAGCCGGCGCAGTTCGGCGTGCACCAGCCCGTGCGGCTCGCCCGAGTTCTTCGCGTACAGCCCGACGAGGCTGTTCAGCAGGCTGCGCTGCTCCTTCAGCGTGCGGTACACCGGCGCGGGCGCGGACTTCTGCGGCTCGCCGGGCGCCGACGGCTTGCGGTTCGCCGCCCGCTTGGCCTGCCTCGCCTGCCGGGTGCGCAGGAGTTCGTGCACCTGGTCCGGTTCGAGCAGTCCCGGGATGCCGATGAAATCCCACTCCTCGTCGCTGCCCGGCTCGGCGAATCCGCCGAACTCGGCGCCGTCGTACATCACGCGGTCGAAGGCGGCGTGCGAGTCAAGCGCCTCGAACGCGAACTCCTGCTGCAGCGAATCGGATGCCTTGTCGTTCCGTTCCGCCGCCGCCATCATGGCGTCCTCGGCGTTCCACAGGTCGCCGTCGCCGTCCGTCGAGACGCGGTCGAGCGCGTGGTCGCGCTCCAGTTCGAGGGCTCGCGCCAGCGCCATCAGTACAGGGACATCGGGCAGGAACACGGAGGCCGTCTCGCCGCGCCGCCTGGCACGCACGAAGCGTCCGATGGCCTGCGCGAAGAACAGCGGGGTGGACGCGCTGGTGGCGTAGACGCCGACCGCGAGCCGCGGCACGTCCACGCCTTCCGACACCATGCGCACGGCGACCATCCAGCGCGAGTCGCTCTCAGCGAACTCGGCGATGCGCTCGCTGGACTCCTTCTCGTCCGAGAGCACGACGGTGACCTTCTCGCCGCAGACCGACTCCAGGATGGCGGCGTACGCCCGGGCCGCGACCTGGTCCGTCGCGATGACCAGGCCACCGGCATCCGGAACCTGCTGCCGCACCTCGGAGAGTCGCCGGTCGGCTGCGTGCAGCACTTGCGGGATCCATTCGCCCTTGGGGTCGAGCGCCGTGCGCCACGCCTGTGCGGTGATGTCCTTCGTGTTGCCCTCGCCGAGCCGGGCCTCCATCTGGTCGCCGGTCTTCGTGCGCCAGCGCATGTGTCCCGCGTAGACCATGAACAGCACGGGACGCACGACGCCGTCGGCCAGCGCGCGACCGTAGCCGTAGTTGTAGTCGGTGCGCGAGGTGCGGATGCCGTCCCTGTTCTGCAGGTACGTCACGAACGGGATCGGCGAGGTGTCGCTGCGGAACGGCGTTCCGGTGAGCGAGAGCCTGCGTTCCGCGCGTTCGAACGACTCGCGGATGGCGTCGCCCCAGCTGAGCGCGTCGCCTCCGTGGTGCACCTCGTCGAGGATCACGAGCGTGCGACGGTCCAGGGTGATGTCCCTGTGCAGCGACGCGTTCACCGCCACCTGCGCGTAGGTGACGGCGATGCCGCGATAGTGCGACCCGTAGCGACCGTGAGCGTTCTTGAAGTTCGGGTCGATCGGGATCCCGACCCGCGCCGCCGCTTCCGCCCACTGCCGCTTGAGGTGCTCGGTGGGCGCCACGATCGTGATCCGCTCCACCGTGCGCCGCTTCAACAGTTCGACAGCGAGCCGGAGTGCGAACGTGGTCTTGCCGGCGCCGGGGGTCGCCGCGGCGAGGAAGTCGCGTGGTTCGTATCGGAAGTAGGCCTCCAGCGCCTCCGCCTGCCACGCACGGAGCTTGCTCGCCGTGCCCCACGGCGCGCGTGCCGGGAACGAGGGCGAGAGGTGCTCGATCGCCCAGGTGCCGACCGTGCGAGCCGTGTCGCTCGGCGCGGTGTCCGCGGCGGAACTCCCCGCGGTGCGGTCGGGCGCGGTGCGCTCCGATGGAGTGATCTCCCCCGCAGTTCCGTCAAGCGGAGTTCCGGCGAGCGGGGTCCTGTCGAGCGGGGTCCTGTCGAGCGGAGTTCCGCCGATGCTCGTGAGCACAGCATCCTCGTGCGCGTCATCGGGCTGCCAGTCGTCGGCCGGGGCGGAGGCGGGGGTCGAGGTGCTCACTTGGATCCACGGTACCGAACACGACTGACAGTCGCGGCGCATCGGCCGCGACCGACGGTTTCTCGGCCGGGCTTCCCCACCGGGTCCCTCGGCGCCCTGAGCGTTCCGAATACCGGAGGATGCAACCGATACCGGAGCATTCCTCCGGTATCCGTCGCGAGAGCGCGATCTCTCCGGTCCCTGTTCCGCCGCCCTCGGAGGCCGTACCGGTCGGACAAGGCGGGGCAGGGCAGGGGCAACGGCGTGCGAGAGCAGAATGGAAGCATGACGGAACCGCTGCATCCCTTCCATCGGTACGTCGCTCTCGGCGACTCGTTCACTGAAGGGATCGGCGATCCCGACCCGAATGCGCCCGGCGGATTCCGCGGCTGGGCGGACCGCGTGGCCGAGGTGCTCGCCCGCGGCACCGACGACTTCGCGTACGCGAACCTCGCCGTGCGCGGCAAGCTGATCCGTCAGATCGCCGACGACCAGGTGGACGCGGCCATCGCGCTGAAGCCCGACCTCGTCACCATCTCCGCGGGCGGCAACGACGTCATCCGTCCTGGCACGGATCCGGATGAGATCGGTCGCCTCTTCGACGACATCATCACCCGCCTCTCGGTCACCGACGCCACCATCGTGGTCTTCACGGGCGTCGACGTGGGCTTCTCCCCCGTCTTCAAGGCCATCAGGGGCAAGGTCGCGATCTACAACGAGAACGTGCGCGTGGTCGCCGAGCAGCACGGATGCCTCGTCGCCGACCAGTGGGCCCTCAGCGAGGTGCAGGACCAGCGCCTGTGGTCGACCGACCGGCTGCACATGAACCCGCTCGGGCACCACACCGTCGCCCGCATGGTGCTGCAGACTCTCGGCGTGCCGAACGACCTGCACCAGGCAGAGCCGGAGCCGCTTCCCGAGCGCTCGTGGCGCCAGGCGCGCGCCGAGGACCTCTCGTGGGCGAAGGAGTACTTCGTGCCGTGGATCGTGCGTCGCATCAAAGGCGTGTCGAGCGGCGACAATGTGCGGCCGAAACGGCCGGAGCCGGAGCCGGTGACGCTGCCCGGCGATCGCGACGCGGCGCTCTAGGCGACGCGGCGACCGGGCGACCGGGCGACCCCTGAGAGTGCTCTGTCGCGTGCCCTTGTCGAGGAAAGGCGCTGCGGCGCAGCAAGGATCGAACATGACCGAAGAGCTTCTCCAAGGCGGAAGAACCACTCCGGGCGTCGTGCGGATCGGAGACACGGTGCATCGCCCGCGCGGTCACCGCTCCGAATTCGCGGCACGCGCGCTGCAATTCCTGAATGCGGTCGGCTACCCGTGGGCGCCTCGTCACCTCGGCATCGACGACGTCGGTCGCGATGTCTTCTCGTACGTCGAGGGCGTCACCACCGAGCACCCCTTGCAGCGCGACGAGCGTTCGTACGCGGGAATGGGCCGGATGCTTCGGCAGCTGCACGAGCTCACAGCGGGCACAGAGATCGCACGAGGCGGTCGTTGCCTGGTCCACGGCGACCCTGGACCGTTCAACGTCGTGATGGTGGAAGGGATGCCGGTCGCCCTGATCGACTGGGACACTGTTCACCCCGGCGACCCCATGGAGGACATCGGCTACGCGGGCTGGTCCTGGTGCATCCAGGCGTCCGGCAACGTACCGGTCCCGGATCAGGCGCGTCGGCTGCGCGAATTCCGCGACGGCTATGACGACACCATGACGAGCGAGGCGCTCCTCGGGGCCGTCGACGAGAGGCAGTGCGCCATCATCGAGGCAGAGTCCCGTAACGCCGAAGATCAGCGGATGTCCGACGCGCGTCGCGCGCACGCCCGTGCAGCCGTCGCGTGGGCACGCGGCGACAGGTCCGTGATCGCCGACAACCGCCGAATGTTCATCGACGCTCTCGGCTGATCGTGCCGGGTGGCACTCCTTCGGGCTGTCGTCACGGGAACAGCAGCAACGGATGGGTCAGCCGCCAGCCGAGCCCGGGATCGGTGACGGCCTTCGTCACCGTGAGCGTGCTGGTGAAGCTCTGGCCGCCACCCGAGTACGTGACGGTGCCGACGGCATCCCCCGGCTTCACGAGGGTGACGGATGCCGAACGCACCGTCACGGTGATCGGCGTGTTCGAGAACACGAAAATGCTCCCGGCCTTCTCGCTCGTCAGCGCCGACGACTCGCCCCACACGCTGCGATACGAGCCGTAGTCGGTCGCAGCAGTTCCCACGTTCACCTCGTGGAACCCGTCCTCGACGCTCTTCAGAAGCGTCGGCACATCCGACCAGAGGTTCGAGTAGTCGGGGGCGCCTGTGACGACGCCGACCAGCTTGATCGGATGCCCGTGCACCGTCACCGACGCCGCGAACAGCAGGCAGTGGCCCGCCTGGTCCGTCCAACCGGTCTTGATGCCGACGATGCCGTCCTGTCCCAGCAGCTGATTGCCGTTGTTCACGGTGCCGGCGCCGGGCAGGGTGGCGGTCGGCGTGTCCACGATGACGGACAGCACGGGATCCGCCAGCACGAGCTTTCCGATCCCCACCAGGTCGACGGGTGTGCTCACGCTGCCAGGATCCAGGCCGGACGGATCCGTGAGGTGCGTGCCGGTGAAGTGGTGTGCGGCGAGCCAGGAGTTCGCGTACGTGAGGAACGCGTCCACCGAGCCGAATCCCCAGTTCGCCAGCGAGATGGCGTAGTTGTTCGCGCTCGGCAGCAGCATGGCCGTCAGAGCCTGCTTCTCGGTCAACTGCTCCCCCGCCGAGACGGGCGCCCACGAGCCGTCCTCATCCCAGACCTGCTGCAGAATCTGCACGTCCGCCTCGGTGAACGTGATCGTCGGTCCGTCGCTGCCCTTCGCGATCGGATGCTTGTCCAGCAGCACCAGCGCCGTGATCGTCTTCGTCATGCTCGCGATCGGCTCGCTGTCCATGCTGCCGTTCTTCACCAGCAGGTCGTCCTGCCCCACCATGCCGACGGCGGCACTCCCCCAGGACGGGAAAGCCGGCTGCACAGCGGCAGGAGTGATGGTCGACGTGGACGACGCGGATGCCGCCTCCGCAGCGGCCGGAAGTGGCGCAATCGCCGCGAGCACGGTGTACGCGGCGACGGCGGCGGCGACGCCCAGGCCGGTGAGGACCACGGCACGCCGACGACGCAGTACGCGCCGTCGTTTCCGGGCGCGTGCGGTCCTGTCGATGGTCTCGTCATCCTCGGGCACGGCAGTCATGGTACGGACCATCCCTATGCTCCCGGTTCAGGAACGGGACGAGGTGTCGATCCGGCCGGAATCCGCAGCGCATACAGTGCGACGGCCGCCGCGGACGCCACGTTCAACGAGTCGACGCCGTGCGCCATCGGGATCGTGACGACGGTGTCCGCAGCGCTCAGGGCGCGACGGCTCAGGCCATCGCCCTCCGCACCCATCACCATCGCGACCTTCTCCGGCGGATGCGCGGCGAACTCGTCGAGGCTCACCGCGTCGTCGGCGAGGGCCAGGGCAGCGATGTGAAAGCCGGCATCGTGCAGGCGGGGCGCGGCATCCTGCCACTCTCCGAGACGCGTCCACGGCACCTGGAGCACCGTCCCCATGCTCACGCGCACGCTGCGTCGGTACAGCGGATCCGCGCAGCGCGGTGACACGAGCACGGCGTCGGCACCGAGACCGGCGACGGCTCTGAATGCCGCGCCCACATTCGTGTGGTCCACGATGTCTTCCAGCACCACGACTCGTCGTGCGCCGTCCAGCACCTCTTCAACGGAGGGAAGCGGCGGACGGTGCATCGCCGCCATGGCGCCGCGATGCAGATGGAACCCGGTGAGCGCCTCGAGCGCGCTCTCCGTTCCCACGTACACCGGGACATCCGGATGCGCCGCCATCAGCGGCTCCAGATCCGGCAGCCACCGCTCGTGCACGAGCACCGAACGCGGGATGTGCCCCGCCGCCAGCGCGCGCGAGATCACCTTCGTCGACTCCGCGATGTACAGACCGCCCGCGGGTTCCAGCGCTCGCCGCAGCGCCACGTCCGTGAGACGGGCGAAGTCGGCCAGCTCGGGGGCGTCGACCGTATCGATGGGGATGATACGCATGCTGCGGTTTCGCCTCAGGTCTTCCAGGTGCGGGAAACAATTCCGAAAACTGCGCTGTTTACACTGGCGTCTAATGAGGGGGCGCGCGTGAGCACAGTGATGACGGCGGATCCGGCTCTGCAATCCGCTATCGACATCCTCGCAGACCGGTCGGTAGCGGTGCTCACCGGCGCCGGGATCTCCACGGACTCCGGCATACCGGACTACAGGGGCGAGGGCGCCCCGCGCCGCACGCCGATGTCGTTCGCCCAGTTCCTGGGCGATCCGCGGTCCCGCAAGCGCTACTGGGCCGGAAGCCACCTCGGATACGCCCGTTTCCGCGCGGCCTCGCCCAACGCCGGGCACCGGGCGCTCGCCGCGATGGAGGCAGCGGGTGTCATCCCCGGTGTCATCACACAGAACGTGGACGGCCTGCACAACCAGGCGGGGTCCCGGGTCGTCGTCCCGCTCCACGGCACCATGGACCGGGTCGTCTGTCTGACGTGCGGGCAGATGTACGCCCGCGAGGACATCGCCGCGCAGATCGACGCCCTGAACCCGTGGATCTCGCTGCCGGAGTCGGTGACGATCGCCCCGGACGGCGACGCCGAGGTCAGCGATGTCGACTCGTTCGTCATCCCCGTTTGCAGCATCTGCGGCGGCCCGCTGAAGCCCGACGTGGTGTTCTTCGGCGAGTTCGTGCCTCCGCTGCGCTTCGAGGCCGCCAGGGAGCTCGTCGATTCAGCGGAGGCGCTCCTCGTAGCCGGATCGTCGCTGGCGGTCAACTCCGGCATCCGCCTGGTCGAGCAGGCGCGTCGCCGTAAACTTCCGATCGTGGTGGTGAATCGCGGAGACACGAAGGGCGACGCACGTGCGGCGCTGAAACTGAACGCCGGAACGTCCGAGACCCTCGTCGCGCTCGCCGACGCACTGATCCCGTGACGCGGGACCACACGCTCGGCAGCCGGGAGAGCATCGGTGCTGCCGATCCGGGCCGCCGCCGCACCTTGTTGACGTTGGTGAGGCACGGAGAGACCGACTGGAATCGTGAGCGGCGCATCCAGGGCTCGGCCGACATCCCGCTGAACGACACCGGGATCGCACAGGCCGGAGCGGCGGCAGCGGGCCTGGCCGACGCCGGATACTCGGCCGTGTACTCCAGTCCGCAGTCCCGAGCACTGGCGACGGCCCGTATCATCGCCCGTGCGATGGGAGCCGCAGATCCACGGACCGACGCCGACCTTCGGGAGCGATCCTTCGGCGAGGCCGAGGGGCTCACGGATCCGGAGATCACGGAGCGGTTCCCCGACGACGACGTTCCCGGCCTGGAGTCGCGCCGATCAGTGGTGGAGCGTGCTCTCCCCGTGCTGGAGCGCATCGCTGCACGGCATCCCGGCGAATCCGTGCTCGTCGTGACGCACGGCGCGGTCATCAGCTCGCTGGTGCGACACCTCACAGGCGGTGCGCTCCCCCGGCAGGGCGAGACGATCCGCAACCTGTCGCTCAGCCACTTCACGCACGAGGACGGCGCCCTCGGCCTGGGGGACTTCAACGTGCCATCGCACGACGCCGAACTGCTTCGACGGGTTGCCGACGCAGGGTCGACGACGTCCGCGCATCAGGATGCTGTGGTTTCCTCGGTGCGTGCCTGACCGACGACCTCGTTCAGCACCTCCAGCAGTGCGGCGGCCGAACGCGCCCAGGTGTAGCGGGATGCCGCGTCCACGCTGAGAGCGGACGCTCGCGCCCACTCCCCCGGTGCCTCCAACCCGCGCACCGCGTCGGCGAACGACGACGGATCGCGTGGGTCCGCGTACACCGCGGCATCCGCTCCGATCTCCCGGAAGATGGGGATGTCGCTCACGACCACCGGCGTTCCCACGCGCATCGCCTCGACGAGCGGGATGCCGAACCCCTCGTCGAGCGAGGCCGTGACGAGTGCTGTCGCCTCGCGGAGCAGACCGAAGTACTCCTCATCGCTCGCCCCGTTGTGGAACACGAGTCTGGCCGTCGGCGCTGCGGACGCCAGTCGGGCGCGATCCGCGTCGCTCACCCGGCTCATCAGGTGCAGTTCGTACTCCGGCAGTTCCGCGGCAGCCTTCGCCAGCGTCTCCACGTTCTTGTAGGGCATGAACGATCCCATGTAGACGAGCGCCTTGCGGAACGGAGCAGCTCGCGGGGTCGTCGGAACGCCGACCGGAACATCCGGTGCGTTCGTGACGACTCGAACTGGCTTGCGCGTGAGCCGATGTTCGGCGATGAGCGTGCGTGTGGTCTCGGAGACGGCCACCACCGTGTCCGAGCGGCCCAGCAGCATCCGCTGCGGCCACCACGACAGGTGGTAGAGCCGCCAGAGACCCCGCACGAACGCGGGAAGGTCACGTGGTGGTGTCCGGTTCCGGTAGTAGATGAGGTCGTGCACCGTGAGCACGAGACGGTAGCGGCGTCCGATCGACCCCATCGTCTGCATCGGCGTGAACACGACGTCGGGCCGCAGCCTGTTCACCTGGAGCGCGACGAGTGGTTCCCGCACGCTGGTGGGGGACGACGCCATCGCCCACGGCAGGTCGGGCAGCATCTCCAGCTGCGCACGGTCGTTGATCAGCATGGTGACGTCGTGCAGCTTCGCGAGCTCGCCGACGAGGGATGCCGTGAACCGGCTGATCCCGTCGTGCCGGCCGATGCGCGTGTACCGGCAGTCGAAGACGATCTTCATGCGGCGGCGCCGTGCTCGGCGACGAAGGCACGCACCTGGTCGGCGGCCTCGTCGGGAGCCTCGTAGTGCACGAGGTGGCCGACGCCGTCGACGACGTGCAGGCGCGCATCCGGGAAGAGGGTCTGCAGTCGGCGCTGCGCGGCGATCGGCGTGATGTCGTCGCGGTCCGCCGCGATCAGCAGGACGGGCTCCGTGATCGCCGACGCGTACTCGGAGACGTCGTGGCTGACGGATGCCCTGAACGCCTCCAGCACGACAGCTCGGCCGGCGAACGCGCTGAAGTATTGCGCGTGCTGCCCGTGGATCCATGCTCGCAGCCGTCGGTCCTTCGTCTTCGCCATCGCCTCGCTCATGACCCGCACGATGGCCGGGTTTCGCAGCAGCCCGAATCCGAGGGACTCCGGCAGCGCGGCGGCCAGCCAGTAATAGAAGATCGCCAAGCGCGTGAAGATCGCTCGCGGGCCCCTCAACGCCGGCGCACCGATCGGGTTGACCAGCACGACGAGGTCGGGACGCGCCGATTCGGGAACGGATGCCGTGTCGGGGACGGATGTCGCGGCATCCGCTCGTCCCAGCATCGCCGAGACCACGATGGAGCCGAACGAGTGCCCGAGGAGCACGAATCGGCCGGTCGGCCGCACGGCCGCGATGAAGGCGCCGAGCCACGCGGCGTAGCCGTCGATGTCGTGGACTCGTCCCGACAGCGGATCCGACGCTCCGAACCCCGGCAGATCGGGCACGATCACGCGGAACTCGGTGAGGCGCTCGGCAATCGGCTCAAGACCGTGGTGATCGCCGCGGAAGCCGTGAACCAGCACGAGCGTCGTGGCGGCATCCGCGGCTCCGTACTCCCAGTAGGCCGTGGTGGAGCCGTCCACCTCGACGGTGTGCGGACTCGCCTCGCGGTGTGCCGGCTGGCGCGCTGACGACGCTGTTGGCGTGGGACGGGCTGACATCACGCTCCAGTGTAGGTGGCCGATTCTGCGACCCAGCCGGGTCGGCGCGGGCAGGCACGCGGCCCACGACTCCGAAGTCCTGCACCATGCGTCTTAGACTCGTCAGAGCGCCATCTCGCCGCCGACGTCGTTCCGTAGTCAGCCATCGAAGCCGCAGGAGGACTCGTTCGTGACCTTCACCGCGCCCATCCAGTTGCCCGGTCTCGCCCTCGATCTCCTGTGGTACAGACGCGCGGTGTTCTACGAGGTGATGGTGCGCTCGTTCGTCGACAGCAACGGTGACGGGACGGGCGACATCCAGGGCCTCATCTCCAAGCTCGACTATCTGCAGTGGCTGGGCGTCGACGCGTTGTGGCTGCCGCCGTTCTTCGTCTCGCCGTTGCGGGACGGCGGATACGACGTGGCGGATTACCGCGCGATCATGCCCGAGTTCGGAACACTCGACGAGTTCCAGGAGCTCGTCACGAAGGCGCACGAGCGCAACATGCGGGTCATCATCGACCTGCCGCTGAACCACACCAGCGACCAGCACGAGTGGTTCCAGCAGTCGCGGAGCGATCCGACCGGCCCCTACGGCGACTTCTACGTCTGGAACGACACCGACGACAAGTGGCCCGACATCCGCATCATCTTCACCGACACGGAGGAGTCGAACTGGGCTTTCGACTCCGAGCGTCGGCAGTTCTTCTTCCATCGGTTCTTCTCGCACCAGCCCGACCTCAACTACAACAATCCGGCCGTGCACGAGGCCGTCTTCGAGATCGTGCGGTTCTGGCTCGACATGGGCGTCGACGGCTTCCGGCTGGATGCCATCCCCTACCTCTACGAGTCCGACGAGGGCAACGGCGAGGGCGAGCCGCCCACGCACGAGTTCATCAAGATGCTGCGCGCCATGCTCGACCGCGACTATCCGGGACGCGTGATGATCGCCGAGGCCAACCAGTGGCCGCGCGAGGTGGCGGCATTCTTCGGCACAGAGGAGGAGCCGGAGTGCCACATGGCGTTCGACTTCCCGGTCATGCCGCGCATCTTCTACTCGCTGCGATCGCAGCGCGCCGACGAGCTCGTGCGGGTGCTCTCCGAGACCACCGACATCCCAGAGGGCGCCGGATGGGGCGTATTCCTCCGCAACCACGACGAGCTCACGCTCGAAATGGTCAGCGAGGAGTACCGGCAGGCCATGTACGGCTGGTACGCGTACGACCCGCGGATGCGCGCCAACGTCGGCATCCGCCGCCGCCTCGCCCCACTGCTCGACAACTCACGTGCGGAACTGGAACTCGCGCACGCGCTGCTCTTCGCCCTGCCGGGCAGCCCGTTCCTCTACTACGGGGACGAGATCGGGATGGGCGACAACATCTGGCTCCCGGACCGCGACTCGTCCCGCACCCCGATGCAGTGGACGCCCGATCGCAACGCCGGGTTCTCCACCGCCGATCCAGGCAAGCTGTACCTCCCCGTCGTGCAGTCGCTCGTGTACCACTTCAACCAGGTCAACGTCGAGGCGCAGCTCGCACAGTCGAGGTCGCTCCTGCACTGGGTGCGCAACGTGATCTACGTGCGCAAGGCACATCCGGCCTTCGGCCTCGGCGCGCTGAAGGTGCTGCCGACCGACCACTCGTCGGTGCTCGCGTTCGTGCGCACCTATGCAGGCAGCGGCACCGTGCTCGGAGACCAGGCGGAGAACGTGCTCTGCGTCTTCTCGTTCTCGCACAACCCGGTGTCCGTCACCCTGGACGCTCCGGAGTTCGCGGGAAGCGAGCTCTACGACCTCTTCGGAGGCTCCCGGTTCCCGAACATCGCCGACGATGGACGCTTCACCCTCACGCTCGGCACCCAGGCCTTCTACTGGCTGCACATCGAGCCGCCGCGCTGAGCTGTACTGTCCGTGACCTGGCAGTCGAGACGCTTGCCGGCGCCGGATCTCACGGGCCGGTTCGTGCGGTGTAGTTCCGCCGCTCGGTCGCGGTACGTGGGAGGTTGACGTGGGGGCCAGAAATGGCATCCACGTCAACCTTCAGCGCGCCCGCGCGGCGTGCCAGCAACGGCAGCGTCGGAGGTGCGCCATAACGTTGCAGTCATGAAGCAATGGCACGACGAGCTGGGTGTTTTCGACCTTGAGACCACGGGAGTGGATGTCGCAACGGCGCGCATCGTCTCCGCCCACGTCGGCGTGCTCGACTCCACCGGCGCGATCGTCGAACGGCTCGACTGGCTCGTGGATCCCGGTGTCGCGATCCCGCCGGGAGCCAGCGCCGTGCACGGCATCACCACGGAGCGTGCCCGCGCGGAGGGCCGCGCCGCTGCCGACGCCATCGTGGAGATCGTCGCGGCGCTGCGCGGACTGCTGCGACGCGGCATCCCGATCGTGGCGTACAACGCGCCGTACGACCTCTCCCTGCTGCATCACGAGGCGCTGCGTCACGGCGTCGAGCCGCTCTCCGACCCGACGCCGGTGATCGATCCGCTCGTCATCGACAAGGCCGTGGACAAGTACCGGCGGGGCAAACGAACCCTGAGCGTCACGGCCGAACACTACGGCGTCGACCTCATCGGTGCGCACGACGCCGGCGCGGATGCCATCGCCGCCGGCCGCGTCGCGCAGGCGATTGCGCGCGCTTTTCCGGTCGAACTCGACATGGACGCCCACCAGCTGCACACGCTGCAGGTGCAATGGTCGCAGCAGCAGGCGCTCGACTTCCAGGACTACATGCGACGCGTGAAGGACCCCTCCTTCACCGTCCGCGGGGAGTGGCCGCTGCGATGACCGGCGCCGGGGATCCTCGCCTGCGTGAGGCATCGACCCGATCTAGGTAAATCGGGGTGTGTCTGACAGCATGCGAAAGGCGGCCGACGGATCTTTCCGTCGACCGCCTTCGCCGGTCGTAGAATGCGCCGAGGCGCGGCTGCTACTTGCCGAAGTTCTTGAAGCGCTGGTTGAACTTCTCGACGCGGCCCGCGCTGTCAAGGATGCGCTGCTTGCCCGTGTAGAACGGGTGCGACTCGCTCGAGATCTCGACGTCGATCACGGGATAGCTGTTGCCGTCCTCCCACTCGATCGTCTTGTCGCTGGAGACGGTGGAGCGCGTCAGGAACGTCGCGCCCGAAGCGAGGTCACGGAAGACCACCGGCGCGTAATCGGGGTGAATGTCAGACTTCATGAGGCTTCCTTGAAAGGGATCGGATTCGTAAACTCGACGCGCCCGACCGTGGGGCGCGAAAGCGTGAAGTGCCGCTGTGTGGATCCGCGGCCAAAGATCAAGTTTAGCAGACGCTCAGGCCTCGGCAGACGCATCGGCGGCGTCGCTCTCGCCGCTCACCGTGCTCGTCGCCGCATCTGCTGCTCCGCCTTGCCGGGCGCGGGCGACGTACCGACCGGCCTCGGACGTCACCGTGATGGGCAGTCCGAACGTCTCGGTGAGGCGTTCCGACGTCAGCGTCTCCTCCAGGGGGCCTGCAGCAACGATCTTCCCGTCGGCGAGCAGCAGTACGTGCGTGAAGCCGGTCGGGATCTCCTCGGCATGATGCGTGACCATGATCATCGCCGGCGATCGCGGATCGCTCGCGTATCCGCCGAGAAGCGTCACGAGCTCCTCGCGGGACCCGAGGTCCAGGCTGGCCGCAGGCTCGTCGAGCACGAGGATCTCCGGATCCGTCATGACGGATCGCGCGATCTGAACGCGCTTCTGCTCACCGTCACTGAGGGTGCCGAAGGCGCGGTCGGCGATGCCGTCGAGCTTCCACTCCGCGAGCACGCGACGTGCGCGGCGGAGGTCGATCTCCTCGTACTCCTCGTGCCAGCGTCCGGTGACCGCATAGGCGGCCGTGAGTACTACGTCGAGCACGGTCTCCCGCTTCGGGATGCGCTTCGCGAGCGCGCTCGACGCGTAGCCGATGCGCGGCGTCAGCTCGGCGAGATCCGCCTTGCCCAGCTCCTCGTCGAGCACGGTGACGGTTCCGGACGTCGGATGGGAGGCCGCGGCGGCCATCTGCACGAGCGTCGTCTTTCCCGCTCCGTTCGGACCGAGGATGACCCACCTCTGATCGGCGGTGACCGTCCAGTCCAGCCCGTCCAAGATCGCGTTGCCACCGCGCACGACCGAGACGGAGTTGAACTTCAGGACGGTGTTCGACATGTGCTCTAGCTTAGGGCGCACGACAGAGCGCTATTGCACGACGAGTCGGCGGTAGAGCGACAGGGTCTGCTCCGCGATGGCGGGCCAGGAGAACTGCGTCTGCGCCCTGAGTCGGCCGGCACTCCCCTGCTCTCGCGCACGATCGGGATCCGAGACGACGTCGGTGAGGGCGCGCGCCATATCGGAGACGAAACGGTCCGGATCCAGAGGCGTTCCCGTGCCGTCGGTCGCCTGGTCGAGTGGCACGAGGCGTCCGGTGACGCCGTCCTCGACGACCTCCGGGATGCCGCCGGTTGCCGTCGCGACGACGGGCAGCCCGCACGCCATCGCCTCCAGGTTCACGATCCCCAGCGGTTCGTAGATCGACGGGCACACGAACACCGTCGCGGCGCTGAGCAGGGCTGCGAGCTCGTTCTGCGGCAGCATCCTGTCGATCCAGACCACTCCATCGCGGGTGGACTGGAGGTCCCGGACGAGGCCCTCGACCTCGGCCATGATCTCGGCCGTGTCCGGCGCCCCTGCACACAGCACGAGCTGCACGTCCGGCGGCAGGGCAGCGGCAGCGCGCAAGAAGTACGGCAGACCCTTCTGCCGTGTGATCCGACCCACGAAGATGACCGTCGGCCGATCCGGATCCACACCGAGGAAACGCACGAGATCCGGCTCGTCGACGATGCGCCAGCGCTCGAGGTCGATGCCGTTGTAGATGACGTGGGTGCGTGCCGGGTCGACGTTCGGGTAGACCCGCAGGATGTCGCGACGCATGCCTTCGCTCACGGCGATGACGGCATCCGCGCTCTCGTACGCCTCACGCTCCACCCAGCTCGAGAGGCGGTAGCCCCCGCCCAGCTGTTCGGCCTTCCATGGCCGGAGGGGTTCGAGGCTGTGCGCCGTGACGACGTGCGGGATGCCGTGCAGCATGCCCGCGAGCCGCCCGCCGTGATTCGCATACCAGGTGTGCGAGTGCACGAGGCTCGCACCGGCGGCGTCCTGCGCGAACTGCAGATCAACGCCGAGGGTGCCCAGCGCCGCGTTGGCGCCGGCCAGTTCCGCAGGCACCGGATAGCCCGTCGTGTCGGGTTCGTCGCGGGGAGCGCCGAAGCAGCGCACCTGCACCTCGATCGATCGGCGCAGCGCACGGACGAGCTCCGTGACGTGAACGCCGGCGCCTCCGTAGATGTCCGGCGGATATTCCCGGGTGAGGAGGTCCACACGCATGTCAGCGACGGTAGCGCGTTGCGCCCCACCGGCGCATCCGGTGCTGTTGCGGCAAGCGGGAGACACACGCTGGTACGCGACTGTCGGCGCCTCTACTGTTGAGTCATGGCGGGCAAGAAGATCTTCGGCATTGTGCTGGCGGGCGGCGAGGGAAAGCGCCTGATGCCGTTGACGGCGGATCGGGCCAAGCCCGCCGTGCCGTTCGGCGGGCAGTACCGGCTGATCGATTTCGCCCTCTCCAACCTCGTGAACTCGGGGCTGCGCCAGCTCGTCGTGCTCACGCAGTACAAATCGCACAGTCTCGACCGCCACGTGTCGCAGACCTGGCGCCTCGACGGTCTGCTCGGTTCCTACATCGCGTCCGTGCCTGCGCAGCAGCGCCTCGGCAAGCGGTGGTTCTCCGGCTCGGCGGACGCCATCCTGCAGAGCCTCAACCTGATTCGCGACGAGAAGCCGGACATCGTGGCGGTGGTCGGTGCCGACCACGTGTACCGCATGGACTTCGGGCAGATGATCGACGCGCACATCAGCTCCGGCGCGCCCGCGACCGTCGCGGCCATCCGTCAGCCGATCTCGCTCGCCGACCAGTTCGGCGTCATCGAGGTCTCCCCCGGCAACTCGGAGCGGATCGCGGCCTTCCGCGAGAAGCCGAGCGACCCGGTGGGGCTGCCCGACTCGCCGGACGAGGTGCTGGCATCCATGGGCAACTACGTCTTCGACGCGCAGGCGCTCATCGACGCCGTGCAGCGAGACGGCGAACGGCCGGATTCCAACCACGACATGGGCGGCGACATCATCCCGGACTTCGTGTCGCGCGGTCAGGCCGGCGTCTACGACTTCCAGCGCAACGATGTTCCCGGATCGACGGACCGCGACCGTTACTACTGGCGCGACGTCGGAACGATCGACTCGTTCTTCGAGGCGCACCAGGATCTCGTGTCTGCGCTGCCGATCTTCAACCTCTACAACGACGAGTGGCCGATCTTCAGCCAGCAGCTCAACTCGCCGCCCGCGAAACTGGTGCGCGACGTGCGCGGCGCCATCGGCACGACGATCGATTCCATCGTCTCACTCGGATCCGTGATCAGCGGCGCCCACCTGGAGCGCAGCGTCCTAGGACCATGGGCGAAGGTCGAGTCGGGCGCGCACGTGGTCGATGCGGTCATCTTCGACCGCGCAGTGATCGAGCCGAACGCGTTCGTGGGCCGGGCTATCCTCGACAAGGACGTCGTGGTGGCAGAGGGTGCCAAGATCGGCGTCGACCCGGAGCGCGACCGCGCCCGTGGTTTCACGATCACGTCGTCGGGCCTCACGGTCGTCGGCAAGGGAGTCCACGTCGTTCCATGAGCACCTCCGCGTCCACGTCCGCTCGCTTCCTCGTGGTTCTGGATGTGGACTCCACGCTCATCCATGACGAGGTCATCGAGCTGCTCGCCGAGCACGCCGGGACGGGTGAGCTGGTGGCGGACATCACGTCGCGTGCCATGCGCGGGGAGCTCGACTTCGAGCAGAGCCTGCGGGAGCGTGTCTCCACGTTGCGCGGACTGAGCGACGACGTCTTCGGCGAGGTGGCGCGGCGCATCCGGGTGACCGATGGCGTGCCGGAACTCGTCGCGGCAGTCCACGCGGCGGGCGGGCTCGTCGGCGTCGTCTCTGGTGGATTCCATGAGCTGGTCGACGGTCTGGCGACGCGACTCGGGCTCGACCTGTGGCGGGCGAACCGGCTCGAGGTGGTGGACGGCGTCCTCACCGGCGCCGTCGACGGGCCCGTGGTCGACGCCGGGGCGAAGCGCAGAGCGCTGCGCGAATGGGCGGCGGATGCCGGCGTGCCTGCCACGAGGACCGTCGCGATCGGCGACGGCGCGAACGACCTGCGGATGATGGAACAGGCGGCGCTTTCGGTCGCCTTCTGCGCCAAGCCCGCCGTGCGTGCCGCCGCGAACGTGGCCATCGACACCAGGGATCTCGCCCAGGTGCTTCCGCTCCTCGGCTTGCGCGGTTGACACCGGTCGCGTCAGAACTGTCGCCTGACGTCTAACGGTCGCTGCTGTCGACGCCTTGGGCGTCGCCTGTGTGGTGGGCGTCGTCGACCTTCGGTGTGCGCGATTCCCGCCTCGGATGCTCGCGCGTCGCCGAGGCCCCTCCGCCGGCCTCCAGGACGAACACCTGGCCGTCCTGAGCCGGCTCGTTCTCCGAGTCCGCAAGCTCGTCTTCGTCGTCCGCCGCTTCGAACGGGATCGGTGTTCCGGTCAGGGCCGGCTTCGGCGGACCGGACGCCTCCCCCACCGGAAGGCCTGGCCGTCCCGTCCACCTGCTCAGCGGAATGAAGCCGTCCAGCGACTCGTCCTCGATCTCCTCGTCGGTGAACGACTTGCTCGCCCGTTTGCGCACGCGCTCGGCCTCGCGACGCTGCTCGTCGGGGTCGTCCGCGTTGATCCGCCGGAACTCGCGCACGGCGCCGCGCCACAGCAGGAAGAACCCGATCAAGGCGAACGCGATCCACTGGATCATGTACGAGTAGTGGTATCCGACACCTTCGGCCGGTGGTGTCGCCTGGACCCTGGCGAGGCCGTCCGCCGACGAGCGCGGCGACACGATGACGCCCCAGGCTGCCGAGTAGACGGATCCGCCCACCACGGGCGCGAGCTCGGAGAGATCGACGGATTCGATCTGGTGCGCGCTGACGCCGCCCTCCCCGCGCTTGGCCTGGCTGGGCTGCAGCCGGGCGACGACGTCGACGGATCCGCTCGGAGGTGCGGGCCGGGACGCCGGTGCGGATCCGTTGTCGGTGGCTGCCACCCATCCGCGGTTCACGAGGAAGACGTCTCCGGAGTCGAGACGGAATGCCGTGATCACCTCGTACCCGGTCTCCCCGCTGCGAACGCTGTTGCGCCGGTAGTACTGGTGCGTGGCATCCCATCTGCCGTGCAGGCTCACGGCCCGCCAGACCTGGTCGGGTGAATAGGACGACAGAGTCGGCAACGCTTCGGTCAACGGCGTGGCGGCCATGGCGAAGTTGCTCGCGTAGAGCTGGTTGTCCGCCGACGCTCCTCTGCCCCTGTCGTACTGCCACAACGCGAGTCCGCCGCAGACGAGCGCGAAGATGACGGCGATGGCGAGGTAGCCGGCCCAGCGCCAGGTGCGCAGGAACTGCCATCCGGTGAGGCCTTCGGTGACTGTGTCGTACACCGCGGCGGGCCGTGCGACGGCACCGCCTGTGGTGCGACGACTCAGCTCGCCCGCGCTCGTGCGGGCAAGCTCGTTCGCGGTGTCGCCGGCCGTGGTCGCTCCTGACGATGGTGATGAAGGCTTGCTGAAGGAGGGTATCTCCGCTGGCTGGAGAACACTCGGGATGCCTTCGGTCAGTGCCCCATGCCCATGCCGCCGTCGACGGGAAGGACGGCGCCGGAGATGTAGCCGGCGTCGTCGGACGCGAGCCACGCCACGGCCTTCGCGACCTCGGAAGGCTTGCCGTAGCGGCCGACGGGGATCGACTTCTTGTACTCGGCCTGCTGGTCTTCGGGAAGCTCGGCCGTCATGTCCGTCTCGATGAATCCCGGCGCGACGACGTTCGCGGTGATCCCGCGGGCACCGAGCTCGCGGGTGAGCGATCGTGCGATGCCGAGCAGGCCGGCCTTCGATGCGGCGTAGTTGACCTGTCCGGGCGAGCCCATGTGCCCAACGACGCTGGAGATGAGGATGACGCGGCCGAAGCGGGCCTTCAGCATCCCCTTCGACGCTCGCTTGATGACACGGAACGCGCCGCCCAGGTTGGTGTCCACGACGGCGTCGAAGTCGTCGTCCGTCATGCGCATGAGGAGCATGTCGCGGGTGATGCCGGCGTTGGCCACGACAACCTCGACGGGGCCGAGCTCCGCTTCGACGGCGGTGAACGCGGCATCCACCTGGTCGGAGTCCGTCACGTCTGCGCGAACCGTGAGCGATCCGACCGGCCCCTCGCCGCTGCGTGCTGTCACCGCGACTCGGTGCCCCTCGGCGATGAATTCCTCGGCGATGGCACGGCCGATGCCGCGGTTGCCTCCGGTGATCAGCACGGTGCGGGGCGTCGTCATGTAGTGGTCCTCGTGGGTGGTGGGCGGCATGGAAACGGCTATCAGTCTAGGTCGTGCCGTTGGCGAGGATCGGCGACGGCACGGATGTCGTCGCATCGCCTTCGTGCCAGGGCAGTGGCCGTAGGCTGAAGAGGTGGATCGCCCCCGACGATCCGCCCGGGAGCACAGACCATGAAGCACGAGTCGATCACGTCGCTGCCGCCGTCGCCGGCGGTCGAGCGTCGCAATCGCATGCTGGAGTACACCGTGATGATGTCCATCCGGGTGCTCTGCCTGATCTCGTTGATTTGGGTGCGTGGCTGGTGGCTGGTCATTCCCGCCGCCGGTGCGATCTTCCTGCCGTATTTCGCCGTCGTCGTGGCGAATGCCGCGCGGCCGCGCGGCAGCACGCCGGAGCGTCCTGGCACCGTCGCGACGCTGAATCCACAGCCCGCCACGCCGACAGGCGACCAGGAGACGACGGATCCCTCTACGTCCGACAGCGCCGGCGCCGAGGCAGACGGTGCATCGCAGAATGGCGCCGGCTCGAGCACGACGGATTCGGACGCCGGAGCTTCTGACAGCGAGGGCGACGGGAACGGAACTCCATGACGCTCCTCGACGCGCTCGGCGGCGATCCCGTTGAGCCCCTGTGCTCCCGTGCCGGATGTCGGGAACCCGCGAGGTGGCGGATCGACTGGCGAAACCCGCGCATCCACTCCGAGGATCGGCGCAAGACCTGGCTGGCCTGCGACGAGCACGTGGAGTTTCTGCGCGGGTTCCTGGCCTCACGCGACTTTCCGCTCGAGGTGAGCGAACTGAGCGTCGCAGGGTAGGCATCCGTCAGATCGTGGTTCCGGCCATGATGGTGAGGATGCCAGCCACCACGAACAGGGTGTGCAGGATCATGTGCTCCAGGTTCGGGCGGGGACGGTCGCCGATGCGGGGCAGCACGATCACGGTGTGCGCGTAGGTGCGCCCGTGCAGCTCACTCCAGGTGAGCCCGGTGCCCGCTGTCGCCCACGGCATCGTGACGCCCGCCAGGTACGGCATCCACCACAGCAGCAGTCCGCCGACCGCGACGGCCAGCTCGATGGCGCCGCCGACGTAGGCGAGCCACGGCAGGGTGAACCACTGCGCGCACAGCAGCAGCACGATCGGTGCGGCGAGGATGGGCGCGTTGACGCTCAGCTCGGCGCGCTTTTCGGCCGGCGTCGCGTCACGCGTGTTGTTGAACGGGTAGAGGTCGGCAGTCGTGGTGACGACGAAGTAGACCAGGCTGACGGCGAGCAGGATCAGGGCTGCGATGGGCATGGCGATATCGCCTTTCGAGTCAGGGCGGATGTGCGCGGCGCGGCGCGGGATGGGGTGGTGCTTCAGCGGTGATAGCGGTGCTGGATGCCGTCGAGGAAGGTCTCGACGGAGAGCGTGAACCAGGCGTCGTAATACGAGCGCGGCGCCGGGGCCGGTGACGGGGCATCCCCGAACTCGGCAAGAGCCAGACCCGTGACGAGAACGTAGAGCGACTGCACGAGGTAGAGGGCGTCAGCGTCGTCGATGTTGAGTCCTGCATGGAACGACGTCAGCACGAGGGGTACGAGCTTCTCGAACGCCTCGGCTGAGACCTCCTGAACGGCCACGACCTGTGCGGCACCCGGATGCCTGCGCAGCGTCTCGCGCAGCCGCGTCACGACATCCACGCAGAGGGTGCGCCAGTCGCCTGCGTCGGTCAGACCGGCGGTCGCCTCGGCGACCACCTGCTCGGACACGAGGCGCAGCAGCTCTCCCCTGCCGTCCACGTGGTAGTACAGCGTGGCGGCCTGCACCCCGAGGCGTGCTGCCAGATGGCGCATCGTCAGTTTGTCGACGCCCTCGCTGCCGAGCACGTCGAAGGCAGCCGAGACGATCTGCGCCTTGTCGATCCGCTGTGCCGGAGACATCCGATCACCCCGTCTCTCACGTCTGTTCTAACCCTGTTAGAACAGTTCTAACATCGTTCGAATGCGGACACAAGAGAGAACGCGCATCCCGCTTCATCGGACTACGCCAGTGCGATCAGGTCCGCGTAGTCGGCGTTCCAGTGATCCTCGATGCCGTCGGGCAGGATGAGCACGCGCTCGGGATTCAGCGCCTCGACCGCCCCGGGATCGTGGGAGACCAGCACGACAGCGCCTTCGTAGTGCGCCAACGCGTCGAGAATCTGCTCGCGGCTGGCCGGATCGAGGTTGTTGGTCGGCTCATCGAGCAGCAGCACATTCGCGCCTGACACGACGATCATGGCCAGCGCCAGACGGGTCTTCTCCCCGCCGGAGAGCACGCCGGCCGGCTTGTGCACATCGTCACCCGTGAACAGGAACGAACCGAGTACCTTGCGCGCCTCGGTCTCGGTGAGGTTCGGCGAGCTGGACACCATGTTCTGCAGCACCGTGCGTGCCACATCGATCGTCTCGTGCTCCTGGGCGTAGTAGCCGATCCGGAGGCCGTGTCCCGGCTCGATGGCTCCGGTGTCGGGAACGTCGACACCGCCGAGGATGCGCAGCAGCGTCGTCTTCCCTGCACCGTTGAGTCCGATCACCACGACCTTGGAACCGCGATCGATGGCGAGGTCGACGGCCGTGAAGATCTCCAGGGAGCCGTAGCTCTTCGACAGATCGGATGCCATGAGCGGCGTCCGTCCGCAGGCTGCGGGAGTCGGGAAGCGCAGCTTCGCGACACGATCCTCCTGGCGTACCTCCTCGAGGCCGCTCAGCAGCCGCTCGGCGCGGGCGACCATCTGGTGCGCAGCGGCGGCCTTCGTGGCCTTCGCTCCGAACTTGGCGGCCTGCGCCTGGAGAGCCGACGCCTTCTTCTCGGCGTTGGCGCGTTCCTTCTTGCGGCGCTCCTCGTCCGCTGCACGCTGGTTCTGGTACGCCTTCCAGCCCATGTTGTACATGTCGATGACCTGGCGGTTGGCATCCAGATAGAAGACGCGGTTCACCGTCTCCCCCACGAGCACGACGTCGTGGCTGATCACGATGAGTCCGCCCTTGTACCCCTTGAGGAACTCGCGGAGCCACACGACGGAGTCGGCGTCGAGGTGGTTGGTCGGCTCGTCGAGGATCATCGTGTCGGCGTCCGAGAACAGGATGCGCGCCAGCTCGATGCGACGCCGCTGACCGCCGGAGAGCGTGCGCAGCGGCTGATCCAGGATGCGATCGGGCAGCGACAGATTGTGGGCGATGGACGCCGCCTCGGCCTCCGCCGCGTATCCGCCGAGCGACTCGAACCGCTCGGTGAGGTTGCCGTAGCGGCGCATGGCCTTCGCTGCGACATCCGGGTCGTCGGATGCCATCTGCTGCGACGCCTCGTGCATGCCGATGGCGAGGCTGCCGAGCCCGCGGGCGTCGAGGATCCGGGTACGCGCCAGCATGTCGGGGTCGCCGGTGCGCGGATCCTGCGGCAGGTAGCCGAGGTCGTCCGACCGCTCGACGCGTCCCTCGCTGGGCAGCAGGTCTCCCGCCAGCACCTTGGTCAGGGTCGTCTTGCCCGCGCCGTTGCGGCCGACAAGGCCGATCTTGTCCCCAGGCTGAACGCGGAAGGTCACGCCCGACATGAGGGTGCGTGCGCCGACGCGGATCTCGAGATCGTGCACGGCGAGCACAGCGGACGTCCATTTCTTTCGGGGAAGGGGGTAAACGCGCGAAAGCGCCGGTTAAGGCTACCGGACTTCACCGGCAGTCGGCTGCGAGGGCATCGCCGCCCAAGGGGTGCGATGCATGATGCAGGCTTCGGTCAGGCGGCGAGCCGCTCTTCGAGGCCGGCTCGCACCTCGGGCCACTCCTCGCGCAGCACGCTGAAGTAGTCGATGTCGGCGATGGTCCCATCGGCGGCCGGACGGAAGCGTCGGAGCGTTCCCTCGAACGTGGCGCCCAGCCGCAGGATGGCCCCGTGCGACCGGGTGTTGCGATGGTCGCATCTGAGCGCCACGCGCTCGAGCCCGAGCACGTCGAAGGCGTGGCCGAACAGCAGCAGCTTCGCTGCGGGATTCACGGATGTGCCCCACACGTCGCGTGCGTAGATCGTGTTGCCGATCTCCACCTTCAGCCCTGGCGTCAGGTCGTACAGTGTCGTCCTGCCCACGAAACGGTCGCGCACTTCCACGGCGAACGCGAGGTCGTGCACTTTCGCGATGATCGACTCGAACTGAGCGGTCATCGCCTCGTCGGATGCCGGCAGCGGCGAACTCATGCCGGCCCACGAGCCGACGTCCACGATCGCACGCAAGCGCGGGGCATCATCGACGGACAGCGGTCGCAGCGTGAGTTCGCCCCTCCGCAGGATCGTGTCGTGGATCAAATCGCGAAGCCGAGAGCGCGCATCATGTCGCGGCCGTCTTCGGTGATGCGCTCGGGACCCCACGGCGGCATCCACACCCAGTTGATGCGGAACCGTTCGACGACGCCGTCGAGCGCTTCGCCGGTCTGCTCCTCGAGCACGTCGGTGAGCGGGCATCCGGCGCTCGTGAGCGTCATGGAGATGATGAGCGCGTCGTTCTCGTCATCCCAGGCGAGGTCGTAGATGAGGCCGAGGTCGACGACGTTGACGCCGAGCTCCGGATCCATCACGTCCTTCAGCGCCTCTTCGACCTGGTCGAAGAGAGCGGGAGCGAGGGTGGTGGCCATGATTCGAGCCTACGCTTCCGGCACTACGGCCGAGCGGCCGCGTCCACGGCCCGCTCGTCCTGCAGCACGGCATCCGTGTCCGGTTCGCCGTCGGAGACGAAGCGCACGTAGCCCTCTTCCTCCAGCTGCTCCGCCAGCTCGGGTCCGCCCTCTTCCGCCACGCGGCCGGCGACGAACACGTGCACGAAGTCCGGCTTGATATAGCGCAGGATGCGCGTGTAGTGCGTGATGAGCAGCACGCCGAGGTTCGTGTTGTCATGGGCGCGGTTCACGCCCTCCGAGACGATCTTGAGCGCGTCGATGTCGAGCCCGGAGTCCGTCTCGTCGAGCACGGCGAACTTCGGCTTCAGCAGCTCGAGCTGGAGGATCTCGTTCCGCTTCTTCTCTCCGCCGGAGAAGCCCTCGTTGACGTTGCGGGAGGCGAACGACGGGTCCATCTTCAGGTTGGACATGGCCGTCTTGACGTCCTTGGTCCAGGAGCGGATCGAGGGCGCCTCGCCTTCGATCGCCGTCTTCGCCGTGCGCAGGAAGTTGGTGTTGGTCACGCCCGGGATCTCCACCGGGTACTGCATGGCGAGGAACAGGCCGACACGCGCGCGCTCGTCGACTGTCATGGACAGCACGTCTTCGCCGTCGAGCGTGATGCTGCCCTTCGTGACGGTGTACTTCGGGTGGCCGGAGATCGTGTAGGCGAGGGTCGACTTGCCGGATCCGTTCGGTCCCATGATCGCGTGGATCTCACCGGTGTTGATGGTCAGGTCGACACCGCGGAGGATCTCCTTGGTGCCCTGATCGGTCTCGACGGTGACGTGCAGGTCGCTGATGACCAGCGTGTGCGCGGTCTGGGTGTGCTCGCCCTGGGGGTGCTCAGAAGACTGGGTTGACATGAGTCAGATTGCTTTCGTGATGGTCGGGTCGATGAAAATGTCTCCGTCGATGAGTTCGACGGTGAAAACAGGGACCGGCTCATAGGCCGGCAGATTGAGCGGCTTGCCGGTGAGGAGAGAGAACTGCGAGCCGTGGGCCCAGCACTCGATCGCCTCCCCCTCGACGAAGCCCTCGCTGAGAGAGATGTCGCCGTGCGTGCAGGTGTCGCCGATCGCGTGGATGTCGCCGGCCGAGTCCTTGACGACGGCGATCGGCACACCGCCGAGCACGACGCGTTTCGCCTCGTTCACGGAGATCTCGGACGCCGCGCAGACGCGTTCTGCGCTCATGCCTGCTCCCCCGCCGAGGTCTGGGCACCGGATGCGCCGCCGGTCAGCTCGGCCTCGATGGCTGCCTGAAGGTGCTCCTCCAGTTCGGGAGAGCCGATCTGCTGCACGATCTCCACGAGGAATCCACGGACGACGAGACGGCGGGCCTCGTCCTCGGTGATGCCACGAGACTGCAGGTAGAAGAGCTGCTCGTCGTCGAACCGACCGGTCGCGCTGGCGTGACCCGCCCCGACGATGTCCCCGATCTCGATCTCGAGGTTGGGCACGGAATCGGCGCGGGCGCCGTCGGTGAGCACGAGGTTGCGGTTCTGCTCGTAGCTGTCGGTGCCGACCGCGTTCTGGCCGATCAGCACGTCGCCGATCCAGACCGTGTGAGCGGATGTGCCCTGCAGCGCCCCCTTGTACGTCACGCGGCTGCGCTGGTGCTGCTCGTCGTGGAACACGTACACCTGATGCTCGATGTACTGGCCGGCATCCGCGAAGTACGCGCCGTACGCCTCGATCTCGGCACCGGGACCGGCGAGGTGGATGGCCGGGTTCAGGCGGATGAAAGACCCGCCGAGCGAGACGACGACGTGCTTGAGACGGGCGTCGCGGCCCACGCGCGCGAAGTGCGTCGAGACGTGCCGCGAGGCATCCGTCCACTCCTGCACGCTCACCAGCGTGAGTTGGGCGCCGTCGTCGAGCACGATCTCGACGTTCTCGGTCAGGCTCGCGTCGCCCGTGTTGCGCAGCACCAGCGTCGCCGTGCTGCCGGCGGTCGCGTGGATCACGGTGTGCGCTGCGCGGTCGGCCGTGCCGAGGCCGCTGCGGGTGACGACGGCTTCGCCTGACTCGCCGGAGACGGTCACCAGGAGCGCTTCGCCGAAGGACGTCCACGCGTTGGCGGATGCCTTCTCCTCCGGAATGCCCGCAGCGCCGACGAGTGCGTGGTCGCGTGCGACCCACTCGGAGGTGACGCCGCCTGCCGAACGCAGCTCGACATCGTAACGGGATCCGTCCAGACCCTGCTCGAAGAGCGCGGCGATGCGAGCGACAGGCGTGTACCGCCAGGTGGCCTCGCGGCCGGTCACCGTGTCGAAGTCGGCGACGTCGGTGGAAGAGAAGCGCTCGGATCGGGTCTGGACCGGGATGAACGTGGGTTCGGTCTCGGTGATGGTCATCTCTAGCCGACCGATCCTTCCATGCCCATCTCGATGAGCTTGTTGAGTTCCAGCGCGTACTCCATCGGCAGCTCGCGCGCGATCGGCTCGATGAAGCCGCGCACGATCATGGCCATGGCCTCGTCTTCTGGCATGCCGCGGCTCATCAGATAGAAGAGCTGCTCCTCGCTCACCTTGGAGACCGTTGCCTCGTGACCGAGCTGCACGTCGTCGACGCGGATGTCGATGGACGGGTACGTGTCGCTACGAGAGATCGTGTCGACGAGCAGGGCGTCGCAGCGCACGGTGTTCGCCGCGTGGTGAGCATCCTTCTCCACGCGGACCTCGCCGCGGTATCCGGCGCGTCCGCCGCCGCGGGCGATCGACTTGGACACGATCGACGACTGCGTGTACGGCGCCATGTGGATCATCTTCGCGCCGGCATCCTGGTGCTGACCGGGGCCGGCGAACGCCACGGAGAGGGTCTCGCCCTTTGCGTGCTCCCCCACCAGATAGATCGACGGATACTTCATGGTCACCTTGGACCCGATGTTGCCGTCGATCCACTCCATGGTCGCGCCCTCGTACGCCATCGCGCGCTTGGTGACCAGGTTGTAGACGTTGTTCGACCAGTTCTGGATCGTCGTGTAGCGCACGCGGGCGTTCTTCTTCACGATGATCTCGACGACGGCGGAGTGCAGCGAGTCGCTCTTGTAGATCGGGGCCGTGCAGCCCTCGATGTAGTGCACGTAGCTGTCTTCGTCGGCGATGATGAGCGTTCGCTCGAACTGGCCCATGTTCTCCGTGTTGATGCGGAAGTAGGCCTGCAGGGGAATTTCCACGTGCACGCCCTTGGGCACGTAGACGAAGGATCCGCCTGACCACACGGCCGTGTTGAGCGACGCGAACTTGTTGTCGCCTGCGGGGATGACGGTGCCGAAGTACTCCTCGAAGAACTCGGGGTGCTCCCTCAGCGCCGTGTCGGTGTCCATGAAGATGACACCTTGCGCCTCGAGGTCGTCGCGGATCTGGTGGTAGACGACCTCCGACTCGTACTGCGCTGCGACGCCGCCGACGAGGCGCTGACGCTCCGCTTCCGGGATGCCGAGCTTCTCGTACGTGTTCTTGATGTCTTCTGGCAGGTCGTCCCAGGTCTGGGCCTGCTTCTCCGTCGACCGGACGAAGTACTTGATGTTGTCGAAGTCGATCTCCGACAGGTCGGCGCCCCAGGTGGGCATCGGCTTGCGTTGGAACATCTGCAAGCCCTTGAGGCGTCGCTGCAGCATCCATTCCGGCTCGCTCTTGAGAGCGGAGATGTCGCGGACCACCTGATCGGAAAGACCGCGTCGGGCAGTGGCCCCCGCCTCGTCTGAATCGGCCCAGCCGAACTCGTACTGGCCGAGGCCAGCGAGTTCTGGACGGTCGATGAGAACGTCTGACATTGTGATTACCTCGTTTTCTTGCCGCCCGTGACCGGCTTCAGACCGGCTCCGACCTCGATTCGTGCCAGCGCGGGTCGCTGGCACCGAGGCGCGGATTGTGCGGATGGCGATCGAGTGCGAACGGTGCACTCCGTGAACCCTTCGATTCTATAGGGCGCGACGCAGCCGCGGGAGGATGCCCGGCATGCTCCCGGTTGGCGTCCTGCCTGCACCCGAGTGCGCGTCGCCCTCGTTCGACGATGCGCTGACGCTCGGGTGCGATCTAGGTCACGCGGAGTCCGGCCCGTACGCCGCCGCGACGTCCTGCGACGACCCCCACCTGGCGCCGGCCGGCTCACCCTTCGGCCATCCCTCTGGCGAGTCCTGCCACGCTTCGCGCCTGCCGTATGGCAGGAGATCGATCAGTGGAAATGTGTGGCTGAGCTGTTCGGTGCCGCGTCCGTCCGTGTGCCAGGTGCGGTACACGACGTCGCCGTCGCGGAGGAACACGTTCACGGCGAACCCGCCTCCGGGAGGAGCGTCGACATCGACGCCGAACGGACTGTTCGCGGTGGAGTACCACGTCATCCGGTTGCCCACTCGGTGCTTGTACTCGAGCGCCTCATCGATCGGCCCCTGCGTGATGATGACGAAACGGGCGTCGTAGGGCTTCAGGAAATCGAGGCGGGTGAACTGCGAGGTGTACCCGGTGCATCCAGAGCACTGCCACTCCTCGCCTTCGAACCACATGTGGCTGTAGACGATGAGCTGGTGTGCGCCCTCGAACACGTCGACGAGGCTCACCGGTCCGTTCTCGCCCTCAAGGGTGTAGTCCGGCATCCGCACCATCGGCAGGCGTCTGCGCTGCGCCGCGATCGCGTCGAGCTCGCGGGTCGCCGCCTTCTCGCGGATGCGCAGCTCGTCCAGTTCGCGCTGCCAGGTGTCGCTGTCGACGATGGGAGGCATGGCAGTGGTCATCGTTGCTCCTCTGGGGGTGCGCCGATCGGATCCGCGACCGGCAATGTGTACAGTGTGAACATCTGCAACGACCGTAACAACTGCCGGAAGGAGGATCAAGGGTGAGCGTTGATTCCCGTCCCTACCATCACGGCGATCTGCGTCGGGCGCTCATCGACGCAGGCCTCGACGCCACCAGGCAGGGCGGACCCGACGCACTCGCGCTTCGCGACGTGACGCGACGCGTCGGCGTGTCCGCCAACGCCGCGTATCGTCACTTCGCCGATCGCGAGGCGCTGCTGGACGCCGTCGCAGCCGAGATCTTCGAGCGTGTCGCCGATCGCATGGCCGCGGCCCTGCCGGCACGGACCACGTCGAGAGCGGATGCCGCACTCGAGCAGCTGCGCGCCGTCGGCCTCGGCTACATCGGCTTCGCCCGCCGCGAGCCCGGCTGGTTCCAGGTGGTGTTCTTCGGAGGCCGTACCGGCGAAGCGCTCGCCTCTCCCCCGCCGGCTCCCTACCGTGCGCTGACCGACGCCCTCGACGCACTCGTCGCCGCGGGACTCCTGAGCGCGGACCGCCGCGGCAGCGCGCCATGGATCTGCTGGTCGGCGGTGCACGGGTTCGCCGAGCTCATCATCCACGGTCCGCTTCGGGCGGTCGCGGACGACGAGGTGGACCTCCTGGCCGAACGCTGCGTCGACGCCGTCATCGCGGGAGTGCTGGCGCCGATGGCGCCCACGCCGCAGAGCGGTTCGGTGACGCAGGCGGATCAGCGGTCGGCGAGTGCGCCGGCGATACCGCCCAGCGAGAAGTAGCGGTGCAGCACGCCGAACAGGATGAGCGGCGGCAGCACGATCACGAGGATGAGGCCAGGCGTCCGTGCGGACTGCAGACCGATCGGGAGGGTGTAGAGGGCGTTCGACTTGATGAAGACGAGCGCCACGAGGTAGTCGTTCCAGGTGAGCAGGAAGCAGTAGATGGCGGTCGACACGATCCCCGGCCAGCACGCGGGGAGCACGACGCGGAGGAACCCGCCGAAGACGGAGCATCCGTCGAGCCACGCCGACTCCTCGAGCCTGATGGGGATCGTGTCGATGTACGCGGTCATCATCCAGACGGCGACGGCCACGGACAGCCCGATGTAGATGAGCGTGATGCCGCCGAGCGAGTCGACCAGTCCTGCGCCGGCGAACACGACGAAGAGCGGGATGACGAGCACGACGACCGGGAGCGACTGCACCACGAAAAGCACCAGCGAGTAGCCCGAGACGATTCGTCCCCGAGCCCGCGACAGCGCGTAGGCGGCCGGTGCCGCCACGGTCAGGGTCACGACGGTGGTCGTCACCGACACGAGCAGACTGTTGCCCAGCCAGGTGAGGGCCGGCGTGTACTGGAACGTCGCGAGGATGCCCGCCAGCGGTCCGCCCGGGCCGCGCGTTCCCAGCGCAGCGGTCAGCGTCGGCAGGAGCGGCGAGATGACCAGCAGCGTGATGATGGCGATCGCGACAAGCCGCACGGCAGCTCCGACGACCGCGCCGGGGCGACGGATCATGCTCTTGCGGCGCGACATCGCCCCCGGGACGTCACGTGAGACGGCCTGCACTCAGCTCGCTCGCTGGAGCGGCGAACCGGGTGCGGTGGCGGCATCTCGCTCCGGCTCCGCGGTGTGCACGCTCGGGAAGAGCTGCGGATTCACGTCCAGCAGCACACGCAGCGCACCCACCCAGACCATCGCCGCGAGCACCAGATGCACCGCGACCAGCAGTGCCGGCAACGCGGTCAGCGCCTGGATGAGGCCGACGACGCCCTGCACTGCCACGATCGCAAGGAATCCCAGGGTGCGCACGAGCGGGGTCGTGGCGTGGGAGCGCCAGAGCACGACCGCCAGGAGGACCGCGACGGCAAGCGTCGCTGCGCCGAGCGTGCCGTGCACGATGGTGATGTCGATCCAGTCGAAGCCCATGCGGGGAACGTCGGCGGAGTCGCCCGAGTGCGGTCCGGATCCGGAGACGAGAGTCCCGACAACGATGAGCACGGCGGTGAGGGCCGCCAGCGTCCAGCTCAGGGCGCGGGCCGGCGCGGTGATGTGAGCACGGGCATCCGTGGTGACGGGCTTCTCGTGCACGCGGTGCCAGGTCAGCGTCGTCGTGGTGAGCAGACCCATGGCCATGACGAAGTGGAACGCGACGACGTAGGGGTTGAGACCGGTCCACACGCTGATACCGCCTGCGACGGCGTTCACGACCACGAGCCAGAACTGCGACCAGGCCAGGCGCGTGATGCTGCGCACCCGTGGCTTCTGCAACCTGGCGGCGATGATCACCCAGGCCACGGCGAAGCACAACAGCACGGTGAGCATTCGGTTGGAGAACTCGATGACGGCGTGGATGCCCATGGCCGGGGTCGGCGCAATCGAGCTCGCGTCGCAGGTGGGCCAGGTCGGGCAGCCGAGCCCCGAACCGGTGACGCGCACGATGCCGCCCCCCAGCACGATGAGGATGCTCACGATGAGGGATGCGGTCGTCGCCCAGCGCAGAGATCGGGGCGAAAGGGTGTACCGGTCCGCGAGCCAGCCCAGCGGTGTTTTCAGCATTGCCACGGTCAGAACGGGAGCAGCGGGTCGACAGCGATCGCCACGAACAGCACCGACAGGTACGTGATGGAGCCGTGGAAGACACGCATCGGGGACGGGTTCTCGTGGCGGATCGCCAGCGCGTAGAGGCGGTGGGTCTCGTAGACGAACCAGACGCCGGAGGCCAGCGCCGTCACCGTGTAGACGAGGCCCATGTGCGCGACCGGAACGAGCAGAAGCGAGCACGCGACGGTGGCCCAGGCGTACAGGATGACCTGCAGTCCTACGACGGCACGACCGCGCGTCACGCCGAGCATGGGCACGCCGACCGACTTGTAGTCGTCGCGGTATTTCATGGACAGCGGCCAGTAGTGCGGCGGAGTCCAGAGGAAGACGACGCCGAACAGGATGAACGGCGCCCAGTCGAGCGAGCCTGTCACCGCGGCCCAGCCGATGAGCACGGGGAAGCATCCCGCGATCCCGCCCCAGATGATGTTCTGCTGCGTGCGGCGCTTCAGCCAGAGCGTGTAGATGAAGACGTAGAAGAGGATGGCGGCGACCGAAAGCACCGCAGCGAGCCAGTTCGTCGTGAAGTACAGCCACACCGTGGAGGCGACTGCCAGTGCCCACGAGAAGACGTATGCCTCGCGCGGGCTCAACTCGCCGGTGACGAGAGGCCGCTGCTTCGTGCGGTTCATCACCTTGTCGATGTCGCGGTCGATGTAGCAGTTGAACGCCGCGGCCGAGCCGGCGCTCATGGCGCCGCCGATGACCGTCGCGACGATGAGCCACAGGTTGGGCACGCCACCCTGAGCGAGGAACATCACCGGAATGGTGGTGACGAGCAGGAGCTCCATCACCCGAGGCTTCGTCAGGGCGACGTACGCGGCGAACTTGCGCCGGAAACCGATCCGCGCCGGTGCCAACCGGCTTTCTACAGCAACGCCCATCGCTCCTCAATCACGCACAAGCCCGCCATCGAGTCTAGAGGCGATTGAGGTGAGAGTCGCACGAGCCCGCTCGTACGGCCGATCCGAGTGAGCCTGTGAGCGACGAAGCGGCGCCAGGGGTGATCGAAGCGAGAGGCGTCCAAGCTCGCTCGTGCCCTTCGGCGCACGGGCGGCCGTTTGTGGGGATGGCACAGCGTCGACCGGCCGCTGACCATCGCTTTCTGGCAATCTCCCTATACTTGGTGGTGCTCGCCTCTCGATGCATTCCCCTGCCCACGGAACTTCTCCGCGGGCGTCGTGTGCACGGGTGCCGAAGAAGTCTGGGGCGCGCGCACTACCTCCACCGGTGCGGGTCCGTTCTACGGGACCCCTCTCGCATCGACGACACAAGAAGGGTCAGTCTCAAGTGGCAGCACTGCAATGGGATCCCATTGACAACAAGGCAGTCGACACCGCGCGCATCCTGGCGGCGGACGCCGTGGAGAAGGTGGGCAACGGGCATCCCGGCACGGCCATGAGCCTCGCCCCGGCCGCATACCTGCTGTTCCAGCGCGTGATGCGCCGCGACCCGAAGGACCAGCACTGGCTCGGCCGCGACCGCTTCATCCTGTCGGCGGGCCACAGCTCGCTGACTCAGTACGTGCAGCTCTACCTGGGCGGATACGGCCTCGAGCTGGACGACCTGAAGGCGCTCCGCACGTGGGGCTCGCTGACTCCCGGCCACCCCGAGTACCGCCACACCGACGGCGTCGAGATCACGACAGGTCCGCTCGGCCAGGGACTCTCCTCCGCCGTCGGCTTCGCGTACGCGAGTCGCTACGAGCGCGGACTCTTCGACCCGGATGCCGCGCCCGGCACGAGCCCGTTCGACCACTTCGTCTATGTGATCGCCAGCGACGGCGACCTGGAGGAGGGCATCACGAGCGAGGCATCCTCGCTCGCCGGCCACCAGGAGCTGGGCAACCTGGTCGTCATCTACGACAGCAACCAGATCTCCATCGAAGACGACACGAACATCGCCTTCACCGAGGACGTCGCGGCGCGCTACGAGGCATACCACTGGCACGTGCAGGTCGTCGACTGGAAGAAGACCGGTCAGTACGTCGAGGACGTGCAGGAGCTGTTCGACGCGATCGAGACGGCGAAGGCCGTGACCGACAAGCCGTCGATCATCATCCTCAAGACGATCATCGGATGGCCCAGCCCGAAGAAGCAGAACACCGGCAAGATCCACGGATCCGCGCTCGGCGCCGACGAGCTGCGTGCCGTCAAGGAGGTGCTCGGCTTCGACCCCGAGCAGACGTTCGAGGTCGCAGACGAGGTCATCGAGCACACCCGCGAGGCCATCGAGCGGGGTGCGGACCAGCGCGCGCAGTGGCAGGTCGGATTCGACGCCTGGGCCGAGGCCAACCCCGAGCGCAAGGCGCTGCTCGACCGACTTCTGAGCGGTGAACTGCCGGAAGGCGTCGAGGATGCGCTGCCGGTGTTCGAGGCAGGCAAGGACGTCTCGACTCGTGCGGCCAGCGGCAAGGTGCTGAACGCGCTCGGAGCCGTTGTGCCCGAGCTGTGGGGCGGATCCGCGGATCTCGCCGAGTCGAACAACACGACCATCGAGGGTGCGGCATCCTTCGTCCCCACCGAGCGCTCGACGCACGAGTGGGCCGGCAACCCGTACGGCCGCGTGCTGCACTTCGGCATTCGCGAGCACGCGATGGCCGCCATCCTGAACGGCATCGTGCTGCACGGACCGACCCGTCCGTTCGGCGGCACCTTCCTCATCTTCAGCGACTACCAGCGTCCGTCGCTGCGTCTTGCCGCGCTGATGAACGTGCCGTCCACGTTCGTCTGGACGCACGACTCCGTCGCGCTCGGCGAGGACGGTCCGACGCATCAGCCGATCGAGCAGCTGGCGACGTTGCGCCTCATCCCGAACTTCACCGTGGTGCGCCCCGGTGACGCGAACGAGGTGGCGTACGCCTGGCTCGAGATCCTGAAGCGCCGCGGCGGGCCGGCAGGCATAGCCCTCACCCGCCAGAACATCCCGGTGTTCGAGCGCGGCGACGGTGCGGCATCCGGCGACGTCTTCGCGTCAGCAGCCAACGTCGCCAAGGGCGGGTATGTGCTCGCGGAGGCGCCGAACGGGACCCCTGACGTCATCCTGATCGCCACGGGATCCGAGGTGCAGCTGGCTGTGAACGCCCGCGAGGAGCTGAAGGCGGCCGGCGTCAACGCCCGCGTCGTCTCGATGCCCAGCCAGGAGTGGTTCGAGGAGCAGAGCGCGGAGTACAAGGAGTCGGTGCTGCCGGCATCCGTCACCGCTCGCGTCTCCGTCGAGGCCGGCCGCGCGCTCACGTGGCGCGACTACGTCGGTGACAAGGGCCGCAGCGTCTCGATCGAGCACTTCGGTGCCTCGGCCGACTACAAGACGCTGTTCACGAAGTTCGGCATCACCACGGAAGCCGTTGTTGCCGCTGCCAAGGAGACCGTCGCCGCCCAGTAGGGCCGCGATGACAGGCGAAGAAGTCAAGAAGAAGAGGCGAGAGAAATGACCGAAACCAGCACCGCACGACTCGCGGCGGAAGGCGTGAGCATCTGGCTCGACGACCTGTCCCGTGAGCGCATCACCTCCGGCGGGCTGCAGAAGCTGATCGACACGCGCAACGTCGTCGGCGTCACCACCAACCCGACCATCTTCGCGACCGCTCTCTCGAAGGGCGAGTCGTACGACGAGCAGGTCCGTGAACTGGCTGCGGCCGGCAAGGACGTGCACGAGGCGGTCTTCGAGATCACCACCACGGACGTCCGCAACGCGTCCGACGTGTTCGCGCCCGTCTACGAGGCATCCGGTGGCAAGGACGGTCGTGTCTCGATCGAGGTCGAGCCGGGGCTCGCGCACGACGCGGCCGGCACCATCGCACAGGCCAAGCAGCTGTGGGCGAAGGTCGACAAGCCGAACGCGATGATCAAGATCCCGGCGACGGTCGAAGGCCTGGAGGCCATCGCCGCCGTGACCGCCGAGGGCATCAGCGTCAACGTGACGCTGATCTTCAGCCTCGAGCGCCACCGCGAGGTCATCAACGCGTACCTCACGGGTCTCGAGCGGGCGAAGGAGGCGGGCATCGACCTGTCGACCATCCGCTCCGTCGCGTCGTTCTTCGTCTCCCGCGTCGACACCGAGATCGACAAGCGCCTCACAGCGATCGGCACCCCCGAGGCGCTGGCGCTGAAGGGCAAGTCGGCCGTGGCGAACGCCCGTCTCGCCTACCAGGTGTTCGAGCAGGCGTTCGACTCCGAGCGCGCCAAGGTGCTGCTCGCCGCGGGTGCCAACAAGCAGCGTCCGCTCTGGGCGTCCACCGGCGTCAAGGACCCGGCGTTCCCCGACACGCTGTATGTGACCACGCTCGTCGCTCCCGACGAGGTGAACACCATGCCGGAGAAGACGCTCGAGGCCACCTTCGACCACGGCGAGATCACCGGCAACACCATCGCCGGCACGTACGACGAGTCGAACAAGGTCCTGAACCAGATCGCCGCACTCGGCATCTCCTACGACGACGTCACCCAGGTGCTCGAAGACGAGGGTGTGTCGAAGTTCATCGTGTCGTGGAACGAACTGCTCGACACCGTGTCCGCCGCGCTCGCCCAGGCGGGTGCCAAGGAGACCGTGCAGTGAGCTTCAAGATCCACGTCAGCGGCGACGCGGAGGCAGCTGTCAAGCGACACGTGCCGTCGCTCGTTGCGGATCTGGTGGCATCCGGCATCACGGCCCAGGACGCAGCACTCTGGGGACCGGATGCGGAGTCCGAGGCGTCCGTCCGGTTGGGCTGGACGGAGGCCGTGGCCATCGCCCGGCCCCTGGTGCCGCAGATCGTGGAGCTCCGCGAGCGGTTCCTCGCAGAGGGCGTCAACCACTTCGTCCTCAGCGGCATGGGCGGCTCGTCGCTCGCCCCCGAGGTGATCACGCGCACAGGCAACCTCGAGCTGACCATCCTGGACACCACCGATCCCGGCCAGGTGCTCGACGCGGTGAACGACCGTCTTGCCACCAGTGTGCTGGTCGTATCCTCGAAGTCCGGCTCCACGGTCGAGACCGACAGCCACCGTCGCACGTATGAGAAGGCGTTCCGGGACGCCGGCATCGACCCTGCCGGTCGCATCGTCGTCGTCACCGACCCCGGCTCACCGCTCGACGTGTCGGCCCGCGAGGCCGGCTACGCCGTCTTCAACGCAGACCCGAACGTCGGTGGACGCTATTCGGCGCTCACCGCGTTCGGCCTCGTGCCGTCCGGGCTTGCCGGATTCGACATCGAGGAACTGCTCGAAGAGGCCGAGACGATCTCGCTCGAGCTCGCCATCGACGACGCGACCAATCCGGGTCTCATCCTCGGTGCGGCGATCGCCGGCACTCAGCCGCTCCGCGACAAGCTCGGCATCATCGCCGACGGCACCCACATCGTCGGGCTCGCGGACTGGGCCGAGCAGCTCATCGCGGAATCGACCGGCAAGCTGGGCAAGGGTCTGCTGCCCGTGGTGCTCGACGTGGTCTCTCCCGAACTCGACGAGAAGCTGCCCGACCTGCAGGTCGTCCGCCTCGTGGACAATGCGGAGGCGCACCACCTCTTCCCCGCGGATCGTCACCACGGCGAGATCCTGGTCTCCGGCACGCTCGGCGCGATGTTCCTGGTCTGGGAGTACGCCACAGCGGTCGCCGGTCGACTGCTGGGGATCAACCCGTTCGACCAGCCCGACGTGGAATCCGCGAAGGTCGCAGCGCGCGGCCTGCTGGACGCCCGTCCGGAGCCGACCGATCCGGCCTTCGTCGACGGCGGCATCGAGGTCCGCGGCGACGCCGCACTGCTCGGTGACGCGACGACGGTCGACGACGCGATCGGGAAGCTGCTCGAGCAGCTGCCCGCGGACGGATATGTCGCCGTGCAGGCCTATGTGAACCGCATCGCCCTGCCGCAACTGGCTGGCATCCGTGATCTGCTGGCGGCCAGAGCCAAGCGCCCCGTCACATTCGGCTGGGGGCCGCGTTTCCTGCATTCCACCGGCCAGTTCCACAAGGGCGGGCCGGCCGTCGGCGTGTTCCTGCAGATCCTGAGTCACGAGACCGAGGACCTCCAGGTGCCCGACCGGCCGTTCACGTTCGGCCAACTCATCACCGCGCAGGCCGACGGCGACGCCGCGGTGCTCGCCGAGCACGGCCGTCCCGTGCTGACTCTCACGCTCACCGACCCCGCCGCGAACATCGAAACGCTGTTCGGCGACGTGGACGCCTGAACCGATACGAGGAGATCCATGTCACCGGTGGAGATCACCGCGAACTCCAACCCGCTGAGGGTGCCGACGGACCGTCGGCTGAACCGCATCGCCGGCCCGAGCAGCCTCATCATCTTCGGCGTGACGGGTGACCTGTCGCGCAAGAAGCTGATGCCGGCCGTCTACGACCTGGCCAACAGAGGCCTGCTTCCCCCAGGCTTCGCGCTCGTCGGATTCGCCAGGCGCGACTGGGAGGACGAAGACTTCGAGAAGGTCGTCTACGAGGCGGTGAAGCAGTACGCGCGCACCGAGTTCCGCGATGAGGTCTGGAAGCAGCTCGCACAGGGCATCCGCTTCGTCTCCGGCGAGTTCGACGACGACGAGGCGTTCGAGCGCCTCAAGAAGACCGTCGACGAGCTCGACCGTGATCGCGGAACGATGGGCAATCACGCGTTCTACCTGTCGATCCCGCCGAAGGCCTTCCCGCTCGTCACCGAGCAGCTGCGCCGCTCCGGTCTCGCGGAGCAGTCGAAGGGATGGCGCCGGGTCGTCATCGAGAAGCCGTTCGGCTCCGACCTCAAGACGGCGCGCGAGCTCAACAAGGTCGTCGAGTCGGTCTTCCCGCCGGATTCGGTGTTCCGCATCGACCACTACCTCGGCAAGGAGACGGTGCAGAACATCCTCGCTCTGCGCTTCGCCAACGAGTTGTACGAGCCCATCTGGAACGCGAACTACGTCGACCACGTGCAGATCACCATGGCCGAGGACATCGGCGTCGGCGGTCGTGCCGGATACTACGACGGCATCGGGGCGGCGCGCGACGTCATCCAGAACCACCTGCTCCAGCTGCTCGCTCTCACGGCCATGGAGGAGCCGGTGTCCTTCGACGCCGCGGATCTCCGTGCCGAGAAGGAGAAGGTGCTGAAGGCGGTGCGGCTGCCGAAGGATCTCTCCACCGCCACCGCACGCGGCCAGTACTCCAGCGGATGGCAGGGCGGCGAGAAGGTCGTCGGCTTCCTCGACGAAGACGGCATGAACCCGCAGTCCACCACCGAGACGTACGCGGCGATAAAGCTCGGCATCGGAACCCGCCGGTGGGCCGGCGTTCCCTTCTACCTGCGTGCCGGCAAGCGGCTCGGACGCCGCGTGACCGAGATCGCCGTCGTCTTCAAGCGTGCTCCGCAGCAGCTGTTCGCGGAGAGCCAGACGTCGGCGCTCGGGCAGAACGCGCTCGTCATCCGCGTTCAGCCGGACGAAGGCGTGACCATCCGCTTCGGCTCGAAGGTGCCGGGTGCCGGCATGCAGGTGCGCGACGTGAGCATGGACTTCGGATACGGCCATGCCTTCACGGAGGCGAGTCCCGAGGCGTACGAGCGCCTCATCCTCGACGTGCTGCTCGGTGATCCGCCGCTGTTCCCACGGCACGAGGAGGTCGAGCTCTCGTGGAAGATCCTCGACCCGATCGAGGAGTACTGGGCGTCCCACGGCGCACCGGAACAATACCGGCCCGGAACGTGGGGTCCGGCATCCGCCGATGAACTGCTTGCCCGCGACGGCCGCACTTGGAGACGCCCATGATCGTCGACCTGCCAGACACCACGACCAGCAACGTCTCGAAGACGTTGATCAAGATCCGCGAAGAGGGCGGCGCCGTCGCCCTCGGCCGCGTGCTCACGCTGATCATCGCCACGCAGCTGGGCCAAGAAGAAGAGGTCATCGAGGCCGCCAACGAGGCGTCGCGCGAGCATCCGATGCGCGTCATCGTCGTGTCGACCGCCGACCGCGACCACCCGCACGCGGATGCCGACAGCCGGCTGGACGCGCAGATCCGTGTCGGCGGCGATGCAGGAGCCAGCGAGGTCATCGTGCTGCGCGCCTACGGCGACACCGCGAGCGACGAGGAAGGCCTTGTCACAGCGCTCCTGCTGCCGGATGCGCCCGTCGTCGTGTGGTGGCCTGGGACGGCGCCGGACGTGGTGTCGACCTCGCCGCTCGGACGGATCGCCACGTGCCGCATCACGGACTCGTCTGCCGCCGGCGACCCGCACGAGGCGCTGCTGCACCTCGCCGAGACGTACGCCCCCGGCGACACGGACTTCGCCTGGACGCGTCTGACGCTCTGGCGGGCCCAGCTCGCCGCGGTCCTCGATCAGCCGCCGTACGAACCCGTCGTGTCCGTGGAGGTGTCGGGTGCCCCCGACTCCCCGTCGACCGTGCTCCTCGCCGCCTGGCTGCGCCTTCAGTTGGATGCCCCGGTGCAGCACGACCTCACAGCTCGCCAGCGAGGGCTGAGCGGAATCCACGGCGTGCAGCTGGTACGTGCCTCGGGCACGATCGAGCTCGTGCGCGACATGCCCGATCTGGCTACGCTCACGCAGCCGAACCAGCCGACGCACGACATCGCACTCCCCCGTCGCAACCTGCGGGACTGCCTCGCGGAAGAGCTGCGCCGACTCGATCCCGACGAGCTGTACGGGGAGGTGCTCACCAAGGGCCTCCCGCTTCTGGAGGCCGAGGAGCAGGGGGCAGGTTCCCGATGAGCGGCGAACGGCGGGTGCTGGTCCACCCGGACAAGGACGCACTCGTCGCGTCGGTCGCGGCGAGGTTCCTCACCAAGACCGCGGACATCATCCGCGACCGGGGAACCGCGCACGTCTGCCTCACCGGGGGCACAGCAGGCATCGCCGTTCTGGCGGCGGCCTCAGGTTCGCCCGCGCGCGACACGATCGACTGGTCTGCCGTGCACTTCTGGTGGGGCGACGAGCGCTGGGTTCCGGCAGACTCGGACGATCGCAACGACAAGCAGGCTCGTGAGGCACTGCTGGACCACCTCGACGTGCCGGACGGCAACGTGCATCCGTTCCCCGCATCGGACTCGGGCCTGGAGCTCGACGCGGCCGCCGACGCGTACGCGAGCGAGCTGGCGCGTTTCGGGAACGACGAGGTCGCGTATCCGCGATTCGACATCACCTTCCTCGGTGTCGGGCCCGACGGGCACATCGCCTCGCTGTTCCCCGATCGCAGCGGAATCCGCGAGACGGAGCGGTCCGTGATCGCCGTGCGCAACTCGCCGAAGCCACCGCCCGAGCGGCTCAGCCTCACCCGCCCGGTTCTCAACGCGTCAGCGCGCATCTGGCTGGTGCTGTCCGGCTCGGACAAGGCATCGGCGCTCGGCCTGGCACTGGCGGGCGCCAGCTACACCGAGGTGCCGGCGGCAGGAGCGAAGGGCCGCAAGCGCACGGTGTTCTTCGTGGACCGGGATGCCGCGGCCGAGGTTCCCGAGAGCCTCATCTCGCCGGAGTACTGAGTTCGGCAGGACCGACGACCAAAAGGGGCGGTTCCGATCTGATGATCGGAACCGCCCCTTTTCGTCGAGTGCGTGATTCGGTTGAACGAATCCCCCCGTGCGACTCAGTTGGTGGGCGTGAGACGTCCGCGACGCTGGCGCAGCTGCTGCAGCGCCTCGTCGAGAAGCTGCTCCGCCTCCTCCTCGGTGCGGCGCTCCTTCACGTACGCGAGGTGCGTCTTGTACGGCTCGAGCTTCGCGAGTGCCGGCGGGTTGTCCTTGTCGCGTCCGGCCGGGAGCCCGGACGTCGGGCAGTCGATGGTGTCGGGGATCTCCTCATCGGGGAGGTTCGCCGCGAAGTAGCGGACGGTCTCGTTGCCGAGCGCATCCCAGTATCGAACCGCGATGCGGTCCGCGTGGTAACCGTGGTCCTGCTCCCCCATCGGACCGGATCCGACTCGGGATCCCCTGATCGCACTGCCGCCTGAAGCCATGAATCCTCCTTGATCGTTCGAACGTCGTACCGGCTGTGAGGGCCGCTACGCGCTGAACTTCGTGATGAGACCCAATACCACGATGCAGACGATCCAGACCAGGGCGAGGATGACCGTGATGCGGTTGAGGTTGCGCTCAGCCACACCGGATGCCCCGAGGTTGGAGGTCATGCCGCCGCCGAACATGTCGGACAGGCCGCCGCCGCGCCCCTTGTGCAGCAGGATGAGGAGGGTCAGCAGGAGGCTCGTGATGCCGAGCAGCACCTGAAGAACGACCGTGAGAATCTGCACGAGGTGAAGCCTTTCGGGTTGTGGTCCGGTCCGGCGAACGCGCGCCGGACCGGCATCCATTATATCGACTCGATGTCCCGTCGCGTCGAACGGCGACGCCTGCACGGTGTCGGATCCGACATTCGCCGGAACGGGAACGGGCGTTCGGAGCGGGGTGACGCAGAGCGCCCATCCGTTCCGAACGCCCGGTCGACGCGGAATCCGCTCGGCTACACGCCGACGTGCTTCTGGTAACGCGCGATGGCCGAGAACCCTTCGACGTCGAGGCTGGCGCCTCCGACGAGAGCTCCGTCGACGTCGGCCTGACGCATGAAGCCGGCGATGTTGTCCGCCTTCACCGAGCCGCCGTACAGGATGCGCGTGGCCCCTGCCGCCTCGTCGCCGAGGTGCTCGGCGATCGTGTCGCGCAGAGCCTTGGCGACCTGCTGCGCCTGTTCCGGCGTCGCGGCCTGTCCCGATCCGATCGCCCAGACCGGCTCGTAGGCCACCACGAAGTCGGATCCCTTCGGGATGGACACCAGGGCGACCTTCAGCTGTGCGACGGGCACCGCGCTGGCACCGTGCGTCTCGAGATCCTCGGCGGTCTCGCCCACGCAGATCAGCGGAACGACGCCCGCACCGATGGCGGCCGCGGTCTTCGCCGCGACGATCTCGTCGGTCTCACCGTGCAGCGTGCGCCGCTCGGAGTGCCCGATGATCACGTAGGCGCAGTCCAACTGGGCCAGGAACGGGGCAGCGATCTCACCCGTGAACGCGCCGGACGCGTGCTGGCTGACGTCCTGGGCGCCGTAGGCGATCTGCAGCTTGTCGGCCGACACCAGGGTCTGCACGCTGCGCAGATCGGTGAACGGGGGGAAGACCGCGACCTCGACGGCACCGAAGTCGTGGTGTGCGTCCTTCAGACTCCAGGCGAGCTTCTGCACGAACGCGATGGCCTGCAGGTGGTCGAAGTTCATCTTCCAGTTGCCGGCGATGAGCGGCACGCGGCCGCCCGTCGTGGTCACGCCTGCCATCCGAGCACCTCCAGGCCGGGGAGGGACTTGCCCTCGAGGAATTCGAGGCTCGCGCCACCTCCGGTCGAGATGTGGCCGAACTGGTCGTCGTCGAATCCGAGGGCACGGACGGCTGCTGCGGAGTCCCCACCGCCGACGACGCTCAGACCGCGGGTCTCGGTGAGCGCCTGAGCGACCGCACGGGTGCCATCGGCGAAGGGAGCCAGCTCGAAGACGCCCATCGGGCCGTTCCAGAACACGGTCACCGACTCGCGGATGATCTCCGCGAACCTCGCTGCGGTCTCCGGTCCGATGTCGAGGCCGAGACCGGCGGCGCCCCACGGCGAGTCCTCGATCGAGGATGCGGGACGCACCTCGTGCTCGGCATCCGCCCCGAACTTCGAGGCGACGACGACATCGGTCGGCAGGATGAGCTCGACGCCCAGCTCCTCGGCCTTCGCCAGGTAGCCGCGCACCGTCTCGATCTGGTCGGACTCGAGCAGACTCGAGCCGACCTTGTGCCCCTGCGCGGCGAGGAAGGTGAAGAGCATGCCGCCGCCGATGAGCAGTGTGTTCACGCGTGGCAGCAGGTGGCCGATGACGCCGAGCTTGTCGGAGACCTTCGACCCGCCAAGCACCACCGTGTATGGGCGCTCCGGTGCGCCGGTGAGGCGGTCGAGCACCTCGAGCTCGGTGGCGATGAGCAGACCGGCGGCACTGGGCAGCGCCTTCGCGAGCTCGTAGACGCTGGCCTGCTTGCGGTGCACGACACCGAATCCGTCGGACACGAACGCGTCGCCGAATGCGGCGAGCTTCGCCGCGAACGCTGCGCGCTCCTCCTCCGACTTGCTCGTCTCCTCCGGGTTGAAGCGGAGGTTCTCGAGCACGGCGACGTCGCCGTCGGCGAGAGATGACACCGCATCCTTCGCGGATTCACCGACGGTGTCGGAGGCGAACCGGACAGGCTTGCCGAGCAGCTCCCCCAGTCGCTTCGCGACCGGAGCAAGGCTGTACTTGGGATCGGGCGTGCCGTCGGGACGTCCCAGGTGCGAGACGACGACGACCCGGGCACCCTGGGTGGTGAGGGCGTTGATGGTGGGCAACGACGCACGGACACGGCCGTCGTCCGTGATCTCCCCGTCCTTCAGGGGGACGTTGAGATCACAACGGACGACGACCGTGCGGCCGGCGAGCGAACCCAGTGAGTCGAGAGTGCGGAGCGTCACAGAGTTCCTTCGTGGTGGAATTAGAGGCGCTCGGCCACGTACTCGGTGAAGTCGACGAGGCGGTTCGAGTAGCCCCACTCGTTGTCGTACCAGCTCGAGATCTTGACCAGGTTGCCGCTGACGTGGGTCAGGGTCGAGTCGAAGATCGACGAGTGCGGGTTGCGCTGGATGTCGGTGGAGACGATCGGGTCCTCGTTGTACTCGAGGATGCCCTTCAGGCGACCCTCCGACGCGGCAGCCTTGAACGCGGCGTTGATCTCATCGACGGTCAGGTTCTCGCGCGACGTGACGAGCGTGAGGTCGACGATCGAGCCGGTGGGAACCGGAACGCGGTAGGAGGAGCCGTTCAGCTTGCCGTTCAGCTCGGGCAGCACGAGGCCGATGGCCTTGGCGGCGCCGGTCGAAGCCGGAACGATGTTGATGGCGGCGGCGCGTGCGCGACGCGGGTCGCTGTGCGGGCCGTCCTGCAGGTTCTGGTCGGCGGTGTACGCGTGCGCGGTCATCATGAAGCCGCGCTCGATGCCGAACTCGTCGTTGAACACCTTCGCCAGTGGCGCGAGGCAGTTGGTTGTGCAGGACGCGTTGGACAGGATGTCCATGGTCGCCGGGTCGTAGGAGTCCTCGTTGACGCCGACGACGAACGTTCCGTCGTCTCCGCTGGCCGGAGCCGAGATGATGACCTTCTTGGCGCCGGCGGTGAGGTGCTTGCGGGCATCCTCTGCCTTGGTGAAGCGTCCGGTGGACTCGATGACGACGTCGACACCGAGGTCGCCCCAGCCGAGGTTCGCGGGGTCGCGCTCGGCGAGGACCTTGATGGCCTTGCCGTTCACGATGATGCTGTCGCCATCGACCTCGACGGTCGCGTCGAGACGGCCGCCGACCGAGTCGTACTTGAGGAGCTGTGCGAGTGCCGTCGGATCGGTGAGGTCGTTGACGGCGACGATGTCGAGATCGCTGCCCTTCGCCAGTGCTGCGCGGAAGTAGTTGCGACCGATGCGGCCGAACCCGTTGATGCCGATCTTCACGGACACGGAGATCTCCTGTTACTGGGGCGCCGTTCGGCGCTGGATTGCGAGAAAGGAACGAACGGACGACGGTGTCCCGGGCGGATCCCACCCGGGACACCTACCCGCTAAGACAGTAGCAGCAGGCCCGACGTCTTTTCGCGCGCCTTGGTGAAGCGCTCCTGCACGTCACCCCAGCCCACGATGTTCCAGAACGCCTTGACGTAGTCCGCCTTCACGTTGCGGTAGTCGAGGTAGAACGCGTGCTCCCACATGTCCAGCAAGAGCAGCGGGATCGTGGCCGTCGCGAGGTTGCCCTGGTGGTCGTACAGCTGCTCGATGATCAGCTTCTGTCCGAGGGAGTCCCAGGCGAGGATCGACCAGCCGGAGCCCTGGATGCCGAGCGCCGACGCCGTGAAGTGGGCGCGGAACTTGTCGAAGGATCCGAAGAACTCGTCGATCGCGGATGCCAGCTCACCGGTCGGCTTGTCGCCGCCGTCCGGAGACAGGTTGTTCCAGAACACCGTGTGGTTCACGTGACCGGCGAGATTGAACGCGAGGTCCTTCTGCAGCTTGTTCACGTAGGTCAGGTCGTCGGCGTCACGTGCTTCCTGGAGCTTCGCGATGGCGGTGTTCGCCCCGTCGACGTAGGCCTTGTGGTGCTTGTCGTGGTGGAGCTCCATGATGGTCCCGCTGATGCTCGGCTCGAGCGCCGAGTAGTCATAGGGAAGATCAGCGAGCGTGTAGTCAGCCATTCACTCTCTCCTCGTTCTTCGAGCGCGGTGCGAGGGCCGCACCGCGGTCTGAGCAACGTTTCCACTCTAGTGAGACGGCACCGAGCGCGGCGGAACGGATGACGCGGGGAGACGGCGAGATCGACGCCGTCGTCTACAGGTCGAGGTCGGCGGGGAGGTTGGCGTCGGTGCCGGGGATGCCGAGCTCGACGGCACGCTTGTCCGCCATGGCGAGCAGGCGTCGGATGCGTCCGGCGACGGCATCCTTCGTCATCGGCGGATCCGCGTGGTGTCCCAGCTCGTCGAGGCTGGCGTCTCGGTGGGCGAGACGGAGCTCGCCCGCATAGCGCAGGTGGTCGGGCATGGTAGGCCCGAGGATCTCCATCGCTCGCTCGACGCGGGCACACGCTGCGACAGCGGCCTGCGCGGAACGGCGCAGGTTCGCGTCATCGAAGTTGACCAGGCGGTTGGCTGTCGCCCGCACCTCACGGCGCTGTCGAAGCTCCTCCCAGGTGCGAACGGTGCCGACGGCACCCATCCGCGTGAGCATCGCGCCGATGGCTTCGCCGTCCCGGATGACGACACGATGCACCCCGCGCACCTCACGAGCCTTCGCGGGAACACCGAGCCGGCCTGCGGCACCGACGAGCGCCATCGCGGACTCGTTGCCCGGGCACGTGATCTCCAGTGCTGCGGAGCGGCCGGGATCCGTCAGGGAGCCATGCGCGAGGAAGGCACCGCGCCAGACCGCGGCGAGATCCTCCTTCGACCCGGTGGTGAGCCTGTTCGGCAGGCCGCGGATCGGCCGGCGATGCTGATCGAGGAGTCCGGTCTGCCTGGCCAGCGTCTCGCCGCCGTCGAGCACTCGAACGGTGTAGACCGTGTTCTTGCGGATGCCGCCCGCCGACGTCACCGACACCTCGCTGCGCACTCCGTACAGTTCGGCGAGAGCCTTGCGCACGTGCCTGGCCAGGCCGGGAGAGTCCAGTTCGGCTTCGACGGCGATGCGGCCGGAGATGAGGTGAAGTCCACCGGCGAGGCGCAGGATGGTCGCGAGTTCCGCAGCCCGCACCGTGTTCTTGCCCGCCTCAACGCCGAGGAGTTCTTCTTTGACGTCAGCGGTCAGTGCCAATCGCGTGGGTCCGTTCTGTGTTTCGTGCATGGTCGCCGCGTGCGGCAGAGGAGCGGCGCTCAGTGTCCGTCATTCCCGGCCGAGGTCGCGATGCTTGATCGAGACCGCCACGCCGGGAGCATCGCGCAACCGTGCAGCCAATGCTTCAGCAATGCAGACGGAGCGATGCTTACCCCCAGTGCAGCCTACCGCGATGGTTGCGTGCCGCTTGTTCTCACGCCGATACCCCTCGAGCACGGGACGCAGGGCACGCGAGTAGTCGTCGACGAAGTCCAGGGCCCCTGGCTGGTCGAACACGTAGTCGCGCACCGGCGCGTCGAGGCCGGTCAGCGGCCGCAGCTCCGGCTGCCAGAACGGATTCGGCAGGAACCGGGCGTCTGCCACCATGTCGGCGTCGGGCGGCAGTCCGTACTTGAAACCGAAGCTGAGCAGCGTGAGCTGGATGTCGGCCGCGTTCTCCGCGGCGAAGATCTGGTTGATCTCGACCGCGAGCTGGTGGATGTTCAGGTCTGACGTGTCGATGATGATGTCCGCCGACTCGCGAAGCTCGCGGACCCGCGCCCGCTCGGCCATGATCCCGTCGAGGATCGTGCCGGAGGCTTGCAGCGGATGCGGACGGCGCACGGACTCGAAGCGGCGCACGAGCGCGGCATCCGTTGCGTCCAGGAAGAGCAGCCGCACCTGGGTGCCGCTGCGCAGCGACTGGAGCATGTCCTGCAGGTCGGAGAAGAAGCCTCTCCCCCGCACATCGACGACAGCCGCAATGCGTGGAAGCGTCGATCCGGCACGCGCCACGAGGTCGATGAGAGGTCGCAGCATCTGGGGCGGCAGGTTGTCGACGACGTACCAGTCGAGGTCCTCGAGTGCGTTCGCAACGGTGGACCGTCCCGCCCCGGACATGCCGGTGACGACCAGCAATTCCTGGTGCTGGCCCTCTGTTTCCGTCTGCTCCTCGCTCATCCCCCGCCTCGGATCGAGAATCGACTGTCTCTCAACCCTATGGTGTGTCCGGCGATTCGGGGCCGGATGCCGCGCGCTCGGCGACCCGGGACTGGTCGGATGCATCCTCTGCGTCCGACGAAACCGGCTGTGGTGCGCTGGGCTCAGCCTCCGTGTGCAGTGTCGAGTGGATCGTCGTGGCCAGCGTCGGGCCGATGCCCTTCACCTCGGCGATGAGCTCGGGCGTCGCCTGCCGCAGGCGCGCGACCGAGCCGAAATGCTTCAGCAGCTCCCGCACGCGTGCCGGGCCGAGTCCGGGGATATCCGCGAGCGTCGACGAGATGTCCCGCCGCCGCTTGGCGCGCTGGTAGGTGATCGCGAAGCGGTGCGCCTCGTCGCGAATGCGCTGCACAAGGAAGAGAGCGTCGCTGTTTCGCGGCAGGATGACAGGGAAGTCCGAGTCGGGAAGCCACAGCTCCTCGAGCCGCTTGGCGATGCCGGCGAGCTGGATGCCCGTCACGCCGGATTCCTCGAGCGCGCGGCGTGCGGCAGCGACCTGCGGCTGTCCGCCGTCGACGAGGAGGAGCTGCGGCGGGTAGGAGAACTTGCGCGGACGGCGTCCCACCTCGGGGACATCGGGCTCCGCGGGCTCGGGCTCAGTCGATTCCGACACCGTCACATCCTGGTCTTCCCCGGCGTCCTGTCCGGGAACGACCGCGGCAGCGGTGTCGAGCGAATCGTCGAAGGGATCGTCCCTGCCGTCCGGACGGAGATACGCGAGGCGTCGGGTGAGCACCTGGTAGATGGACTCGGTGTCGTCGGTGGACGCCGGGATGCTGAACCTGCGGTACTGGTCCTTGCGGGGCAGCCCGTCTTCGAACACCACCATGGAGGCCACGATGTTCGTGCCAGACAGGTGGGAGACGTCGTAGCACTCCATGCGCAGCGGCGCATCCGGCATGCCCAGAGCGTCGCGAATGTCTTCAAGAGCCTGCGACCTGGCAACGAAGTCCGCGCTTCGCCGTGTCTTGTACAGCATGAGCGCGTTCTTGGCGTTGGTCTCGGCGGTCTGCGCAAGCGCCGCCTTCTCTCCGCGCTGCGCCACGTGCAGCCGCACCTTCGATGGAGCGATCCCCCTGCTGTGGCGGGATTCGGCGTCTTCCGCCCGTCGAGCGCCGAGCCACTGCTCGAGCTCCGCGGCATCCTCGGGCAGCACGGGGACGAGGATCTCGCGCGGCGGCGCGAACTCGCCTTCGTACGCGTTCTCGAGCACCGTCTCGATCAGCTCGGAGACGTCGACGTCGAGCTCCTTGTCGACGACCCAGCTGCGCGTGCCGCGGATGCGTCCTCCGCGGACGATGAACTGCTGGACGGCAGCGGCGAGCTCGTCGTCGGCGATGCCGAAGACGTCGACGTCGACATCCTCCGAGAAGACCACAGCGGTCTTCTCCATGACGGCGCGCATGGCCTGGATGCTGTCCCGGTAGCGCGCGGCCGCCTCGTATTCCTGCTGCTCGGCCGAGTCGCGCATCCGCTGCTCGAGAGCACGGACGTAACGTGTGTCGTTTCCGGCCATGAACGACACGAAGTCGTCGGCGACCTCGCGGTGCTCCTCCTGCGTTACCCGCCCCACGCACGGTGCGACGCATTTGCCGATATCGCCGAGCAGACAGGGGCGTCCGGTGATCTCGGCCCGACGGTACACGCCGTCCGAGCAGCTGCGCATCGGGAACGCCTTGAGCATGAGATCGAGGGTCTCTCGGATGGCCCAGACCTTCGTGTACGGCCCGAAGTACCGTGCGCCGGCGATCGTGCGGTTGCGCGTCACCATGGCTCGCGGAACGTCGTCTGCGAGCGTGACGGCAAGATACGGATAGGTCTTGTCGTCGCGGAACTGCACGTTGAACGGAGGGTTGAACTCCTTGATCCACGTGTACTCGAGCTGCAACGCCTCGAACTCGTTCGCGACAACCGTCCACTCGACGCTCGCCGCGGTCGTGACCATGCGACGGGTACGCTCGTGCAGATTGCGCAGCGGCTGGAAGTAGTTGCTCAGCCGGGCGCGGAGGTTCTTCGCCTTGCCGACGTAGAGCACCCGCTTCGTGGCATCCCTGAACCGGTACACGCCCGGCCCCGTCGGGATCTCGTTCGTCTTGGGACGATAGGCGACGGTGTCTGCCATCGCGGCTCAGGCGGTCTTCTGCTCGGAGCGGGTGTCGGCATCCAGGATCTCGCGCAGGAAGACGCCGGTGTGGCTGCCCTTCGCCCTGGCGACCTTCTCGGGCGTGCCGGTCGCGATCACCTTGCCTCCCCCGGATCCGCCCTCCGGCCCCAGATCGATGATCCAGTCGGAGGACTTCACGACGTCGAGGTTGTGCTCGATGACGATGACCGTGTTGCCCTTGTCGACCAGGCTGTTCAACACCTCGAGCAGCTTGCGCACGTCTTCGAAGTGCAGACCCGTCGTCGGCTCGTCGAGCACGTAGACGCTGCGACCGTTGCTGCGCTTCTGCAGCTCGGTGGCGAGCTTGACCCGCTGCGCCTCTCCCCCGGACAGCGTGGTGGCGCTCTGACCGAGTCGCACGTAGCCGAGCCCGACGTCGACGAGTGTCTGCAGGTAGCGGTGGATCGCGGTGATCGGTCGGAAGAACTCGGCGGCCTCCTCGATGGGCATGTCGAGCACTTCGGCGATGTTCTTGCCCTTGTAGTGCACCTGCAGGGTGTCGCGGTTGTACCGGGCGCCCCCGCAGACCTCGCACGCGACGTACACGTCGGGCAGGAAGTTCATCTCGATCTTGATGGTGCCGTCGCCGGAGCACGCCTCGCAGCGTCCGCCCTTGACGTTGAAGCTGAAGCGCCCAGGCAGGTACCCCCTGGCCTTCGCCTCCGCGGTCTCGGCGAAGAGCGTGCGGATGCGATCGAAGACGCCCGTGTACGTCGCAGGGTTCGAGCGCGGGGTGCGCCCGATCGGCGCCTGGTCGACGTGCACCACCTTGTCGAGGTGGTCTGTTCCGAGCACCCGGGTGTGCTTGCCCGCCACCTTGCGCGCCCCGTTCAGCCGGTTGGCGAGCACGCGGTACAGGATGTCGTTCACCAGCGACGACTTGCCCGATCCGCTGACGCCCGTGACGGAGACGAACACGCCGAGCGGGAAGTCGACGGTGATGTTGCGGAGGTTGTTGGCGTTGGCGCCGACGACCCGGAGCATCCGCTCGGGATCGACCGGGCGACGGTGTCGCGGCGTCTCGATGACCCGACGCCCCGCCAGGTAGTCGCCGGTCAGCGACTCCGTGTTGTCGAGCAGGTCGTCGTACGTGCCAGAGTGGACGACGCGGCCGCCGCCCTCGCCGGCTCCCGGTCCGATGTCGACGATCCAGTCGGCCGTGCGGATCGTGTCTTCGTCGTGCTCGACGACGATGAGCGTGTTGCCCAGATTGCGCAGCGCGACGAGCGTCTCGATGAGACGGCGGTTGTCCCGCTGGTGCAGGCCGATGCTCGGCTCGTCGAGCACATACAGCACGCCGGTGAGTCCGGAGCCGATCTGCGTGGCGAGACGGATGCGCTGCGCCTCTCCCCCGGACAGGGTCGCCGCCGCCCGCGCCATGCTGAGGTAGTTGAGGCCGACCTGGATGAGAAAGTCCAGTCGCACCTTGATCTCGCGCAGCACCTGCGCCGCGATGACCTGCTCTCGTTCGGTGAGCTCGAGCTTGTTCATGAACGCCCTGGCGTCGGCGAGGCTCAGGTCGGCGACATCCGCGATGCTGTGGCCGTGGATGAGCACTGCCAGCACCTCGGGCTTGAGCCGCTTGCCCTGGCACACCGGGCACGGCACCTCGCGCAGGTACTCCGACCAGCGCTGCCGCTGCGTGTCGGAGTCGGCCTGCAGGTACTGACGCTCGATGTACGGGACGACGCCCTCGAAGCCGGACGTGTAGCTGAGCTCGCGGCCGTAGCGGTTGCGCCACTTGACCTTGACCTTGAAGTCTTTGCCGCGCAGGATCGCGTCGCGCACTGTACGCGGCAGCTCGTCCCACGGCGTCTGGAGATCGAAGTCGAGATCTCGGGCGAGACCATCGAGCAGCTTGTCGTAGTACTGGTACAGGCCCTTGCCCTGCGTGCTCCACGGCAGGATGACGCCCTCGCTGATGCTCAGTGTCTGGTCGCCGAGGAGCAGTTCGTCGTCCACCGACATGCGGGTGCCGAGCCCCGAGCACTCAGGACATGCTCCGAAAGGTGCGTTGAAGGAGAACGTGCGCGGTTCGATCTCGGTGAGCTGGATGGGGTGCCCGTTCGGGCACGCGAGCTTCTCGCTGAAGTTGCGGGTGGCATCCGGTCCGGACTCGTCGACGAACGAGACGGTGACGAGGCCGTCGGTCAGCCGCAGTGCCGTCTCGAGCGAGTCGGTGAGGCGGGTGAGGATGTCGGGGCCGGCGACCAAGCGGTCCACGACGACCGAGATGTCGTGCTTGTACTGCTTCTTCAGGGTCGGAGGGCTGGACAGCTGGATCTGCTCACCGTCGACCATGGCGCGCGAGTAGCCGGATGCGGACAGCTCGGCGAAGAGGTCGACGAACTCGCCCTTCTTCTGCTTCACCACCGGGCTGAGCACCAGATACCTGGTGCCGGTCTCGAGCTCCATGAGCTGGTCGGCGATCTGCTGCACGGTCTGCCGCTGGATTCGCTCGCCGCAGACCGGACAGTGCGGAACGCCGATGCGCGCCCAGAGCAGGCGCATGTAGTCGAAGATCTCGGTGATCGTGCCGACCGTGGACCGCGGGTTGCGGTTCGTGGACTTCTGGTCGATGGAGACCGCCGGGCTGAGACCCTCGATGAAGTCCACGTCGGGACGGTCCACCTGGCCGAGGAACTGGCGCGCGTAGGCCGAGAGGGATTCCACGTAACGACGTTGCCCCTCGGCGAAGATCGTGTCGAAGGCGAGGGACGATTTGCCGGATCCGGAGAGGCCGGTGAAGACGACGAGCGAATCGCGAGGGATCTCGACGTCGACGTTGCGAAGATTGTGCACGCGGGCACCGCGAACGCTCAGTTTTGAGTGGGATTCCACTTTCGAGATCGACACCCGAAAAGTCTAGATAAGGCCACTGACATTCGCCCGCGGCGAACAGAACTCGCGCTCGCCCACGCGGCCAGAGCCGTGCGGCGGCCGCCACCTCACGCCGCTGACTCCATGTCAGGCTCGCGACCCGGATCGCGGCAGATCCGCCACGATTCGGTGACTTCGGGCCGGTGAGGACGGGTCGTCGGCGAGTCGGTCATCGACGGGCGACGGGAATGTCGGTGGTCGTTCGTACTGTGCCGGTATGGCGGCGATGGCAGATGACGGCTGCGGCCTTGACGATCGGCTGGAGCACGAGCTCGGCGGTGGCCCCGTGACACCGGTGGTGCCGCGCGGAGCGGCGTGGTCGGGAATGCTCGGGCGAGCGTCGGAGCGGCGAGCGTCGGAGCGGCGGGAGCCGGAGCCTGTTCCTCACGGACCGGGAACGCAGGAGCCGGCTTCGTTCGGCCCTGTCGGGCACGCGGCGCAGCGTCGGACACCCCAGCGGCAGATCGTTCCGCGGCAGGGAACGGCGCCACACGGCGATGTCACGCGCCGCGATCCGGTGCGAGACCATGCCGCGCTTCATCGCGCCGTTGCGGCACGCTTCCGGGATCGCGTCAACGCCGCCTGACGACGAGAAAGGCCGCGACCCCGACGGCGAGCACGGCGAGCACGGCGAAGACTCCAGGGAGCACCGGGGTGCGCAGAGCGCCGGACGTCGTCAGCACCAAGGTCGCGGCGAGCACCGCCTGAGCGGGCACCTGGATGACGATCCAGCGCGTCAGCGGCCGCGCGAGGGCGCGCACCTGCATGCGTCCGAACGGTTCGACGACGAGCGTCACGGCCCCGAGCACGTGCAGCAGGTGCACGACGGCCAGCACGGCATACGGATGCCAGTCAGCGGCATCCGCAGGCCGTGCGAGCTGAGCGAGCCCGATCACGAGCGCCGTGCCCCAGGCCGCGAGACTCGCGGGAAGGACCGCGCCCAGCAGCGCCAACGCGGCGGACACGACGGCGAACGGTTCCGGCACGAGGAGCAACGAGGCGGACCCACCGATGAGCGCGACGAGGAGGCGCGGCGTGAGGGACGGCATCCAGGTGCCGATGGTGATGACGCTGTGCGGCCGTCGTTGCCGGCGATCGGTCATGGCCGCCTCCGCTGACGGGTGAGGGCGCGCAGTGCGGTGAGGCGGGATTGGGCGTCGGCGTCCCAGCGCAGGGGGGGGGGGGGGTCGACGCCAACCGCAAAGAGGTCGTGCAGGCGGTCGTCTCTGCGCCCGAGCACGACCCGGAGCGCCGCCATGCGCTCGCGCGACAGATCGTCGGTGATCAGGCGCGGGAGTGTGTCGACGGCGATGACCCTGTGGCCCGCGGCCCTCCACAATTGCGCCAGGTGTCCCGGGTCGTCGTCGAGGAACGGCGACAGCACGAAGACGAGGGCGCCGGGCGCCACCTGCGGTGTCCTGGCGCGCGAGAAGCCCCGTGGATGCGCAGACACACCGGCGATCGCGGCGCGCAGGAGCTCACGATGCCGTGCTCCAGCACCCCGTCGCACCGAGCCCCTGGCGCGGGAGAGCACCTGGAACGACACGGCGTCGCCGGCGTCGAGGTAGGCGCACCCGAGGCTCCATGCCGCCTCGCGTGCGACGTCGAGCGTGGTGCTGCCGCCCACCGCGGGATCCCCGAAGGGCCAGGTGCTGACGCGCTCCCCTACATCCGAGTCGTCGTCGAGCACGATCGCGACGTGCACGTCGGAAGTGGCGTGGGTGCGCCGAACGAAAAGGTCGCCGGGACTCCTGGCGAGTCGGGCAGTCGCCTTCCAGTCGATCCTGCGGAGGCGGTCGCCCGCCGCGAACGGGTGGATGTCGCGAAACTCTCCCCCGTCGCCGGGCCGGGACGAGTCGTGGGTGCCGGTGAGCCCACGCAGCCGGGACGGCAGCGGCAGTGACCGGAGGTCCACCGCCACCGGCTCCACGACGATCCGCGCGGTCGCCGGGTCGGACGGCCCGCTGACGCGCACGGCATCCGCAGAGGCCTCGCGGAACGTGACGGCGAGCAGATCCTGGTCTCCGGTGTGGAGCACGGGGATCTCGACTCGCACGTCGCGTGCCCCAGACGCCAGCGTGACGCGACGCAGCTCGGAGCCCATGGCTGTGACGCGAAGCGTGGCGAAGTCCGTGTCCGTCGCGGTCTGCACGTGGATCTCGGCGTCCATCCGGCCGGCGTGTCGCTTCCCCAAGGCGATCCGGGCCGATCCGGCAGCAGCACGTGGTTTCGACGCTGCCACGCCGACCGCGGTGACCAGCGTGAGCGCGACGACCAGGACATCCGCGCGCCCCACGATGACCGAGGTCACCGTGAGGATGAACGCGACGGCGATCCCGGATGCGACGACAGGCGACCGCAGGGTCTTCACGACACGCCGGCGGTGCGGGACACCGCGGGCGGACCGGCGACGGCGTCGACGAGACCGCCGACGACGGACTCGGGCAGCGTGCCGGCGGCCCAGGCGGCCGGTGTGAGGGTGAGCCGGTGAGCGAGGGCGGGGACGGCGACGGCCTTGACGTCGTCCGGCGTGACGAAGTCGCGTCCGTCGATCACGGCGAGGGCGCGGGCGACGAGCATGAGCGCTTGGGATCCTCGCGGTGAGGCGCCGACCTCGACGGAGCGATCGGCGCGCGTCGCTGCGGCGAGATCCACGCAGTAACGGAGGATGTCGGGGTCGACGTGGAGCCGCTCGACGCCCGCCTGCATGGCGGCGAGGCCCGCGGCATCCGTCACCGGATCCACCGTCGTCGCCTCGGTACGCCTGGCAAGCCGGTTGCCGAGGATGCGCTCCTCCTGTTCGCGCTCCGGGTATCCGACCGACAGCCGCACCAGGAACCGATCCAGCTGGGCCTCCGGCAGCGCGTACGTGCCCTCGTACTCGATCGGGTTCGCGGTCGCGATCACGTGGAAAGGCTCAGGCAGCGCGAAGCTGTTGCCCTCCACCGTGACCTGGTGCTCTGCCATCGCCTCCAGCAGTGCCGACTGCGTCTTGGGCGCGGTGCGGTTGAGCTCGTCGGCGAGGAGGAGCCCCGTGAAGACCGGGCCGGGGCGGAAGACGAAGTCGCCGCTGGCCGGTGCGTAGATGTACGACCCCGTGATGTCCGCCGGCAGCAGGTCGGGCGTGCACTGGAGCCTCCGGAACGGCAGTCCCATCGCGCTCGCGAGACTCCGCGCTGCGAGCGTCTTACCAAGCCCAGGCACGTCCTCGAAGAGCACGTGCCCGCCGGCCAGGATGGCGGCGAGGGCGATCCGCAGCGGTGCGTGCTGACCGATCACCACCTGCTCGACGGCGGCCAGGATGCGCGCCGCGCGCTCTGAAATCTGCTCCGCACTGAGCGGTTCCGTGATGGGCGCGTCAGCGCCGAGCGGTTCAGAGTCGAGCGGTTCAGGGCTCTGCGGTCCGGCCCCGAACGGTTCCGCTCGTGGCGGCGCCGTGCGGCGCGGTTCCGGACTGCCCTCATCGGGGCCGAGGATGTCGTCGCCATCGTTCACGTTCGTGCGGGTCCTTCCGTGGTGCGTGCGTCTGAGGGGGTCTCGAAGATGCCGCGTGCGCCGAGGACGTCCAACGCGTCGAGGCACTGCTCGATGGCGCGAAGGGACGGCATGACGCCGTGCTGCGGGGTGAGGGTCGCATGGGCGCTCTGCCCGATGAGCGCCACGATGCGTTCGCGGTCTGCCGGGTCGCCGAGCCGCAGGTCGTACCGGTCAAGGCGTGCTTGTGCGAGGGCCCGCACCGCGGCGAACCCCTGTTCGCGCACCGAGCCGCGGCTCTGCTGGAACATCGGAGCCAGGCGTGCGATGTCCGTGCGCGAGCCGGGACGCGGCTCACGCGACGGCGTCGCCCAGACGAGCGAGGACTCGTCGTCCGAGCGGAAGATTCCCCACATCAGGCAGATCAGCGCGAGGAGCACACCGAGCGCGCCGGCGAACCAGGCGTCGACGCCCAGAAACCAGAGTCCGGCGCCGACGATCAGGCCGGCCACCGAGGAGCCGACGATGCGTCGAACGGTCACCGGAGGCCCTCGGTGCCGACCGAATGCCAGGACGCTCGGAGCGCGAGCAGGCATGCGCGAGCCGTGTCGACATCTGTCGCCGTCGCGGGATGCGCACCGAAGCGCACACCCTGGTAAAGGCGCAGCAGCCGCGTCGCAGCCGCGTCGTCGGCGCCGATGCGGCTGATGATGCGCGCCGTGTACTCGGCGGGAGTCTCGGACGGACGCCTGCGCACGCCGGAGTCGGCGGCGGCCTCCTGCAGGCCGAGCCATGCGGCAACGATGGCGTCGCCCGGCTCGCGCGGCTCGTCGACGAGCTCGAGGGCTCTGGCGATGCCCCGTGCAACGGCGGGCGCTGGATCGGACTCCTCGAGCTCTTCCTCGGCCGGCGTCTCCGCGAAGGCGACCGCTCCGGATGCCGTCTCGTGCGTCACGCGGAGACCTCGCCCGCGCAGACGACGCCACACCAGGTAGGCGATCAGGAGCGCCGCGATGATCGCGAGGATGATGAGCACCTTGGGCGCGACGGTCGCGACGACGGACGAGTGCGTCTGCTGGGGATTCACCGGGGCACTGGCGTGCGGCGCCGCGGTCGGCGCGATGTGCGCGGGGCGCTCGGTCGGCGGGATCCAGGGTGGCGCGCCGATGCGGACCGGACCGGCTATGAGCACCGCGCCGACGGCCAGAAGGCAGAGGATGACCGGCAGGATGACGGCGACCGCCCGGGTCCGACCTGTGCCGACGTCACTGCCCACCCGACAACGCTAGCGCGTGTTCACGTGCTAGCGGTTCGCACGAATCCCGTCACGGATCACGCGGACCGCCTGCGCGTGCGTCACCCCGTCGTTGACGATGTAGGAGCCCTGCACCAGGACGGGACGGATGCCGGCAGCGGCGGCACCCTCGACATCCGCGACGGGGTTGTCGCCGATGAGCCAGACGTCGTCCGGATGGCCGAACTCCCGCAGTGCGTGCCGGAAGATCCCCGCGTTCGGCTTCTCCCAGCCGATGGCCGCGGAGGTGAACACCCGCTCGAAGTGGCCGCCGAGGCCGAGACCGTCCACGATCTCGGGCAGCTCGGGGACGTGATTGCTCAGGACGGCCTGCCTCGCGCCTGCCTCGTGGAGCGCCTCGATCGCCGTCGCAGCTTCGGGGATGACGCGCCACGTGACCGGATCGCGGAAGCGCTGACGCACGCCGGCGACGGCGTCGTCCACCACGGATGCCGGAACTCCCGCCGCGAGGTACGCCGCCCGCAGCACGACGTCGATCGCACGCCACCAATCGTCCGGCCGGACGAGGTGCGTGCGGTCGACGGTCGTGTCCTGCCAGGGGAAGCCGTGTCGGAGGTGCACCTCGAGGGCCTCCACCGTGAGCACGCTGTCCGGCTGGACGTGTCGGAGCACATCCACCATGCACGACGACCAGTGCCCAGGACGCTCGGCGATGGTGCCGTCGAAGTCCCAGAACACCACGGTTCCGCTCAGGTCGCGGCCACCGCTCTCGGACACTGCCGTCACGCGTGCCCTGCCTTCTCCATCTGGCGCAGGTCGCGCTTCAGGTCGGAGAGCTCATCGCGCAGCCGCGCGGCGAGCTCGAACTTGAGCTCGCCTGCCGCGGCCAGCATCTGGTCGTTGAGGTCGGAGATCAGCGATTCGAGCTCCTGAGCGCCCTCGGCGGCGATTCCTTCTCTGCGGAGGTTCGGCGTCGGCGCCTTCTTCTTGGACGATCCGTCGCGGGCTGCGAGCATCTTCTGCGTGTCCGCACCCTCGCGCGCCAGCACGTCCGTGATGTCGGCGATGCGTTTGCGCAGCGGCTGCGGGTCGATGCCGTTGACCGTGTTGTACTCGATCTGTCGTTCGCGGCGGCGATTGGTCTCCTCGATGGCGTTGCGCATCGAATCCGTGAGCACGTCCGCGTACATGTGCACCTCGCCGGACACGTTGCGGGCCGCTCGACCGATGGTCTGGATGAGCGACGTCGAGGAGCGCAGGAAGCCCTCCTTGTCGGCATCCAGGATGGCCACCAGCGACACCTCCGGCAGGTCGAGACCCTCGCGCAGCAGGTTGATGCCGACGAGCACGTCGTACACGCCCTGGCGCAGCTCGGTGAGCAGCTCGACGCGGCGCAGCGTGTCCACATCGGAGTGCAGGTAGCGCACCCGCACGCCCGCCTCTGCCAGGTAGTCGGTGAGCTCCTCCGCCATCTTCTTCGTGAGCGTCGTGACGAGCACGCGTTCGTTGCGCTCCACGCGCAGCCGGATCTCTTCGAGCAGGTCGTCGATCTGCCCCTTCGTTGGCTTGACGACCACCTGCGGATCGACGAGTCCGGTCGGACGGATGATCTGCTCCACGATGCCGTCGGCGATGCCCAGCTCGTATCGTCCGGGTGTGGCCGACATGTAGACGGTCTGGCCGATGCGCCGCGTGAACTCCTCCCACGTGAGCGGGCGGTTGTCGAGCGCGCTGGGGAGTCGGAAGCCGTGCTCGACGAGCGTGCGCTTGCGCGACGCATCCCCCTCGTACATCGCTCCGATCTGCGGCACTGTCACGTGCGACTCGTCGATGATGAGGAGGAAGTCCTCGGGGAAATAGTCGAGAAGGCAGTGCGGCGCCTCGCCTGGCCGCCGGCCGTCGATGTGACGCGAGTAGTTCTCGATGCCCGAACAGAAGCCGATCTGCTCCATCATCTCGATGTCGAACGTGGTGCGCATGCGCAGCCGCTGCGCTTCCAGCAGCTTGCCCTGACGCTCGAGCTCCTCGAGCCGCTCCGCGAGCTCCGTCTTGATGGTGCCGATCGCGCGCTGCATGGTCTCCGGGCTCGCCGCGTAGTGCGTCGCGGGGAAGACGGACACGGCGTCGAGCTGCTTGATGACCTCGCCGGTGAGCGGATGCAGCGAGTACAGTGCCTCGATCTCGTCCCCGAAGAGCTCGATGCGGATGGCGTGCTCCTCGTACATCGGGATGATCTCGATGGTGTCGCCGCGCACCCGGAACTTGCCGCGCGAGAAGTCGATGTCGTTGCGCTGGTACTGCATGTTCACGAACATGCGGATGATGTTGTCCCGGCCGATGTTGTCGCCGACCTGGAGGGCTGCCATGGCGTCGAGGTACTCCTCGGCAGCACCGAGGCCGTAGATGCAGGACACGGTGGACACGACGACCACGTCACGACGGCTGAGCAGCGAGTTGGTCGTGGAGTGGCGGAGCCGTTCGACCTCCGAGTTGATGGACGAGTCCTTCTCGATGAAGGTGTCCGTCTGCGGGACGTACGCCTCGGGCTGGTAGTAGTCGTAGTACGACACGAAGTACTCGACGGCGTTGTGCGGCATGAGGTCGCGGAACTCGTTCGCGAGCTGGGCGGCCAGCGTCTTGTTGTGCGACAGCACGAGAGTGGGTCGCTGGACCTGTTCGATGAGCCACGCTGCCGTCGCGGACTTGCCCGTTCCGGTGGCACCGAGCAGCACGACATCGGTCTCCCCCGCATTGATGCGGGCGGCGAGCTCCTTGATGGCGTGCGGCTGGTCACCACTTGGCGCGTATTCGCTCACGACCTCGAAGGGACGCACGACTCGGGTCGGTTGCATGCGTTCCAGTCTAGGAAGACCCCCCGACGAACGTGCGGGCGGCCCCGATGACGAAGGCGCACCCTATCGGGTGGACGGCGGATGACGCGAAGTCTCTGCGGCGGATCCCTGAGCACTCAGGAGACTCCTGACATGCGCACCGGATGTACTTACGGTTAACAGGTACTTTCCGAAGAATGCTCTCAGCTGCCAGCTATGGATCGAAACGATGACGACGACTGATACGAAACCGACGACGAAACGCGGAACACCCATCCTGTGGCACCGGCGGCGAGGACGCGTGGTGGTGCTGCTCTGCATCATGTACTTCATCGCGTACTTCGACCGGAACAACATCGCCACCGCCGGTCCGAGCATCATGAAGGAGTTCGATCTCACCAACGCGCAGTTCGGGCTCGCGGCATCCGTGTTCGCCCTGTTCTACGCGCTGCTGCAGATCTTCGGCGGCTGGATCGGCGAGAAGATCGGCCCGCGTCGTGGGCTTCTCATCCTGGGTCTGCTGTGGGGTCTCTCCACGCTGTTCACCGGCCTCGCCGTCGGCCTCGTCACCCTGCTGGTGGCGCGCGCCATCCTCGGGTTCAGCGAGTCGGCCACGTTCCCCACCGCCACCCAGGCCATGAGCAGGTGGGTGCCGCGGGACCGCAACGGGCTCGTGCAGGGCATCGTGCACTCGGCATCCCGGCTGGGCACCGCGTTGGCGCCGATCGCCGTCGCCGCGATGATCCTGTGGAGCGGATGGCGCTCCTCGTTCATCTACGTCGGCATCCTGAGCATGCTGTGGGCGCTCATCTGGTATGCCATGTTCCGCGACCGCCCCAAGGACATGAAAGGCATCACGAAGCAGGAGCTCTCCGAAGTGCCGGACCTGCCGATGGCTGCCGACCTCCCGCCGGTGCCGTGGAAGCGGCTCATCGTCACGATCCTCCCGGTCACGCTCGTGGACTTCGCGTACGGCTGGGTCGCGTGGGTGTTCTTCACGTGGATCCCCACGCTGCTCTCCACCACCTACCACCAGGACGTCGCGAAGTACGGGCTGCTCACCTCGCTCATCCTCATCGGCGGTGTCGTCGGCGACACCCTCGGCGGTGTCGCAAGCGACTGGCTCATCCGGCGCGGCACCAGCGCGAGAAGCGCTCGTCGCACGCTTCTGCTCATCGGCTTCATCGGCTCGGGCATCTGCCTGATCCCGCTCGTCTTCACTCCCCCGCTGACGCTCACCGTCGTCGCGCTGTCGTTGTCGTTCTTCTTCCTCGAGCTGACGAACGCACAGCTGTGGGCGATCCCGATGGATGTCGCGCCCATGTGGTCGGGGACGGCGAGCGGCATGATGAACACCGGCTTCGGCATCGCCGGTATTGTCTCGCCCATCATCGTCGGATCCCTGGTCGACTGGACGGGCGGATTCGCCTGGCCGTTCGGCCTGTCCATCGGCATCCTGGTCGCCGCGACGGTGCTCGCCGGGCTGATGCGGCCGAAGCTCGTGCGGCCCAACGTGTCGGCTGAGGACGCGGTGATCACCGGGCAGGCGTAGCCGGGGTCATCCGGGCAACGGTCACCGTCATCCGCTCGTCGACTGCCCGTGCTCCGCAGGCTGAGCCGCAGCTGAACCGCCACGCGACTGGGCCGTCGGTTGAGCCCCTCGCGGGCGGGCCTTGTAGCGGCGGCCGGTGAGCGCGAGGCTGAGCGGTGTTCGCCGCGCGACCTCGGTGATGAGCACGGCGCCGATGATGACGAGCACATAGGTGACCAGCGTGAGCCACGGCGTCGGAACGGTGCGCTCGAGCCAGTCGTCGCCCACCCAGAGCAGGATCCAGATGACCATCGGGTGGGACAGGAAGATGCCGAACGACCGATCGGAGGCGAGGTCGACGAACCGTGCCGTGACGGATCCCGCGCGCCGCCGGTCGGCCCACCACGTTCCTATTGCGAGGAAGCCGACCGCGACGGCGACGCCCCAGAGGATCATGGCCGGCTGCATGGGCGTGCCTGCGCCGTAGAAGCTGTGGTGGCCGGCGAGAACCTCGACCCAGTAGAGGCCGAGCATGATCGCGGCGGATGCCAGCACGAGCCATCCGATCAACGCGCGGTGCGCGCGCACCCAGGTCAGGAACTGTGCGGCGTGATCCGCAGCGACGGCACCGGCGATCACGAAGAACGAGTACGTGAAGACGATCTGCTTCGCCCAATCCCCGTACCAGCTGTAGGACGAGTGACCGTAGTGGTACCAGGTCATCAGTCCCGCCTGCACCACGAGGGCACCGAGCAGCAGGAGCCAGTGCTTGCCGCGCGTGCGGCGCACCAGCCACACGATCACCGGCACGAGCAGGTACACCTGCATCGTCACCAGGAGGAAGTACAGGTGGTACCACGCGCTGCCGGTCAGAGTGGTCACGACGAACTTCACGAGGAGGTCGCCGATGGTGCCGGTGGGGTGGTGCAGATATCCGGCGACGACGTAGATCGCCGACCAGACGACGTACGGAACGCCGACGAGCAGGAACCGTTTCGGCCAGAACTGCTTCATCGGCACCGGGCGTGCCAGGAAGCTGTAGACCAGCACGAACGCCGTCAGCGCGAAGAACACCTCGCGGGTGAAGTGCATGAGGTCGAGCAGCATGAAGAGGCCGACATCGTCGGGCCCAGCGGTGTGGCTCGTGGTGTGCACGCCGATGACACAGACGAACGTGAGGATGCGCACCACGTCGACCTCGTAGAGGTGACGCTGGCGGGCGCGCGGCTTCGTGGCGTCTGCGGGGGCCGTGTTCTCCGACGTCTCAGCACGCTCTGGACGTGCGGCCGCGTCATCGCCGCTCACTGTGCTCACGACGCTCACTCTGCGCTCGCCGACGCATCGGCCAGGGTGTGACGCAGACGAACGCGCTGCACCTTGCCCGTTGCGGCGCGCGGCACGTCGTCGACGACGGTGATCGTGCGCGGGCGCTTGAACCGGGGCAGTCGTTCCTCTGCAAGACGGACCAGCCGGTCGACGAGCGCCTGATCCGCGTCCTCGGTGCGCGCGGCATCCGCGGGGATGACGAACGCGACGGGAACGGATCCGAGCACGTCGTCAGGGGCGCCGACGACGACCACCTCGCGCACGGCGGGATCCGTGAGCAGCACCTCCTCGACCTCGAGCGGATACACCTTCTCGCCGCCGCGGTTGATCACGTCGTCCACCCGGCCGGCGAGCGTGACGTATCCGTCGGCGTCGATCGAGCCGAGGTCGCCCGTCTTGAGCCAGCCGTCTGCATCGAACCGGTCGGCCGCAGCACCACGGAAGTAGGCGTCGACGACGCCGCGCCCGCGGATCCACAGCTCACCGACCTGGCCGACGGGGAGGACACCGCTCTCATCGCGCGCCTGCACCTCCGTGCCCACCGGGATGCCCACCGTTCCGGCACGCGGAGCGGCCACCGGCGTGGCGGTGATCTGGCTGGCCGCCTCCGTCATGCCGTAGCTGACGACGAGCGGGATGCCCGCGAACGCGTCGGCGACGGGGCCGGGCAGCGGGGCCGACGCCGTGCGGATCAGCCGCAGGCGCGGCGGCGGGCTGATCGTCTCGGTCGCCAGCACCGCGAGGATGGCCGGAACGGCGTTGATCCAGGTGATGTCGCGCTGCTCCATGAGCGGCCAGAACCCCGTGCGGTGGAAGCGCCGGTCGAGAACGAGGGTTGCACCGGCGGTGAGAGTCGACAGCAGGCCGACGACTTCCGCGTTGATGTGGAAGAGCGGGAGGGAGTTGTATCCACGGTCGGACTCCGTGAGCCCGAGGTGATCCGCCACGGCGGCTCCCACGAAGGCCAGACGATCCGCGGTGAGTTCGACGCCCTTCGGCGTGCCTGTCGATCCGGAGGTGAACAGCATCGCCGAGCCGCCGGCGCGGAAGAGGGATGCCGCATCCGTCGTCGACATGTCATCGACGCCCCGGTTGCCCGACGCGCCGCGTTGCCCACCGTCCGCGACGGCGGCCGGGGCGATGCGGCGCAGCCCCGCGGCGTCGGCCCGTGCGGGATCCGCCGTGACCAGGGCGGTCGGTCCGTCCACGAGAGCGGCCAGGCGTCTGATGTCCTCGGCCGTGAGCGCAGGATCAAGCGGCACGGATCGGTGCCCGGCTGCGACGGCGCCGAGGTGGGCGACGGCGAACGCGAGGGGATCCGGCTCGTCGATGAACACCGTCGAGCGCTCATCGAGCGCCGCGGAGCGGAGGAACGCGTCGATCGCCAGGACGATGCCCGCGTAGGTCAGCATCCGGCCGCTGCGTGCGTCCTCGAGGTACGGCCGATCCCCGTGACGAAGGGCCGCGCCGGTCAGAAGCTCCCCGAAGCTAGGGATGTCTGCACCGTTCGTTCGCTCATTTGTCACCAGACGATGGTATCGGCGACTCCTATGCGGATCCCGTGCGCCGGCTCGGTGCACACCGAGCGGCCGTGGTGCGTCGGCGCTCGACGGGCGGGCGCGCGTCGTGTCGTCGCCCCCAGTTCGATCACGTGATCCGCTCCCCTGGCCTCGGCCGCGTCGTGCGTCACGAGCACGGTCACGCGGTCGCGAAGCGCCAGCCGCAGGTCGGCCATCAGCTCGGCCGATGCGTGGGCGTCGAGCTGTGCCGTTGGCTCGTCGATCAGCACGACGTCGCCTCCTGCGAGCAGCGTGCGTGCCACGGCGACCCGCTGGCGCTGTCCGCCGGAGAGCCTCTCCCCCGCCGCGCCGATGCGGGTGTCCAGACCATCGGGAAGCGTCGCGAGCAGGGGCGCGAGTCCGACGCGCGACAGCACATCCGTGAGCTCGGCATCCGACGGGCGCTCGGTGCGCGGGCGCGCGAGGGCGAGGTTCGCGCGCAGCGTCGAGTCGAACAGGTACCCCTCCTGGGGACACCAGGCGATGCGGGTGCGCAGGGTGTGGGGCGGAATGGCTGCGGCATCCGTGAGCCCGTCCCCCTGGCGCAGCGTGTACCGCCCGTCGGTGGGGTCGGCGAAGCGGAGCAGCAGCGCGAGGAGCGTGGACTTGCCGGATCCGCTCGGCCCCGTGACGGCGAGCCATTGTCCGCGATCGGCTCTCCCGGTGACCCCGCTGAAGACCGGGCGGAGGGCTGCCGGGTAGCGATAGGAGACGGCGTCCAGCCGGATGCCGTGCACCGGCTCCGTCATCCGCTCGCCGTAGCCGGGTGCGGCGTTCACGGCCTCGGATCCTGCGACCGTGTCGGCGGATGCCGCAGTGCCGTCGGGCCCGGCGGTGACCCGGTGCAGCCCGGCGAGGACGCGGGCGATGGCTGGTGCCCGAGTCGCGGCGGCGACGCCGTCGAGCAGCGGCTCGATCATGCCGAGCGGCACGAGGACGAGCACGGCGACGAGCTCGGGACGCAGCGCGCCGGATGCCACGGCTCCGGCAGCGAGAGGCAGCATCACGACCGCGGCGGCGCAGCACGCCAGGATCGTGATGGCCGATGCGGCACCCTCTGCTCGTGCCGTCCGTCGCTCGCTGGAAGCGGCAGCGGCATCCGCCGACTCGATGCGGCGGATCAGCCGTCGCGTCGCGCCGGGCGTGAGATCGTCCCTGGCGACGAGCAGGTCGGTGAAGGACTCGAGGACTGCGGCCCGTGCAGCCTCGTCCCGATGAGCGGCCCGTCGTCCTGCGGCGACCGCGAGAGCCGGCGCGATGAGGCAGGCGGCGACGGCCACGCAGGCGACGACGATGAGCGATGGCGGGTAGACGAGCCCCAGCGCGACGGCTGAGACGACGAGCACGGCACCGGCGGCGACAGGAGGCTGCACGACCCGGGGAATGAGGTCGCGCACGCGGTCGGCCGATCCGATGAGCGAGGAGAGGGCGTTCACCGGGGTCAGCGCAACGCGTCCTGCCGGTCCGGATGCGGCGAGCGCCCGCCACACCCGCACGCGCAGTGCGGTGATCGCGCGGAAGACGGCGTCGTGCGTGAGGAGGCGTTCTGCGTACCGGAGCGCGGACCGCCCGATGCCGAAGAAGCGCACGCCGACGATGGCCACGAGCAGGTACATGATGGCGGGCTCTTGGCTGGCGCGCACGATGAGCCAGCCGGAGACGGCCGTGAGCGCGATGGCGAAGCAGGTGGAGAGCACTCCGACTGCGATGGCGGCGAGCATGCGCAGCCGGACCGGGCGGACCACGGTGACGAGCTCGGCCCATGCCGTCGTGGTCGGTGCTGCGGTGCGCGATGGCGGCGTGCCGAGGAGGGGGTCCGCCGCGCCGCCCTTGCCCGGAGCGGGCTTGGTCGCGCCGGCGGGGGTACCGGCGTCGGTCTCGGGCGGGGCGGGCGCGGCGGACGTGGAGGGAAGTGTGGATGCTGGTCGGAGCGTGGCTGCGGGTCCGAGTGTGGACGCGATGGGCGCGGACGCCGGGGACGACTGGGGCTGAGGAGAGATGGGTTCGACGTGATCCGCGAGCAGGTGGATCAGGGGGTCGTGCGAGGCGACGACGACCGTCGTCCGTTCGCGCAACGCCGCGATCTCGTGGCGGAGCAGTGCGGCCGAGTCTGCATCCAGGTGCGCTGTCGGCTCGTCGAGGAGCACGAGACGGGCGCCGGCGTCCGCGGCGGCCAGCACTCTGGCGAACGCGAGACGGCGAGCCTCGCCCGGGCTGAGCGATGCCGGATGCGCGAGGCCGCGCTCTCCGAGGCCGACGCGCTCGAGGAGAGCCATGGCATCCGCTCGGTCCGTGTCCGATGTCGTGACGACGTCGGTGACTGTGCTTCCGGCGTCCGCGCTGCCGTGCCGTCCAGAGGCGTAGAGCTCGATCTCGTCGAGCAGAGTGCGGGAGGAGAAGTGCGGATGCTGGGGCATCCAGGCGATCGCGTTGACGCTCGGTGAGGTGACAGAGCCGCGGCACCGTGCCCCGTCGTCCAGGAGGGCGCCACGACCGGCGAGCACGGCGAGCACGGTGGACTTGCCCGCGCCGCTCGGTCCGGCCACAAGCGTCATGCCGCGGGTGGGTACGTCGAACGAGACGTTCGACACCGCCGGTGCCGTGCGCCCCGCGTACGTGACGGTGAGGTCCCGCACCGAGACCGTGTCGCCGTCGGTGTCGCGACGGAGACCGCGGTGGCCGGCGGGGGTCCGATCGATGGCGGCGCGAACGCGGCGGAGCGCCTCGCGGCCGGTGTCAGACGCATGGAACGCGGCACCGATCTCGCGGAGGGGCGCGAAGCACTCCGGTGCGAGGATGAGCGCAACGAGTCCAGCCTCGAGCGAGAGCTGACCGTGCAGCAGGCGGATGCCGATGATCACCGCGACGAGTGCGACGGAGATCGTGGCCAGCAGGTCCAGTGCGAGCGCGGACAGGAACGCGGTGCGCAGCGCCGTCATGCTCCGTCGCCGGTGGTCGTCGGAGATCTCGGCCAGTGCCCGTGCCTGCTCCCTGTCCCGTCCAAGGCCGACGAGGACCGGCAGTCCTCTCGCGAGCTCGACGAGATGGTCGGAGAGCCGGCCGAGCGCGTCCAGTGACGCGGCGACCCTGTCCCTGGTGTGCATGCCGATCAGCGCCATGAACAGCGGGATGAGCGGGACGGTGGCCACAATGATCAGCGCACTGACCCAGTCGGCGGCGAGGATGCGCGCTCCGACGAGAAGCGGAACCGTCGCGGCTCCCACGAGGGATGGCAGGTACGACGTGTAGTACTCGTCGAGCTCGTCGAGTCCTGCGGATGCCAGCTGCGCATCGGCTCCCACGGAGCCGGCGGCGCGAGCGCGGAACGAGGAGGCCAGCCGCGATCGCAGATCCTGCTTCACCCCGGAGGCGGCCGACTGCGCCACGACGCGCAGACCCCACGCGGCGGCCGCCCTGATGATCGCGCCCGAGAGACCTTCCAGCACGGCGACGGTGACGTCGGCGTGCGCGATCACGGTGACGATCCCTGTGGCGAGGGCGTCCGCCACGAGGACCAGGCCGAGCGCCTTCAGCGCACCGAGGCAGGCCAGCAGCACGATGCGCCGTCGCCCGATCTCCGAGACCCCTTCCAGCTGCGGGGGTCGCCGTGCGGAGGTCGCTGCTGTTGACGCGGTCGTTGCCGTTGTCATCGCGGCTTCACCGCAGCTTCGATCGGACGCGTCGCCGGAATGCTGGCGCCGCTGATCCGCTTGCGGAACACCCAGTACGTCCAGCCCTGGTACGCGAGCACGAGCGGGATGCCGAACGCGGCCACCACTGTCATGACTCCGAGCGTGTACGGCGAGCTGGACGCGTTCGCCACGGTGAGGTCGAACGTCGGGTCGAGCGTCGACGGCAGCACGGTCGGGAACGTGTTCGCGAAGATCGACGCGGCACCCAGCACGAGGAACGTTCCCATGCCTGCGAAGGCAAGGCCCTCGCGGTCGCGTCTGGCCGACAGCCAGGACCACACGGCGGCGGCCACCGCGACCACGACGAGGATCCAGGTGTATGCCTTGCCGTTCATGAGCTCCACTCCGACCACCCAGACGGCGAGCGGGATCAGGAGGACGGGCATCCAGTGCACCGCGAACCGGCGGGAGCGGATGCGCACGTCACCGTCGCTCTTCAGCGCGAGGAACACAGCGGCGTGGGTGAGACAGAATCCCACGACGGCCAGCCCGCCGACCACGGTCCATCCGTTGAACCAGCCGAACGGTCCGCCGACGCCGTCGCCGTTGACATTGATCGGCAGACCCGTCGTGGTGAGGGCCAGCGCGGCACCCACGCCGAAGGCCGCCACGAAGGATCCGAGGCCGAGCGCGACATCCCATGCTCTCGTCCACCGCACCGTGTGGCCCTTGCCGCGGTACTCGATCGCGACGGCACGGAAGATGAGGCCGAGCACCGCCACGACGAGCGGGATGTACAGGGTGGAGAACAGCGACGCATACCAGAACGGGAATGCGGCGAAGGTGGCGCCGCCTGCGGTGAGCAGCCACACCTCGTTGCCGTCCCAGACCGGCCCGATGGTGTTCAGCATGACGCGGCGGTCGGTCTCGTTGCGTGCCGAGAGCAGCATGTGCATGCCGACGCCCAGGTCGAATCCCTCCAGGAAGAGGTACCCGGTCCAGAGCACGGCGATGAGGATGAACCACAGTGTGGGGAGGACGTCCACGATCGTTCCTTCTTCCGGTGTCTCGTGCGGATGATGCGCGTCAGTAGGCGAACGCGAGCACGTCGTCGTCGGCCGGCGCGTCGGGATCCTTCGGCTTCTCGGCGAGCTCCGGCAGGGCAGCTGCGACCCCGCCGCGGATGTATTTCACGAGCAGCCGCACCTCCACCACCATGAGCACGGCATAGACGATCGTGAACGAGACGAGGGAGAACAGGATCTCGCCGAAGCTCACCCCGGGCGACACGGCCGCTGCCGTGAACATGAACACCCCGTCGATGCCGCCCGGCGTCGGGTTCGGCGCCACCACGAACGGTTGCCTGCCCATCTCGGTGAAGATCCAGCCGGCCGAGTTCGCAGCGAACGGCGCGAAGATGCCCGTCACCGCCAGCCACATCAGCCAGCGCGGCGCGGGAACGGTTCCCCGCCTGGTGAGCCAGAGTGCGACGACGGAGGCGAACGCGGCGAGGGCGCCGAAAAGGATCATCAGCCGGAATCCCCAGTACGTGACCGCCATGATCGGCACATAGTTGATGGCCTCGCCTGCTCGTGATCCGAGTTTCGGATCGTCAGGCAGATGCGTGCCGTACTTCTGCTGGTAGATCGGCACGAGCTCGTTGACGCCTTTGACCGGCTCGTTGAAGTCGCCGTTGGCGAGGAATCCGAGCACGCCGGGCACCTCGATGACGTTCACGACCCCCTTGCAGTCCTTGGAACCGACATCGCCGAAGGCCAGCAGCGAGAAGCTGGTCCCTGTATGGCAGGCGGCCTCGGCCGACGCCATCTTCATCGGCTGTTGCACGAACATGAGGCGGGCCTGCGCATCGCCGGTGATCGCGACGCCGGCGAACGCGATGATGGCGGTCACGGCGCCGATCCGCAGCGAGGTGAGCCAGATCTTGTGGTCAGCCTTGTCGCGGCCTGGAACGTCGGGTGCATCGCCGACGATGACCCGCTTGTCGAGATCGATCGTGTCGATCCCGTCGCGACGCCGCTGCCACAGGTGATACCAGCCCACTCCGAGCAGGATGGAGCCGCCCACCGCGAACGCTCCGAAGATCGTGTGCGTGAACGCGGCCACCGCGGTGTTGTTGCCGAGCACGGCCCAGATGTCCGTCATGATCGGACGACCGTCGACGAGCTTCACGCCAACCGGATGCTGCATCCACGAGTTCGCCGCGATGATGAAGTACGCGGACACCACGGAGCCCGCGATGGCGAGCCACAGGCAGGCCAGGTGGATGCGCTTCGGCAGCTTGCCCCATCCGAAGATCCACAGCCCGAGGAACGTCGACTCCACGAAGAACGCCAGCAGCGCCTCCATGGCCAACGGTGCGCCGAACACGTCGCCGACCAAGCGGCTGTACTCGCTCCAGGCCAGTCCGAACTGGAACTCCTGCACGATGCCGGTGGCGACACCCATGATGAAGTTGATCAGGTAGATCTTTCCCCAGAACTTCGTCATGCGGTAATAGCGGTCGTTGCCGGTGCGCATCCACAGCGTCTGCATGAGGGCGACGAGCGGACCGAGGCCGATCGTCAGAGGGACCATCCAGAAGTGGTAGACGGTGACGATGCCGAACTGCCATCGTGCGATGAGCAGCGGATCCAGGTCGGTGACGACGTGCACGGTTCCTCGCTTCACGAGTCTTCTACGCTGCGTATAATTCTACGCGCTGTAGAACGTCTTACCACTGTCGCCCGAACATTTCTACGCGCGGTAGAATCAATGCATGGCAGGTCGCACGTTGGTCAATCTCGGGGAGCTCGAACGAGCCGTCATGGACGTCGTCTGGGACTCCCCCGCCCCCATTGCGGCGACCGATCTACGCGAGAGGCTGCAGGCATCCGCCGACCACGACAACACGGAGGGCAAGGGGCCGGCGATCACGACCGTCATGACCGTGCTCTCACGTCTCGAAGCCAAAGGCTTCGTCGTGCGGGACAGGGATGCCAGACCCCACCTGTATCACGCGGCCATGAGCCGCGAAGACCACGTCGCCGAACTCATGCACGAGGTGCTCGGATCGGCAGCGGACCGCGACGCCGTGCTCGCCCGCTTCGTCGGACAGGTCACGCCGCACGACGCCGAGCGTCTGCGCAGACTGCTGGACGTCTGACGTTCATGCTCGTCGTCGCCGCAACGCTGGCGCTCCTCGCCTTCGCACTCGCCTGGCCCGTTCCCGTCGCGCTCGCACGGGCCGAGTGGCCGCGCCGCATGCCGGGACAGGCTCTCGTGCTCTGGCAGGCGATAGCGCTGGCGGGCGGTCTCTCCATGATCGGATCCCTGCTGGTCTTCGGCCTGATCCCGTTCGGCGTGGATCTCCCCCACGCGGCGGGATCCTTCAGCGCCGACCTCATCGCCGGCCGCCTGCCCGTCGACGCCAACTTCTTCCAGATGTTCGCGCTCGCCGGAGCGGCACTGCTCGGTGCGCATCTTCTGCTCAACCTCGTGCGCACCGCCTGGCGTGCCGAGCGAGCGCGCCGTCACCACGCGCAGCTGCTCCGGCTGCTCTCGGATCCGATGCCGGAGCGGCCCGGCACCCGCGTCATCGACCACGCGACGCCGGTCGCGTACTGCCTGCCTGGCACACCGCGGGCGGTCACCGTGCTCTCGGCGGGACTGCTGGAACTCCTCTCCGACGAGGAGCTCGCCGCTGTCGTCGCTCACGAGCGCGCGCACGTGACACAACACCACCACGTGCTGCTCGTCGCGTTCAGCGCGTGGCGCAGCGCATTGCCATGGTTCCCGATCGCGACACGTGCTCACGAGGCCGTCGGGCTTCTCGTCGAACTGCTCGCCGACGATCACGCACGGCGCACGGTCTCCGAGCGCAACCTGTCGCGTGCCGTTGCCAGGGTCGCGCTGGCGGGCGTGCCGAGCGCCGCCACGTCGTCGTCGGTTCCGGCCGGCTCCTTCGCGGCCGACACGTCGTCCCCCGGTGAGTGGGCGGATGCCAGGGTCGCGCGCCTCACGGAGCTCACGGCGCCCAGCGCTCCAGCGCTGCGCTTCTCCGTGCTCGCCATGGCACTCGCGCTCGTAGTGGTGCCGACGATGATGCTGCTCGGCCCGGCGCTGTACTGACCGCGACGCGTGTCAGCGGGCGCGGAGCTGGTCCCAGAGCGCATCCACCTGCCGGATCAGGCCGTCACGGTCGCCGTTGTTGTCCAGAATGATGTCGGCGACTGCTCGACGCTGCTCGTCGTCGGCCTGCGCGGCGATCCGGCTGACGGCATCCGCCTCAGTCATGCCGCGATCGTGGATGAGACGACGGACTCGCTCGTCGCGGTCCGCCTCCACCACCACGACGCTGTCGAAGCGGAGCGGGCGATCGGCAGACGCCTCCACCAGGAGCGGCACGTCGTACACGACTATCGCGTCGGGGTCGGCTGCCTCCGCCCGTGCACGTCGATCCTTCACGGCTTCCCAGACGGCGGGATGGGTGATCGCATTGAGGTCGCGGAGCGCCTCGGAGTCGCGGAACACGATCGCACCGAGCGCTGCGCGGTCCAGTGAGCCGTCTGCCGTGAGGATGTCATCGCCGAACCGGCTCCGGATGGCCTCCAAACCCTTCGTTCCAGGCTCGACCACTTCACGGGCCAGGCGATCGGCGTCGATGATCACGGCGCCGTGCTCGGCGAGCCGGGCGGACGCAGTGGACTTGCCGGAGGCGATGCCTCCTGTCAGGGCGATGATCAGCACGCCCGCCAGCCTAGGGCGCGTCCGACTGTTCGGGAGCAGGTTGCGGTCGGCTCCGCGTGCCTCGGAGCGTCGGATGCATCCGAGATCGTCTCGGGCGTCGTGCCCGCTGGCACCGATCACACCGGTTGGAGCGGGATGCGGGCACCGGCAGGAAGCTCGACGACCACCCGGTCACCGGGACGGACGACACCGCCGGCGACCACGATCGACAAGACCCCGCCTTGCGCACGATCCTGCCGTCGGGCCCCGGCAGCAGAAACGGCAACGGCCGGGCCCCGAAGGACCCGGCCGTTGCCGTCGAGTGCAGTTCTAGGAATTGCTGGACAGCTTCTCGCGCAGAGCGGCGAGCGATGCGTCGTCTGCGAGGGTTCCGCTGGAGGCGGAGTCGCTCGAGTAGGTTGCGCCGCTGCGAGCGGACTCGACCTGAGTCGCCTCCTCCTCGATGCCCTTGGCCACCTGGCGCTTGTGCGCCTCCCAGCGAGCCTGAGCCTCGGCGTACTCCTGCTCCCACTTCTCGCGCTGAGCGTCGGAGCCTTCCGTCCACTCGCCCGTCTCGGGGTCGAAGCCCTCAGGGTACTTGTAGTTGCCCTGCTCGTCGTACTCCGTGAGCATGCCGTAGAGCGCCGGGTCGAACTCGGTGCCCTCGGGGTCGACGCCCTCGTTCGCCTGCTTCAGCGACAGCGAGATGCGACGACGCTCGAGGTCGATGTCGATGACCTTGACGAAGACCTCGTCGCCGACCGACACGACCTGCTCGGCGAGCTCGACGTGCTTGCCCGACAGCTCGGAGATGTGCACGAGGCCCTCGATGCCGTCCGCGACGCGCACGAACGCGCCGAACGGAACGAGCTTCGTGACCTTGCCGGGAGCGAACTGGCCGATGGCGTGCGTACGGGCGAAGACCTGCCACGGGTCCTCCTGCGTCGCCTTGAGCGACAGGGAGACACGCTCGCGGTCGAGCTCGACGGAGAGCACCTCGACGGTGACCTCCTGGCCGACCTCGACGACCTCGCTGGCGTGCTCGATGTGCTTCCAGGACAGCTCGGAGACGTGCACCAGACCGTCGACACCGCCGAGGTCGACGAACGCGCCGAAGTTGACGATGGACGACACGATGCCCTTGCGCACCTGGCCCGGGTGGAGGTTCGCGAGGAACGTCGAGCGGCTCTCGGACTGCGTCTGCTCCAGCAGGGCGCGGCGGGACAGCACGACGTTGTTGCGGTTCTTGTCGAGCTCGAGGATCTTGGCCTCGATCTCCTGTCCCAGGTACGGCGTGAGGTCGCGCACGCGGCGCAACTCGATCAGGGACGCCGGCAGGAAGCCGCGCAGTCCGATGTCGACGATCAGGCCGCCCTTGACGACCTCGATGACCGAACCGGTCACGACGCCATCGGCTTCCTTGATCTTCTCCACGTCGCCCCACGCACGCTCGTACTGCGCGCGCTTCTTGGACAGGATCAGGCGGCCTTCCTTGTCCTCCTTCTGGAGAACGAGGGCCTCGACGGTGTCGCCGACGCCGACGACCTCGCTGGGGTCGACGTCGTGCTTGATCGAAAGTTCGCGGGAGGGGATCACACCCTCGGTCTTGTATCCGACGTCGAGGAGAACCTCGTCGCGGTCGATCTTCACAACGGTGCCTTCGATAAGGTCACCGTCGTTGAAGAACTTCAGAGTCTTCTCGACCGCTGCAAGAAAGTCCTCGGCCGAGCCGATGTCGTTGATCGCGACCTGCTTGGCCTTCTTGTCGGTCGTTGCGGTTGTCATTGAGTGGGTACTCCAGTGTGGACATGAATCAGGCCCGGAAATAATGCTTCAGTTGGAATTTTGCCGGGCAGGCGAATAGGACCGTCACAAAAGTGACTCTCCAGACTACCGTTCTCCGGCAGCCATCCGCAACAACGCTCCTCCCGGCTCCGCTATTCCGCGCCGCGCGAGCGTCGACTCAGTCCACTTCCGGACGGACGGATGCCACGGCCTCGGCATCCGGCCGGCGCGGCGGGTACACCCAGGTGACCAGCACGACGGAGATGATCATCAGCAGGAACCACGAGACGAGCTTGGCTGCTGAGACCGGATGCCATCCGTCCACCTGATCCGGATACGTCCAGGCGTGCGAGTAGGTCGCGATGTTCTCGGCGAGCCAGATGAAGAAGGCGACGAGCGCGAATGCGGCGACCAGCGGCATCCGGAATCTGCGGCGGAACACGTGGAACTGCATCATCGATGCGCCGAACACGACCAGGACGGCGGCGAGCAGCACCCAGCGCAGATCGACCATGAAGTGCTGCGTGAAGAAGTTGGCGTAGATCGCCGCCGCCACGATCGCGGTCAGCCAGCGCGGCGGATACCTCGTGAAGCGCAGATCGAAGAGTCGGTACACACGCACCAGGTACGACCCGACGGCGCCGTACATGAAGCCGGTGAACAGCGGAACGCCCAGGATGTGCAGCACGCCGCCGGGGTCGTAGCTCCAGGAACCGACATCCGTCTTGAAGAGTTCCATGCCGGTGCCCACGATGTGGAACACCACGATCACCCGCAGCTCGCTCCACGTCTCCAGGCCGCCCCACACCATGGCGATCTGGATGAGGATGGCTGCGATCGTCAGGGCATCGTTGCGTGCGAGCACCGCGTCGGGCGGATACCAGAGCCGCGCGGCCAGGATGACGGCCAGCAGCGCTGCCCCGAACACGCACGCCCACGCCTGCTTGGCGCCGAAGACGAGGAACTCGACGAGCCCGGCCCACGCGCGGCTCGTCGGCGCGCGGTCGAGCAGTCGGTTCGCCGCGTCGTCGAGATGCCGCTCCAGGGCGGTGAGGTCGGGACGGCGCGCCATTCCGACACCCTAAGCGCGCGGCCTGGTCGCGCTCGCCCGGGATGACGTGGTTGCCGGCGGCCCAGGGCGTCGATCGACGAGCCGGGGACGGATCCACCGGTAGTAGGCGTGTTTCACGAGCTCGTTGGTCGCGATGTAGGCGAGCGCGATGGCGACGAGCGCGAGGATCAGCGCCGGCGAGAGCGACACGAAACCCATCGGCCGAGCGATGAACGGCAGCGACGGCAGCAGGATCGCGATCAGGGCGACCAGGATGCCGAGCCCGAGCAACAGCGCCGAGGGACGGGACCGGAACAGGAACCGGCGGGTGCGCTGCGACATCATGACGAGGATCTCGGTCACGGCAGAGAGCACGAACCATCCCGTGTGGAACTCGGCGGCGCGGGCGTGCAGCCCCCACTCGAGCACGGCGAACGTGATCAGGTCGAACACGGTGGAGAGCGCGCCGAAGATGACCATGAACGTGCGGATCTCGCTCAGGCTCCAGGCGCCCGGATGCTCCACCAGCTCATGGTCGACATGGTCGCCCGCAATCGCCATCGACGGCAGGTCGCCCAAGAAGTTGAGCAGCAGGATCTGCCGCGGCAGCATGGGCAGGAACGGCAGGAACAGGCTCGCGGCCGCCATCGACAGCACGTTGCCGAAGTTGGAGCTCGTCGTGACCCGGATGTACTTCAGCGTGTTCGCGAACGTCTCGCGCCCCAGCCGCACCCCGTCGCACACCACGCCGAGGCCCTTGTCCATCAGCACGACGCTCGACGCCTCCTTCGCCACGTCGACGGCCGTGTCGACGGAGATACCGACGTCGGCGGCGTGCAGCGCCGGAGAGTCGTTGATGCCGTCGCCGAGGAACGCGACGCACTCCCCCGACGCCCGCAGCGCCGTCACGATGCGACGCTTGTGCGCGGGCTCCACCTCCGCGAACACGTCGCAGTCGCGCACGGCCGACGCGAGTGCCGCATCGTCGAGCGCGTCGATGGCAGTGCCCGTGAGGACCGTTCCGGTGCGCAGCCCGACGGCTCCGGCCGTCGACGCCGCGGCGAGACGGTTGTCGCCGGTGATCATTCGCACGCCGACGCCGAGGTCGGCCAGGTCGGCGATGGCATCCGTCGCGCTCTGCTTCGGTGGATCGAAGAAGGTGAGCAGGCCGACCAGCGTGAGGTCCGACTCGTCGGATGCCGTGATGCGCGTCGTGCCAGGCGGCATGCGCTTGGTCGCGATGCCGACCACCCGATAGCCGTGAGCGCTGAGGGTCTCGAAGCGGGAGCGGATGCCGTCGGCCGCGTCCGACATCGCGATGTCGCGTCCGCCGATCCGTGCCGTGACCGACGCGGCGATGAGGCCGTCGAGGGCTCCCTTGGCGATGAGGGTGGGAGATCCGTCGACGTCGGTGAGGACCGACAGCCGCTTGCGCGTGAAGTCGTACGGGCACTCGCCGAGCGCCGCGGCATCCACGGGCGGGCGAGCGGTCTGAAGGATCGCATCGTCCAGCGGATTGACGAACGATGACTGCAGGCCGGCATTGAGCACGGCGAGCCGGAGCACGTCATCCGACGCCGTGCCGTCGAGGTCGAGGTGCCCGTCCAGATGCGCGGCACCCTGGGTGAGCGTTCCCGTCTTGTCCGTGCAGAGCACGGTCACCGCTCCCAGGTCCTCGATGGCGTTGAGCCGCTTGACGACCACCTTCTTGGACGCCATGCGCCTGGCTCCGGTGGCCAGGGACAACGAGATGATCGCCGGCAGCATCTGCGGGCTGATGCCGACTGCCAGCGAGAGAGCGAACAAGAGGGAGTCGACCCAGTTGCGGCCGAACACCCAGTTGACGACGAGCACGAACACGGCGAGGGCGAGCATGACCCACACGAGGAGCCCGCCGAAACGTGACGTTCCGGCCTCGAAGGCGGTGGGCTTCGTCTTCAGCGCGAGGGATGTGGACACGTGCCCGAGCTCGGTGTCCCGTCCGACGGCCACCGCGACGGCGAGACCGGTCCCGCTGACGACGTGTGTGCCGAGGTAGACGGCCGTGGTGCGCGCGGAGAGTGCGGTGTCGTCGAGAACGCGAGAGGCGGCATCCTTCTCAACGGGGAACGACTCCCCGGTGAGTGCGGACTCGTCGACCAGCAGGTCGGAGCTCGACAGGAGCCTGCAGTCGGCCGGAATGACGTTGCCCGCGCCGAGACGCACGACGTCGCCCTGCACCACGTCGTCGACCGGAACGTCGACGTCGGCGCCGTCTCTGACGACGGTGACACTCACCTGAACGCTCGCCATCAGCGCGTGCACCGCCGTGTTCGCACGGTACTCCTGCCAGAATCCGAGCAGTCCGCTGGCGAGCAGGATGACGATGATGATGCCGCCGTCGACGAGATCCCCGAGCGCCATCGAGAGCACGGTGGCCACCACGAGGATGAGCAGGATCGGCGACGTGAACTGCGCGAGCAGAAGCCGCGGCCAGCTCAGCGCGTGACGCCGACGACCGGATGCCGCGCGCAGCGTGCGCAGGCGAGCCGCAGCATCCTGCGACGACAGCCCCGTCGCCCCGCTGCCGACGGCGTTCACGACGTTGTCGGCAGCGGAGGCCCACCATGCGGCGGGAACGGGCACGGTCGGACCCGTCAGCCGAGCAGCGCCGTCTTCAGCGTGTCGAGACCGACGCCGCCGATGTCCAGCGCCCTCTTGTGGAACGCCTTGATGTCGAACGCATCCCCGTCGCGGCGCCGGGACTCGTCGCGGAGCTGCTCCCAGATGCGCTGGCCGATCTTGTACGAGGGTGCCTGGCCGGGCCATCCGAGGTAGCGGTTCACCTCGAAGCGCACGAAGCCTTCGTTCATGTTGACGTTCTGGCCGAGGAACTCGAACGCGTAGTCGCCCGTCCAGACGCCCTGGCCGTCTGGGCGCTGCTTGCCGAGGTGCACGCCGAGGTCGAGGACGACGCGGGCCGCGCGCATCCGCTGGCCGTCGAGCATGCCGAGCCGGTCGGCCGGGTCGTCGAGGTAGCCGAGCTGCTCCATGAGCCTCTCCGCGTACAGCGCCCAGCCCTCGCCGTGGCCGGACACGAACTGATTGCGTCGCCACGTGTTGAGCTGCGCCGAGTTGTAGATGGCGATGCCGCACTGCAGGTGGTGTCCGGGAACGCCCTCGTGGAACACGGTCGTGAGCTCACGCCAGGTGTCAAACTCGGTGACGCCTTCCGGCACGCTCCACCACATGCGGCCGGGACGCGAGAAATCGTCGGTCGGCGGCGTGTAGTAGATGCCGCCCTCCTGGGTGGGCGCGATCATGCACTCGATCCGGCGCAACGGCTCCGGAATGTCGAACTGGGTTCCATTGAGCTCGGCAACGGCACGGTCGGCGGTCTCCTGCATCCATCGCTGCAGCGCGTCTGTGCCGTGTAGCTTTCGCGACGCGTCGCCGTCCAGGAAGGCGATCGCCTCGGCGACGGATGCGCCAGGCTTGATCTCGCGCGCGATCGACTCCTGCTCGTCCACCATGCGGCGCAGTTCCTCGACGCCCCACTCGTACGTCTCGTCGAGGTCGACGGTCGCGCCGAGGAATCCGCGGGACGCGATGGAGTAGATGTCGCGGCCGACGGCATCCTGCTCTGGCGCGTGCACGGCGAGCTCGTCCTCGAGGAACACGGCGAGTTCGCCGTACGCCGCTGCCGCCTCCGTCGCGCCCTTGCGCAGATCGCTCTTCAGCGAGTCGGGAAGGTCGACGCCGTCGCCCTTGGCTTTCTCGGCCAGCGTGAAGAAGAAACCGCTCGGCGCGACCTGCTTGTTCGCCTGGGCGACGCCCTCGCGCACCTGCCTGATGGCCGGCACGTTGCCGGCGTGGATGCCGCTGCGCAGGGTCGCGATGTAGCCGCGCATGGCGTTCGGCAGATTGTGCAGACGGGTGGCGATGGCCTCCCAGTCCGTGACGGATGCCGTGGGTGCGAGGTCGAAGATGTCGCGCAGCCCCTGCACGGGAGAGGCGATCACGTTGAGGTCGCGCTGCTCGAAGCCGGCCGCGTGCTTCTCGGCCTCGAGACGCAGTTCGCGTGTCAGGTCGAGCTTGGTCACGCGGTCGATGTCATCGACGGGTTCCGCCGCCTCGATGCGACGGAGCGCGGATGCCGCGGCCTCAGCGGCGCGTGCAGCCCCCTCCGGGGAGTAGTCGGCGTACTCGCCCTCGCGTCCGGGACGTCCCAGATAGACGTGCATCTCCGGGAAGAGTTCGAGCTGGGTGTCCACCCACTCCTCAGCGATCGTGTCGATGGGGGTGGGAGTCCGTTCCTGTTCCTGATCGGTCATGCGTGCCAGCCTAAAGGCGATTGAGGTGAGTGCCGCGGGAACTCGTTCACGTGGTCGAGCCGATTGAGCCTGTGAGTGTCGCAGCCGCGATAAAGGCGATTGAGGTGAGCGCCGCGTGAGCGCTGGCCGGTCAGTGCGCGGCGGCGTCCCAGTTCGGACCGCCGCCGACCTGCACCGTCAACGGCACGCGCAGCTCGGCGGCGCCGGACATCCGCGTGGTGACGATGGCGGAGAGGGCATCCCACTCCTCCGCCTTCACCTCGAAGATGAGCTCGTCGTGCACCTGCAGCAGCAGACGCGACTCGAGACTCGCCTCGCGCATGTCGGAGTCGATGCCGATCATGGCGATCTTCATGATGTCGGCGGCCGAACCCTGGATCGGCGCGTTGAGCGCCGCCCGCTCGGCGTTGTCGCGCAGCACGCGGTTCGTGCTCACCAGATCGGGGAACGGACGGCGCCGACCGTAGATCGTCTCGGTGAACCCGTCGACGCGCGCCTTCTCGACCACGTCGCGCAGGTAGTCGCGCACGGCGCCGAACCGGGCGAAGTAGTCCGTCATCAGCTGGCGGGCCTCCGCCGTCTCGATCCGCAGCTGCTTGGAGAGCCCGAACGCGCTGAGCCCGTACGCCAGGCCGTACGACATGGCCTTCACCTTCGTGCGCATGATGGGCGTGACGTCTTCAGGTGCGACGCCGAAGATGCGGGCCCCGACGAAGCGGTGCAGGTCCTCGCCGGCGTTGAACGCCTCGATCAGGCCGGCGTCTTCGGAGAGGTGCGCCATGATGCGCATCTCGATCTGGGAGTAGTCGGCGGTGAGCAGGGTGTCGAACTCGGCTCCGCTGATGAACGCCGAACGGATCTGCTTGCCGACCTCCGTGCGCACGGGGATGTTCTGCAGATTGGGGTCGTTCGACGAGATACGTCCCGTTGAGGCGCCGGTCTGGTCGTACGTGGTGTGGATGCGACCGTCGGATCCGACGGACTTCTCCAGCGTCTCGATGATCTGCTTGAGCTTCGTGGCATCACGGTGCTGCAGCAGCAGATCGAGGAACGGATGCGGGTTCTTCTCCTGCAGGTCGGCCAGGGAGTTGGCATCCGTGGAGTAGCCGGTCTTCGTTGACCGGGTCTTGGGCATGCCCAGCTCGTCGAAGAGCACCTGCTGCAACTGCTTCGGGGATCCGAGGTTCACCTCGTGGCCGATCTCCGTGTACGCGGCCTGCGCGAGGCCGTCCGCCCGCACGGTGAGCTCTTCGCGCTGCGTGCGGAGGATGTCGGAGTCGATGGCGACGCCGTTGAGCTCCATGCGCGCGAGCACACCGGACACGGGCTGCTCGATGGTCTCCAGCACCCTGCGCGTGCCGTCCTCGAGGCCGGCGGAGACGGCCTCCGCGAGCCGGTGCACGTACCACGCCTCCGTCGCTGCGCCGATCGGCTCCACCTCGGGAACGAGCTGCGCCGGATCCGACTGCGGCATCTGCTCGCCGAGCACCTCGTACACCTGGTCGCCGAGTCCGCTCGGCGTGCGGTTCGGGTTGCCCAGCCAGATCGCCACCCTGGCGTCGAATGCGAGCCCGTTCACGACGATGCCGGCGGCGCCGAGTGCCTTGAGCTGGTTCTTGGCGTCGTAGAACTGCTTCGGGGACGGCGAGGCCAGCCATCCGCGGAGTGCGTCGCCCCAGGTGCCGTCCTCGTCGGGACGCACCAGGACCGACGCGTCGGCCACGGAGAGCCCGACGGCGGCGATGCGCGTGCCGGCGGAGTCGAGCTGCACGGCGACCGGACGTGAGCCGTCTGCGGATGCCGCGGCCAGCCATCCGCTCAGCTCGTCGCCCTCCAGCTCCTGCACGTCGGGCGCGGTGACGGCGTTCGCGTGCGAACCGGTGACAGCGCCGCTGTCCGAGCCGTCGCCGTCGATCAGCTTGAACACGCGCTCCAGAAGCGTGCGGAACTCGAGCCTCGCGAACAGGTCGCGGACGGCCTGCTCGTTCATCGGCCGGCGCACGAGATCGGATGGCCCGACGGGCAGCTCAACGTCGCGCACCAACTGGTTCAGCCTGCGATTGCGCAGCGCCTTCTCCTTCTGGTCGCGCAGGTTCTGCCCGACGACGCCTTTGATCTCGTCGGCGTGGTCGATGAGGTTCTGCACGTCGCCGTACTGCAGCACCCACTTGACGGCGGTCTTCTCCCCCACCTTGTCGATCCCGGGAAGGTTGTCGCTGGTCTCGCCGACGAGGGCCGCGATCTCGGGATACTTCTCCGGCGGAACGCCGTATCGCTCGAGCACGGTCGCAGTGTCGTAGCGCTTGAGCTCGGAGACGCCGCGCACGTTCGGATAGAGCAGCGTGACGTCGTCGTTCACGAGCTGGATCGTGTCGCGGTCGCCGGAGACCACGAGCACGCGATACCCCTGGTCGGCCCCCTCTGCCGCGAGGGTGGCCAGGATGTCGTCGGCCTCGAACCCCTCCTTCTCGATGACGGGGATGTTCATCGCCTTCAGTGCGTCCTGCAGCAGCGGGACCTGTCCGGAGAACTCCGGCGGCGTCGCGCCGCGGGTGCCCTTGTACTCCGCGTACTCGTCGGTGCGGAACGAGTGGCGTGACACGTCGAATGCGACGGCGAGGTGGGTCGGGCGCTCGTTCTGCAGCAGCAGGAGAAGCATGGAGAGGAACCCGTGGATCGCGTTCGTGTGCTGTCCGTCGCGCGTGGTGAAACTGTCGACCGGAAGCGCGTAGAACGCCCGGAAGGCCAGCGAATGGCCGTCGACGATGAGGAGGGTAGGCTTTTCCGAGTCCGACACGCGTGCCAGCCTACAAGCGGCCTCGGACACCCCGATCCGGCCCCGGAACTGCACGTGGGCATACCCCGAGGAGTCCCATGTCGCAGAGCAGCGGAGCGGATGCCGCACCCGACGCACTCGAGTACGTACGGCGCCGCGGAATGGGCGCTCTCGCCGCGAAGATGGGCATCGAGATGATCGAGTTCTCGGTCGATCGGGCTGTCGCGACGATGCCCGTCGAGGGCAACACGCAGCCCGCGGATCTGCTCCACGGCGGAGCCTACGTGGTGCTCGGCGAGACCCTCGGATCCATGTCGGCCAACCTCTGGGCCGGCGAGGGCCGCCTGGCGGTCGGGATCGAGATCAACGCCACGCACACGCGGTCGGCGACGAGCGGGATCGTCACAGGCGTCTGCACGCCCGTTCATCTGGGCCGCACGCTCACCACCCACGAGATCGCCGTCACGGACGACAGGGGTCGCAGATGTTCGACGATCCGCATCACGAACCTCATCAAGGATCGCGTTTAGCGGCACCCCGTCGCTGGTCGGACAACCGCGCTCGCTGGTTGGGCTGGTCGAAACCAGCTTCCAGCGGTGGCCGTCGCGCTACTTCTTGGGTGCGAGCTGGTCGATGATCGCCTTGGCGACATCGTGCATGGTCAGGCGGCGGTCCATCGACGCCTTCTGGATCCAGCGGAAGGCCTCGGGCTCCGAGAGGCCCATCTTCTCGTTGAGCAGGCCCTTGGCGCGGTCCACCAGCTTGCGGGTCTCGAACCGCTCGTTGAGGTCGGCGACCTCGGCCTCCAGCGCGATGATCTGCGCGTAGCGGGCGAGTGCGATCTCGATCGCCGGCAGCAGATCGTTCGGCGTGAAGGGCTTGACGACGTACGCGAGGGCTCCTGCCTCGGTGGCCCGCTCGACGAGCTCCTTCTGGCTGAACGCGGTGAGCAGGACGACCGGGGCGATGTGGTCCTTGGACAGACGCTCGGCCGCCGAGATTCCGTCGAGCTGCGGCATCTTCACGTCCATGATGACGAGGTCGGGGCGCAGCTCCGTCGCGAGTGCCACAGCGGTCTCGCCGTCACCCGCTTCGCCGACCACCTCGAACCCGTTGTCACGCAGGATCTCGACGATGTCGAGACGGATCAGCGATTCGTCCTCCGCAACGACGACGCGTCGCGGTGCAGCGGTGTTCTCAGTGTCTGTCACGGAGATAAAGCCTACGACATGAGCGATCGGTGTTTGGGTCATGGACCGGCTCGGGTGCCCCGACCGATCGAGTCAGCGAGTGGCGCAGTCGCGATCCCAGCGTGCGCTCTTGAGGGGGCTCCGGCCGCGATAGGGTGGAGCGCGGCGTGCGGCAGGCCGGTGTGGCGGAATGGCAGACGCGGAGCACTCAAAATGCTTTGTCCGAAAGGGCGTGTGGGTTCGAGTCCCACCACCGGCACCACGTTCGCATCGCACGCAGCAACCGAGTCAGGGTCCCGACGAGACCTGGCGTGGCCTGATTCGGGCGGTCTGCGGCCCGCATCGCGTTCGCGCATGCGGACTGACGCGCATTCGCGCCCCGATGCGAGTCAGAGCCCCTGGGCAACGGCGGCGGCAGCGGCGAGCCACGCGCGCTGTGTCGTGAGGCGCAGCGAGGCGAGGTCGAGCACTCCGTCGACCATGCCGGCGTCGAACGGGATCTTCACGGTCGCACGGGTGAGCTGCCGGTATCCGGAGATGAGGCGCGACAGCTCGGCACGCTTCGCGCTGTGATCAGCCTGGGAGATCACGGCGACGGCGTTCGCAGCGAGGTGCGCGTACCGATCGCCGCGCCGGGTCAGCGCCTCGAGCATCAGGGCGCCCGCCTCCGCATGATCGTCGCGGGTCGTCGTCGCGACCACGAGCTGGTCAGCATGGTCGAGGGAACGCAGCTACATCGGACCCGACTCGTCGTTGCCGGTGTCGATCACCATGAGCCGGTAGTAGTTCGCGGCGACCGCGTGGATGGCATCCACGTTCCCCGCATCGAAGCGCTGCTCGTGTGCGAGAAGGCTGGGCTTGCTGCGCAGCACGTCGTAGCGGTCTCGGCTCTGGTGGTGCACGAACCGGTCGAAGTCTGCGGAGTGCGCATCCGGTCCGAGCAGGTGCTGGATGCCGGGCAGCAGGTCGAGGATCGTCGCGTCGTGCTGTCCCTTCTCGGTGCGCCATCCGAGCGTTCCGCGGGTCTGGTTGTTGTCCCACGCGAGAACCGCGGACGTGCCGTGCGTGGCGAAGACGGCGGCGAGAAGCGCCACCGTCGGCGTCGCCTCCCTTCGGATTCGCGACGACGATCGTGCGCGGGGCCGCCCAGCGCTGGCTGACGGCATGCGTGTAATTGCGTTCGGCGCGCTCGGACTTCGAGGGCCGCATCCGCATGCCCATGCGTGTGGCGGCGCCGCGGATGCCTCTGGTCGCCGGCTCCTCGCTCCGATCGCTGGTCAAGAACGACTCCCGTGCCTCGCGCCGCGTGCCGCGGTTCGTGGCGCCCCGGATGTCTTCGGTCGCCGGACGCTGCACCATGCGATCGCGCTGCTGCGGATGCCGGACATCCCGGGGCGCGGGCTGCACCGGCGGAAAGGCCGTGGCGATCGACGCCTGTGACGTGTCGCGTGCTTCCTGGTGCGGCAAGGAATCCGCTCTCCCCCATTAGGGGGTCAGTGCGGGTTCATCGCCCGCGGAAGACCGGCTCCCGTTTCTCCTGGAACGCGGCGAATCCCTCCCGGTAGTCGTCGGTGTCGCGCAGCGCGGTCTGGGCGACGTTCTCCGCCGCGACGGCAGCCCACAGCCCCAGCCGTTGCTCGCGGAGTTCGGCGACGATCCGCTTGCTGGCGCGGAAGGCGGCTGTGGCGCCGTGCGCCGCCCTGCGCGTGGCGTCCTCGGTCGCCGCAAGAACCTCGTCGGCCGGGAACACCCGGGAGAACAACCCTGATTGCACGGCCTCCGATCCCGACATGAGTCGGCCCGTGTAGATGAGGTCGAGCGTCTTGTGCGCTCCGAGACGCTCGTAGAACAGTGCGTGGCCGCCGGAGTCGAGCGTGGCGCCGAGCCCGGCGAAGGGCGATCCGATCTTCGCGGTGTCGGCCACGTAGACGACATCCGTCGCGATCAGCAGACCGAGGCCCACACCGAGGCATGCTCCGTGGGCCGCGGCGAAGGTGGGCGCCGGGAACGCGGACAGCTGCTTCAGGAGCGGCGTGACCAATCCGTCCAGATAGCCCATCACGTCGTCGCTCCGCGGGTCGACATCCGAGATGTCACGGCCGGCGCAGAAGGCTCGGCCGGATCCGTGCAGAAGGAGGGCACGGACATCCGCTCGCTCTGCTTCGGCGCATGCCTCGCTGAGGTCGCGGACGGCCTGTTCGTCGAGCGCGTTGAGCTTGGCAGGGTTGTCGAGGGTGATGTGTGCGACGTCGTCGTCGATGCGCAGGTCGATCACGGAGTACTCCTCTTTCGCTCTTCTTCACACGTCGTAGTCGACGCGCACACGCTCCGACGTCGGATGCGACTGGCACGTCAGCACATACCCGTGCTCGAGCTCGTCCGGCTCGAGCGCATAGTTCTCGGTCATCGTCACGGATCCGTCGAGCAGTCGCGCGCGGCACGTGCCGCACACGCCGCCCGCGCAGGCGAACGGGACGTCGGGTCGCACGCGCAGCGCTGCGTTGAGGATGGTCTCGTTGGCTGCCACCGGACTCTGCACGGTCGACGACTGGCCGTCGAGCGTGAAGTCGATGTCGACCACCGGTTCGTCTTCTCTCACGACCACGGATCTGCCCGCGCTGCCCTGCGGAGCACCTCCCTCGCCCGTCGTGTACAGCTCGTAACGGATGTGCTCCCGCGGCACCCCGATGTCCGCCAGGGTGTCGCGGCAGAGCTGCACCAGCTCGAACGGGCCGCAGAGGAACCACTCGCTGATGGTCTCTGGCAGCACCAGCTGATCCAGGATCGTTCGCAGGCGCGGCTCGTCGATGCGTCCCGACAGCAGGGGGGCGAAACGCTGTTCGCGCGACAGCACGTGGTGGAGGGCGAGGCGGGCCGGATGCCGGTCCTTCAGATCCGCGAGCTCCTCCAGGAACATCACGTCGCGTCTCGACCGGTTCGTGTAGACGAGGGTGAACTGCGATGTGTCGGAGCGGGACAGCACGGCGGTCGCGAGCGCCATGAGCGGGGCGATCCCGGATCCGGCCGCGATGCCCGCCAGGTGCTTGCCGTCGAGATCGGCGAGGGAGGACGTGAATGTGCCCTCCGGGCTCATCACGTCGAGCGTGTCGCCGACCCTCAACTCGGTCTGCGCCCAGGTGGAGAAAACGCCCCCGATGTCGCGTTTGATCGCGACGCTCAACGATCCGGGTTCCGGTGGTCGGCACAGCGAGTAGGACCGCCGCAACGGGACGCCGTCGATGGTGGTGCGCAGCGCGACGAACTGGCCGGGCAGGTAGTCGTACTCGCCGCTGAGCTCCTGGGGCACGGCGAACGTCACCTCGACGGAGTCCGCGGTGAGCTCACGCACCTCCGAGACGGCGAGTGGATGGAACCGTGCACGACGACGCGTGCCGATGGTCGGCCCTCCGACGGTGCCGCGCAGGAAGGTCTCGGCGACGTGATCCGCCTCCGTCTGGTCTCCCTGAGCGGTGGAACGCGGTTCGGTCACCGCCATCGGCGTGCCCCCGACAGTGCACGGCGCACGATCAGTGCACCTTGAAGTGGTCGAACGGCTCGAGGCAGGAGCGGCATTCGTACAGCGCCTTGCAGGAGGTCGATCCGAAGCGGGAGATCTCGCGCGTGTCGAGGGATCCGCAGTGTGGGCAGCGCACGCGCAGCTGCAGTCTGACCGGTCCGACGGGTGCCCTGCCGACCGTCGGATCCCCCGTCGGCGCTCTGCCCGTCGGAGGGGCGATGCCGAACTCGGCGAGCTTGCGCTTGCCGTCATCCGTCATCCAGTCGGTGGTCCAGGCCGGCGCGAGCGTCAGACGGATGTCGACGTCGTCGAATCCGGCCGAGGCCAGTGCACGAGCGACGTCGTCGCGGATGGCGGCCATGGCCGGACACCCCGAGTAGGTCGGCGTGATCGTGACGGTGACGCGTCCCCGTTCAAGGGCGACGTCACGGAGAACGCCGAGATCCTCGATCGTGAGCACGGGTATCTCCGGATCGCAGACCCGCGCGGCGACCTCCCATGCACGGCGCTCATCGGCCGTGCGTTCCACGCGCAGGGTCTTGTGCGCTTCCGGCGCAGCTGCCCCGGTTGCACAGTGTGTCGCGTTCACCATGACGCCCCCGGATGCCGTCGGGCGAGCACCTGCAGCTCCGTCAGGATGACGCCGAGCGATGGGTAGTGGCTGCCATGCCGTCCCCCGGCGGATGACTGCTGCACGTCGGGAATCGTGAGTCCCGCCTCGGCGAACACCGCGTCGATGGTGTCGTCGAATCCGGTTCGCAAGGTCGACGGCAGCGGTGCGACACCCTGGAGGCGATCCACCGGCGGTTCGTCACGGAAGAGCTCGTCGACATACGGCCAGACATCCGCCAGCGCCGCCGTCATGCGACGGCGTGACTCGTCGGTTCCGCCTGCCAGGCGCAGCGTCCACTGCACGGCGTGATCGCGGTGGTAGTCGACCTCCTTCACCGCTTTGGCGGCGATGGCGGCGAGCGCGGCATCCGTCGAGGCCGCGAGCGCCGTGTAGAGCTCGAACTGGTAGGCGGACGCGACAAGCTGTCGGGCGATGGTGTGGGCGAAGTCGCCGTTCGGCTGCTCGAACAGCCAGGCGGAGCGGAACTCGGGCTCGTCGCGCCAGTACGCGAGGTCGTCCTCGGTGCGCCCGTCGAAACTCCCGGCGTAGCGGAGCAGACTGCGGGCGTGACCGAGGAGGTCGAGGGCGATGTTCGCCAGCGCCATGTCCTCCTCGAGCTCGGGAGCCTTCGCGATCCAGCCGCCGAGCTGCTGGGCGAGGATGAGCGCGTCGTCTCCCAACCAGAGCGCATACTCGGCGATCTCTGCACTGGCCGGCGTGCCTTCCGTGCCCTCCAGCTCCGCTGACAGGTGCACCAGGTCGACGGTGACGGCGCCGTGCACCTCCGTCTCGGCGCTCGCCGCCTGCGCGTATTCGCTCGCCGTCCCGGGTGCGTTCGTCGACACCGCCGGCGCGCTCCTTGCCTCTGCGTAGGTGTTCTTCGGCTCCGTCACAGGTGCGGCACCCCCTCCGACGCCGTGTAGTAGCGGGCGTGCCGGTAGTTCTTGCCTGCGGCGGACTCGAAGAAGGCGCCCTTGGCATCCGGGTCGCTGCTGGTGATGGCGTCCGATGGGACCACCCAGATCGACACTCCCTCGCCGCGACGGGTGTAGAGGTCGCGCGCGTTGCGCACGGCGAGGTCGGCGTCCGGTGCGTGCAGCGAGCCGACATGCACGTGGCTGAGGCCACGGTTCGCGCGTACGAAGACCTCCCACAGCATCCACGTCTCGCGGTCGGATGCTCCTGGCGCGCTCATCAGGCGGCCTCCCGTTCGGATTTCGCTGCCTGTTTGCGCGCGTACGCCGCGGCGGCTTCCCGCACCCAGGCGCCGTCCTCGTGCGCGTCGCGGCGGTTCCGCAGGCGAAGCGCGTTCAGCGGACCCCGCCCGGAGAGCACCTCGGTGAACTCGTTCCAGTCGATCTCGCTGGTGTGCCAGCGCGAGGCTTCTTCGTCCCAGCGCAGCTCCGGATCAGGCAGCGTGACGCCGAGCACCTCCGCCTGCGGCACGAGCATGCCGATGAAGCGCTGCCGCAGCTCGTCGTTGGAGAACCGCTTGATCTTCCACGCCATCGACTGGGCGGAGTGCGTGGACTTCTCGTCCGGCGGTCCGAACATCATCAGGGACGGCCAGTACCACCGATTCACCGACTCCTGTGCCAGGTCGCGTTGCGCGTGCGTGCCCTGCATGAGCGTGAGCAGGATCTCGAATCCCTGCCGCTGGTGGAACGACTCCTCCTTGCAGATGCGCACCATGGCTCTGGCGTATGGTCCGTACGACGCCCGGCAGAGCGGCACCTGGTTGCAGATGGCGGCGCCGTCGACGAGCCAGCCGATGGCACCCATGTCGGCCCAGGTCGGGGTCGGATAGTTGAAGATCGACGAATACTTCGCGGTGCCGTCGATGAGCTGCTCGGTCATCTCGTCGCGCGTGATGCCGAGGGTCTGCGCGGCCGAGTAGAGGTAGAGGCCATGGCCGGCCTCGTCCTGCACCTTGGCCATGAGGATCGCCTTGCGCTTCAGGCTGGGTGCGCGGGTGATCCAATTGCCTTCCGGCTGCATGCCGATGATCTCAGAGTGCGCGTGCTGCGAGATCTGGCGGATGAGCGTGCGGCGGTACGCGTCCGGCATCCAGTCCCGCGGTTCGACGCGTTGCTCGGCCGCGACGATCGCGTCGAAGGCAGCCAGCCGCTCGGCCTCGGCAGGATCGACGCGTGCCGTGTCCGCCGCGAGGGGCGTACTGCCGGACAGTGCCTTGTCAGGGAGTCTCGTCATCGTCCGCTCCTTTACAGAACGATCGTTCACTTATTATAGATCGGACGCCGCCGTGGTGGGCTGTGAAGCCGTGCGATGGGCGGCGGGTGGCTCGGTGGCCGCACCCTCGGCGCCGTACGGTCGCGTTGCGACGCGATCCGTTGTCAGGGAGCGCCCACGGAACTCCGCAACGACGTCGCCGATCTCGTCGGTGATCGTGACGTCGTACAGGCCGCCGCGACCCGCAACGACGCGGCGTACGGCGGATGCGGTGAGCGTCTGCCCCGCGTGCGTCGCCTTGAGGAACGTGATGTCGGCGCCGGCGGCCACGGTCACTCGCTCGTCCTCGTTGCAGGCCAGGGCGAAGGCCGTGTCGGCGAGCGCGAACACCAGGCCGCCGTGGGTGATCGCAAACCCGTTGGTCATGTCCTCCCGCACGACCATGGACACGACGGCCGTACCCGGCTCGTCGCGTTCGACGACCATGCCGAGCGCTGCCGAGGCCCGATCGCGCTGCATCATCCCGCGATGTGCCTCCCGTGCGCCGTCGAGCCCGCTGGTCATGCGCCCGTCGTCTCGTGCAGTTCCTGGCTGGGTCGGTCGTCGGTGCTGCGGTCGTCTGCACCGGGTTCGTCTCGCGACGCCGAGGCGTGCTTGGCGACGAGGGTCAGCACGTCATAGGTGGCGACGGTCTCGTCGCGCTGGTTGCGGATGACGGCGTCCCAGCGCACCTCGCCGTAGTCGTCCGTCTCACGGGGCGTGATCTGCTTGGCCGTGAGGGACACACGGATGGCGTCTCCCGGCGAGACCGGCGTCAGGAATCGGAGGTCCTCCAGGCCGTAGTTGGCGAGGACGGGGCCGGGATCCGGATCCACGAACAGTCCGGCCGCCCAGGACACGAGCAGGTACCCGTGCGCGACGAGTCCTGGAAAGAACGGATTGGCGGCTGCCGCTTCCTCGTCCATGTGCGCATAGAAGGTGTCGCCCGTGAAATGGGCGAACGTCTCGATGTCGTCCAGGGTCACCTCGCGCGATGCCGACGCGATCTGATCGCCGATTCGCAGCTCGTCGAGCGACTTGCGGAACGGATGCCGTCCTCCGGCTTCGACCCGCGCCCCTTGGTGCCACTCCCCCGTGAGCGCCGTCAGCAGGTCAGGTGATCCCTGCACGGCCGTGCGCTGCATGTAGTGCAGCACTGAGCGGATCCCGCCCAGTTCCTCGCCGCCGCCCGCTCGTCCCGGACCACCATGAACGAGGTGCGGGACGGGCGCGCCGTGACCGGTCGAGGTCCCTGCGTCGTCCCTGTCGAGGAACAGCACGCGCCCGTTGTACGACGCGATTCGGGCGAACAGCTCGACGGCGACATCGGGATCGTGCGTCGCGACACTCGTCACGAGGGATCCGCCGCCCAGGCTCACGAGGGTCGCGGCCTGCTCGAGCGTCGAGTACGTGAGCACGGTGGACACCGGGCCGAATGCCTCCACCCGGTGTGCGGCGGGCGTGGCGGCATCCGTAAAGCCGATCAGCATCGGAGAGACGAAGGCACCCTCCGGAGCCGGACCCCGCGTGCCGTCCGCTCGAAGGACGTCCGGTGCCTCCGTCGAGCCCATGAGCAGGGTGCCGCCGGCATCCTGCAACTCGCGAACGCGGCCGAGCACCTCGTCGCGCTGGCCGAGCGAGACCAGCGGCCCCATCGTGACACCCTCCGCGTGCGGATCGCCGATCACCACGCGCCCCTCGACCATCGTCCGGACGGCTGCGACGAGTTCGTCCACGGTTCCCGCCGGCACGATAGCCCGCCGGATGGCGGTGCACTTCTGGCCGGCCTTCGTCGTCAGCTCGACGAACAGCTGCCGCACGTACGCGTCGAACTCGGGCGTGCCTGCCACGGCATCCGGACCGAGAACGGATGCGTTGATCGAGTCCGTCTCACTCGTGAAGCGCACGTCGGGATCAGCCTGCTTCCGCAGCCCGTCGGCCGTCGCCGCGCTGCCCGTGAAGCTCACGAGGTCCCCGAGCCGCACAAGGTCGAACAGGCCGGGCACACTCCCGCTGACCAGCTGCAGGGAGCCGGTGGGGAGCAGCCCGGACTCGACGAGGATGCGCACCCAGGCCTCCGCCACGTAGGCGGTCGGCGTCGCTGGCTTCACGATCGACGGCACACCGGCCAGGAACGCCGGGGCGAACTTCTCCAGTGCGCCCCACATCGGGAAGTTGAACGCGTTGATCTGCACGGCCACCCCCGGCAGCCGGGTGTACACGTGCCGGCCGAGGAACGAGCCGTCCTTCGACAGCGACTCGGGCGGCCCGTCGAGGTAAGCCCGGGTGTTCGGCAGCTCGCGCCGTCCTTTCGACGAGTATGCGAACAGCACGCCGATGCCGCCATCGACATCACTGAGCGAGTCGCGCACGGTCGAGCCGGCGTGCTTCGACAGCTCGTAAAGCTCGTCCTTGCGCTCACCGAGCGCCTGGGCGAACTGCTTGAGCAGCAGCGCCCGCTGGTGGAAGGTCAGTTCCCCGAGGCCGCGCTGCCCGACGGTGCGGGCGTGCTCGACGGCCGAGGCGAGATCGATGCCGTTCGTGCCGACGCGCGCGACGGGTTCGCCGGTCGAGGCGTCGCAGACCGTGACGGCATCCGCGTCGTGGTCGGGACGCCACCACGCATCCTGGAGATAGCTCGGCAGGATCTCACTCATTCCTCGCTCCCTTCGTCGCGCACTGCACTCGCTCTCTCGGGTGCGGCATTCCGCTCTGCACGTGATCATCCGTCCATTCGCTCGAGGATCACCGCCGTGCCCTGCCCGACACCCACACACATCGTGGCCAACCCGAAGCGCGCGTCCTCACGCTCCATGCGGCCGAGCAGGGTGACGAGGATGCGGCATCCGCTCGATCCCAGCGGATGCCCGAGCGCGATCGCCCCTCCGTCGAGGTTCACGCGGTCGAGGTCGAGCCCGAGCCGCCTGGCGGATGCCAGCGATTGCGTCGCGAACGCCTCGTTCAGCTCAACGGCGCCGATGTCATCGATTGTCAGGCCGGCACGCGCCAGCGCCTTCTGAGTGGCCGGAACCGGACCGAGCCCCATGATCTCCGGCGCGAGCGCTGCGGATGCCGAGGCCACGAGGCGGGCGCGCGGCGCGAGCCCGTGGCGTTCGACTGCCGCGCCGCTGGCGACCAGCACGGCGGATGCGCCGTCGTTCAGCGAGCTCGAGTTGCCGGCGGTGACCACGCCGTCGGCCGCCACCACGGGTCTCAGGGCGGCGAGCGCCTCCATCGTCGTGTCGCGGCGGGGTCCCTCGTCCGTCGCGACATCACCGTGCGCTGTCGGCACGGGCACGATCTCCGGTCCGAATCGGCCGCCGTCGACAGCGGCAACCGCCCGGCGATGGCTGCGCAGGGCGAAGGCGTCTGCATCCTCTCGCGTGATGCCGTCGAGGCGCGCCACCTCCTCCGCCGTCTCCAGCATCGAGAAGGTCGCCTTGTCGCGCGACACCAGGCGCGGATTGACGAAGCGCCAGCCCAGCGACGTGTCGAACGCGGCGCCCGGCTTGCCCCACGCCTTCTCGGGCTTCGCCTGCACCCACGGTGCGCGGGTCATGGACTCCACTCCGCCAGCGACGATGAGGTCGGCGTCGCCTGCCCTGATCGCCTGGCCGGCGAGCACGACGGCCGACATGCCTGACGCGCACAGCCGGTTGACGGTCAGCCCCGGCACGGAGTCCGGCAGTCCGGCGAGCAGAACGGCCATGCGCGCGACGTTGCGGTTGTCCTCCCCCGCCTGATTCGCAGCCCCGAGGTAGACCTCGTCGAGTGCGTCGGCGGGCGCTCCCGATCGGGTCAGCACTTCTCGAACCACGAGCGCAGCGAGGTCGTCAGGACGCACGCCGGCCAGGGCGCCGCCGTAGCGACCGACAGGGGTTCGCACCCCAGAGACGAGAAACGCGTCGGACATCGTCATCCTCGGTTCGCCAGCGGTTCGCCACTACCATGTGGGTGTCGGACAGGGAATTCCCAACCGATCGGTCAGTAATGTTGCCACGTGAGCCGCCGGCGCGCAACGCTCTCGTCGGCACGTCGTGCGCGGCGGCAGACGCGTGCCAGCGGAGGGAGCGGATGCCGAGCACCCGCACCGCAGAAAGGGGAACGCCATGAGCGTGGCCGGCACAGCACCGCAGGGTGATTCCCCCGTCCCCTCGCGCCGGGGCCGGCCCGGCTACGACAGGGACCAGGTGCTGGAAGTGGCCGTCGCGCTGTTCAACGAGAAGGGATACGACGCCACCTCCGTCGCGGATCTCGCCGAACGGCTCGGCCTCACGAAGTCCGCCCTCTACCACCATTTCGAGTCCAAGGAGCAGCTGCTCGCGCTCGCCCTCGACGAGGCGCTGACCGGACTCGAACGGGTGATCGACGAACCCGACGCGGGGACCGGATCCGCAGCAGGTCAGCTGGCGCATGTCATCACCGGTGCGGTCTCCGTCTTGATCGACAAGCTTCCCTACGTCACGCTGCTGCTGCGCGTGCGCGGCAACAGCCCTGTCGAGGCTGCGGCAGTCGAACGCCGTCGCGTCTTCGACCGTCGCGTCGCCGACGTCGTTCGGGGAGCGCAACGGGAAGGCCTGCTGCGCGACGACCTCGATGCATCGGTCGCCACCCGACTGCTCTTCGGCATGGTCAACTCGCTCGTCGAGTGGTATCGACCGGAGGGAACCCTTGACGCGGATGCCATGGGCTCGGTCGTGCTCACCACCGCACTGGACGGGCTCCGGGCGCGACGCGGATCCGACGCGTCCGGCTCACTGCTCCCCTGAGCCGCCCCCGCGGCCATGCACTGCATGCGTCGCCCGCGCCTCGTCCGAGTCTCGTGCGCCGGCACTGCTCTCCTGAGCACGCCCCTTTCGGGGGCTGCTGTGCTCCTCCTATGTTGTCGGTGACGGCAACCCATCCCCCGAAGTGGGGTGAACGAGAGGCGGAGCAATGCTGCAACCCCGGAAGTCGGATCATTCGGCAGTACCCTGGCGAACTCGTCCAGGAACCGTCGGCGGCATCGCAGCAGCGGCCGCCCTGGCCCTGGCGCTGACACTCGTCGGCGCCAGCGGAGCGCAGGCGCTGCCGTCGGGCACCGCCACCCAAGGGCAGAACGGACAAGGACACCAGTCCCAGAGCCAGAACGGACAAGGCCAGAACGGCCAGGGCCACAACGACAACGGACAGGGCGGCCACGGCCAGAACGGACAGCTCGCGCCGCGCACCGAGTTCACGATGGCGCCGGACGGATCCAGCGGAGCGACACAGGGCGGTGACGGTATCCCGAACATCGACTCGGTCAAGAAGACCATCGCCACCTATTACGGCGACCCGGGAACAGGCATCTCGAACAAGACCAGCTCGCCGTACATCGCGGAGATGAGCCGCATCGTCGCCACGGCGACCTCGCAGCTGCAGCACACGTACACCAAAGCCGTGGCCAAGGGAGAGAAGCCCGCGATCGTCTTCGACGCGGATGACACCACGCTGTGGACGTACGACATGGAAGTCGGCGACATGCACTTCAACTACAACCCCGCCGAACAGGATGTCTGGGTACAGGGCGAGAAGTTCCCCGCCGTCCCCGGCATGGTCGCTTTCGTGAACGCGGCGGCCGCCATGGGATACACGGTGTTCGGCCTCACCGGTCGTAATGACGACCAGAAGGCGGCCACTCTCGGCAACCTCACGAACGTGGGCTACACCGCGTTCACCGCCGACGACTACTTCACGAAGTGGACGGGCAACGGCGCATCGCAGCAGCCCTCGTACATCACGTGTGCCACGACGAGCTGCACGACGGTCGAATACAAGGCACTGACTCGCAAGCACATCGAGCAGGATCTCGGCTATACGATCACGCTCAACGTCGGCGACCAGTGGTCCGACCTGCAGGGCGGATACGCGGACAGCATCCTCAAGCTGCCCAACCCCACCTACTATCTGCCATCGCCCGATCTGCCCGGTGTCTCCGAGCCCAGGCTGGCACCCCGCACCCACTTCACGATGAAGCCGGACGGATCCAGTGGCGCGAGCGAGCCGGGTGACGGCATCCCGAACATCGACTCGGTGAAGAAGACCATCGCCACGTACTACGGCGACCCGGGAACAGGCATCTCGAACAAGACCAGCTCGCCGTACATCAGCGAGATGAAGCGGATCGTCGCCCTGCAGACCCCGATCGTCGCCGCGCAGTGCTACCTCGGCAAGAAGCTGCACAGGAACCCGGCCATCGTCCTCGACGCGGATGACACCACGCTGTGGACGTACGACATGGAAGTCGGCGACATGCACTTCAACTACAACCCCGCCGAACAGGATGTCTGGGTACAGGGCGAGAAGTTCCCCGCCGTCCCCGGCATGGTCACCCTCGAGGAGACGGCCAAGAAGGCGGGTTGCACCGTCATCGGACTCACCGGACGCAACGACGACCAGAAGGCCGCGACGCTCGCCAACCTCTCGAACGTCGGCTACAGCGGGTTCACCGCGGCGAACTACTACACGAAGTGGACCGGGGTCGGCGCCTCCCAGCAGCCGTCCTACATCCACTGCGCGACGGCGAGCTGCACCACCATCGAGTACAAGTCGCAGACCAGGGCGCACGTGGAATCGTCAGCTGGTGGCCGTTACGACATCGTGGCCAACTACGGCGACCAGTTCAGCGACCTGATCGGCGGCCACGCCGACCGCACGATCAAGCTGCCGAACCCGACGTACTACCTGCCGTGACGATGACGGGGCGTGTCTGACGCGTCCCCTCCGTCCCGGCGATCCGCCCGACGGCCCGGCGCCCACCTCGGCGCCGGACCGTCGGCGTGTTCGCCCGGTGCCGGCTCGGGAATGCGCCACTCTTGTCGCGGCGCATCGCGCTCTCTGCCGCCACCGGCCGGTGTCGACGCGAGACTCGTTGCGTGCGTGCCCGTCGCATCCCGCGTCCGTCGACGCCGAAACCGTGAAGGAGTGCCCATGGACTGGGCCGTGCTCGCCGATTTCGGGACGGCGATCGGAACACTCGTGCTCGCACTCGCGACCTTCGCCGCCACGCGTTCGGCGAACCGTTCGGCGCGCCTCGCGGAACGGGCGCTTCTGGAGGGCCTTCGTCCCCTGCTCCTGCCGTCGGCCTTCGGCGACGAGACGCAGAAGGTGCGGTTCATGGATTCCCGCTGGCTCGTCGTGAAGGGCGGCCGGGCGAGCATGCAGATCGACGCCTCGGCCGTGGCGCTCGTGCTGTCGGTGCGCAACGTCGGATCCGGTCTCGCCGTGCTGCACGGATGGAGCATCCCGAAGGGTCCGCAGGAGCCGCCGGCGGATCCCGCAGACTTCCGACGTCTCACCCGGGACATCTACGTGTCGACGCAATACGTCGGATTCGTGCAGGTGGCCATCCGCGATCCCGAGTCGGAGGAGTATCGCACTGTCGTCGACCGCGTGCGGAGCGAGGACTTCGTGCTCGTCGACGTGCTGTACGGCGACGCGGAGGGAACCCAGCGCGTGATCAGCCGCTTCAGCGTGTCGAAGGGGCCGGCTGAGCATCCATCGGACGATGGCGAGGAATACTTCGTCACGGTGTCGCGGCACTGGAACATCGATCTGCCTTCACCCCGCGGGTGAGCCGGGCGCGCCAGATCGCGGGTTCGCTCGACCGAGCGGACCCGCCGCGGCGCACCACGCCCTGAACGACCCGGCGTGACGATAGTCTGCACACCATGTCACAAGCCCCTGCCCCCTCCACACCCACGGGAGATCTGAGCGCCGCATCCGACCCCGCGCCCGCACGGCCCGCACCATCGGCATCACCTGCACCGTCCGCACAGCCGGAGTCGTCGCCGCGCCCCGCAAACCTGCCGCTGTCCAAGCGGCCGATCGACATCCTGTTCCTCGTGATCTTCGCGATCTTCATCGTCACGTGCATCATCAGTGACTCCGTCGAGGGACTCGGCCTCGACCAGGTGAAGGACTCCCCCAACATCCTGGTGCAGTGGAACTACTGGTACGCGTCCAACTTCGACCCGCTGTACCAGTCGCATCCGGTGTGGCTGCGGTTCATCAGCGGCACGTCCGCGTTCGTCTACGTCGCGTTCTACGTGCTGCTCATCATCGCCATCCTGCGCAAATGGAACTGGATCCAGCTCCCCAGCGTCATCTACGCGACGATGATCATCTCGCTCACCGGCATCCCGATCTTCGGCGTCGAGTTCTTCGGATCCGCCGCCGAACGAACCCCGAACCCCGGCGTGTTCCTGGCGTTCAACCTGCCGTACATCGTCTTCCCGCTGCTGCTCCTCATCCGCATGCGCAAGCCGCTCCCCTTCACCCGCAAGTTCTGAGCCGTCTGCGTTGTCTTGTGCGCCGGTCCCCGCCCGGCGCACCGCGGTCGGCAGGGTGCGTGGTTGGGTTCGGCGCCGTCGGGGCCGCCGCCTTGTGGAGCGTGTCGCGGAGCGCAGAAGCGCCGGTCCCCGCCCGGCGCACCGCGGTGGGCAGGGTGCGTGGTTGGGTTCGGCGCCGTCAGGGCCGCCGCCTTGTGGAGCGTGTTGCGGACTGCAGAAGCGCCGGTCCGCGCCCGGCGCACCGCGGTGGGCAGGGTGCGTGGTTGGGTTCGGCGCCGTCAGGGCCGCCGCCTTGTGGAGCGTGTTGCGGGGTGCAGAAGCGCCGGTTCGCGCCCGGCGCACCGCGGTCGGCAGGGTGCGTGGTTGGGTTCGGCGCCGTCAGGGCCGCCGCCTTGTGGAGCGTGTTGCGGACCGCAGAAGCGTCGGGAGTGCACCGCCCACGCCGACGGCCGGCGCTCGGGTGGCGCAACGCGCAGAACGGCCCGGATGCCACTTCGGGTATCCGGGCCGTTTCAAGTTCGGTGAGGCCGGCTCGTCAGGCGAAGACCTTCACACCGTTCGCCAGCTTGAACGTCGGTGCGATGACGATCGCGAAGAACGGCACGACGATGCGCAGGAAGTAGACGAGCGGCACGATGTGCCCGAAGTCGCCGATCGCGAAACCGGCGACGGCGATGAGCCCGAACAACAGTGCAAGCCCGAAGCCCTTCACCGTGCTGAGGAACGGCGCGGCGAAGCCCACGCTGGCGATCACGATGCCGACGTCCACGACGAACGGCTGCCACGCGCCCGTGTCGCCGAGCGCCACGCCCGCCACGATCCAGGCGGCGATGGCGACAAGCCAGAACACCACGAACACGGCTCCGGCGATGCGCTTGTCGAGTTCGCCCTTCGGCGGCCGAGCGATCATCTTCGAGTAGTCCTTCCGAAGGCGGATGTCCCCGTCGGTGACACCGGACGAGGGGCCGTGAGGCCTCCTCGATAGTACCGCCGGTCCGGGTCCTCCGAGCGCGACGGAGCCTCGCAGCGCGCAGTCCGCAGCCTCGATACGGTGGAAGTCATGTACAGCAGCTACGTCGCGATCGGAGACAGCTTCACCGAGGGGGTCGGCGACGAGCTGCCGGACGGCAGGGTTCGCGGATGGGCGGACCTGGTCGCCACCGGACTGGCCGCCGCCGTCGGCGAACCGGTGCTCTACGCCAATCTGGCCATCCGCGGTCGCAAGCTCGGTCCCATCGTCGGCGAGCAGCTGGATGCGGCGATCGCGATGCACCCCCAGCTGCTCAGCATCAACGGCGGCGGCAACGACATCATGCGTCCGCGGGTCTCCGTCGATGACGTGGCAGCGCAGACCGCCGAGGCCGTCGGCAAGGCGCTGGATGCCGGCATCCACGTGCTGCTGCTCAGCGGCGCCAACCCCAGTGACAACCTGCCAGGCGGGCGCACCGTTCAGCGCCGAGGTGACGAGCTCGCGGAGCGGGTGCGGGCATCCGTCCCCGATCACGGGGTGACGTTCGTGGACAACTTCGCCGACGCCGGCCTGCGGGACCTGCGGTACTGGTCGCTCGACCGGCTGCACCTGAACGCTTTCGGACACGCCAGGGTGGCGTCGAACGTGCTGACGGCGCTCGGCGTTGCCGTGCCGGAGTCGTGGCGCGTCGCCGAGGTCGCCGCTCAGGAGCCCCTCGGCAGACGCCGACCCTCGCTCGCCTACTATCGCGAGTACGTGCTGCCCTGGATCGGCCGCCGCCTCACCGGCCGCTCGTCCGGCGACGGACGCAGCGCGAAGTTCCCCGGTCTGGCGCCCGTCGATCCGGACATCGTGTACTGAGCCACCGGATCGTGTCGCGCACGAGATCGCGGAACGGCGACGGTTCCGCAGCCGTACTCGCGCCGTAAACTCGCAGGCGTGACGACGGTGTACGACGCGGCGGGCGGGACGGCCGGCCTCCAGCGACTCGCGGCGGCCTGGCACGAACGTGTCATGGCCGACGAGGTCGTGAGCCATGCCTTCAGGCACGGGTATCGCGACGATCACATCGAACGCCTCGCGGCGTACTGGAGCGAGGCGCTCGGCGGTCCTCGTGAGTACACCTCCCGGTACGGAGACGAGACAGGCGTCGTGCGGCTGCACAGCGGCAACGGGCTGCACGAAGAGATGAACCTGCGTGCGATCGAGTGTTTCGATCAGGCGCTGACGGATGTCGGGCTGGACGTCGACGAGCGGCTGCGCAGCGTGCTCCACGACTACTGGTCATGGGCGACGACGACGGAGATGTATCAGCATCACGCCTCGGCTGACGAGGTTCCGCAGGGGCTGGCCATCCCGCAGTGGTCGTGGGACGGACTCGTCGAGGCGTGAGGCTGCGTCGGGAAGGACGCGCATGATCTTCGAGGATCGACTGGATGCGGGTCGCCGACTGGCCGCCGCATGCGTCGAGTACAAGGAGCGGTGGCGAAGTCCGATCGTGCTCGGGATACCGCGGGGCGGGGTTCCCGTCGCAGCTCCCGTCGCTCGGGCGCTGGACGCACCGCTGGATGTGATCCTCGTGCGCAAGCTGGGACTTCCGCGCAACGAAGAGGTCGCCATGGGCGCCATCGGCGAGGGCGTGCGGGTGCTCGATGACGGGCTGATCCGCATCATGGGCGTCACCGACGAGGAGCTGGAACGCGTCGAGGACCGCGAACAGCGGGAACTGGAGCGGAGGGTGCGCAGCTTCCGGGAGGGACGGCATCCGCTGGAGCTGAGCGGCACGACGGCCGTCATCGTGGACGACGGGCTCGCGACCGGCGCGACAGCCCGTGCGGCGTGTGCTGTCGCGCGGGCGAAGGGGGCGGCATCCGTCGTGCTCGCGGTGCCCGTCGCACCCCCGGACTGGGAGCCCCAACGGGGAGTGGACGCCAACACGTTCGTCTGCGTCGCACGCCCGCACGGATTCTTCGCGATCGGGCAGTGGTACCACGACTTCACGCAGACGACGGATGCCGAGGTGCGCGCGGTCCTCGACGCTGCCGGCGCTGACTCCGCCGGCTGAGTCCGTCGAAGCAGCCGGGTTCTGCGCGCTCCGGCACTCAGCCCGATACGCGCAGAACGCCCCGCAGGCGGATGCCGTGCGGGGCGTTCTGCGACGCGTCGTGCGCTACTTGAGCGCCGCGTACGCGGGCGCCGCCTCGTTGTGCACGTCGCCGACGACGTGCACGCGCACGTCATTGGTCGAGCCGGAGATTCCGGGAGGGGACCCGGAGATGACGACGACCTTGTCACCGACCTGGGCGAGGCCCTTGCCGATGAGCACGTCGTCGACCTGGCCCATCATCTGGTCGGTGTGCGTCACCCGGTCGACGAGGAAGGACTCGATGCCCCAGGTGAGCGCCAGACGACGACGGATGTTCTCATTCGTCGTGAACGCCTTCATCGGGATCTTCGAGCGCAACCGCGACATGCGGCGCGCCGAGTCGCCCGATTCGGTGAACACGCAGAGGAACTTCGCGTTGACGAAGTCGGCGACCTCTGCGGCGGCGAGCGTGATCGCTCCACCCTGCGTGCGGGGCTTCGTGCCGAGCGGCTGGATGCGGTCCAGGCCGTGGTCTTCGGTCGACTCGATGATGCGGGCCATGGTCTGCACCGTGACGACCGGGTACTCCCCCACGCTCGTCTCGCCGGACAGCATGACCGCGTCGGTGCCGTCGAGCACGGCGTTGGCGCAGTCGGATGCCTCGGCGCGCGTCGGACGCGGGCTCGTGATCATCGACTCGAGCACCTGGGTCGCGACGATGACGGGCTTCGCCATGCGGCGAGAGATCTCCACGGCCCGTTTCTGCACGATCGGCACCGCCTCGAGCGGAAGCTCAACGCCGAGGTCGCCGCGGGCGACCATGATCGCGTCGAACGCGTCGACGATCTCCTCGAGCGCGTCGACCGCCTGCGGTTTCTCGATCTTGGCGATGACGGGAAGGCGACGGCCCTCCTCCTCCATGATCTCGTGCACGCGGACGATGTCCGACGCGTCGCGTACGAACGACAGCGCGATGTAGTCGGCGCCGAGCTTGAGACCCCAGCGCAGATCCGCCTCGTCCTTCGCGCTCAGCGCGGGAACGTTCACCGCGACACCGGGGAGGTTGATGCCCTTGTTGTTGGAGACCGGGCCCGGAACGACGACCTGCGTCTTCACACGCACGCCATCCGTCTCCAGCACACGCAGCGTCACCTTGCCGTCGTCGATGAGGAGCGGATCACCGGGCTTGACGTCCTGCGGCAGGCCCTTGAACGTCGTCGAGGAGATCTCCTTGTTGCCCAGGATGTCTTCCGTCGTGATGGTGAAGATATCTCCCTCGGCGAGGTCGTAGGGTCCGCCCTCGAACTTGCCGAGGCGGATCTTCGGCCCCTGCAGGTCCACCATCACTGCGACGGCACGACCCGAGTCCTCGGCCGCCCGACGCACGTTGGCGTAGACCGCCTCATGCACGTCGTAGGTGCCGTGGCTCAGGTTCATCCGGGCGACGTCGACGCCTGCATCGATGATGGCTCGGATGTTCTCGTAACTGGACGTGGCGGGGCCCAGCGTGGCGACGATCTTGGCTCGTCTCATTGCTTTTCTTCGTACTCCGTAGATTGTGCGCAAGCGCGCGTGATTCGGCCACTGAGGCCGCGACGCGAACGCTAGATCGTGATCCCGCGGTCGGTCGGCTTGATGGGCGAAGGAAGAGCGGTGTCTCCTTCAAGATAGCGGTCGACGGCAGCCGCTGCAGCCCTGCCCTCTGCGATGGCCCACACGATGAGCGACTGACCGCGGCCGGCGTCGCCTGCGACGAACACGCCGGGTTCCTGCGTCTGGTAGTCGCCGTCGCGCACCACGTTGCCGCGCTGATCGAACGGCGTCTGGAGCTGATCGGCGAGCGTGTCCTGCTCCGGACCGGTGAAGCCGAGGGCGAGCAGCACGAGATCCGCGGGGATCTCCCGCTCGGTGCCGGCCTTCGGGACGCGACGTCCGTCGAGGTATTCCGTCTCGGCGACGCGCACGGCGACGACCTCGCCGACATCGTTGCTCACGAACTCGACGGTGGAGGCGAGGAACTCGCGCTTGCCGCCCTCTTCGTGGGCGGTCTGCACCTCGAACAGCGTCGGCGTCATCGGCCACGGCTGGTGCTCAGGACGCTCCGACGGCGGCTGCTGGCCGATCGCGAGGTTCGTGACGGACGCCGCCTTCTGACGGTGAGCCGTGCCGATGCAGTCCGCGCCCGTGTCGCCGCCGCCGAGCACGACCACATGCTTGCCTTCGGCACTGATCTGCGTCGGCACGTGGTCCCCCGCGCCGGCACGGTTCTGCTGCACGAGGTATTCCATGGCGAAGTGCACGCCGGCGAGATCGCGACCGGGGATGGGCAGATCGCGTGGCACCATCGCACCGGTCGCGATCACGACCGCGTCGTAGCGCGTCTTGAGATCGGCCCAGCTGATGTCGACACCGATGTTCACACCGGCGCGGAACCGGGTGCCCTCTGCCGTCATCTGAGCCAGACGCGACTCGATGTGCTTCTTCTCCATCTTGAAGTCGGGGATGCCGTACCGCAGCAGACCGCCGATGCGGTCGTCGCGCTCGTACACGGCGACGGTGTGTCCGGCACGAGTGAGCTGCTGCGCTGCGGCGAGGCCCGCCGGACCGGATCCCACGACCGCCACCGTCTTGCCGGTGAGGCGCTGCGGCGGGTGCGGCTGCACCCATCCGTTCGCCCACGCCTGGTCGATGATGTCGTGCTCGATCTGCTTGATCGTGACCGCCGGCTGGCTGATCCCGAGAACGCACGAGTCCTCGCAGGGAGCAGGGCACAGGCGTCCGGTGAACTCCGGGAAGTTGTTCGTGGCGTGCAGCCGCTCGATGGCCTGGCGGCCCTCCCCGCGCCACATGAGATCGTTCCACTCCGGAATGAGGTTGCCCAGCGGGCACCCCTGGTGGCAGAACGGGACGCCGCAATCCATGCAGCGGCCGGCCTGGCGACGGAGCTGGGTCGGGTCGCCCGCCTCGTAGACCTCTTTCCAGTCCATCAGTCGCACGGACACCGGCCGCCGCTTGGGCAGCTCGCGCTCCGTGACCTTGAGGAAGCCCTTCGGGTCAGCCACGGATAACTCCTCTGTCGCTGGGCAGGAAGCTCTTCGGGTCAGACAGGGTCCATCCGCCGAAAACTCCTCTGTCGCTGGGCAGGAAGCCCTTCGGGTCAGACAGATTCATCCGCCGGTCACCTCCATGATGCGGTTCCAGACGATGTCGCCGTCGGGGTCGAGTCCCTCGTCGACAGCGTTCTTACGGGTTTCGAGCACTGCCGCGTAGTCGCGCGGCAGCACCTTGGTGAAGCGGGCGGATGCCGTCTCCAGATCGGCCAGCAGGCCCTTCGCGACGCTCGAATCCGTCTCGGCGACGTGCTGTTCGAGCAGGTCGCGCACGATCTCGATGTCGCCGCTGCCGAGGGCGGAGAGCTCGAGCTCGCCGCTCGCCAGCGAATCGCGGTTCACCCGTTCTTCCCGGAGGTCGAGGATGTAGGCGGTTCCACCGGACATGCCAGCACCGAGGTTGCGTCCCGTCGTGCCGAGGATGAGGGCGAGACCGCCGGTCATGTACTCGAGTGCGTGGTCGCCGACGCCCTCCACCACGGCAGTCGCGCCGGAGTTGCGCACCAGGAAGCGTTCGCCGACAGTGCCGCGGATGAACATGCTGCCCTGCGTGGCGCCGTATCCGATCACGTTGCCGGCGATCACGTTGCGCTCGGCCGGGAACACGCTGGACCGGTCGGGGCGCACCACGATCCGTCCGCCGGAGAGGCCCTTGCCGACGTAGTCGTTCGAGTCGCCTTCCAGGCGCAGCGTGATGCCGCCTGGAAGGAACGCGCCGAAGGACTGTCCTGCGGATCCGGTGAGCGTCACGTCGATCGATCCGGCCGGCAGGCCGTGCTCGCCGTGGCGCAGCGTGACCTCGTGGCCGAGCATCGTGCCGACAGCGCGCTCCGTGTTGCGGATCGGCAGCGTGAGCTCGATCCTGCCGCCGTGGTCGAGCACGTCCGACGCCTTCTCGATGAGCCGGACGTCGAAGTGCTTCTCCAGCTCGTGGTTCTGAGCCCGACGGTTGCTGCGCGGGGCGTCCTCGTCGAAGACTGGTCCGTGCAGCACCGGGTCCAGATCGAGGCCGGACGCCTTCCAGTGCTCGATGGCGCGGTCGACGTCGAGCATCTCGACATGTCCGACCGCTTCCTCGATGGAGCGGAAACCGAGGGCGGCGAGGTACTCGCGCACCTGCTCGGCGATGAACTCGAAGAAGGTGACAACGAACTCCGGCTTGCCGGTGAAGCGGCTGCGCAGCACGGGGTTCTGCGTGGCGACGCCCACCGGGCACGTGTCCAGGTGGCAGACCCGCATCATGATGCATCCGGAGACGACGAGCGGCGCCGTGGCGAAGCCGAACTCCTCCGCGCCGAGCAGGGCGCCGACGATGACGTCACGTCCGGTCTTCAACTGACCGTCGACCTGAACGACGACGCGGTCGCGCATGCCGTTGAGCATGAGCGTCTGCTGCGTCTCCGCGAGGCCGAGCTCCCACGGCGTACCCGCGTGCTTGAGCGAGTTGAGCGGGCTCGCGCCCGTCCCGCCATCGTGACCGGAGACGAGGATGACGTCGGCCAACGCCTTCGCGGTACCTGCCGCGACAGCGCCGATGCCCGTCTCGCTCACCAGCTTGACGTGCACACGAGCCTGCGGGTTCGCTCGCTTGAGGTCGTAGATGAGCTGCTTGAGGTCCTCGATCGAGTAGATGTCGTGGTGCGGCGGTGGCGAGATGAGTCCGACGCCCGCCGTCGCGTGACGGGTGCGCGCCACCCACGGATACACCTTCGCCGGAGGAAGCTGCCCTCCCTCGCCGGGCTTGGCGCCCTGCGCGAGCTTGATCTGCAGATCCGTGGCATGCGTGAGGTACATGCTCGTCACGCCGAACCGGCCTGAGGCGACCTGCTTGATGGCGCTGCGTCGCTCCGGGTCGAGGAGGCGGTCGATGTCCTCGCCGCCCTCGCCGGTGTTGGACTTGCCGCCCAACCGGTTCATCGCGATGGCGAGCGTCTCGTGCGCCTCCCTCGAGATGGAGCCGTAGCTCATCGCGCCGGTGGAGAACCGCTTCACGATCGAGGAAACCGGCTCGACCTCCTCGATCGGCACGGGAGGACGCACATCGGTGCGCAGCGAGAACATGCCGCGCAGCGTCATGAGCTGCTCGGCCTGGTTGTCGACGAGGTCCGTGTACTCGCGGAAGATGTCGTATCTGCGGTTGCGCGTCGAGTGCTGCAGCCGGAACACGGTGTCCGGGTTGAAGAGGTGGGGAGCACCGTCGCGACGCCACTGGTATTCGCCGCCGGTCGACATCCGCTCGTGCGCCAGCACCGCGCCTTCCTCCGGATATGCGGAGAGGTGGCGTGCCAGGTTCTCCGCCGAGATGACCTCGATGCCGACGCCACCGAGCTTCGAAGAGGTTCCGGTGAAGTACTGGTCGACGAAGTCCTGGGCGAGGCCGACGGCCTCGAACGCCTGAGCTCCCGCGTACGAGGAGACGGTCGAGATGCCCATCTTGGACATGATCTTCAGCACGCCCTTGCCCAGCGCCTTGATCACGTTGCCAACGGCCTTCTCGCCGGAGATCCCGGTGATCATGCCGCTGCGCACGAGGTCTTCGCACGTCTCCATGGCGAGGTAGGGGTTGACCGCGCTCGCGCCGTAGCCGATGAGCAGCGCGACGTGGTGCACTTCGCGCACGTCACCGGCCTCGACGACGAGACCGACCTTGAGCCGGTTCTCGGTACGGATGAGGTGGTGGTGCACGGCGGACAGCATGAGCAGCGACGGGATCGGCGCCAGATCCTTGTTGGAGTCGCGGTCGCTCAGCACGATGAACTTCGCGCCGTCGGCGATCGCCTGGCTGACCTCCTCGCACATCGCCTCGAGACGGCGCTGCATGGCATCCTGGCCGGCGTCGAAGCGGTAGAGGCCGTGGATCGTCACCGTCGTGGTCTGACCGGGGCGAGGGTCGATGTGCTGGATCTTGGCCAGCTCGTCGTTGTCGATCACCGGGAAGTCGAGCACGACCTGGCGCGTGTGTTCCGGACCGGGCTCCAGCAGATTGAGCTCCGGACCGAGACCCAGGCTGAGCGAGGTGACGACCTCTTCGCGGATCGAGTCCAACGGCGGGTTCGTCACCTGCGCGAACTGCTGCGTGAAATAGTCGAACAGCAGACGCGGCCGGTCCGACAGCACGGCGACGGGAGTGTCGGAGCCCATCGCACCGATCGGCTCCGCTCCGTTCTTCGCCATCGGCGTGAGCAGGATGCGCACCTCCTCCTCCGTGTACCCGAACGTGCGCTGACGCCGGGTCACCGAGGCCGGGGTGTGCACGATGTGCTCGCGCTCCGGAAGGTCTTTGAGGTGGATGCGGCCGGCATCCAGCCACTCGCCGTACGGCTCGGCCGAGGCGAGGGATGCCTTGATCTCGTCGTCCTCGATGAGCCGGCCCTCGACGGTGTCGACGAGGAACATCTTGCCCGGACGCAGACGGCCCTTGCGGACGACGCGGCTGGGGTCGATGTCGAGCACGCCCGTCTCGCTGCCCAGCACGACGAGGCCGTCGTCGGTGACGAGATAGCGGCCGGGACGGAGGCCGTTGCGGTCCAGCGTCGCACCGACGAGCGAACCGTCGGTGAACACCAGGGCGGCAGGCCCGTCCCACGGCTCCATGAGCATCGAGTGGTACTCGTAGAACGCCCGGCGTGCCGGGTCGATCTCGGTCTGCTTCTCCCACGCCTCGGGAACCATCATCATGACGGCGTGCGGCAACGAGCGACCGCTCAGCGTGAGCAGCTCGACGACCTCGTCGAAGGAAGCGGAGTCGCTCGCCCCTGGAGTGACGATCGGGTACAGCGGGCGGAGGTTGCCCAGCAGGTCGCTGTGCAGCTGCGTCTGGCGCGCGCGCATCCAGTTGCGGTTGCCCTGCACGGTGTTGATCTCGCCGTTGTGCGCGATCATGCGGAACGGCTGCGCGAGCGGCCACGACGGGAACGTGTTCGTGGAGTAGCGCGAGTGCACGAGGGCTAGCTTCGAGGCGAAACGCTCGTCGGAAAGGTCAGGGTAGAACGGCTCCAGCTGGAGGGTCGTGACCATGCCCTTGTAGACGAGCGTGCGAGCTGACAGCGATGCGAAGTACACGTCGAGCTCGCGCTCGACGCGCTTGCGGAGGCGGAACGTGAGGCGGTCGAGCGCGATGCCGGACAGCGGCGATCCGTTCTCGCCGGTGCGCTCGGAGTCGACGAAGAGCTGCTCGATCGCCGGCATCGCCTGTCGCGCGAGGTTTCCGACCTCGTCGGGACGTACCGGCACGTGACGCCAGCCGAGGACGCGGAGGCCCTCCTCGTCGGCGATCTTCTCGATCGCGGACTTCACCGGCGTGCGCTCCGACTCGTCGATCGGCAGGAACGCGTTGCCGACGGCATAGCGTCCGGCGGCGGGAAGGTCGAACTCGGCGACCGCGCGGAGGAAGCCGTCAGGGATCTGCGTCAGGATGCCCGCGCCGTCACCGGTACCCGCGTCCGACCCGACGGCACCGCGGTGTTCGAGGTGTCGCAGTGCGTTCAGGGCGTGGTCGATGATGTCGTGCCCGGCGGTGCCGCGCAGCGTCGTGACCATGGCCAGGCCGCAGGCGTCGCGCTCGGCGCTCGGGTCGTAGAGACCTTGAGCGTCGGGCACGGTGCTGAACCGGGAAAACGGGGGGCGCTGCGCCATGAATACCGTCCTCACATCGATGAAGGGGGGCGGGACGACGTCGGCCCGTGAACAGGGTGGGTGTTCCGTGCATCCGCCCTGTGAGGCCGGATGCACGACAAGTGAACTGCCGGGTTCGCCGTTAGTGCCTGGAGTCAGCCGGCAGAGCTTGTGGCTGCGGCTTTGGCTTCCGCCGATCCGTTGTCGTTCGAGGCGTCGTCTTCGTCGTTGTCCTCGTCGTCCGGATCGGTGTCGAACGAGTCTACCGCAGTGCCGCCCTTGTTCCATTCGCGGCCGGGACGGTACACGCTGAGCTCGACGCCCGGGTGCCGCCTGGACTGCACGATGAAGAGCACGATGCCGAGCACGAACGCGACGATCGCGGCCCACACGTTGAACGGGATGCCGAGGAACGAGTACTCGCTCGGGTCGATACGGATGGACTCCAGGTAGCTGCGGCCGAGGCCGTACCAGATGAGATATCCGGCGAACATCTTGCCCCAGCGCCACTGGAAACGCTTCTCCAGTGCGACGAGCACGATGACGCCGACGACGTTCCAGATGATCTCGTAGAGGAACAGCGGCTGGAACAGCGTGCCGTCCGGCAGACCCGTCGGGAAGGCCGTGTTCGTGCTCTCGATCTGGAGACCCCACGGCAGGTCCGTCGGGAGTCCGTACAGCTCGTGGTTGACGTAATTGCCGAGGCGGCCGATGGCCTGGGCGAGCAGGAGGCCGGGAGCCAGGGCATCCGCGAACGAGAGGAAGCGCACGCCGGTCTGACGGCTCGCGATCCAGGCGCCGATGCCTCCGCCGATCAGCGAACCGAAGATGGCGTTGCCGCCCTCCCAGATGAAGAAGATGCGCCACGGGTTGGCGCCCGGGTAGAAGTAGTCGTTCGGGTGCGTGAACACGTGGTACAGGCGCGCGCCGAGGAGTCCGAGCACGACCGCCCAGATGAGGAAGTCGATGACGACACCGGGTTCGCCGCCACGCTTGGTGAGGCGGCGCGACGTCCAGAGAGTCGCGACGATGATGCCGACCAGGATGATCAGCGCGTACGTCTTGATGTCCCAGTGCAACCCGAACAGGTCGATCGGGATCGACTGCCAGGACGGCGGCGGGCTCGGAATGCTGAGCGGTGCGATCACCTGTCGGGTTCCCTTTCGTTCGGATGACTGGTGTCATCCGTCTCGACGTCATGCTGAGGCCACGGCCTCGGCGAACATAGTCTAGGAGGTTACGAGAAGAGGGCCGGCCGGGCCGGTCCCGACGAGGTCGTGAACGACCCGTCTCGTCGATCCGGGATGCCGGTCCCTGTGGCCATTCTCAGCCGGCGATGCCAGCGGAGAGATCCTTCGTGGCGTCGGTGACGCGGGCCACTCCGCCTTCGCCCAGCGCGCGGACCAGCGCCGTTCCCACGATGGCGCCGTCGGCGTAGCCGACCACTTCGCGCACCTGGTCGCCGTTCGAGATGCCGATGCCGACGCAGACGGTCTGTGCGCCGGCCGTGCGGAGACGCGACACGAGCGTGCGCGCCGCGGCGTCCACGTCGGACCGCTCGCCCGTGATGCCCATCGTCGACACCGCGTAGACGAATCCGCGGGACGAGTCCGCCGCCATCCGCAGCCGCTCGTCGCTCGAGGTCGGTGCCGCGAGAAACACCCGGTCGAGACCGGCCCGATCGCTGGCGGCGATCCAGTCTGCAGCGGAGTCCGGCGTGATGTCGGGCGTGATGAGTCCGCTGCCGCCTGCCGCCGCGAGCTCGTCGGCGAAGCGGTCGAGGCCGAACTGCACGACGGGATTCCAGTACGTCATGACGAGCGCGGGCACGTCCACCCTGGAGCGGATCTCGCGCACGGCCGTGAAGACGTCGCGAACCCGGAATCCGGCGTGCAGCGCCTGTTGCGTTGCGGCCTGGATGACCGGGCCGTCCATGACCGGGTCGGAGTACGGCAGGCCGAGCTCGAGCACGTCGGCGCCGTTCTCGGCCATGGCCACGGCGGCGTCGATGCTGGTGGCGAGGTCGGGGAAGCCGATCGGAAGGTATCCGACCAGGGCGCCACCACGGGCGGACTTCGCCGCGTGGATCGCCGTCTCGGCGTGGGCGAGCACCGTGGCGTCGCTCATGACTGGCTTCCGTTCTCATCGAGAAGGTCGAAGTAGGCGCCGGCCGTCTGCACGTCCTTGTCGCCGCGACCGGACAGGTTCACCAGGATGACGGAGTCCGGTCCGAGCCGCTTTCCGAGATCGATGGCGCCCGCCAGAGCGTGCGAGGACTCGATCGCCGGCAGGATGCCCTCGGTGCGGCTGAGCAGACGGAACGCCTGCATCGCCTGGTCGTCGGTGATCGGCAGGTAGCTGGCCCGTCCGATGTCGCGGAGCCACGCGTGCTCCGGTCCGACACCGGGGTAGTCGAGTCCGGCCGAGATGGAGTGCGACTCCATGGTCTGACCGTCTTCGTCTTGCAGCACATACGTCTTGGTGCCGTGCAGGATCCCGGGGGTGCCCTCGCTGAGGGTTGCGCCGTGCTCACCGCTCTCGATGCCGTGGCCGCCCGGCTCGAAGCCGTAGAGCTGCACGTCCGGGTCGTCGAGGAAGGCGTGGAAGATGCCGATCGCGTTGGATCCGCCGCCCACGCAGGCCGCGACGGCATCCGGAAGGCGTCCGGTGAGGTCGAGCACCTGCTGACGGGCCTCCTCGCCGATCACCTTGTGGAAGTTGCGAACCATGGTGGGGAACGGATGCGGTCCGTTCACGGTGCCGAGCAGGTAGTGCGTGGTGTCGGCGTTGGCCACCCAGTCCCGGAAGGCCTCGTTGATGGCATCCTTCAGGGTGCGCGAACCCGTCGTGACGGGAACCACCTCGGCGCCGAGAAGCCTCATGCGAGCCACGTTGAGCGCCTGGCGCTTGGTGTCGACCTCGCCCATGTAGACGGTGCACGACATGCCGAACAGGGCGGCAGCGGTCGCGGTGGCGACGCCGTGCTGGCCTGCTCCGGTCTCTGCGATGAGTCGTGTCTTGCCGAGACGGCGCACGAGGAGTGCTTGGCCGAGCACGTTGTTGATCTTGTGCGAGCCGGTGTGGTTCAGATCCTCGCGCTTGAGGATGATCCGTGCACCACCGGCATGCTCGGCGAACCGCGGAACCTCGGTGATGATCGACGGACGACCCGTGTACGTGGCGTGCAGGCGGGCGAGCTCCTCGGCGAAGCCCGGATCCTGCTGCGCAGCCTCGTACTCGGCGGACAGTTCGTCGAGCGTGGCGATGAGCGACTCCGGCATGTACCTGCCGCCGTAGTCGCCGAAGTCGGGACCGCTCTGGTCGCGTAGGGCCATGGTCACTTCCTGGGGGATGGGCCGGCCATCACGGCCGGCACGGAACGTGCGGGGGTTCCCCTCACACGGAGAGGAATTCGGCGAGCCGAGCCATCGGATCGCCCGTGACGAGCGCTTCGCCGACGAGCACGACGTCGGCTCCTGCCTCGCGATAGTGCGCCACGTCGGCCGGGCCGAGCACCGCGGACTCGGCGACGCGGGTGACGCCGGAGGGGATGCTGTCGGCGAGCGTGCCGAACAGGTCGCGATCGAGTTCGAACGTGTCGAGATCGCGGGCGTTCACGCCAACGAGCGACGCGCCGGCGTCGAGCGCCCGCGACACCTCGTCGGCGGAGTGGGTCTCCACGAGCGCCGTCATGCCGAGGGTCGTGACGAGTTGGTGCAACGACACGAGCGTCGCCTGGTCGAGTGCGGCCACGATGAGCAGCACGATGTCCGCGCCTGCCGCACGCGCCTCGTACACCTGATACGGATCGGCGATGAAGTCCTTGCGCAGAACCGGGATGTCGACGGCTGCCCTGACGGCCCTGAGGTCGTCCAGCGAGCCGAGGAACCGGCGCTGCTCCGTCAGCACGCTGATCGCGCTTGCGCCGGCCTGCTCGTACACGGATGCCAGTGCAGCGGGATCGGGGATGTCCGCCAGGCGTCCGCGGGACGGGCTGGCGCGCTTCACCTCCGCGATGATCTTGACCCGATCGGCGGGCGCCAAGGCAGACAGGGCGTCGATCGCCGGCGCCGCTGCTGCTGCGGCAGCCATCACGTGGTCGATGGGAAGCTCGGCGGCCCTTGCGCGGGCATCCTCCACGGATCCGCCGACGAGTTCAGCGAGCAACACGGAGCTCAGTGGCCCTTCGGCTGGTACTTGGGGCCCTTCACGCCGTAGCCGGCCTTGGCCATGATGGCGCCGACGATCGGTCCGATGATCACGACGACCGCGGAGGCGACGACCACCCACGGCTGCTCGAACCAGAAGGCGAACGTGCCGGCGATGACGCCGATCAGCATGATGATGACGGCCGTCCACGCGGCCGGCGAGTGACCGTGGCCAGGATCCGAGGACTCAGCGCTCATGACTCTCTTTTCGCTCTGTGGTGGGGATGCTTGTCATTCTATCGAACCGACGGGTCGCCACCGTCGGCGCCACCGTCCGGTTCGGATGCGTCGACGTCGACGTCATCGGCGGCAATCTCCTCGGATTCCGTCGGGTCGTCGCCTCGGCTCAGCTCGTCCCAGTCGTCGATGGCCGCGTCCCTTGCGCGCGCACGCTGGTCGGCCGCCGAGAGATGGTCATCGCCGTCGGTCTTCGGAGCGGCACCGTCCTGCTGGATCGGCGCCGAGGCATCCTGGGTGGCACCGTAGCGTCGGGAGGCCGTCGGCCAGAGGTGGGCGGTGACGCCGGCTGCGACAGCGGCGAGGGCGAGCACGATGCCGGCTACGAGGGCGACGGCCGGCCAGGCCGTGGCATCCGTGCGGGCGATGACGGCGCGCACGCTGGCATCCCCTGCGATGCCCGTGGCCTTGGTGACGACGGTGATGCCGGTGGCGGCCGGATCGGCCATGGCGGATGCCGTGGATCCGATGATGCTCGCGGCGAGCACGATCCCGAGCACGGCGAGCACGTAGCGCAGCACCCGGCCGGCCAGGGCGAGTGCGCCGCCGAACGCGACACCGGCGAGGGAGAGCGCGGCGATGGCGGGCGCGGCATCCGCTCCCGACACCGTCAGCGCGCCGGAGTGCCCCGACGTGGCACTGAGGTGGAGCGTGTACCACGTCTGCGTGGACGCGGTCAGCACGAGCCCGCTCGCCAGCACGGCGACCAGGATGATCGAGTACTTGAGACGCGGGCCGGTGCGACGCGAAGAGGCAGCCATGTTCAGACCACGCGTTCCAGAGCGTTCGCGATGGCGACGGCGCGCAGAGGGGCCGCCGCCTTGTTCTGCGATTCGATGAACTCGCTGACCGGAACGGAGTCGGCCACGAGACCTCCTCCTGCCTGCACGCGGGCGATGCCGTCCATGATCGTGGCGGTGCGGATGGCGATGGCGAGGTCGGCGTCACCGCCGAAGCCGAAGTAGCCCACCACTCCCCCGTAGACACCGCGTTGCGCCGGTTCGAGCTCGTCGATGATCTCCAGCGCGCGCGGCTTCGGCGCTCCGGAGAGCGTGCCGGCCGGGAACGTCGAACGGAACACGTCGATGGCCGTCGCCTCCTCGCGGAGGTCGCCCTCGACCGACGACACGATGTGCATGATGTGGCTGAACCGCTCCACGCGCATGAACTCGGTCACCTCGACGGTGCCCGCGACGCAGACGCGCGCGAGGTCGTTGCGGGCGAGGTCGACCAGCATGAGGTGCTCCGCGCGCTCCTTCTCGTCCGCGAGGAGCTCCGTCTCGAGCTCGGCGTCCTCTTCGGGCGTGGCGCCGCGGGGCCGGGATCCGGCGATCGGATGCGTGTACGCGCGCCTGTCCTGCACCTTGACGAGCGCCTCGGGAGAGGAACCGACCACGGTGTACGGAGCCCCGCCGGATCGCTCCAGCGTGAGCAGGTACATGTACGGGCTCGGGTTGAGACTGCGCAGCACCCGGTACACGTCGAGTGGATCCGCATCCGTCGGCAGTTCGAAGCGCTGCGAGATGACCACCTGGAAGACGTCGCCGGCGCGGATGTGCTCCTTCGCCGTCTCCACGGATGCCAGGAAGTCCTCGCGCTTCGTGCGCGAGGCGGCGTCAGGTGCGACGGTGAAGTCCGCCGACTCGAGGTGTGCCTCGGCCGGGCGGGACAGCGCCGCCTGCATCGTGTCGAGGCGCGACTGGGCGTCCGACCAAAGGGCATCGGCGTCGGTGCCGGCATCGTCGTCGACGAGCACGTTCGCGATCAGGCGGACCGTGCCGAACCGATGGTCGACCGAGACGAGGTCGGCGACGAAGCACAGCGCCTGGCCCGGCACGTCGAAATCGGCGGGCGGCTGATCCGGGAGCCGTTCCAGCTGGCGGACGGCCTCCCAGCCGATGAACCCGACGAGACCGCCGGTGAGCGGCGGCATGCCGTCCACCGGCTCGGAACGCCACCGTTCGTACAGGCGCGCGAGCAGGTCGAGGGACGGGGTCTCGGCGAGCCGAGGCGTGGCATCCGCTCCGAACGCGCGCTCGGCAGGCAGACCGTAGTCGAGCCAGACCGAGCGGTCGCCCTGCTGGGTGAGGACGCCGAAGGATGCAACGCCCACGAACGAGTAGCGGGAGAAGATGCCGCCCTGTTCGGCCGACTCGAGCAGGAAGGTGCCGGGTTTCGCGGCCGCGAGCTTGCGGTAGATGCCGACGGGCGTCTCGCCGTCCGCGAAGAGCTCGCGGGTCACCGGGATGACGCGACGGGAGCCCAGGAGCTCGTCGAACTGCGCGCGCGTGGTCGTCCCCGGCTGACTCATGCGTCGCCCTCGGACGGTGAGACAGGTGAGGTGACGATCGACGGGACGTCGATCTCGACAGGATCCAGCTGGTCGGCATCGAAGCACGTGCGAGTCCCGGTGTGGCACGCTGCGCCGATCTGCTCGACACGCACCAGCAGCGTGTCGCCGTCGCAGTCGAGTGCCGCCCCGCGCACGTACTGCGCGTGGCCCGACGTGTCGCCCTTGCGCCAGTACTCCTGGCGGGAGCGCGACCAGAAGGTGACGCGTCCCTCGGTCATGGTGCGCAGGAACGCCTCGCGGTCCATCCAGCCAACCATGAGCACCTCTTTGGAGTCCCACTGCTGGATCACCGCTGTGAGGAGGCCCTTGTCGTCGAACCGCACGCGATCGAGGATGCGGGATGCCTCCTGGCGCGAGTCCGCGACACTCACGTCGGCGCTCGTGCCAACGGTCGCGTTCGCGTCGGCGCTTCCGCTCGTTCCGTTCTCCGTTGCGCTCACCGTCGAACCTCCTCGCCTGCCTCGCGCAGGGCGTCCTTCACGTCGCCGATCGTCATGAGTCCGTCGTGGAACACACTCGCGGCGAGCACGGCATCCGCTCCCGCCTCGACGGCCGGTGCGAAGTCCTCGACGGATCCCGCGCCGCCGGACGCGATGACCGGCACGGAGCTGATCTCTCGCATCCGTCGCACGAGCTCCAAGTCGAAGCCCTGCTTCGTGCCGTCCGCATCGATCGAGTTGACGAGGAGCTCGCCGGCTCCGAGCTCGGCGGCCTGCGCGGCCCAGGCGAGGGCATCCAGGTCGGTCTCGGTGCGGCCGCCATGGGTCGTCACGACGAAGCCCGACGCCGTGCGCGGTGACCTCTTGACGTCGAGCGACAGCACGAGCACCTGCGCGCCGAACCGGTCGGCGATCTCCCCGAGCAGCGCCGGACGCGCGATCGCCGCGCTGTTCACGCCGACCTTGTCGGCGCCGCTGGCGAGCAGGCGGGCGACGTCATCGGTGGAGCGCACTCCTCCGCCAACGGTGAGTGGGATGAAGACCTGCTCCGCTGTGCGGCGCACCACGTCGTAGGTGGTCGCGCGTCCCTCGACGGTGGCGGTGACATCCAGGAAGGTCAGTTCGTCGGCGCCCTGCTCGTAGTAGCGCGCGGCCAACTCGACCGGATCGCCTGCGTCCCGAAGGTTCAGGAAGTTGACGCCCTTGACGACGCGGCCGTCCGCCACGTCGAGGCACGGGATAACGCGGATCGCGAGACTCATGTCGGTCGCCCGCCCTTCCTCAGAGCCGTGCCGCGTGGATGGGCGTCACCAGGATGGCGCGAGCACCCAGCTCGTACAGATCGTCCATGATGCGGTTCGTCGAGGTGCGCGGCACCATGGCGCGCACGGCGACCCATCCGGAATCCCGCAGCGGCGAGATGGTCGGGGACTCGACGCCGGGCGTGAGCGCGACGGCCTTCTCGATCAGGTGCGACGGCAGGTCGTAGTCGATCAGCACGTACTGCCTGGCCACCATGACGCCCTGCAGACGGCGGTGGAGCGTCGCGATCCCGGACGCCGGCTCGCCGTCCCCCGCCCCGTCAGGGGCTCCGATCAGCACCGCCTGCGATTGCAGGATCACCGGGCCGAAGATGTCCAGGCCCTGCTTGCGGAGCGTGGAGCCGGTCTCCACGACGTCGGCGACGGCATCCGCCACTCCGAGACGCACCGCCGATTCGACAGCGCCGTCGAGGCGCACCAGCGTGACGTTCACCCCCGCCTCGCGCAGCCAGGCGCCGACCAGCCCGTCGTAGCTCGTGGCAACGCGAAGGCCCTCGAGCTCCTTCACATCGGTGAAACGGCCGGCGGGACCGGCGAACCGGAACGTCGAGGCGGCGAAACCGAGCTCGTCGATCTCGCGCGCCGGCGATCCGGAGTCGAGCAGCAGGTCGCGCCCGGTGATGCCCACGTCGAGGGCGCCGCTTCCGACGTAGGTCGCGATGTCGCGTGGGCGGAGGTAGAAGAACTCCACGTCGTTCGCCGGATCGGCGACGATGAGTTCCTTGGGGTCTTTGCGGCCCGTGTAGCCCGCCTCGGCGAGCATCTGGGCGGCGGTCTCGGAGAGCGAGCCCTTGTTGGGCACGGCGATCTTCAGCATGCGGCTGGTCTTCCTGTGGTCTGCGAACGAACGGATGTCGGGATCGTCATCACAGATGTCGGTAGACGTCCTGCAGCGTGAGGCCCTTCGCGAGCATCAGCACCTGCAGGTGGTAGAGGAGCTGCGAGATCTCCTCGGAGGTTTCGTCGTCGCTCTGGAACTCGGCCGCCATCCACACTTCGGCGGCCTCTTCGACGATCTTCTTGCCGATGGCATGGATGCCCGCATCGAGCTCGCGCACCGTGCCGGAACCCGCGGGACGGGTCTCGGCCTTGGACGTCAGTTCGGCGAACAGCTCGTCGAAAGTCTTCACGCGTTCTAGGCTAGCGGGCTCGGCGGTGGCGCCGCTCCACGGTGAGTTCCTGGCGCATGATGTCGCTTCCGTCGCGTGAAGAGACAAGACGGGTCAGGAAACTCTCGACCTTCGACGCGAAGCGACGAGACGCGCCAGGGATCAGTGCGTGTGCCGGGCGGCCGTGTCGCGCAGCAGCGCGATCTGGGCGGACGTGTCGGCGGCACGGAAGACGCTCGAACCGGCCACGAACGTGTCGGCGCCCGCCTTGGCTGCCACGACGATCGTCTCCTCGGTGATGCCGCCGTCGACCTGAAGCCAGACATCCAGTCCGCGAGCGGTGACGGCTTCACGCAGTGAAGTCAGCTTCGGCATCGTCTCCGGCATGAAGCTCTGGCCGCCGAAACCCGGCTCGACGGTCATCACGAGCACCTGGTCGAACTCGTCGAGAAGGTCGAGGTAGGCATCCGCGGAGGTTCCCGGCTTGAGGGCGATGCCGGCACGGGCGCCCATCGAGCGGAGCCGGCGCGCCAGTGCGACCGGGTCGGAGGCCGCCTCGGCGTGGAACGTGACCGAGTACGCCCCGAGTTCCGCGTATCCGGGTGCCCACCGGTCAGGGTCGTCGATCATGAGGTGCACGTCGAGTGGAATCGCGGAGACGTCCTGGATGCGCCCCACCATCTGCGGCCCGAACGTGAGATTCGGCACGAAGTGGTTGTCCATGACGTCGACGTGCACGAGATCGGCCGAGGAGATCCGCTCGAGGTCACGCTGCATGTTGACGAAGTCGGCGGCGAGGATGCTCGGGTTGATGCGCGGCATGGGCGTCACTTCTCTTTCTCCAGCAGCGTGATGAACATGGCGTCCGTTCCGTGCCGATGCGGCCACAGCTGCACCTGGGCCGGGTCGCCTGCAAGGTCGAGCGGATTCACCGCCAGCCCCTGCAGCACGTCCTGGGTCGGCAGCTCCTTGAGCTCTCCCGGATGCCGCTTCAGCGCGTCGCTCACCTGCACGCGGGTCTCCGCCAGGTGCGGCGAGCACGTCACGTAGCAGAGCAGTCCGCCCGGACGCAGCGCCTTCACTGCCGAGTCGAGCAGCGCCGCCTGAAGCCTGGCGAGCTCTGGAACGTCGCCGGGTGTCTTGCGCCAGCGCGCCTCCGGCCGGCGACGCAGGGCGCCGAGCCCGGTACACGGCGCGTCGAGCAGGATGCGGTCGTACCTGCCGGGCTCGTCGATGCCGATCGTGGTGCCGTCCCGCTCGGAGAAGTCGACAGCGGATGCCGCGGGCGCGACCGCGCGCTTCACCAGTTCGAGCCTGGCGGGCACGATCTCGTTGGCGACCAGCCGTGCGCCGGAGATGAGCGCAGTGGCGGCGAGGATGGCCGCCTTTCCGCCCGGCCCCGCACACATGTCGAGCCACAGCTCGCCCTCGGCGATCTCGCGTGCGGCCAGCAGTGTCTGCACGGCGAGCTGCGAGCCTTCGTCCTGTACCCGCACCGCACCCTCCGTCTCCTCCACGATCGCTCGTGGGTCGCCGCCGTTCCAGACGAATCCGATCGGCGAGTAGCGGTCGAGGTCGGAATCCTCCGGGCGGTGCGCGAGGGCGGGAAGGGCCGCGAGGTTCACGCGCGGTGCCTCGTTGTCCGCGGTCAGCAGCTCCTCCAGCTCGTCCTCGCGATGCTCGGCGGCGAGCGAGTGTCGGAACGCACGTACCACCCAGCTGGGATGCGAGTGCAGGGCGGCCAACTGGTCGTCCTCGTCGCGTGCCGCGTCGAGCACCCTCGTGCGCCACACGTCCGGTTTCGCGCGCGCGATACCGCGCAGCACGCCGTTCGCGAATCCGACGGCCGAGCGTGACCCGATGGCTCGCACCAGCTCGACGGTCTCGAACACCGCGGCGTGCGTCGCCGTGCGCATGGTGAGCAGCTGATGGCAGCCGAGCCGCAGCGCGTCGAGGACGGGCCCGTCGATGCGGTCGACGGAGCGATCGGCGGCGAGTTCGATCACACGGTCGTAGTACCCCTGCATCCGCAGCGTGCCGTACGTGAGCTCGGTCGCGAGGGCCGCGTCTGCGCGCGTCAGGTGGGCACGCTCGAGGCGGGCGGGGAGGAGGAGGTTCGCGTAGGCATCCGAATCGGTCACCGCGCGGATCACATCGAACGCCACCGAGCGTGCTGAGGACCGCACGCCGCTCACGAGGCGACTCCCGTGTCGTGAGTCGGCGTCGCCTCCGCATCGGAGGCGTCGTCGACCCGGGCGCCGCCCTGTAGACCGCGCAGCCAGTCGGCACCGGCCATCGCCCGCTTGCCAGCAGGCTGCACGGTGACGAGTTCGAGTGGGGCGGATGCCGTGCCCAGGTACGCGCGGGAGCCGTGCAGTCGCAACTCCCCCGGCGACAGCTGCTCGACAGCGGAGCGCGCCGCCGCGAGCACCTTCACCCGGGTTCCGCCGACGGTCACGAACGCCCCGGGTTCCGGGGTCACACCGCGGATGCGCGCGTACACGGCACGGGCGTCCTGCCGGACGTCGAGTCGTGCGTCATCGAGGGTGAGCTTGGGGGCGAGCGTCGGCTCGCCCTGCTGGGACGTCGCGACGGCCGTGCCCCTCGCGATGGCGTCCACGACGCGCGAGACGAGTTCGGCTCCGGCGACCGCGAGCGAGTCCAGCAGCTCTCCCGCCGTCTCGTCGGCGCCGACAGGTCGCTCGATGACGTCGTAGACGGCGCCGGCGTCGAGCTCGGGCACGAGCCGGAAGACGGCGGCTCCCGTGCGGTCGTCGCCCGCGATGAGCGCACGCTGCACGGGTGCGGCTCCTCGCCAACGCGGCAGAAGGGAGAAGTGGAGGTTGATCCAGCCGTGATCCGGCGCGGAGAGCAGGGGTTCGCGCACCAGCCCGCCGTAGGCGACGACGACGCCCAGCTCCGGCCGTGTCTGCAGGATGCCGTCGGTCGCCTCCGCGTCGAGCCGTGCCGTCTTCAGCACGGGCAGCCCCAGCTCCGCCGCGGCCTGGGCAACAGGGGACGGTGTGAGGACGCGCTTGCGCCCGAGCGGGGCATCCGGCCGGGTGACGACGCACACGATCTCGTGATCCCCGCCCGCAAGGGTGCGCAGGGTGGGGACGGCGGCGTTCGGGGTTCCGGCGAACACGATCCTCATCCGGTTCGGTCTCCTTCGCGGGCGGTGGGTGGGGCGTCCCTACACGACCTCCGGGTCGTCGAGCCTGACTCTGAGTGTAGGCGGCGGACGGTACCCGCGGTCGCTGCGCGGCTTGCGTCCCTTCGTCGCGGAGCGCACGATCGCCGACCGCAGTGCCGATGCCACCGCCGCGCCGTGTGCGTACTCGAAACGCACGATGGCGCGCACCGCGTCCGACGGCACGCTCGCCTGTCTTGCGGATGTCGCGTGCGGATCGACCGGCGTCGGACCGAGCACGTCGATGACGGTGTTCGGATCGAGCGCGGCGACGGCGTCACCGACGGCCTTCGGCGTGCCCGTCACCGTCGCGACCCGCACTGCGGGCGGGAAGCGGAGGACGCGCCGATCCCTCAGCTGAGCGCTCGCGTACTCGGGCTGCCGCCAGGTGGCCAGTGCCTGGGCGAGCGGCCCGGAGACGCCGACGAGCACCACGGGAGCGCCGGGAGCGGCGAGGGATGCCGCGTTCGACCACCACCGCAGGCAGTCCTCCGCCACGTTCAGGGACTCGCGGGCGAGCATCCGTTCGCCGTCCAGCAGCAGCACGGCGCGGTATCCGCCAGCCGCGATCGGCTCGGCGCCGCGGGTCGCAACGACCAGCGCAGACCTGTCGTCGACGGCGGTCACGCGGCGTTCACCGTCGGAAACCACCACTCTGACTCCGGGGAACGCGCGACCGAGCTCCTCGGCGGTGCGGGACGATCCGCGCGAGACGAGTCGCACGCGTGTGCCGCCGCAGTGGGAGCAGGTCCAGCCGGTGGCGATGGCACCGCACCAGCGGCACGACGGCGCCGCTCCCGCGCGGTCCTGGCCGAGCGGGCCGCCGCAGCGTGCGCAGTGCGCGGCCTGGCGGCACTGCGCGCAGGCAACGACCGGCGCGTAACCGGGTCGTGCAACCTGCACGAGCACGGGACCCGCGTCCAGCCCCTCCCGCGCGGCTCGCCAGGCTCCGGCGGGAACCCGCGACGGTGCGCCCTCCCCCGCCTGGGCGGCGGTGCCGACCACGCGGGGGCTCTTGGCGCGCGCCGGCGCGTGTGCGGTCAGCCATCCGACATCGACGAGTCGCTGCACCTCGATGCTGCGCGTGTGTCCGACGAAGGCCAGTCCGAATCCCTCGGCCTCGGCGCGCACGAGGGCGACGTCCCTGGAGTGGGCATACGGCGCAAGGGGTTCGGCGTGCAGCGGATCCGAGTCGTCCCAGAGCGCGATGAGTCCGAGTCGATGCGCCGGCGCGTACACCGCCGACCGGTTGCCGATCACGATCACCGGACGCGGCTCGAGGCAGCGCAGGAAGGCGCGGTAGCGGTCCGGATTCGGCTGGCCGGCATCGACGCGGGCGACGGCATCTGCTTCCACGGCATCGGAGAGGGCCGCCTGGAGCTGATCGAGGTCGCGGTAGTCGGGCACCGCGAGGATCGCGCTGCGACCGGATGCCACGCACCGCGCCGCGATCTCGGCCAGTGTCACCGCCCACGCGCCCACCCAGGTGCCGTCGCCCGTGCGCGCGAGCCGTGGCATGGCATCCACCGCCACGCGGCCGCCCTGATCGACGGCACGTGCGAGGTCGTCCTGATACCCGCGAACGGGTCGCCGGTCGGCGGCCGGGATCACGTCGGCAGCGTCGGCTCGCGGATGCTCCGCGGCCAGCCATGCCTTCTCCACGCGCACCATGCGCGGCGGGATCGCCAGGCGCAGCACGTCGCTGGCGCTGCCCGCGGAGCGGTCCGCGATCCGTCTCGCGAGCGTCGCCACGGACGGCGTCAGCACCCGGGCTGCCGAGACGACGGACTCGAGCTCGCTGAGTTCGCCCTCGAAGTCGGCGTGATCGGCGACCTCGACGATGTAGCCGCCGGCGAGCCTCCCCGCCGTGCGCAGGGGGACGTTGACGCGCACGCCGGGGACGGCATCCTCGGCCAGCCGCTCCGGGATCGCGTAGTCGAACAGTCGATCCAGCTGCGGAAGCGGGGTGTCGACGATCACGCGGGCGACCCGCGCAGCGGGCATGGCGCCTACAGTCCCGCGGCCGACCGCAGGTCGTTGACGCGGTCCAGTCGCTCCCAGGTGAAGTCGGGCAGCTCGCGGCCGAAGTGGCCGTACGTCGCCGTCTTCGCGTAGATCGGACGCAGCAGGTCGAGGTCGCGGATGATCGCGGCCGGTCTCAGGTCGAAGACCTCGCGGATGGCCGACGTGATGCGGTCCTCCGGCAGGTGCGCTGTGCCGAACGTCTCGACGTACAGACCCACCGGCGACGCCGTGCCGATCGCGTAGGCGACCTGCACCTCGAGGCGGTCCGCGAGGCCAGCTGCGACGGCGTTCTTCGCGACCCAGCGCATGGCGTACGCGGCGGAGCGGTCCACCTTGGACGGATCCTTGCCGCTGAACGCCCCTCCGCCGTGCCGGGATGCCCCGCCGTACGTGTCGATGATGATCTTGCGTCCGGTGAGGCCGGCGTCGCCCTGCGGTCCGCCGATCTCGAAGCGTCCGGTGGGGTTGATGAGCAGCTTCACGTCGCGCGAGTCGAGGTCGACCCGGTCGAGGACGGGGCGGATGACGTGCTCGGCGACCGCCGTGCGCAGCGCATCCGTGGAGATGGTGGTCGAGTGCTGCGTGGACAGCACGACCGTGTCGATCGTGACGGGCGTGATGCCGTCGTATCCGATGGTGACCTGCGTCTTGCCGTCCGGACGGAGGAAGTCGAGTTCACCAGTCTTGCGTGCCTCGGCGAGGCGCTCGGCCAGCCGGTGCGCGATCCAGATCGGCACGGGCATGAGCTCGGAGGTCTCGGTGGTCGCGTAACCGAACATGATGCCCTGATCGCCTGCACCCTGCTGGTCGAGCAGGTCGTGCGACGAGCCCTCTCGGGTCTCGTATGCGGAGTCGACGCCCTGGGCGATGTCGGGCGACTGGCCACCGATGGACACGGACACGCCGCAGGACCGGCCGTCGAACCAGACGTCGGAGGATGTGTACCCGATGCCGGTGACGGTCTCCCGCACGATCGCGGGGATCTCCACGTAGCCGCTCGTGGTCACCTCGCCCGCGACGTGCACGAGGCCGGTGGTGACCAGGGTCTCAACGGCGACGCGACTGTGCGGATCGACCCGCAGCAGCGCATCGAGGATGCTGTCGGAGATCTGGTCGCAGATCTTGTCGGGATGCCCTTCGGTCACCGACTCGGACGTGAAAAGGCGCAAAGAAGTCATGAGTGCTCCAGCTGATCCTCAGGGCGCGCGCCGACCCGAGGATTACGGAGTCCGCGACACGCCCCTCGCCCCATCCACGTTCTGGTCGCGGGTCAGGCGGAGGTGATGACGTCGAGAATACGATCGGCCACCGACGTCTTGCTGCCGGCGGCCTCCATCACTATATCGCCGTGCGAATCCAGCACGACGACCTCGTTGTCATCGGTGGAGAACCCGGTCTTCCATCCCACGTTGTTGATCACGAGGAAGTCGCAGCCCTTGCGCTTCAGCTTGCGACGGCCGAGCTCGATGAGCGCCTGCGGGTCGCTCTCGGTCTCGGCGGCGAAGCCCACGACGACCTGGTCGGGCTGCTTGCGGGCGGACAGGCCGGCGAGAATGTCGGGGTTGGCGACCAGCGAGAGCTGCAGACCCTCGCCGACGTCATCCTTCTTGATCTTGCCCTCCTGCAGCTTCGCTGGGCGGAAGTCGGCGACGGCCGCCGCCATGACCACGACATCGGCGCCGGATGCGGCATCCGTGACGGCCTTCTGTAGTTCGAGCGCACTGGAGACGGATCGGGTCTCGATTCCGTCGGGCACGGGAACGTCGAGGTGTGCGGCGATGAGCACGACCTCCGCTCCCCTGTCGCGCGCCGCCGTCGCGATCGCGATGCCCTGCTTGCCGCTCGACCGGTTGCCTAGGAAGCGCACGGGATCGAGCGGCTCGCGTGTGCCGCCGGCCGTGACGACGATCCGGTGACCCGCGAGGTCCTGCCGCGAGGGGTGCGCGGAATCCTCGCCCGATGCGGACGATCCGCGGCCACGCCGCGCGGACGGTTTCCTGACCAGCGCCAGGGCGGCCTCGACGATCGCCTCTGGCTCCTCCAGGCGTCCCGGGCCCGAGTCGGATCCGGTGAGTTGTCCCGTCGCGGGGCCGACCACTGTCACGCCCCTGGAGCGCAGGGTCTGCACGTTCGCCTGCGTGGCCTTGTTCTGCCACATCTCGGTGTGCATTGCCGGAGCGACGACGATGGGGGCGGTCGTCGCGAGGATCGTGTTGGTGAGCAGGTCGTCCGCGAGGCCGTTAGCGATCTTCGCGAGCGTATTGGCCGTCGCCGGCACGATGACGACGAGGTCGGCGCTCTTGCCGATCCCCACGTGGCGTACCTCGGACACGCCCTCGTAGAGGTCCGTGTTGAGCGGATTGCGGCTGATCGCCTCGAACGTGGGGGCGCCGACGAACCGGAGTGCGGCATCCGTCGCGATGACGTGCACATCGTGCCCGAGCAGCACGAAGGAGCGGATGACGGAGACGGCCTTATACGCGGCGATGCCGCCGGTCACGCCGACGACGATGGTCAGGGGCGTGCTCACGGCGGCACTGCTGTTCACGGGACGCTGCCGCGTGCGTCACTCGTCGATGGGACGGGCGACGAGCTTGTCTTCGTTGATCTCGTGCAGCGCGACCGAGAGGGGCTTGTCATCGATCGTGGAGTCCACGAGCGGTCCGACGTTGTCGAACAGGCTGCCCTCATGGAGGTCGGCGTAGTAGTCGTTGATCTGACGGGCGCGCTTCGACGCGAAGATGACCAGCGCGTACTTCGACTCCACGCGGGACAGCAGCTCGTCGATCGGCGGGTCGATGATGCCCTTGGCTGCGATTGCCATGAATGCTCCTTCTGTTGCGGCCGCGGTCGTGACGGGGCCGCCGAGACGGTGGAGTCGGCGGACGGCGAAGCTGATGACTTCGACGTTCAGCGACCGGATGACGTTGCGGCGCGGCGCGGCAGGCGCGCGCGCACTTCCATCAAGTCTACGACCTCGCGCGCTGCGTCGGCCACGGTGCTGTTCACGACACGGGCGTCGAACTCGTCCTGGGAGGCCAGCTCCACCTTCGCCGTCGCCAGGCGCCTGTGCTGCTCCTCCTGCGATTCGGTGCCTCTGCCGATGAGTCGGCGCACCAGCTCGTCCCAGCTGGGCGGAGCCAGGAAGACGAGCACGGCATCCGGCATGGCGGCGCGCACCTGGCGTGCACCCTGCAGATCGATCTCGAGCAGCACGCTGCGGCCGTCGGCCAGCGCGGTCTCGATCGGAGCGCGCGGCGTGCCGTATCGGTGGCTGTTGTGCACCTTGGCCCACTCGAGCAGCTCGTGCTCGGCGATCATGCGATCGAACTCGGCGTCGTCGACGAAGTAGTAGTCGACGCCGTCGACCTCCCCGGGTCGCGGCGTGCGTGTCGTGGCGGAGACGGAGAGGAGCACGTCGGGGTAGTTCTCCCGGATGTGCCGCGCCACAGTGCCCTTGCCGACGGCGGTCGGACCGGCGAGCACCGTGAGCCGCGTGCGATGGTTCGTCGCGGGCCGCTCGAAACGCTCGATCAGGAACTCGCGGAGACGCGCGCGCTGGTGCTTGCCGAGGCCGCCCAGCCGCTTGACGGGCGCGATCTCGAGGCGGGACAGGATGTCGGCGGTCTTCGTCGCCCCGATGGCCTTGAGGCTCATCAGGAAGTCGGTGATCCGCATGGTGCCCTCCGGCCCTGACGGATTCCGGGTGGCGGTGTCGAGCACCTCGACGGGCGACCGCGTGCCGGCCGCTATCTCGGTCTTCACCGCGGCACGCGCGCGGCGGGCGGCGACGGCGGCGCGCGATGCTGCGACGCGGTCGACCTCGGGGGGACGGATGCGCTGGGAACGGGTTGCGGTGTCGGGCATTGTCTCGGGGGTGGTATGCAGCGGGGGCTGCGGCGTCGGATGGTCAGGCAAGTGCGGTTCGCACCTCGGCGGCGCGAGTGGCGATGGTGTGGGCGAGGCCATCGGGTCCGGCGGACAGGATGCTGCGCGATTCGCTGACCACGAGCATCCTGGCGTACTCGCCGTAGATGCTCGCTGCGTCGTCGAGGCGTGCGCCCTGGTGTCCGAAGCCCGGTGCGAGCACAGGCAGTGTCGGTGAGGGTGCCGATGACACGTCGATGCCGAAGACGGACAGGTCGAGCGTCGCGCCGAGCACGACACCGAGCGGGCCGGCCTCGTGCCCGATCGCCTGGTTCTGAACCGTCACATCATCGATGATGGCACGGGCCACCGATCGTCCCGAATCACGGACCACGGATGTCTGGATCGCGGCGGCCTCGGGATTGCTCGTCGCGGCGAGCACGAACAGTCCCTTGCCGGAGTCCGCGGCGAGTCTGATCGGCGCGGCCAGGGATCCGACGCCCTGGAACGCGGACACCGTCATCGCGTCCGCCTCGAGCGGGGCGCCCGGCGTGAGCCAGGCCTCTCCGTAGGCCTCGACGCTGGTGCCGAGGTCGCCCCGCTTGACGTCCGCGATCACGAGGAGTCCTGCGGTGCGAGCCGCGGCGAGCACCTCCTCCAGCGCTGCATACCCGGCGGCGCCGAAGCGTTCGAAGAACGCGACCTGGGGCTTGACGATTCCTGCGCCGCCCGTTGCCGCCGCCTCCACGACCCTGAGGCCGAGCTCACGAGCGCCTGAGGCGTCGTCGGGCAGCGCCCAGTCGGCCAGCAGGTAGGAGTGCGGGTCGATCCCCACGCAGAGGCCGCCGCGTTCCGCGACGGTGCGCCCGAGACGAGTTCCGAATCCGTCCGCCGCGGGCGGGTCCTCGTTGTCCGCTGCCTGCACTCCCCCCGGCTGCGCCATGGTCACGCCCTTCCTGCCCTGTCGATCGCGTACTCCTGGAGTGATCGCACGTCGAAGCCCTCGCGGATCGCGTCGATCGAGGCCACAGCCGCGCTCAGCTCGGCGATGGTGGTGAACAGCGCGATGTCCGCGGCGACGGCCGCAGCGCGGATCTCGTATCCGTCGGCGCGCGCGGACCGACCGCTCGGGGTGTTCACGACGATGTCGATCTCGCCTCTGTTGATCAGGTCGACGATGCTCGGCTCGTCGCCGGCGGGCTCGTCGCTGAACTTGCGCACGGTGTCCGCGGCAATGCCGTTGCGGGCCAGCACCTCGGCGGTGCCCTCCGTGGCCACCAGGCGGTAGCCCTGCTGGGCGAGGCGAAGTGCCGGGAGCACGATGGACCGTTTGTCACGGTCGCTCACCGAGACGAAGACGGTGCCGGTCAGTGGCATCCCGCCGTACGCGGCGGTCTGGCTCTTCGCGAAGGCGCGCGGGAAGTCGCGGTCGATGCCCATCACCTCGCCGGTGGAGCGCATCTCGGGTCCCAGCACCGAGTCGACCATCTGGCCGTCGCGGGTGCGGAACCGCTTGAACGGCAGCACGGCCTCCTTGACCGAGACGGGGGCGTCGAGCGGCACGACCGATCCGTCCTGTGCGGGCAGCAGACCGACATCCTTGAGCGAAGCGATCGACTCGCCCACCATGATGCGGCTGGCCGCCTTCGCGAGCGGGATGCCCAGCGCCTTCGACACGAACGGCACCGTGCGGCTCGCGCGAGGGTTCGCCTCGAGCACGTAGAGCACGCCGGCCGCGATGGCGAACTGCACGTTGAGCAGGCCGCGCACGCCGATGCCCTCGGCGATCTTCAGCGTCGCCTCGCGGACCCTGTCGATCTCGGCGCGGCCGAGCGTGACCGGCGGCAGCGTGCAGCTGGAGTCGCCGGAGTGGATGCCGGCCTCCTCGATGTGCTCCATGACACCGCCGATGTACAGCTGCTCGCCGTCGTACAGTGCGTCGACGTCGATCTCGGTGGCGTCGTCCAGGAACCGGTCGACGAGAAGCGGATGCCCTGGTCCGATGATCGCCTGGTCCGCAACGCGCACGAAGTAGTCGTCGAGCGACGGCGCGTCGTACACGATCTCCATGCCGCGACCGCCGAGCACGTAGCTCGGCCGGACGAGCACGGGAAAGCCGATCTCGGCAGCGACGGCCTGTGCGCCGAGCACGTCGTACGCGGTGCCGTTCCGGGGTGCGAGCAGGCCGGCGTTCTCCAGAATCTCGCTGAAGAGCCCGCGCTCCTCGGCCAGGTCGATGGCGGACGGTGTCGTGCCGAGGATGGGAACCCCTGCCGCTTCGAGCCCCTTGGCGAGGCCAAGAGCCGTTTGCCCGCCGAGCTGCACGACGACGCCGACGAGCTCACCGGACTGCGACTCGGCGTGGATGACCTCCAGCACGTCCTCGAGCGTGAGCGGCTCGAAGTAGAGGCGGTCGCTCGTGTCGTAGTCCGTCGAGACCGTCTCCGGATTGCAGTTGATCATGATCGTCTCGAACCCTGCGTCGTGCAGTGCGAACGACGCGTGCACGCACGAGTAGTCGAACTCGACGCCCTGGCCGATGCGGTTCGGACCGGAGCCGAGGATGACGACCTTGCGCTTGTCGCTCGGCTCCACCTCGGTCTCGCTGTCGTAGCTCGAGTAGTGGTACGGCGTGAGCGCCGGGAACTCCCCCGCGCACGTGTCCACCGTCTTGTACACGGGACGCACGCCGAGGATGTGACGCACCTCGCGCACCTCGGCCTCGCCGAAGCCGCGCAGCTGGCCGATCTGGGCGTCCGAGAAGCCGTGGTCCTTCGCGAGCAGCATCGTGTCGGTGTCGAGCATGCCGGCGCCCGCAATCTGGTCGGCGACCTCGTTGATCAGCACGATCTGGTCGAGGAACCATGGGTCGATGCCCGTCGCCGCGTAGACGTCCTCGATGCTCGCGCCCTTGCGCAGTGCCTGCTGCACGGTGACGATCCGGCCGTCCGTCGGGATCGCGGATGTCTGCAGCAGCTCCTCGAGGCCGCGCGACTCCTCGCCCCAGTGGAACGACGATCCGTTCTTCTCCAGGGATCGCAGCGCCTTCTGCAGCGCACTCGCGAAGCTGCGGCCGATCGCCATCGCCTCGCCGACCGACTTCATGGTCGTGGTCAGCGTCGGGTCGGCGGCCGGGAACTTCTCGAACGCGAACCGCGGCACCTTGACGACCACGTAGTCGAGCGTCGGCTCGAAGCTCGCCGGCGTGACCCGGGTGATGTCGTTCGGGATCTCGTCGAGCCGGTAGCCGATCGCCAGCTTCGCTGCGATCTTCGCGATCGGGAAGCCCGTCGCCTTCGAGGCCAGCGCGCTCGAGCGCGACACGCGCGGGTTCATCTCGATGACGATCACGCGACCCGTCACGGGGTTCACCGCGAACTGGATGTTGCAGCCGCCGGTGTCCACGCCGACCGCGCGGATGATGTCGATGCCGATGTCGCGCAGCCGCTGATACTCGCGGTCCGTGAGCGTGAGCGCCGGTGCGACGGTGATGGAGTCGCCCGTATGCACGCCGACCGGGTCGACGTTCTCGATGGAGCAGACGACGACCGTGTTGTCGGCCGTGTCGCGCATCAGCTCGAGCTCGTACTCCTTCCAGCCGAGGATGGACTCCTCGAGGAGCACCTCGTGCGTCGGCGAGTCGTGCAGGCCGGCGCCCGCGATGCGGCGCAGGTCGGTCTCGTCATACGCGAAGCCGGATCCGAGCCCGCCCATGGTGAAGCTGGGGCGGACGACGAGCGGATATCCGAGCTCGGCGGCGCCTGCGAGCACCTCGTCCATGGTGTGGCAGATGCGGGAGTCTGCGACATCCGCTCCGCACTCGATGACCAGCTCCTTGAAGATCTGGCGATCCTCGCCCTTCTGGATGGCCTCGAACTTGGCGCCGATCAGCTCGACCCCGTACTTCTCGAGGATGCCGTGCTCGTGCAGCTGCATGGCGGCGTTGAGGGCGGTCTGGCCGCCGAGGGTGGGCAGGATGGCATCCGGCTTCTCCTTGGCGATGATCGTCTCGATCACCTGCCACGTGATGGGCTCGACGTAGGTGGCGTCGGCGAAGTCCGGGTCGGTCATGATCGTCGCCGGGTTGGAGTTGACCAGGATGACGCGCACGCCCTCCTCGCGCAGCACGCGGCACGCTTGGGTTCCCGAGTAGTCGAACTCGCACGCCTGCCCGATGACGATGGGGCCGGAGCCGATGACGAGGACGCTGGAGATGTCTTGTCTCTTGGGCATGGCTCAGGCGGCTCCCTTATTCTTCTTCGACTTCTTGCGGCCCCCGCCGCCCTGTGACTCGATGACCATGTCGCGGAACCTGTCGAACAGGTAGTTGGCGTCGTGCGGTCCGGCCGCGGACTCCGGGTGGTACTGCACGCTGAACGCGGGGATGTCGAGGCAGTTCAGGCCCTCGACGACGTTGTCGTTGAGGTCGTAGTGGCTGACCTCGACGCGTCCGAATCCGGCTGCGGATTCGCTCACGGCGTCGATCGGCGCGTCCACCGCGAATCCGTGGTTGTGGGCCGTGATCTCCACGCGGCCGGTCGCACGGTCGAGCACCGGCTGGTTGATGCCGCGGTGGCCGAACGGCAGCTTGTACGTTCCGTAGCCGAGCGCTCGGCCGAGGAGTTGGTTGCCGAAGCAGATCCCGAAGTACGGAACGTCGTTGCGCAGCACGGTGCGCAGCAGCTCGACATGCTGGTCGGATGCCGCGGGGTCGCCCGGTCCGTTCGAGTAGAACAGGGCGCTCGGCTGCAGCGCCATGATGTCGTCGGCCGTGGCGGACTCGGGCAGAACGACCACGTCGAATCCGCGCTCCGCGAGGTAGTTCAGTGTGCTCGTCTTGACGCCGAGGTCGAGCACGGCGACGGATCCGATCCGCTCCCCGCGCGCCGGGATCGTGTACGGCTGCGGTGTGGAGACCACGGCGGAGAGGTTCAGCCCGCGCATGTCGGCGCCGCTGCGCACGAACTCGAGCTGCTCGCTCGCGCTGGTCAAGGCATCCGCTCCGGAGAAGATGGCGGCGCGCATGGCGCCCGCCGAGCGCAGGTGACGGGTGACCGCGCGGGTGTCGATGCCGCTGATGCCCACGATGCCGTTCGCGGCGAGGTCGTCGTCGAGGCTGCGCTGAGAGCGGAAGTTGGAGACCACGCGGGACGGCTCGCGCACCGCGAATCCGGCGACCCAGATGCGCTTCGACTCCATGTCGAGGTCGTTCATGCCGGTGTTGCCGATGTGCGGCGCCGTCATGAGCACGATCTGGCCGGCGTACGACGGGTCGGTGAGCGTCTCCTGGTAGCCGGTCATGCCGGTGGCGAAGACCGCCTCGCCGAGCGTGCGGCCGAGGGCGCCGTATCCGCGTCCCTCGAAGCGGGAGCCGTCTTCCAGGACGAGCACTGCCGGTTCGCGTCGGGCGCCGGCCGCTGCCGCCGACGGGGCGGAGAACTCGACCTGCGGCGTTTGCGGCGCTTCGGGCACCTCCGCGGCGTGCGCGCCGTCCTGAGCTGCGTCGTGCTGCGTTTCCGACGCCTGTGCTGCTTGCTCCTGCTCCTGTGGCAGGTTCTGGTCGTCTGACATGTCAGGCCTCGCTTCCGGTGGTCTTGTCAGTTGTCTCATCCGTGGCGACATCGTCGGCGCCGTCTGTCGTCGTGCTGATGCTGCGGATGCCCGCCACGAGTCGTCGTCGCTCATCGGGATCCGTCACGCGCAGGTATGTGTCGAGCACCGGCCCTTCGGCATCGGCGGGGACCGTTCGCCACGCGATCATCAGGAGACCGTCGCGTTCGACGGTGCGGTCGATGGTCCACGTCGCCGCTCCGGCGCCCAGGATCGCGGATGCCGCTATCGCCACGCTGCTCTCCCCCGGCGCCGTCAGGGTGACGCCGCCATCGGAGACCGTGACGGATGCCGTCGAGCGGAACGCGAGGCCGGCAACGACCACGCGGTCCAGCGGTTTGTCGTGGTACGTGGTCGCCACGTGCAGCGCCTGCACGGTGACGAGCGTCGTGCCGGCATCCTCGAGCACGGTGGGAACCTCGAGCGCCGAGTCTCGTCGTGCCCGCCGTCGCCAGCCGAGCCACATGCCGAGGAAGACCAGCACGAGGACCACGAGGATCAGCAGGGTCGGCCAGAGCTTATCCATGGAGCACCTCCGCGCTCGTGGCTCCGTTGTCGGGGGCCGGTCCGGTTCCTCGGGCCAGTGATGCTGCCTCGTCGGGGGCGATGAGCTCGCCATCCCGCAGCGTTGCCGTGCCGTCGTGGAAGGTCCAGCGCACGCGTCCTGGCAGCTCACGTCCGAGGTACGGCGAGTTGACGCCCTTGCCTGCCAGCCGGTCGGCGTCGAAGACGCCGCCACCTGCTGGGTCGTAGAGCGTGAGGTCGGCGCGATTGCCGGTGGCGACGGACGTCCCGCGGTTCACACGGCCGATCCTGGCCGGCGTCTCGGACAGCACGCGGGCCACATCCGACCATTCCATCAGCCCGGTCTCCACCATCGCCTTGTGCACGACGCTGAGGGCCGACTCCAGGCCGACCATGCCGTTGGCCGCGGCATCCCATTCGCAGTCCTTGGCCTCGATGGGATGAGGCGCGTGGTCCGTCGCGACGATGTCGATGGTGCCGTCGGCGAGCGCTTCGCGCAGGGCCTGCACGTCCTCGGCGCGCCGCAGCGGCGGGTTGACCTTGTACCTGGCGTCGTAGCCGGCGACGAGATCTTCGGTGAGGAGGAGGTGATGGGGCGTCGCCTCGGCGGTGACATCGATGCCGCGTGCCTTGGCCCAGCGGATGATGTCGACGGATCCTGCTGTGGAGACGTGGCACACGTGCAGGCGGCTGCCGACGTGCTCGGCGAGGAGCACGTCGCGGGCGATGATCGACTCCTCGGCGACGGCGGGCCACCCGGCGAGGCCGAGCGTGCCGGAGAGCGCGCCCTCGTTCATCTGAGCCCCCGCGGTGAGTCGAGGCTCCTGCGCGTGCTGGGCGATGACGCCGTCGAACGCCTTGACGTATTCGAGCGCGCGACGCATCAGCAACGGGTCGAAGACGCACATGCCGTCGTCCGAGAACACCCTCACCCGCGCGCGGGATGCAGCCATGGCGCCGAGCTCCGCCAGCCGCTCCCCTGCCAGTCCTACGGTGACGGCCCCGATGGGCTGAACGGTTGCGTATCCGGCGGCGAGGCCGAGCGAGAGCTCCTGCTCGACAACGCCAGCTGTGTCGGCCACCGGCGAGGTGTTCGCCATCGCGAAGACCGTCGTGAATCCGCCCGCGGCCGCGGCGCGCGTGCCGGTGAGGACGGTCTCGCTCTGCTCGAAGCCGGGCTCGCGGAGGTGCGTGTGCAGATCGACGAGGCCGGGCAGCGCGATGAGGCCGGACGCGTCGATGCGGGTCGCGTCCTGAGCGGCATCCGCGGCGTCAACTCCGACCGTCAGAACACCGTCTGCGACGAGGATGTCCGTGCGCGTGCCGTCGGCGAGTGTCGCGCCCTGGATGAAGAACTTTTCGCGTGACACCTAACCGACCTCCCGATCGCCCGACAGCAGCAGATAGAGCGCAGCCATGCGCACAGAGACACCGCTCGCGACCTGATCGCGCACGAGCGAGCGCGGCGAATCGGCGGCTGCGGCGGAGATCTCCAGGCCTCTGATCATGGGGCCCGGATGCATGACCATCGTATCCGGGCGCAACCTGACCAACCGCTCGGCGTCCAGTCCCCAGGTGCGCGAGTACTCGCGCGTGTTCGGGAAGAACGCCGCGTTCATGCGCTCCGCCTGGATGCGCAGCATCATCACGACGTCCGGATCGGCGTCGATTGCCGCGTCGAGGTCGTAACCGATCCGTGCCGGCCACAGTCCGGTGTCGACCGGCAGCAGCGTTGGCGGTGCGACGAGCGTGACCTCGGCCCCTAGCGTGTCCAACAGCCAGACGTTCGAGCGGGCGACGCGGGAGTGCAGGATGTCGCCCACGATCACCACATGCAGGCCGTCCAGCGCCTTGCCGCGGCTGGCGCCGCCGTGCAGGCGCTTGCGCATCGTGAAGGCGTCGAGCAGGGCCTGCGTCGGATGCTCGTGCGTTCCGTCGCCTGCGTTCAGGATCCCCGCGTCGATCCATCCGCTGGCGGCGAGCGTGTGCGGGGCTCCGGATGCCGAGTGCCTGACGACCACCGCGTCGGCGCCGATCGCCGCAAGCGTCTGCGCCGTGTCCTTGAGGCTCTCGCCCTTGGAGACGCTGGATCCCTTCGCGCTGAAGTTGATCACGTCCGCCGAGAGCCGCTTGGCGGCCGCCTCGAACGAGATGCGTGTGCGCGTCGAATCCTCGAAGAAGAGGTTGACCACGGTCTTGCCGCGCAGGGTCGGGAGCTTCTTGACCTCGCGGGTGGCGACATCCGCCATGTCCTCAGCGACGTCGAGGATGCCGACGGCCGTGTCGCGATCGAGGTCGCGCGTGGAAAGCAGGTGGCGCATCAGGCGTCGTCTCCTTCCGCGATCGAGGAGTCGGCGTCGCCGCCGTCGATGGTGACGGCGTCCTCGCCGTCCACCTCGCTCACTCGCACGTTGATGCGTTCACGGGTGGAGCTCGGCAGGTTCTTGCCCACGAAGTCCGCCCGGATCGGGAACTCGCGATGCCCGCGATCTACCAGCACGGCGAGCCGCACGGCCTTCGCGCGGCCGAGGTCGCTGAGCGCGTCGAGTGCAGCACGGATCGTGCGTCCGGAGAACAGCACGTCGTCGACCAGGACGACCGTCTTGCCGTCGATCGACACCGGCACGCTCGTGGGCGCGGGAGAACGCGTCGGATGCTTCGCCAGGTCGTCCCGGTACATGGTCACGTCGAGCGCACCCACCGGCGGCGCCGAGCCGTCTTCGATGCGCGCAATGGTGGATCCGATGCGCTGGGCGAGAGCGACGCCGCGCGTCGGAATGCCCAGGAGCACGAGATCGCCTGAACCCCGGTTGGACTCCAGGATCTCGTGTGCGATCCGAGTCAACGCCCGGGCGATGTCAGCCTGTTGCAGCACTGTACGTGCCGTCATGCCGACCCCCTTCCCCGCCTCACAGGACGGCCCTTAAAGGTTGCCAAACTCCACCAACCCTATCAGCACACGCGAGGGCACAGCGCGTTCGTGCGGCAGGCAGTCAGTGCGTGAGCAGGTATCCCGCGCCGAGGCTCGCACCGATCGCGAACACGCCGATCAGGACGGTGCGCGTGACGGTGCGCCACAACCGGATGCCGCCCCACCTGGCGGCGATGGCAGCGGTGAGCGTGAGTGCGATCACGACGGCGCCCAGCGTCACGACGGCGCGCACGTCGTCCGGCGCCAACAGTGCGGCGGCCAACGGGATGACTGCGCCCAGCAGGAACGCGCCGAACGCGGCCCCCGCCGTGACCAGTGGTCGCGGCTCGTCACCCAGCGTGATGCCGTACTCCAGCTCGAGCTGTGAGGCGAGGGCGTCGCTCGTCGAGAGCTCCTCCGCTACGCGGGCGGCGAGCTCGGGCGACACCCCCTTCTCGCGGAACAGGGCGGCCAGCTCGGCCTGTTCCTCGTCCGGTGAGAGTGCGAGGAGTCGGCGTTCCCCCTCGATGATCGCGCGGTGGGCGTCCGATTGCATCGCAACCTCGGCGTACTTGGCAGCAGCGAGTCCGAGGCCGCCGACGATCATCCCGATGAGTGCCGCGAAGATGACGGCGGCGTCGCCGGCCCCCGCGCCGAGGAAGCCCTCGATGATGCCGGCTGTGGCGATGATGCCGTCGTTGGCGTCCACGATCCGCTCACGCAGCGCATCTCCGCGGGAGGTCGCCGCGCGGGAGGGGTTGGACTGCGCTGCCATGCCAGGACGATACCGGCTGCCTCGCTGCCGCGGCGTGGTTCGGCCGGTGTCTCGAAGCGTGTCGGAGTCTGGCGGCAGGTCGTCCTGCGACGAGTCGTCCGATGACAGGGCCGACGAAACCGCGCGGCGTGAGTTCGTGGCTACTTGCCGCCGGCGGCGATGAACTTCATCAACGCGGAGGTGTCCGTGATGCTGCCCTTGTACTGGTGTCCGTCGATCAGCACCGTCGGCGTTTGCGTGACGGCCTTGATGTCGGCGCCCTTGATCGGTCCCTGCAGTGCCGCATCGTTGTTGACCGAGATCCAGTTCGCGTAGCGGTGCGAGGTGATGCACGAGTCGGCGGATGTCGCTCCCACCGAGTGCGCGAGCGACTTCAGCTTGGAATCGGTCAGCCCGGACGATCCCTCCTCCGGCTGATTCGCGTAAAGCGCGGCGAGGTACGTCAGCGTTGCCTTCGGATCGGATGCCGCGACGCAGGTGAGCGCGCTGCCCGCCCGGGACGAGTAGTTCGTGCCCTGGGAGTTTCGGTCGAGGAAGTTCAGCGGATGCACGCGCAGCGTGATCGTCCCGTCGTCGACCTTCTGGGCGAGGGACCGTCCGTTCGCCTTCTCGAACTCTCCGCAGAACGGACACATCGGGTCGATGTACGTGTCGACGACGGTTTTGCCGTCGCCGACGACGAGTGCGCCCTTGTCGAAGTCCGCCGCGCCCCTCACTCCGGTCGGCAGGGTGATCTTCTGCTGCTCGGGGCTGCCATCCGTCGCGGCGTTCGGAGCGGACGGGGTGCAGGCTGCGAGCCCGGCGACGAGCGCAGCCCCGAGGAGGACGGCGCCGATGCGGCGTGCGAGGGTTCGGGACATCGGATGCTTTCGGGTCGGCACGGTGCAGCCGTGGTCGGGTGCGTCGTTCAGTGTGCGGCGGTCGTGCCGATCGTCGAGGGAGACGCATCCGCAGGATCGCGCGGCCGACCGGACCCGATCAACCTATCAACGGATCCGGCCCCTCGTGACGGGTCATCCCCTTCGCCCCGAGAGCTCCGAGTTCCGGCGTCTACTCTCCGAATCCGTCCGCCACCGCCTGCAGTCGAGCGCGGTATAGCGTCCACCACTCGTCGTCCTGGTCCGGGAGATTCGTGACGCCGCGGCGCAGCCCTGCAGCGCCATCGATGAGCTCCCGCACGATGTCGGCGTGGCCCGCGTGGCGTGCCGTCTCGTCGATGAGGTGCACCATGATCTGTCGCAACGTGACATTCTGCCGTTCCGGGCGCCACCACGGGACGACGCCCGGCGCGTCCAGGTCGAGTTCGGCGACGGTCTCGTCGCTGAAGGCTTGCGCGCTCCTGTAGAAGGATCGGATCCACTCGATCGACTCATCCGCAGTGGCCCACATATCGGCGTTCGCCTCGGCCCCGTCGTCGAGCCACGGCATCTGCACGCCGGGATCGCGGCCGAACACCTCGCCGAAGTATCCGTATTCCATGCTCGCGACATGCTTCACCAGGCCGAGCAGATTGGTGCCGGTTCTGGTCATCGGGATGCGGGCCGCGCGTTCGCCGAGACCGTCGAGCTTCCAGGCCAATGCGTCGCGTGCGCCCTGGAGGTACCGGCTCAGCAGTGCCTTCTCGGCAACCTCGTCGTGCGTCATGCGTACGACCGTACGCCGTGATCGATGCTGGGCGGACGGCATCCGTGCCCTGTCGGCCCTACTTGCCGCCTGCGGCGATGAACTGCAGCAGTGTCGACGTGGACGTGATATCGCCCGCGTACACGTGCCCGTTCACCAGAACCGTCGGGGTCTGGGTGATCGTTCTGATGTCCGCCCCTGGAATGGGTCCGTTCACCGCGTTCTGTGTGATCTGCGTGACCCACTGCGCGTATCGATACGACGTGATGCAGCCGTCAGCGGCATCGGCCCCCACGACGTGAGCGAGCGACGTGAGCCCCTTGTCGCTCAGGCCGCCCGTGCCCTCCTGCGGCTGGTTGTCGTACAACTCGCCGAGGTAGGCGAGCGTGGCCTTCGGAGTCGACTCCGCCACGCAAGCGAGTGCGCTCGAGGCGCGAGAGGAGTACGAGGTCCCGCGCGAGTTGCGGTCCAGGAAGTTCATCGGATGCACGCGAAGGGTGATCGCGCCGTCATTGACCTGCGCGGTGAGCGCTTTACCGTTGGCACGCTCGAATGCTCCGCAGTACGGACACAGCGGATCGATGTACGTGTCGACGATCGTCGGACCGGATCCCACGACGATCGCGCCGGCGTTCAGGTCAAGGACCCCGCCCGAACTCGTCGGAACAGCGGTCTGCGTCTGGTGCGCCAAGAGCGGCGAATTGGGTGACGCGCATCCTGCGAGCACGAGCGCCGCGGCCGCACTCAGCAGCACGAAGGCCATGCGTAGTGCGAGTCGTGCGACCATGACCGAGCGCTTTCGAATCCGCTTCAGCAGGATCAGTGCGAAACTGCGGTACCGATCTTTCCGAGCAGGCCGTTGACGAACTTCGCGGAATCATCGGTGGACAAAATCGTAGCCTGTTCGACCGATTCCGAGATGGCGACCGCATCCGGGATCGCCGGGTTGTAGAGCAGCTCCCATACGCCCATCCGCAGGATCGCGCGGTCGACGGCGGGCATCCGCTCCAGGGTCCAGCCCTGTGCATACGTCTGGATGAGCTCGTCGATCTCGTCGCTGTGGTCGATCACGCCGTCGACGATCTCCCTGGCGTACAGCCACGACGCCTCACGCGCCGGCTCGTTGGCCGCGCGCTGCGCCTCGTCGGCGAGTGCACGGGCGAACGAGATGCCGCGCACGTCGGCGCTGAAGAGGATGTCGATGGCGCGCTTGCGTGCCTTGGTGCGCGCCCCCACTAGTCGTTGACGCGACCGAGGTAGTCGCCCGAGCGGGTGTCGACCTTGACCTTGGTGCCGGTCTCGAGGAACAGCGGAACCTGGATCTGGTAGCCGGTCTCCACAGTGGCGGGCTTGGTGCCTCCGGTGGAGCGGTCGCCCTGCAGGCCGGGCTCGGTGTACGTGATCTCGAGCACGACGGATGCCGGCAGCTCGACGTAGAGCGGGTTGCCGTTGTTCATGGCGATGGTCACGTTCTGGTTCTCGAGCATGAAGTTCGCGGCGTCGCCCACGATGGTGCCGGGAACGGTGAACTGGTCGTAGTCGCTCGTGTCCATGAAGACGAAGCCGTCGCCGTCGCTGTACAGGTACTGGTACTCCCGGCGGTCCACGTTCTCGAACTCGAGCTTGGTGCCCGCGTTGTACGTGCGGTCGACGACCTTGCCGCTGACCACATTCTTGAGCTTGGTGCGCACGAACGCACCGCCCTTGCCCGGCTTGACGTGCTGGAACTCGATGACGGTCCAGAGCTGGCCGTCGATGTTGAGAACGGCGCCGTTGCGGATGTCAGCGGTATCGGATGCCATGCGTGAAGATCCTTCGAAGTACGAGTGAGGGAGCGGGAAGTCGGACGGTCAAGGCGCGCAACGGCGCCGACCACCAGGCGATTCTACCGGGTGCCGGCAGGGAATTCGCCGGGCGGCGCTCAGCCGTCGACCTGTCCGGTGATGACGTCGACGAGCTTGGAGACCGCGATGCCGTACCCCGCAACGCCCTCGCCGATCACGTGCACCACCGCCACATCGCGCACGTACGAGAAACGACGGAACTCCTCGCGGGCGTTCACGTCGGAGATGTGCACCTCGGCGACGGGCAAGGCGACGCTGGAGAGGGCATCCCGCAGCACCACGGAGGTATGCGTGAGGCCGCCGGGGTTGATGACGATGCCTGCACAGTCCGTACGGGCCTCATGGATCGCGTCGATCAAGATGCCCTCGTGGTTGCTCTGCACCGCGCGCACCTCGAACCCGTGCTGCGCAGCCGTGCGCTCGACGAGTGCGACGACGTCTTCGAGAGCATCCGTGCCGTAGATCTCCGGCTGGCGAACGCCGAGGAGGTTGAGGTTCGGTCCGTTCACGAGCAGGAGTCTGCGGGGCGTTTCAGTCACGTTGGCACCCTACGGGATTCCGTGTGCCGGATGAGATCGCGGTTCAGGATGTCGGCACGCCGACGACCTCGACACCATGAGCTCGACCAGCTGCAGCAAGTCGCACATCGAACGTCGCGAGCGTGGCCCCTTCCCGGATAGCTGCCGCCAATGTGCAACAATCTGGAAGCTTCAGACCAGTGTCGGCCCGGAGTCGTGCCAACGCCAATGGTTCATCCATGGGCGAGGCAAGCGGCTCGATTCCGATCGACTTGATGTGTGTCGATGCCGTCACCTCCGAGCCTGTCTGGGCGGGCCGGACCAGCGCCTCCGCCAGATTCATCGGATGGATGACGAGCTCCTCTTCGGTGTCGAGAATCTCGAGCGCCTCGGCCGCATGGCTGTCCGTGATGGCGAAGTGCGCAATGACCACGCTGGCGTCCAACACGATCATTCGGGCCAGTCCTTGCGGAGTTCCTCGAGGTACCCCGGTGGATAGTCGATGGTCCCCCGTGTCTCTTCGAGAGCCTTGCGTCGCGCTTCCCGGCGCTGTGCTCGAGAGGTCTCGACGGACTCTGCTCCTCGCTCCATCAGTCGCGCTACGAGTTCCGCTCTGGCGACACCCGGCCATTCCTTCTCGGCAACGGCCAGGGCATGCGCCACAGGAGGCGTCTGCGTGACCTGGATTCGGCTCAGCGTTGTCGGCATGCCCCCAGTGTACCACTGCAGTTTTCGGTGGTACACGTCCGATGACCCGTGAAAGCGAGAGGCTACGTGGCCAAGGCTCCGCGCCCGATGCGGATAGCGGATGTCATCACGCCGTCGCAAGCGCGCGGGACATCACGATCTCGGCACCGATCGGCCCGGTGATCGTCTCGCCCGTCGGCGCGAACCCGGCGCGGCGATACGCACCCAGAGCGCGGTGGTTGTCGGCGTGCACGTCGAGGGTCAGTGCACGTGCACCGATCTCCGCCGCCCAGGCGGCAGCGGCCTCGAACAGCCGATCGATCGTGCCGTCGCCGCGGTGCGTCGGGTGAACGTACACGCCGACGACGTCGGCCCGGGCGGCGTCCACGTCGCGACCGAGATGGTCCAGGGTGCCCGCCTGCCGCACGAGCACGGTCACGGTTCCCACCCACGCCTCGTGATCCTCGCCGGCATCGCGGACCGCCACGAACTGTGCTGCCTGGTCGCCGCGCGCGGAGTTCTCCGTGCGCATCACCCAGAAGTCGTCCGGCTTGGCCGCGGCCTGCTCGTACGTGTCGAGGAAGGCGATCGCGGCATCCGGATCCTGCAGCGCGTCCAGCCGGAGGTCACGCACCTGAAGCCACTCTCCGCGTTCGATGCGCCGCACGATCATGAGCCGATCTCCTGATACGCGGCGAACATGAGGCTCGGATCCGGAGCCTGCATCACCGTCGGCCGGGCGAGGTCGTCCAGCACGATGAAGCGGAGCGTGCCGCCGCGCGCCTTCTTGTCACGCTGCATGGTGGTCAGCAGCGTCTGCCAGCGGCCCACCGGGTAGCTCACCGGCAACGTCAGGGACTCGAGGATGCTGCGGTGCCGGTCCGCGACGGCATCCGACAGCCGCCCGCTCAACCGTGCGAGCTCCGCGGCGTAGACCATGCCGATGGAGACCGCCGCACCGTGGCGCCACTGGTAGCGCTCGGCGTGCTCGATCGCGTGCCCCAGCGTGTGTCCGTAGTTGAGGATCTCGCGCAGCCCGGCCTCGCGGAAGTCCTCGCTGACGACCTTCGCCTTCATGTCGATGGCGAGCTCGAGGTTGCGGCGGAAGACGGCGCTGTGCGGATCGATGGCGGTCTCGAGATCCGCCTCCACGTTGTCGAGGATCTCCGGAACCCAGATGAACCCGGCCTTGATGATCTCCGCGTAGCCGGCGAGCACGTCGTTCCGCGGCAGCGCATCGAGCGTGTCCAGGTCGCAGAGCACTCCTGCTGGTGCATAGAACGCACCGACGAGGTTCTTGCCCTCAGCAGTGTTGATTCCGGTCTTGCCGCCGATGGCCGCGTCGACCATGCCGAGCACGGTCGTCGGGATCTGCACGAGCCGCACGCCGCGCAGCCACGTCGCGGCGACGAAGCCGGCGAGATCCGTTGCTGCTCCCCCGCCGAAACCGATCACCGCGTCGCTCCGCGTGAAGTCCGCCTGCCCCATGATCTGCCAGCAGAATGCGGCGACCTCGACACGCTTGGCGGCCTCCGCGTCCGGTATCTCGGCCAGCAGAACCTCGTAACTGCCGGCGAGCGATGTCCGCAACTCGGATGCCGCTGCCGCGAGCGTCGGCTGGTGCACGATCAGCACCTTCCGAACCCCGGTGCCGAGCAGCTCCGCGGCGTCGAAGCGGATCCCGCGGCCCACCCGGATCGGGTACTCGTTCGCTCCCGTCACCCGTAACTCGGTCGTCGTCTCGCTCATGCTTCCGGGCGCTCCTGTTCCTCGTACCATTCGGCGATCTCCTCGACGACCGTCGACATCGGGCGATGCGACGTGTCCGCGGTGTAGTCCGCCAGCGACTCGTACAGCGGGAGGCGCTTGCCGACCAGCTCGCGCCACGACTCGATGCCCTGCACCAGTGGACGCTTGCCATCCGTGATCCGTGCCGCGGCGGCCTCGGGCGTCACGGTCAGCAGCACGACCGGGACATCGTGCAGGTCATCCTGCGTGCGCGGATCGAGCACAGCTCCCCCGCCGAACGAGATCACACCACCGAGCGAGAGCGCCTCGCTGACCACCGTGCGTTCGATGGCACGGAACTCCGACTCGCCGTGGTCGGCGAAGATGCCCGAGATGGGTCCGTGCTTGGCCACGATGACGGCATCCGTGTCGATGAACGAGACGCCCAGTCGTCGTGCGAGCCGCTTGCCGACCCGCGTTTTGCCGGCGGCAGGCGGGCCGATGAGAACGACGGTCACGCGCGCACGGTCTCGGTGTGCAGGGCCGCGGGAATGGCATCCACGTAGCCCCGCAGGTTGCGCTGCGTCTCCGCGAGCGAGTCGCCGCCGAACTTCTCCAGCACGGCATCGGCGAGCACGAGCGCGACCATGGCCTCGGCCACGACCCCGGCGGCCGGGACGGCACAGACATCGGAACGCTGGTGGTGTGCGGGCGCCGCGTCGCCGGTCGCGACGTCGATCGTGCGCAGAGCGTGCGGAATCGTCGCGATGGGCTTCATGCCGGCGCGCACGCGCAGGAGGGATCCGGTCGTCATGCCGCCCTCCGTTCCGCCCGCTTTGTCGCTGGTGCGGGAGATGGTCGTGCCGTCGGTGACCAGCTCGTCGTGCGCAGCGGATCCGCGTCGTCTCGTCGTCTCGAATCCGTCGCCGATCTCCACGCCCTTGATGGCCTGGATGCTCATCAGAGCCTGGGCGAGCTTGCCGTCGATCTTGCGGTCCCACTGCACGTGAGAGCCCAGACCTGCCGGCACGCCGTACGCCAGCACCTCGACGATGCCGCCGAGCGTGTCGCCGTCCTTGTGCGCCGCATCCACCTCGGCCACCATCAGCTCGGACGTGGCGGGATCGAAGCAGCGCAGCGGATCCGCGTCGAGAGTGTCCACGTCCGACGGCCTCGGCAGCGGCGATCCGTCGGGAACACGCACAGGTCCGATGGACAGCGTGTGGCTGACCAGGGTGATGCCGAGCTCGGCGAGGAAGGCCTTCGCGATGGCGCCGAGCGCCACCCGCGCAGCGGTCTCGCGGGCGCTGGCACGCTCGAGCACGGGACGCGCCTCGTCGAAGCCGTACTTCTGCATGCCGACGAGATCGGCGTGACCGGGACGCGGGCGGGTGAGCGCGGCACCACGACCCGTCGCAAGGACGGACGGGTCAACGGGCTCGGGGCTCATCACGTCGACCCACTTCGGCCACTCCGTGTTGCCGATCCGCAGCGCGATGGGGCTTCCCATGCTGAGGCCGTGACGCACGCCACCGGAGAACGCCAGCTCGTCCTGCTCGAACTTCATGCGGGCGCCGCGCCCATAGCCGAGCTTGCGGCGCGCGAGATCGGCGCGCACGGCATCCATCGAGACGGGCACGCCCGCGGGCAGGCCCTCCAGGAGCGCGACGAGTTCGGGGCCGTGCGATTCCCCAGCGGTGAGCCAACGAAGCATGGTGTCAATTCTGGCATGCGGGCGCGGGGCGCCCGGCCACGCACGGAGGCGTCAGACGGGGCGTCCCGATGCGTCCAGACCGACCGCCGTCAGCATCGCGCCCAGCACGACCGGCTCGTCCGGCAGCTCGCATTCCGGATCCCCCGTCACGAAGATGCGCACCTGCAGCAGCGCCTGATGCACGAGCATCGCCAGGCCGGAGAGCACGTTGTGGGGTGCGCTGCGTCCGAATGCAGCACCGCGCATGTCCCATACCCTGACGATCTCCGTCGGCCAGGGATCGTACGCGACGTCGAGCAGCAGGATGCCTTCGGCTGCCGCGCGCGCGGTCGCCTCGCCCCTGACGATCCGCGCCGCCGCGCCGCCGCTCCCCGCGGAGCCCGGCAGCGTGCTGATCACCAGGTCCGGACGCTCCGTCACCGGATCCTCGAAGGAACGGATCTGCATGCGCAGCCCCACCGCGTGACCGAGTCCGATCAGCTGCTTGGCGCGAGCCGGCTCGCGGACCTGCACCGTGACGAGCTCCGCCCCGAGCTGGGCCGCCGCCACGACCGCGGACGCCGCCGTGGCCCCCCCGCCCCACACGAGCACGGACGTGGCATGCGTGGTGCCGGTGGCGGCCAGGGCGCGCACGATCCCGATGACGTCCGTGTTGAATCCGCGGAGGACCCGGCGACCCGACGCATCCGTGTCGAACAGGATGGTGTTCGCGGCGCCCGTCACGCGGGCGATCTCGTCGAGCGACGACACGAGCGGCAGCACGGACTGCTTGAGCGGCATGGTCAGGGACAGGCCGCGCCAGTCATCCGATCGGCTCGCCACGTAGTCGCCGAGCGTCGCAGAGGTGACCTCGGCGCGGTCGTAGCTCCACGGAAGGCCGAGCGCTCGATAGGCCGCAGCATGCAGCGCCGGAGACTGGGAATGTGCGATCGGCGAGCCCAGGACCGCGAGCTCGCGCGGGCCGTCACTGGCAGTAAGCATCGTTCGCCGCACTCGCCTTGCACCAGTCCTGCAACTGTTGAACGGCCTGATCGTGCTCGGCCTCCGTGTTGGAGAACACGGTGGTGCCGTTCTTGAGGTCTACCGTGACGAAGTACAGCCAGCCGCCGGGCGTCGGGTTCATCGCCGCCTTGAGCGCGTCGTCCCCGGGATTGCCGACCGGACCGATGGGCAAGCCATCGTGGGCGTACGTGTTGTACAGGTTGCCGGCGTCATCCCGCTGCTCCTGCGTGGTGAAGATCGTGTTCGCACCGGCGCCGTACGTGACCGTGGCATCCGACTGCAGGGGCATGCCCTGGTCGAGGCGGTTCTGGAACACGCGAGCCACCTTGCCCATGTCGTCGACGCTCCCGGATTCCCGCTGCACGATGGAGGCGAGGATCACGGTGTTCCACACCTTGTCCTTGGGAACGCCGTCGGCGTCGAAGGCCTTGAACGCGCGATCGACGAGTGTCTTGATGACGGTCTTCGCGTCGACGCCGGGATCGAACGTGTAGGTGGCAGGGAACAGGTAGCCGTCGAGGTTCTTCGCCTGCGACGGCAGTCCGTAGTCCGTCGGGGTCGCGGCCGCCGCCTGCAGATCCTGCAGCGAGACACCAGTGGTCTTGGCCAGCGCGGGAAGGATGTCGGCTTCCGTGTCGCCCTCGGGAATGGTGAGCGTGCGCGCCAGCTTGTTCTTCGGATCCTGCAGTGCGGCCAGCGCCGACTTCGCGCTCATGCGCTTCTTCAGCTGGTAGACGCCTGGCTGGAACACGGGATCCGGCTTGGTGTGCAGCAGCAGTGTGTAGAAGGCATCCGATGTCATGACGACTCCGGCCTTCTGCAGCGTCGACGCGATGTCGCTGCCGTTGTCGCCGTCCTTGATGGTGATCGTCACGGGAGACGTGCCGGAGCCGGTGTAGTCGGTCGGTTCGTTCAGCGCGAGCAGCTTGCGCACTTCCGGCTGGAAGGCGTTCCACACGTAGACGCCACCGGCGCCGATGAGACCGAGTATCACGACGAGCACGATGGTGGTCGTGAGCCAGCGGCGCTTCTTCTTCGGTTTGGCGGCCTTGCCGTCCGTCGGATACTCAAGGCTCGACCAGGTGTTGGGCCGCGCCGGACGCTGATCGTCGTTGTGGCGAGCGTCGTCTGGGCTGTCCCCGAGGTTCCCCCAGAAGGTGTTCTCGAGATCGCCCTCGCCTGATGAATCGTTCCCGTTGTCCGCGTAGCCGTCGGCGATCCGACGGCCGCCCTGGGCGGTCTGCAGCTCCGTCGGCGTCGTGACGATGGGGATGGATGCCGTGTGCACGGACTCCACCGAGATCGGCGATGTGACGGGGTGTGCTCCGTCCCAGCCCGCGGGTTCGGCCACGCTCTGGCGTCCGCCGTCCGAAGCGTCTCCCGCGACCGGGATCTGGCCGCTGGGTGGATACGAGACCGGAATCTGGCCACTCGGCGGATAGGACACCGGCACCGCGCCGCTCGGCGGGTCGACGACCTCGCCGCGCTCCTTGGCGAGACGTGCCTCGCGCTCGCGGGCCTCCCGCCGGGTCATCGGCGGTCGCTCGTCATCGAGCGACGGATCCGGCTGGGGCGTGCCGGGCGGGTTCGGATGCGTCACGTCAGAAGTCCAATGTTCTCGGGTCGACTCTGTTCACGGGCCGGGAATCGACCCAGGGCAGGTCTGAGAAGTCGGGGCTGGCTGCGGTGCACTCGGCGCAGCCGCTCGCTGCAGAGCCGTCGTCTGCCTCACCACCAGTGAGACCGTCCTCCTGCTCTTTGCGATCGACCACCCCGAGCACATCCTCGCCGACCCCCGAATTCTCAGACATGCCCTAGTTCGCGAGCGTTCCCGGGGGGTTCCCGCTCGCACGCTCTGCGTCGAGCGCGTGCTGCAAAATTACCGTGGCCGCCGCCTGATCGACCACCGAACGCGAATTCTTCGTGGTCCGACCGGATGCTCGGAGCGCAGACTGCGCGGTCACGGTGGAAAGGCGCTCGTCCACGAGCCTCACCGGGATGCCGCTCGCCTCGGCGAGGCGCTCGGCGAATCCCACGGCGTCATCCGTCGAGAGCGTGTGGGCTCCTGAGAGGGACAACGGAAGTCCGACGATAGCCTCGACGGCTCCGAATTCCGTCACAAGCGCCTGAATGCGAGCGATGTCGCTCCCGTCTTCGGCACGCGCGACCGTCTCGACGGGGAGGGCGAGCATCCCGTCGGGGTCACTCCGGCTCACGCCGATCCGGGCCTTTCCCACGTCGACGCCGACGCGAACTCCGGGGCGCACGCCGCTATCCGATCGCGGTCCGAACGGATGCCAGCGCGGCATCGATCGCCGAGGCATCCGATCCGCCGCCCTGCGCCAGGTCGTCCTTGCCGCCTCCGCCTCCACCGAGCACGGATGCCGCGCCCTTCGCAAGCGGACCGGCCTTCGTTCCGGCATCTCGCGCCGCCTTGTTCGTGGCCACGATGACGATCGGTCGGTCGGAGACCACCGCGGCCAGAGCCACGACGGCGGGATCGGAGCCGAGGCGTTCGCGCAACGTCGTGACGAGCATCCGCAGGTCGTCGGCGGAGCCGAGCGAGCCGACGCTCTGCGCGACGAGACGGGTGGAGCCGATTCGCTCCGCCTTCTCGAGAAGTGTCGGCACGCGGTCGAGCACGGCCCGCGCCTCGAACGCGGCGATCTTCTTCTCCGCGGCCTTCAGGCTGGAGAGAAGATCGTTGATGCGCTCGGGGAGCTGCTCGCGCGGCGTCTTCAACGTGCCGCTCAGCTGGGACACGATCGTGCGCTCGACCGCGAGGTCGCGGAACGCCTCGATGCCCACGAGCGACTCGACGCGACGGTTCGTGGAGCCCACCGAGGACTCGCTGACCAGGTTGATCATGCCGATCTCGGAGCTGGACGACACGTGCGTGCCCGCGCACAGCTCGCGCGACCACGGGCCGCCGATGTCGACGACCCGCACGACCTCGCCGTACTTCTCGCCGAACAGCGCCATGGCGCCGAGCGACTTCGCCTCGTCGAGCGGCATCTCACGCGTGACCACCTCGAGGTCGTCGCGGATCGCGTTGTTCGAGATCTCCTCGATCTCGGTTCGCGTCTCAGGCGAAAGACCCTGGTTCCAGGAGAAGTCGAGGCGCAGGTAGCCGGCCTTGTTGTACGAGCCGGACTGGTGCGCGTTGGGACCGAGCACCTGGCGAAGCGCCGCGTGGATGATGTGCGTGCCCGAGTGCGCCTGTCGCGCGCCCCGACGGTAGTCGGCGTCCACGACGCTCGTCGCGATGTCGTCGACACCGACCTCGCCCCTCGCGACCTGCACCGTGTGGCTGATCAATCCCTTGACGGGCTTCTGCACGTCGAGCACCTCGAGCTCGTAGCCGGGACCGACGATGACGCCCTGATCGGCATCCTGTCCGCCGGACTCCGCATACAGCGCCGTCTCGGCGAGGATGATCTCCGCGATCTGCCCCTCGGATGCCCGTGGCACGGCGACCCCGTCGACGATGATTCCCAGCACGCGCGATTCGGTCTGCAGCTCGGAGTATCCGGTGAACACCGTCTCGCCCTTGCCGCGCAGGTCGCTGTACACGGACAGGTCCGCCAGCGCGCGCTTCTTGGCCCTGGCGTCCGCCTTGGCCCGCGCCTTCTGCTGGGACATGAGGGAGTCGAACGCGGCACGGTCGACCGTGAGCCCCGCTTCATCGGCCATCTCGAGCGTGAGATCGATCGGGAACCCGTAGGTGTCGTGCAGGAGGAACGCGGTGTCACCCGCGAGTTCCTTCCGCCCGGACGACTTCGTGTTCGCGACGGCCGTGTCGAGGATGCTCGTACCGCTGACCAGGGTGCGCAGGAACGTATCCTCCTCCGAGAACGCGAGGTGCGAGATCCGGTCGTAGTCGGTGGCGACCTCCGGATACGTGGCCTTCATCGCGTCGCGGGACTCCGCGAAGAGTGCGGGGAACGTCGCCGTCTCGACACCGAGCAGACGCATCGCACGAACCGTGCGGCGGAGCAGGCGGCGCAGGATGTAGCCGCGTCCCTCGTTCGACGGCGTCACGCCGTCGGACATCAGCATGAGGGCGCTGCGCACGTGGTCCGCGATGACGCGCATCCGCACGTCGTCCTCATGGTTCGCGCCGTAGGTCTTGCCGCTGATCTCGGCGGCCTTGTCGAGGACCGGTCGCACCTCGTCGATCTCGTAGAAGTTCTCGACACCCTGCTTGATGAACGCCACGCGCTCCAGACCCATGCCGGTGTCGACGTTCTTCTTCGGCAGCTCGCCGATGATCTCGAAGTCCGTCTTGCCCGTGCCCTCACCGCGGAGGTACTGCATGAAGACCAGGTTCCAGATCTCCACGTAGCGGTCGTCGTCGGTCGCCGGTCCGCCGTCGATGCCGTACGCGGGGCCGCGGTCGAAGAAGATCTCCGAGCATGGTCCTGCTGGGCCGGGCACGCCGGTCGACCAGTAGTTGGTGTCCTTGCCGAGGCCTTGGATGCGCTCATCCGGAAGCCCGGCCACCTCGCGCCAGTAGCGGCGCGCCTCGTCGTCGTCCTCGTAGACCGTGACCCAGAGGTCCTTCGGATCGAACCCGAGGCCGCCCTCGTCTTCCGGAGAGGTCAGGAGCTCCCACGCGAACCGGATGGCGTCCTTCTTGAAGTAGTCGCCGAACGACCAGTTGCCGAGCATCTGGAAGAACGTTCCGTGACGCGGGGTCTTGCCGACCTCTTCGATGTCCAGCGTTCGGATGCACTTCTGCGAGTCCGCCACGCGCGGATACGGCGGCGGGACGAGCCCGGTCAGGTACGGCACGAACGGCACCATGCCGGCGATGGTGAAGAGAAGCGTGGGGTCATCGCTGACGAGCGATGCTGACGGCACGATCGTGTGGCCGCGCTCGGCGAAGTAGTCGAGGAATCGACGGCGGATCTCGGCGGTCTGCATGGTTCCGTTCGTTACGTGGAGGGTGGTGAAAGGGATATCCCGATCCGGATGCGGTCGACTGCTTCAGCCGCCGCATCCGCGCTCAGGACAGTCCGGCGATGGTGTCTTCTGCTTCGTCGATGGCTGAGCGCAGCTCGGCCTCGCGCTTGCGGTATCCGTCGCTCACGGCGGAGCCGAAGTCGTGCGCCTTGCGGTCGAGCTCGTCGAAGAACTGCTTGCCCTGCTCGGTCTTGTTCACCTGGTGCGCGATCGCGAAGCCGGCTGCGATGCCGACGACGAACCAGAGGAAGCTCTTCATGGCGGATCTCCTAGGGTCGTTGACCTGTGGTCGGTGGCTGAACATGGTGCTGGGTGGTGCTGAGTACGTGATGCAGTGTTCGGTGTCGGGCTCGGAGTGCATGGGACGCCAGTGCCTGGAACGCCGTCGGATCAGGTCGGAAGCGATCGTTCGAGCGTTCGGACGAGTGGGCGCCGATGTGGTCGCGCGCGCGGCATCCGCACAACCCGATCCAGTTTAGTGCGGCAGTCGGAGGCACGTGCCGGGACGCCGAGGTGCGACCGGCTCACTCGGCTCCGTCGGCTCCGGCCGCGCCGCCACGACCGGCTGCGCCGGACCCGCCTCCTCGCCCGAAGCGGAACGCGGCACGAACGGCGGCGCTGAAGCCGGCCAGCTTGATCAGCGGACCGCCGACCGTCGCCGCGAACAGCGCGACGAGTGCCGAGACGTTGCCCGTGACATCCTGCACGTTGCGGGTGATCGCGTCGACCCTGGCAAGCTGCTTGTTCGTCTCGCGCAGCGTCTCCGTGGTCTCCTCCAGGATCGGAGTGATCCCGTCGCTGACCTCCTTGATGGAGTCGGTCGTCTGGTCGAAGACCTTGCCCAGCTTGACCAGCGGGACCGCCAGCAGGGCGACGAGCACGGCGAAGACGCCTGCAGCGATCAGACCGGCGATGTCTCCACCAGACAAGGGCGCACCATCCATTCCGCTCGGGGAATACGTCGAAGGGCGAGCCGTCACAAGACGACTCGCCCTTCAGCGTATCGGTACTTTTCGCCGCTGCTCGGGCGCATACGGCCACTAAAACAGATCGGACGCTTCGCGACTGTATTCCAGGTGCTGCGTAGGCTCTGCTTTCTGGCCGCTAGCGCGGCTGAGTATTAGGCAGCGCGCTAGCGCGCTGCGTAATACTCGACAACGAGCTGCACGTCACAGGTCACCGGGACCTCGGCGCGCTTCGGGCGACGCACGAGGCGCGCCTGCAGCTTGTCGAGCTCGACCTCGAGGTAGGCCGGGGTCTTGGCGAGCACGTCGGCGTGACCACCGGCGGCCGCGACCTGGAACGGCTCGGAGCCCTCGGAGCGGGCCTTGACGTGGACAAGCTGTCCGGGCTTCACGCGGAACGACGGACGGTCGACGATCTTGCCGTCGACGAGGATGTGGCGGTGCACGACGAACTGGCGGGCCTGCGCGGTCGTGCGGGCGAAGCCGGCGCGGAGCACGAGCGCGTCGAGACGCATCTCGAGCAGCTCGACGAGGTTCTCACCGGTCAGGCCCTGGGTGCGACGGGCCTCGTTGAACGCGATGCGGAGCTGCTTCTCGCGGATGCCGTACTGGGCGCGCAGACGCTGCTTCTCGCGCAGACGAACGGCGTAGTCGCTGTCGGCCTTGCGCTTGGTGCGGCCGTGCTCGCCCGGAGCGTAGGGGCGCTTCTCGAGGATGCGAGCTGCCTTCGGGGTCAGGGCGATGCCCAGCGACCGGGAGAGGCGGGTCTTGCTGCGGGAACGTGAAGACACGTTTGTCCTTTCGTAGGTTCTTCTCACTTGTGCTGCCCCCTGCCGTGACTGATCGCGGAACGATCGGTTCGGTGGGCAGCCATTGGCTGATCCGGCGACGCACGTCGGATGACGCGCACGGAACCGTGCTCACGCACAGCACCGCCGTGGTCGCTTTCGCAATGGGAGGGATGGCCGGGGTTGCTCGGCTAAAGAGCACTGCCCTCGAAGATCGAGTCTTGCGAGGAGCAGCCCTGACGATCGGATGCCCGCAGCCGCACGGAATCCAGATCTCGGCCCGTCAATGGTACCAGAGAGCGGCTGGCCGTTCGTTCGCCCCCACCGCCGGTAGAGCTCACCGAAACCAGCGGTATGCGGGCACCATCCCTATTTGCCGCGCGTGATGCGCCGCAGCTTGGCGAGCCGCGCCGCGATGTCCCGCTCGTTGCCGTGCTCCGTCGGCGAGTAGTAGACGGAGTCCTTCAGCACGTCGGGCAGGTAGTCCTGCCGCACGACGCCGAGGTCGTCGTCATGCGGGTACTTGTACCCTCTTCCGTGTCCGAGACGCTTCGCGCCGGGGTAGTGCGCGTCGCGCAGGTGCTTCGGAACCCGTCCGATCTTGCCGGCACGCACATCCGCGATCGCCGCATCGAGCGCCATGTACGCGGCGTTCGACTTCGGCGCTGTCGCCAGGTGCACCACGGCCTGTGCCAGCGGGATGCGACCCTCCGGCATCCCGATGTACTGCACGGCATCCGCGGCAGCGACCGCGACGCCGAGCGCTGTCGGATCCGCCATGCCGATGTCCTCTGAGGCGAGCACGATGATGCGCCGTGCGATGAATCGCGGATCTTCCCCCGCCTCGATCATCCGCGCCAGGTAGTGCAGTGCAGCGTCGACGTCCGATCCGCGCACGGACTTGATGAACGCGCTGATCACGTCGTAGTGCTCGTCGCCGTTGCGGTCGTAGCGCAGCAGGGCGCGATCCACGGCGGATGCCACGAGTTCGGCCGTGACGACCGGCTTGGCATCCGACTCTTCCGCGCCCTGCTTCTCCGAACGCCGCTCGGCATCCTCGCTGGTCGCGGCGTTGTCCTGAGCGGAGTTGGCGGCGGCCTCGAGTGCGGTGAGCGCCCTGCGTGCGTCGCCGGACGCGAGGCGGATGAGAGCGGCGCGCGCCTCGGAGTCGACGACGACGGCATCCTTCAGTCCTCGCTCGTCCTTCACCGCACGATCGATGAGGATGCCGAGGTCGTCGTCGGAGAGCTGCTCGAGCGTGAGCAGCAGTGAGCGCGACAGCAGCGGCGAGATGACCGAGAACGACGGATTCTCCGTCGTGGCGGCCACGAGGATGACCCAGCCGTTCTCCACGCCGGGAAGCAGTGCGTCTTGCTGCGCCTTCGTGAAGCGGTGGATCTCGTCGAGGAAGAGCACCGTCGAGACGCCGTACAGATCGCGGGTGGTCTGCGCCTCCTCCATGACCGTGCGAACGTCGCGCACCCCGGCGCTCACGGCGGAGAGCTCGACGAAACGCCGTCCCGACGAGTGCGCGATCACCTGCGCGAGAGTGGTCTTGCCCGTGCCGGGCGGCCCCCAGAGGATGACGGACACCGAGCCGCGCTCCCCCGTCTTGTCGGCGGCGAGACTGACCAGCGGCGAGCCGGGTGTGAGCAGATGGCGTTGTCCGGCGATCTCGTCGAGTCGACGTGGACGCATCCGCACCGCCAGCGGCGTCGCGCCCGCGCGCAGCCCCTGCTGTGTGCTCACCATGACGTCCAGGATAAGAGGTGGCGCCGACAGTGAATGGCGACGGGGGCCGGGATGCAACGCACGTGGTCCACGTCACGGGTAGACGCTTCGGCATTCGTCGTCACGGACCGCCGCGAGGCGGGCGAGCGGCGCGGTTCGATCGTCACCGTCTTCATTTGGACCACATGGACTCGGTGCGTAAAGTTCAGCCTGGGATCGGCCCGGCCTCGATCCTGGATTCCGTGTCGTCCGACGATCGGAACCCCGTACACCCCTGACTCGGTGCCGTGCAGCACCCCGTGGAGGACGCCCGTGTCCGCGAAGAAGCAGAACGACCGCGAAGCGCGCCAGGCACGCGAACGTTTGCGTGCCTATCAGGCGCGTCAGGCGGTACACGAGCATGCGCGTCGTCGACGGATCAGGGACAACGCGATCGCCGCCGGAGTCGTCGTCGTCGTGCTCGCGTTGGCCGTTGTGCTCCAGCTCACCTACTTCTCTGCCGGTCCGGGCAAGCCCGCTGCATCCGCTTCGGCGACGCCGACGCCCGCCGCGACCGCTCCCCCGAAGTCGCTCGCCGAGAACCGCACGTGGGCGGGCACCCTGACGATCAACGGCATCGCCCTTGGCGTGTCTCTCGACGGCGCGAAGGCACCGCAGGCCGTCTCGTCGATGGTCTCGTTGACCCAGAAGAAGTTCTTCGACAACACCGTGTGTCACCGGTTGACGACCGGTGACACGTTCAAGGTGTTGCAGTGCGGCGATCCGAAGGGCGACGGCACGGGCGGTCCCGGGTACAGCTTCGGCCCGATCGAGAATGCGCCGAGCGACGAGAAGTACCCGGAAGGCACGATCGCGATGGCCCGTCAGACGGGCAACGCCGACAGCAACGGCAGCCAGTTCTTCATCGTGTACGGAGACACCACCATTCCCAATGACTCGGCAGGCGGATACAGCGTCATCGGCAAAGTCACGAGCGGGCTGAGCCAGCTGAAGACCGATGTCACCGACAAGGGCACGAAGGACGGAAGCGCGGATGGCGTCCCCGCCGTCACGCCGAAGATCACGTCCTTCACACTCAAGTAACGCTCGTCGGCGGCCGGATGGCCCTGGCCGGGACGTGCAATAGGCTTTTGTAGGCAATCGACGACCGAATCGGGGTCGTCTACGAACAGGTGAGGCTCGTGTCAACTTCTGATCAGCACCCGTGGGGACGCGTCGACGACGCGGGAGTCGTCTACGTCCGCACTGCCGACGGAGAGCGCGTCGTCGGAGAGTATCCGGATGCCTCCGCGGACGAGGCGCTCGCGTACTTCGAGCGCAAGTACGCCGATCTCGCCGGGCAGGTGGGACTCCTCGAGCAGCGCGTGCGTCGCGGAACTCCGGCGTCGGATGTCGCCAAGGCCGTCGCGTCGCTCCGCCAATCCGTCGCGACCGCCAACGCCGTCGGCGACCTCGCAGCCCTCGACGAGCGGCTCGCGAAGCTCGGCGGCACCGTTGAAGAGCTCACCGAGCAGCAGAGCGCGGAGGCCAAGGCCGCGCTGGATGACGCGGTTGCCCAGCGCACCGCCATCGTGGAGCAGGCCGAGGCTCTCGCGGCGGAAGATCCGGCGAAGACGCAGTGGAAGCAGACCAGCGCACGCCTGGACGAGCTCTTCACCGCATGGCAGACCCATCAGCACGAAGGCCCTCGTCTCCCCAAGAACGAGGCCAACGAGCTGTGGAAGCGGTTCCGTGCCGCCCGAACGACGATCGAACGCAACCGCAAGGCGTTCTTCGCCGAGCTGGACTCGCAACACCGTGACGTGCGGTCGCGCAAGACGGAGCTCATCGAGCAGGCGGAGGCGCTGGCTCCGCTCGGCGCGGACGGCGTTCCGCAGTACCGGTCGCTTCTCGACGACTGGAAGCGCGCCGGACGCGCCGGCAAACGCACGGATGACGCGCTCTGGGCCCGATTCAAGGCTGCCGGCGACGTGCTCTACGCCGCGAAGGCGGAGACCGACGCCGTCGAGAACGAGGAGTACCAGCACAATCTCGAGCAGAAGCTCGCTCTCCTCGACGAGGCAGAGCCACTGCTGAAGGCGACGGACCGCACGTCTGCCAGGGCCGCGCTGCTGTCCATCCAGACCCGCTGGGATGCCGTCGGTCGCGTTCCGCGCGACCAGGTGAAGTCCGTCGAAGAACGTCTGCGCAAGGTCGAGTCCGCCGTGCGCAGGCTGGACGACGAGCACTGGGAGCGCAGCAACCCGGAGAAGAAGGCACGCTCCGAGGGCCTTGCTGCACAGCTGACGGATGCCATCGCGAAGCTCGAAGAGGAACTCGAGGCGGCGAAGGCCACCGGGGACTCGAAGGCTATCGCGCAGGCGCAGGAGGCGCTGGACGCACGGAAGGCGTGGCTCTCCGCCATCCGCTGATCGACCGCCTGCTCGTCCTCCACGGGACCGGTATCCGGATGCTTATCCACGGTTCGCGCTGAGACCCGCTGCGGGTGCCGTGCGAGCGGCACCATGGATGCCATGTCGAACGCGATGGCCGCGGTCCTCGGACCCGGCGTGCTCCCCCTGGCCGAACTGTGCGCTGCACGACTGGACGGCGAGCTGTTCGCCATCGACGAGCGATTCGCACCCGTCGATGAACCGGACGGGGTCTGGTTGCGGGCTGCCGCTTTGCGCGCACTCGTCGGCGGGCGGTTCATCGCGGAACTGGACAGCGCCCTATGGGTGCATGGCCTGCACCCGTCGCCACCGCCGATGCACACGATGTGCGTCACGCGCGCCGATCGCATCAAGTTCGCTCCCTCACCACGGGTCGCCGTTCGCGAGATCGCGCACGCGCCGGGTGATCTCGAGGTGATCGCCGGCCTACGCGTGACCACCACCTCGCGAGTGTTGTTCGACCTCGCCTTCATGGAGGGGCGCGACGCCTCGGCGGAGGCCATGCGTCTTCTTGCGGCTCATCCCGAACTGATGTCCGCCTGTCTCGGCCGCGTGGCGGATTCGCCCAAGGTGCCGGGCAAGACGGCAGCCATGGCGCGGCTCATCGAGTGGAAGCGGAGCGTCGACGCGGCGGGCATCGGAACGAGCGGGTGGTGACGGTCCGGCCGGTGACCGTGCTGGTCGGAGCGATTTCGGTCGCCGGCGGCGCTGGTCGTCGAGGGCTCAGCCGGCGCTGACGCGATAGACGTCGTAGACCGCGTCGATGCGGCGCACGGCGTTGAGCACGCGGTCCAGGTGCGTTGTGTCGCCCATCTCGAACACGAAGCGACTCAGCGCCAGGCGGTCGCTCGACGTCGACACCGTCGCGGAGAGGATGTTCACGTGGTGCTCCGAGAGCACGCGCGTGACATCCGAGAGGAGGCCTGCACGGTCGAGCGCCTCGACCTGGATCTGCACGAGGAAGACGCTCTTCGACGACGGAGCCCACTCGACGTCGATCATCCGCTCGGGCTCGCGCATCAGGTCCTGCACGTTGTGGCAGTCCGCCTGATGCACGCTCACTCCCGAGCCGCGCGTGATGAACCCGACGATCGGGTCACCCGGCACCGGCGTGCAGCACTTCGCGAGCTTGACGAGGATGTCCGGAGCCCCGCGCACGAGCACCCCGGAATCGCTGTTGCGCAGCCGGTGGCCACGGACGCGGGCCGGCGGCGGCAGCTCGGTGACGTCGCTCTCGGTCTCCGACTGGAGCGAAGCGACCACCTTCTCGAGCACCGACTGGGTGCTGATGTGTCCCTCGCCGATGGCCGCGTAGAGCGCGGACACATCGTCGTACTTCATCTGCGCGGCGACTTCGCCCAGCGAGTCCTGGGTCATCAGCCGCTGCAGCGGGAGGTTCTGCTTGCGCATCGCGCGGGCGATGGCATCCTTGCCCTGTTCGATCGCCTCGTCGCGTCGTTCCTTGGTGAACCATTGGCGGATCTTGTTGCGCGCGCGGGGGCTCTTCACGAAGTTGAGCCAGTCCTGGCTCGGGCCGGAATCGGGGTTCTTCGACGTGAAGACCTCGACGACATCACCCGTCGACAGCGGAGACTCCAGCGGGACGAGGCGGCCGTTCACCTTGGCGCCCATCGTGCGGTGGCCGACCTCGGTGTGCACCGCATAGGCGAAGTCGACGGGCGTCGCACCGGAGGGTAGACCGATCACCCGGCCCTTCGGCGTGAAGACGTAGACCTCTTTCGCACCGATCTCGAAGCGCAGCGAGTCGAGGAACTCGCTCGGATCCGCGGTCTCGGCCTGCCAGTCCGAGATGTGCGCAAGCCACGCCATGTCGGTGTCGACCTTGCCGATGTCGTCCGACTTGGAGCCCGCGACGCGCTCCTTGTACTTCCAGTGCGCGGCGACGCCGAACTCGGCGCGCTGGTGCATCTCCTCCGTGCGGATCTGGATCTCGACCGCACGGCCTTCCGGTCCGATCACCGTGGTGTGCAGCGACTGGTAGAGGTTGAACTTCGGGGTGGCGATGTAGTCCTTGAAGCGGCCGGGCATCGGCGTCCACCTGGCGTGGATCTGCCCAAGCACGGCATAGCAGTCGCGCACCGAGTTCACGATGACGCGGATGCCGACCAGGTCGTAGATCTCGTCGAACTCGCGTCCTCGGACGACCATCTTCTGGTAGATCGAGTAGAACTGCTTCGGACGGCCGACCACTTTGCCGCGGATCTTCGCCGACTTGAGGTCGTCGTTGATGGCATCCGTCACCTGCTGCACGACGCGTTCCCGCTCGGGGGAACGCTGCTTCACGAGGTTCTCGATCTCCACGTAGAGCTTCGGGTACAGCACGGCGAAGGAGAGGTCTTCCAGTTCCCACTTGATCGCCTGGATGCCGAGGCGATGAGCGAGCGGAGCGTAGATCTCCAGCGTCTCCGTGGCCTTGCGCGTCGCGCTGGCCGCCGGCACGAAACCCCAGGTGCGCGCGTTGTGCAGCCGATCGGCCAGCTTGATGATGAGCACGCGGATGTCCTTCGACATCGCGACGATCATCTTGCGCACGGTCTCGGCCTGTGCGCTCTCGCCGTACTTGACCTTGTCGAGCTTGGTCACGCCGTCGACGAGCATGGCGATCTCGTCGCCGAAGTCGGCGCGCAGCTCGTCGAGGGAGTAGTCGGTGTCTTCGACGGTGTCGTGCAGGAGCGCTGCGGCAAGTGCTTTCGATCCGATGCCGAGGTCGGCCAGGATCTGCGCCACCGCCACGGGATGCGTGATGTACGGCTCTCCGCTGCGTCGCGTCTGGCCGGAGTGCGCGCGTTCGGCCGTCGTGTACGCGCGTTCGATCAGCGCAAGATCGGCCTTGGGATGGTGCATCCGCACGGTCTTCAGCAGCGTGTCGACGGCGCCGGCCGGCTGCTGGGCGCGTGAGAAGAGCCTGGGCACCAGACGGCGCAGGGATGCTGTCTGCTGCGTTGTCGCGTCGACCATCAGCATCCCCTCCCGACACTCATTATCGCGGGTGGGTTCGGGTCCTGTCGGGCGGTCCGCTCACAGCGCACGTCGCTCAGCGGCCCGGCTCCGGCCCGTCCATCACCACGTCGCCGCCGGATGCCTGCCACGCCACGAGTCCGCCGTCGATGTCGACGGCCGGATAGTCGGCTCGCACGAGGGCGTCCGTCACTTGACGTGAGCGATATCCCAGGTGGCACATCACGGCGATGACCGTGCCGTCGTCGGGCAATTCGTCCTGACGCAGTCCGAGCTCCCCGATCGGGATGTGATGCGCGCCGGGTGCGTGCCCGGCGTTCCACTCGTGATGCTCGCGGACGTCCAGCAGCCAGACGCTCTCGGATTCGGTCAGGGCGATGGCATCGCCTGCCGGAATCGAAGCACCTGGCTCGAGTGTCACTTCGCCGGGACCACTTCCGTGACAGGCGCCTTGGACCGCGCCGCGATGACCTTGCGGTCGTGCTTCACGATCTCCTTCTCACCGCGGCGGAAGTCCGCATAGAGCGGAGCCGCGATGAAGATCGTGGAGTACGTGCCGATCAGGATTCCGATGAACAGAGCGAGCGAGATGTCCCGCAGCGTGTCCGCCCCGAGCGCGAACGCCCCGATGAAGAGGATCGCGGCAACCGGGAGCGCTGCGACGACGGCCGTGTTGATCGACCGCACGAGTGTCTGGTTGACGGCAAGGTTCACCGACTCGGGGAACGTGTGGTTCACGGCCTCCTTGTCCTGTCGCGTGTTCTCGCGGATCTTGTCGAAGACGACGACCGTGTCGTAGAGCGAGTAGCCGAGGATCGTGAGGAAGCCGATCATGGTGGCCGGCGTGATCTCGAATCCGACGAGTGCGTAGATGCCGGCGGTGATGATCAGGTCGTGGAAGAGCGAGATGATCGCGGCTGCGGACATCTTCCATGTTCGGAAGTAGAGCGCCATCGCGATGAACGCGAGCAGCAGGAAGACCACGAGGCCCTGGATCGCCTGTCGCGAGACATCCGCTCCCCAGCTCGGTCCGATGTAGGTGGAAGCGACCTTGCTCTGCGGGACGCCGTAGGCGCGCCCGAGGTTCGCGGCGACGGACTTCGTCTGGTCTGTCGTCAACTGATCCGTCTGCACGCGGATGCCGTCACCACCCGTGCCGCGGGTCACGCTGACCTGCACGGTGGCGTTGGGCTTCACATCGTGGACGGCTTGCTCGGCGAGCGACTGATCGGTGGTCTTCACGTCGGAGACCGTGAACTGGGATCCTCCGCGGAAGTCGATGCCGAAGTTGAACCCGCCCTTGGCGATCGGGATGATCACCGACGCGATGATCAGCACGGCGGCGATCGCGTACCAGATCTTGCGCTTGCCGACGAAGTCGATGGACCGCGCGCCGGTGTAGAGGTCGTTGCCGAACTTCTGGAAGCGTGTGGCAGCCATCAGGACTCCTTCTCGTCCTTGTCGGACTTGTTGCCGGCGGCGACGAGTTCCGCCTGCTTACGCTCGGCGATGGTCTGACGCTTGGCCGCCTCACGGCTGCTGGATGCACGCTTCGAGTCGCTCACGGACGATGCGGTACGGAACTGCGCTGCACCGCGATACACGGCGCCGAGTGCCGTCGGATCGAGGCCCGACCACTTGTTGCCGCTGGAGAAGAACCTCGTGCGGGCGAGCAACTGCAACGTGGGATGCGTGAACATGATCACGATGAGCACGTCGAGCACCGTCGTCACGCCGAGCGTGAAGGCGAAGCCCTGCACGTTGCCGACCGCGAGCACGTACAAGACGATCGCAGCGAGCAGGTTGGTGGACTTCGAGGCGTAGATCGTTCGTCGCGCCCGTTTCCAGCCGGCCTCGACTGCGGATTCGAGACTTCGCCCGTCGCGCAATTCGTCGCGTATTCGTTCGAAGTACACGATGAACGAGTCGGCGGTGAATCCGATGGCGACGATGAGTCCCGCGACACCGGCCAGCGACAGCCGGTAGTCGATGCGCCACGACAGGATCGTGATCACGAGGTACGTGAGGAGCGCCGCCACCACGAGCGACGTGATGGTCACGAAGCCGAGCAGACGGTACTGGAACAGCGTGTAGATGACCACCAGGAGCAGACCGATGGCGCCTGCGATGAGGCCGCTGAGCAGCTGTGCGGATCCGAGGGTCGCCGAGATGGTGTCGGAGCTCTGCACCTTGAAGCTCACCGGAAGCGCGCCGAACTTCAGCGAGTCCGCGAGCGACTGGGCGCTGGTCTGGTTGAAGCTTCCGCTGATCTGCGCCTCGCCGTTGGTGATCGCACCCTGCATGGCGGGCGCCTCGAGCACCTTGCCGTCGAGCACGAACGCGAAACGGGAACGCGGATCCGTCGAGTCGGCGCTGTAGTAGCCGTAGAGACGCGTGCTCACCTTGGCGAAGGCCTTCGTGCCCTTGTCGTCGAACGTGAGGTTGACCACCCACTGGCCGGTGGTGTTCCCGCTCGAGTCCGTGGCGATGCCGGCTGTCGCGTTGGTGATGTCGGAACCCTCGACCTCGACGGGACCGAGCAGGTACTTCGCCGAGAGGTTGTCGTCACAGGTGATGAGCGGCTGGTCTGCCGGAGCGACGTTCGTCGCGCCACTCTTCAAGGACGAGCAGTCGAATGCGTCGTACTCCGCCTGCAGAGCAGGTGTGACCCATGCAGTGTCACTGCCGTCCGTCGGTTTCGACGTCGGGGTCGACTGCAGCGTCGGTGCCGGCGACGGATACGGCGTCGTCTTGCCGTTCGAACCGACGAACGTGTTGGTCGGCGATCCCGTCAGCAGTACGGGACGCAGCTCCATCTTCGACGAGGACTTGATGCGGTTGAGCGTCGCCTGGTCAGGTTGACCGGGGATCGACACGACGATGTTGTCACTGCCCTGGGTGCTGACCTGCGCCTCGGACACACCGGACGCGTCGACGCGCTCGCGGATGATCGAGACGGCCTGGTTGAGCTCGTCGCTGCTGATGGACTCGCCGTTCGAAAGCTGCGGCGTGAGGATGATCTCCGTGCCGCCCTCGAGATCGAGGCCGAGCTTCGGCAGCCAGCTGGCGTTCGAGAACAGCACGCCTCCGCCGAGCACGAGCACCAGGGCGACCACGATGACGCCGAGCCAGATCAGCGATCGCGAAGCACTCTTCACGGGAGACGACTTTGCCACGGAAGAACTCAGCTTTCTGTGCTCGCGCGACCGCCGCCATGGGCGGTCGCGCGGGGAAGGTTTTTACTCGTCGGTCTTCTTCGGCGACGAGTCGGCGTCGTTCTCGATGCGCTCGCCGAACTGCGGCTTGTCGTCGACCGATGCCGCGCTGGTGTCGGATGCCGTGGCATCCGCATCGGCGCTCTCCTCCACGACCTCGGGCGAGGTCTCCACACGGCTGATCGTCTGGCGGTGCACGGTGAGGATGTGGCCCGGGCTCGTCTCGAGCTCGACCTTGTTGTTCTCCTCGTCGATCGACACGATCGTGCCGTACACGCCGAAGTTGGTCATGACAGACGCACCGGGAACGACCTGCTTCTGAAGCTCCGACTGCTGCTTCTGCCGCTTACGGCTGCTGCGGAACATGAAGAAGATGAGGATCGCCAGAACGACGACCATGCCGATGGTCAGGATGTTGTTATCCAACGTGGGGATACCTTCCGAAGATGAGGGGGCGCATGGACAACCACCTCATACATGGGGGCTGCAGGCTGATAAAGAATTATAGGTCATCCGTGAAGAGCGCTTGCTGCGCGTCGGCCGGACGCTTCCTTGGTATTCCCAAGTGATCCCAGGCCATGGGAGTCGCCACGCGACCGCGCGGAGTGCGTGAGAGCAGCCCGATCCGCACGAGGAACGGCTCGACGACGGACTCGATCGTGTCCGCCTCCTCCCCCACGGAGACCGCCAGCGTGTTGAGCCCGACCGGACCGCCGTCGAAGCGCGTCAGGATGGCCTGCACGACCGCGCGGTCGATCCGGTCCAGTCCGAGCTCGTCGACGTCGTAGAGCTCGAGAGCGGCACGCACGGCGCGTCGATCCGCTCGATCTCCGTGCACCAGTGCGTAGTCGCGCACGCGGCGCAGCAAGCGGTTGGCGATGCGCGGGGTGCCGCGGCAGCGGCCGGCGATCTCCGCGATCGCCTCCTTGTCGATCTCGAAGTCGAGCATGACGGCCGCTCGCGTCAGTACCTGCTCCAGCTCGGCCTCGTCGTAGAACTCGAGGTGCGCGGTGAAGCCGAAACGGTCGCGGAGCGGATTCGGGAGCAGGCCGGAGCGTGTGGTCGCGCCGACGAGGGTGAAGGGAGCGAGATCCAACGGGATCGACGTGGCGCCCGCGCCCTTGCCGACCATGATGTCGATGCGGAAATCTTCCATGGCGAGGTACAGCATCTCTTCGGCCGAGCGCGCCATCCGGTGGATCTCGTCGATGAAGAGCACCTCGCCCGGCACGAGCGACGACAGCAGCGCGGCGAGGTCGCCCGCGTGCTGGATGGCGGGTCCGCTCGACATCCGCAGCGTGCGACCGCTCTCGTGCGCCACGATCATCGCGAGAGTGGTCTTGCCTAGGCCGGGAGGGCCGGCCAGCAGGATGTGGTCTGGCGTGCGCTCCTGCATCCGTGCCGCTGTGAGCAGCAGCTGGAGCTGACCGCGCACCTTCGACTGGCCGACGAACTCGGCGAGAGACTTCGGACGCAGCGCACCCTCGAACGCGAGCTCCTCGGGCTGCGCCTCCGGCGTCGTGAGGTCGTCGCTCATGCCTGCTGCCTCGCTGTCGGGCCGAGGCGTGAGAGGGCGAGCCGGAGCAGGCCCTGCACGGTGTCGCGTTCGGACTCGTCGTATTCGTCGACGAGCTCGCGCACGACATCTGCTGCGGTCTTCTCCGCCCAGCCGAGACCCACCAGCGCGATCACGACGCTGTCCGAGACGTCGGACCGCGGGATCTGCGTGACGTTCTGCACCGGTTTGGCCGGTGCGAACAGCTTGCCCGTGAGCGAGACGACGATGAGCTTCGCGGTCTTCGGACCGATGCCGCTCACCTTGCGGAAGGCCGTGTCGTCGTCGGATGCGACGGCAAGCGCGATCTCGTCCGGAGCGAGCGCCGCGAGCACGCCGAGTGCCGACTTCGGCCCGACGCCCGAGACGCCGATGAGCGCCTCGAAGACGCCCAGGTGCTCGCGGGCCGGGAATCCGAACAGGGCGATCGACTCCTGGCGCACGATCATCGACGTGTGGATCGTCGCCTCGTCGCCGATCCGAAGCGACCGGGCGTGATCGGGCGTGACCTGCACGGCGTAGCCGACTCCCCCAACGTCGATGACGGCGACGCCGTCGGATGCCTGAAGCACTGTTCCGCGGAGGGAGGAGATCACCGTCCAAGCCTAGGGGCGAGAGCGGTTGAGCCCGCGCTCAACCGCCGAGGCGTTTGCGCCCCTGAGCGTCCTTCGGCGCGACAGGGGCGGCGTCCTACCTTCCGGAGGCCCTCTCGGCGGCGCGCCACGCGCGCTGAGCGGGGGTCAGCCCGGCTGGATTCTCGCCCGCCGTCGCGATCGGCGCCCGCCACGCGTGGCAAATCGCGATGGCCAGTGCATCGGCGGCGTCGGCCGGCTTCGGGATATCCGCCAGGCCCAGCACCTTGGCGACCATGTTCTGGACCTGACGCTTGTCGGCCGTGCCGTATCCGGTGATCGCCGCCTTCACCTCGCTCGGCGTGTGCAGGGCGACGGACAGGCCACGTTTCGCGGCGGCGTGGAGCGCCACGCCGCTGATCTGGGCGACACCCATCACGGTGCGCACGTTCTGCTGGGCGAAGACGCGCTCGATCGCCACGACATCCGGACGGTGCTCGTCCATCAGCGCCGCGATACCGTCGCCGATCGTCAGGAGCCGACGCTCCAGCGCGAGATCCGGGGAGGTGCGGATCACGGTGACCGCCACGAGCGTCGCCCGCCGGTCGGCTGCGACATCGACCACGCCGACACCGCAGCGGGTAAGGCCCGGGTCGATCCCGAGTACCCGCACGGTCCTCGACCTGCCCGTCGTCCTCGACCTACTCGTCGTCCTCGAGCTCGGCCTGCACCTGAAGGGTCAGGTCGATGTTCGTGTAGACGTTCTGCACGTCATCCGAATCCTCGAGCGCATCGATGAGCCGGAAGACCTTGCGGGCCGTCTCGGCGTCGGCCTCGACCTTGACCTGCGGCACGAACTCGACGTCGGCGGAGTCGTAGTCGATCCCGGCTTCCTGGAGAGCGGTGCGCGTCGCGACGAGATCCGTGGCCTCGGTCAGCACCTCGAAGGACTCGCCCTGGGCGGTGACCTCCTCGGCGCCGGCGTCGAGCACGGCAGTGAGCACGTCGTCCTCGGTCGTCCCCTCGCCAGGGACCACGATGACGCCCTTACGGTGGAAGTTGTACGAGACCGAGCCCGGGTCTGCCATGGTGCCGCCGTTGCGGGTCATGGCGGTGCGAACATCCGCAGCCGCCCGGTTCTTGTTGTCGGTCAGACACTCGATGAGGAACGCCACGCCGTTGGGGCCGTAACCCTCGTACATGATGGTCGTGTAGTCGATCGACTCGCCCGTGAGACCGGCGCCGCGCTTGATCGCGCGATCGATGTTGTCATTGGGGACCGAGGTCTTCTTCGCCTTCTGCACGGCGTCGACGAGGGTCGGATTGCCGGAGAGGTCTGCACCCCCGATCTTGGCGGCGACCTCGATGTTCTTGATCAGCTTGGCGAACGACTTTGCGCGCCGCTGGTCGATGACCGCCTTCTTGTGCTTGGTGGTCGCCCATTTGGAATGCCCGGACATAGTGCTCCCGTACGAGAAAGAAAACCTGGGTGCTTCTGCCGCACCGCCTACCAATTGTAGGGTGCGCGCGACGACCTGCCCTCGAACGGATGCCCGCGGCCGACCGCGCGCCTCTCATACCTTCGGATGAAAACGGTTCGAACCGAGGATCGCGGGGCTCGGAGCCGCCCTAGGGTGACGGCATGACACCAGACGCCGCGCACAGCAGTCTCGCGGAGCGGAGCCCTCGCGTGACCCGTATCGCATTGGCGATTGCGCCACCGGTGATCGGCGTGGTCTATCTCGTGCTCTGGATCCTCGCCGAGACCGGCAGATCCGGACTCGGCGCGAAGGTCGTGGTGTTCGCTGCGCTCGCGTTGGCGATCGGCATTGCCGGCCGACTCCCCCGGATCGCGCTGGCCATCATCGTGCTGGTTCCGTTGCTGCAGTTCCTGGGCGTGGTCCCACCCCCGGAATCGACGACGTGGCCCATGTACGAGGCATTCGCCATCGTCGGCTTCTTCGCGGGTGTGCGACGTGACATCGTGGCGTGGCCGTACGCGATCGGAACAGGGATCGTGGCCACGATGCTCGCCGCGATGAACATGGTGTTCCCCCACTCGCTCTGGCCGCCGTCGGTCGGCGGCGTCGCGCCCTCCCTCACGGGGTTCCCGCTGTCTCCGAGATACGGCTGGGTGAGCTGGATCGGACAGGGCCGGATCTTCGAGCCGATGGGTCTTCGCGATACCGCATCGATGTACGCCGTCGTCATCGGGGAGACCCTCTTTCTCATCGCCGTGGGCAGCGTGCTCTACCTGCTCGCGTGGGCGGCAGGACAGGCGCTCAGCCTCCGCGGTGTCGAACGCGCCGTCGATTGGACAAGGGCGCAGTTGAGTCGCGCCGACGGCGAACTGCGCCGCGAGCAGGAACGAGCCGCGATCGCGCGCGATGTGCACGACACGCTCGCGCACTCGCTCGCCGTCGTTGTGGCTCAGGCGGAGGGCGGGATCGCGGCAGCCGCATCCGACGGCGAAGCCGCCACCCGTTCGCTCGCCGTCATCGCGGAGGTCAGTCGCGAGGCCCTGATCGATTGCCGCTCGCTGGTGGAGCGCATCCAGGACGAGACGGGAACAGAACGACCGCAACCCACGGCCTCCGACATCCCGGCATTGCTGGAGCGGATGCGCGGCCTCGGCATGCACGTCGCCTACCAAGAGCTCGGAGACGCGCAACCGCTGTCCGCGTCCCGTCAGCTCGCGCTCTACCGCATCACCCAGGAGTCGCTCACGAACGCGCTCAAGCACGGCGGGTCGGATTCCGTCGTCACTGTCACGGCGGACTGGCGGGGTGCGGGGCTCGCGCTGCTCATCGCATCCCGATCCGACCTGGAGGGAAGCGGCCAGGGAGGCGGGGCCGGCCTCGCCGGGATGCGCGAACGAGCGCGGCTGGCAGGCGGCTGGCTGAGTGCCGGCCCGTCGGAGGACGGCGTGTTCCTGGTGACCGCATACATCCCCGTCGACGTGCAGTCGGTGCGAGTCGCGGAGGCTGCGGATGCCTGACACACGGGGGCGGATCAGGGTGCTCATCGCGGACGACCAGCCGCTCTTCGCCGATGGCCTCAGGATGCAGCTCGAAGCACAGCCGGACATCACGTGCGTCGGCGTCGCGGCCGACGGGGAGGGCGCCGTCGACCTGGTGCACGAGCTCGCGCCCGATGTGGTGCTGATGGACATCAGGATGCCTGGCGTGAACGGGATCGAGGCGACTCGCCGCATCACGACGGAAGACGGCGCGCCAGCGGTGATCGTGCTCACGACGATCAGACAGGACGAGGCCGTCTATCACGCTCTCCGGTCGGGGGCCGCGGGATTCCTTACGAAGGACGCCACGCCCGGACAGGTGATGACCGCGATCCGCGATGCGCACCACGGCGAGTTGACGACGACGGGCGGCGACCCGATCGGCTTGGTGCAGGCGAGCACGCGGCCGGCGGCAGCGCACGAGGACGCCATCGACGCCCTCAGCGCGCGGGAGAAGGAACTCTTCCTGCTCCTCGCGAAGGGGCTGGGCAACGCCGAGATCGCCTCGGCCACCTATCTGAGCGAGGCGACAGTGAAGAGCCACGTCAGATCGATCCTGCAGAAGCTGGCCCTGCGCAGTCGCGTGCAGGTGGTCGTCTACGCGTACGAGAACGGACTGGTGCGGGCACGATGAGCGGCAGAGCGTTACTCAGCGGTCGTCGCGGCGACCTTCGCGAGGAAGTACTCGTGGAACCGGTGCTCGCCCGTGATCTCGGGGTGGAAACTCGTTCCGATCAGGTTGCCCTGTTCGACGGCCACCACGCGACCGTCTGACAGGGTCGCCAGCGGCGATGCGTGCCGGCCGACGGCATCCACCACCGGTCCGCGGATGAAGACCGCGTGCACGGGCGGCTCGCCCAGCGCCGGCACGTCCAGGTCGGTCTCGAACGACTGGTTCTGCGATCCGAAGGCGTTGCGTCGCACGGTGATGTCGAGCCCGCCGAGCGTCTGCTGGCCGGCGATGCCGTCCTCGATGCGGTCTGCGAGCATGATGAGGCCCGCGCAGGTGCCGTACACCGGCATCCCTCCCGCTATGCGGTCGCGCAGCGGCTGGAACACACCGAACGTGCGGGCGAGCTTGTCCATCACGCTGGACTCGCCGCCGGGAATGACGAGACCGGCCACGGCGTCGAGATCTTCGGGGCGTCGCACGAGCGACACCCGTGCACCGAGGGATGCCAGCACCCGCGCATGTTCACGGAAGTCGCCCTGGAGAGCGAGGACTCCGACCCGAGGGCCGGAGTCCGCAGAGAACTCCGATTCGTCGCGGAGCGTCACCAGCCGCGCTCGGAGAGACGGTGCGGTGCCGCGAGGTCGGCCACGTTGATGCCGACCATCGCCTCACCGAGGCCGCGCGAGACCTCCGCGATCACTGACGGGTCATCGTAGAAGGTGGTCGCCTTGACGATCGCCGCGGCGCGCTTGGCCGGGTCGCCCGACTTGAAGATGCCGGATCCGACGAAGACGCCGTCCGCGCCGAGCTGCATCATCATGGCTGCGTCCGCCGGAGTCGCCACACCGCCGGCCGTGAACAGCACAACGGGGAGCTTGCCCGTCTCCGCGATCTCGGCGACGAGCTCGTACGGTGCCTGCAGCTCTTTCGCCGCGACGTACAGCTCGTCCTTCGTCATCGACTTGAGCGCGTTGATCTCGCTGGTGATCTTGCGGATGTGCTTGGTCGCCTCCGAGACATCGCCCGTGCCGGCCTCGCCCTTGGAGCGGATCATCGCAGCGCCCTCGTTGATGCGACGCAACGCCTCACCCAGGTTGGTCGCGCCGCACACGAAGGGAGTGGTGAACTGCCACTTGTCGATGTGGTTCACGTAGTCGGCGGGCGAGAGCACCTCGGATTCGTCGATGTAGTCGACGTTGAGCGCCTGCAGGACCTGCGCCTCCACGAAGTGTCCGATGCGCGCCTTCGCCATCACGGGGATGGAGACCTCGGCGATGATCGCCTCGATGAGGTCGGGGTCGCTCATACGGGCAACTCCACCCTGGGCGCGGATGTCCGCCGGGACGCGCTCGAGCGCCATCACGGCGACGGCGCCGGCATCCTCGGCGATCCTCGCCTGCTCAGGGGTGACGACGTCCATGATGACGCCGCCCTTGAGCATTTCCGCCAGTCCGCGCTTGACGCGGCTCGATCCGACAAGGCCGGTGGTGTTCTCAGTCACGCAAAGGATCGTACCGTCACGGCACTGAGGAAGATCACATCGGGCGGAGCCGAGGAGTTGTCAACAGCCACCGCGAACGTGGCCGGATCGAGGCGTCCGTCCGTCCGTGACATGATCGATCGGTGAAGATCCTGTCGATCCAGTCCGCTGTCGCATTCGGCCACGTCGGCAATTCCGCGGCCGTCTTCCCGCTGCAGCGCATCGGGGTCGAGGTGCTTCCGGTCTACACGGTGAACTTCTCGAACCACACCGGCTACGGTGCCTGGCGCGGCCCGCTCATCGCCCCGGCCGACGTCGCCGACGTGATCACCGGCATCGAGGAGCGCGGCGTCTTCGGCGACATCGACGCCGTGCTCTCCGGATACCAGGGCAGCGACGGCATCGGTGACGTGATCCTGAACGCCGTCGCCCGTGTGAAGGCCGCCAACCCGGCAGCCGTGTACGCCTGTGATCCGGTGATGGGGAACGCGAAGTCCGGATGCTTCGTGGCGCCCGAAATCCCCATACTGCTGCGCGACCGCGTCGTTCCCGCCGCGGACATCGTCACGCCCAACCAGTTCGAGCTGGGGTATCTCACGGACACCGAGCCGGACTCGCTCGAGTCGACGCTGGCATCCGTCGACCTGCTGCGCGCATCCGGACCCGACACCGTGCTCGTCACCAGCGTGGAGCGCCCCGATCGCCCGGCCGACACGATCGAGATGCTGGCTGTGGACGGGAAGGGCGCCTGGATCGTGCAGACGCCGCTCATCCCGATGAAGGCGAACGGATCGGGTGACGTCACGGCAGCCCTGTTCACGGCCCGTTACCGTTCGACGGGCAGTGCTGCCGACGCGCTCGCAAGCACGGTCTCGAGCGTCTTCGACCTTCTGACGAACACGTATGAGAACGGCTCGCGCGAGCTGCTCCTCGTGGAGTCGCAGGTGTTCTACGCTCACCCGCGCATGCAGTTCGCCGTCACGCAGGTGCGCTGAGCGCGGTCGCGCATCCGCTCGCCCGATCAGCGGGGCCAGGCGTCCGCGATCGCTGTGCGCACCTCGCCGAGGAGCTGGGGCAGCGCCTTCGTCTTCGCGACGATCGGCAGGAAGTTCGCGTCCGCCCGCCACCGCGGCACGAGGTGCTGGTGCAGGTGCGAGGCGATGCCGGCTCCCGCGATCTCGCCCTGGTTCATGCCGATGTTGAAGCCGTCGTTGCGGGAGACCGAGCGGATGACACGCATCGCGGTCTGCGTGATCGTCGCGATCTCCTCCGTCTCCTCCGGCGTCGCGTCGTCGTACAACGAGACGTGACGGTACGGGCACACGAGCAGGTGACCGCTGTTGTAGGGGAACAGGTTCAGCAGGGCGTACGCGTGCGTTCCGCGGTGCACGATCAGTGCCTGCTCGTCCGTCAGTGTGGGTGCGACGCAGAACGGGCACTCGTCGCCGTGCGGCGACTGCTGTCCCTGCTGGATGTACACCATGCGGTGCGGCGTCCAGAGCCGCTGGAACTCGTCCGGAACACCGACGAGGTGCGATGGATCGTCGATCTGCACGGCGTCCCGGTCGTCGCCCTCCCCCGACTCGTACGAGTCGAGCGTCAGGCGGGCCATGCCGTGACGACCTGCTCGTGCTCACGGATGGACCGCACGATGCGCTCCACGGCATCGTCGACGGGCACGCCGTTCAACTGGGACCCGTCGCGGAACCGGAAGCTGACGGTGCCGCCTGCGCGGTCCTGCTCCCCCACGATCAGCTGGAACGGGATCTTCTGCGTGGTCGCGTTGCGGATCTTCTTCTGCATGCGGTCGTCGGAGCGATCCACCTCGACGCGGACATCGTGTCCGCGCAGGCGACGTGCCACTTCCTCCAGGTACGGCGCGTACTCGTCGGCCACCGGGATCCCGATCACCTGCACGGGTGCGAGCCACACCGGGAATGCGCCGGCATAGTGCTCGAGCAGGATCGCGAAGAACCGCTCGATGGATCCGAGCAGGGCGCGGTGGATCATGACCGGACGCTTGCGGGTGCCGTCGGCGGCCGTGTACTCGAGCTCGAAGAGTTCCGGCTCGAAGAAGTCGAGCTGCACGGTGGAGAGCTGCCAGGTGCGGCCGATGGCGTCCCTCGCCTGCACGGAGATCTTGGGGCCGTAGAAAGCGGCTCCGCCCGGATCGTCCACGAGCTCCAGTCCGGACTCGAGCGCGACCTGGCGCAGCGTCTCGGTCGCTTCCTCCCAGACGGCGTCGTCACCGACGTACTTGTCGGGATCCTTGGTGGACAGCTCGAGGTAGAAGTCGCTGAGACCGTATCCGCGCAGGGTCTCCAGCACGAGCTCGAGCTGCGTCGCGATCTCGCCCTTGACCTGCTCGGGCGCGACGTACGCGTGTGCGTCGTCCTGCGTCAGACCGCGAACGCGGGTGAGACCGGAGAGCGTTCCGCTCTTCTCATACCGGTACACGGTGCCGAACTCCGCGAGGCGCAACGGGAGCTCCCGGTAGCTGCGCCCGCGCGCACGGAAGATCAGGTTGTGCATCGGGCAGTTCATCGGCTTCAGGTAGTAGTCCTGGCCGGGCTTGACGACGTTGCCCTCGTCATCCGTCTCCTCGTCCACATGCATGGGCGGGAACATGCCGTCGGCATACCACTCGAGGTGCTTGCTGATCTCGTACAGGTGCGCCTTGGTGATGTGCGGCGTGTTGACGAGTTCGTACCCGTTGCGCAGCAGTTGCGACCGCAGGTAGTTCTCGATCTCGTAGCGGATGATCCCGCCCTTGGGGTGGAACACCGACAGTCCGGATCCGATCTCGTCGGGGAACGAGAAGAGGTCGAGTTCGGCGCCGAGCTTGCGGTGGTCGCGGCGCGCGGCCTCCGCCATCCGCTCCTGGTAGGCACGGAGCTCGTCCTTCGACGGCCATGCCGTGCCGTAGACGCGCTGCAGCTGCGGATTCTTCTCGCTGCCCCTCCAGTACGCGGCCGCGACGCGCGTGAGCGCGAACCCGTTGCCGATGAGTCGCGTGTTGGGCAGGTGAGGACCGCGGCAGAGGTCCTTCCAGAGCACCTCGCCGGTCTTCGGGTTGACGTTGTCGTAGATCGTCAGCTCCCCGCCGCCGACCTCGACGTTCTCGTTGTCGGTACCGAGCGCGTGCTCACCGTCGTTCGCCGACGACGCCGAACCGCCCTTGAGCCCGATGAGCTCGAGCTTGTACGGCTCGTTCGCCAGCTCGGCTCGTGCCTCGTCGTCGGTGACGACGCGACGCACGAAGCGCTGGCCCTGGCGGACGATGCGATCCATCGCCTTCTCCAGCGCCTTCAGATCTTCGGGCGTGAACGAGGCGTCCACGTCGAAGTCGTAGTAGAAGCCGTCGGTGATTGGGGGGCCGATACCGAGCTTCGCCTCGGGGTTGATCGACTGCACGGCCTGCGCCAGAACGTGCGCTGCCGAGTGTCGAAGGATGTTCAACCCGTCAGGCGAGTCGATGGTCACGGGGATCACGTCATCCGTCGTCGTCACGGTCGTCGCCAGATCCTTCAACTCGCCGTTGACGCGCATGGCGACAACGGAACGGTCGGGAAACAGCTCGAAACCGTCCGGCACTTGTCCACTCCTGGATCGATGAAGGAAAAGGGATGTCTTCCCACTTTATCCGCCGGAACGGGCGCCCGCCGACGGCAGCAGGGCGCAGAAGACGGCGTCAGTGGGATGCCGTCGAGCAGCGCGCGCAGGCGTTCGTGAGGCCGAGCGTCGGTGCGAGCTTCGCGAACCCCGCGGTGAGCCCGGTCGTGAGGTTCTTCCCGACATGCGCGACGCCGGGCAGGGTGAGCAGCGTCACGTGCATGCCGGCGGATTTCGCCGCGGCAGCGAGCGATCGCGTCGCGGGTCCGAAGGCCGTGTCCAGCGCACCGGTCGTGAAGACCGCGTCGACACTGCCGTACGTTCCGGCGTGTGCCGCGAGGATCGTCTCCGGCTTGTCGGCAGTCCACGCCGACGTGCTGCCGTTGTAGACCGAGTCGATGACGCTCTGCGTGTAGTGCATCCCGGGATACGCCTCCGGAGAGACCGCGAGCACGTTGCGGAACAGGTCCGGCTTCTCCGCGGCGAACTTCACGGCGCAGGTCGCGCCGTTCGAGTATCCGGCCAGTGTCCAGGAGCGCGGGTCCTTGATGATCCGCAGGTGCTTTGTCGCCCAGTTCACGACGTCGGTCTCCACATAGGTGGCCGCGTCGCCCCGCGCCGTGGAGTTCGCGCAGGCGGGATCGCCTCCCGAGCCGATCTGGTCGGCGACGATCACGATCGGCGCGAGGCCGTCATGGCGGCTCGCGAAGGAGTTCATCACCGTGGAGATCGGCTCGGGGCTCGGAGTGCCCGGGTACCCCATCATCATGATGACCAGCGGAAGCTGGGGAGCGTTCTTCACGAGGGCTGCCGGCGGCAGGTAGAGCCCGGCCGGCCGGGCCTGGAAGCCGGACACCGTCGCGGGAATGGCGACGGTGCCCGTCTTGCCCTGCGAAGGCATGCCGCGCGGTGCCACCCAGCCCGCTGCGAGCGATTGACCGTCGGCGGGGGCAGCCGTCCCATGGCTGTTCGGCAGGGCGATCGGATGTCGCACCACGAGCCCCAGCAGATCGCCGACCGTCGGGTCGAGGTCGAACGCTGCGTTGACCTGGATCACCCCGGTGACCACGAACACGCCGAGCCCGACGACCGCCAGCGTGCGGCGCCACCAGTTCGTCTTCCAGAGGCTGACCACGCCGAGCCCGACGGCGGCAAAGGTCGCGATCGACCAGGCGGCGGCGTCGAGGGGCAGCGGGATCTCGAACACGGCCGTGGCATCCGCGACGATGACGAGCACCAGGGCGATCGCTGCCCCGGCGAGGATCCCGGCCCCGGCGAGAGTCATCCACCTGGCATGCGGTCGCCGCAGGACGAGCGCCAGCACGAGGGCTGCCGAGAGAACGCTGAGCACCCACGGAACGGGTCCGCCGATGATCTGCGTGGTCAGCAGCGCGTCCATCCGGATCCCCTCTCGGCTCGGTGCTCACGCTACGGCGCGTCTGTCGCGCAGCGCCGTGGCCAGAAGCGCCCGACGCTGAGAGTTCGATCACCACCGGATAGCCGTTCTCAGGGTGAACACCGAGCCCTCGTCAGAACACCCGGGAGCCCAGCGGACCCGGCTCTTGCGCGAAGAACGCCAACTCGTGCCGACTGGAGCTGCGGAACGCCCGTTGCATGCGCGCCCTGCGCTCCGCGCCTGATCCTGCCGCGGTCCGGGTGACGACTTCGATCGCGTGATGCGTTGCGACCTCGAACGCGGGGTCCGCGTACGTCCGCAGCCACGCGTTGAAGGGGTGCGCGTCATGCGCGTGCGCGGCGAGCCGTGTGCCGACATCCTGGTAGATCCAGAAACACGGCAGGAGTGCGGCGACCAGCACGCTGTAGTCCGCTCCCGCTCGGTCGAGGTGGTCGAGATACGCACGTGTCGCCTCGGACGGAACGATCGCCGCAGACTCGTCACCGAGCCAGGTCTGGTGGAGTCGCGACTCCTCTTCCAGGGCCCCGAACGCGGAACCGGCCCAGAACGCTTGCTCGTCTCGGGTCGGTGCGAGTCGGCTCGCTCGGGACAGCGCTCGCGAGTAGTGGCGCAGGTAGAGCGCGTCCTGTCGGAGGTAGTGGCGAAAGACGTCCTCGGACAGAGTCCCGTCCGCGAGTCTGCGAACGAAGGGCAGTTCATCGATGGCGTCACGGACGTCGGTGATGTCCTCCCACCATTGCGCCGCGATCACCGTCGGGTCCAAGGTGTCCCGCGCGCCCTCTGCCTCTCTGTCCGCTCCGGGGAGCAGCGCCCGGACGGCAGCGAAGTGATCGACGGGTCCGTGGCCCTGCCCTACGCCCAGTGCCGGCCCGCCCTGGATGGCCTTCGCCAGCCACGTTTTCGCCTCGCGGAGGGCCCGTGCCCGATCACTGCGCAGTGGAATCAGCACGGCCAGGGCGCTGGACAGCGAGCATCCGGTGCCGTGGGTGCTCGACGTCGTGATGCGTTCCCCCGGCACCTCGATCACGCGGGTCGGCGACGCTGCATCGACTAGGGCATCCGGGCATTCCTCGCCTTCCAGGTGGCCACCCTTGACGACGACCGCCGCGGATGTCTGTGTGGAGAACCGCACCGCCTGAGCGAGTGCGGCATCCCAGTTCTCAGCGGGAGGCTCATCGGCGAGCATGGCCAGCTCGGGGAGGTTCGGAGTCACGAGGTCGGCGACGGCGCACAGGCGGCGGAGCGCCGACTCCGCGTTCGGGTCCAGCAGGCGATCGCCGCTCGTCGCGACCATGACCGGATCCACAACGACGAGCGGCGGGCGGTGCTCGACCAGCCACTCGCTCACGGTGGCGATGAGCTCGGACGAGCCGAGCATCCCGATCTTGACCGCATCCACCCGGATGTCGTCGGCGATCGCATCGAGCTGTGCCCGCAGCATCTCCGCCGGAACCGGGTGCACGCGCGTGACCCCACGAGTGTTCTGCGCCGTGATCGCGGTGATGGCGGTCATCGCATACCCGCCGCATGCCGCGATCGACTTGAGATCGGCCTGGATGCCTGCGCCTCCGCTGGAATCGGAACCCGCGATGACGAGAACTCGGGGAATCATCGCACCACCGCGCGAGAGCTCGTATCGGCCGTCGTCGGATTCGCTGAGTCCCATGTGTCTGTGAAGGCACGGGCCGCGGATTCCGGATCGGGAGCCGCGCAGATCGCGGAGACCACGGCGACCCCCGCTGCACCCGCTGCACGGAGCCCTGCGACGTCATCGAGGACGATGCCCCCGATCGCGACGCAGGGCAGTCGTGTGGCGGATGCGATGCGTGCGAATCCGCTCACACCCAGTGGAGCGGGATGATCCGGCTTCGTGGCAGTGGGACGGATCACCCCGACGCCGAGGTAGTCGACGGTCCCGGGCGGCAGCTCTCCGATCTTCCTGAGCTGCTCCGAGGTGTTCGCCGTCAGACCCAGCACGGCATCCGGGCCGATGACGGCACGTGCAGCGGACACGGGCAGATCGCCCTGCCCCAGATGGACACCCGCCACGTCCCCACCGGATGCCCGGACGGCGAGGTAGACGTCCACGCGGTCGTCCACGAGCAGCAGCGCGCGCCCTTTCGTGATCCGGCCCGCCGCCGTGACCAGCTCGCACAGGCTGCGGCCGCTCGCCGTCTTGTCCCGAATCTGCACCGTCCGGATGCCGCCCGCCACCGCTGCGCGAATCACCTCGAGCACGCCTCGCTCACCGGACAGTGCGGTATCGGTGACGAGATAGGGGCCGACCACCGGCGTGGACCGGATCACGACAGCACCGCGCTCGCGAGGATGTCGTCAGCGGATACCGCGGCGAGCCGGTCGAGGAGGCCGACTGCGAACGAACCGGGGCCGGCGCATCCTGTCGCCGCCTGCTCGGCGGCCACGGTGTAGATGGTGGTCGCGGCGACGGCGGCCACCATGGGATCGGAACAGACGCCCGCGAACGCCGCCATGACGGCGCCGAGCGCGCATCCGCCGCCGGTCACCCGCGTCAGCAGCGGAGTGCCGTTGCCGACGCGCACCACCCGATCGCCGTCGGTGATCAGGTCGAGTTCGCCGCTGATCGCGACGACAGAGCGCGACGCCAGGGCTATCGACGTGGCAGCATCGGCGGCGTCCTCGGGCGTGTCCACAGCATCGACACCGCGTCCACCAGAGCCCGCACCCGCGAGAGCGACGATCTCGCTCGCGTTTCCGCGGATGATCGAAGGCCGCCTCTCGACGAGGTGTCGCGCCAGTTCCGTCCGGACAGGGAGAACGCCGATGGCGACGGGGTCGAGCACCCAGGGGGTTCCCGCATCGATGGCGGACGCGACTGCCTCGCGTGCCGCCGCTCGCTGCTCCGCATGCGGCGTGCCGAGATTCACCAGCACACCGTCGGCGACTCTGGCGAACACTCCGGCCTCGACCTGGATGTCGACCATGGCTGGGGATGCCCCGAGCGACAGGAGCACATTCGCCGTGAAGCCCGTCACGACCGCATTGGTCACGCACTGGACCAGCGGGGCGCGAGCCCGAACGTGCTCAAGTGCCTCGGCCGAAGCGGCGACCCAATCGGTCTCCTCCGCGGTTGTCGACGGTGCCGATGTGGAAACGGACGCAGATGTGTCAACGCGCATGCGCGACATCCCTTCGCTAGTACGAACTAGAGCAGGTTCAACGGGTGTGATCTCAGCGCCGTGACGGCGCACCCCGTGTCACGTCTTCAGCCTAGAGGAGCGGGTCATCTCGGCATCGCGGTTTCCCGCCCGCTACGAACGGGATGTCGAGCAAACGTTCGCACGCGCGACGAGCACGCCCGCACCCACTCACACCCGAAGAACGCCCGCGCTCTCGCGCTGTGACACGAGCCTGGACGCCACGAGCACCCCGCCGACAGCAGTTGGCTGGGACGCGGATGACACACCCGAACGATCAACACGTTCTGGCGGATAACCCCAGGCCGATAAGCCCCACGAGCTGAACAGAAACGTGCTCCCCGGATACGCGAAAACCCCCGGCTGACCGGGGGTTTTCTCTTGTGCGCGATACTGGGATCGAACCAGTGACCTCTTCCGTGTCAGGGAAGCGCGCTACCGCTGCGCCAATCGCGCCTGTGAAGGCTCTTGTTGTATCGACCGAGATCGAGAGCGGAGGTGGCGACGGGATTCGAACCCGTGTATACGGCTTTGCAGGCCGCTGCCTCGCCTCTCGGCCACGCCACCGTGTGGGTTCGTGTGTGGCTTCCCACATCCTTGCATCGGCCGGCGGCCGACTCACACTCGAGCGGATGACGAGACTCGAACTCGCGACCCTCACCTTGGCAAGGTGATGCGCTACCAACTGCGCCACATCCGCATTTTGCTTCGCATTTCTGCGTGCTTTGAAACTGTAGCCGATGATCCTGCGGATATTCAAACCGAGCGCCAGCGGGTCGCATCCCGGGCGCGTCGGTCGACTTCGACGCGCCCGGACGTCCATACGGATGTGCGGCGGAGTCCGAACGTCCGCTAGTATCGGTACCCGCGGCGGTCGAGAGATCGAGTGTCTGCGGGCGATTGGCGCAGTTGGTAGCGCGCTTCCTTCACACGGAAGAGGTCATCAGTTCGAGTCTGGTATCGCCCACCATTGAGATCCCCTGGTTGCACCAGGGGCTCTCTCGTCTTCACGTGGCGCGGCCACGCGCGTGGCCTCGTCGAGCCACCACGTGCCGACCCCGAGTTCCGCCCGATCCGAGCCTTCCTGAGAGCCGACTGCCCTCCGAGGTCGGGTCAACGGTCGAGGGCACTGCGACGCGCGGGGTCAGCGCCGGCGCAGCCGATGTCGGGCCGCTCACCAACGCGGAGTCCCACGAAGCGGCTCGAGCCCTCGCCGCGCACGATCGGCGACACGTAGGCCGGCCACTGACCCGCTCACGCGGGACTGTGACCGGGTTGTCGACCACCGCTGTGTGACTCGGGCCACCCACTGAGCCTGACCGGGCATCGCGGAACGCGGCCGGCGCCTGAACGAGAGTGCCGACCCCGGATCTTCAACGATCCTGCCCATGCGGGCCGCGGACCATCCGACCGCGAAGTCTCCGCCGAAGGCGTCGAACGTTGCGTCGGTTTTCACCGCAAGATCCCGCGCTGATACCCCTGCGCGACGGCGGCTGCGCGGTCGGCGACCTCGAGCTTCGCGTAGATGTTGAGCAGGTGGCTCTTCACCGTGGCTTCGCTGACGAAAAGCGCATCGGCGATCATCCGGTTCGTGCGGCCGTCGGCGACGAGACGCAACACGTCCAGCTCGCGCTCGCTGAGTCTGCCGTTCGATGACCCGCGGAATCGCCCCACCAGTTTCGAGGTCACCGACGGGGCCAGCGTCGTCTCGCCGCGTGCGGTCGCACGGATGCCCGCCAGCAGCTCGCCACGTGTCGCATCCTTCAAGAGATATCCGGTGGCGCCCGATTCCAGGGCCTGCGAGACATCCCGATCGCCGTCGTACGTGGTGAGGACCAAGATGCGGACGCCGTCGCCTCGTTCTCGGAGCGCCCGGATGGCGTCCACTCCCCCGCTGCCGGGCATCCTGAGGTCGAGCAGCATGACGTCTGGTCGGAGGGCTTCGCACGCCTCGACGGCCTCGTCCCCGTTGCCGGCCTCGCCGACGACGACGAGACCCGGATCGGAGGCGATCATTCCGATCAGACCGTCGCGAACGACGGGATGATCGTCCACCACCAGCACTGAGATCGCCTGGTCAGGCATCATGAACGCTCCCCTCGCCCACTTCCGACGACTCACTGGAGGGTGTCCGCTCTGTCACATCCACTGGCAGCGCCACCGACAACGCCGTCCCGCGGCCAGGCTCCGACTCGATTTCGACGCGTCCGCCGATCTGGCAGATGCGGTTCCGCATCGCAGGCAGGCCATAACCGCCGTCGAGCGGGTTGCGCTCGGATCCCGAGCCGGGGTCGAATCCGACCCCGTCGTCGCGCACATCAACGAGTACCCGATCGTCCAGGTAGGTCAGCGTTACGCCGACGCGACTCGCGCGGGCGTGCTTCGCCACATTCGACAGCGCCTCTTGCACGACGCGCAGCAGCGCATGCTCCGCATCGTGATTCAATGCCCGCTCGGATCCCGTTGCCGTGTAGTCGGCGCGCACGGTGTGCGTGGTCGCCCATTCGTCGACCGCGGCCTCCAGCGCCTTCGCGAGGCTGACACCAGGGCCGACACCCGGGTCCAATGCGAGCATCGCCCTGCGCGCCTCGACCAGACTGGAGCGGGCGAGCACGGTCGCGGCTTCGAGATGACGTGCGTGATCGCTGCGGTCCGACGGCACCTGGACCGCTGCCTCCAGCTGCGTGACGATTCCGACGAGTCCCTGGGCGACGGTGTCGTGCAGCTCCCCCGCCATGCGCTGGCGCTCTGCCTGGATGCCTGCCTCGCGTGCCTGCCCCACCACCTGCTCGCGAAGTCGCTCGTTCTCCTCCAGCGCGAGTCGGCGCTGCTCGCTCTGCACTCCCGCTCGCCAGTAGATCCACGCGAAGAGACACAGCGCGACGACGTTGAGCCCGACCACGGCGGCATAGACGAGAAGCCCTGCGACTGTGTTCTTCGGAGCAGCGGATGCTTGTGCCGTCCCGGCCAGCACCGCGCAGACCGACACCGACAGGAGTCGCCAGGGCCACGGGACGACGGCGAACGAGTAGATGTAGCCGGCGACGGCGAGCACCCCGTACCAGGGAGCGAAGAACACGAGTGACGTGAAGATGGCGAGGAGGACCGCGACGAAGACGGCCATCGTCCGAATGCTTCTACGTCCAGCGGGACGCAACGTGTACCCGAGGAGCATCCAGACGACCGCCGCCCCGAGGAGCACCAGCTGGGCGGTCTTGGCCGGCGTCGGCGCCACTGTCGCAATCGTGAAGATCGAGGCGAGGATGACCACCACGTATGGTCCGTAGGCGACCACTGCAGGTCCGAGGCGCGAGGTGCTCGCCGGCGCGGCGCTCATGCGGTCGTCTGCCTCCTGAAGATGAGCGCGGCCACGGCGATGAGCAGAAGCCCGCACACGATCTGTTCCAGCTGTAGCCAGAGCGGGAACAGCCCGGGAATCGAGACGACCACGGCGATCGCCACGATCATGATGGCGACGACGATACGCCAGCGCAGCAACGCACGGCTGGAGCCGCGCACCGCGCCGCGTGCGAAGGCGAGCATCAGGAGCGACGTGGCGAAGACGATGCAGAGCCGGATCCACGCCGCGATGGTCGCGACCGGCGAGTTCGCGATGGTGAGGGCGATGAGTACGACGAGCGAGCACGCGCTCAAGCCTGCGTAGCAGGCGACCAAAACACGAGCTGTCTTCAATGGAGCGTTCATACTTCTACGGTCCCGTGGCAGCGTGGCCGCGGCATCCGTATTCCGGTCGGTTCACGATCAGCCGATCGGTGGGTAGACAGATCGTTCGGGGCTGCGCGGTGCGTTATTCGGGCTGGCGCGGTGCGCCGAACCGACGATGAAGGGGCGCCGCTTTCGCGACGCCCCTTCACTCCGATCGAACTGATCAGGCGTTCTCGAGCGCGTAGCCCTCCTCGCCATGCACGAAGGTGTCCACGCCGGCGATCTCGTCCTCGGTCTTGATGCGGAATCCCATCGTCTTCTGGATGACCCAGCCGATCGCGTACGCCAGCACGAAGGAGTAGATCATCACGCTGAATGCGCCGATGGCCTGGGCGCCGAGCTGCTGGAAGCTTCCGCCGTAGAGCAGGCTCGAGTACGGCTTGCTCGCGTCGCCGTCCACGTGGGTGAGACCGAAGAAGCCGATGTAGAGCGTTCCGATCAGACCGCCGATGAGGTGGATGCCGACCACGTCGAGCGAGTCGTCGAAGCCGAGCTTGAACTTGAGGTCGATCGCGAAGGCGCACACCGCACCGACCAGCAGGCCGAGGATGATCGCCCAGAACGGCGTCAGGATGTTACAGGCCGGTGTGATGGCGACCAGACCGGCCACCGCACCGGATGCTGCGCCGATGGACGTGGGCTTGCCGTCCTTGATCCGCTCGACGATGAGCCAGCCGATGGTTGCGGCGGCCGGTGCTGCGAGCGTGTTGATCCAGGCAAGGGCGGCGATTCCGTCGACTCCGGCCTCGGAGCCCGCGTTGAAGCCGAACCAGCCGAACCACAGGAGCGCGGCGCCGAGCAGCGTCAGCGGAACGTTGTGCGGCTTGCTCATCCCCTTCTGGAACCCGACGCGCTTGCCGAGGACCAGCGCAAGTGCGAGGCCGGCAGCACCGGCGTTGATGTGCACCGCCGTGCCGCCTGCGAAGTCGTTCACGTGCAGGATCGAGGCGATCCAGCCGTCCTGCAGGTTGAACACCCAGTAAGCGACGGGGAAGTAGACGACGGTCACCCAGATGCCGGCGAACACCATCCATGCACCGAACCGGGCACGGTCGGCGATGGCGCCGGAGATCAGTGCGACGGTGATGATGGCGAACGTCGCCTGGAAGCCGGCGAACGCCAGCGTGTTCAGGTCGGGGGTGGCGCCGTCCTTGCCGAGAAGGCTCGACAGACCCCAGTCGGGCGTGCCCAGCACGTGCGGGATGAGCGGCTTGCCGAACGACAGGCCGTATCCGTACAGCACCCAGAGAACGGCGACGATCGCGATGGCGCCGAAGCTCATCATCATCATGCTGATGACGCTCTTCGCCTTCACCATGCCGCCGTAGAAGAACGCCACACCGGGCGTCATGATCAGAACAAGCGCCGCTGCGACGAGCAGCCACAGCGAGTTCACGCTGGTGGCCGCGTCGTACGCGGCTGCGTGGTGCAACATAGGGTCTCCCTCTCGATGAAAGCCGGTGTCGCCGTCACCATCCGGCTCGGGTGCCGGTCTTCTTGGTGAGGTGCCGTCAGTCTCCTGCCGGCAGATTTCGCGTGAGAGGTTGAGTTGTTTCGGGGCCGTTACGGCGCGCACCCCGGTGTAAACATCGTGTTTCCGGGTGCGGTGAGGTCGCTGCCGATTCGGTCCGCGGATGCCGCGTGCGGGCATTCGAGAGGAATGCGGATGCCGTGCACAAGCATCCGCAGCGCCGTCGTCAGTCGTGCGGCGGGAGCTCGCCCGACGTGAGCGCGATGAGACGCGAGGTGGCCCGCAGGTACTTCTTGCGGTATCCGCCCTGCAGCATCTCGGGGTCGAACACGTCGCTCAACGGCACTCCGCTCGCGACGATGGGGATCTCGGCGTCGTAGACGCGGTCGATGAACGCGACGAAGCGCAGCGCCTCCATCTGGTCGTGGAGCTGCTCGACATCGACGAGAGCGATCACGTCGATTCCCGCGACGAGCTTGATGTACTTCGAGGGATGCACCGTTGCCAGGTGGTCGACGACGTCACGGAAGCGGTCGGCGGTGACGTGCTCGCCGCGGCCGCGGATCGCCTCGACCACGCGCGCGAGCGTGTCGTCGTCCACGGATGCCGCCTCCCCTGAGACGTCGCGGCGACGGTAGTCGAGGCCGTCGATCCGGATCGTCTCGAAGTGCGAGGAGAGCGACTGGATCTCGCGCAGGAAGTCCGACGCAGCGAAGCGTCCTTCGCCGAGTGCCTGCGGTGGCGTGTTCGAGGTGGCCGCGATGCGAGTGCCGCTGGCGACCAGCGCGCCGAGCAGGCGCGTCATCATCATGGTGTCGCCGGGATCATCGAGCTCGAACTCGTCGATGCAGATGAGGCGAGACCCGCGCAGGAGGTCGATGGTCGGCTGGAAGCCGAGCGCACCGACCAGGGCGGTGTACTCGATGAACGTCCCGAAGTACTTGGGACCGGGCGCCGCGTGCCACAGAGCTGCGAGCAGGTGGGTCTTGCCGACGCCGAACCCACCGTCGAGGTAGACGCCCGGCTTGTGCTCGACCACCTTCTTGCGACCCCACCCGAAGAATCCGCTTGGCTGTTGCGGCGCCCAGGTTCGGACGAACGACTGCAACGTGCTCACCGCGGCGGCTTGCGAGGGGAAATCCCGATCGGGTCGATACGAGTCGAACGTGGCAGTGTGGAACTGAGGCGGCGGAACCAACTCGGCCGCGATCTCGCGACCCGTGATCGACGGCGTCACCGCGGTGAGACGATCGGCTTCCGGAAGCGGGCTCGCGGACATCTGTTCCTTTGTGTCGAAGTCTTACTGTTCCCCCTGCGCAGCAGCCGGGCCGTGCGTAAGTTCGCGTGAGGGACAGGCGTCAAGCTTAACCGGCAGGCTCCGGCCCATTCGCCCCCGCAGCACGCGCCAACAAGGAGGAAACCATGAGCGTGGGATTCGACGATTCCGCAAAGTTCGCCGAGTACGCACATCCGGAGAGGCTGGTGAGCACCGAATGGCTCGCCGAACACCTCGGCGACGAAGGCCTCGTGGTGGTGGAATCAGACGAAGACGTACTGCTCTACGAGACGGGCCACATCCCGACGGCCGTCAAGATCGACTGGCACACCGACCTCAACGACCCGGTGCTCCGAGACTTCGTCTCGGCCGAGCGCTTCGCCCAGCTCCTGGGTGAGAAGGGCATCTCGCGCGACAGCACCGTCGTCATCTACGGCGACAAGAACAACTGGTGGGCCGCGTACGCCCTGTGGATCTTCACGCTGTTCGGCCACGAGGATGTGCGTCTCCTCGACGGCGGTCGCGACAAGTGGATCGCCGAAGGACGCGAGATCACGACGGAGCAGCCGACCCCGACGCCCGTCGCCTACCCGGTGGTGCAGCGCGACGACAGCGTCATCCGCGCTTTCAAGGACGACGTCCTCGCCCATCTCGGACACGGGCCGCTCATCGACGTCCGTTCGCCCGAGGAGTACAGCGGGGAGCGAACGGAGATTCCCGGTTACCCGACCGAGAGTGCACTGCGTCCCGGCCACATCCCGTCTGCCGCCTCCGTGCCGTGGGCGCGAGCAGCGGCACCGGATGCCACGTTCAAGTCGCGCACGGATCTCGACGCCATCTACAAGGGCGAGGCCGGCCTGCAGGACGGCGACGACGTGATCGCCTACTGCCGCATCGGCGAGCGTTCCAGCCACACCTGGTTCGTGCTCACCCACCTTCTGGGCTTCTCGAACGTCCGCAACTACGACGGTTCCTGGACGGAGTGGGGCAGCGCGGTGCGCGTCCCGATCATCAAGGGCACCGAGCGGGGCGAGGTTCCCGCGGTCTGACCGCCACAGATCACAGGGGCGGCGGGGCACGTCTCCGCCGCCCCTCTGTGACGGATACTCCCGAGCCCACCGTGCGAAAATGGATGCCTGATGACGACTGACACGCTTCCCGCCACTCTGCAGGAGATCAAAGAGGAGTTCCTCGCGCTCGAGTTGCGAGAACGGCTCCAGCTTCTTCTGGAGTTCTCCAACGAACTCCCGGAGCTCCCTGAGCGGTACCGGGATCACCCCGATCTGTTCGAGCGGGTCGTCGAGTGCCAGTCCCCCGTGTTCATCTTCGTCGAGGTGGATGACGACGACATCGTTCATCTCTACGCAACGGCCCCGCGCGAGTCGCCGACGACCAGGGGCTTCGCGTCGATTCTGGCGCAGGGTCTCGCCGGTCTGACCGCAGGCGAGGTACTCGCCGTTCCCGACGACTACCCGCAGGAGCTCGGTCTCAACGAGGCGGTGTCACCGCTGCGCGTCCGCGGGATGACGGCCCTTCTCGGCCGCACGAAGCACCAGGTCACGCTCAAGCGTCGCTGAGCATGCTCGCGTCGTGCCGGTCAGGTCAGCGGCCCTCACCGCTCCGTGCCGCAGGCGACGTTTCGTCGGCGTCCCGCGCTTCGAGTTCGGCCGAAAGCTCGTCGAGCCAGTCCGTTATCGCGTTCGACCAGCGCACCGGATCGTAGTTCCAGAGCTTGGTGTGCTTCGCCTGCGCGAAGGGCACGAACGTGACGATGTCCGGACGCAGGTGCGCGAGGCGATGGGATCCGCCGGCGGGCACGTACCCGTCGTCGTCACTGTGCATCAGCAGGACCGGCACCGCGAGTTCGTGGGCGCGCAGGGTGAAGTCAAGTCCGGCGAGGCCGATCGGCGCGTCCTGTCCGACAAGACCCGCCGCCCACGCCGAGTCCAACAGGATGAGCGCGCCCTCGGTCACGGGCCGTGGCAGCCGCATCTCGTCTGCCTGGAATCCGAGGGTCTCTACCCAGTCGATGACAGGCGAATCGAGCACGATCCCGCGGATGCTGTCTGCACGCGGTGAGCGCACCGCCGTCTGGAGCACGATCGCGCCGCCCATGGACCATCCGACGAGAACGACGTCCTTCGCGCCGTTCGCCAGAGCGAAGGCGATGGCCGCGTCCACGTCGTGCCATTCCGTCGCGCCGAGCCCGTAGCGGTGGTCCGTGCTGTCCGGGGCGTCCCGGTCGTTGCGGTAGCTGATGGCGAGGCTGGTGTAACCCTTCTCGCGGAAGAGCGGGATGGCGCGAAGGGTCTCCTGCCGCTGCGCGCCCCGACCGTGCACGTGGATCGCCCATCGATCCGACGGCTCTGCAGCAGGGAACAGCCAGGCGGGCGCTGTGCCGTCGTCGACGACGATGTCGACGCTCTCGACGGGGAGCCCGAGTTCTGCCGGGGAGGTGTAGAACCATCCGCCCAGCCGCCCGCGACGGGCCTCGCCCAATGCACCCCAGCGCACGCTTTCCACCGCCCGGGTGACGGTTCCGTCTTCGGCCTCGGCGATGACATCGCCGAGCAGTGCATATCCGCGGTCGTCCGAGAACCACAGACCGTAGCGACCGGGCACGGCGAGGGCGTCGGCAGTGCCGGAGAGCGTGACCGCGGACAGATCGGGTGCAACCGACAGGATGTCGACATCCTGCTTCCTGCGCCGAGCGGGCGTCACCACGGTGCGTGCGACCATGGTCGCCGCCGTGACGTACGCGGTGACAGCCGCAGCCCCCACCGCGGCCAGGATGCCGATCGGAACCAGGATCCGCCCCACTCGGTTGCCCACGTCGTCTCCCCTCAGCGCGAAGGCACGCGGACGATGCGGCGTGCCTTCCTCGAACTCCCGAGGCGAAACTCTAGTCTGCCAACGTGTCCCCTACTCCCGCTGCTCCCGGCATTCCTGCGGAGTTCAGCGCGGCCGCGGAATCGGTCAGACGGATCGACGTTCGCCAGGAGCTGACCGTCGACGAGATCCCCGCACCGACCGGTCTCGCGCCGTATGCGGTCGCTCTCGCAGCGGATGTCGCACCCGTACGGCACGGCCGCGATTCGGACCTCGGCACCGGTCGCTTCGTGCTGCTTTACGACCCGGCCGGATCCGACGAATGGGGCGGACGCTTTCGAGTGGTCTGCTTCGCGCAGGCTCCGTTGGAGACCGACATCGGCCTGGATCCGTTCCTGGCCGACGTGACGTGGTCGTGGCTCATCGACGCACTCGACGAGCGGGGAGCGGACTACGTGGCGGCATCCGGAACCGCGACGAAGGTGATCTCCACGGGATTCGGCGAGCTCGCGAGGCAGGGCGATGGCGCTCAGATCGAGTTGCGCGCGTCCTGGACGCCCACCGGGTTCGATATGAGAGCCCACGTGAGCGCGTGGGGCGATCTTCTGTGTATGCTCGCGGGCATTCCACCGCTCCCCGACGGGGTGCGGCTCCTGACCCAGCGAAGAGCACCGCGTGACTGAATACGAAGTCGTCGACACCCCTGAGAAGTACCACCGGGCCGTTGACGCGTTGAGTTCCGGCACGGGGCCGGTGGCCGTGGATGCCGAGCGCGCATCCGGATTCCGCTACTCGCAACGCGCCTACCTGATCCAGATGTTCCGCCGCGAATCCGGCGTGTACCTCTTCGATCCGCCGGCGATCGGCGACTTCTCCGAGCTGCAGGCGGCCGTTGGCGGTGTTCCCTGGATCCTGCACGCAGCCAGTCAAGACCTCGCCTGTCTCCGCGAGGTGGGTCTCGATCCTGCGACCATCTTCGACACGGAACTCGGCGCCCGGCTCCTCGGCTTCCCTCGCGTCGGACTCGCGACGATCGTGGAGGAACTGCTCGGCATCCATCTCGCCAAGGAGCACTCGGCGGCCGACTGGTCGACGCGGCCACTCCCCCAGCCCTGGCTGACGTACGCAGCGCTCGACGTGGAACTCCTCGTCGACCTGATGGAGGCGGAAGAGAAGCTGCTCGCCGATGCCGGCAAGGAGAGCATCGCGGCGCAGGAGTTCTCCTTCGAGTTGAATCGGGCGCCGAAGGCGGCACGAAGCGAGCCGTGGCGACGCCTGTCCGGCGTGCACTCTATCCGCGGTCTGCGCAATCTCGCTGTCGCCCGCGAGTTGTGGAACGCGCGCGACGACCTCGCCCGCACGAAGGACGTCGCGCCTGGACGGTTGCTCCCCGACGCCTCGATCACGGCCGCAGCCAAGGCCATGCCATCCGGCAAGCGCGAGCTGTCCGCGATGAAAGACTTCACGGGACGCGCCAGTCGTACGGAGATCGACCGCTGGTGGGATGCCATCTCCCGCGGCCGCACCACGGACGACCTCCCGGTGCTCCGTTCGACCGGTGAGAGCATCCCGCCGCCGCGCGCATGGGCGGATCGCAATCCCGAGGCGAACCAACGTCTGCGGATCGCGCGCGCCGCACTCACCGAGGTGGCCGGATCGCTGCACCTGCCCGTGGAGAACCTGCTCGCTCCCGACACCCTTCGACGTCTCGCCTGGGCGCCGCCGGAGCAGCACGACGCAGCGGGAATCGCCGCGGCACTGCAGGCATCGGAAGCGCGTCCGTGGCAGATCGCCGCGACGGCCGAGACCGTGGCGGAATCCTTTGTCGAAGCGGACCAATCGCTCGTCTCGCCGCCCGATCCCGCTTCGTAGGGTTGCTCAATCGATTCCTCGCACTCAGGTCACGTTTCTAGGATCGTGAGGAGACCTGATCATGGGAGGCAAAGTGGCCGAAAGAGCTGACGTCCTGTTCGTCGACGGGGTTCGTACCCCGTTCGGGCGCGCAGGCGACAAAGGTATGTACTGGAACACGCGGGCAGACGACCTCGCGGTGAAGACGATCGTCGGACTCCTCGAGCGCAATCCCGGTCTGCCGAAGGATCGCGTCGACGACGTCGCGATCGCCGCGACCACGCAGCAGGGCGACCAGGGGCTGACGCTCGGTCGATCCGCGGCGATCCTCGCCGGCCTGCCGTCGACGGTTCCCGGATTCGCGATCGATCGCATGTGCGCCGGTGCGATGACGGCCGTGACGACGACGGGATCGGGCATCGCGTTCGGTCAGTACGACGTCGTCATCGCCGGAGGCGTCGAGCACATGGGTCACCACCCGATGGGACAGGGCGTGGACCCCAACCCGCGATTCGTGTCCGAGAAGCTCGTCGACCCCGCGGCGCTCAACATGGGCAACACGGCAGAGCGTCTGCACGACCGCTTTCCCGCGTTGACGAAGGAGCGCGCCGACCGGTTCGGCATGCGAAGCCAGCAGAAGGTCGCGGCTGCGTACGCGGCCGGCAACATCCAGCCCGACCTGGTGACCGTGTCCTACCGCACCGACGAGGGCTGGGGTCTGGCGACCGAGGACCAGGGCATGCGTCCCGAGACCACGATGGAGGGCCTCGCCACGCTGAAGACCCCGTTCCGTCCGCACGGTCGTGTCACGGCGGGCAATGCTTCGCCGCTGACGGATGGCGCGACAGCCGCGCTGCTGACATCCTCACGCGCCGCCAAGGAGTTCGGCCTTTCGCCCAAGATGCGAATGGTCTCTTTCGGATTCGCGGGCGTGGAGCCCGAGGTGATGGGCCTCGGCCCGATCCCCTCGACGGAGCGGGCCCTCAAGAACGCGGGGCTGTCGATCGACGACATCGGACTCTTCGAGCTGAACGAGGCGTTCTCCGTGCAGGTGCTGAGCCTGCTCGACCACTTCGGCATCGACGACGACGACCCCCGTGTCAACCCGTGGGGCGGCGCCATCGCGATCGGACATCCGCTCGCGGCCAGCGGCGTTCGTCTGATGATCCAGCTCGCCCGCCAGTTCGAGCAGCACCCGGAGGTCCGCTACGGCCTCACGGCGATGTGCGTCGGACTCGGTCAGGGCGGTTCGGTCATCTGGGAGAACCCGCACCACGCGAAGTACGGAAAGTGAGCATCGGCGTGACCGACTATTCCTCCATCGATTTCACCGATCTGCTGGCTTTCGCCGATGACGAGGTGGTCACGCACAGCTTCGTGCGCGACGTCCGCCTCGCCTCAGGCAAGGTCCTCGCTCTCGTCACCCTCGACAACGGTCGTGATCACACGCGTCCGAACACGTTCGGACCGGTCGGTCTGATCGAGCTGGCCAAGGTTTACGACGAGCTGACGGAGCGGGCCGCCAAGGGCGAGATCCACGCCGTGGCGACGACGGGAAAGCCGTTCATCCTCGCCGCCGGGGCAGACCTGTCCAAGGTCGCCGAGGTTCCCAGCCGTGACATCGCCAAGAAGCTCGCCCAGCTGGGCCACTTCGTGCTGAGCAAGCAGGCGAAGTTCGGCGTGCCCAGCTTCGTGTTCATCAACGGGCTCGCGCTCGGCGGCGGTCTGGAGCTGCCGCTGAATGCCGACTACCGCACGGTCGACGCATCGGCCGCCGCGATCGGCCTCCCCGAGGTGTTCCTCGGGCTGATCCCTGGCTGGGGCGGCACGTTCCTTCTGCCCAACCTGATCGGCATCGAGAACGCGCTCAAGGTCGTCATCGAGAACCCGTTGAAGCAGAACCGGATGCTGAGGGCGCAGGACGCCTTCGACCTCGGCATTGCGGACCGCATCTTCTCGCCGGTCAACTTTCTCGAGGACTCGATCCGCTTCGCCGACGGGGTGCTGAACGGCACCGAGAAGGTCGATCGCAAGAACACACCGGGCAAGATCGAACGGATGGCGAAGTGGGACATCGCCATCAAGATCGCGCGCGACACCGTCTCCTCGCGCCTCGGCACCGTGCCGAAGTCTCCCTTCAAGGCGCTCGAGCTGCTCAAGGCAGCCAAGAGCGGTGACAAGGAGGCGTGCTTCGCACTCGAGGACGACGCCCTCGCCGACCTCATCGCCGGCGATCAGCTGCAGGCATCCATCTACGCGTTCAACCTGTCGCAGAAGCGTGCCAAGCGGCCGGCAGGCGCCCCCGACAAGGCTCTCGCCAAGAGGGTGACCAAGGTCGGCGTTCTGGGGGCCGGATACATGGCATCCCAGTTCGCGCTGCTCTTCCTGCGTCGCCTGGAGGTGCCGGTAGTCATCACCGACATCGACCAGGAGCGGGTCGACAAGGGTGTCGCATACATCACCGATGAGATCGCCAAGCTCGAGGGCAAGGGTCGGATCTCGGGTGACGACGCGAACCGCCTGCGCGCCCTGATCCACGGAACCACCGACAAGACCGAGTTCGCGGACTGCGACTGGGTGATCGAGGCGGTCTTCGAGGAGCTCGGCGTGAAGCAGGATGTCTTCGCCGAGATCGAGAAGATCATCTCCCCCGAGGCGGTGCTCGCCACCAACACGTCGAGCCTGTCGGTGGAGAAGATCGGCGCGAAGTTGGAGCACCCCGAACGTCTCGTTGGATTCCACTTCTTCACCCCGGTCGCCGTGATGCCGCTGATCGAGGTGGTGAAGGCCCCGGCGACGGATGATGCGACGCTGTCGACGGCGATGGTCACCGCCGCGAAGCTGCGGAAGAACGCGGTCATCACCGCGGACACCCCGGGATTCGTCGTCAACCGCGTGCTGGCCAAGCTGCTCGGCGAGGCGATGTACGCGGTCGACAACGGCACGCCGTTCGAGGTCGTGGACAAGGCGATCGCCCCTCTCGGCCTGCCGATGGCGCCGTCGGTGCTGCTCGACCTCGTCGGCCTCAAGGTGGGTGCCCACGTGCTCGACACGCACCATGCCGCCTTCCCCGAGCGTTTCTACCGGAGTGAGAACCTGCACAAGCTGGCCGACTACGGGAAGCTGCTCGAGAAGGACTCGAAGGGGAACGTCAAGGGCTTCGACAAGGGCGCGCTGAAAGTCATCACGACGGGTAAGAATCCGCTGTCGGAGGACGAGATCCTCACCCGGCTGCAGGACGGACTGGCCGACGAGATCCACCGCATGCTGGCCGACGACCACGTGGTCGCGGCACCGGAGGACATCGACCTGTGCATGATCCTCGGCGCCGGCTTCCCGTTCCAGATGGGCGGTATCACGCCGTATCTCGATCGGGTCGGCGCCAGCGAGCGCGTGTTCGGCGACACGTTCCACCACCCAGTGATCAAGGGCGTCGGCGCGTAAGCATCCGAACGCAGGAGAACCCCCGGCAGATTCTGTCGGGGGTTCCTTCTATGGTGGCCGGATGACGCGCTTCAGGTACTACGTGGCATCCAGTCTCGACGGGTTCATCGCCGACCGCGACAACCGGATCGACTGGCTCACCTCACGCGAGACCGGCGTCGAGGCGGATGACACCGCGGAGGCGGGGATCCCGGAGTTCATCGCCGGAATCGGCGCCGCGGTGATGGGGGCGTCGACATACGAGTTCCTGCTCGGACTCGAACCCGACGCGGACTGGGGATTCACCGTCCCTGCGTGGGTCCTTACTCACCGCGACCTCCCGTCCGCGACGGGACACGACGTGCGGTTCCGCAGCGGCGATGTCGCAGCGATTGTCGAGGAACTGCTGACAACAGCGGGCGAGCGCGATGTCTGGTTGCTGGGCGGTGGCGATCTCGTCGCGCAGTTCGCCGCCATCGGTCGGCTTGACGAGATCGAGGTGACGATCATTCCGATCGTGCTCGGCGGTGGTGCTCCTGTGCTCGCTGCACGCGAGCACATCGACCTGAGGCTGATCGACAGCGTGAAGCACGGCGACGGAACCGTCTCGCTCAGATACGAGGTCGCGGCGGCCGTTGAACCTGGCTGACGTTGCAGAGCGAGGCGTCAGTCGCGTGAGGCGATGATCTGCTGGCTGCCGGTGTCGCTGGACACGCCGCGCGCGTACGGCAGCTTCGATCCGAGCACCATGCCCATGACGTCGTGCGCGATGTGCTGCGGCGTCATCCGCGTTGCTTCGAGGATGTCGGCACGTGAACCGTGCTCCAGGAACTCGTCAGGGAGTCCGATCTCGGTGACGGCCGTGTCGACGCCGGCCTCGCGAAGATCCTGCCGGATGCGTGTGCCGATGCCACCCACGCGGATGCCGTCCTCGATGCACACCACGAGCCGGTGCCCGGCGGACATGCCGACGACGGATCCGGGGACGGGCACCACCCAGCGCGGATCGATGACCGTGCATCCGATCCCCTGAGCCGCGAGGCGCCGGGCGACATCGAGCGCGGTCGACGCCATGGCGCCGACGGCGACGATCAGCACGTCGCGCGCGGGATCCTCGCTGAGCACGTCGACCCCATCGTCCGTGCGACGAAGAGCCGTGATGGGCTCCGGTACGACGCCCTTCGGGTAGCGCACGACGGTCGGCCCGTCGGTGACGACGACGGCTTCTCCGAGCTCTTCACGGAGGCGCTCACCGTCGCGCGGGGCGGCGATCCGGATACCGGGCACCACCTGGAGGGTCGCGAGGTCCCAGATGCCGTGGTGGCTCGGACCGTCGGGACCCGTCACTCCGGCGCTGGCGAGAACGAACGTCACGCCGGCCTTGTGGAGGCCGACATCCATCAGCACCTGATCGAACGCGCGGTTCATGAATGTGGCGTAGAGCGCCACGACAGGGTGCAGACCGCCGAATGCCATTCCGGCCGCGCTGGTGGCGGCGTGCTGCTCGGCGATCCCGACGTCGATCACGCGTCCGGGGAAGCGCTCGGCGAACCGGTGGAGGCCCACCGGACGCAGCATGGCTGCCGTGATGCCGACGAGCGTGTGATCCTTCTCCGCGAGGCGCACGATCTCGTCGGCGAAGACCGACGGCCACATCACGCCCGCAGCCTGGGCGATCGGCTCCCCCGTCTCGGGGTCGATCGGGTTCACGCTGTGGAACTGGTCTGCCGCGTCGCGCAGCGCCGGCTCGTAGCCGCGGCCCTTCTCGGTGATCGCGTGCACGATGACCGGAGCGTCGTACTCCTTGGCCTGTTCGAGGGCTTCGGTGAGCGCAAGGATGTCGTGACCCTGGACGGGCCCGATGTACTTGATGTCCAGGTTCGAGTACAGCGCCTCGTTGTTCGAGAAGCGCGACAGGAACCCGTGCACTCCCCCGCGGATACCGCGGTAGACGGCGCGTCCCGGCGATCCCAGCTTGTCGAACGCCGCCCGAGACGTGAGGTAGAGGCTCTTGTAGCCGCGGCGGGTGCGCACGGTGTTGAGGAATCGGGCCATGCCGCCGATGGTCGGTGCATAGGAGCGACCGTTGTCGTTCACCACGATGATGAGGCGACGGTCGTTGTCGTCGCTGATGTTGTTCAGCGCCTCCCATGTCATGCCGCCGGTGAGGGCGCCGTCGCCGACGACGGCGATGACGTAACGGTCGCGCTGACCTGTCATGGTGAAGGCGCGGGAGATGCCGTCCGCCCACGACAGGGAGCTCGACGCGTGGGACGACTCGACGATGTCGTGCTCGGACTCCGTGCGCTGCGGGTATCCGGCCAGGCCTCCGGTCTGACGCAGCGTCGAGAAGTCCTGTCGCCCGGTCAACAGCTTGTGCACGTACGCCTGGTGCCCCGTGTCGAACACGATGGCATCGTGCGGCGAGTCGAAAACGCGGTGCAACGCGATCGTGAGCTCGACGACGCCGAGATTGGGGCCGAGGTGCCCGCCCGTCTTCGCCACGTTGGCGACGAGGAACTCGCGCACCTCCGAGGCCAATTGCTCGAGTTGCTCCTTCGAGAGAGCGTCGAGATCGCGAGGACCTCGGATCGTCTCGAGAAGGGTCATTCCGGCCGCCTTTCGCTCCTGCCCCACGAGTCTACGCATGGCACCCTGCCGAACGCCCGGACCTCCGCGAGGGTCCGGCGCGTTCGTCTCCCCATGGATGACGGGGCCGGAGGTTCCCCTCCGGCCCCGTCATCCGCTTGCTCTGACGGCTACGCCACCAGGCTCCGCAGCACGTACTGCAGGATGCCGCCGTTGCGGTAGTAGTCCGCCTCACCGGGTGTGTCGATGCGCACGACGGCGTCGAACTCGACGGGCGTCTTGCCTGCAGCGGAGTGAGCGGTCGGCGTCGCGACGACGTGCACCGTCTTGGGTGTGCTGCCATCGTTCAACTGCGTGAGACCCGTGATCGAGAACTCCTCGGTTCCGTCCAGGCCCAGGCTGTCTGCGGACTCGCCTGCCGGGAACTGGAGCGGGACCACGCCCATGCCGATGAGGTTCGAACGGTGGATGCGCTCGAAGCTCTCCGCGATCACGGCGCGCACGCCGAGGAGCGAGGTGCCCTTGGCCGCCCAGTCGCGGGACGATCCGGATCCGTACTCCTTGCCCGCCAGGATGACGAGCGGCGTGCCAGCCTCCTGGTAGTTGACGGACGCGTCGTAGATGAACGACTGCGGAGCGTCATCCTTGGTGAAGTCGCGGGTGAACCCGCCCTCGACGCCGTCCAGAAGCTGGTTCTTCAGACGGATGTTCGCGAAGGTTCCACGGATCATGACCTCGTGGTTGCCGCGTCGCGAGCCGTAGGAGTTGAAGTCCTTGCGCTCGACGCCGTGCTCCGTGAGGTATCGACCGGCGGGGCTGTCCGCCTTGATGGATCCGGCGGGGCTGATGTGGTCGGTGGTGACCGAGTCGCCCAGCTTGGCCAGTGCTCGTGCACCCGCGATGTCGGAGACCGGCGTGGTCTCCAGCGTCATGCCGTCGAAGTACGGGGGCTTGCGCACGTAGGTGGAGACGGCATCCCACTCGAAGGTGGATCCGGTGGGCGTCGGCAGCGAACGCCACCGCTCGTCGCCGTCGAAGACGCTCGCGTACTCCTTGGTGAACATCTCCTGGTTGATCGACGAGTCGATCGTGGACTGCACCTCGGCGGCGTCCGGCCAGATGTCGGCGAGGAACACGTCGTTGCCGTCCTGGTCGGTGCCCAGCGCATCCGCTTCGAAGTCGAAGTTCATCGACCCGGCAAGAGCGTACGCGATGACCAGCGGCGGGCTGGCCAGGTAGTTCATCTTGACGTCGGGGTTGATGCGACCTTCGAAGTTGCGATTTCCGGAGAGCACCGCGGTGACCGCGAGGTCACTCTCGTTGACCGCTGCCGAGATCTCCTCGGGCAGTGGACCGGAGTTGCCGATGCAGGTGGTGCAGCCGTAACCCACGAGATAGAAGCCGAGGTCCTCGAGGTATCCGGTCAGGCCGGCCTTCTCGTAGTACTCGGTGACGACCTTGGAGCCTGGCGCGAGCGTGGTCTTGACCCACGGCTTCGCCTTGAGGCCCTTCTGAGCCGCGTTGCGAGCCAGCAGCCCGGCGGCGAGCATCACCTCGGGGTTGGAGGTGTTCGTGCACGAGGTGATCGCTGCGATCGCGACGGCACCGTGGTCGATGACGAACTTGTCGCCGTTGTACTGCACCGGGGTGGGCCGGGACGCCGTGTGCGGCGCGTGGCTTCGGTGGTGGTGCGAGTGCTCGCTGTGCGCGTCGGCCGGCGACAGCTCGCCCGGGTCGGATGCCGGGAACGACTCGGAGATGGTGAGGTCGACGATGTCGTGGTCGATCTGTGCGTAGTCGTGCAGGTCGGTGTTGAACTGATCCTTGGAGCGGCTCAGCTCGATGCGGTCCTGGGGGCGACGAGGACCGGCGATCGATGGCACGACCGTGCCGAGGTCGAGCTCGAGGTATTCGCTGAACACCGGCTCGCGCTCCGGGTCGTGCCACAGATGCTGAGCCTTCGAGTACGCCTCGACCAAGCCGACCTGCTCCTCGGAACGTCCGGTGAGGCGCAGGTAGTCGAGGGTGACGTCGTCGATCGGGAAGATCGCCGCCGTCGAGCCGAACTCCGGGCTCATGTTGCCGATGGTGGCGCGGTTCGCGAGCGGCACCTGCGCGACGCCTGCACCGTAGAACTCGACGAACTTGCCGACCACGCCCTGCTTGCGCAGCATCTGCGTGATGGTGAGCACGACGTCAGTGGCGGTCACGCCGGCCGGGATGGTGCCGGTGAGCTTGAATCCGACAACCTTCGGGATGAGCATCGACACGGGTTGGCCGAGCATGGCGGCCTCGGCCTCGATGCCGCCGACGCCCCAGCCGAGCACGCCGAGTCCGTTGACCATGGTGGTGTGCGAGTCCGTACCGACGAGGGTGTCCGGATAGGCCTGCAGCACTCCGTTCACCTCGCGCGTGAACGTCACGCGCGCCAGGTGCTCGATGTTGACCTGGTGCACGATTCCGGTTCCCGGCGGCACGACCTTGAAGTCGTCGAACGCCGTCTGACCCCAGCGCAGAAACTGGTACCGCTCGCCGTTGCGCTCGTACTCGAGCTCGACGTTGCGCTCGAACGAGTCGAGCGTGCCGAAGACATCCGCGATCACAGAGTGGTCGATGACCAGCTCGGCGGGCGCAAGCGGGTTGATCTTCTTCGGGTCGCCGCCGAGCGCGCTCACCGCCTCGCGCATGGTGGCGAGGTCGACGATGCAGGGAACGCCGGTGAAGTCCTGCATGACGACGCGTGCCGGCGAGAACTGGATCTCGGTGTTCGGCTCAGCGGTCGGCTCCCAGTTGCCGAGCGCCGAGATCTGATCCTTGGTGACGTTGGCCCCGTCCTCGGTGCGCAGGAGGTTCTCCAGCAGCACCTTCAGGCTGAACGGAAGCTTGTCGTAACCGGGTACCGCGTCGATACGGAAGATCTGGTAGTCGGTCGAGCCCACCGTGATGGTGTCTCGGGCTCCGAAGCTGTTCACTGTAGAAACGCTGTCCGCAGACACGCTGCCCTCTCCTTCGTCGGCACGGGGATCGAGAACTCCCGCCCCCTGAACATTCTGGTGATCGGCTCGGCGGAGTCTCTAGCAAGGCCGCCCTTACCCGCGACGTGCGCGGGGCATCCCGAATGCCCGAATTTATCTTGATGTCGAGATAACTGTAGCACTCCGTCGAAGCGTCGAATCGGCCTGGGCGCGCGGCAGGCAGGCTCGGCGCGAGCGGCGTGCGGCCGAGCAGAGAGGAGAGTCGGCATCCGTTCAGACGCGGTCGAAGAGGAAGCTCCTGCGCTTCGCGAACCGGGCGAAAAGCTCGATGACGATCGCCCCGGCGACGCCGACGGCGATCCCGTATGCGAGCGCCGGATCCCCGTGCACCTCCAGCATGAAGAACGATCTGGTGAACGGCACGACACAGACGAGGGCGCCCGCGATGGTGACGGAGGCGACCAGAATGGCGCGCGGCACGCTGAACGGACGCGCGAGCACCACGACGATCCAGAGCGACACCACGAAGAGCGAGATCGTCGCCACGCTGCGCGCCTCGTCGAGCCCTACGGCCTGCCGCAACGGCAGGAACGCCAGGATGCACGTCGCAGCCGCGATGACGCCCGCCGGAATCGAGAACTTCAGGATGCGTGGCAGCACCCCCGGCGTGTAGATCCGCCGATTCGACGCGAGCGCCAAGAAGAAGGACGGGATGCCGATCGCGAGAGTGGACACCAGCGTCAGCTGTCGAGGAAGAAAGGGGAACGGCAGCGCCGCGAACGCCGTCACCAGCGCCAGGACGATGCCGTAGGTGGTCTTGGCGAGGAAGAGGTTCGCCACGCGTTCCACATTGGCGATCACCCTGCGCCCCAGAGCCAGAACATCGGGCAGGCCGCCGAATCGATTGTCCAGGAGAACGATCCGCGAGACGGCTTTCGTGGCCGCAGTCGCTCCGCCCATTGCGATCCCGAGGTCCGCATCCTTGATGGCCATCGCGTCGTTCACGCCATCGCCGGTCATCGCCACCGTGTGTCCGAGCTCATGCAGGATGCCGATGGCCTCGCGCTTCTGGTCGGGCGTGACGCGGCCGAACACCGCGTGGTGCGCGAGCGCCTCGCGCCAGGCTGCGGCGTCCGTGAGAGTCGCGGCGTCGATCGCCTGGGAGTCCATGCCGAGGGTGCGGGCCAGTGCAGCGACTGTGATCGGGTTGTCACCCGACATCACCACGACGCGGACCGACTGACCCGCGAAGTACTCCAGCGTTTCCGCGGCGTCCGACCGGAGTGTCTCGCGGAACGTGAGCAGCGCGGCGGGCACGACCTCGACGTCCAGGGACGGGCCGGCGGTCGCATCCGGGAAACCGGTAGTGGAACGCACGAGGGCGAGCACGCGAAGCCCCGACCTCGCCTGCGTCTGGGCGGCGGCCAGATCCGCCGGATGCGCCGCGAGCAGTCGTTCGGGTGCGCCGAGCAGCCACGTGGTCTCCCTGCCGTCGAGTGCGAAGCGAACGCCGCTGTACTTGGTCGTCGAGTTGAAGGGCAGACGGGACGTCGGATCGGCGACGGACGCCGTGAAGTGATGGGCGAGCACGCCGATCGTGGAGTTGCCGGCGGCATCCGACGCGAAGGCCGCGACGGCCGCGGACGAATCGCGCTCGGAGACCCGATCGAGCGCGATGAGACGATCGAACGCCACCTCGCCCGTCGTGAGAGTGCCGGTCTTGTCCAGGCACAGCACATCGACGCGGGCGAGGACTTCGACGGCCGCCAGCTCCTGCACCAGGACCTTCTTCGTCGCCAGTTGGATGGCCGCGACCCCGAACGCAAGGCTGATGAGCAGCACGAGGCCCTCGGGAATCATTCCGACGACGCTGGCGACGGCGTCGCGAACGGCGAACGGCCAGAAGTGAGCTCCGGCCATCGCGCGGAAGCCTCCGTACGCCACGATCCGCCCAGCCAGCGTGATGACGATCAGGGGGCCCAGGATCCAGGAGATGTAGACGAGGATGCGGTTCGTCGCGTTGCGCAGCTCGGACGACACGAGGGAGTGGCGCCGGATCTCGCTCGTCAGACGCCCCGAGTAGGACCTCTCTCCTACGGCGGTCACCGTCGCGGTGCCCGTTCCGGCGATGACGTGGGATCCGGAGAGCAGCTCGTCCCCGGCACCCTTCAGCATCGGCTCCGACTCGCCGGTGAGAAGGGACTCGTCGACCGCGAGCCCGTTCGAGTCGGTGAGCCGGGCATCCGCCGGCAGCTGGTCGCCTGGCCGCAGCACCAGCACATCGTCTTCGACCACCTCGTCGATGCGCACCGTTCGCGGTTCGCCATCACGTATGACGAGGCTCTCGGATGCCGCAAGCAGCGCCAGCCTGTCGAGCACGCGTTTGGCCCGCAGCTCCTGCACGATGCCGATCAGGGCGTTGACGACGACGACCCCGAAGAAGAATCCGTCGCGCAGGTCGCCGATCAGCACGATCGCGACGAAGCACGCGGTCAGGATGCCGTTGAAGAGCGTGAAGACGTTCTCGCGCAGGATGTCCGCGACGGATCGCGACGTGCGCTGCTTGGTGACGTTGGCACGTCCGCTTGCGTGACGTTCGGCGACCTCCGCCGACGTCAGCCCCTGAGACTGCATGGCTCCCGCGTCGCTCCGCTCAGCCCTGTGGCGCCTGCTCCGGCTTCTTCGGCGGATAGATCGCCCGCGCGACGAGCCATGACACCAGCACCAGCGAAGCGTAGAGCGGCAGGCCCATCAGCAGTTTCGTGAAGCCGAGGGCGACCGTGAGCCCCGCGAAGTAGAGCGGCAGCTGCACTGCCAGCCGCCCGGCGAAGAGTGCGAGCCAGCACGCGGTGAGCACCTGCATGGCGCGGAGCTTGCGCCGATCCTGCCGCCACGCGACCCCGTCGCCCATCAGATAGCCGATGATGAGGCCGAGCAGCGGCCACCTGACCAGCATCGAGACGAGCACCGCTATCGCGTATCCGGCGTCGATGAAGAATCCGAGGAGGAAGTTGTTGGCGGCATTGCCCGTGAGCAGGGCGAGGATTGCTGAGGCGGCGACGCCGATCAGGCCGGCGACGGCCTGCGTGACCTGGCTCTTCCCGATGATCCGTACCAGCGTGAAGACGAGCGCGATGAGCACGGAGGCTCCCAGCGAGATGGGCATCGCCCACCGCTGCGCCCACGGTTGGTCGATGCTCGTGAGCACCGTGAACGGGACGAGGAACACGAGTCCGGGAAGGATCGTCTCGCACAGCCCGCGAACGCCGCCCATCGCCGCGAAGAGGGCTTTGCCGGTTGGCGTCTCCTCGTCGGCGAGGGCGCCGAGCCCGGACTGGCCGGCTGCCTGCGCGATCGCCTGCTCCCATCCGGGAACACGCTGGTCCGCGCCGTGCTCCGTTGAGTCGGATGCCGCCCTCGGCGGCACGGGACGCTCGTCGTCGCTCACGTGTCGCTCGGAGTGGCCGGCATCCGCAGCGGGATGAGGTCACGCGGAGGCATCGGCTGTCCGCCGCGCACGACGACGACGCTGCGGAAGAGGTCCTCGACCTCGGCAGCGGCCTTCGCGTCGATGGCCCCATCGCCGGCGATCACGCCACGGAGGAACCATCGCGGTCCGTCGACACCGATGAAACGCGCGATGCGGGTCTCGCCGGGGACACCGGGCTGAGCGACGGGGATCTCGGCGACCAGCTCCGGTCCGAACGGGCCATGGCGCTCGCTCGTGCGGCCGCCCTGCCGCTGGATCTGATCGGCGATCTGGGCGCGGATCTCGTGCCACAGACCCGTGGATCGCGGTGCGGCGAACGGCTGGACCTGCAGCGTTGAGCCGGCGTAGTCCAGTCCTACCGCGACGACGCGACCCGTCTCCTCCTCGACCTCGAGGCGGAGCTGAAGTCCATCGCGCGGCAGCACCTTCACACCGCCGAGGTCGATGTAAGGGCGGACCGGGTTGGCCTCGCTGTCGTCGAATGGGCCCTCGGTCTCGCGATCCTCGGGTGCCGACTTCTCCCACTCGTCGGGGGCGATGTCGCCTGTGTCGCTCACGGGTTGTCTCCTGACTGAAGTGCTGTGTATCCGGTGGATCCGAATCCGCCGTCACCGCGCACGCTCTCGGGAAGTGACTCCACCGGCACGAATGCGGCCCGGGTCACCGGCATGATCACCAGCTGGGCGATGCGGTCGCCGGCCGAGATCGCGTACGGCTCCGCGGCATCCGTGTTGAGCAGCGTCACGCGGATCTCGCCCCGGTAGCCGGCATCCACTGTGCCCGGCGAGTTGACGATAGTGATGCCGTGGCGTGCTGCCAGACCGCTTCGCGGGACGACGAAGGCGGCGTACCCCTCGGGAAGGGCGATCGCCACTCCGGTACCCACCGTCGCGCGCTCTCCGGGGGCCAGCGTGATGGCATCCCGCGAGCACAGGTCGGCGCCGGCATCGTCGTGATGGGCATACCGAGGGGGCTCGGCCGCCGTGGTCAGCACGTCGACGGATTCGGTCACGTGTCGAGGGTAGTGCAGAACTCTGGTCGAATAGACCCATGACCGTGTACCGAGAGCGGCTGTGGGCCGCCCCCTGGCTTTTCGTCGCGACAGCGCTCGTGATCCCCGCCAGCATCATCGTGTTCGCGCCGATCAACATGACCGCAGGCATCATCGTGGCCATCGTGCTCTACGCGGGGTGCGTGGTCGGCCTGATCATCGGTTCGCCGACGATCGAGCTCACGGCGAACGAGTTGCACGCCGGCCGTGCGCACATCGAGCGCGGCTATCTCGGGATGGCGGAGGCCTTCGACGGGTCCGAGGCGACCCTGCAGCGCGGACGTCTCCTGGATGCCCGTGCCTGGCTTCTCATCCGAGGCTGGGCAAGTGGAGTGGTGCGCGTCCCGATCCTCGACAAGGACGACCCGACGCCGTACTGGCTGCTCTCGAGCAGGCGTCCGTCGGAACTCGCCCGCGCGCTGAACGACCGGGCGGGCGACGTGCCCGCGGAGTGACTCAGTCGCCGATGACCGTTCCGCTATCGGCTTAACGACAGAGCCGGCGACAACCAGTCGCCGGCTCTTCTTACTTGTGTTCCTGATGACGTCAGGCCGCGCACTCCACGCAGATCGGTCCCAGCTTCGTCTCGTGGTCGATCTGAGAGCGGTGCTTCACGAGGAAGCAGCTCACACACGTGAACTCGTCGGCTTGCGGAGGAAGCACGACGACGTCTAGATCGAGGTCGGAGAGATCGGCGCCGGGCAACTCGAATCCGCCGGGGTTGTCGGCATCGTCGACGTCGACCACCCCGGACATCTTGTCCGGCACTCGCTCCTTCAGAGCCTCGATCGACTCGGAGTCGTCGTCGGTCTTCCGCGGCGCGTCGTAATCGGTTGCCATGCCCATCCACTTCTTGATTGACTGCGTACCGAAGAAATCGGCGGGCATAGTTTGCACCAGGCGCCCTGGAATAGCAAACAAGCCCTCAGGTTCTTCGGATCTTGCCTTTGCGCACCCATCAACTCGCGGCACGCCCCGGTTATTCCCGGGCAATGGCGCTCGCACATGGCAAAGTGGGGGGCGAACGCAACCAGGTCGAAAGAGGCGTTTCGCATGCAGGATTTGAAGGTCATCGGCGTCGAGAACGGCGCACTGCTCGCCGCGAACGACAGTGGTGAACGATTCCGCATCGCCATCGACGAGATGTTGCAGTCCCGGCTCCGTCAGCTCAAGCCGGAGCCTGTGAACGGGCCGAAGGTGTCGCCGCGCGAGATCCAGGCGCACATCCGCTCGGGCATGTCGGCGGATGAGGTCGCGACGCTCACTGGCGCTGCCATCGGCTACGTCGAGCGATTCGAGGGGCCGATCATCGCCGAACGGGAGCACATCGTCTCGTCGGCGCTCTCAGTGCCGGTGCGTACCGGTGCCGACATCGATCCGCTCAGCGAGGGATCGACGTTCGGCTCGGTGATTCGCGACCGGCTGACATCCATTGGCGCGTCCGGCGAACGGTGGACGAGTTGGAAAGAGCCGGAGGCGGGCTGGCTCGTCAAGCTCACCTTCACCGCCGACGAGGTCGACCACGACGCGCGCTGGAGCTTCGAGCCACGCAAACTCGCACTCGCTCCGACCAACACGGATGCGCACACGCTGTCCCAGCAGGGCGAGCTCCAGACGGGGCTGATCCCCCGGCTGCGTGCGGTGACGCCCATGGTGCCCGTGCCCGACGAGTCGAAGTTTGACAGCGGCGCGTTCGCCTTCGACGACGCGCCGCAGGCCGCCGCTCGTCCGGAGCCGCCCTTCGGGCGAACGCCTCAGAACATCAACAACGGGATCACCATCCAGGCCATCAAGCGTGCGGACGACGATGAGCCGCGCGATGTGCACCAGACGGCGGACCTGCTCGAAGCACTGCGCAAGCGTCGGGGTGAGCGCGAGGCGGCAGGCTTGCGGGACTCGCAGCCTCAGGCAGTCGATATCCCGCTGGATGCCTTCGATGCGCCCGAACCGGCCGCTCCCGTTCTGCCTCAGGCGCCCGCACCCTCGGCAGCCAACGAACGGCAGACGCAGACCGGTCCCGTGCGGGGCTCGAAGCGAGGACGCAAGTCCATGCCGAGCTGGGACGAGATCGTGTTCGGCGCGCGCACGGACGACGACCTGGCCTGAGCGTCTGGAAGGACGTTCTCTTCGAAGCCGGCCAGCGCTATTCGAATGCGCCAAGCCGCAGGAGCGGGACCTTCTGCTCCTCGGGTGTGAACGATCCGTGCTGACCGACCATCAGCCGTGCCTTGGCGTTCTCGGGCTTCGAGTCGTAATACGCGATCCGGGCTCTGGCGGCGACCAGCACGTTTCCGATGCGTGGTGCCACCGCGGCGTCCACCTCGGGTCCGAACCATCCCGCTTCAATGGCCTCGGCTCGGGTGGCGATCCAGGAACGATGTCCCTCAGCGTCGCGCCACGCCGCAGCGAGGGCGGCTTCCTCGTCGTTCGTCGCGTCCGCCGGGAGGTAGAGCTGGAGCATGCGCGGGTCTCCCCCGACGTGCGCCACCCCGTCCGTCAGCTCAGGCACGCCGTCGTAGATCACATGCGACGACGCGGGAACGTCGAGGATGCCGTGATCGGCCGTGACGAACGCTCCCTCGCCGGCGCGAAGAGTGCGGGCCAGCATGGACATCACCGAGTCGAGCTCCTCGAGCGCGATCAGCCACGAGCTGGACTCGGACCCCTGGCCGTGGGCAGCGACGTCCAGTTCGGGCACATACAGGTAGACGAGGCGCTTGCCTCCGCGATCGAACAGCTCTCGTATGAGTTCGACCCGGCGCTGCATGCTGCTCGCACCGATGTACTCGGCACCGCGCAGGACTGCTGCCGTGTATGACGACGCACGGTAGCGCTCGGGGCCGACAGCGTAAGCGGACACCCCGAGGGGTGCCGCCTGCTCGAAGACCGTGTCGCAACGCTGCCAGGTCGCGGGCGCCGGAGTCCCGGTCCATCCGCTCAGGTGGTTGAAGACGCGATCCGAATCGGGGTCGAATCCGCGGTAGCCGACGATGCCGTGCTCGCCGGGCATCCGTCCCGTGCACAGGGTGGCGATGGCGGCTGCCGTGGTCGTCGGCGATCCGCTGTCGATCGTCGAGGACCTCGTGAGACGAAGTCCCAGGAAGCGGGCATGCCCGGATCGTGCCCGGAGAGCGTGCGCCCCGAGGCCGTCCGCGACGACCACGACGGCCCTCTGGACCTCCGGAAGCGGGATAGTCGGTCGACCACCTGTCATCGCCGCAAGGCAACTGGTCAGAACGTCGGCCAGGCTCGTCGTGGACGGGAATCCGGCCGGTAGCATTGTCCCCACTTGGCCAGTCTGACACACCCGAGTCGACTGGGATCCGTCGTCGGGTCGGCGTGGGAGAACCCGTCGGGACCCCCGTGAGATTGCACGAAGTGAGCGCAGCAGACAACCGCAGATCAAGCCGTACGCCCGCCGCAGAGTCGGCGACTCCAGAGCGCATCGAAGACATCGACGTCTCCGCCGAGATGCAGAGCTCGTACCTGGAGTACGCGTACTCGGTCATCTACTCCCGCGCGCTGCCGGACGCCAGAGACGGGCTGAAGCCTGTGCAGCGTCGCATCCTGTACCAGATGAGCGAGATGGGCCTGCGTCCCGATCGTGCACACGTGAAGTCGGCCCGCGTGACCGGCGAGGTGATGGGCAAGCTCCACCCGCACGGCGACTCCGCCATCTACGACGCGCTCGTGCGCATGGCGCAGGACTTCACGCTGCGCCTGCCCCTCATCGACGGCCACGGCAACTTCGGTTCTCTCGACGACGGGCCTGCCGCCGCCCGATACACCGAGGTCCGCCTGGCGCCGGCCGCGCTCACGATGACCGACGGCATCGATGAGGACGAGGTCGACTTCGTCCCCAACTACGACAACCAGCTGATGCAGCCGGACGTACTGCCGTCGGCCATTCCGAACCTGCTGGTGAACGGTGCCAGCGGCATCGCCGTCGGCATGGCGACCAACATGGCGCCGCACAACCTCGTTGAAGTGGTCGGAGCCGCACGGCACTTGCTCGCGAACCCCGAGGCATCCCTCGACGAGCTCATGGAGTTCGTTCCCGGCCCCGACCTGCCAGGTGGTGGCATCATCGTCGGACTCGACGGCGTCAAGGATGCCTACACCTCCGGCCGGGGCACGTTCCGCACCCGCGCCAAGGTCGCCGTGGAGCCGATCACCGCGCGCAAGACGGGCCTTGTCGTCACTGAGCTGCCTTACCTGGTGGGCCCGGAGAAGGTGATCGAGAAGATCAAGGACGGCGTCAACGCGAAGAAGCTCGCCGGCATCTCCGACGTCACCGACCTCAGCGACCGCAGCAGGGGACTGCGTCTCGTTATCGGCATCAAGACCGGATTCAGCCCGCAGGCGGTTCTCGAGCAGCTGTATCGCTTCACGCCGCTGGAGGACGGCTTCTCGATCAACAACGTCGCCCTCGTCGACGGCAACCCACGCACGCTCGGACTGCGCGAGCTGTTGCGGGTGTACCTCGACCACCGCATCGAGGTCGTGACGCGCCGCTCGAAGTACCGGCTGGCGCGCAAGCGCGAACGCCTGCACCTCGTCGAGGGTCTGCTGATCGCCATCCTCGACATCGACGAGGTCATCCAGGTCATCCGCACGAGCGACGACTCCGACCAGGCGCGAAGTCGGCTGATGCAGGTGTTCGACCTCAGCCAGACACAGTCCGAGTACATCCTCGAGTTGCGCCTGCGCCGCCTGACGAAGTTCTCCCTGATCGAACTGGAGGCCGAGCGCGACACACTGCTGGCGGAGATCGCCGAGCTGGAGGAGATCCTCGCCAGCGACGCACGCATCGAGGGCGTCGTCTCCGACGAGCTTGGCGAGGTGGCGGAGAAGTACGGCACGCCGCGGCGCACCCTGCTCACGTCGGCACGGCCGTCCCGCGCGACGACGGGAGCCAAGGCATCCGCGGTGCTGGAGGTTGCCGATGTGCCGTGTCGCGTGTTCCTCTCGGCCACGGGACGATTGGTGCGCGTCGACCTCGAGCCGGACGCGGAGGGCATTACTCCGCGCATCACTCCCCCGGCACGACGCAGCAAGCACGACGCGATCGCGTGGTCCATCGCGACGACGAGTCGTGCCGAGATCGGCGCAGTGACCAACAGGGGACGCATCGTCAAGATCACCCCGGTCGACCTGCCTGCCGTTCCGGCGAACTCCGTGCAGCTCGCGGCCGGCGTGCGTGCGTCCGACTACGTCGGCCTCACCGACAAGGCTGAGCACGTGCTGGCGCTCGTGGCATCCGACTCTCCGGTCCCGCTCACGCTCGGCACCGCGCAGGGCGTCGTCAAGCGACTCACCCCCGGTGACTGGGCCAACAAGCCGGAGTTCGAGGTGATCGCCCTGAAGCCGGGCGATGTCGTCGTCGGCGCGTGCGAGACGTCTGACACCGACGAACTGGTCTTCGTGACCACGGATGCGCAGCTGCTGCGCTTCGCCGCGTCGAGCGTGCGCCCGCAGGGCCGCGGTGCCGGCGGCATGGCGGGCATCAAGCTGAGCGAGGGCGCGAGCGCCGTCTACTTCGGTGCGGTGTCTCAGGAAGCGGCGGGATCCGCGGTCGTGGTCACCGTCGCGACCAGTGGGGACACGATCGCGGGCACTAACCCGGGCACCGGCAAGGTGTCCGACTTCGCCGAGTTCCCGCCGAAGGGACGCGCGACGGGCGGCGTCCGTGCACAGCGGTTCCTCAAGGGGGAAGACCAGCTCGCACTCGCCTGGGTCGGCGAGGCACCGGCCCTTGCGGTGTCCGGTGAGGGAACCACCCGCACATTGCCGGAAGGCGGTGCCAAGCGCGATGCATCGGGAACTCCGCTCGACGGGGTCATCGGCGCTATCGGTGGCCCTGTGCGTTGAGCCGGCGACCCTCGGTCGGCGCGTGAGGTGACGCGCATCCGTCGGTGCCCGGCTCGGACCCCGACGGATGCGCGGGTTTCAAGGGCGACACGGGGCCGCGGGATCAGGCGTCGATGCGCTCGCGGCTCAGCTGGTCGCTGCCGGAGATGATGAACTCCTTGCGCGGCGCCACGTCGTTGCCCATCAGCATCTCGAACACCTCGGCCGCCCGCTCAGCGTCGTCGAGACGCACGCGACGGAGCAGACGGTGCGTACGGTCCATGGTCGTCGTGGCGAGCTGGTCGGCGTCCATCTCGCCGAGGCCCTTGTAGCGCTGCGGAGGCTCCTGCCAGCGGCGTCCAGCCTTCTTCAGGTTGCCGAGCACGGCGTGAAGTTCCTTGTCCGAGTACGTGTAGATCGTCTCGTTGGGCTTGGATCCCGGATTGATCGCGATCACGCGGTGCAGCGGCGGCACGGCCGCGAACACGCGACCGGCCTCGATCATCGGTCGCATGTAGCGGAAGAACAGGGTCAGAAGCAGGGTGCGGATGTGCGCACCGTCGACATCCGCATCGCTCATGATGATGACCTTGCCGTAGCGCGCGACGTCGATATCGAAGCTGCGCCCGGAACCGGCGCCGATGACCTGGATGATGGATGCGCACTCGGCGTTCGACAGCATGTCAGAGACCGACGCCTTCTGCACGTTCAGGATCTTGCCGCGGATGGGCAGCAGCGCCTGGTGCTCGCTGTCGCGCGCCCGCCTGGCCGTCCCGAGCGCAGAGTCGCCCTCCACGATGAACAGCTCGCTGTTCGCCACGTCGGTGGACCTGCAGTCGACGAGCTTCGACGGCAGCGACGACGTCTCGAGCGCGTTCTTTCGCCGCTGGGTCTCTTTGTGCGCCCGCGCCGAGATGCGCGACTTCATCTCGGAGACGACCTTGTCGAGGAGCAGAGCCGACTGGGCCTTGTCATCGCGCTTGGACGAGGAGAACCGGGATGCCAGGCCGTCCGCCACGACCTTCGCGACGATCGCGCGCACCGCCGGGGTGCCCAGCACTTCCTTCGTCTGGCCCTCGAACTGCGGCTCGGGGAGACGGACCGTCAGCACGCCGGTGAGGCCGGCGAGGATGTCGTCCTTCTCCAGCTTCTCGTTCGCAGAGACCTTCAGACGGCGGGCGTTCTGCTCCACCTGCTGGCGGAAGAACTTCATCAGACCCTGGTCGAAACCGACCTGGTGACTTCCGCCCTTCGGCGTGGCGATGATGTTGACGAACGTGCGGAACACGGTGTCGTATCCGGTGCCCCAGCGCAGCGCGACGTCCACCTCGCACTCGCGCTGGACCTCAGTGGGCAGCATCGCACCGTGCTCGTTGAGCACGGGGACGGTCTCGACAAAGGATCCGGATCCGGTGAGTCGCCATGTCTCCGTGACGGCCGTGTCTGGTGCCAGGTAGTCGGCGAACTCGCTGATGCCGCCTTCGTAGAGGAAGTCGGTGCGTTCGGGTGCGTCGCCACGAGTATCCGTGATCCCGATCGTGAGCCCCGGCACCAGGAACGCAGTCTGGCGGGCACGGCCGATGAGATCATCGGCGCTGAACTCCACGTTCTTGCCGAAGATCTGGCGATCGGCCCAGTAGCGGATGCGCGTGCCCGTGACGCCCTTGGCGACCTTGCCCACCACACGCAGTTCGCTGCGCGACTCGAAGGGGGTGAACGTCGAGTTGGGGCTGGGCTCGCCCTTGTCCGCGAACACTCCGGGCTCGCCTCGATGGAAGGACATGGCCCACGTCTTGCCGTCGCGGTCCACCTCGACATCGAGACGTTCGGACAGCGCGTTCACCACCGACGCGCCGACGCCGTGCAGACCGCCGGATGACGAGTACGAGCCGGATCCGAACTTGCCGCCGGCGTGCAGCTTGGTGAAGACCACCTCGACGCCGGAGAGCCCCGTCTTGGGTTCGATGTCGACGGGGATGCCGCGGGCGGTGTCGCGCACCTCGATGCTCTCGTCCGGGTGGAGCAGAACCTCGATGTCGGTCCCGAACCCGGCCAGCGCCTCGTCGACGGAGTTGTCGATGATCTCCCAGAGGCAGTGCATGAGGCCGCGTGCGTCCGTCGATCCGATGTACATGCCTGGGCGCTTGCGCACGGCCTCCAGTCCTTCGAGAACCGAGAGGTGTCTGGCGGAGTAATCGTTCGTCGCCACGGAGTCTCCTGTCGTGCAGTCGGTGCGCCTCGGGTGCGTCCACTCGTCATGGAGGGCGAGTGCCGTCCGGGCCGTCTCTCAGGATATCGAGGCAGCGCCGACGCGTAGGGCACCGACACCCTCCCCTGGGATGCGCCTGTCCGTTCGCATACGCGCACAGCGAAATGCCGTGCATTCGGGCATACCGGCAATGCCGACGTGCTTGTATGGAATGCAAGTACTCGCAAAGGGTTCGGGTTTTCCAGAAAGGAGCTCAGCATGTCGAATTACGCAGGCCATGTCGCCACCCCCGGTGCCGACGAGCTCCCCTCGGGCCCCGCGCTCACGGCGGCAGACCGCTGTGACGCGTGCGGCGCTCAGGCGTACGTGCGGGTGACCGTGAACGGCAGCGAGCTGCTGTTCTGCGCCCACCACGCGAAGAAGCACCACGAGAAGCTCTCGAGCATCGCCACCAGCTGGCACGACGAGACCGACAGGCTGTTCGAGGAGCAGCGAGCCTGATCCTCTCGCGGAACGAATCGTCCGAAGCCCCATCGCGAAAGCGGTGGGGCTTCGTCGTGCCGGGCCGTGTCGACCGATGACGGTCAGCGGTAGATGCGCGGGATGCGCCTGTCCACCTTCAGCACGACCTCTTCACCGATCGTGTCGATGAGCTCCGCCCACCCGGTCGCCGTCGGTTCCCCGGCGTCCCCCGGTCCGAAGATCGCGACTTCGTCGCCAACGCGCACGTGTTCGTCGGCGGCGATGGTCATCCAGTCGGTGCCGATCTGTTGAACAGGAAGACTGCGACCGTCGACTCCGACTCTGGCCAGGCCGGCCGCGGTGCTCGGCACACCATGCCATGCCCCCAGCGGCAGCATCGCGGAGTCGGCGCGTTTGTCCACCACGTGCGTGTGCAGCGACATGATCGGGCTGATCCCGAGTTCGTTCTCGTGTGGTCCCCCGGCCGGCGAGATGCCGTAGACGAAGGCGCCGACACGCACCATGTCATAGCGGAACTCCGCCCGCAGGAACGAGGCGGCACTCGCTGCGAGATGGCGGTACTCCGGCGAGAGCCCTGCTGCTTCGGCAGCGGTGAGGGCAAGGTCGAAGCGGCGTCGCGCCTCGTCGTCGTCATCGTCGGACGCTTCGGAGATGTGACTCCACACGCCGTCGACGAGGATGCGGCCCTCATCCTGGAGCTCGGCGGCACGAGCGACGAACGCGCTCCAGTCCTCGCCCCGGACGCCGTTGCGATTGAGCCCGGTGTCGATCTTGAGGTGCACATGCACCGGCCGCGCCGTCGCAGTCGACGCCGCCGCTTCCAGCACCGACCGGTCGCCGACGCCGAGGTCGACGCCGGCGTCCGCCGCGGCGGCGAGATCGTCGCGTGCGCTCAGCAACCACGCGAACGTGCGCACGCCGGAGCCCACGATCCCTCGAATGTGCAGCGCCGTCTCGACGTCGAGGGCCCCGATCCAGCGCACCCCTTGCTCGACCGCACGCGGGACGAGCACATCGGAGCCGTGTCCGTACGCATCGTTCTTGACGACGAACATGGTCTCCGCGGGTGCAACCCGCGACCGGACAGTCTGCAGATTGGCGTCGAACCGCGCCAGATCGACGGCCGCGTACGTCTGAGGGAGCGATTCGCTCATCGGGTATAGCTCCGTACGACTCGAGGGCCGATGCCGGCCGCCAGCTCGACCGGGTCCAGGCCCGTGACCGCAGACCAGCCCGCGACTCCCGGTTCACCGGACTCGGGGTCGCCGAGGAACACCACCTCGTCCCCTGCTTTCGCTGCCACATTCCCCAGATCGATCACGACCACGTCCATCGCGACGCGGCCGATGACGCGCGCGCTGCCGCCGTTCACGATGACCGTCGCGTGATTGCCGATGCTCCGAGGAACGCCGTCCGCGTAGCCGCAGGTGACAAGGGCGATCGTGCCATCGGCGGGCGCGCGGTAGATGTATCCGTACGACACGCCCTCGCCGGCGGCGATCCGTTTCACCGTGACGACCTGTCCGGACAAGCGGCAGACGGACACGCCGGTCGGCGTTCCGTCGCGCAGCGGGATGCCGTACAGACCGCGCCCGACGCGCACGAAGTCGTCATCCGCACCGTATCCGGCGAGGACCCCGCGCGTGCCGTGCACGTGGCGCGGCACGCCGGGAGCGAGCCCGGCCGCGACCTCGAGAGCGGCCGAGGTGGCGGAAGCGGATGTCGCGGCATCCGTCACGCCCATGATGGCGTGCACGCGCGGTGCGGCCTGCGCGATCGCCTCGAACGCGCCGCGATCGTGCGGCGAGATCCCCCGGCTGACGTCGCCACAGGCGACGACCACGTGGATGCCGTCCGCTCCCCCTGCGGTCGCGGCATGGGCTTCGGCGACAGTGCCGACCGCCGCGGCGATTCCCAGCCCGTCGACGCGCTCGCCGGTGGGGCGCAGCGCGAGCACCGGCGTGCCGATCCCGGCGGCGCGCAGTCTCAGCGCTTCGTCGAAGTCGGCGACCGCGAGCATCCGGGCTCCCGCCGCGACGCATTCTCGTGCAACGGGCACGAGGCCGAGACCGTATCCGTCATGGTCCACCCGTGCGATCAGGTCGCTCGACGACGCGCGGTAGCGGCGCACGTTCTCGGCGAGCCTGTCGAGCCGAACGGCAAGCCGGCGGGAGTCCTCGGTCACGGCGTCGTGCTCCTCGTCGTTGCGGAACGGATCGGTCGGCTCACTGGATCGTCGTGAACACCGACGATACGTGCGTGCGCATGCGTTCCGTGGAGCGCGCGGCGAAACGGTCGAATTCGGCGAGCGAGGAGTCGGGCGTGTACTCCACTCCGGCGTGCGTGGCGGCGGCCGCTGCGAGCCGGTCGGCGAGAGAGGGGTTCAGCGGCAGCAACGGCCCCTGGAGGAGCGTGCCGGTGAGGGTCTCGGTGCGGATGCCGTCCGGCCGGGAGACCGATCCCGTCGCGTCGCGCACGATGGTCGCGAACGGGGTCTCGACGCCGGACAGCTCCGTCGCCTGGTCCTCGAATCCGGTGACCTGACCGTACGGGGTCTCCGCGATCGCGTATCCGACGCGGCGCTTGCGGCCGCGGTGTGCCGTCGCGGGGACGATCCCGAGTCCGTCAAGGGTTCCGGTCGGATCCTCGATGCGCGCGCAGAGCAGCTCGAGGCCGGCGCCGACCGCGAAGAACGGCACGCGCTGCGCCCAGTCAGCGAGCGTCGTACGGTGGAGCGCGGCATCCGGAAGCACTCGACGGAGCGCGGACAGCGGACCGTTGCCGATCACGACGAGGTCGGGCTCGGCTCCGAGCGCGTCTCCTGAACGGTGGCGCTCGACCGTGACGGGAACACCGGAGCGTGTGAGTCGCGTGCGCAGCACGTCCACATTTCCCGCGTCACCGGTGACACCGAGCTCGTCGGGGTACAGCTGAAGGATCCGCACTCCTGCGGTGGTGTCCGTCACAGGCGAGTCTCCAGGTCGGGGAATCCGAGGTGCTTGCGGGCGAGCATCATCTGCTCGTAATTCACGAACCACAGCTTGCGGTCGTCTCGCGGGGCGGGAAGACGACGCATGATCTCGATCGCCTCCTCGAGGTCGGGCTCGACGGCCGTGATCGGAACGCCGGCGTACACGAGTCTCAGGGCGACCTGCCAGGCCTTCTCCCCCGTCACCACGTCCACGTGGTCGAGCGAGTCGAAGTTCACGTCGTAGATCCACGAGATGTCCGGCGTCCCCTCGTCGAGGGCGAACATGACCTGCTCGGGCGGGGTGGTCAGCGAGTCGAGATTCAGCTGCAGGCTCGGACCGTTCTTGAACATGATGAACTCGACCGACTCGTCGCCGAACGGGATCACTTCGCCGCGGCCGTACGCCGGCCGCATGTTCGCGAACGCGTCGACCACCTTCGACGGGTCGAAGTCGGCGGCCATCACCAGCTTCGCGGTAGCGGATGCCGCGGCCGCGTCGATCGCGTAGTGCAGCCCGCGGGCGGGCAGCTCGACGCTGAGGACGTCCTCCTCTGCACCCAATCCGCCTGCACCGGAGCCCGCCAAGGCGATCGTCGCCTCGCGGCCGCCGAAGGACCGCACCTCGGACAGCGCGACCGGCCGGGACGTCGCCTCGCCGTCGCGGAAGTCGGGAGCGTTCAACAGGCCGTGCTTGCTCTCGGCGAGCACGGCATCCGACACTCCGAAGTACGACACGTCGGGCACGGACCTCGATCCGAGGCGTTCCTGCACGCGACTGAGCAGCGGGTCCTCACGGTTCGTGACGATGTGCGAGGTGGCCAGCACGGAGGCGTCCAGCATCATGTCCGCCACACGCTCGGTCTCGTAGAACCGGTAGAGCTGATCGACCTGGCAGTTGAGCATCAGCACCGTGCGCGGACTGAGCAGCTTCGCCAGGTCGACCGCGAACGCCTCGTCGACTTCGAGCACGGCCACGTCGGCCGGCAGCTTTCCCGACAGCGTCACCTCCGAGAGCATCGCCGAGGCGATGCCCTGCGGAAGGTTGGCGCCGCTCGGATTCGTGAACACGCCCAGGCCGTGTGCGCGCAGCAGCTCAGAGACCATGTGCGTCGTGGTCGACTTGCCGTTGGAACCGAGCACGAACACGACTCCGTGGCTCCACTGCGCCGAGACGTCCTCGATGAATCGAGGCCAGATCTTGCGCACGAGGTAGCCGGGAAAGGCGGACCCTCCCCCTCTGAGCCGTGTGGCGAACCGCGCGAGGCGGCCGAGCAGGATCGCGAAGAAACGCCGCACGCGCCGGCCTACTCGAGGTAGTCGCGGAGCGACTGCGAGCGGGACGGATGACGCAGCTTCGCCATCGTCTTCGACTCGATCTGGCGGATGCGCTCGCGGGTGACCCCGAACGTGTCGCCGATCTGGTCGAGCGTCTTCGGCATGCCGTCACCGAGTCCGAAGCGCATGCGGATCACTCCGGCCTCACGCTCGGACAGGGAGTCGAGCAGGCTCTCCAGCTGCTTCTGCAGCATGGTGAAGCCCACCGCGTCGGCCGGAACGACCGCCTCGGTGTCCTCGATCAGGTCTCCGAATTCGCTGTCCCCGTCCTCACCAAGCGGAGTGTGCAGGGAGATCGGCTCACGACCGTACTTCTGCACCTCGATGACCTTCTCGGGCGTCATGTCGAGCTCCTTGGAGAGCTCTTCCGGCGTCGGTTCGCGACCGAGGTCCTGCAGCATCTGCCGCTGCACGCGGGCCAGCTTGTTGATGACCTCGACCATGTGCACGGGGATGCGGATCGTGCGGGCCTGGTCTGCCATCGCGCGTGTGATCGCCTGGCGGATCCACCACGTGGCGTACGTGGAGAACTTGAAGCCCTTCGTGTAGTCGAACTTCTCGACGGCACGGATCAGGCCCAGGTTGCCTTCCTGGATCAGGTCGAGGAACTGCATGCCGCGACCGGTGTAGCGCTTGGCGAGCGAGACGACCAGACGGAGGTTGGCCCCGAGCAGGTGGCTCTTGGCGCGCTGCCCGTCACGGGCGACCCAACCCAGGTCGCGTCCCAGCTGGGACCGCTTCTCCTGATCGGTCATGCCGCCGAGCTTCTCCTCGGCGAACAGGCCTGCCTCGATGCGCATCGCGAGCTCGACCTCTTCGGCCGCGTTCAGCAGCGGGACCTTGCCGATCTGCTTCAGGTAATCCTTGACAGGGTCGGCGGTCGCGCCGGTGATCTGCGTCGAGTAGACGGGAACGTCGTCCTCTTCGTCCACCGCGCGAAGCACGATGGCACCGGTGGGCAGTGGTTCGCTGGACTGCGCCGTGTCGCCGTCGGAATCATCCGCCGACTTCGTGGTCTTCACGTCGCCCGCGTCTGCAGAATCGTCACCGGACTCGGCGTCGTCGGGCACATCGGCCTCCTCGAGGTCGCCAGGCTCGGCATCCGCGAGCTCGTCTTCATCGAGCTCTTCCTCGTCGTCCGACTTCGTCGGCGACGCCTTGCGGGACGCCTTGGCCGGCGAAGCCTTCGAGCTCGGCTTCGCCTTGCTCGCGGCCGGCTTGGCGGCCGTCTTAGCGCTCGACTTCGCTGCTGTCGTCTTCGACGCGGCCCGTGCGGGCGCCTTCTTCGCGGCGGCGGTCGTGGGCTCCTCTACGGTGGGGGCGTCAGCCGTTTTGGTTGCCATGGAGTTCACCTTCCAGCCTCCCGATACACACGCGCAGCGGTGTGGATCGCGGGGGTTCGGGTCGCTTGCGGACACTATGAGGACCCATGTCAAGTCCGGAATCTGGTCGCGCAGCCCGGGACGGCCGCTGGCCGATCCTCGAACGCCGCACTGTTCCGAAGGTGAACGGGTCCAATCATCGATTATTGCACGGTTGGAGCACCGGCCACGCAGCGCCGTCCATCAACGGCTCCGGTTCCACCGTGCAACCAGTGCAACCCAGAGCGGACCCACTTCTATTCCCTCATCGTCGAGCAGGCGCTTGCGGGTACGTTTGCGCGCGCCGATCAGGAAGACCACCCCGACGCCGACGACCAGGTATTGCACGGCGAACGCGATCTTGAACCCGTCGACCGTGTACAGCCCCGTTTCCGCCAGATGGCTGTGCCAGTCCAGCAGGACGCCCATCAGGTAGATCATCAGGAAGCTCGCAGCGAATCCGCCGACATTGACGAAGCCGTTCGCGGATCCAAGCGCGTGCATGGGGTTCGACGTGCGCGCGAAGTCGAATCCGATCAGCGAACCGGGACCTCCCGCCCCGATCACCACGAGCAGCAGCACGACGAGCCAGAGCGGCGGCGATCCGGGCCAGAGAAGCATCAGCGTCCACACGACAGCCATCGCGATCACGATGCTGAGCACGATGTTGCTCCGGCGCAGCGGGAAGCGTGCCGTGAGGATGCCGAGCAGGGGTCCGACAACGAGAGCGGCACCGACGATGATCGTCAGCATCCAGGAGGCCTCCGTCGCGCTGTAGCCGAGGGCGAACACCATGAACGGGAAACCCCACATCAGCGCGAACACGGTGCCGGAGGACTGCGTGACGAAGTGGGACCAGAACCCCAGCTGCGTACCCGGGCGCACGATGGCCACCCCGAGCTGATGGAACGACTGGCGCCACGTCGCAGGGCGCTCGCCCTCATCAGCCCCTTCAGGACGGTTGCGCACCGCCAGGAGAATCGCGACGAAGGCGACCACTGCCACGCCGCCTGCTGAGAGAAAGGCGACGGTCCATCCCGATTGGTGCAGCAGAAGCGCGAACGGCACCGCTGAGAGCACCTGACCGAGTTGACCGATGTTGCCGACCCACTGCGACAGCTGCGGTACCTGACGCCCGGAAAACCACGAGTTCACCAGTCTGATGAGCGAGGTGAAGATCATCGCGTCGCCTGCGCCGACGAGGATACGGCCGAGTACGGCGATGCCGATGACGCTCGAGAACGCGACGGTGGCCTGTCCGACCGCCATCAGCGCGGTGCCGACCAGCATGAGTGCTCGCGGTCCGACCCGGTCGATGAGCACGCCCACCGGAATCTGCATGCCGGCGTACACGACCAGTTGGAGCACTGCGAGGGTCGACAGCAGCGACGCGGTGGAGTGGAAGCGATCCGTCGCAGCAACGCCGGCGACACCGATGGTCGACCGCTCCATCACGGCGACGAGGTATCCGAAGACGCCCGCGGCGAAGATCAGCCACGAGCGTACGGAATTCACTCTTCTACGTTACGTGCGGATGCACGACGTCCCGACACCGCATCCGCGCGGCCATTCCGCGTCGCCGTACGAGGCGAGGCTGCGGCTCTCTGGCGGATGCGTCGGCGGCTACCGGCCGGACGCGTCCTCATCGCCCTTGCGGCGGTATGCGAGGAAGTTCTCCAGCTCCGCGGCGATCTCGTCTGCAGACGGCACGGCACCGTCGAGGTGCGTCAGCGGCGACTTCACCGGACTGTCCTGCATGTATGCGTCATGGCGTTGTTCGAGTGCGCCGACGAGACGCTCCAGCTCCGGGTTGCCCGCGACCTGCTCGTCGATGTTCGCGATGAACTCGCGGTCCTCTTCGCGCAACTTGTCGGTCGGGAAGATCAATCCCGTCACGGTGCTGATGCTCTCGATCGCGGCCACTGCCGCCGCCGGATACTCGGTGTCACCCAAGTAATGAGGAACGAGAAGGACGAATCCGATCGTGGAGGCGCCGACCTCCTGCAGGCGGTATTCCACGAGATGCATCGCCGTCGCAGGCGCCTGGGTCGTCGGCCGCCACACCGACATCGAGTCGGCGAGACCCTCACGGTTTCCGCTCACCGTCACGCCGATCGGCCGCGTGTGCGGCACCGGCATCGGGATGCTGTGCACCCAGATCGTCGACCGCACCTTGAGCAGAGAGACGAGGTCGAGGACTGCGGTGGAGAACCGCTCCCACTGGAAGTCGGGCTCGTATCCGGTGAGCAACAGGAACTGCTGCCCGAGCTCGTCGCGCATCAGGTAGAGGCTCAACTGGGCCGGACGGTAATCGGTGAGGTGGTCCTGGTCGAACGTGATGATCGGGCGGCGCGCGCGATAGTCGAGCAGCGCATCCGCGTCGAACCGGGCGATCTCCTCGTTGTCCATCGTCTCGAGCAGATACGTGCTCAGCTGCGAGACGGCGCTTCCTGCGTCGGCGAAGCCGGTGAGTCCGGCAACGAGGTACAGCCCGGTCGGCACGCCGTCGAGTGCCGACCGAACGTCGTAGAGCTCGCGAGGATCCTGCATGAAATCCATGCTAGCCAGCAGCCCCCGGCGCTCCCTGAGGCTGGTGCATGCCCACAGCGAACAGGTCGCGCCGGCCGTAGCATCCTCGATATGGCTTCTCCTTCTCTCTCGCTCTCCCCCACTCGTCCCGAAGCGGCGGCGGGTGACGTCCTCGTTCTCTTCGTGCGCTCGGGAGGTGGGGCGCCGACCGTGCTCGGCCGTGACGTCACGAGTGATGTCCTCGTGCAGGTGAGGTCGACGGGAGCAGTTGACCAGGTGATCCGGATCCCCGCCGGCGTCCTCGACGACCTGCCCGTCGTGCTCTCCGGCCTCGGGCCTGTCGTCAGCACGGCATCGCTCCGCGCCGCGGCGGGTGCCGCCGCGCGGTCGGCAGCGGGAGACGGGCGTCTGATCCTCGACCCCGGTGCTGACACGGATGAGCAGCTCACCGCGGTCCTGGAAGGCGCAGCCATCGGGAGCTACGCGTACGCGGGGCGCTCCACACGCGGCGACGATCGTCCGCCCGTCGCCGAGATCGTCGTACTCGGATCCACGGATGCCGCCGAGCAGCTCGTCGGTCGGGCCCGAGTGCTCGCGGACGCCGTCTTCCTCACCCGTGATCTCGCGAACACGCCCCCGTCGGAGCAGGGACCCCAGGATCTCGCGGACGCAGCCGTCGCAGCGGCGGCGGACCTCCCCATCGACGTGCGGGTCTGGGACGAAGCCGCACTCGAGGCGGACGGATTCGGCGGAATCGTGGGCGTTGGCAAGGGATCCGTCCGCCCGCCGAGGCTGGTGCGCCTCGACTACGCGCCGGCCGAGGCACTCTCGCACGTGGCGTTCGTCGGCAAGGGGATCACGTTCGACTCCGGCGGCCTCTCGCTGAAGCCCCCGGTCTCGATGGTCGGCATGAAGTACGACATGGCGGGCGCAGCATCCGTTCTCGCCGCCGTCGTGGCCGTCGCCCGGCTGGGACTTCCGGTGCACGTCACCGGGTGGATGTGCATCGCGGAGAACCTGCCGTCCGGTTCCGCCATTCGTCCGAACGACGTGCTCACCATCAAGGGCGGCACGCGCGTCGAGGTGCTCAACACCGACGCCGAGGGTCGGCTCGTGCTCGCGGACGGGCTGCAGGCGGCGTCTGGCGAGCATCCGGACGTCGTCATCGACATCGCGACGCTCACCGGTGCTCAGGTCGTCGCGCTCGGCACCAGGTACTCGGCCGTGATGGGCGACGACGATGTCGTGACCCGGATCACGGATGCCGCCGCCCGCTCAGACGAGCTCGTCTGGCCGATGCCGCTGCCCGCCGAGCTGCGCGCGACGCTCAAGTCCGAGGTCGCCGACCTCACGAACGCCACGCCAGGCAACACAGCGGGCGGGATGCTGCTGGCCGGCGTCTTCCTGCGGGAATTCGTGGGCAAGGCATCCGCTGATTCGGCAGCCGGGAACGTGCCATGGGCGCACCTGGACATCGCGGGACCGGCACAGAACCACGGGTCGCCCTACGGCTACACGGCGAAGGGCGCCACCGGCGTTCTGGTGCGAACGCTCGTCGCCGTGGCCGAGGACTTCACTGCCCGGTAGTAGGGTCGTATGGGCAGGAATCGCCTGCCGACTGACGGCCGCCTGCAGCCGAAAACCGATCGCTCGCAGACGGTGACGTCCACCATCCCGACCCGAGGAGTGAATGGGTGTCTGAGCAGAACTTCGACATCGTGGTTCTGGGCGGCGGGAGCGGAGGCTACGCAGCGGCATTGCGCGCGAGCGAGCTCGGCTTCTCTGTTGCCCTTATCGAGAAGGACAAGGTCGGAGGGACCTGCCTGCATCGCGGATGCATCCCGACGAAGGCGCTCCTGCATGCCGCCGAGGTCGCCGATTACTCGCGCGAGTCGTCGAAGTTCGGCGTGACCACCACGTTCGATGGCATCGACATCGCGGGGGTCACCACCTATCGCGAAGGCATCGTCGCGAAGAAGTACAAGGGCCTTCAAGGTCTCGTCAAGGCGCGCGGCATCACGACGGTCGAGGGTGAGGGCCGCCTCGTCGCACCGAAGACGGTGCGCGTCGGCGACGTCGACTACATCGGCACGAACGTTGTTCTCGCGACGGGGTCGTACTCCCGGTCGCTGCCCGGCCTGGAGATCGGCGGACGCGTCATCACCAGTGAGCAGGCGCTCGAGCTCGACTTCGTTCCCAAGAAGGTCGCCGTCCTGGGCGGCGGCGTCATCGGCGTCGAGTTCGCCAGCGTCTGGAAGTCGTTCGGCGCCGAGGTGACCATCATCGAGGCGCTCCCCCACCTCGTCCCCAACGAGGACGAGTCGATCAGCAAGTCGCTGGAGCGCGCGTTCCGCCGCCGCGGGATCGACTTCCGCCTCGGCATCCGATTCCAGGGCGTGACGCAGAACGACGACGGCGTCGTGGTGACACTGGAGAACGGCGACACCGTCGAAGCCGAGCTGCTGCTCGTGGCCGTCGGCCGCGGTCCCGTCACGGCCGGGCTCGGTTACGAGGAGGCAGGAGTCACGATCGATCGCGGATTCGTGATCACGGATGAGCGCCTTCGCACGGGCGTCGATGGCGTGTATGCGGTCGGCGACATCGTTCCCGGGCTGCAGCTCGCGCACCGCGGATTCCAGCAGGGCATCTTCGTCGCTGAGGAGATCGCCGGCCTGTCGCCGATCGTCGTGTCGGATGTGAACATCCCCAAGGTCACGTATTGCGACCCTGAGGTCGCGTCGATCGGACTGAGCCAGGCGAAGGCCGAGGCGGAGTACGGCGCGGAGAACGTGTCGTCGTACGACTACAGCCTCGCCGGCAACGGCAAGAGCGAGATCATCGGCACTACGGGTTCGATCAAGGTCGTGCGCGTCAACGACGGACCTGTCGTGGGCATCCACATGATCGGTGCGCGCGTCGGGGAACTCATCGGAGAGGCGCAGCTCGCCGTGAACTGGGAGGCGTACCCCGAGGACATCGCGCCGTTCATCCACGCGCACCCCACCCAGAACGAGGCTCTCGGTGAGGCGTTCCTCTACCTTGCGGGCAAGCCGCTGCACGCGCTGTGACCACGGCGCCGGGCCGGTCACTGCAATAAGCTTTCGTATCGAATCGCATTCTTAAAGGAGACATAGTCATGAGCGAATCCGTCAGCCTCCCGGCACTCGGTGAGAGTGTCACGGAAGGCACGGTAACCCGCTGGCTGAAGCAGGTGGGTGACCGCGTCGAGGTCGACGAGCCGCTGCTCGAGGTTTCGACCGACAAGGTGGACACGGAGATCCCGTCGCCTGTCGCGGGTGTCATCGAGCAGATCCTCGTTCAGGAGGACGAGACCGTCGAGGTCGGGACTCCGCTCGTGACGATCGGTGACGGCTCGGGTGCAGGTGCCGAGGCGCCGGACGCCGAGGCGCAGGCGGAGGCCCCCGCCGCTGCCGAAACCCCGGCGGAGCCGGCACCGGCAGCTCAGGAGGCTCCGGTCGTTCAGGAGGCGCCGGCCGAACCGGCACAGCCGGTCGCCGCGACAGAGCCCGTGCAGGAGCAGGTTTCGCCGACAGCCGAGGTTCCGTCGGCCGCCGCTGAGACGCCCGCACAGGCACCCGCACCGGCCCAGGTCGAGCAGCCGCCGGCGGCACCCGAGCAGGCCGCGCCGGTTGCAGCGCCGGCCCCCGCCGCTCCCGCTCCGGCTGCTCCGGCCGCTCCGGCCCCGGCTACCCCCGCCCCGGCTGCTCCGGCCCCGGAGGCGTCTGCTCCCGTGGCGCCCGCTGTATCCGGCTCCCATGCTGGATCCGGATACGTCACGCCCATCGTCCGCAAGCTCGCCAATGAGCAGGGTGTCGACCTCGCTGCCGTCACCGGCACCGGAGTTGGGGGACGGATCCGCAAGCAGGACGTGCTGAGCGCAGGCTCTGCGGCTCCGGCGGCTGCCGCAGCCGCTCCAGTGAGCACGAAGCTCGAGACCTCTCCGCTGCGCGGGACAGTGCAGCCCATGTCCCGTCTCCGCAAGGTCGTCGCCGACCGTGCGGTCGTTTCGCTGCAGAATTCCGCTCAGCTGACGACTGTCGTCGAGGTGGACGTCACCAAGGTGGCTGCACTCCGCACCCGCGTGAAGGGCGACTTCGAGAAGGCGACCGGAACCAAGCTGTCGTTCCTGCCGTTCTTCACGCTCGCTGCCGCCGAGGCACTGAAGGCGTACCCGGTGATCAACGCGACGGTCGACGGCGACAACATCGTCTACCCGGATCACGAGAACATCTCGATCGCGGTCGATACCGAGCGCGGACTGCTGACCCCGGTCGTGCGCAACGCGAGTGGCCTGACGATCGCCCAGCTGTCGCAGCAGATCGCGGACCTCGCCCAGCGCACCCGCGACAACAAGCTGAAGCCGGACGAGCTGGCGGGTGGCACGTTCACCGTCACGAACACGGGATCCCGTGGCGCCCTGTTCGACACTCCCCTGGTGTTCCTGCCGCAGGTCGCCATCCTCGGCACCGGCATCGTTGCCAAGAAGCCCGTGGTCGTTCAGGCTGACGGCACCGACTCGATCGCCATCCGCTCGACGGTGTATCTTGCGCTCTCCTACGACCACCGCATCGTGGACGGCGCGGACGCCGCTCGCTTCCTCGTTGCCGTGAAGAACCGCCTGGAGGAAGCCGCGTTCGACGCCGACCTGGGAATCTGACGCCGATCGCAGAGCGCGACATCGAGGTCGTCAGTCCTCGAACACAGCACGAAGACGCCAGCCGGCTTCGGTCTTGATCACCAGGACCGAAGCCGGCTTCGTCGTTCCCGCCGTATCGGGGGCGACGGCGATGACGGATGTGTCTCCCATCGACTCGGTCAGCGAGAGTTGGGCTTCCGTCGGCGTATCCGCCGGCACCCCTCCCCGGGTCAGGAGGGCCATGTCCGATGCGAGCAGGGCCGAGTCCGCCTGATCGACGTCGGTGAGGCATCCGGAATCCGCACGGGCGAAGCATGCGGACCGGTGCTGCAGAAGCAGGGCGGCCGCTCGAACGGGATTGTCGTCGGAGGACGGTTCGGGCGGCAAGGTCGCTCGCGTGCCGGGGCTCGACGACGAGCGGTCAGGATCGGACCCCGAGCGTGCGGATGCTCGTGCTGACGACGAAGGCGTCACGAGCGCGCCATCCGAACGGGTGGTCGCCGTCGTCGATTCTGGTGTCTGGGCTCGTCCGGCCGGAGGCCCTGGGATGGTGAGGAGCGCGACCACCGTCAGCGCGACAGCCGTGCCGAAAGCCACGACCACGGCCTTCTTCCGGCCGTGCAGCAGACGACGCAGCGGGGCCGCGACCACGGTGCCGATTCCGCGCTCCATCGCGGAGACGAGGAGGCGTGATCCGCGCCGCCAGACATCCGGGTCCCGTGTCTCGGAGTTCGTGGGCGGTGCGCCGTCGCGCTCTCGAGCGATGGCGGGCGCTGCCCGGGGGTCGAGAACTTCGCCACGGCGCGCCGCGGCGGTGCTGACGGGTCCTGCCGGACCCAACGCGAAGAGCGCGGACTCGACGTCCGCGATAGCCGTCGCAGCGTCGTGATCACCGGTCTCAAGCGCTCGCAGTGCGGCTCGAACACTCCTGATCGCCTCGTCCGTTGCTCCCTCGGCTCCCGCCACGACGGATTGGATCAGTGTCGCCGTGGCCGACCAGTCCGCCGACATCCTCGCTGAGGTGGCGGGGAGAGCGCCGCCGAAGCCGATCAGAACCGGACATCCGCCCGCATCGAAGAGGACGTTCGCGGCCGTGACAGCGCCGTGCGTCCAGCCGGAGCGGTGCACCGCGACAACCGCTCGCACGACGGACACCCCGATGGTCACGGCCTCCGCCACGTCGACGAGATCCTTCTCGCGCCGCCAGGATGCCAGGGAAGGGCCGTCCAGGCGCTCCAGCACCACACAAGGCGGATGCTCTGCACACACTGCGACATCGAGGATCCGGACGATGTGCTGGTCCTCGAGCGCGGAGAGGCACTCCACCTCGTGCCCGTCCTCCCGTGCGTCCTCGCGAGCGAGCTCGTCGGAGCTCCTGCGCATCTTGACGACGACCTGACCCTCGTCGCCCGTCGCAAGGTAGCAGACGCTGCGCGGGCCGGATCCGAGGATGCGGAGCAGTCGGTATCCGCCGACGTGACTGCGCACAGTGGCCGACGCAGCGGGATGATGGTCTGCGGGATGCGGAGCACGCCGCTGCGAGCGGCGCTCGGTACGTCGGGACATGGACAGCAGGATTCCCGATTCCCGACGCCCGGCATCCGGCTGACCGTCGCGATGTGCACAGCGCGGCGCACCCGGAACCTGAGGACGAGGAGAGCCACGTAGACTTCCATCGTGATCGACTACGTCGACACGGGGCTAAGCGCCAACTCCGTGCCGTATCTCGACGCCCTCGACCAGCAACGTGCCGTGCACGCTGCTGTCGTCGACGGGCGGGCGCCCGATACCGTCCTCCTCCTCGAGCACGAGTCCGTGTACACAGCGGGCAAGCGCACCGAACCCGACGAACGACCTGCCGACGGCACGCCGGTGATCGACGTCGACCGCGGAGGCAAGATCACCTGGCACGGCCCTGGACAGCTCGTGGGGTACCCGATCCTGCGCCTGCCAGAACCCATCGACGTGGTCGGATACGTCCGGCGACTCGAGGGCATGCTGATCGACGTGCTGGCCGACCTCGGCGTCGACAGTCACCGGGTCGAGGGCCGTAGCGGTGTCTGGGTGTCTCAGGATGGGCCGGACGCGAAGATCGCCGCCATCGGCATCCGCGTCGCGTCCGGTGTGACGATGCACGGCTTCGCTCTGAACTGCAGCAACGACCTCTCCCCGTACGACCGCATCGTCGCCTGCGGCATCCGCGACGCCGGCGTCACGACGATCTCGAGAGAGCTCGGCCGAACGGTGACTCCGCAGGATGCCGCACCGCTGGTGCGCGCGCACTTCGACGCCGTGATCGGCGTCGTGGCATGACCGCCGCACCGGAAGGGCGCAGGATGCTGCGCCTCGAGGCGCGCAACGCCGAGACGCCGATCGAACGCAAGCCGGAGTGGATCAAGACCCGCGCGCGCATGGGTCCGGAGTACACGCAGCTGCAGAACCTCGTGAAGTCCGAGCAGCTGCACACGGTGTGCCAGGAGGCGGGCTGCCCCAACATCTACGAGTGCTGGGAGGACCGGGAGGCGACGTTCTTGATCGGCGGAAGCCAGTGCACCAGGCGGTGCGACTTCTGCCAGATCGACACGGGCAGGCCTGCGGACTTCGACGCGGATGAGCCACGTCGTGTCGGCGAGAGCGTGACAACGATGGGCCTGCGCTACGCCACAGTGACGGGAGTCGCACGCGACGACCTTCCGGATGAGGGTGTATGGCTGTACGCGGAGACGATCAGGGAGATCCATCGTCAAGCACCGGGAACGGGGGTGGAGATCCTCGTGCCCGACTTCAGCGGGCGGCCGGAGCATCTGCGGCAGGTCTTCGACGCCGCTCCCGAGGTGTTCGCGCACAACGTGGAGACGGTGCCGCGACTGTTCAAACGCATCCGTCCGGCCTTTCGCTACGAGCGATCGCTCGACGTGATCACTCAGGGACGCGACGCCGGAATGATCACGAAGTCGAACCTCATCCTGGGCATGGGCGAGGAACGGCACGAGGTGAGCGAGGCGCTCGTGCATCTGCGGGACGCGGGGACCGACATCCTCACGATCACGCAGTACCTGCGTCCGAGCCCACGGCATCTTCCGGTCGCGCGCTGGGTGCGACCGGAAGAGTTCGTGGAGCTCAAGGAGGAGGCGGAGGCACTCGGGTTCCTCGGCGTGCTCGCGGGGCCTCTCGTGCGGTCGTCGTATCGAGCCGGACGCCTCTGGGCGCAGTCGATGGCTGCGAAGGGCCGCGAGATCCCTGCCGCGATGCAGGCGCTTGCGGATGCCTCGCTCGGCTTCGCCCAGGCGGTCTGAGGTGCCGGCGTCTCTCGCGAGTGCACCCGCATTTTCGCGCGTGTTGACCCGGTATTCTTTTCTGCATGGCACGTAAGGACTCCGCAGCGACGAAGGAACCCGGCCGCATCAAGCAGATGTGGCAGGTGTTCCAGATGACCCGTCGTTACGACGCACGGGCGCCCTGGTACATGCTCGGCACGTTGCTGCTCGGCGCGGTCATCGGCGTGGTGCTGGCGCTCACGATCACGGGCGGCAACGTCTTCTCGATCGTGCTGTGGGTTCTCGCCGGCGTCCTCGCGGGTGCTCTCGGCGCCATCATCGTCCTGGGGCGTCGCGCGGAGCGCGCGGCCTATTCGCAGATCGAGGGTCAGCCCGGTGCGGTCGGCGCCGTGCTGCGCAGCTCCCTGAAGCGTTCGTGGCGTGGCAGCGAGATGCCGGTGGCGGTGAACGGTCGCACACGTGACGCCGTCTACCGTGCGGTCGGCCGCGGCGGCGTCGTGCTGATCGGCGAGGGACCGGCGACCCGCACGCGCAAGATGGTCGACGACGAGAAGCGCAAAATCGCGCGCATCGTGCCCAACGTGCCGATCAACGTGTTCTCGGTCGGCCCGGATGCGGATGCCGTTCCGCTCCACAAGCTCGCCGGTCGAATGGCCAAGATCAAGGTCGCACTGACGAAGCCCGAGGTGCTCGCGGTCGACAACCGCCTGAACTCCCTCGGCACGCAGATGCCGATCCCGAAGGGCGTCGACCCGTTGAAGGTGCGTCCACAGCGCGCTCGCTGAGCACAGCGGATGAGAAGTGCGGCGGTCGAATGGACCGCCGCACTTCTTCGTTCAAGGGGCCGCGGCTCTCTCAGGCGCGAATCAGCACTGTTCCAGCGACCTTGTCGTGGAACCCGCGCTGATCGGAGTCCCACACGACCGCTGGGATGACGATGCACAGCAGAACGGTGCGCACCAGCGGGCGCCACAGGCCGACCCATTTGCCGTTCAGTGCGACGAGGCGAAGCCCGACGATGCGGTGTCCGATGCTTCCGCCGATCGTCGGGATGAAGACGTACTGCAGCAGGGCGAAAATGCCGAGGGTCGCCCATCCGTCGTAGTGCGCGAACGCCAGCGACAGCAGCGACGCGATCGCCCAGTCGATGACGAGGGCGAGGATGCGCCGCCCTGCTCGTCCCACCGAGTTCGGACCGGTCTCGGGAAGTCCGAGGCGCTCCCCCGGATAGCGGCTGGGGGCGAGATCACCGAAACGGCGCGGTGGCGTGGAGCTGGACACCGAGCGAGTCTATCCGCGCACCTCGGAACTCCGCCGTTCGGCGGCCCCGATCATGCGCGGGAGCTCAGAGACGTCCGCGACCGAGCAGTGTGCATCATGCGGACCCGCGTAACATCCCGGAAACAATCGCGATACGGTGGGGAAACCGCCGGCACCTAGCCTTGCAGCGGCTGCTCGCGCAGTCCCACCCGCCTCCCGACACTCGCTTGGAGATTCCGCATGTTCAGTGATTCTTCCGAGGTGCTCAAGTTCATCAAGGACACGGACGTCAAGTTCCTCGACATCCGTTTCACCGACCTTCCCGGTGTGCAGCAGCACTTCAACATTCCCGCCTCCACTGTCGATGAGGAGTTCTTCTCCGTCGGGCAGCTCTTTGATGGTTCGTCGATTCGTGGTTTTGCGTCGATTCATGAGTCGGATATGCAGTTGATTCCTGATGTGACGACGGCGTATGTGGATCCGTTCCGCGCTGAGCGGACGCTGGTCATGGTGTTCGACATCTTCAACCCGCGTAACGGTGAGGTGTATGGCAAGGATCCGCGTCAGGTGGCGAAGAAGGCGGAGAAGTACCTGGCCTCGACCGGGATCGCGGATACCGCGTTCTTCGCTCCGGAGGCGGAGTTCTACATCTTCGACGATGTGCGGTACGAGGTGAAGCAGAACGGTGCTTTCCATGTTGTGGACTCCGAGGAGGCGGCCTGGAACTCCGGCCGTGTCGAGGAGGGCGGCAACCTGGGTAACAAGACCCCGTACAAGGGCGGCTACTTCCCGGTCTCCCCGGTGGATAAGACCGCGGATCTGCGGGACGACATCTCGTTGAAGCTGATCGACGCCGGACTTCAGCTCGAGCGGGCACACCACGAGGTCGGCACCGGTGGTCAGCAGGAGATCAACTACCGGTTCGACACGATGGTGCACGCCGCGGACGACATCCTGAAGTTCAAGTACATCGTGAAGAACACCGCCGAACTGTGGGGCAAGACGGCCACGTTCATGCCCAAACCGTTGTTCGGTGACAACGGGTCAGGGATGCACACCCACCAGTCGCTGTGGAACGAGGGCAAACCGTTGTTCTACGACGAGGCCGGCTACGGCGGCCTCTCGGATGTGGCCCGCTGGTACATCGGCGGTCTGCTCAAGCACGCCGCCAGTGTGCTCGCGTTCACGAACCCGACGGTGAACTCCTACCACCGCCTGGTCCCCGGGTTCGAAGCCCCGGTGAACCTGGTGTACTCCGCCGGTAACCGGTCCGCCGCGATCCGAATCCCGATCACCGGCACCAACCCGAAAGCCAAGCGCATCGAGTTCCGCGCCCCGGACGCCTCCGGCAACCCCTACCTCGCGTTCGCCGCACAGCTGATGGCCGGTATCGACGGCATCCGCAACCGCATCGAACCCCACGAACCCGTCGACAAAGACCTCTACGAACTCCCGCCCGAGGAAGCCAAGTCCATCCCCCAAGTCCCCGGCACCCTCGACGCCGTCCTGGACGCGCTGGAAGCCGACCACGACTTCCTCACCGCAGGAGGCGTCTTCACCCCCGAACTCATCGAAACCTGGATCGACTACAAACGCGAGAAAGAAATCAAACCCCTCGCGCAGCGACCCCACCCCTTCGAATTCGAGCTCTACTACGGCGTGTGACACCAAGCCGCCAAGGCGCAAGCGGGTCGTCTCCTTCGGGAGGCGGCCCGCTTCGTCGTTCAGTCGCACGTGACGGAGCGCAGATGTCCGTGCACGGTGAGGGTGGGCTGATCCCGGTCCGGTACGCGGCTCGTTCGAGTGCAGTCCCGGGCGTCGTTGCGCGAGCACGGATGGTTCGAACTCAGCGACGTGAGAAGAATGGCGGGGCCGGCATCCCCCCGAACGCCGGCCCCGCCCATGCGTCAGCCGAAGCCGACGACGGATCCGGACGCCATGCCGACACCGTGAGCCGACCCGAACGGCTCGCGGTGCCCGAACATCCGACCGTCCGTGGCGAATGCGACGCCGCAGGCCGTAGCCGCGGCCCGCGCCCTTCGCCCACTCGGACTGCCGGTCATGTGTCCCCCTCTTCGCCGAATCCGATGTGGATAGCAGATCAGAGATTTGACCAGTTGGCAAGGATAGTTTGGACGGGTGTCCAACGGAGACCTCGCCCAACCCTCGAAGATCGGGCGATTATGATCTGCCGAAAGCCTTGCAGGGAGGAGTCCGCATGAGCAGCGCGGCGGCCCGCGGCGAGAACGCGCGCGTCGACAAGTTCGGCGATCGACGCCGTATGCTCGCCGAATCCGCCCTCGCCACCATCGCCGAGCACGGCTATGCCGAGACGGGCCTGCGGGACATCGCACAGCACTCGGGCCTCTCGCACGGCTCGCTGCACTACTACTTCGATGACAAGGACGATCTCATCGCCCTCGCGGTCTGGAACTACAAGGCCGAGTGCGCACGTCGATACGATCCCATCGTCGAGACCGCGGCCGACGGCGTCGAATTCGTCGAACGGATCGGCAGCGAGATGGCCCGCACGATGCGTGAGGATGCGCCACTCCATCGGCTCTGGTACGACCTCCGTAATCAGGCGCTCTTCACCGAGGGATTCCGCGAGACGATCATCGACATCGATCGGCTGCTGGAGGAGATGGTCTGGGCGATCGTCTCCCGGTATGCGGAACTCTCGGGACGACGGCCGGCGCTCAATCAGGAGATCGCGTACTCGCTGGTCGACGGACTGTTCCAGAACGCGCTCATCCGGTTCCTGCGCGGCGACCGAGAGGTCGGCGACCGGCTCAGCGTGGAGATCGGGCTTCTGCTCGATCGCACCCTCGGCGACCCGGTGTGATCGCGCGGCCGGCGGAACGTCCCATGGGCGTCTGGGGTCAGGAGTCGTAGAAGTTGCGCTCGAACACCGCGCGTGACCTCCGCGTCACAGCGAGATACTCCTCCTCCAGCTGCGTCGCGGATCCGCGCGGATAACCGAGCAGGCGCGCTACGCCCTCCAGGGCGCGGCGCTCGGTGGGCAGCAGATCCGAGGTCTTGTCCGTCCAGAGCGTGACCGCGCTGCGCGCACGGGACGCGAGGATCCACGCCTCGCGCAGGCGCGCGGCATCCGTCTCGTCGAGCAGCTCGAGGTCTGCGCAGGCCGTGAGCGCGTCGAGGGTGGACGTCGTGCGGAGTGCCGGCGACGACGCAGCGTGCTGGAGCTGCTGCAACTGGACCAGCCATTCGACGTCGCTGAGCGATCCACGGCCGAGCTTGAGGTGTCGGGCCGGATCCGCCCCCTGGGGCAGTCGCTCGTTCTCGACCCTGGCCTTGATGCGCTTCACCTCACGCACGTCGCGATCAGAGATGGAGGCGGGGTATCTCACGGAATCGGCGAGGGTCGTGAAATCCGCCAGGAGTGCCTCGTCGCCGGCGAAGCCGCGGGCCCGCAGCAGCGCCTGGGCTTCCCAGGTGAGCGACCAACGCTCGTAGTAGGCGCGATACGAGTCCAGAGAGCGTGCCGGTGTGCCGTTCTTGCCCTCCGGCCGCAGGTCGATGTCGAGCTCGAGGGGGAATCTCGCGTCCTCGGTCAGGCGCTTCAACTCGGAGACGATCCTCAGCGCCGCGCTGTGCGCGACCCCGTTGTCGACTCTCTCGCCAGGACGGAACACGTAGATAACGTCGGCATCGGACCCGAAGCCGAGCTCACGTCCCCCGAAGCGCCCCATGGCGATCACCGCGAACTCGAAGTCGACGGTCTGGCGTTCTCGGATCGCCGCCAGGATCCCCGTGATCGTCATCTCCGTGACATCGGTGAGTCCGCGGGCGAGTTCCTCGACGCTGCCGATGCCCAGGATGCCCGCGAACGCCAGTCGGAGCACCTCACGACGTCGCACGGCACGGATGGCGCGCGCCGCGGCATCCGGCGTCGCGTGGCGCTCCAAGATCGCCGCGACCTCGTCGTCGAGGGACGCACGCGAGCGTGCCCGCAGATCGGCGTCGTCGTCGAGCCACGCGACGCTCTCCGGGATGAGTCCCAGCAGTTCGCCGGCGAACCGGGATCCGGAGAGCACGCGCGTCAGTCGCTCAGCTGCGCCGGACGAGTCGCGCAGCATCCGCAGGAACCAGTGGGTGCTGCCGAGATCCTCGCTGAGCCGTCGGAACGTGAGCAGGCCGTAGTCCGGATCCGCGCCATCCGCGAACCACTGCAGCATCACCGGCAGGAGTGTGCGCTGAATGGCGGCCCGACGCGAGACGCCCGCCGTCAGTGCCGCGATGTGCACCAGCGCGCCGTGCGGGTCGACGAATCCGATCGCGGCAAGGCGCGCCTCGGCCTGCTCCCCCGTCAGCGCACTCTCGTCGCCGGGCAGCGCCGCCACGGCAGCCAGCAGCGGACGGTAGAAGAGGCGTTCGTGGAGGCCGCGCACGCGACGCTTGACGCCGTTCCACAGCTCCGTCAGCTCGGCTGCACTCGACACGATGCCTGTCGCCCGTGCGAGTGTGCGCAGTCGGTGTTCGTCGCGGGGCATCAAGTGCGTGCGACGCAGCTCCGACAGCTGGATGCGATGCTCGATGAGCCGGAGCACTCGATAGTCGCGGGCGAACTCGGCGGATTCCGCCCGTCCGATGTACCCGGCTGCCGCCAGCGCTTCGAGGGCCGGCAGCGTTCCCGCGACCCGCACCGCGGCATCCGTGTGTCCGTGCACGAGTTGCAGCAGCTGCACGGTGAACTCGATGTCACGCAGGCCGCCCGGCCCCAGCTTGACCTGGCGGTCGACCTCGTCGGGCGGGATGTTGTCGGTCACCCGCTTGCGCATGCGCTGCACCGACTCCACGAAGTTCTCGCGCGCCGCGCTCGCCCACACCAGGGGACGGATCGCGTCCGCGTACCTCGCCCCGAGCGCGGGGTCCCCGGCGATGGGACGTGCCTTCAGCAGTGCCTGGAACTCCCAGCCCTGCGCCCAGCGGTCGTAGTAGGCCAGGTGGGACTCGAGTGTGCGCACGAGGGCGCCGTCCTTGCCCTCCGGCCGCAGGTTGGCATCGACCTCCCAGAGCGGCGGTTCCACCGCAAAGGAGTCGATCCCGCGCATCGTCAGCGATGCGAGCCGCGTTCCGATGTCGACCGCTCTGGCAGAGGACACTCCTGCCGACTCATCGCCTTCGACAACGTAGATGACGTCGACGTCGCTGAGATAGTTGAGCTCCTCGGCACCCGTCTTGCCCATCCCGATGACGGAGAGACGCGTCGCCGCGACCTGGGCAGCGGGGAATCGTCCCGGCCCGGATCCGGATGCCGCAGCTCGGGCGACGGCGAGCGACGCGTCCAGCGCCGCGCCCGCCAGAGCCGCGAGAGTACGGGCCACGGCGTCGAGGCCCCCGACGGGATCCTCCTGCTGCAGATCGAAGGCGGCGATCTCCGTCAGCCGCGTGCGGTACCTGGCCCGCAGCGCGGTCCACGCTGTCTCATCCTCGGCGGATGCCACGCCGTCGACCGCGCCGACGGCCCCCAGCAGATCGGCGCGCAGCTCCGCCTCGGACGGAAGGGCGTGAATCGGCTGGTCGAAGACGCTCAACGCAGTGGGAACCCGAACCAAGAACTCGGCAAGGCCGCTGGACGCGCCGAGCACGAGAAGGAGCCGTTGCAGTGCATCCGGATCGCTCAGCGTCCCCGCGGTTTCGGCCGGACGTCGCTGCAGAAGCGTCAGAATGCGCGCGAGAGCCGCGTCGGGATCCGCGACCCGCCCCATCAGTCCGAGGAACTCCTCAGGGGTCGGACCGCCGAGGCCGACGAGCTCGTCGAGCTGCGCACGGGCATCGGACAGACCGACGAAGCCGGCTCGCGCCAGTGCGGTCAGCGTGATCGGCGTCATGTGCGACACCCTTCCCGCCGACGCACTGCTCAGAGGATCTCGAGGTTCGTACGGAGCTCGTACGGCGTCACCTGGGCGCGGTACTCACGGAAGTCGCGCTGCTTGTTCGCCAGCACGTAGTTGAAGACCTGCTCCCCCAGCGTCTCGGCGACGAGCTCCGACTCCTCCATGCGCTGGACGGCCTGCTCGAGGCTGGCGGGCAGCGGGTTGAATCCGAGCGCCCGACGCTCTCCGTCGCTCAGAGCCCACACGTCGTCCTCCGCCTCGGCGGGAAGCTCGTACTCCTGCTCGACGCCCTTGAGACCGGCGGCGAGCATCAGCGAGTACGCGAGGTAGGGGTTCGCGGCGGAGTCGATGCCGCGGTACTCGATCCGCGCGCTCTGGCCCTTGCTCGGCTTGTACAACGGCACGCGGACGAGCGCTGAACGATTGTTGTGGCCCCAGCACACGTAGCTCGGCGCCTCGTCGCCGCCCCAGAGCCGCTTGTACGAGTTGACGAACTGGTTCGTGACCGCTGTGATCTCCGGCGCGTGGTGCAGCAGCCCGGCAATGAACTGGCGGGCGACCTTCGAGAGCTGATACTGCGCACCGGCCTCGAAGAAGGCGTTCGTGTCGCCTTCGAAGAGCGACAGGTGTGTGTGCATCCCGCTTCCCGGATGTCCGGTGAGCGGCTTGGGCATGAACGTCGCGTAGACGCCCTGCTCGATCGCCACCTCCTTGATGACCGTGCGGAACGTCATGATGTTGTCGGCCGTGGTCAGCGCATCCGCGTAACGGAGATCGATCTCGTTCTGGCCGGGTCCTGCCTCGTGGTGGCTGAACTCCACGGAGATGCCGAGGTCCTCGAGCATCCGCACCGACCGGCGCCGGAAGTCGTGCGCCGTGCCGCCAGGCACGTTGTCGAAGTATCCGGCCGAGTCCACCGGAACCGGGCCGTTCTCGCCGAACTGCGACGACTTGAGCAGATAGAACTCGATCTCCGGATGCGTGTAGAACGTGAACCCGCGGTCCGCCGCCTTCTCGAGGGTGCGCTTGAGCACGTTGCGAGGGTCGGCGACGGCCGGCTCGCCGTCCGGCGTCGTGATGTCGCAGAACATGCGGGCGGTCGGGTCGATCTCGCCCCGCCACGGCAGGATCTGGAACGTCGTGGGATCCGGGTGCGCCAGCAGGTCGGACTCGAAGGTGCGCGTGAGGCCCTCGATGGCGGATCCGTCGAAGCCGAGGCCCTCCGCGAACGCGCCCTCCACCTCCGCGGGCGCGAGCGCCACCGACTTCAGGGTGCCGACGACGTCGGTGAACCACAGGCGCACGAACTTGACGCCGCGTTCCTCGATGGTGCGGAGCACGAAGTCACGCTGCTTGTCCATCTGACCCCTTTCCTCGTTGTCTAAGGCTAGTGGGTAGGGTGCCGGCGGCGGAGCGTGATCCCGGGCCACCGCGTCCGAGGGCTTCGGCGCCGTCGATAGACTGGCGGGCATGGCTGATCAGGCGAGCACATCGACGTCCGCGCCGGCCGAGGAGCGCCCCTACGGGGGCACTCCAGAGGGCCCCAAGCGTGTCAGAACGCGGCACTTCCAGAACGCGAAGGCGAACGGCATCAAGATCACCGGGTTGACCAGCTATGACATGCTGAGCGCCCGGATCTTCGACGAAGCCGGAATCGACTTCCTGCTCGTCGGCGACTCGGCCGGAAACAACGTGTTCGGGTACGACACCACCCTCCCCGTGCGCGTCGACGACCTCATTCCGCTGACCAGGGCCGTGGCCAATGCGGTGTCGCGTGCGTTCGTCGTGGCCGACATGCCGTTCGGCTCCTACGAGACGGACGTGCAGGACGCGCTGCACACGGCCGTGCGCTTCATGAAGGAGACCGGAGCCCACGCCGTGAAGCTCGAGGGCGGCAAGCGCAGTGCCAAGCAGATCCGGCGCATCGTCGACGCGGGCATCCCCGTCATGGCCCACATCGGCTACACACCACAGAGCGAGCACCAGCTCGGCGGGCACATCATCCAGGGTCGCGGTGACAGCGGCATCGAGTCGCTCCTCGCCGACGCTCACGCCGTCGAGGAGGCCGGCGCGTTCGCCGTCGTGCTCGAGATGGTCCCCGCGGATGCCGCAGCCCAGGTCACGAAAGAGCTCACGATCCCCACGATCGGCGTCGGCGCCGGCCCGCATGTCGACGGTCAGCTTCTCGTCTGGACGGACTGGGCCGGGTTCACGACGGGACGGGTCCCGCGCTTCGTCCGTCAGTACGCGGATCTGAAGGGTGTGCTCGGCGACGCGGCACGTCGCTACAAGGACGACGTCGAGCAGGGTGAGTACCCGGGACCGGAGCACAGCTACTGAGCTGAAGCGCCTGGCGCTCGCGAGCAGAACCTGCGGGTTCGCAGGCTGCCGGGCTCAGCGGTCTTCTTCCGCGTCTTCCTCGGCCCAGCGGGCGCTGTTCTCGCGCAGCTTCTCGAGAGCGTTCTCCGCCTCGGCGTACGTGTCGAACGGACCGACGCGGTCGGGAGCCGGTGACTGGAATCCCTGCTCGACGGCACCGGTCTTGACGTTGTACCAGTACTTGCTCTCGATCTCGTGGTCGAACGGGTCAGCCATAAGCTTGATCTTATGCCCAAGGACTCCGCCGGCCATCTGATCCCCGGCCGCATCTCCCCTCGTCGTGCCGTACCCGATTCCATTGCCAGGCCCGAATACGTCGGCAAGCCGGGGCCGGCACGCGATGACCGCGGCGATGTCTACACGCCCGACGAGATCGAGCTCATCCGCGAGTCAGGGCGCATCGCTGCGCAGGCCATCGCGCTCGTCGGCGAGAACGCCGTTCCCGGTGTGACGACGGAGCACCTGGACGCCCTCGCGCACCAGTTCCTCATCGACAACGGCGCCTATCCGTCGACGCTGGGGTACCGCGGATATCCGAAGTCCATCTGCACGTCCGTCAACGAGGTGATCTGCCACGGCATCCCCGACGACACGGTGCTCGACGAAGGCGACATCGTGAACGTGGACATCACGGCGTTCAAGAACGGCGTGCACGGCGACAGCAACCAGACCTTCATCGTCGGCCAGGCATCCGAGGAGGTGACGCTCCTCGTCGAGCGCACGAGGGAGGCGCTGAACCGAGGCATCAAGGCCGTCGCACCCGGCCGTCAGGTCAACGTCATCGGCCGGGCCATCGAGTCGTACGCGAAGCGGTTCGGATACGGCGTCGTGCGCGACTTCACGGGCCACGGCGTCGGCCGATCGTTCCACTCGGGCCTGATCATCCCGCACTACGACTCGGCGCCGAACTACGACACCGAGATGGTGCCGGGGATGGTCTTCACCATCGAACCGATGCTGACACTCGGCGGATACGACTGGGACATGTGGGCCGACGATTGGACGGTCACCACTAAGGACAAGTCCATCACCGCCCAGTTCGAGCACACGCTCGTGGTCACGGAACGCGGAGCGGAGATCCTGACGCTGCCGTGACCCAATCGCGTGCTGCGCGTCGCACGAACACGGGCGATGCTGGCGGGGCGAGCGGCCTGCTTCATCCGCGCGCCCGGTAGATTCTCCTCATGACCTCCACGACGGCAATCGGTATCGACATCGGCGGAACGGGGATCAAAGGCGGTGTCGTCGATCTCGAGACCGGAGAGCTCGTCAGCGACCGCATCAAGCTCGCCACGCCGAAAGGCGGCGAGCCCGACGACGTCGTTGAGGTGACCCGCGAGGTTCTCGATCGACTCACGGGAGGCAACCCTTCCGACCCGGTAGGCGTGTGCTTCCCTGCGATCGTGAAGGGCGGTCGCACGATGTCCGCGGCGAACGTCTCGAAGAAGTGGATCGGGCTCGATGCGGAGAAGAAATTCGAGAAAGCTCTGGGGCGCGACATCCACTTCGTCAACGATGCCGATGCCGCCGGTTATGCGGAGACCACGTTCGGCGTCGCGAAGGGCGTCGGCGGTCTCGTTATCCTCACGACCCTGGGAACCGGGATCGGCAGCGCCCTCATCTACAACGGCGTCCTCGTGCCCAATGCCGAGCTCGGACACCTCGAGATCGACGGTCACGACGCGGAATCCCGGGCCGCGTACTCGGCGAAAGAGCGCGAAGACCTCGACTGGAAGCACTGGACCAAGCGCCTGAACAAGTACTACGGATGGCTCGAGTTCCTGTTCTCGCCCGACCTCTTCGTGATCGGGGGCGGTGTCTCGAAGAACTGGGACGAGTTCGCGCCCATGCTCGAGCTGAACACGAAGGCCGTTCCCGCGAAGTACCGCAACAATGCCGGGATCCTGGGAGCCGCCGCGCTTGCGTCGAATGACCCGCGGGTCGACAGGGACTGACATCCGCTCGCTGCTCGCACGACGGGCGGGCGTGGGAACGGGCCGGCTGATACGCCGGGTTCTGTTCGGACGCTGCGCTCGGTGGCACAGTCGTCCTGGACGGCCATCTATCTCGGAGCCGCGTTGCCGCGACCCTCTAGCGGTCTACCCGGGAACGAGGCGAGCAGCCTCATGGTTCCCTGTCTGACCTTGCTCCGGACGAGGTTTACCGAGCCGGCCGGGTCACCCCGGTCGCTGGTGGTCTCTTACACCACCGTTTCACCCTTACCCACGCGAACGTGAGCGGTCTGTTTTCTGTGGCACTGTCTCGCGGGTTGCCCCGGGTGGGTGTTACCCACCGTCCTGCTCTGTGGAGCCCGGACGTTCCTCGGCGGTATCCGATACGAGAGCGGATGCCGACGCGACCGTCTTGCCGGCCCGTTCGCCTTCCAGCGTAGCCGAGTCGCGCTGCACGTCCCGCCGGGACGATGCGACGAACGGGCGAGGCTTCCGTGCCGCTGATCTCCGTCAGGAGTTCTCGTCGCGGATCAGGATCGCACCGCTGTCCGGGCAGAGCACCACTTCGTCGGGTGCCGCAGCGCGCACGACGGCGAGGTCGGACGGCGAGAGCTTCATGTTCGAGCCGAGGGAGACACCGCCGACGAGGCGGGCGGCGCCCACTCCATAGCGTCCGCGCTGCTTCTCGTACAGGGCGACGAGGTCGGCGGGGAGTGCCGAGGCGATCGTGGTGCGGTCGGCGGTGGCATCCGTGCGCTTGCGCTCCCACTCCGCGACCTCGCCGTCGCGCGCGGCCTCCAGTCGAGCGACCTCGCCCTCGGTGTCCGCACCCTCGGAATCGATTCCGGCCAGGTCCGCCTCGAGGCCCTCGATGCGCTCCATGATGCTCAGCTCGATGTCCTCGAGGTCGCTGCGTCGCTTGCGCAAAGCCTGCAACTCCGTCTCGAGCGCCGCGACGTCTTTCACGGATGCCGTGTGCTGCAGCCGGTCGGAATCCCGCTCCATGCGCGCTTCGACGACCTTCACGTCCGACTCCATGCGGGTGAGCTCGGCCCTGGCGTCGTCGAGCTCGCCCGACACGGCCAGCCGTCTGCTCCGGATGTCGGCTGCCGTCGGCTCCAAGCTCGCCAATGCCTTCGCCTGCGACGGATTCGCGATCGCCCTCGTCGCCTGGACGATGGCGTTGTCGAGCTCCTGCACTCGCAGGAGCTCTGACTGGTCTCGCGGGTCGGCTTTCACGGCACTCTTCTCCGACCGGGACGACGCCCGGTCTCATCGATCTGAACTACGTTATTGCACCGGTCCGTCACCCGTACCACTTCGCTCTCCGGATCACTGAACGACGGCGAAGTCCCACGGATCCGTGCGCAGCTCGCTCACCTCGACGACAACTTCCGGCAGCGCGTCGCGCAGCTGCCGTGCCGCGGTGTCCAGCCAGAGCCACTCGGCGGCCCAGTGCGACACATCGATCAGTGCCGGTCCGCCGGTGAGCTTGCTCTGCTCGACGAACTCCGACGCCGGATGATGGCGAAGATCCGACGTGATGTACACGTCCGCCGCGCGCACGTCGGGCTCTGCGAGGAATGCGTCGCCCGCGCCGCCGCAGAGGGCGACGGTCGAGATCGGCCGCGCGTAGTCGCCGGCGACGCGGATACCGGTGGCAGTCGGCGGCAAGAGGTCGGCGAGGGTTCGTGCGAGGTGTCCGAGAGTGGTGGGCTCCGGCATCCGTCCGACGCGACCGAGGCCCGAGTCCTCGGATGTTCCCGGCACGAGCGGTCGGGCGTCCACGAGGCCGAGACGCTGAGCGAAGACATCCGAGACGCCGTCTGGCACGACGTCTGCGTTGGTATGGGCCGCGACCAGGGAGCATCCGCTCCGGATGAGCTTGGCGATGAGTGCGCCCTTGTAGCGGTCCTCTGCCACGCTCGTCACGCCGCGCAGCAGGAGCGGATGGTGTACGGCCAGCACGTCGAATCCACCGTCGACCGCTTCATCGACCGTGTCAGACACGGCGTCGACGGCAAGCAGAACGCGGGAGACGGAGCTTTGCGGATCGCCCGTGACAGGTCCCGGCGCATCCCATGGCTCGGCTCCCGAGACGGGCCAGAGCCGTTCGACCACGGAGAGGAATTCGGCGAGAGTCGGCACCCTTCGAGCCTACCGGCGCATGGAGTGCTCACGCCGTGGCGGCGGCCGCGACTCAACGGCTCGCAGCCTCCTGCGCGGGGACCGCCCGTCGGCCGGTCAGGAGCCCCAGCCCCAGGCCCAGGACGAGCGCGATCAGCACCCCGAGATCGGAGCTTGCGAGCGTGCCGTGCGGGTCGACGCCGAGTGCCCGATACAGGAACCCCTCCCACCGAAGCCAGGTCGCGTCTGCTCGCATGAGCCCGAGGCCGATGATGCTGATCACGACGAGTCCGCCGACGTTCCACCAGCGCCAGTCCGGATACACCCCGCCGCGGTGCAGGAGCGAGTCGGTGGCCAGCCGCCGTCGACGCAGCAGGAAGTCGCCCAGGAAGATGCCGGTCCAGGCGGCAATGGGGACGGCGAGCGTCGTCGGGTATCCGAGCACGAGGGAACGAACGTCGGGGACGGCGGCCACCAGTCCTCCGCCGACGAGCGCCACGAGCACACCGAGCGCGATCACGGATCCCCATCGGGGCAGATGGATGCCGACCGCCTGCACCGCGAATCCGCCCGAGTACAGGCTCACGACGAGTGCGGACAACAGGCCGATGGCGATCGCCGCCACGACGGGGATCGCGAACCAGCGCGGGGTTGCGTCCACGAGCATCCGCACGGGATCGGCGGTGAAACCGCCCTCTTGGGCAGGGACCGCGAGCGACACGACCGCGCCGAACAGCACGAGAACGAGCAGCGGCAAGGCTGCGCCCAACCCGGTCCACAGGGCGGTTCCCGTTCCGGCGGATCCGGGGCGCTGGTACCTGGCCAGGTCGCCGCCGGCACTCGCCCAGGCGAGCCCGAGGATGCTGAAGACGAGCACGGCGCCTTCGACCACGACGATCCACTCGCCGAACGGTGCACCGAACACGTGATTCCATCCGCTCCGCGGCCACGCAACGACGATGATCGCCAGCGCGAGGATGGATGACGCGACAGCCGCGATCGCTTGGACGACGGCCACGAGCGCGTAGCCGAAGACGGCGATCGCCACGCAGACCACGATTCCGACGGCGAAGACTGACCAGAGCACGGGGGCCCGATCGGCAGTCCACCCGGATGCGACGGCGGTGTCCGCGATCGTGACGGCCAGCAGCCAGAGGAGCGCAGCGCTCCAGAACAGCCTGATGAGCAGGATCAGCGCCGCCGGCACGGTGTTGCCCACGACGCCGAAGGTCGCACGTGAGACGACGACCGTCGGCTGGCCGCTCCAGACCCCGGTCAGCGAGCTGAGTCCGAGTGGGATGAAGGACAGGGCGATGCCGAGCACCGCGGCGACGAGAACCTGAACCAGGTTGAGGCCGGCGGCGACCAGGATCGCGCCCACCCCGATGATGACGACGGATGCGCCCGTCGCGAACCAGAGCCAGAACAGCCGACTGGCGTTCCCGGCCCGATACTCCAACGGAGTGGGCTCGATGCCGGTCTCCTCGATCGAGAACACCGGCATCGCCTGCGGCGCACCGATGGTGAGAACGTCTTCGCCGGCACGTACGCGCGGCGTGGCGATCGGAACCAGGCCGAACTCGCCCGACACCACATCATCGACGTCTTCGGGCACGTCGACGTCGAGCTCGTCATCCGCGATGACCGGCACTTCGGCGGTGGCAGGACGATCGGGCCCGGTCGCACCGACGCCCTGTCCGGCGTTCGCGGGTGCTTCGCCCTCGTCGATGGGCGGAACGTGCTCGTTCGCAACGGCCTCGCCGTCGTCTGCCGAGGTCGCGCCGTCGTCTGCTGCGGTGGCATCCGCGTTGCTGCCGACGGCCGGTCCAGACGGAACGGCTTCTGCCGAGGCGGCCGCCGCGAACACGGCAGCCGCCCGCTCCGGAGATCGTCTCGCGGTGCTCGGGATCGTGTCGTCGATGTCGGGATCGTCGGAGGGGCGGGCTCGCGGGATCGTGTCGTCGGTAGGCGTCTTGTCTGCGACATCGTGTTCCCCTTCCGCCGCGGGCGCCGTGTCTCCTGCCGGTGGAGCCGTCTCCCCTCCCGCTTGGGCCGTCTCCCCGGCCGCCGGAGTCCTCTCCTCTGCCGCTGGAGCGATCCCCTCCGGCCCCCGCCGTGAGGCGATCAGGGCCTCCAGACGCTCGATGGCGGCGAGAGTGTCGCCCTGATCGGCCTGTTCCGCGATCTCCCGCTCGACAGCGGTCTTCGGCTCGTACGGAGGCTCCGGCGCCTTCACCGGGGTGAAGAGCGACTCGGGACGGATGATCGGCAGCGACGCCGTGAGCAGTGACACCTCGTGTTCGAGCGCGTTGGCGATCTCGTCGTCATCGTGAGTGTCACCGCGGTCGTCGCCGGACTTCGGACCGTCGTCCGCGTCGGTGTGCTCGGCAGAACCCGACGCTTGCGCGGGAGGCGCCTCGGGTGCGGGCGGACGCAACAACGGCGCATCCGGCACGCCATCGTCGACACTGTTCTCGCTGTCGCTGGCTGCGGGAGCGTCGGGCCTCGCTGCCGGCGCATCCCTCGGCGGCACGAAGCTCGTGCGCCGGCGTGGCGGCTCGGGCACCGTGTCGTCGTCCGGCTCCCCCAAGTCGGTCCCCATAGCGTGAGCCTATCGACGGATGCGCGCCCCATCAGGTCTCCACACGCAAGTCACCCATCACGGCGGTGAGGTGCCATCGACGCCCGCGCTCACGACGTACCATCGGGAGTCATGGACTCGGCGATCCCCACACCGTACGAAGACCTCCTCCGCGACGTGCTCGAACACGGATCGCCCAAGTCCGATCGGACCGGAACGGGCACGCGCAGCGTCTTCGGCCGACAGCTGCGCTTCGACCTCGCCAAAGGCTTCCCGCTCATCACCACGAAGCGTGTGCATTTCCGCTCCGTCGCCTACGAATTGCTCTGGTTCCTCCGCGGCGACTCGAACGTCCGCTGGCTTCAGGAGCATGGCGTCACGATCTGGGACGAGTGGGCCGACGAGGACGGCGGCCTCGGTCCGGTGTACGGGGTGCAATGGCGATCGTGGCCGACCCCGGACGGCGGCCACCTCGACCAGATCTCGGCCGTGCTCGACACTCTGCGGCGGGATCCTGATTCCCGTCGGATGATCGTGTCGGCCTGGAACGTCGCCGAGATCCCGCAGATGGCGCTTGCGCCGTGCCACGCGTTGTTCCAGTTCTACGTGGCGGACGGCAAATTGTCGTGCCAGCTCTACCAGCGCAGCGCCGACCTCTTCCTCGGCGTCCCCTTCAACATCGCCAGCTATGCACTTCTGACCCATCTCGTCGCCGATCAGGTCGGCCTCGAGCCGGGCGAGTTCGTCTGGACGGGTGGGGACTGCCACATCTACGACAACCACGTCGACCAGGTGCGCGAGCAACTCTCGAGGACGCCGTTCCCTGCGCCGCGACTGGCGATCACGCGGCATCCGGAGAGCATCTTCGACTACGAGTTCGAGGACTTCGAGGTGGTCGGCTACCAGCACCATCCGGCGATCCGTGCAGCTGTCGCCGTATGACCATCGGGCTGATCTGGGCGCAGGCGAACGGTGGGGTGATCGGTGCGGCCGGCGGGATCCCGTGGCACGTGTCGGAAGACAGCAGGCACTTCCGCGCCGTGACGACGGGTGGAGACGTCGTGATGGGGCGCAAGACGTGGGATTCTCTGCCCCCCAGGTTCCGCCCGTTGCCCGGCCGGCGCAATATCGTCGTCTCGCGTGACGTCGAGTGGCGCGCGGATGGAGCAGAGCGCGTCGGCTCCGTCGCGGAGGCTCTCGCACTGACGGAGGGCGACGTCTGGATCATGGGCGGCGGGCAGATCTATGCGGAGGCGATCGACCTCGCAGACCGCCTCGAGGTGACGGAGATCGAACTGGACGTGACCGGGGACACGGTCGCTCCCGCCATCGACGAGGGTTGGCGTCTTGCCGCCGTCGAACCTGCGGCGGGCTGGGCTACCGGAGTATCGGGCGTGCGGTACCGGTTCCTGAGCTACGAAAGGCTCTGATCCTCTGCTGATCCGTCGCGACCGCTGAAGCCGCCACCCCGTCCCGGACGGCGCTGTCCCACACCCGCAGTGCAGCCTCAGCGGATCAGGAAAGTCAGCCGATGGTCAGCGGGAGCGGTAGGGCGACCGACCCATCTGAAAGGCGGCGCCGATCCCGAGAATCACTCCGACGATGCCGATGACGCCGATGATTCCCCAGAGGATCGCTTCAACCATGACGCCTATTATTCCATCGCCCCGCGCAGTTCGTGCGCAGGGCGGGGTCGGGTCCCGTCGGCATCGACGAATACATGCCCGCAAAACCCGGGAATACGCCCAGCGCACGTTGTCCCCCTTGGTGGCCGGTGCCAGACTCGTAGGACGAGCAGGTATTCGGCTGAACCAGTGGGTACGGGGACTTTCAGAGGCATGTCAGGGCAGTCGCGGGCCGGTGCATCGTGGAGACGTGGTGCGGGCATCCGACGCACGGCAGTGCTCTGCACCATTCTGCTGACGGCGACGTTCGGCGGAATCGGTGCCGCGCGTGCCGACGACTGCGTCTCCGAATGCGGCACATCCACTCCTTCGCCGACCACGACATCCACAGGGACCCCGACGCCGACGCCGGACCCGTCGACCACGTCCACCCCGGATCCGACCGGAACGTCATCGCCCGATCCGACGGACACCTCCACTCCGGATCCGACCGGAACTCCCACGCCGACGGACACCGCCACGCCGACCCCGGCGGACGGTGACACCGGTGATCCGTCCAGTGTCCCGTCGCCCGAGTCGACCGGAGACGGCGATTCCGCGGCGCTCACGGACAGCGGCGGGCTCAGTGACAGTGCGATGCAGGCGCTCCAAGACGCGATCGACAAGGCGCAGGGTGCGCTGGACAGTGCGCAGTCGATGCTCGATTCCGCGACAACCGATTACGACTCGGCCAAAGCGGCTCACGCCAGCGCGAAGACGCTCGCCACGGCGGCGGACCGGATCGCCAAGAACGCCGACACCGCAGCGAAGGCCGCCGCGGCGAAGCTGATGGTGGCGCTCAATCAGTCGCACGCCGACTCCGCGACGACCACACTCGGCGCGGTGCTGGGTGGTCCAGGGGGGTCATCCAGCAGCGAGAACCTCCTGCAGCGGCTCACCGCCGCGAACCAACTGGGCAACATGCACGGCCCTCTTGACACGCTCACCGCGCGGGCCATTTCCACCGCCAAGCGCGCGAACGCATTGAAGACAGCGGCTCAGAAGGCGGATGCCACGCTCGCGTCCGTCCCACTGGACCAGAAGAAGACGGCGAAGAAGGCGGCCCAATCCCTAGTCGACGCTGCGCAGGCATCCCTCGACGCGGCCATCAACGCGATGGTCGAGGCGTCGAGCGGCACCGCGGACGACAGCTTCGACGACGACTTCCGCCTGTCGTCCGGGAGCTGGGTCGACCCGGTGAAGGGTCCCATCACCGACGTGTTCGGTCCGCGTCCGTCGCAGCCTGCAGGCACGCCCGTCTTCCATCCCGGCGTCGACATCGGCGCAGCGTGCATGACCGTCATCGTCGCCGCGGCCGACGGCACCGTCAGCTTCGCCGGACCGTACAGCGGGTACGGGAACTTCATCCTCATCGACCACGGGGACGGTGTGCAGACCGCATACGGACACATCTCCGACGGCACCATCATGGTCTCCCCCGGTCAGCAGGTGACGGCCGGCCAGCCGATCGCGCGAGTCGGAAGCACGGGCGAATCGACCGGATGCCACCTGCACATCGAGGTTCGCATCGACGGCACGGCGATCGATCCGATGCCGTTCTTCGCCAATCGCGATGTGACACTCGGCCAGTGACAGTCGCCACCCGTCACTCCGTGATCGCGGATTGCGATCGTCGGAGAGAACGGACGAGAGAAGTCGACGCTCCTGCACGTTCTCGCCGGCGCGCTGCTGCCCGACAGCGGAACTGTCCAGCGCATCGGACGACAGCTGCCCACAGCCGGGTCGGCATCCGGTAGGAGAACCGTCTTCGGCGTGAACCACGATCTTCCGGTCGAGGTGGCTGTGTGCTTCGCAAAGCCGCGCGATCTCGCACCGCGACTGGCGGCATCCGAAGCGGTCATCCTTCTCCTCGTCGTGAGCGGAGGCGGCAAGAAGTGACGGTGCGACCCCGACCGTCGCAGAGATGGACCGGGCGTCTCGGCACGCGGCTTCTAATGCTGCGCGCGGCGTGCTTGTCTGGTCTCTGCGATGACGGCAAAGGCGTCCGCTACCGCACCGATGTGGCTGAGCTTGTCGGGGTTGAGCACGGTGCGGATCGTTTGGATATGACCGTCGACGATGTCGAGCGTCCAGGTGTTGATGACGCGGTTCTCTCGATCGCGGAAGATCGCGCCGGGTTGCCCGTTGATCTCGTGCGGCTCGATCTGCACGCCGGCGTTGAAGAAGCCGGGCGCCATCGAGACGATCAGACGAGCGACGGCCGCGGCGCCGAAGATTCCGTTGCCCCATCTCGGAGCCTTGCCGCCGCTGTCGGCGACGAGTTGCACGTCCGCGGTGAGGAGTTCTTGCAGGCCGTCGACGTCGCCTTCGCGGAGTGCGTCGAGGAACCTGGCGGCGAGTTCAGCGCGCACGCGGCGGTCCGCCTCGAAGCGCGGACGCCCGGCATCCATGTGATGTCGGGCACGGGCGGCGAGCTGCCGGCAGGCCGCTTCGTTGCGTCCGAGTGTCGCCGCGATCTCCTCGTAGTCGTAGTCGAACACTTCGCGCAGCACGAAGACCGCGCGTTCAAGCGGGGTGAGCTGTTCGAGGAGAAGGAGGGCCGCCATCGATACGGAGTCCGCGAGTTCCGCCGCGCGGGCGGGATCTTCGTAGCGTTCGTCGACGAGCGGTTCGGGGAACCAGTCGCCGACATAGTGCTCGCGTCGGACCCGTGCTGAGCGCAGCACGTCGATGGAGATCCTGGTGACCATGGCGGAGAGAAGCGCCTTGGAGGACGCGGGGGTCGCTTCTGTGGCGTCGTAGCGCAGCCAGGTCTCCTGGACGGCGTCTTCCGCTTCGCTCACGCTGCCGAGGATGCGGTACGCGATCGCAAACAACAGCGGGCGGAACTGCTCGAAGTCCTCGACCTTCGTCACGCCAGCACCTCTCTGAACCCCTCACGCCAGGAGCGGTAGCGCGGTTCCCATCCAAGCACGCGCTTCGCTTTGGAGTTCGAGAATCCGCGGCCCTCGGTCATCATCACCACGGCAGCATCTCCGGCGAGCGGTCTGGCGAGCCAGACCGGCACCCGCAGCGGGGGCTTCCCTCCTGCGCAGGCTGCCAGGTGCGGCAGCCAATCGCCTGCCGGTGCCGGCTCGTCGTCGACGATGTTGAAGGTGCCACGTGCATTCTGCTCGATCGCCAGGAGCGTGGCGCTCGCGGCATCTTCGCAATGCACCCAGGACGCGTGCCCCGCCCCGCTTCCGATGACGGGGAACTGCCGCTTGCGTGCAACCTCAGCCACGCTGTCGAGCGCGCCCGGCCCGTAGAGCCAGCCGTAGCGCAATACCGTGCCGTCCACCTTGCGGGTGGCGTCCTCGACATACCGGACCGCCGCCATCACCGGCTCGGCAACCGTTCCGACCATCGGGTCGAGCGGTGCTTCCTCGTCCTTCACCCAGCCGCCCTCGCGGATGCCGTTCCAGCTTCCGTAGCTCTGTGAGACGACGTGCGCGACGCCGGATGCTTCGGCAGCTGCGAGGAGATGGTCGGTGCCCTCCCTGCGAAGTCGACTCGTCGTCGCGAACCACCGATCCATGTGCTTCATGTCCGGGGCACCGGCCAGCGCGGTCAGCTCATGCACGATCACATCCGGGCGGGCCTTCGCGACCGCATCGCTGACCGCGGCAGCGTCGAGGCCGTCCATGACGGCGGCGGTGGCACCCCAGGACTCGATCACGGCGGTCTTCCCGGGTGCAGTGGTCGTCGCCGTAACGTCGTGCCCCCGCGCCACGAGTTGTGGCACGAGCCGCTGCCCGAGTACCCCGGTTCCGCCCGCAACAAACACTCGCATCGCGATCTCCTTCTGAGTCCGTACGGTGCGAACTCACCTATCAAGACGACGCGGGCGCAGCCCGTGTGACATCTCACGCAGATTTCGAGCAGGGGTGCGATGTCATGGCGCGGCCGGCTCATCGAGCGGGCGTTCCGCGCACATGCGACCGAGAACTACTCGACCAGCGCACCGCACCAGCAACGGACGGGCCGCTGTCGCACGAGCCGCTGATCGCGCCCGAGGTCCGGTGCCGAATGCAGACCGAACTCGGCGCCCGTCAGGTCTCGGGGTGGAGAGCCGGGCGCACGACCTTTGCAGGCGACATGTAATGCGGCACGAGAGTCTTGTGGTGGGCCCTGCCGGGATCGAACCGACGACATCCACGGTGTAAACGTGGCGCTCTACCGACTGAGCTAAAGGCCCGCGCGTGCAGTCTACCGGCCGAATCGGAGGCGTCCGGCAGGCGACATCCGCCCGCTCAGGCCGCCTTGAGCTCCTCAAGAGCGATGCGGTACGCCTCGAGCGTGCGCGCCTCGCCCGGCGCCGTGATGAAGCTCTCACGGATGATGCCGCTCGCGTCGATGAGGAACGTCGCGCGGTTCGCGAACCCTTTGTCCTCCAAGAACACGCCGTACTGCTTGGCGGTGTCACCGTGCGGCCAGAAGTCGCTCAGCAGGGTGAAGTCGTATGACTCCTGCTCCGCCCAGGCACGCAGGGCGAACTTGGAATCGACAGAGATGCCGATCAGCTCGACGCCGTCCGCGCGGAAGATCTCAAGGTTGTCGCGCAACTCGCACAGCTCACCGGTGCAGGTACCGGAGAAGGCGAGGGGGAAGAACACCAGCGCCACCGCGCTCTTTCCGCGGTAGTCGCCGAGGCGAACCGGCTCGCCGAATTGGTTCGGCAACTCGAAATCCGGTGCCTGCGTGTCGTTCTCGAGAGCCACCGTCGCTCCTTCCGGGTGATGCACACCGCATGAATCGCTGGGGCGCCGCCTGCCGACGCGCACGGTAGGAAAGCATAGACCGCGGGTCGCGGCCTGTTCTGTCGCCTCGCCAATGCGAGGGCGGGCTGCTATGCCGCTCAATCGGGGAGCTCTCCGATGCCAGCGACGAACCGCTCCCCTCAATGGTGGCTAGGCTTGCCTACGGCGTGCCGCCTGTCGTAACCCGACAGCGCCGAGTGCCGCCCACGATCGATCCACACAAAGAAAGAGGTCGCGGTGTCTGTCAACGACCAGGACCCGTATTCGGTGAACTACATCGACTCGGACCCTGAGGAGACTGCCGAATGGCAGGAATCCCTCGATTCGCTCGTCGCCACCGAGGGCCACCAGCGGGCGCGGGAGGTCATCCTCAGCCTGTTGAAGCGGTCGAAGGAACTCCACCTTGGCGTGCCGATGGTCCCCACCACGGACTACATCAACACCATCGCCCCGGAGAACGAGCCGGACTTTCCCGGTGACGAGGAGATCGAGCGCCGCTACCGGGCGTGGATCCGCTGGAATGCCGCGATCCTCGTGCACCGCGCCCAGCGTCCGGGAATCGCGGTGGGCGGGCACATCTCCACCTACGCGTCGAGCGCCGCGCTCTACGAGGTCGGATTCAACCACTTCTTCCGTGGCCAGAACCACCCGGGCGGCGGCGACCAGATCTTCATCCAGGGCCACGCCTCCCCCGGCCCCTACGCCCGAGCCTTCCTCGAGGGCAGACTGTCGGCAGACCAGCTCGACGGATTCCGTCAAGAGAAGTCTCACGCCCCGAACGGCCTCTCCTCCTACCCGCATCCGCGACTCATGCCGGAGTTCTGGCAGTTCCCGACGGTTTCGATGGGTCTCGGACCGATCAACGCGATCTACCAGGCACAGCTCAACAGGTACCTCACCAACCGCGGCATCAAGGACGCGTCCGACCAGCACGTCTGGGCGTTCCTCGGTGACGGAGAGATGGACGAGGTCGAAAGCCGCGGTCAGCTGCAGGTCGCAGCGAACGAGGGTCTCGACAACCTCACCTTCGTGATCAACGCGAACCTGCAGCGTCTCGACGGTCCTGTGCGCGGCAACGGCAAAATCATCCAGGAGCTCGAGAGCTTCTTCCGCGGAGCCGGCTGGAACGTCATCAAGGTCGTCTGGGGCCGCGAATGGGACGACCTGCTGGCCAAGGACACCGACGGCGCGCTGCTCAACATCATGAACACGACGCCGGATGGCGACTACCAGACGTACAAGGCCGAAAGCGGCGCCTACGTGCGCGAGCACTTCTTCGGCAAAGACCCGCGGGCGCTGGAGCTCGTCAAGGACTACACCGACGAGCAGATCTGGAACCTGAAGCGCGGCGGACACGACTACCGCAAGGTGTACGCCGCTTTCAAGGCCGCGCTCGAGCACAAGGGCCAGCCGACCGTCATCATCGCCAAGACCATCAAGGGCTACGGCCTGGGTCCGCACTTCGAGGGCCGCAACGCGACCCACCAGATGAAGAAGATGACGCTGGACAACCTCAAGACGTTCCGCGACTCCATGCACATCCCGATCACGGATGAGCAGCTCGCCGAGAACCCGTACCTCCCGCCCTACTACCACCCGGGCGAGAACGACGAGGCCATCCAGTACATGCTGGAGCGTCGTCGGGCACTCGGCGGATTCCTGCCGGAGCGTCGGTCGAAGTACACGCAGATCCCGCTGCCTGACGACAGCGCGTACGCCGTCTCGCGTCGCGGATCCGGCACGCAGGAGATCGCCACCACGATGGCATTCGTTCGTCTGCTGAAGGACCTGCTGCGGGTCAAGGGCTTCGGTCACCGCATCGTGCCGATCATCCCCGACGAGGCCCGCACATTCGGCATCGACGCGTTCTTCCCGAACGCCAAGATCTACAACCCGAACGGACAGCACTACACCTCGGTCGACCGCGAGCTGCTGCTCTCCTACAAGGAGAGCCCGCAGGGCCAGATCATCCACGTGGGCATCAACGAGGCCGGCGCCATGGCCGCCTTCACGAACGTCGGAACCTCCTACGCGACGCACGGCGAGCCGCTCATCCCGGTCTACGTCTTCTACTCGATGTTCGGGTTCCAACGCACGGGCGACGCGATGTGGGCGGCCGGCGACCAGATGGCTCGGGGCTTCATCATGGGCGCGACGGCCGGGCGGACCACGCTCACGGGCGAAGGCCTCCAGCACGCGGACGGCCACTCCCCCATGCTCGCCGCGACCAATCCAGCCGTGGTGACGTATGACCCGGCGTACGCGTACGAGATCGGGCACATCGTCGAAGCCGGTCTGGAGCGGATGTACGGCGGCAACCACCCGGATCCCAACGTCATGTACTACCTCACGGTGTACAACGAGCCGATGGTCCAGCCGGCCGAGCCGGAGGGGCTCGACGTGGACGGCGTCGTGCGCGGCATCTACAAGCTGCGCGCTGCGGAGGGCGACGGGCCAAGGGCGCAGTTGCTGGGGTCAGGCGTCTCCGTGCCGTGGGCCCTCGAGGCGCAGGAGCTGCTGGCGAACGACTGGGGCGTTCGCGCCGAAGTCTGGAGCGTCACGAGCTGGAACGAGCTTCGTCGCGACGGCCTGGCCGCCGACGAGCACAACTTCCTGCACCCGGACGAGGAGAAGCGCGTCCCCTACGTGACGAGCAAGCTCGCCGGTGCCGAGGGTCCGTTCGTTGCGACGACGGACTACGCCCACGCGGTTCCCGACCAGATCCGCGCGTATGTCCCCGGCGAGTTCGCGACGCTCGGCGCCGATGACTTCGGGTTCTCGGACACTCGCGCCGCCGCACGCCGGTTCTTCAAGATCGACGGACCGTCGATGGTGGTGCGCACCCTCGAACTGCTCGCCGCGCGCGGACAGGTCGACGCCTCGGCTCCTGCTCAGGCCATCGAGCGCTACCGGCTCTACGACGTCAATGCCGGCACCACGGGGGTCGCCGGCGGCGAGAGCTAGGCAGCGCGCACGTGGCGAAGCCGAAGACCAAGGAAGAAACCCTCGCCTGGTTGCGGAAGATCTCAGGTGAGCTCGCGACAGCGACGCTGAAACGGCTCGAAGACACGCTCCCGTGGTATCGGGAGATGCCACCGGGCCGGCGTTCCGCCGTCGGCCTGGTGGCGCAGGCGGGCATCACCTCGTTCATCGCATGGTTCGACGATCCGCGCTCGACGCCCTGGATCGCGGCGGACGTGTTCGGAGCAGCTCCCCGCGAGCTGCTCCGGTCCGTCTCGCTGCAGCAGACGCTGCAGCTGATCCGCGTGACCGTCGAGGTGGTCGAGGACCGCGTACGCACCGGAGGCAACGAGGAGCTGCGCGAGGCCATCCTGTTGTACTCCCGCGAGATCGCGTTCGGTGCGGCGGATGTCTATGCACGTGCCGCAGAGGCGCGCGGCCTCTGGGACGCACGCCTCGAAGCGCTCGTCGTGGACTCCATCCTCACCGGCGAGTACGACGACGAGCTCCCCAGCCGGATAGCCGCCCTCGGATGGCACGGACACGGCGAGGTGAGCGTGCTCGTCGGCACCGCACCGAAGCAGCTCGACGTCGACGCGCTGCGGCGCATCGCCAGACACATGGCGGCCGACGTGCTCATCGGCGTGCAGGGATCCCGCCTGGTGCTCGTGATCGGACGCGCTCAGCCGCGTTCCAGCGAGCCCGAGGAGGTCGGCACGTCGAACTCGGTCACGTTCATGGAGATCGCGCAACAACTCGAGCCGGGCTTCGGACCGGGGCACCTGGTGCTCGGCCACGAGGTTCCCGGTCTGGTCGACGCCTCCAAAAGCGCACGCGCTGCACTCGCCGGTTTCGCGGTCGCCAAAGCGTGGCGCAATTGCCCGCGGCCGGTCCATGCAGACGACCTGCTTCCCGAGCGTGCGTTCGCCGGCGATGCGCTGGCCAGGAGCACTCTCGTGAACCGCATCTACCGACCGCTGCAGGCACACTCCCCCGAGCTGCTGAACACGCTCTGGAGCTACCTCGACAACGGCCGCTCGCTCGAGGCCACGGCGCGCGAGCTCTTCGTGCACCCCAACACGGTGCGCTACCGGCTCAAGCGCGTCACGGATGTCATCGGCTGGGATGCAACGGGGGCGCGTGAAGCGCTCATCCTGCAGGCAGCACTCATCGTCGGCTCCATCAACGAGCCGGACGCGCCGGTCCGGAGGCGCTAGACCGATGGTCGTCGACGCGTGCCGTGGCATCGGCGCCGCCGTACCCGAAAACCGAACAGGAGACGCACAACGATGTACGACACCGACAAACGATCCGGCAGGAGTTCATCGAACCCCGACACGGATGCCATCGAGACGATTGGCAGACTAGAACGGTGATCGTCGTCGCCTGCCCCGGACAGGGCTCGCAAACCCCCGGATTCCTCACGCCCTGGCTGGCCGATGCGGAGTCTCGCGCCCTCGTCGAACGTTTTTCGGAGGTGACCGGCGTCGACCTCGTCAGGCACGGCACCGAATCGGACGCCGAGACGATCCGCGACACGTCCATCGCCCAGCCGCTCATCGTCGCCGCCAGCATCGTCGCCCTGCACGCGCTTCGCTCGGCGGCTCCCGACGCGCAGATCGGCGGCATCGCCGGCCACTCGGTCGGTGAAGCCGCGGCGGCGGCCGGTGCGGGCATCCTCTCCGAGGACGACGCGCTCCGCTTCGTGCGCGCAAGGGCCGTACTGATGGCCGACGCTGCAGCAGCGACACCGACGGGCATGAGCGCCGTCCTCGGCGGCGATCAGGACGCCGTGATCGAGCACATCACGGGCTTCGGCCTTGAGCCCGCGAACTTCAACGGCGGTGGCCAGATCGTGGTCGCCGGTGCGCTGGATGCCCTGGCCCGCCTCGCGGAGGAACCGCTCCGCGGAACGCGCGTCGTCCCGCTCCAGGTGGCCGGTGCCTTCCACACCCACTACATGCAGCCGGCGCGAGACGATCTGCAGAAGGTCGTCGCGGACTTCGAGGTCTCCGATCCCGAACTGGCCATCTGGACCAACAGAGACGGATCCGTCGTCGAGTCCGGATCGTCGTACCTTCAGCTGATGGTCGGTCAGGTGGCATCTCCCGTCCGCTGGGACCTCTGCATGGCATCCTTCGAGTCGGCCGGAATCACCGGCCTGATCGAGCTGACCCCTGGCGGTGCGCTCACCGGCTTGGCCAAGCGCGGCCTCAAGGGCGTGCCCGCTGTCGCGATCAAGACGCCCGACGACCTCACCGCGGCAGTGGACCTGCTCACCGCCGCAGGAAGCGAAGACTGAACATGAGCACTCCCCGACTGAACCAGTCGACCGGACCGCAGTACACGCGAATCCTGTCGCTCGGAGCCGCGCGCGGCAGCAACGCCGTCCCGAACGACGACCTCGTCGGGCCGATCAACTCGTCGGACGAATGGATCCGTCAGCGCACCGGCATCATCACGCGTGCTCGTGCGCCGCATGACGTGCTCGCCGAGGATCTCGCGACGGATGCCGCCCGCGAGGCGGTCGAGAAGTCCGGCATCGCGCCATCCGACATCGACCTCGTGCTCATCGCCACGATCAGCAACGCGCGCCAGACCCCGTCGATGTCCGCCGTCGTCGCGGATCGGATCGGCGCGAACCCCGCCGCCGCCTACGACCTGAACGCCGCCTGCGCCGGATACGCGTACGCGGTCGCCCAGGCCGACGCGCTCATCCGCACGGGCGCTGCCCACTACGCGGTCGTCGTCGGCGCCGAGAAGCTGTCGGATGTCGTCGATCCGACCGACCGCAGCATCTCGTTCCTCTTGGGAGACGGCGCGGGCGCAGCGGTGATCGGACCCAGCGACGAGCCCGGCATCGCCCCCACAGTCTGGGGATCCGACGGATCCAAGGCGGACACGGTCGGCATGGACCACACGCTCGTCGAGTTCCGCGACGGGGAGGCCGGCTGGCCGACACTGCGGCAGGACGGACCGTCCGTGTTCCGCTGGGCCGTCTGGGAGATGGTCAAGGTGGCGCGGCGCGCCATCGAGGCTGCCGGCATCGAGCCTGGCGACCTCTCAGCGTTCATCCCCCACCAGGCGAACATGCGCATCGTCGACGAGCTGGCGAAGCAGCTGAAGCTTCCGGAGACGGTCGTGATCGCACGCGACATCGAGACGACGGGCAACACATCGGCAGCCTCGATTCCGCTCGCGGCCCACCGGCTGTTGTCGGAGCATCCGGAACTGAGCGGTACGCTCGCCCTGCAAATCGGCTTCGGCGCCGGCCTCGTGTTCGGGGCGCAGGTCGTCGTGCTGCCCTGAACGGCCCCGAATCACCTTCATCGTGGCTTCGCCGCTCAATCGCTCAATCGGGTCGGCCAGACGAGCCAGCTCGCCCGGCCCTCCCCTCAATCGCATTTAGACTGTTCTGCTGTCACTGACACCCAAGGAGAAACCAACCCATGGCACTTTCCCGCGAAGAAGTCCTCGCCGGCCTTGCCGAGCTGATCAACGACGAGACCGGCATCGCGACCGACACCGTCGAGTACGACAAGTCGTTCACCGACGACCTCGACATCGACTCGATCTCGATGATGACCATCGTGGTCAACGCCGAGGACAAGTTCGACGTCAAGATCCCGGACGAAGAGGTCAAGAATCTCAAGACCGTCGGCGACGCCGTCGACTTCATCGTCAACGCTTCGGCGTGACCCGATCGGCGCGGCTCGCTGGACG